>CAWFUX010000031.1:0-98947 GCA_963819085.1 uncultured delta proteobacterium
TTTTAGTTCGGAGATTGAGCCTCTTGTTCAGTTCCCCGGTTTTGATCGCGCCTTCAACTCTGAGGTACTGGGACATTACCTTCTCAATCGCTACGTTCCGGGTCCCTCTACGTTCTTCCGCGCCGTAAAGAAGTTGCCCCCCGGCCATTGCGCCGTTTGGCAAAATGGTAAACTCGCCGTCACTCGCTATTTCACGCCCCCATTTGCTACGGTGACGCCCGACCTAACATATTCGAAGAAGCGTCTCGGATGTTTGAAACGACTTTCACCGAGGCCGTCCAGATTCGTATGCGCAGCGATGCACCTTTTGGTGCCTACCTTTCGGGCGGAATTAATTCGTCGGCGGTTGTTGCAACTATGGCGAGACACCGAACTGAGAAGGTCCGGACTTTCGCGGTCGGCTTTCGCGAACCCCAATATTCAGAACTCGATCAGGCGCGCACCATTGCGCAGCGGTTTGGCACGGATCATCATGAACTTATTGTAGAGCCTGGCTCGTTTATCAACCATTGGCCAATGGCAGTCCTTCGCCGGGGTGCCCCGGTTACCGAAGCGTCTGACATCCCGATCCTTATGCTTTCGAAGATGGCCTCGCGAAGCGTCAAGATGGTACTCACTGGTGAAGGCGCTGACGAGTTAATGGGAGGGTATCCAAAGCATCGAGCTGAACCATGGATCGGCCTTTATCAGCGACTAGTACCAAAGGTACTACATGAGTTTGCGGTCAATTCAATCGTTAGTGTTTTGCCTTATAACATGCGACGGGCTAAGACGGTCGCGTTGGCCGCCGGCGAACGCGATCTAACAAATCGCATGCGCGTCTGGTTCGGTGGTGTCTCGGTCCGTGAATGCGAAGCTATCCTCGGCAGGTCCGGACTGATTGCACCACCGGATTCCTATCCTTTTTCGTCGCAGATTGGGTCAAGTATGCGACACACACTATTCTTTGATCAAACGTCTTGGCTTCCGGACAATCTCCTGGAACGAGGGGATCGCATGATGATGGCTGGATCGATCGAGGGGCGGATGCCGTTCATGGATACGAACTCGCAGGTGTCGTCGCGCGCTTTCCGGACAAGTTCTTGATCGGAGGCAAGGGCGGCAAGACCATTCTGCGCGCCGCTATGAGTAAAATCCTGCCACCAGAGAATATTCGACGCAAGAAAATCGGATTCCGAGTACCATTCGGCGAATGGTTCAGAGGACCCCAACGTGATTTTGTAGAAGATCTCTTGATAAGCGAAGGTTCCGGCGTTGCTCGTATTTGTAATAAAGCTAAGCTGCGTAGTCTCGTGACTGAGCATATGAATGGCCGACACAATCACGAACGTATCCTTTGGTCGCTCGCAAGTCTTGAAATATTTTTGCGTACGTTCAAGCCGACACAACTCGAAGAACTGGAAGCCGAAGCTGCATAGAGTGTTAGAAAATTTCGATCGTGATTATTGAAGGCCCTTCGAGTTTTCCCTCAAAGAGAACTTGGTCTGTAGGCACGCGCAGACCAAATGACGGTGATATCCAACCAAGTTCTTGTCTTGTCTTCGCCATGCGCAATTCGGGCTTTTAATGGGCCAGCACTGACCAGGCGAGCGACGGCTATGTCATTGCGCGTGACTAGTACGCTAGAGTAACCTCGCTCGAGCGCCATGGCACGTCGGGTCCAAGAGAAACGACACCGCGACGGTTTTGTTCGTGAGAACTCCGACAAGTTCATCGATCAGTCTGAAACACGAAACGCCGTCAAATTCGACCGTTCGCCGATGCCTTACGCCATATTGTGAAGCGTATCCATCATGCTCTGCGATTATGCGAGCGTCGGAATTACTTGTTGATGCAGTAACGTACGCATTCGCTTTCCTTTCCCAGTTGAACGGACCGGAGGGAACGCTTGAAGCAGTGTCATAGAGCGTCAGGGTATTGTGAACGGCTGTCTCCCTGAACGTGTTTCGCAGAACTCTCACGATGATATAGATAGGTGCCGGCGTCGACGATAGAGTGATCCTCACGCTGAGCCACACGAGAACGTATCCGCGTGGCCATCGGCGGCAATGGACAGATAACCTATCTGTCCATGGTCGATATAAGACTAAGGCGTCGCATTCGCGGACCGAATCACTGAATATCCACCAAATGGAAAGCTGCGCATTCCGATCCGTACTTTCGAGGATGCTCCAGTGGACTGAAGATGACGTCGCGAATGCTCGGATCTGTGAAGGGGGAGCGAGATGGGGTCGGCAAACAGCTTGCTATTACCACTACGATCGATGAACGTACCGAATTCTTATGTCTCGGTTGTAGTATGACTCGACAATCGTCCGATTCGCCGAATCGTTGGAAATCCGCCGTCCGCATCGATCAACCATAGCGAAAATTCTCTCCACCAAGAGCCGATCTGCATCGTTTTCGGCAGGCTGCGATCACGCCCGAGCAAGAGCCACAATCAAGAACAACTCGATCAAAAACGCAGCGTAGCCGGAGATTGTTCTCGCCGACACCGTCTCGATAAATCTGCCTGTCATCTCCAGAAGCAATGCCCGCCAGCTATCTTCGCGTATTGCGGCCGCATTTGGAATTTGGTGCCATAGTGGTGCGCACCACGAGTCCCGAAAGCTCGGCAATTCGGTGGTTGTTCGCTGACGAATAGAGGGAGGGAAATCGCTTGATCCAATCAACATGAGCGACAAAAACCTCTAGGATCCAGTTTTGCGTAGCAACGTCTGGGTGCTCTACCCCGATGATCGAAATTGTAAGGGCAACTGAAATTACGCGGAGGGCCAGTTCGATACCGAAAATCCAATTCGGTCCGCGATGGTGCGCGTTGCCCTTCATCCATGATTGGATGAGACCAACCGTAAGATCCGCGGATTTGGTCCTTGCAATTGAGCATCGACGGCGAGAGGAACGATGAATTCAGTCGACTTATTCCCAAATGCGTTTGACTTCTCGCGTATTGACAGCGTGGCGAAATGGAATATCAAAGCAATAGGAGTTCCATTGCGGAAACTGCCGCCGTCGTCTGGATCAATGTGCCAGAACTGCGGAGAAACAGGCATGGTCGATGGTTTCGGCCAGTGTGCACCAAGGAAATGAAATCACCCAGCGCGGATGTCGTCGGCTTCACGACCAACAACCGCAGCGACCTCCGGTGGGCACGCAAGGGCTCTCGTTGCGACATTGGAAATCGAATTGAAACTCCCACCCGGGTTGACGGTCTCCCAGGAGTGGTCAAGCCGACGCGCAGCTTGCTTCGCCGCAGCCTCGAGCGATCGGTGGAAGAATCTCTGGTGCGCTCATTGCGGACAGGCGCGCATCGTACCATGTCGCACGTTCCCAGATCGGTTTCGTCAATAGTTGCCTCAATATAAGCCCTGCTTTTGTGACCAGGGCGGCAGTATAACCTTGATCGCTATGTTATACTGAAAGCCCCGATCGGAGAAAACGGGAGCGTGAGTTATCTGATAACTGCGGGGCACCGCCCCTTGTTAAGACCACGAGATTCATAGTGGGTCAAATGCGACTTGTGCTTAGTAGGTTCGATCGACAGGAAATGTGGACCCAGCGTGGAGCAGCCAAAGTCGGCAAAGTTTTGGCGGCACCAACGGTATCTGCAGTTCATTTGGCGTAACGGAATGAAGCGGTGTGCAGGGGGCGTAGAAACGTGGTTAAGGTGCCTCTCGCGCATTAGGCATCGGCGATGATTGTTTATATTCAGCGGTCAAAAGTCCCAACGCACCGTGCTTTGGACAGGGCAATGGCTGTTAGCGGTGTAGAACTGCGCCATTTTCATTTTTTCTTCCTTCCGTTCAGACGCGGAATCGTTTTCATACATTGGCCGGACTCTTGCGTTGGATCGCGCTCTTTTTGGAAGATGATAGTTAAGTTCAGTGTTTTCCTGGGCAGCCTGTTACTGGCTAGGCTAGAGGATTGCCGATAGTTTGGGAAGTTAACAACATAAGAAGCCACGAACGGCTTTATCCACATTCGAGGCAATTCTTATCGACCGTGTTTACTCGATTACTTGCCGGCGTCATTCACAATTCGAAGGCAAGTGTGCGTGAAGTGCTCGAAATTTATCCGGCGTTGAAGCGAATACCATGGGCGGTGATACCCAGAATCTAATTTTCGACATATATATCCGGAGCGCGGTGACGCTATCCGCGGACAGCGTATCCTAGGCGTCAACTGCGACGAGACCGTACTACTGAGCTTCGGGTTGATCCGGCGGTACAAGGGAGCGGATAAGCTTATCGAAATATTCAAGCAGATGGAAGGATCAGCTCTCCGCCTAATCATCGCGGGGATGGCTGTCGACGGGGATTATAGAGAGCTGCAGCGCGCTGCGTTCCAATTCGCGCATTCAGCTGATCTTTCAAGATATTCCGGATGCAGACGTACCGCACATCTACGCGGCTGCAGCATTGCACTGCGCGCCGTTTCGCGCCGTTCTCAATTCCGCGAGCGTTCTGCTGGCACTCAGCTTTCTGAACTGCCCTGTGCTTGCCTCGTGTTTGGGAACCATGCCGGATCTCGAAGAACAGGTCGGATCGGACTGGATTATGCTTTACGACGGCGAACTCGATTTGCAGACTTTGCAAAGAGCAATCGCATGGGCACGCTTGTCTCGGCAGCAAACGCCCGCGCTTGGGTTTTGCGACTTTGGAAGAGTAGTGACAGACACGCTCGCCTTTTTAACAAAGATCTGCTATGTTCAATCAAGGACTGGCGTTAAGACTTGAGCGGTCGCGACTTTTAAAATTTTACCGGATCGCAATATGTATAGTCGAACAGCTAGCCCCAAGGTTCCCACTCCTTTGGGTCGCGTGATCGTTTACCAATGTGGCTTCCATTTGCGGCCTAACAGTTGGAGGATATCGAGATTGGGTGTAACTATAAGTAGAGCACCTCCGTCGAAGTTCGCGGTGCTATGCGTATCCACCGTGGCTCCGAGGGAAATAATGTGACTTTGCTCGACGGATTATTACGATGAAAAACGAAAATCATATTCTTGTGACCGGTGGCGCCGGAATGATCGGCTCAAATCTCGTAAAACGATTGGTCCGTGAAGGGTTTAGGGTGTCAGTCATTGATAATTTGTCGCGGGGTAAGATCGAATATCTGCTAGAGAACGATGGATCGCCTATTATCGATCTTAAGAGTGGTTTTCACAACATAGATATGGCGAATCCAAAAAGCGCTGACCATCTCTTTGAGGGGGTCGATTACGTATTTCATCTCGCGGATATCGTTGCGGGCATCGGATATGTATTTTCGAATCAGGGATCGATTTTTCGGCAGAACCTTCTAATCAACTCAAACGCTGTCAGTGCCGCCCGGAAATTCAAACCCAAGGGGTTTATCTATGTTGGAACGGCATGTAGCTTCCCGGCTCACAAACAATTTGGCCTCGCTACTCCATTTTGCGTAATAGGCCGCCGTCGGGCGATGAGGAGCTAGCTGCCCTATGAGTCGCCCAATACAATCCCTCTTCGTCAATCCAAATCGGCGGATGCGCCTCCGAGGGAGATGCCTGCAAGTGAACTGCCCCCTGTGAACGATCTGGGCTTTCCGTTCCTGAACCGGCGCGGATCTCGCTGCGCCGAGCAATCGCATTCGGTTTTCTGGCGGTTGCGATCGGGGCAGCGGCCTTCCTTTCCCGTTGGTTTCCGCAAAAAATGCGCGAGCAGCACTCAGCGCGGAATCAAGGTCGAACGAGGGCTCACTCCTGAGAGTCCGCGTAACCAGACCACAACCCGCGTCTAGCATCCGGGCACTCGTGTTGCCAGGCAGCGTGCAGCCCCTCCAAGAGACGACTTTATACCCGCGTGCAAGTGGCTACGTGCGAAAGTGGAAGGTGGACATCGGGGATCGAGTAAAGTCCGGCCAAATTCTGGCCGAGATCGATACCCCGGAACTCGATCAGCAGATCAAACAGGCCCGAGCGCAAATCGAACAGTTGCGTGCGAGCCTGGTCCAGGCAAGGGCCAATAGCGAATATTCGAGGCAAACCTTGGTGCGGTTCGAGAAGTTGACGCCGGAAGGGCTCGCCACCGAACAAGACTTGGACAAGCAAAGGGCGCAGGCTGCCGTTGACGCGGCGAGCGTAACCGTCGCCATTGCCAACGTTGATGCCCAGCAAGCCAACATCGAGCGGCTCATGCAGTTGAAGTCGTTTGCCCGCGTGACGGCGCCATTTGACGGGATAATCACGACGCGCAGCATAGATATCGGTTCACTAGTTACGGATGGAAACAATTCGCCGCTGTTCAAGGTGACCGCAACCGATCCGGTTCGCGTGTTCGTTCAGGTGCCTCAGGATGCCGCTACTACACTCCGCCGAGAATTGACGGCTACCGTTACCGTTCGGGAATTCCCGGGGCGTGGCTTTCAAGGTAAGGTCGCGCGCATGACCGGCGCCCTTGACCCAGCGACGCGCACGATGAATACCGAGGTGCGCGTCCCTAACCCCAACGGGGAACTACTCACCGGAATGTATGCACAGGTTGCATTCAGCCTGCCGTCGCCGCATGCGGTGCTCGAAATACCCGCTACGGCGCTGCTCGACGATGCCAAGGGCCTGCGAGTCGCCGTCGTGACCAATGACGATACGCTACACCTGGTTCCGGTCGTGATTGAAAGAGATACAGGTGCCGCACTTCAGATATCGAGTGGCCTCGACGGCACCGAACGAATCGTCAGGCTCATGAGCGCCGAACTTAACGAGGGGCGCAAGGTGACCGTCGAGCAGTAATGCCCGAGTCCAATGACACTTGGCATTTCTTTTGTTTGTGGCGGCACGCTTGCGGCGCTTCAACTCTTATCCGGGCCCGGCACCTTGAAAATCACGAGCCGGCGCAGGGGGTACGCAAACGTCACGAACACCAAAAACGTACCCGCAAAGCTCAACAACTCAGGTGCGATACCGTGGGTGTTCGCGGAGAGCACCCGAAACAGCAGCCAGTTCAACCCCAGCGTGCAGAGTTCGGCCGCGAGAAACCATTTAGCCTGACGCGATAGGCTCCCAGCTTGAGCGCGAAACGTGTAGATGCGGTTGCCAAAAAACTGCACCGAAGCGCCCGCGCACAATGCGGGTAGTCGGGCAATGGTCGGAGCGATGCCAGCCAGGCGAATGAAAGTGGTGAAAATTGAAAAGTTGACCAGGGTTGCCCCGCTACCCACGATCAAGGCGCGCAGGAACCGGAGTAGCCTGCGTGAAAGCGGTTGGGGCTGGGCCAATCCGGACACCATGTCATGCGAACGCAGGGAAATCTAGGGCTTAGGCCTAACAGCGCCACCGGGTGTCATAAATGTCACGAGCCTATCAGAAACTGTGCTCTAGGTGGAAACCACTCGGTTCGATACGAAGTGAAGTAGTGGCGTTTGACTTCGAGTCGCCGCTGAGGACGAGCCAAGTGCCTGCGCCGAGTCCTAGGATCCCAATTCCGAGCCCCGTATATCCGATGCCGTGCATCAAATCCTTCGAACCCTCGCCACTACTCGACGCACCCACTATTCCGAATCCGACGAACGTGCCCACTCCAACAAGTCCGATCGTGCTAAGCACGTATCCTAGCGTCTTATAGCTGATTCCTGAGGTATTCGTCTCACGCGCGGGCGCCCTTTGAGTCGAGATCGGGCTTGTCCCAACTTCTGAAGGCGTCATCGTTGGAAGTGGTGGCGTCTCCACCGCAACCTCGGAGGTCTCTCCGGCCTTGAGCGAGAGTTGCTTGGTAAGCTGACGACCATCGGCGAATCTGACCTCGACCAGAACATTTCCCGGCACTACCGGTTGTGGCTCCGGCCAGCTCGAGGGCGCCACGCTTTGCCCTTGGATTTGCACTCGAGCCGCTTGCCGCAACGTTACGAAAGCAAGCTTGCCCTTGATGTCATCGAGTTCCTTTTGAGCTGCTTCGACTGTTTTTTTGTATTTTTTCTGCGGCACTCCCAGACGCGTTGCCTGCAAAATAGTGTGCGTGAGTTCTCGATAGGCCTCAGGTAAGCGTCCCAACTTGACCAATACTCGCCCCACCATCATGTGTGAATTAGGGCTGTTCACCGTGTCATAGGATTGTTGGAATTGTTTGAGCGCTTCGGCGAATTTTTCGGCGTCCATCGCCGCGACGCCGCGATCGTAAGATTCCGTAGCGGCTTTGAGTTGTGCCTTGGTGGCCTCATCGACCGAGGCTGCCTGAGCCCGAACGCAACATAACAATACACTACCTAAGAGCAACCCTGCGTTGAGACGAGCGACGCGCCGATTGTGTGTCATCCTGAATTTGCCCATATTTCACAGCCCATGCGGTACGTACCCACGTTTGCGTTTCCGCAGCACGTTTTTCGGTCCGGTCGGAATGTCCGTTGGTACGGCGCTGGCTGCAGTTGGCGTAAGTGGGATCGCGCTCGCCGATGCTGCGTTGGTGGCGGGCGGCTCGGCGCTTGAGGTAGTCGAGGGTTTCGGTGCAGTTGCACTCGCCTCGACGCTCACGGTTGGCGCTGCCGGCATGAGGGTGGGCGCTGCCGGGGGAGCCGCTACTACGGAGGCCGCACTAACGGCTGCCGATGGCGTCGGCGAATTCCGCCCAAAAGCCCTTTGGATTGTGAGCGTGGCCAAAACCGCAACAGCGACGGTGACGAGCTGCATCGAGATGAGCACACGCAGGCTTAGTTGGATCCCTTGTGCAGGCGCGGGTTTTGGCGATGCCGACACTTCGAGCGACGCCCCTGGTACCGCGGCTGCAATGGCCGGTGGGGACTCTCGCACCTCGGACATGATGGCTGCGACCACGTTGGGCAAATCTCGAAGGACCTCCGACATGTAGCCTGGATCGAGCTTCGGTGAATCCGGACGGTTCTCAGGCGTCGAGATTGGAGAAAGGTTGCTTGCTGCATGGGTCCCTGGCGTCAGGATCGGAACCAGTATTTGCGAATGTTCTTTGGTCTCCGGCTCGACTACCGCGTCGCGATTGTGCTTTACGATTGTTTGATCGGAATCGGACGTATCGACTGGTGGCGGTGGTTCTACGACGGGAATTGAAATGGGCTGCGCGACTTTCGCAACCGCAGTGTGGAGCTCGATGGCGACTGGTTTCGCGTCGAGTGCCGCCGAGGTACGCGGCAGCGGCACGAAAGAAGCTGAGGGATTGATTCCAATCAGTGTTCGATTCGCAAACGACTTTTTGGCCGTCAACGCAGTAGTCGTTGTCGCAGGCATCGCAGCTGCGGTTCGAGGGCCGGGCTTCGCCTCAGCCTCGGTAGTCTTGACGGTCGCTGGCTTCGCGTTGCCCGAATTGTTCGCCCATTGCGCTTTGGATACCCGCGGTGGTTCGGCGGTCGGGGCACGCTTGGTCAATGTCGCCCGATCGAGTCGGGGGGGCTTTGGCTTTTCGCTGCGTAACAGGTCACTCAGCTTGGGAAGTGGATCCAGGGTCAAGCGGAATAAGGTTGATTCACGGTGCAAAAGCGCGTCTACGAAGTCGATGACCTTTTCGTAGTTGGCTACCTCGACGCCGGCCGTGAGCGCACTTCGGAGCGCGCTTCTCGTGGCATGACGGTGGCTCGGATTCAGCGCCACCGCGGCATTAACAGCCTGAGCCACGCCTTCGGGGATTTGGCTTCCTTGCGGAGCGGCTCCGCTTAAATCGGGCACGTTCGGGCGTGATCGTAGCCCCTGCACGACATCGCTCTCGAGGGTCAGCTGCCGTCCCGTCAGCAACTCCCAAAGCACGGCGCCTACCGCAAAGACGTCCGTGCGTTCGTCGGGATGTAGCGCCGGGTCGAGCAAGTCCGGAGCAAGAAAAGCGTCAGCACACAGTCGCTCTTGGATCGGCTTATCTAAAATCAGAGCCGCCGTAAGTTGTCCATCGACCATCCGAGTTCGACCATCGCCGCACACATAAAGCGATGTCGCCGTTGTGGCGCCCGGATTGCAAGTGATCCCAGCGGCCTCGCAAACGTTGCAATTTTGATCTAGTCCGTCCAGCATATCTAGTACGATACGCAGCGCGATGGCCACCGGGAACACGGATTGCCTCTCGGTTGCACGTCGCTGAAGGGAGCGCAGCAGTGTCCCTTCGGCGAAGTCGTGAATCAGCATCACCCAGCCTTTGCCGAAAACGACGTCAGCGACACACAGAGCGGAGTCGTGCCTGATCTCCATGCTGTCCCAGGCAGACGCCGCAATCGACTGTTCTACCTCTGGCAATAGATCGCTGCCCAGTTGCACGAGGCGACCTAGCCCATCGGGCCCACGCGAACCTGCCTCTGCGCGCATCTCGTAGAGGGGGCCCAATGGTCCCTTGGCGATTTCGCGCAGGATCTGATAGCGCCCCACTTGGGAGCCTTCAGTTGGAACGGGATCGGCCTGAGTCAATGGGTTGAGCAGATAGGCGAGAGAAAAATCTCGCCACCTACCCACTTATCATCCGGGATATTCGTCTATTTGTCACCACGGCTTCGATGCCGGCGCTCGAGGTAGGAGTTTCACTGCGACACGAGCCCCTGCCCAATTACTGAGCAAGTGTTGCCTGTCCGTCGGCTGGTACCCCCGAATCCACCCGTGTCGGGAGGCGTCGTCGTGTCGGTTCCACTGCAACCGAGAGCAAAGGTCAACGGCAATACGAACAAGCCTAGGGGTCTTACTCATCGCATTCTGGACACGCCAGGCTCCCCGACCCGAAAATTCGGGTGCGCATTTTTATTCTACAGCGGCCCAAAATCGGTACCTGGGCTCACTCGGGCGAACTAGTCCGGGTTCCGTCTCCGAAGCAGGTCCACAACACGATTATCGATTGCCGAATGAATGCGGCGGGCGGATCGAGTGCGAGTTGAACACGAACTCGAATCGCGTTACGGGACCAAAGCTCGACTCACAACCATGGGCGAATATCTACGGCACACACCACGTGCCGCATCACTACACGTTCAATCACACGGGGGATTCGCTGACCAAAATTCTTTCTCTTGGTAGGCAGCATGGCGAGCAAAGCGATCACATCGAAATATGACTTGCGCACGCGATCACAATAAGTCGTGCACCTTCGGCACACCCTACTCGAGCGACAGTTCGTCGATCTGCTGGACTATCGGGAGTGTCAACGGGAGATATTTGCGTCTCGCTCCCGAACACCAACTGGTAGTGCCTCTTTCTAACATCGCGTCGGTTGCCGGTACTGAAACAGGGTACCTCTCTGGCTGATCAGTTGGGCAACGACATGCTCGATGTCGCGAATTTCCCGTAAAAGTAGGCCTATTTCATTACTTTTAATCCTGGGCGTTCTTTACGGAAATTCATTTGGTTCAACCATCGCGCAGTGCGTAAATGTTGCCCCAGCCCGGCGTCCGATCAAACTCAAAGCGGTTCAACCAGCTTTGGCTCACGCGAAATCACGATCGAATAGCGGTCCAATTGCTTGACTAGTTGCACGTCTGTCCGTAGCGTCACGGGTGCTGATGATCGTGGTTAGGCCAGGCCCACCACATCCGAGTCTGGTCGTACGCCATAGAACGGCCGCCACGACTTGAACTTGGCCGCGTCGCCTCAGCAACGCGAGTTTTTTGAGTCAATCCCGTCAGAAGCCCTATCCGATGTTGCGCTTAGCTAACAGAATATTCGAACGCACAAAGCGAGTCAGGGCCCCACGAATGACCGGTAGATATTCGGGTCGAATCGGTCTGGCATTTTGGAGGATGACAGCGTGAATCGAGTCTTCATGTTTCCCGGCCAGAGTTCGCGTTACCCGGAAATGCTAGAGCGAGTGGTGGAAGCTTTTCCCCCAGCGCGTCAGATCGTGCAGCTTGCTTCGGATATTCTCGGGCGCAATCTGTTCGCCCAGTACCAAGGCGGGGACTCGGCATTCGATCGGAATCAAGACGTTCAGGTCGGCGTCTTCTTGACCTCGCACATTTACTTGAAGGTGCTCGAGGAAAACGGCGTCGAAGCCAATCTGAGTCTCGGCCTAAGTCTCGGCGAGTACAATCACCTGGTGCACATAGGCGCAATCGAGTTTGCCGATGCGCTAATACTGGTGGACGCCCGGGGACGCGTGTACGACGAAGGGCCAAGGGGAATGATGGCCGCATTGTTCCCAATTGAACTCGACGAGCTGGAGGACATCTTGTCGCGCGCCGCCAAAGCCGGTTGCGTTCGCATCGCTAATTACAACACGCCATCGCAATTCGTAATTGCAGGTGAAACAGATGCAGTACTTGCTGCAACTAAGTTGGCGGAAGAGGAGCTTTCCATCGATCCAGTGATCATTGAAAAGCAAATCCCCATGCATACCTGCGTTTTCGAGAGCGTTGCCGGTGCGCTATTGCCCCATTTGAATCGTGCCAACTTTCGAGTTCCTACGCGTCCCTATGTGTCCAATGTCGTTGGCGGCATCGTCGAGAACGCCGGTCCGGAGAGAATCATCGAACTCTTGGCGCAACATGTTTACAGTCCGGTGCTGTGGCGGCAGGCAATTGACAACGTCGTTGCCCAAAATCCAGATTCAATATTCGTTGAAGTTGGCCCGCGCGGAGTACTTTACAACATGTTACAGAAGCGCTGGCACGCCAACCCGAAGTTCAAGACCGACGTGTCGGCTGACCTCACGGCAAACATTGGCAGTATTCGCGCCGGTGTACGCCAACACGTGCGGGAGGCTACGGTTTGAGTCTAGATATTAACGCTCTTGCCAAAGAGCTGCGTAAGCGCCCCATGGTCATGGAAGGTTCGTCGGTGCACCCCGTCCGGTACGGGCGTGAGTCGATTGAGCTTATATTGCCCCACCGCCATCCGCTGCTCTTCGTCGATGCCATCACCCACCTGGATTTGGCGACGCGACGCATACAGGGCAAGTTCCTGCCGCGCCCCGAAGACCCGGTTTTTACCGGCCATTTTCCAGGTGATCCGGTATACCCGGGCGCGTTCCAAATCGAAGCGATGGGGCAGTTGGCTCTGTGCCTGGCTCATTTCGTCACCCATAACACCGTAGCTATTGAAGCCGATGCGCATCCCGTTGCAGTGCGAGCACTAAGGGTGCATCACGCTCAGTATCTAGACGCGGTGCTGCCGGGCGACGTGATCGAGACTTATGCCGAAATCTTAGATGAAGATGGCATGACCGCCACTTGCACCGGTCAAATGGTGAAGGCTGGCAAAGTCGTGTCGTTCGCAATTCAGGAGGTCTACTTTGTCGAGTAAGCGAATCGTTATATCCGGAATGAGCATTAACACGCCTCTGGGAGACACACTCCCGAGCTTTCTCGAAGCGCTTTTAGCGGGCCGATCCGCTATCAATCGCTGGCGATTTTTCGATACCAACGGCGTGTACAGCAAAGTTGGAGCAGATCTCTCTGGATACGACGTCAAGGCCAAACTCAAGGAGATAGAGCCTCTACTTGAGCCGGAAATGTATCGTCGGCTAAAGAAGCTGCTGTCGCGGGCGCCCTTTTCGACGCAGCTCAGTCTGCTGCTCACGGCCTTGGCTTGGAAAGACGCCGGTATGACCGCTGGCGCAATCGATACTGAAAAAGTTGGTGTAGTTGTTGCGGGGCACAATATCAACAGCAACTACAACTTCGTGAATCGCACGCAGTACGACGAAGAACCCGATTTCATCGACGGTATGCTGGCGCTGCACAATTTGGATACTGATCACGCGGCAATCTGCTCGGAATTGGCTCAGGCGCGCGGGCCCATCTACACGGTGGGGGCGGCCTGTGCGAGCGGTAACGTTGCTTTGCGCTGCGCCATTGATGAGATAAGCGTGCACGACTACGACATGATTCTGATCGTGGGGTCGGCGCTCGATATGGCGCCGATGGATCTGCACGCCATGGCAATACTGGGTGCTATCAGTTACCAAAGCTTCAATGATGCGCCGTTTGCGGCGAGTCGCCCTTTCGACACTCGTCGCGAAGGCTTCGTTCCAGCGCACGGCGGTGCCGTCCTTGTCGTCGAGTCGTTGGAGTCGGCGCAGCGCCGGGGTGCGCGAATCCACGCCGAGGTCCTTGGCAGCGAATCGAACGCAGATGCGAATCATCTGCCGAACCCTTCAACTGACGGTCAAACACGCGTCATGACACGGTTGCTCAAGCGCGCCGGTGTGGCCCCCGAAGAGGTTGACTACGTAAGTGCACACGCGACGAGCACTCCGATTGGCGATCTCACGGAGTTGCGCTCGATTAAGAACGTTTTTGGAAAGCACGCTTACGATCTCAAGGTGAACGCGACCAAGAGCATGCTCGGCCACACTTGTTGGGCGGCGGCCACCGTCGAAACGGTGGCGGCAATAATGCAAATGAATTGCGGAACACTGCATCCCTCAATTAATGTAGATAATCTCGACCCCGAGATAGATCTTGATGTTTGCTTGGCGCATCCAGTCAAAAAGGACGTAAGAATTTTCATGAAGAATTCCTTTGGTTTCGGTGGCATCAATGCCGTCAGCCTTTTCAGAAAGTGGGAGGCGCGTAGCTGATGGCTTTCTTAGTAACCGGCGGATCGCGTGGCATCGGCAAGGCAATTGTGCTGGACGCGGCGCGTTCGGGGCACGACGTGGCATTCACCTACGCGACACAACCGGATTTAGCTGCCGAAGTCGTCAGTGCTGCCAAGAGCGAGTCCCCTGATTCCAAAGTTAAGGCCTACAAACTCGATGTTCGTGATTCGGCGCGCGTGGACGAGACCGTGGAGCAGATTGTTGACGAATTCGAGAGCGTGGATGTTTTGATAAATAACGCCGGCATCAATCGGCCTGGCCTTGCCATGTCAATGTCGGACGAAGATTGGAAGGACGTGATCGACACCAATCTCACCGGTGCTTTCTTCATGGTAAGGGCTGTCCTGCCTCAGTTTTTGGCGAACCGAAAAGGCAGTTTCATCCACGTATCTTCGATTGCTACCTTCGGGATTAGTGGCCAGATAAGCTATTGCGCGGCCAAGGCCGGTTTGCTCGGCCTATCTCGCGGACTAGCCAAGGAATACGGCCCCAAGGGTGTTCGCAGCAACGTGCTGATGCTCGGCCTATTCGACACGGACATGGTCCGAGAAGGTCTGAGTCAGGCCAACCGGGATTTTTGGCTTAAATATTGCCCGTGTCAGCGCTTCGGCGATGTTCGCGAAATCTCTCAAATATGCGTCTACCTGGCGTCGGATTCTGCCAATTTCATCAATGGGCAGGAGTTGACACTAACCGGCGGTCTCGAGCACGCAACATGATGAAAGTGCAAGTCCATGAGTTTGCGTGTAGGAATTGAAAAGCTGCGCGTCTATCCTGCGAGTTGCTCGCTGGATATAGGCGCGCTTTGCTCCGCGAGAGGGCTGGACGTCGAGCGCACCCTGAGTGATTTGATGATCGAGCAGCGGGCGGTCAACCCACCTTGGGAAGATGCCGTGACTCTTGCGGTGAATGCCGCGGAACCCCTGCTTACCCAAGACGACCGGAACTCGATCGGGCTGTTACTCGTGGGTACTGAAAGTAGCGTGGATCAGGAAAAGCCGGTTAGCTCTTGGGTCCACCACTACCTCAGGTTGCCCGACGATTGTCTTAACCTGGAGGTAAAACACGCGTGTTATGCCGCAACCGGGGCGCTCGAACTGGCCAAGGCATGGATTTCGTCCCCCGCGTCCAAGGGTCGTAAGGCACTGATAGTTAGTACCGACCAGACCACAATGACCATCGGTGAGCCCTGGGAACCGGTTTGCGGAGCCGGCGCGGCGGCAGTACTTTTGTCGCGCGAGCCCCGGGTCATCGAGTATGAACTCGGGCGATGCGGCGTGTTTGCTCACGAAGTCTCGGATGTAATTCGTCCCAACATGCGGCTCGAGACGGGCAATAGTGAAACCAGTTTATTTGCATATTTGACAGCAGTTGAAGGCGCGTATGCGAGGTATGTCGAGTCCGTCGGCGAGCCCATCGATTTCGATAAGCACTTTCATAGAATGCTTTACCATACGCCCTTTGGTGGCATGACTTACCGTGCGCACCGCGCGTTGCTAAAGCTCAATTCAAACTTGAAGAATAGTGAAACCTGGCAGAACTATTCGGTAAAGACGCTGCCAGCGCTTCGTTACAACAAACGCATGGGCGCAACCTACGGTGCCAGTACCTTCATCGGTCTGATTGGCCTTTTGGATTCGGATCCGGGCGTCACAGCTGGGGATCGACTTGGCATATTTGCGTATGGCTCAGGGTCTTGTGCGCAATTCTACAGCGCAATCGTCATGCCAGAGGCACAAGCTATTGCCTCGGATGTCAGGCTTCAGGCCCAACTGGATGCAAGGCGGCCCCTGACTGTTGATGAATACGAGACCGTCGAAAAGGAGCGCGACGCACATGTGGGTGTTTCCCATTTCGCGCCAACTTGGGACATCCTGGGAGATTGGTACGAGCGGTTTTATCGCGGCAAGAAACTATTGGTACTACGCGGAATAGCTGACTACTACCGCGAGTATGACTGGAGTTAATTTGTTGCCGCCCCCTGCTCCCGGACCCTGCGCGCGGCCTCGTGCCCAGCACCTCTTACGGCGAGGGAGCTCGACTACGCGTGCAACTGCCCAAGGCTCGTATCTCGCGGAGCCCCAATGGGTAACTTGAACGAGCGCATCATCGTGGTGCCGGCGACGCTCGATAGCCAGTCTGTCGATGCGCTGGCCTCTGCAATTGAATTGGCCATGCGGGATGACGCTGTTGGTGCAGTCGTATTGCAGGGTTCGAGCGACACCTTTTGCAAAGGCCTCGACCTCGATGAAATCGCGAGCCCCGAGCCCGACCAAAGTCAAACACAACGTCAGGCGGTCACGGATTATTGCAGATGTTTGGGGGCGTTGCGCTTTTCCGATAAGCCGACTATCGCCCTAGTTGAGGGGGCAACCAACGGGGGCGGCGTGGGGTTGGTAGCGGCCTGTGATGTAGTCATTGCCAGTGACACGGCGACATTTGGATTGCCCGAAGTCCTATTCGGATTTGCGCCGGCAATGGTTCTGCCATTCCTGCTCGAGCGTGTACCTGTCCACACTGCCCGCATCTGGGCGTTGACGGGTGTTGCGCGTTCCGCAGTCGAGGCCAAGGCGGCCGGTTTAGTCGACACCTTGGTGTCAAGCGCCGAGCTTATTCCAGAACTCCGTCGATGGTTGAAGTCACTTCGGCGCGGACTTCGGCGCGGCGTGAAAACCATAAAGCAACTCAGCGCCATCATGCCTGCACTGGACAAGGCGGCGGCTTTGGAACTCGGGCAGCAATCGACCTTGGCAGCTTTGAGCGATCCGGCCACCGTTGCCGCGATAAGAAACTTCAAGAATGATGGCGTCCTTCCTTGGGAGGTACTGTGAGCCAAGCAGGTCTGAGTAATCCCAACCGGCTCGTATCGCTGAAAGTGCGCGAGGATGGCGTTTGGGACATTGTCATGGCCGACAAAGCGGGTAAGAACGCATTCGGCGAAGCATTCGTTTCGGAGCTGGAAGAAGTGCTCGCGCATGTCTGCCAAGATCGCACCGTCAAGGTCGTAGTGTTACGCGGCCTTTCTGAAATATTCGCGGCCGGAGCACCGCGGGAGCTCCTGCAGCGTCTCGCTCGGGGTGATGTCGTCCCTACGGACATTGCCCTTTCCAAGGCCATGCTGGACGTACCCGTGCCCACGATTTCGGCAATGCAAGGGCATGCAACGGGTGGTGGTCTGGCTCTGGGCCTTTGCGCCGATATCGTCGTGATGGCCAAGGAAAGCCGCTACGGAGCGAGCTTTATGAACATGGGTTTTACGCCTGGAATGGGCATGACCCGTTTGCTCGAGCATGTCTTGTCGCCTGCAATCGCGCAGGAGTTGCTATATACCGGTGAATTCCGCAAAGGAGCGGAATTCATCGGAGCTTCAGGTATCAATTACATCCTTCCAAAAAGCCAAGTTTGCGCTAAAGCGCTGGAAGTGGCTGCGCGAATTGCCGAAAAACCCCGCTGTTCCTTGGAACTGCTGAAGCGAACGCTCTCCGTTCGACGGCGGCAAGCCTTTGAAGAAAGCCGGACCCTGGAGGCAATGATGCACAGCATCTCTTTCATGCAAGACGAAATCCGAGACCGTATCGAGGGTGAATATGTTGAATGATTTCAACGGCAAAGCGGTGGTCATCACCGGTGGCACCAAGGGGATTGGTCTTGCCACGGGGCTCGCGTTTGGCCAACTTGGCGCCCATCTCACGCTCACCAATAAGTGGGGCAGCGCCGATGAAGATGACATCCGCAATCAATTTGCGCAGAGGAAGGCGCCCGTACCGAGCATCGTCGAAGCGGATGCCGGTTCGAGCGAAGATACCAAGGCCTTGCTCCAAGAATTGAAGAAGAAGCACGATCGGATCGAAGTTCTGATCTCCAACGTTGCTTTCGCCCAAGTCGTCAAATCGATGGGCGACTACCAAAAGCGTTCCCTGCTCCGCAGTATCGAATACAGCGTGTGGCCGATGATCGACTACCTGCAGGAAATCAAGGCCGTGTTTGGCCATTATCCCCGCTATCTAATTGGGCTTTCCTCGCAAGGGCCCGACAAGTACACCGCCAACTATGATTTCGTGGCCTCGTCGAAGGCCGTGCTGGAAACGCTTTGTCGCTATTTGGCCTTTCGGCTGGCTGCAGAAAACGTCCACATCAATGTCGTCCGCGCGGCATTCGTCAGGACGGAATCATTGAAGGCAACCATGGGTGAAGAATGCATTCCATTCATCGAACGCATTGACCCCTCGATGTTCGTTACCGTAGACGAAGTGGCGAATACAATTTTGGCTCTGTGCAGCGGTCTGATGGATGCCGTGACAGGGCAAGTCATTTCCGTCGATCACGGCAGTCCATTTTACGACAACGTAATGCGCTTGTACGGAGAGCGCGATCACATCCAACTATCAAAGGAGAAAACAACATGACCCGCGATGAAATTTGGGACGTAATTAAGAAGCACTTGGCCGACGCCGTTGATGACCTGGATGTAGCGTCGATCGACACGACCAAATCCATGAAGGACTACGGAGCCAATAGCCTGGACTTGGTCGAAGTCGTTTCGCGGTCCATGCGCGAACTCAAGGTGAAGGTGCCACGGGCCGAGCTGAACAAGCTCACCAATATCGATGGTTTGATCGACCTATTCCACAAGTCAGTCGAAGAGCGAGATTCCGGTCAGGGCACAGCGCAGCCCTAAGTCTTTGAACGTTTGAATTCGCCGCAATGGAGCCCCACGATGATTCGTGATTTTAGCGATAAAGCAGTATTGGTTACGGGTGGTACCAAGGGTATTGGTCTTGCCATCGCCCTTGGGTTTGCTCGGCAGGGAGCAAACTGCATTTTGACTTATCGCTGGGGCAGTGCGGATGAAGACGAGGTCCGCCAGAAGTTTGTGGACGCCTCGGCTCCGCCTCCATTGTTGGTGCAGGCGGATGTGGCCGAAGCGGAAGATACCGCCTCCCTGCTCAAGGAAATCCATGACCGCCACGGGGCCATTGAAGTGTTCGTGAGCAACGTGGCGGGGTCGGTGGTCGTGCCCAGTTTCGAAGAAATGACCGAGCGCGCGCTGGCCAAGAGCATTCATTATTCGGCGTGGCCAACCTTCGACTATCTGCAGCAAATGAAGGCAATATTCGGCCGCTACCCGCGTTATGCCATAGCGACGTCATCGCCCGGTCCTGACTCCTACAATCCCGGTTATGAGTTTGTTGCTGCGTCCAAGGCCGTGCTCGAGACGCTCGTCAAGTACACGAACTACAGGCTTCGCAACGAAGACATTAGAATCAACGTCGTCCGGGCGGCGGCCGTACCCACTCAGTCAACGCGGGATATGTTTGGCGATGAGTTGTTCCAATTCTTGGAGCGCCTGGCACCACCCGGCTTTGAGTGGCTCAAAGAGGAGGACGTTGCCGACGTCGTGTTGGCCCTTTGCAGCGGCCTAATGGATGGTGTCAAGGGGCAGGTGATTACCGTGGATAAGGGGCAGCTCTTCTCGGATAATTTGATGCGGCTTTACGCGCAGCGTGAAGAGCTCGGGCTTTAGTCTTGCGGATGAAGTCAGACACGTGGGCCCAATCCGACCGCTCCTATTGGGCGACCTGAACGTTCGTTGGGTAATCAGGGCAAGTTTGGGGTCAACACCGAGCGAGGTGGTCTGGAGCAAGGCCCCGAACGAGTTCGTGACCCGGCGATTCTTTGGGCTTGTTGTGTCGGGGAACTCAAAAGCGGAAGCTACTAGCCTGGATCGCTCTTCTTGCCCGTGATCTTCTCGATTGCCTTCTTACCGAGTTCCATTGCCTCGTGCTTCAGGAACGGCAGGCCCGCGTTGCGCGTGCCGCGAATTTCGTGACCGAGGAACCAATAGGCGCGCTCCATGAAACTGGAAGAAGTCTTCGCGCTGTTCGGCAGGACACCGAGCATCTTCCCAATCTCGGATAGTGCCTCGAGCGTATACCCCATGTCGGAGTGGCTATGGGCTGCGGTCACATTGCAGCGAAGCCGCTCCTTACCCTTGGGCACGCCGGGAGCGACGAATGGCATCATTTGAATATTGGCTCCGTGGTACAGATAGGCGCCAAACTTCATCGTCAATTCCTCTTCATTCAAGAAGATTGGCGTAATGTGAGTCGCGCTCTGCCCTATGTTGAAGCCCAAACTCAGCAAGGCTTCGCGAAAGTAGGTGCCATTGCTTTGAAGCTTATGCACCAGAGAATAGTCCGATTCGATGATGTCCAGAGCGGCCATGGCCGCTTCGACTTGAGCCAGTGGCAACGACGCTGAAAAGACGAATGAGCGGGCGCTCAATTTCAGGAAATTGATCAACGATGCGTCGGCGCAGACAAACCCACCTACGGTCCCAAACGACTTTGAAAAGGTACCAATCATTAGGTCAATCTCGCGTGTAAGCCCATTCATCTCGGCTACTCCGCGCCCGGTTGGCCCAAGCGCTCCGAGCCCATGAGCGTCATCGAGCATGATTACAGCGCCATGCTTGCGAACCACCTGCATCATGTCGGCGAGCGGCGCTAGGTCTCCGTCCACGCTGTAGAGGCCTTCAATCACGACCATCTTCTTCTCGTGGCTCGAGCCCGCCAAGGTCTTATCGAGATGGGCAACATCGTTGTGCTTGAAGAAGCGAACCTCTAGATCTGGATGTTGACCCTGTGCGAGCAACATGCCGTCCATAATCGAGGCATGACTGAGTTTATCGAGGACAACCGTGGTGTCGTCGTCGAGAAATGTCTGAAGAGTCCCCACGATTGACTGGTAGCCGGTTGTGAACACGGCGCACGCGGGGTAGCCGAGCCAGCGCGCCAAACGCCGCTCGAGCTCTTCATGCCGAATGCTGGTGGCCTGAGGACGGGCACTGCCAAGCCCGGTCCCGTAACGCCGCGTCCCCTCAACGGCCGCATCAATCAGCGCGCGGCTTTGCGATAGCCCCAAGTAGTCATTCGATGCATAGTTGAGGCAACTCTTTTCCCCGATCTTGACGCGCGGGCCTACGTTCTGCATCGGTCTGAAGTAAGGGTATACTTTCAGTGATTTGGCTTGTTCAACGCGGGAAAGTAGTTCAGTGGTCTTATCGTTTAACCATGACATGATGAATTGCTCGGGGTCAGCGCAGCGCGCAGACAACGACTTCTAGCACAATTCAGTGCCGGGTAATCCGGGTCGAGCAATGATTCTCGGTGCACTCTTGTCCCGACGCAAACACCGGGGTAGGGGTCCGGGCAGCATGCCGGAATATGGCGAAGTGGTCGAACCTGTGAAGGCCGCTGAGGTGCATCTATGGCTCGCTAACCTGGACGAGGTGGACGCTCAGTGCTTTGAACGATATAGAGCGTGGTTTACCGCAGGCGAAGAAACCCAATTCTCCGGCTTTCTCAGCGAACGACGTCGAAAGGAATTCATCGTGGGTCGAGGATTAGCCCGCCGCGCCTTGGCGCACGAGTATGCGGTGGCGCCAGAACTCTTCGAATTCGAAGCGGATCCGCAGGGCAAGCTGTCGATTAGGAGGCCAACCTCGGCAACCGCCACGAGTTTCAACATTTCACACACCGCGGATTGGGTCGTGTGTGGCGTGTGCCGCGACTTCGAGATTGGGCTCGACGTCGAGCGCATCGCAGCTCGCGTCGAGCCGCTTCTCATCGCTGAGCGGTTCTTCAACGAGGACGAAGTTAAAGAGCTATCCGTCCTGGATGATTCCTCATGTCTCGAACGGTTCTTCACCCTATGGACGCTCAAAGAAGCACTCGCGAAGGCATATGGCCTTGGACTTGCCGCACCTCTGCACGCGAGTCGCTTCGAGATTTTCGCTGACGGCACTTTCGAGGCGAAAAGTGCCTACGCGCAATTCACGCAAAGCGCCTCGCTCGCGCTAGCTTCACTCACGCCACAGCATCGATTGGCGGTCTGTGTACTATGTGACGAAACCACCGAAGTACAAATCGTCATTCACCCAACCGAGCGCCACTCGGCCCCCACAAGTGGGCTCACCTGGGTCCATGGACGCCTTCGGAACTCGATTTTGAATCTTGACTGAATCCCGCTCCAACCCGCCGGCATTGATGTGCTAGAGGTCTCCCCGATATGTCCGATCCCGTAATTGCACTGCTCCCTCTATTCCGGGAGGCTCTCACTTTGGCCTTCGGCGATGATTTCGCCGGCACTGATCCGATGCTGCGAGCCTCGAAACACGCGGACTTTCAAGCCAATTGTGCATTGCAGCTCGCTAAAGTTCTGAGGCGTGCTCCGCGTGAAGTGGCAAGTGCTCTGCTCGAGCGGCTCCCGGGTGCGGATATCATCGAGCGTGCGGAAGTGTCTGGTCCTGGTTTTATCAATGTGTGGTTGAGTAGTGAATTTCTCGCAAGGGCCCTGATTGATGCTTCTGCCGATTTGGGTCTTACACCCACTCGGACACCGGAAACGGTCGTTGTCGATTACTCGTCGCCCAATGTGGCCAAGGAGTTGCACGTGGGTAACCTGCGTTCGACGATAATTGGAGACGCGCTCTGTCGCGTGCTCGAAGCCGTCGGACACCAGGTTTTGCGCCAGAATCACCTCGGTGATTGGGGTACTCCCTTTGGAATGCTGATCGAAAATTTGCTAGAGGGAGATGCCGAAACCAGTGAGCACACGATAAGGGACCTCAACGCATTTTACCAGGCTGCTCGCAAGAAATTCGATTCGGATCCGGCATTCGCAGAGCGGGCGCGCAATCGAGTAGTGATGCTACAGAGGGGTGACGTCGAAACGCTGTCGCTGTGGAAAAAACTCGTGTTAGCGTCAACGCGTTACTTCAATACGATTTACGATTTGTTGGATGTAACCTTGAAGGACGAACACATTGCCGGCGAAAGCCTGTACAATCCTTGGCTAGCGCAGGTAGTCGAGGAGCTGACGGCGCGCAACTTGGCGGTCGAGAGCGACGGTGCGATTTGCGTATTTCCCCCGGGCTTTTTGGGCAGAGAACAGCAGCCGCTCCCGTTGATTATTCGCAAACAAGACGGTGGCTACGGTTACGCGACTACCGACCTTGCTGCTATTCGCTACCGAACACAAACCCTGCACGCGACACGAATCCTCTACGTTGTAGGTGCGTCTCAGGCGCAGCATTTGTCGATGGTCTTCGCTGCGGCCAGGCTTGCGGGTTGGCTAGTCGAACCCGCGCGCGCTGAGCACGTCTCTTTTGGCGCCATTCTCGGGACAGACAAGAAGATGTTCCGAACGCGCGCTGGCGAAACGATTCGACTCTTGGATTTACTGAATGAGGCGGTCAGTCGGGCTCAGGCTACTGTTGCAGAGAAGAACCCAAATTTGCCGCCCGAGGTTCAACACTCAATTGCGCGTGCGGTCGGTATTGGGGCCGTCAAGTATGCCGACCTGTCGAGCGACCGCGGCAAGGATTACGTGTTTGACTGGGACCGAATGTTATCATTTGACGGCAATACAGCGCCGTACCTTCAGTATGCACATGCGCGAATTCGTTCGATATTTCGCAAGGGCGAAGCCGACGTTCCCGCTACGAGTGCCGTTCGCATCGTGGCACCAGAGGAAAAAGCTCTCGCTTTGGCGATATTGGCTTACCCAAGTGTGGTGCGAGAAGTGGCTGAGACACTGGACCCCCACAAGCTCTGCGGTTACCTGTACGATCTAGCGACCGCGTTCAGTACTTTCTATGAGTCCTGTCCAGTGCTGAAGGCCTCGTCGCAGCCCGAGCGTGATTCGCGTTTGGTGCTGTGTGATTTCACGGCTCGCGTGCTTTCGCACAGTCTGCAGCTTCTCGGTATTGAATCGCCGGAAAAAATGTGACCCCTGGGCAGAGCCCGTTTCCAGCCGGGGATGGCTTGACAGCTGTCGGTGGTTAGCCGACTATAAGATCAAATGACTGGACCCAAATCCCGTCGCCCGACTGGAGCAGCGGGAGAAGACTCTGATTCCGGAGCGCGAAAAGCCGCTGCTTCATCCAGTCCACTCAGAGCCGTCACGCTAAGTGGGGAAATTCTCGATGCCTGGGGCGATCCTCCCGCCCGGGCAGGCGTGCGAAAGGCGATGCGTGAATCAGTGAAAATCCTTAGGGCGCCTCAGTTGCCCGGAATTGAAATTCAGTACATTCAAAACTCGCAGCGCAAGTGGACCATCTATCACTCATCGTTTGATTTCCGTTGTGCCATCCGTACCGTCGATTCGATTGATTGGCGTTACCGCAATCGAACGAACGGCATGGTCCAAAGGTCGATGGGCCTCCTGGTGCCCGGTGAGTTGCACCGAGTCCTGAAAACTCCTAGCCCAACTGATTACCTCTTGCTCCTGATTGAACCTGCGCTCATCGCGCGGTTTCTGGAGGACGACGAATTGCATTTGATGTATTCGCAGTGTCCCCAATTGGACAACGGCAGGCACGCCTCCTTGATCGGGCAATTGTGGTCCGCATTCACGGAATCGAGTCACGACACGTTGCGCCTGGAAGGGCTGCTTTCGGAATTTCTGTTGTCAATCACAGCGCTTGCCGTAAATCGAAAGATTGAGACCCCGACAATTCATACCGGCACCAAGATGGTGAGGGATTTCCTCAACGACAATCACCATCGCAATGTCACTCTAGACGAGTGCGCCAAACTGACCGGAACCTCGAAGTTTCATTTACATCGAAGTTTCGTGGCCGAACTCGGTGTGCCCCCTCATCAGTACTTGTCGGGTGTTAGGATTAGCCGCGCGCGAGACTTGTTGCGAGGCGGTGTGCGACCCGCGGATGTTGCGGGTTTGACCGGTTTTTGCGATCAATCTCACTTGACACGCGTTTTTACCGACATAGTGGGACTAACTCCAGGGGCCTACGCCTCGCAATTATCAACGTCCTGAGTCTGGAGAGAATCGAACCTACAAGTTATCTGGCGCACCTATACCAGATTGTGTCAATTTGCCGCTTGTGACGGTTGGCGCTCTGATGCTCCCTGTTTTCATTGCTCTTGGGCAAATAGCGTCCGCGTCGCCGCGCGAACCCACACCGGTCAGCATAGAGTTTGAGGCTCCTAGTGGTTGTTCCAGTGTGGATGCATTCTTCGAAGGCGTGCATGGTCGCACGGACCGAGTCCGCTGGGCGCTCGATGGCGAGAGCGCAGTTCAGATTCGGATTAGGCTTTTCCGTGCCGGCACAAAAATAAGAGGAGAACTCCGGCTGAGCGACCAGGAGGGCGAGAAGGAAACCCGAAAGGTTGACGGAGCGACTTGCGACGAGGTCGTGGAAGCACTTTCCCTCACGGTGACTCTGGCTTTGGATCCCAGTGCGTTATTCGGGGCCAGAAAGGCCACCGAACCCGCTCCAACCGACAATGGTAGCAAAGCGGGGGCAGAAGCATCGTCCGCTGCGCCAGCGCCTTCGAAGAAGGTCGATGCGCAGCCGAAGACTCGACCACCTGTTGCTCCGCCTACTTCCTGGATTCGCTGGGAGTTCGGCGCTCAATTATTGGCGGCTTCGGTAATATCTCCCGGTGCAAGTTTCGGAGGGGCATTGGGTGCCAGATTGATCTTCCCGTCATCGAGGATGGGCCAATGGTCAACCGGCGTGACCCTGTTGCAAGTTCGAAACGATCTGTTGACCTCTCCAAGTTGGGGCGAGTTTAAATTGACTGCCTTGGCTTTAGACCTGTGTCCATTGCGTAGTGGATCAACCCGACTCGACTCGGAACTGTGTGCAGCTGCAATGGGTGGGTGGCTGCATGCAAGTGGCGTCGTCGCTCACCCCGAATCAGTCGGTAGGAGTTGGTGGTCGCTCGGGCTTCGCGCGGCTGCGTCGATTGCGCTCGTCAGCGAGCTGCGGCTCGGGCTAGACGTTGGTGCTGAGGCCCCCATTATACGGCGGGAGTTTGTTATTTCCGCGCCCAGCCAAGCCGCAGGTCATACGCCGTATGTCGCCGTCTTAGGCGGATTGGGGCTCCGACTTAGATTTTAGCGATTGGCTATCGGTATAAGTAGCGCCTGCCCGGATTGCTGATCCCTCGGCGCGACCGGCACGCGTCCTGTTGGGATTTGAATTGTATGTTGAGTGATTGATGAATTTGTTCATGTGGGTGTCTGGAGGGGAACCGGTGTGTTTCACAGGCGTTTTTCCAATGCCGCTGGGATTTCCACGCGCATTTGGGCTAAATTCAAGCCTTGCGCACCCATTGTGATCACTCGAGGCCCGACCGGGCATTGAATTTACGAGAAATGAATTTGCCCCTGCTAAACGTGAGCGAGCCGCGAACGCCAAAGGGGCCGGCTATCCGTCTGTTGCCGAGTCCCTTTAAGACGGCTAACTTGCACCCACTTGTGAGCCCACGCGAAAAAGATGAGCGGTTGCGGAGCATGGTCGATCAACATATCGACTTTGTCGCTCGAGTCTTGCGCAACGCTGGTACTCCCGAAGCAGAAGTTGATGATGATTTGCAGCGGACATTCATAACGGCTGCAAAGCGTATGGATGACATCCGTCACGGTGCGGAAAAGAGCTTCCTGTTGCAGATCGCGTTGCGGGTTGCAGCCCATGCACGACGTACGGTTGCTCGACGTCGTGAAGTGCAAACCGAAGATCCGCCGGACCTCGTGGAAGCGCTGGCAACACCGGAACAACTTACCGATCAGCGCAGAGCGAGGCTCATGCTTGACCGGGTGCTCGACCAGATGGATGTCGATCTTCGAACGGTCTTCGTCCTACATGAATTTGAAGAAATGAATATGTCGGAGATTGCGGATGTGCTTGAGATCCCAAGAGGAACGGTTGCCTCTCGGCTACGCAGAGCACGCTTGGAATTTAGGGAGCGCGTGATTGCACTACAAGGCCCCATTAGGCCGAGGTGAGAGCATGATTGAGCCACGACGTTTACACGAGGAAAGCAACAGTGACCTGGAGCGCGCACTACTTAACGCTGGGGCGACGTATCGTTGTTCTTCCAGTGCTCGTATGAAGACTCTAGCGGCATTGGGTCTTGCCGGTTCGGCGGCTCTTTCAGCTGGTGCAATCGGAGTGTCGGCTACTTCACTGCTGGCAAAGCTTGGTTGGCCAAAGTTATTGTTGGCAGTTGCAGCAATTGGAGCTGTAACTGCAATACCGCTCGGATACTATGTTTGGCATCGCCACCACGCCAGCCCGGTTGCGGTGACCGCACCTGCGATTGTCGAAAGCCCCAATGGGCCCGCACGCGCCGCTTTACAGGGTGACAACGGTCAGGTTTCCGTCGCCCAGCCACCGGCTGTAGCTGCTGCCGAGAGCGCAACAGAAGGCAAAGCGGCACCTCTGCCTAGGGTTGATACGAAGGGCGAGACCCCTGCGTCTGCCCTTTCCGAAGAGTTGAGCGCCTTGGATGGTGTCCGGTCACTGCTGGCGCAGGGGGATGCAGCCGGCGCACTGTCGCGCCTAGATTCGTACAATAAGTCTTTTCCAAGAGGTCGCTTGCAGCTCGAAGCTGAAGTCTTGCGGATTGATGCCCTGATGAAGAGCGGCCAGACGGATTTGGCCAAAAAGCGTGCTCAAGCGTTCTTGAATAAGCACCCCAATAGTGTCCTGGCTTCGCGTGTTAGAGGGCTCCTCTGAGTCCGGTTTGATTGGGAGGCATTCCACATTCGGACTATAATCGGGTAATGCGCTTCCCCGATGCTCAGCCAAGCCGACGTAGCTTAGCGAAGCTTTGCTGGGGGCTCGCCCCACTTCTAGCTTTGATTGCCTGCCGAACTACCGTTGATTCATTGGGTCACAACGATGTAGCGGAGGCCGGGCCACGTATGCTTTTCCCGCTAGTGGGGCCGCCCTCATACCCAAATGCCCTGCGCGATCTTGGGCATACTGACCAGGAAATATCCGACAAAATTAACTCGGTTTTCAATCAGCTGTTTCACGGCGACCCAGGGACTCAGGCTATCTTCTTTCCGGTGGGCTCTGACGAGGCCAACATCCAGGACACCTATCACAGTAACGAAATAAGAACCGAAGGTATCGGCTACGGGATGATCATCACCGTAGAGCTCAACAAGCAATTGGAGTTCGATCAGCTGTGGCGCTACGCCAAGTCGGAATTGATGGAAGTGTCAGCGCCGACTCGAGGATATTTTAAATCATATTGTGATACGTCACCTGATAATTCGACATCGCCCAGCCGTTGTCTGGATCCATTCGGCCTTGAACAATTCGTAATGGCGTTAATATTCGCGCATGATCGATGGGGCGATGGGGATTCATCGGACGCTGGCCATATTGACTATGAAACCGATGCGTTGTCGTTGTTCGACGTCATGCGAAACAAAGAGAGCGAAAATGGCGGCATTGTCGGGGATGTGACCAATACCTTCGACAACGTTACACAACTGGTATTCAACGAACCGAACACTGAATCTAGCGATTTTACTCGACCATCGGCGGAGATGCCTGCGTACTACGAGATGTGGGCGCAGGCTACGCGCGATCCATTTTGGTCAGCAGCAGCGAGCAGTGCCCGGAACTACTGGAAGAGTGTGACCAACAGCAACACAGGGCTGATACCGATAAGAGCCTACTTTTCGGGACAGCTGTATCCCGGCTGGGACAGGCATGGGCCCGAGGGTTACAGGGCGCAACTGAACATGGTGCTCGATAAAATCTGGATCGATAGCGATCCCTGGGATGTGACTGAAGCCGATCAACTCATCAAGTTTTTCTCCAATCTCGGACCCGGGTACGGGATGTCTTATCGGCTCGATGGCACTGTTATTGATGCTACGCCCAATGACCCCGCAATTGCGGCTGCCAACGGTATGACCGCGCTAATTGCCACCAATAGCAATCGAGTTAATTTCTTGAATGCAGTCTGGAACCTTACCACCCCCACCGGTCAAACACGCTATTACGCAGGCGTGCTGGATCTCTTGGCGCTGCTGGTATTGAGCGGTCAGTACCGGGTCTACTGATTGCCGCCTAGCGGCTCAAGAAGCGAACATCGTCGAGCCACACGTCGTAGGGCGTATCCTCGGGGTGAATCTGAAATGCGAGGCTATTGAGCCGGCTAGGATTGAACGCGGGTTTATTGTAGCCACGCTGTTCGACCTCGCTAAATCGCACTTCATAGGTCTTCCACTGAGCGCTAAGCTCAATTTTTTTCACGTGCGCGTTGTGACAATCCTCAGTGCATGACCCCCCGAGGGCCACGGGAATGACGCCTACTTCCCTAGGCGCCACGAAGATACGACCTGGCCCTTTCGCTTGAAATGAAAGCCCCTGATAGACCGATGCGTCATAGCACCCGGGCACGAAATTGAACTCCACGACAGCTCCCCAATCGAGCAATCGTCCACCCTTAACGTGCACCGCAAGTTGATTGCCCGGGCGCGGATTGGGGCGCGGAATTGGCAACAGCGCGGGCGACGAACGCGGAAGGTCCGTGTCCCTTACCCAGCGCCACAGGCCCGATCGACCTTCAAGGCGAGCCACTTCATCGTCACCGTCCTCGAAGTCATCAATAAGTGGTTGACGTCCTTTCGCCACTCGACGTTCATTGCAGGGATCGATTACCGGCTTGGCGCTGGGCGCGGCGGCTGGAATGGAACCGGAAATATTTCCCGGTGGTTGCTCTGGCGATATCTTGATTTTCGACGTCGAGCCAAAAGGGTGCAACCACACGATGACCCCAGCTGCGGCTGCGAGTAACACCGCGCCAGCTGCAGCCAATGTAGTGCGCAGCGGAAAAATAGGCCTGCTCGAGGCTGAGGAACCCTTCGCTAACGACTGTCGATAAGCAATGCCTTCGAGCACTCGGTCATTCAAATCCCTTTCTGGCCTATCGATTCGCGCACACTCTATTAGTAGGTCAATCGCCGATTGCTGCTCTGGGTCTAGCGCAACACTGGGCTCGTCGGCCCCAATCTCGGGCCCGGGGGGGAATTCTCGATGCTTCATAAAAGCCTCCCCTTCAGATCTTGTCGGTGGCGGACGGCCGCCGCGACAGCCGCCTTGGCGCGCTGCAGGCGCGACGCCACCGTTCCTTCGGGAATGTTCAGTGCACTAGCAATTTCCGATTTCGTCATTTCTTCGATGGCTGCCAAGATGAAGACTTCGCGCTCTCTTGTGTCGATTTTGCCGAGAATTTCGTCAAGTATCGTCAAGTGTCGTTGTGTTTCGAGCGTGTTTTCGGGTGACGCCGCCGGCAACGCTAGTTGCTCGACATCCAAGGGTTCAGTCACCGCGCGGTACCACTTGGACCGTCGACGTTCAGAAGCTACCTTCAGCGCGGTTGCTATCAGAAATGATTTTTCGGCCGCAATCGGCACATCGTCGAGCCGTCGCGCCAAAACCCAAAACACGTCTTGAGCCGCATCGTCTGCATCAACCGGTCGCAAGCCTGCGCGTCGCAACACTCTCCAAATCAAGGTGAGGTGTCGACGGACGGCGGCCTCTACCCGAGTGTTAGTGTTCACCATCGATTTCGCTCGCAGACCACTCGGTACCGAAGACAAACCAATCTGTGGGCCGACATTCCCGCTGGCTTGAATGGTCACCAATTCTACGCGAACAGACACAATCCCAGCAATGGCCTCAGGCCGCATCCTGGATCACAAAAACGACGCTGTGGTCCACCCCGTATTCAAAAATACCATGCTGCGAAACAATGGGATGAGTTTGCAATAGCGAACTTCTCCTTTTTGCGGCCCGGGTGTGATCAGCGCGCCGCAAGCTGGGAATAGTCAAATGAACACCGTGGATTGCTTCATCCAGCGACGCCATCGCATTGAAGACCGCCGTGTCCGTGGGTGGCTCGCGCTTCAGAGTCCAGCTTGCGACCGCTCCGTCCAAAGATTCGTGGGCAAGCCATAAACCAGCAGAAACCAGCAGAAACCAGCAGAAGCCCCAACCCAGGGGCGCCGGGAGCAACTTTGGGAGACTCTCGGCGCCCCAACATTAATAGCTTCTGCCCAGATACACGGGTCCGTGCCCCCCACGGGTGTCGCATGGCCGCGCGCCGCTGGTTGCCTTTGACGCCCTTTGGGTCGTCACCAGCGTCTTCGGGCATTCGGCACAGAGCCGCGAGGTGCTCGAGGTCGTTGGAATCAGCTGGCTTTGGTCTATTTTCTGGCACGCCGGCACGGAAAAGTTAGGGGCCGCGCTCATCTCACTTGATCTTCGTGCAAATGCTGCATTCGATCGCAGCATGAAGTGCGACATTGCGTCATGCGACCAACTGGACATCAGCCTGCTGGGGCTGCCCCGCAGGATTGCCCCCCGAAGCATCTGGGTTCCGGTTTTGTTTACAATTGCCGGCATGCTAGCGCCGAAAAATGCAGCTGCCGACGAGGGTGATATCAAACATCCCGGTCAACACATCAGCTACATCTTCGAACTGGAGCCAGAAGCCATCTTCGTGTTCAATCGACCTATCGGAGATGGCCCGGGCCTGGGCGTGCGCGGCAGCATCAATATTGCCAACAATGCCTTCATTCCCTCGATTAACGACAGTGTGGCTCTGACGTTTGGCATCGATAAGGACCGACTTCGCAATAGTAATACGCTCAATTTCCCAATAGCGCTGCAATGGAATTTTTGGTTGTCAAAGCATTGGTCGGTGATGGGCGAACCTGGCGTTTTCATTCAGAGCGACGACAAGACTCGAGCCTATTTTCAAGTATGGGGTGGAGCCCGCCTCCATTTCAACGACTACATTGCTCTCACCTGGCGTGTTTCACTCCCCAATGTGCCAGCCTTTTCAATGGGTGTGTCATTTTTCTTGTAAACATAGCGTGGTCGGTTTGAGCCCGTAGCAAAATTTCATGACGGATCTCGTGAGGACGAAACCGGGCTATTCGCTCGACTTGGACTTCGTTTCGATGCACGAGCGCAAATGGTTCCGCGCCCGGTGAACATTCATCCGCACGGCGTCAGGGGAAATACCCAACCGATCGGCGACTGCGTGTACTGAATGGCCTTCGAATTGAACCTGAACTACGCAAATCTTTTGCCGCTCCGGAAGTACCTCGAGTGCTTCGAGCAGAAGAGTCGCAAGACGATTCCCGGAGACCAAGTCATCAGGCTGCAAAGAATTAATATTTGACGAGTAGTGAGCGACCTCATTCATCAGACTTCGACGGCGGCGCTCAGTTCGAATCCATTTGCGTACGTGGCGAGCAACGACCGCGTATAGCCATGAAGAAAAGGCAGAATCACCGCGAAAACGCACAGCAGACAACGCCGCGTTCACGCACACATCGTGAACGAGCTCTAATGTGGGCGCTTCACCAAGTAACGAGCGAGCGATGCGCGTCACGCGAGGCTGCAATGTTAAATAGAGTTCCCCAGAAGTCGTGGCTGCTTTGGTCGTAATGCGCGAATCAAGACCAGAATCTCTGCGAGAAACTCGTTCGGAATAGGGAGGCTGATAATCTCGATCGTCACGCGACCGTGACTGCGCATTGGGCGGTGCCGACCTACGGCTGAGCGCTCCTGCTACTCGAGTCATCAATTCACCTGTACCCGTTGCGACCAGTTTTAAACGTCATGTCGCAGAAAAGAGATTCTGATCGACAGGACATCGCGAATCCTTTTGAGTGAACCAAGACTAGGGATCCTCGTTCGAACAGTCAAGAAGCTGAGTTACCGAATCAAGCCGATATTGAAGCTGAAAATCGCCTCATTCCAATAGTGGGACGTAGTGCTGACCCTCAAGCGATATGCCCCCTAAGATCCTAGATCTCCTGATCTATTATAGATCAATTAACGGTAACAATATTCAATTTGCTTCTCTGACCGAAATCGCAATAAGCAATATTCCAGTGGAAGCGTGTGTCTAGACACGCGTAAGTACACTGAAATCATACAAATCGCATCACGGCCATTTCACACGACCAAGAAATTCGGAAGGTGTTGTCTGAGACGTTACGTTGCCCGCCATACGGGTACTAACGTCGGGTTAGCTGTCGCCTGAGCGCGAAAAGTGGGCAGTTAACCTCCGTTGTCACGTCGTACGCTGTCTACATGTGTAATGAACATCAATCGCTGGCTCATTCGAGAATTTTCCATTCTTGCTGGTCCGCTAAGATGCTGGCACGCTGGAATACTCTTGCATGGTTCGCCAGGTGCCAGACCCGCGCGGCAAGGGACTAGGTGGGCCCGTCGCGGACCGATCACCATTAGCCGACGAGGAGCGCGCCACTCGTTTGGCCGCTGCTCGACAGAATGTTCTGATCAATCCCCGAATAGTCAACCTCAACGTTGAGTTTTGCCAGAACCGAGTAAAAGCCGAATTGAAGTCGATTCATGAACGCTAAGCCACGGGGCGGCATTACGAAACTCTTGTCCTTGGCAAACATTTCGCTCTTCAACGCACGGACGCCCAATACGACTTCTTTTACGTAGTCCGAAGTGATTCGAAACGGCGAGTCGAAGATTGGTCGAAAGCAGCGGCGAACATAGGCCGCTACCGCGCCCTCATAACTGCCCCCCCGGGTGTCGAGCATCCGCGTAACTGCCGAGTAAAAGTCGGCCTCATGCCTGCGCACAGCGGCTGCGTGAAGGACATTGGCAGCTAAGCGCAGCCGCTCTTCCATGGGCTGCACACAACCAAAATCCAGAAATGCAATCCGATTGTCGGGTTGGAAAAGGAAATTGCCGGGGTGTGGATCGGCGTTGAACACACCGTGCAGTAGTAACCCTTTGAATTCGAATCGCCACAACGTAGAGGCGTATGAAATCCGTTGCGCTTCAGTAAAATTAGCGGCCTCCTCCAATGTGGCTCCGGAAACGAGTTCGGTTGTAAGCACACGGCGACTCGAACGGTTGCCAACGACCTCTGGAATGAGAATTTGGGCGTCTCCCGCGTGGATTCTCGAGAAGGTGCGCTGGTTGTCCGCTTCGCGCTCATAGTCCAGTTCTTCGCGAAAACGAGCCCGAATGTCGTTGAACAGGCGTTTGGTGTCGACAGCTCGCGGCAGTACGCTGCCCGCCATCGTTTGAATCAAGCCCGCATTGCGGAGATCGCTTTCAACGGCCTGTTCGATTCCAGGGTGCTGGACCTTGACTGCCACAGAGCGCCCGTCACTGAGCTGCGCTCGATGAACTTGTCCGATCGAGGCGCTAGCGAAGGGCGTGCTTTCCCAAGCTGCAAACAGATTCCTCGATTTTGCCCCCCAATTCCTCTTCCACTACCTTTCGAATGGCTTCCGGCGGAGAATTTTGGGTTGCAGACCGAAGTGACACCAAGGCAGCTTCGTACGCACCGCGATAGGCATCGGGCACTGCGCCATCGATATAGCTCGCCATCTGGCCAACCTTGGCGGCGAGGCCTCGAAGATTGCCGAGTACCTCGGCAGCCTTTAGTGCCGCCAGGCTACCATCCTTGGATGTGAGAAGATTGACGCCGGTTTGAGCTCCGAGCGCTGCCAGCCGCGTAATGCGTGACAGTCGGCCTTTGGGGATTGTTCGAGGCTGTTTCAAGTTGAATCCGCTAGCTTTTGTCGTTCGGTTTCGAAGCGCTGCCTGTTTCTGGGTCAAGTTGGAATCTCGCCCACAGTTCGAGCGAGCCACCGCGAGGGACCAGGCCTAAGGCGAACCGCAGAGAGCTCATACCAGAAACCACGGTGTGCAGAGGGAGATTGGGGTCATTGGCATCGGGGGCACGCGGCTCTACCGGGTTGCCGTAGACGGCGTGTTCGCATACGCCGTCGTGCCAAGTAATCTGACCTGTCTGTGGAGATTCCGGTTCGTATCCAAGCATGCGTAGCGCTATCTCTCTGTTGGCAACCGGATCCGCCAATGGCTTACCGACTCCGCGAGCCAACACGCCGAATCCGATACACGCGCGTTCGTGCGCCTCGACAGCGGTTGTGTCAAGGCTAGCTTGCGCAGCGCGGCGCAACCAACCGCCCAACAAGGGTGCGACATCCAACGCCAATTGAGACGGAGCGTTCGGTAGGCGACCTGCTTTGGGCGTACGGCCCTCCAAGACGTCGTCAATTCGCAGATTTAGAATGTCGCGACGAAGGCTGATTAGGAGCACGTCTTTTGCGATTGCGTAGTAGACGCTGGCCTGCAGAGCGTCTGCCGAATCACTTTCCCTGGCGCGCACCCGAGTGACGGGGACATTGCGGTAGGGAGCATCCTTTTGCCACTTCACGAGCCCATTGGCGGTTTCTTCGACCTTGGCTCGAAGTGCCGTCAACGCCGCGGCCAGTAACAGGCGACTCTTGATGTTGACGGCAATCCAGACTGGGAGTCGTGGAATCAACGCGTCGAAATTAATGCGAGTGTCCTGGCTCGCCTCGTCGGTCTCGAGACCCGAGATCATGTGTTCGCTGGCGGCGATATCCCAAACGGCAGAGCCTTCATCCAGGCCGGCGCGTACCCAGTCGCCGACGAAACTGACGCTCAGATCGCTCCTGCCGAGAAAGTTGTGAATCGATTCATCGGTCAAGTTGCGAAGTGGCGATCCTTCACCCACTCCTAGCGTCACACTTAGCCCGCGAACCTTGGGGCCCGCTTCTACGCGGCCGCCCCCGACCATACGCGTGATCTCCCTAAATTCGGACTGAAAACTCCCTTGTGGCATAATCGGGAATACACGCAACTCCGAGTGAATCGCCTGCTCATCCGGGGTGCGAGCTATGCGCAGCGACGTCGGGTCGAGGATGCCGTTCATATCGTTGTCATATCGGGTGCGAAATGACTTGTACGCGGTTACCTCGTCGCTCCCGACCTTTTCGAATGGTAAGTCCGCAATCGGCGTCAGTGACTTTGCGTAGCCCCAATGGCTATGCGCACCCGCGGCTGCAGTCCAGCTGATTGCCGAACCATCCGAGTGAACCAGGTCGGATTTGCTGAGCCAGCCCGATTCGAGAAGCTCGGCCAAACTGGCCGGGCGTCGCCCTTCGAGCCAACCGAAGAGAAGCGCACCGTGATCGACCGCTTCCAGTTCCGATTGAGCGCGCATGCGCCGCGACTCGAGGATTCTCGAACGTGCACTGATTACATTGGCGATGAAGGAGTCGCCGAAAAAAATGAACGCGCGCTCTTGCTCGGGGCTAAACGGTGCCAAAGTGCGCGCCCCTAGATACCCCTTATCGTTCGATAACTTACCCAGTTTCCCTTGTTTGACCTGAATTAGGCGCCCAATGGCACTCCTCGAATTGGAGAGTATTCGGTACTCGCCGTTGACGTATTCATAGCGTTTTACACTTGAATCAGGGGTAGAGCTAACCGTAACCGGTTCTCCGAATATCCTCTCCTGGGTGCTTACGAGGTCCGGATGTCGAGCTTTGGATCGCGCCAGGTGGTTGCCGAGCACACTGGCAAGCAGAGGCTGATTTTCGGCTCTAAATACCATGGATAAATCCGTGCCCTCGCGCAGGTACGGATCCCCTAGAACCACGGCTACACTCTTTACGGCGAACTTGCCTACGGTTTCAGCGAAGCCATCCAGCTCGATCGCCAATTGATTGCGATAGCGTTCGATGAGGTGATTGGGCCCGCCAGTCCCTTCGGCTACGCGCAAAAGTTGTCCAAGCCTTTGATCCAAGAGCCGAGGCAACTGAATGACATCGCGCAACGAAGCAAATTCGATTGCCAGCGCGTCGGCTGGCAACACGGTCGATAGTGGTGATATCACGGGCGTTCCTTGTATCGAGTCCTTCGCAACCAGTTGCTCGTAGTTGCGCTCCCGTGACGGCTCGGTCTTGATCGTTGTTGGGTCGATAGTTTGGGGTGAAGGCTTTCTCGGTAGCTGCAGCCCGCGCTCGATTTGCAGCGAATCTCGAATTGTCGAACGTCCCGTGTAAAAATCCATCAATTCTAGGAGCTCAGCTCGATTGCCTTGCCAGCGCCAGCGCCGAGAATCCCGTTCCGGCACGCCCTTGACGAGCCTTTGCATCAGACGCGCCGCGGCAAACTTCGTGAAGGGATCTCCCTGTCCATGTTCGTCGAACCAAGAAGCCATTGCGTCACCGAAGCGCGCCTCGAGGTCACGTTGAATGGGTGCCGCCTCGATGCTCGCCAAGGTCAATTCCTGTTCGTATCCGCTTGCAAGACTCGTCGGCTCCGAAATCCTGCGAGCCAACCAACGTATCTTGTTGAGCGATGCACTTGTACCGGGCGCCGGTAGCCGGACAATCAAATCATATTCCAATGCGGACACTGACTGCGTGGCTGCGCTAGTACCGGCGACTGCCGCGACCAGCAGGTTGCCCGAAGCGTCTGTGACGCTTTCGAGACGCGTGGGGGCCAACGTACCTTCGTGGTTTGCTTTGATCAGTACGTAAGTTGCCTTAGGCGTTGTCAGCCTACCGAGAACGGTTGCCGCCGCGCTCGGCAACTTGATCCTTTGTTTCTGGCCCGCGTGCTGAACAATTGGGCTCTCGTCCTTGACATCTAGGTCCGTCGAGTGGTCTGCCTTCTGCAGCACGACATTCGAATTGGCCGCACGGGTCGGCTTCGTGACGGGCCTTGGCGCGCAGCCATAGTTGACCCCACTGCCGACGACGAGGACCAGAAAATATTTCGAGATACTGCGCATGCTGTTATCGGACTAGCCCCCTCTACCGAGCGTGTCAAAGCCCCGCTGTTGCAGCAGCCTCGGCGGGCTGATTCTGCTGCTTCTTTCTTGCTTCAAACTGCAGCAAGCTCTTGTGGCCCGGGCATGATGGAGACTGCGGAGGTGCTAACAACAATCACAGCGCGAAGGGAACTCAGTGGTCACGGCCTCTTCCGCCAAGCACGCACATCAGCACCCGAGAGCCAAAACGGAATGCTGATGGCCAGAGTTGAACTTGAGAAATCGCGTGCCAGAATCGACCAAGATTTCACGGAGTCGGGATTACTCGACTCCCGAATTGATCAGCTCCGCAACGCGTTTTGCCCGGTAGCTGCGCCAAAATGCAATGTGTCTTGAATCTTTTACGGCCATGCCACACGTCGCGCATTTCCTTCGCTCGTCCCTCATAAACGCCGATTAGCGCACAATTAGGCTAGTTTTAGAGTAGTTTCAGACATGAAGTTTCAGGCACAAGAAACGTCCGACCAAACCAAGAATACCGAGCTTGGGCGATTTTCGTTGTTACTTGGGCCCCCATTGAGCCAATTATTCTCTGAATTGACACTGGATATACCGTGAAATACCACCCCGAGGAGGCCCCAGTGAAACAGCGTCGTAAGCCAGGCATTTTGATTTACATGTTCGCATTGTCCGGCTTTGCCGCCGTAATTTCCGCCGCTTGTAGCAGTAACTCACCGGCCGCGGGCACCGGCAGCACCTGCAGCCTCGCGGGGAATCGCTGTCAATTTGGCTGCAATGAGAGTCAAGGCTGCGTGGAGTGTCAAGCGAACACCGATTGCCCGAATGGCGCCCCGCTTTGCGTGGCAGGCCAATGTGTTGCTTGCGGCACGACCGCGGATTGCAACACCGGGCAAGTTTGCGAACCCGCTACTCACACTTGCGCTAACCCGTGTACAACGAACGCCAACTGCATGGGTGGTGGAGGCATTGCGCCCACCTGTGACGCGACGGCCGGCACCTGCATTGGCTGCACTGTTGCCACTCAGACGGCAGATTGTCCGGCGCCTCGCACACTTTGCGATCCAAACCGCATGCAATGCTCGGTGTGCCTGGCAAGCACCGACTGTGGCGCTGCAACGCCAGCGTGCGACACTCAAACTGGAAATTGCGTACAGTGTTTGATTGATGCGAACTGCACCGGCAAATTCGCTTGCGGAGCGGACCACATATGCCACCCGATTTGTACTGGCGATACGGACTGCGCGGGTACCCCAGCGCGACCGCATTGCGATTCAGTAGGTGCCTGCGTTGAGTGCACTGGAAATGCTGATTGCACAACGAACGCCAATAACCTTCGTGTCTGCAATCCGAATAGCCACGCCTGCGTTACGTGCGTGACCAACTCGGATTGCGCGGCAACGCCCACCACACCCGTTTGCCGTGTCGGGGGTCGCGCTGGCCTTGGTGCTGCCCAGTGCGTCCAATGCCAGGCCAATACGGATTGCGCCGCGATGACAGCGACGCCCCTGTGCGACGTCCCGAACGCACAGTGCGTGCAATGCCGAAACAACACGGATTGCGCGGCGACGCCGACGACTCCCACTTGTCGGAACAATGTTTGCGCCGCCTGAGCGCGTCGAAGTAGTCGGAAGCTGCGGTGTCGGCGCACCGTCCGTGCGTCGGTGCTCGGTTGAATTCTCGAACTGAAGGCAATTCCGTCCCGGCAAGGGCGCGAGTTCGAGCCTTGGCTTTTGCGCGCCGGCAATACAAAAATCCAAAAAAGGCGTAATATCGAGGGATTTTCTTCGATCGCCGGCGAACTGCGGTTAGTTAGGAAGAGCCTGGGTGCCCGTCCCGTAGTATCTTTCGGACGTGTCCGGTCGAAACGACCAGCGGGTCGTGGGCCGGCCCGTGTAATCTGCGGCTGCATATTTGTAAGCCATGCGGAAGGATTCATTCATGTCGCGGAAATTGGCGGGGCGGTATTGGGTGGCAACTCTGGTGGCGCTGGGCGCGCTGTTGGTATTCCCGGGAGCCGGTCCAAGCGGGCGAGGGTTAGTCCCGCGGGCGTTCGCCGCGGAGCCGGGTTCAGGCGATAAATTCGGGGGCAAGCTTCAGATGCAGGTGGACCGCACCAAGGTCGATCTCGAGCGGCACCGGCTGGAAGTGACGCTCAATCGACCGGTGTCGCGCATCGAGCTCAAGGTCCTCGGCGAAAACAAGGAAGTGCTCGCCGAGGAAACGTTCCATCCCAAGGAATCCGCAGGTGAGCCCATTTTACTGCGGTGGTCGCAGTCGGGTAACTCGGCGATCGCGCGCATCGAACTGTACGGGCACGACACCGAGGACAATTGGGTCGGAGTCGCCATCGTTCCTTGGTCGGTGAAGATCCCGCATGAAGACGTTCATTTCGACACGGACAAAGCCGCTATTTTGCCCTCCGAAGTGGGCAAGCTCAAGGACAGCCTGGTTCGCATCCGCGAGGCACTTCAGCGCTACAAAGAGCTCGGCCGCATTCAGTTGTTCATTGCCGGGCACACGGACACCGTGGGCGCACCGGCCTACAATATGGATTTGTCACGGCGTCGCGCTCAGGCGATTGCCGCTTGGTTCCTCAAAAGCGGGTTGACGATTCCCGTCGCATACGAGGGCTTTGGTGAAACGGCCCTCCTAGTCGAGACCAAAGACGAGGTTGACGAGCCTCGCAACCGCCGCGCCGACTACATCCTTGCCGTCGAGCCGCCGTCGCTCAAAAAGGGCCGCAACCCGCAGTGGAAGTATCTCAATAAGGCCAGTAAGTAGGCCCCCGCGCGCTGGCGTTGGGGCGCTTGCTCAGAGCTCTGTGGAGGTTGCCAAATATTGGCCCCCCAAGCTGTGCCGACGAATGAGGGCTAACGGCTCAAGGCCCGTTTGGCTCCGGCGCATCGAAGTGGTTCATCGGGGTCTATTGCCAATAGGCTATAACCTCTAAAACTTGTTTGGCGCCCTTGGAGTAATCAGAGTGCCGTTGTCCCAAGGCCTCGGAATAGAAAGCCCCAACGATAATCGTTGGTAAGTACGGCAAGTTGCACTATTAAGGGCCCGGGCACTCAGGTGGATTAATGGATTCCACTGTAAGTCTCCAAACGTTCGTGTCATCAGACCTTCCCATTTGCCACTCAGCGTCCCAGGGTTAGGGCGCAGCGTTACGAATCGTCACCAACGGAAACCCTTGCAAGCCGAACATTCATGACCGGTACGTGAGGACGGGCGGATTTCCAAAGCGGAGTTCATGAATGCATCCTTTCGACCGGCTTTTCCGGTTTGTACTACCTCCAGGAGCAGCTGCTGTATTGGGAACCGTAATCGGCGTTGGGTGGTTTACCCAACCGGACCGCTTTGCTAGCGGTTACGCGCCCGAGCAGCCGATTGCATTTTCCCACGCGCTTCATGCGGGGACCCTAAAAGTGCCTTGCGGCTATTGCCATTCGGGTGCCACTCGCTCACGAATTGCGGGCGTGCCCAGCGTTGAGACTTGCATGGGATGTCACAAGGTTACCAAGACCGACAGCCCTGAAATAAAGAAGCTCACTGCGATATACGAGTCAGGCCAGCCGCTAGAATGGAAGCGCATTCACACCCTGCCTGATCATGTTTATTTCGACCATCGGCCACACGTGACTGCGGGCATCGCTTGCCAATCTTGCCACGGCGAAGTGCAGAACATGAAGGTCGTGTCCCGACAAATGTCCCTCCGTATGAGCAATTGCCTCGCTTGCCACCGAGATCCCCACGAAGCGCTGCCCCAGGGGACCGCGATCAAGAGAGGCCCTGAAAACTGTGCCGCGTGCCATAGGTAGAAACAAAGGTATTCATGAAGCACTCGCACCGACGGTTGATCTTACGCGACGTGGCAGCTCTGCTCGCGATACCCCTAGCGCTGCGTCCCAACACAATTTTGGGGGCGCTCGGTGCTGCACGCGAGCCTGTCGCCAGTAGTGACAACCCGCCTCGCACCACCAGTTCGGGCCTAATTCGACCGAGGATTGCCCCACCCAAGGGATCGGTGATGCGTCGTGGCTAAGCAAGAAGTCGGATCCAAGGACAACAGAATGTCGGAACAAGCTCCGAAGTATTGGCGCACCCTCGAAGAACGCTCCGAGACATCGACCGCGCGCGGCGCTGCCGAACACGAATTCTTGCCGGAGACAGTCGATGATTCCCTGTCAGCATCCACGGTGTCGCGCCGGGGATTTCTCGGCTTGGTCGGTGCTACCGCGGCAATTGCCACGGCCGCGTGCACCAGTCACGAGCGCACGATTGTGCCGTACACGAAGCGCCCGAAGGAGATTGTGCCGGGGGTTGCCAATTACTACGCGAGCACGTTCCCCGAAGGGCAACGTTCATATTCCGTACTGGTGAAGACTCGCGAAGGCCGCCCGATCCATATCACTGGAAACGACGAGCACCCTGAACTCAAGGGGAAAACGAGCCCGCGTGCCGTTGCCGATATCGCGTCCCTGTACGACCCCGATCGCATAAGAATGCCTCATTTCGAGGGTAAGCCTTCGAATTGGGCCGAAGCGGAGAAGGCACTGACGGCAGCCCTTAGCGCGGCAAAACGCGAAGGCAAAGCGGTGCTCCTGCTGACTTCTGCCAGCGACAGCCCTTCGCGCCAGTCACTCCTTTCCACCTTCAAGGCGAGCCTTCCCACGCTCGAGCAATTGTCGTTCGAGCCGGCACTGACAGATAGCCAAGTGATTGGTGCCAGCAATGCTTTTGGCACGAACATTCAGGCGCGCGCCCGACTCAAAGACGCAAGCGTCATATTGTCGTTGGGCGCTGACTTCCTCAATGGCGATGACCCCGTGGCGATTGCAGATTTTACAGTGCAGCGTAAGCCAAAAAGCCCAGTTCCGAGCATGAATCGGCTGTGGGTGCTCGAGGGTCCGCTGAGTCTAACGGGTGCCAATGCTGATCAGCGTTTTCCCGTGCTGCCGTCGCGTCTTGCGGCGCTGGCTTTCGCATTAGCGCACGAGCTGAACGCCCGTCATGGGCTGGCCTTGCCACCGGGCGTGACACTTCCCCCACTGCCTGACAACTTCGGTCAGGACCAGGGCATACCCAAGGATGCTTGGGAAAAGCTCGCAACGGATCTGGCGACCGCGAGAACGAAGGCGGTCGTGCTCTGCGGAGAGGAGATGCCCGCCGAGGCGCAAACCGCAACGCATTTGCTCAATGCGATGCTGGGTTCGTCGGCCGTCGAGTATCGACCGAGTGGAGCCCGCGCCAGCATGCAAGATCTCCAGTCCGTCATTAAGATGATGGAACGCCGGAAGGTATGCGGCGGCTATTCTGTGGGGCGTCAACCCATCTTATGCACTGTCCAATGCCGAGCAGTGGAATTCTGCATTGGCTAAGGTTCCGCTGCGGGCTTTTATCGGTCTATTCGAGGACGAAAGTGCGGGCCTGTGCAATTGGGTTTTGCCCTCGAATCACTGGCTGGAGTCGTGGGGTGACTTCGGCGAACGCGACGTATTGACGCTGCAACAACCCACAATCGCTCCGCTCTACGACACCCGGCAGGGCGAAGACGTCATCCTTCGACTCGCAAAGGCTCTTGGAACGGCGCTTCCGGATGACTACCACGCGTACCTTCGGCAGCGTTGGCAGAAGGAACTTTATCCGGCAAGCAGCCTAGTGCCGTTCGATCGATTCTTCGAGGCGGCACTGCACGACGGCGTATTGCGTCGCGGGTCTTCGGCTGCGGCCCCCCCGGTTGCTCTTCAGACGACCTTGGTCAATGGCGCGGCGGCTCGAGCTGTCGCGAAACCGCCGGATGCCGGCTTCGAGCTCGTGCTCAGGCCTGGCACGCAAGTGTATGATGGTCGCTACGCCAACAATGGTTGGCTGCAGGAGTTGCCCGATCCAATTACGAAGAATACCTGGGGCAATCCGCTCTCCGTTTCTGTCGCTGACGCCCAAGAATTGGGAATCAAGAACGGAGACCTAGTCGATCTCGAAGTGTCCGGCGCGCAGGTAAAATTGCCAGTCCTCGTGCAGCCCGGTCAGGCAAAAGGCGTGCTCGCGCTGGCCCTCGGCTACGGCCGTGAAAAGGGCACAGTTGCTGGTGGCGTCGGAGTCAATGCCTTTCGGTTCGTGAATCTCGACCCGGCTTCTTCTCATGTGCGACAGGGCGCGAAGGTCACAAAGGCAATCGGGAGTGTGCGCCTTGCCATGACGCAGAGCCATCATCGCATGGAAGGCCGCGATATCGTGCGCTCGTTCACGTTGGCCGAGTTCGCCAATGAAGCCAAGAATCCCCGCAAAAAAGTCGAACTTACGACACTTTACCCCGACCAACAATTTCCCGAACACAAGTGGGGAATGACAATCGATCTGTCGGCGTGCGTAGGCTGCGCCGCCTGCGTCATCGGCTGCCAGTCGGAGAACAATATTGCCGTCGTTGGGCCCGAGCAAGTCGAACGCGGTCGCGAAATGCATTGGATCCGAATCGATAGCTACTACGAAGGAGCGGAGGCCAATCCCAAGGTGGTTCACCAGCCAATGCTTTGCCAACACTGTGACAGCGCGCCCTGCGAAAATGTGTGTCCGGTTAATGCAACCAATCACAGCCCCGAAGGCCTGAATCAAATGGCCTACAATCGGTGTGTCGGAACCCGGTACTGCGCCAACAACTGCCCGTACAAGGTGCGGCGATACAACTTTTTCGACTATACCTCCGAAAAGACCGAGCCCGCCGATCTCGTGTACAACCCGGAAGTCACGGTGCGGCCGCGCGGCGTTATGGAAAAATGCACCTTCTGCGTGCAGCGCATCCAAGACGCCAAAATGCGAGCCAAGGTGGAGCACCGAAGCGTGCGCGATGGTGATATCGTCCCTGCATGCGCGGCGGCCTGCCCTAGCGACGCGATTATCTTCGGTGATCTGAAGAACCCTGGCAGTCATGCATCCGAATTGGGCGCGAGCAAACGCGGCTACAAAGTTATCGAAGAAGTCGGGACACGTCCGGCCATCACTTACCTGGCTGACTTAAGGAACCCCGCCATCGTAGGAGGCTCACATGAGTGACTCGGCACTCGTTGGTGTTCTGCCGGACAAGGTTCGCAAGGATACGAAGAAGAAGGCTTCGGCGACTGAGGCGGCGTTCGTAGGCGTGCTCCCCGAGAGCCTTCGTCCACCGTCACTTATCGAAGGCAAGGTTACTCCAGGCAGCCTGGACGACCAGGTGCTTGCCTTTCCCGGGAAAAAGCCGCCACGCGCCTGGTTCGTCGCGATTGCGATCACATCGACAATCATGCTCTGGGGCGCGTCGTTTTTCTGTTACACCATTTACAAGGGGATTGGCGTTTGGGGCAACACGAGCCCGGTCTTTTGGGCTTTCGACATCATCAACTTCGTGTTCTGGGTTGGCATCGGGCACGCGGGAACATTGATTAGCGCGATCCTATTTATGTTCCGAATGCGCTGGCGCAATGCGATCGCGCGCTTTGCCGAGGCCATGACGATATTCGCGGTGATTTGCGCGGGCATTTTTCCAGCCTTGCACACGGGGCGTCCCTGGCTGGACTTCTTCCTGTTCCCGTACCCGAATCAGCGCGCTCTTTGGCCAAATTTCCGGTCGCCGCTGCTCTGGGACGTCTTTGCAATCAGCACTTACTTCAGTGTCTCACTGATGTTCTGGTATCTGGGCCTCGTGCCGGATATCGCGTCCATGCGCGATCGAACCAAAAGTAAGTTGAGAAAGACGATCTACACGATTCTCGCGGTAGGTTGGCGTGGAGCAGCCTCACACTGGCGGCACTACGAAAAGGCCTATTTGCTGCTAGCCGGTTTGGCCACGGGCTTGGTTCTAAGCGTACACAGCGTGGTCAGCTTCGACTTTGCAACGTCCGTCGTGCCCGCCTGGCACATGACTATATTTCCGCCCTACTTCGTCGCTGGTGCAATTTTCGCTGGTTTCGCGATGGTCGTAATCGTGCTGGTCGTGGTTCGCGAGACCATGCAAATCAAGAATCTGATTACCGATTACCACCTCGACGTGATGAACAAGGTGGTTCTCGCGATGAGTTGCCTAATGGGCTACTCGTACTTCATGGAAGGTGCGACTGCCTGGTACAGTCAGAATGAATTCATCATTCACGCCTTCAAGAACATCATATCCGGCACCTACGGCTGGGCAGGTTGGCTAACGATTAGTTGCAATATCCTGATTCCGCAGCTGTTTTGGTTCAAGAAATGCCGCCGTAGCTACTTCTGGATGATCCTCGTCTCGATCGCGGTGACTATCGGCATGTGGTTCGAACGCTTCGTCATTATCGTGATCAGTTTGCACCAAGACTACCTGCCCTCGTCCTGGCGGATCTATCGGCCCACCTTGGTGGACTTTTCGATCTTGCTCGGTTCGTTCGGGCTTTTCTTCACGTTGGTCTTGCTGTTTGCGCGCGTATTGCCGGTCATAGCAACCACTGAAGTCAAATCGATCCTTCCTGGCGCGCAGCCCAAGCGTGGAGGCCACCATGAGTGAGAGGACCAACATCGTAGTTGGCCTGTTCGACAGCGCCGACGCCCTGATGTCCGCGATTCGCGGCGTCAAAGTCAAGAAGCTCGGCAATCTGGAAGCCTACACACCATACCCGATTCACGGCATCGACGACGAACTCGGCCTGCGTCGATCGCCCGTTGGAGCAATGGTGATGGTGATGGGCATACTCGGCGCGCTGACGGCCCTCGGCTTCGAGTATTGGATTAGCGCGATTGATTATCCAATTGTTACCGGTGGCAAGGCGGCTTGGTCCTGGGAAGCATTCGTCCCAATTATGTTCGAGGTGACCGTCCTTTTTGCGACGTTCACATCGGGGCTCGGTATGCTCTTTTTGCTCAACAAGTTGCCATTTTTCGGGCACCCGATTCTGAAGTCCAAAGCGATGGCTGCCATTACGCGGGACAAGTTCGCTCTCGCCATCGAATCCGAAGAGAAAAGCGATCAGAAATTCGATTTTGAGGCCGCCGAGGCAGCACTCAAAGAGGTGGGAGCGTTTACCGTAGAAGTCCTGCGGTTACCCGAAAAGGAACCAGTTTTCACCAGTGTATTCCTACTGCGGTCATTGGGCGGCATCTCCATTTCATGTCTGGTCGCGGGCTTTATGATGTATTGGGTCATTAAGCTTTTTCCCGTTTTACCGCCAATGTCGCACATGCTGGATCAGCCCCGTTTGGATCCGCAGCAATCCAGCACATTCTGGAAGGATGGTCACGGCATGCGACTGCCCGTAGAAGGTACCGTGGCACGCGGCTATCTGCCGCTCGGGCTCGCAACTCAGGATGAAGCGGCCAGTTTGGTCAATCCGCTCCCGCGAAGCGAGCAGGTGTTGGCCGTAGGCAAGCAAAAATTCACTGAGCGCTGTGCCGTTTGCCACGGTTCGTTGGCGACGGGTGTTGGGAGCCTCACGTCTGCCTACGGAGCTAAGCCGGCCAATCTCCAGTCACAACAGATTAGGGACTACCCGGACGGAAAGATTTATTGGGTCATTGTTAACGGTAAAAACGCTATGCCCAGCCACGCTGCCGATCTCAACGTCGACCAACGTTGGGCGGTGGTTCACTATGTGCGAGCCCTGCAGCGAGCACAAAACGCCCACGATGATGACGTCCACCTTCAATGATTGTTGCCGGCGATGACTGATTCAAATTCGAAATCCCCAAGTTTGCTGATTGCCACGACGGTATTGGGAGGGCTCGGGGTCCTTTTAGCCTATGTCAAAGCGGGCCCCGAACGGTTCTGGATCAATTGGATCTTCTGGTTCGTTCTTGTGTTCACCGTGGCGATCGGAAGCCTTTTCATCGTGGCATTGCAGCACTTGGTGTCCGCGCGCTGGAGTATTCCAATTCGGCGTGTTCCGGAAAGGCTCGGGACACTTCTGTTGCCGGTTACACCAGTCGCGCTGATTGGTCTCGCCGCAGTGCCCGTGTTGTTCCCCGGATCGCGGCCCGAAGCTCTTCACAATAAGATTTTAGCGGGTAAAGCATTCTGGCTGAGCCTGCCGTTCTTCTCGGCGCGCACGGTGCTCGTCTTATGCTTGAGCCTGCTCGCGCTCTCAATTCTCGTTCGCGGTTCGATGCGCCAGGACAAGAGCAAAGATCCTCAGTTTAGCGTGCGTGCCAAGCGATTCGCGCCGCTCTTTATGGTGATGTTCGCATTCATAGTTACGCTGGTCGCCTTCGACTGGATAGCTGGCATGGTGCCTGAATGGTACAGCGACATATTCGGGGTTTACCTGTTTGCGGGCAGTTTCTTGTCGGCACTAGCCTCGACGACATTAGCGGTCATCTATCTCAAGAGCCAGGGTCGGCTTACCGACGTGCGGCGTGACCACCTTTACAGTCTTGGCACTTTCACCTTCGCATTTACGGTTTTTTGGTCGTACATCGCATTCGCTCAGTACATGTTGATGTGGTACGCGAATTTGCCAGACGAGGTAAATTGGTACCACGTTCGACTGCACGGCGGCTGGCATGCAGTGACGGTGTCATTGGCCATTTTTCACTTCATCGTTCCGTTTTTCGCGCTTTCCACGCGCGACGCCAAGAGCAATCCCAAACGCCTGCTCAAGGTGGGCTTGGCCATGCTCGGAGCCCACGTACTCGACATGTACTGGCTCATTTTCCCGGTCTTGGGCATAGGTCCGGTCTTTTCATGGCCGGAGTTGAGTTTCGCCTTGCTGTTCGTGGGTGGAGCTCTGCTTTGGATCCGCAGGGCGCTCACTTGGGGTGAGGACATGCCGATTGGCGACCCGTTCCTCCGCGAGGGATTGGAGTTTCACCTGTGATTGAACAGTACGTTTCTCCCGCCGAGTTCAAACGACTGATGTCGGCCTTACTGGCTGTCATCGGGTTCATTTGCATCGCTATGTTTTTCGCGTTTCTGATTGTTCCCGGGCTTCGCTATCAGGCGCACACTTCGGACGAGGCCACGGTCATGGCCGTGCAGGGCGACAACGGCTGGCTCGATCAAACGGACTATTTGCCTTCAAGAAAGCAGGTAATACCCCCGATTGATCCCAAAACCGTGATGAGCCCAACCCCGGAATTGCTGGCCAGGGGCAAGGCAATTTTCGATCAGACCTGCGCGACCTGCCATGGTGCAAGTGGGCACGGCGATGGCCCTGGTGGAAAGGGGTTGACCCCCCATCCCAGGAATTTTACAGCTAACACCGGGTGGAAGAACGGCACCCGGATCGAGGACATTTTCAAAACATTGGAAGAGGGAATCAAGGGCAGCGCCATGTCTTCGTTCAATTATCTGAGCAAGAAGGATCGGATGGCTCTGATTCACTACGTCACAAGTCTAGGTGCGTTCGACCATGGCCAGAGCGACCCCAAGGCTCGCCAGGAACTTGAACATCTCTTTGCGAGCGTTGGAGAAGTAATTCCGAATCGCATCCCAGTTCGCGAGGCAATCGACAAATTGGTTCAGGAATTTCACCCGCCTACTGGGTTGAATCTACCTCTATGTGGCAATACTCCCCGGTTTGATGGCACGGTTGTCCACCTGAATAGACCTGCTCTAACGTTGGCGGAAGTAGATGCCGCAGTTGGACGCGGCGAGGTAGACGCTCGGTTTGTTGACTTGGATATTCCCTGTAACGGTTTTGCCGTCAAAGTGGATTCTTGTTCGACAATTCGATGGTATCCACCCAGACTCTGCCTAACTCCGCATTGAAAGCATCATGTCGAATATTGCCCGTTACCTGCTGTTTGTGCTCACCGTCGGGATATCCTTGGGCACTTGCCGCCCCGCTTGGTCCAAGACTCCGGCGGACGCGCAACCCTCCAATGATAATTCGGCAGCCATCAAACCCGAAGAGGTTGGTATCGACGAGAAGCTGGGGCAGGTAATCCCACTCGACCTGGTACTTCGAGACGAGGACGGCCAATCCGTTACGCTCAGGTCGCTCATCGACCGCCCGACTATTTTGACCCTGAACTATTTTCGCTGCGCGGGCATCTGCTCACCGCAATTGAATGGCGTTGCCGATACCATCAACCGCACCGACGCCCAGGTGGGTAAGGACTTTAGAGTGCTGACTGTCAGCTTCGACGAGCGCGATACGCCGGAAATTGCAACGCGCAAACGCAGCAACTATCTGCAAGAAATCAAACGCCCGGTCGCCCCGACGGACTGGCGGTTTTTGACCGGTGACGCCACTACCACCAAAAGGCTAGCGGATGCCGTCGGTTTCAAATTCAAGCGGGTTGGCGCGGACTTCGTGCACCCGGGTGCGTTGATGTTCCTAAGCTCTACGGGCAAGGTAACTCGATACATGTATGGCATCACGTACGTTCCAGCGGATTGGGAGATGGCCGTGCAGGAGGCATCGCGTGGGGAGGTGCAACCCACAATCAATAAGTGGCTGAGATTCTGCTTCAGCTACGACCCGGCCGGCCACAAATACGCGCTGAACGTGACGCGCGTGGCCGGGACATTCATCCTCGGCTCGGCTATGGCATTCGCAATTGTCCTGATTGCCAAGGGACAGCGCACCAAGTCTCGCGACAAGGGGGCAACATGAGCACCCAGCATATCACAGGTGAATCCAACTACCTCGAGTACGAGGGTAGACACAACGGTCTGCTTGGGTGGATTCTTTCAACTGACCACAAGCGTGTCGCCATACTGTATTTAGTAAGTATGGTGACGTTCTTCTTTGCCGGCGTTAGCGCGGGTTTTGTGATGCGCCTGGTGCAGTTGACCCCATTTCACAAGTTGATTACTGCCCAGACCTACAACGCTCTGTTCACGTTTCACGGCGTTGTCATGATCTTCCTGTTCGTTATCCCAGGTCTAAACGCGGTATTTGGCAATTTCGTGCTGCCTATCATTCTGGGTGCCAAGGACGTACAATTTCCCAGGCTAAACCTTGCATCGTGGTACTTTTTCATCGGCGGGGCGTTGATTGCCGTAACCGCGCTTTTTACCGGCAATGGGCCGCCTGATACCGGCTGGAGCTTTTACGCTCCGTTTAGCTTGAAGACTGGGACCAACGTGACGTTAGGCGTATTCGCAGCGTTCATTCTCGGTTTTTCGTCGATGCTTACCGGCATTAATTTCGTTACGACGATTCACCGGCTGCGTGCACCCGGGATGACATTCTTTAGAATGCCGCTATTCGCTTGGGCTGTATATGCAACCTCTTGGATGCAGATACTCGCGACCCCGGTTCTGGCCGTCACACTGTTGCTGGTGATACTCGAGCGACTGTTCGGAATTGGCATCTTCGACCCAGCCAAAGGCGGCGACCCAGTTCTTTATCAGCATATGTTCTGGATTTATTCACACCCCGCCGTTTACATCATGATCTTGCCGGCGATGGGTGCCATCTCGGAGATACTGCCAACCTTCGCCCAACGCACGATTTTTGGTTACAAGGCTATTGCATTTTCGAGCCTTGCGATTGCCGGATTCGGCAGCTTGGTTTGGGCTCACCACATGTTCACCAGTGGCATGAGCGAGTTTGGCAATATGATCTTTTCACTGCTGACGATGGTCGTGGCCGTGCCGAGCGCCATCAAGGTGTTCAATTGGGTTGCCACCCTGTACAAAGGCTCAATCAATTTTCAACCTCCGCTGCTGTACGCGCTCTCGTTCATATTTTTATTCTGCATTGGCGGGATGACCGGCGTTTGGCAGGGGGCGTTGGCGCTCGACATTCATCTTCACGACACGTACTTCATCGTGGGTCACTTTCACTACGTGATGTTCGGTGGCACCGGCTTTGCCTTTTTTGCGGCGCTCGTTTACTGGTTTCCAAAAATGTTCGGCCGTATGTACTCGAACGCTGCCATGTACGCCGCGTGGTTCCCGATGTTCATTGGCTTCAACATGTTGTACTTCACCATGCTGATCCTTGGCATGCAGGGCATGCCTCGGCGCTATTACGCACATCTACCCCAGTATCATTTCGCTCACGTAGTAGCGACAGTCGGAAGCTGGGTCATGATATCGGGGCTCCTCATTTTTTTCGGTTCTTTACTGCACGCGGTCTTTAGGGGCAAAAAGGCCGGTAGCAACCCCTGGCATGGCGTAACGCTGGAGTGGTCAGTGCCCAGTCCACCACCGGTCGAAAACTTCGACGAGATTCCGACGGTGACTCATGAGCCCTACCATTTTGCGAAAGAGGCCCAGTCATGAGTACCGAGGCTCACGCAGTTCATGTTCATCGCGATGACTTTGGCGCCAAGCTTGGAATGTGGCTGTTCCTCGTAACGGAAATCAATCTTTTCGGTGGACTATTCGTGGCTTACTCCTACATGCGCCACAAGTATCCCGCTGATTTCCACCATGGTGGCTCAGAGCTCAACGCGACACTTGGTGTGACCAACACAATCGTCCTGCTGACGAGTAGTTTGACGGTAGTGCTGGCTATCATGGCGATTCAACGCGGACAACGTGCCGCTTCGAGGGCCTACCTAGCGGCTACGATTGCCCTCGGGCTCACGTTTCTGGTCATTAAGTCCTTCGAATGGGGCGCCAAGTTTCACCACGGCCTTTACCCAAGCTCGGCGCACCTGGCCACCTTGCCGCACGGTGAGCAGATTTTCTTCGGGCTCTATTTCACGATGACGGGTCTGCACGGCCTGCATGTGCTTATCGGTATTTCTGTGCTCACCGTGATGGCGCGCATGATCGGCAGCGGCAAGATTAGCCAGGACAAAAACGTGGCCCTGGAAAATGGTGGGCTGTATTGGCATCTCGTGGACGTAATTTGGATATTCCTCCTTCCGCTATTCTACTTGGCGGCCTAGAGGTAAAATATGAGCGATCAATCGACACATCCGACTGAACATGCACCGCTACACCCAAGCTACGGCACTGTCGTAGCGGTCTGGATCGCACTCGTATTCCTTACTGGCTGTTTGGTCCTGCTGAGCCACTTTGGGCTGCGGGCTGCCGTTTGGGGCCTATTGACGATTACCCCCTTGAAGGCAGGTCTCGTCTTTTACTTCTTCATGCACCTCCGATACGAAGATCCGCTCCTCAAGGGAGTGATTCTGGTGGCAATCGTAACGTTGCTCATCTTCTTGGTGCTGCTTTTTTCCGATGTCGCTTTCGCGTGAGGATTCGACATGAACTTTCTGCCTAAAGCCTCCACATTCGCGACTCAAGCGGACAAGTTATTCCTGCAAGTCTTCGTTCTGTCGTTGGTGTTTCTAGTTTTCATCACCGCGCTGATGATCTACTTCGTGATCAAGTACAGCAGGAAGCGCCACCCCAAGGCGGAGCAAATAGAGGGACATACGCTACTCGAGATCACCTGGACGGTGGTTCCACTACTGCTGTTCGTAGCGATATTTTACTATGGTTGGACCAGCTATGACTACTCGCGCCGCGCTCCCCGCGATGCAATGGTAGTAAAGGTCACGGGGAGACAATGGACTTGGTCGTTTAAATATCCTAACGGCAAGCAAACGGATAAGTTGTTCGCCGTGCTCGACCGTCCAATGAAGCTGGACGTCAACAGCGTGGACATCCTTCACGGCTTCTACGTTCCCGCATTTAGACTCAAGGCGGATGCCGTTCCTGGTCGAACGAACACAATCTGGTTCCAGCCGACGCGGCTTGGTACCTACGACATTCAATGCACCATCATCTGCGGCGTCAACCACAGCGCCATGCTTAGTCATGTTGAGGTAGTCCGAGAGAAGGAATTCAAGGCCTGGTACTTCGGACCAGAGGGAACGCCGGAGCCGACACCGGTTGCAGTGTTGGTCGTTCCGGCTTCAGCCCACGTAGTCGCTCCGGCTTCAGCCCACGCCACGGAGCCCGAGGGGCTAGCCCTAATGCGACCCCGGGGCTGTTTAGGTTGCCATTCCACGGATGGTAGGCCCATGGTCGGTCCCACATTCAGAGGCCTCTATGGAAAACAGGAAGAGGTCGTTACCAAGACGGGACTCGAGAAGGTCACCATGGACGACGAGCGGTTACGCCTCGCCATCCTCGAGCCCTCTCGCGAAGTCGTGCGCGGCTATCCCGAGCAAATGCCCGCGATACCGATTGGCAACGAGGAACTCGACCGGGTCGTAGCCTATATCAAGGAACTCAAATAGAGTTGGAAGGTTGCGGCGAGATGCGTAACGCCCGGAAAATGCTCACGAGTAAACGGCGCATGGGGTCGAACCCCTGCACCTCGGCTGCAAGAGGCGCAAATAGACACTATAGTTCGGTGAGCGGCGCACGAGGATTAGGCGCATTTTGACTGCCAGTGCTTCACACCTAAGTTCGGATTCTCGACTCAGCCACTGGCTCGAGTTGACGAAGTTTCGCATATCTGCCGTATCTACCCTGACGGCGGCGACCGGGTACATTGCGTATAGTCGCAGCATCAACATCGCATTGTTTAGCGCCGTGGTCGGAACGCTGTTGATGGCGATGGCGTCTTCCACTCTCAACGAGGTTCAGGAGCGTGAGAGTGATGCATTGATGCAGCGCACTCGCTTTCGGCCGATCCCCGCCGGGCTGGTGACGGCTCGCACCGCGTCGATTGTGGCGCTGGCTCTGGCGGCGCTTGGCTGCTTCATTCTGTATGCGACACGCGGTGTGGTACCTGCGACTCTCGGGCTGTTAGCGATGGTCTGGTACAACGGCATCTACACGCCGTTGAAGCGCATGACAGCATTCGCCGTCGTTCCGGGGTCTGTAATTGGCGCATTACCACCCGCAATCGGTTGGGCTGCAGCGGGCGGAAGTATCCAGAATCCAGCCGTATTGTCGCTCTGCTTCTTGTTCTTTCTGTGGCAAGTGCCTCACTTCTGGTTGCTCGCCCTCCGCCATCAAAGCGACTACGCAAGTGCTGGGCTCCCAACTTTATCTCGCCACTTTACTTCCAGGCAGATCTTCAGACTGATCTTCACGTGGACAGCGGCCAGCGTGGCGTCTTCTGCGCTGCTGATAGTGTTTCAAACGGTGACCGGCATGGTAGGCGCGCTCAGCGTCGTTGGTGTTGGTGGTTGGCTCGTTTGGAGATTTGCTTTCATGCTGCGGCCCGTTGAAAATACTGCCCGAATCTTCAAGGCGTTCATGGACATCAATCGCTACGCATTGATTATCATGGCCGCGGTGGTGTTCGATGCACTAGTTGGGCCCTGACTTAGGTCACCGACGTTTCCGGTAGCCGCGGTGAGCATGCGTAACCGGATCGGAGGAGTCCCGCTAGAACCTACCAACTAGTCGCTGCTTGAATGCCACGTGCCGTGCCTGCAAAAAAAGGCAAGACGGCCCAACTTTGGGTGGTTTGGTTTTCGGCGTCTTCACGAAACGCAAGGCCCACGCTTCGCCCAATCGCCACTCCCAGTAGCCCGCCCGACACTATGTCCGAAACCCAGTGGTGATCGCCGAGCCACATGCCTAGCGCGACGCCCGCGGACGCTCCGTATGCAGCGTACCCCAGCCAAGATCGCCCAAACTCGACCGTCGAAAGAGCCGTGGCTGCAGATAGCATTATTGCCGTGTGTCCACTTGGCCACGCGTAGCCATTCTTCCACGAAAACCAATTGAAACGACGCGCAGACTCGGGATGTTGCAGGTAGTCGGGCGCTCTTGGATCGAGTCCACCGCTAGGCCAGCTGCGACCAGTAATCACCTTTAGGCCCGTCACCAATGCAAAAGATATCCCCATCGCTTGAAGCATAGCTGACGCGGGTCGAACAGTTTCGCAGTGGCCCGACGCAGCCGCAAAGATATCGACACCAGCTACCACGACGGGAAGCACGAATGGCGCCCAGACGCTGACGGGTTCGGCGTTGGGCTCACCGTGCAAATCACGTTGCGAAAAGAGGCGCAGTTGGTAGTCGGCGCCCGTGGGTGCCAGCACCAGCGGTGGTACCACCGAGCCCGCGACTAGCGACAAGGGCAGGGGAGTTGCAACCTGGCCCGCAGTTTCGGAAAGGCGCGACCAGGGTGCCATCCGTTCGCACGCACGAGACGGAAATGCAGTTGCCTCAACAATTGCGAAAGCTGCAAGTGCTCGATACCACGATGAGATATTCAAATGCTTTCCCTTGGCGGCGGTCGGCAGCTGGCTATCATTGTAGCCGAGCTTAGAGCGGATTTCATAATAATGAACCACGAAGCCGAAAGCTGCTCCAAGGAATCCCCGAAAGCGGACTCGGGGCGAATCGATACAAGCCCGCTGACCACGGTGCAGAGTGACATCTTGCATAGAAGCACTACTCGGCCATCCTCATGGCATTGCAGCCGCAATGGCCGGTGGCGTTGCCGACGATTGCTAGACGTCGGGCGAGCAATTCACGACTGAGACTCAGGCTTCCGCACGAACGGGACTAGAGTAGATACGATGCCAGCGGGATCCCTCGCGTTCGTAAGGCGCTGGCAACTAGCCCGCTACCTGTTTGGCTCCGGCTGCTTCGAAATGCGTGTGGTCGTCGCAGAAGAAGAGACCGAGGGCGCTAGTCGTCAACGTGTAGTCTCCAACGATGGGGCAGAAACCGAGCGACGTATACAAAGCCATGGTCAATTGATTCAGGTCGATGACCGTCACATTATTTGCTGCCGCCGCAGTCTTGATGTCCGTTAGGCGGTCGAGGTGAGAACGCATTCCCCATCCGAGCCGATTGTCGCGCTCACGTTGCCTTCGTACAGCCAAGTTTGTAGAACAATTGACTGGGTTCGATGCTGTAATGCTCTCAGGCCACCCAAATGATCACCCAAGCTCGGGCGAAGTTCGGACGAAGCCGAAAGTCACAATGATTTTAGGGCCACGGTCGTTGAGTGGCTCTCTACCGTACAGTTCAGTCGGCCTACTGTAACTCAGGTACCACTTGGAATCGCTACGCCGATTGTATCAGAGCAGCTGCCGCCCTTGGATACCGTACCCGAGCTTGAGCAGACACCACCGGATACTAATAGACAAGCAATCTGCGTGCACACGCCCGATGAACACGAATCCGCCTTCCACGCGGCTCGAATTGCGTCAAGGTTTGCGAGTGCAGTCTTCTGCAAACTGTTGGCGGAAGTGTTGCATGGGTTGCAATCGAGTCTGTTGGGAACGAGAACGTCGCATTGATTCGTGGACACGGAGGGATCACACACTTTGGCGTTGGCGAGCTCGCTTGCGTAAGCGGCCGTGAGCTGATCGCATGTCATGGTGTCGTATCCGCCGGAACCACCGGTTGCAAAATTGCCGCCAGTACCTGGTGTCCCTCCTGTTGCTGGAGCACCTCCTGTCGTCTTGGCGCCGCCTATCGCAGGCAGACCGCCAGTTGCCGGTAGACCACCGGTTGCCGGTGCGCCGCCCATCGTTGCGGCGCCGCCGGTGGGTTTGGAGCCTCCTACTGAATTGATTCCGCCTATCGAATTGACGCCGCCGGATGAATTAACGCCACCCGTTGCAAAGGCGCCACCCGTAGGTTTATTGCCGCCTGTTGCTGGCGCGGTTGTGACGGCACCGCCAGTGGAGTTGGTACCGCCGGTGCCTTTGGCGCCGCCTGCCGTGGATCGTCCGCCTGTTGCCACATCGCCGCCTGTTGCCACGTCGCCGCCCGTGGTTGCATTGCCACCTGTTGCGGGATGTCCCCCGACAGATGCTTGCCCTCCTGTGTCGTCCGTGCCGACGTCCCCTCCCGTATCCGCGCCGCCCATGGCAGAAAATCCGCCAGAGGCGGAGTTGACACCGCCCGTTAAGCTTGCATCGCCTCCTAGATTTGCACCACCTTGCCCCGACTCGGCGCCGCCAACGTTACTTCCGCCAACGCCGTTATCAGTTGTGGAGAACGAAGATCCACCGCAGGCAACACAGATTCCAAGGGTAACGCCTAGTGTTACATGTCGCATTAATGCCATGGTTGATCCTCAAGGTCCGTTCGAGAAAAGTGCAACCATAAGCATGACCTATTACGCGACTTCAATCCATTGGATCTTTGCTTTTGCGCCAGCTGCACCTCGACCGGGCGATTCGAGCCCAGCTTAGGTGCCGTCAATAATTGCGCACGATGTAGGTATTTGCCCGTGCAAGTAAATCCTAAGAACGGTGAAGCGCCCCCACCGTTCCTGACCTAACATGTCGTTGGGAATTGCACGCCCAGGCTACCGCCATTGGAACCAAAAGTTCCCGTAACCGTGTCACCCGCGATGTCCTTCAGGGTAATTTGCGTACCCGGAGTCAGCGTTATGCCAAAGTCCCACATTCCATTGGTGAGGGTCGCCGTGTGCGTTGCGCCACCGACGACTGCCGACGCACTTGCAATTGGAAACGCGACATTCTGGAAATAGAGTTGCCCTGCGTAAGTTCCATTGTAAACGGTGACGATGCTGCTCGTACCAACGGGGCAAGCTACAGTCTTCCACGAGACTCCGCTCGTCGGATCCTCCGTCTGCCCCGCGGCCGTCCCCATGCCGAGTGCCGCTCCCGCCGCAGGACTTAGATCGATGTGACCAGAGCCGCAACTGGCACAATTGTCGACCACTGTCGCCGTGATGGTTTTTCCATTGTAAGAGACACTGACGCACAGCCCGCAGCTCGCGCCCTGGCCCCAATTGGGAACCGCCACATAATAAGCGCCCGTAGATATATTGGCGACTGCGTCGCTGTGACCCGAATTGCAGGCGTTGCCGGTGGCGCTCCCTTCGGTGCCGCAATAGCCGCAGTTAGTCTTGTAAGTGTTCGAACCCATGCATTCACCCTTGGCCGTGCCTTGGCCAAAGTAGTAACAGGTGAGCTCGCCGCTGCTGGCGGTTAGACTCCCGCTGCCCGTGTACGTACAAGCACCTGCGCTGCTACTGGCGCCGCCTGTGGCCCTCCCACCCGTGGCAAGCATGCCGCCGGTTGCAAGCATACCGCCGGTTGCAAGCATGCCGCCGGTCGCTTTGGTGCCGCCAGTAACGGCAGTTCCACCGGCTGCTGTGGTACCTCCGCTTGCTTTGGTGCCGCCTGTAACAGTCGTGCCGCCGGTGGCCATTGTCCCACCCGACGCTTTCGTCGCACCGGTGGAGATTCCGCCACTGCCAGTTGTGGTGCCTCCGCCAATTGCAGTGCCTCCAGCAGCTTTGGTCCCGCCAGAATTCGGAGTGCCTCCCGTTGCCTTGTTGCCCCCCGTCGTGGCACTGCCGCCGGTGCCCGTGGAGCCCCCGGTCCCGACTGCGCCCCCTGTTGCCTGGGCTCCTCCAGCGGCGCCGCCCGTGTTCAATAATGCACCACCGGTATTCATGAACCCACCCGTTGCGCCAGTTCCGCCCACGCTGGGTGTTCCCCCGTTACTTTGAATACCCCCGGCGCCGTTGCCACCGACGCTTGTATCGCCGCCCTGCGTTGCGTTACTGGTTCCGCCGTTGCCTGGACCTGTGCTTCCGCCCTCGCCGGCAGTTGAGCCCGAGTCACTTCCCGCGCAGGAAGCCAAAGTCAATGCAGAAACCAGAATCGCCACGGGTGACCCCGGAAATGTTTTCATAGTCCTCGCACCTTTGTTGACGAGCAGTCGCACAATGCGACCTCGGCGGCTCAAGACCGTGTCGCGGCACCCGTCAGTGTACGCCAAGTCGCGCGCTGCTGACTTGTCGCCTCCAGCATTTTGGGTGCGGAGACAGGCCAAAACTCCCGGCGCGAACATCTCGGGAGTAAAAATCGAACGGCATTGGATTGGTGAATCGTCCAACTAAACTCGATAAACTAGCGATCGCGCGGACTTAGTCGAGCGTAACTTCGCTCATTTCGGCAGAAAATTTACGTGAGCCAGGGTCAATACCGACGTAAGCAGATTCGATCTGTAAATTAGAGTTGAACTGGTATCGAGTGGACGGAATCGCGTGGCCGCCGAGGCGTTGACACGTCGGTTTGTGCCAGTCGCTTTCTCGGCGGAGGTTACTGTTTGGCGCGCAAAACTATGGCAGATTGGGCCGATGCTACCGCGGTGTCTGCGAGTTATCCTATTCGGCTGCGCCGCGGCTTGTGCGCCTGCAAATCAGCAACAACGAGTTCAGTCGAGTGACGCACGGGATCGACCAGCGAATGAATCCTTCAATCCGTCGAGCGGGCGTAGTTCAGTGGACGAAGGCACGGCGCGCCACACAGAGTCGGGAGCTCGTCATTCCTCGGAACCACCAATCGCGGGCGATGCTGTGGATCTGAGCGACTTTTGTGCGCAGCATGGCATTGAGGCAAGCCTGAACGTCGAGCGCTGCGTAGCCACGGCACTGGGCCCGCACCCGAGCGACATGCTTTGGTGTTCACGTCGCGAAGAGCTCGATGACGTTCGAGTGGCATACTACTTGTCGCTGTTTCGCGTTCAAGCGAAAAGACTCCAGAAGGTGATCGAGCTAAATTATGCCGCGGGCCCGCGCCCAATGGAAGGCCGCGAAAGCGACTCAACCTACTACGTAAAGTTATCAACGGTCGTTGCGGATGACGGTAAAACCTTCGAACTCAAGGACGAAGCCGGTCTCGGTTGTGACGATGGCCTCAAGAGCGTTCACGAGGAATACTCGAACAATCCCAGCCAAGAACAGGCAATTGCTCAATTGGTGACCAAAATCTGCATGTCGCGTGGCAGGTACTCCGCTCAAGGTCAACGACTAAAATAGCTCGCGGATAAGGTCCGCAGTTTAATGACTTTCGCTTTGTAGGCCTATTCAGGCCGTCTGCCCTGGGAAGGCCCCGAGCAAATGATATAGACCACGGATGTTCGATCTCCGCTACGCAACGCCAACTCCCTGGCTGGAGGCCGTATTCTCCAACTTTGATGCATTCCTTATCGATCATGCGGCCTGTGAGCGTAAGGCTTCCGCGACTGGGATGTCATTCGTCGTGCGCTATCCGGATCGAAAGATCTTGATAGAGCCCATGATCGAGTTTGCGCGCGAGGAATTGGAACATTTTCAAATAGTCTATCGGCTATTGGCCGAGCGAGGACTTTCCTTGGTCGACGATTACAAGGATCCCTATGTCAATGCGCTGCTCAAGAAGTGTCGATCTTCGACGGAAGAACTGTTGATGGACCGCCTATTGACGGCAGGCATAGTGGAAGCCCGCGGTTGTGAACGGCTGTTTATGATTGCAAAACGGCTCGAGGCACTGGGCGACGGGCTCTCCCAAATTTACACGGAATTGGCCAAAGCCGAATCGCGACATCACGCGCTATTTTACCGGTTTGCCCGGCAGCTGTTTCCCGAGCAGGCGGTTCAACAACGTGCCGCCGAACTCCTCGATTTCGAGGCACAATTGGTTGAAGGTTTGCCCCATCGAGCAGCAGTTCATTAAGCGGATCTCGCTGGCGACGCCTGCGTCCAAGAAATTTAATGGGATATGCTTCATGCCCAGCCCTGGCAAAGTTAGACAGATTCAAAGTGAGTCGGTAGCCAAGTACCTGCGGAAATGGGCAGAGCGGGAATCATTGGCTATTTCCGCTCGGCTAGGCGCATACCATTCGGCCTTGATTGTGCCTGTCCTCGGTGAGTCCGTCGACTTACTCGACGGCTTCCGGGAGGCAGCAAACCAGGTTGACGGTCGTGTGCTCGCAATCTTGGTGGTAAACTCTGCTGACGAAACTCCCCAGCAGCTGCGAGAAATGAATCGCAGATTGCTTACTTTCATGGCCACACGTGGGCGTCACCTGGCTCGGGGGGCTACTTTGATTACCGAACCTGAGTTCGATGTTTTAGTCATTGATTGCGCCAGCGATGGACGCGAATTGCCAATCAAGCAGGGAGTGGGGCTCGCGCGAAAAATCGGTGGCGACATTGCACTTGGACTCTATGCGCAGGGGCGACTAAAAGTGCCGGTCCTGTACTTTACCGATGCGGACGCCGAGCTACCCGGCGACTATTTTCAGCGAGCGGGAATTAATCCGGACGACAATGTAAGTGCCTGGCTTTTCCCATTTTGTCACATTGCCGGGCCCGATGATAAGGTAAATCAGGCAACCCAACTATACGAACTCAGTATTCGTTACCACGTTCTGGGTCTTGCTTATGCGGCCTCCCCGTATGCGTATCACAGTGTGGGCAGCACGCTTGCGGTTGCCGCGCATGCCTACGCGGCGGTACGCGGTGTCCCTAAGCGCAACGCCGGGGAGGATTTTTATTTGTTGGACAAGCTCGGAAAAGTATCGCCAATTTGTCGACTGTCGGGGCCGCCAATTCGGCTCCAGTCTCGCTGTTCGGAGCGTGTTCCCTTTGGAACAGGCCCGCGCGTAGCAATAATTGTGGATCAAGGCGACGTGTGGGTGGCAAGCCCGACAGCGTATGACGTGTTGCGATTGGTAATTGCGGCGCTCAATAGGTTCGCAATCGCCGGTGATGCCGTGGAGTTCGAGCGTCTTATTGACGAACTTCCGGCGCCGCACGCGCTCGCTGCCCAGCGCGCGATGATGAATTGTGACCTGTTGAACGCGGTAACCGATGCCGCGACAAAGACTTCGCTGGGCAATCTGCACCGCAGGGTACACGGTTGGTTCGATGCCCTGCGGACGCTAAGGTTCTTACATGCCCTGAGGGATGCAGGGATCTCCGATGTTGGCTGGCAAGCGGCCATGCAATCCGCACCATTCATAAAATTCAGGGGCACTCTGGACTGTTTCACAGTGGTCGCGCATCTCGTCGAGCTTGAATCGCAGCTTGCCGCTCAAACGGGTGCCAATACAGGTCAATAGGTACGCAAGGCGCTTCATCAAGTATCGGGATTTTACACAGAGATGCGACATCACAGTGATGTCGCAAGAATGGACGTATGGTGAAATGTCAGTAATTGGGCGACAATCTAGGGTCAGGCCAAGCGGCTTGAAATCCCAGCGCCGCAAAAAACGCGCACAAACACTGATAGTGACGGCGCGAATTCAGTTTGACAGGATAACTCGCCTGGCGAATCTTTTGCGGTAGCAAGTTGTGTTCGTAATTAGGCTAGGTTGCCCCGTCAATGATTGGTCAGGATTGGAGACAAGAATGCGCGCTAACACCTTTGCACTTAGTTCCTTGTTAATTGCCAGCGCTGCGGGCTGCATGCAGTCAGGTGGCTCGAGCCCAACGAATGAAACGGTTGGCGGCAGCGTCGCGACCGGTGGTACCAGCTCGACATTGACATCGATATCGACCGGGGGCGCGACGAGTTCTGCAGGGGCAAGCAGCGTTGGGGGCAACCCGGCGACAGGCGGGGTTGCAAATACAGGTGGCAACGTCCCGGTTGGTGGAAAAAGCAACACCGGTGGTGCCGCAACAGGCGGGAACGTCAGTACCGGAGGCAATGCAGCGGTCGGCGGCAATGTCGCGACGGGCGGTAGCGCTGCAGTTGGCGGTAACTTGGCAACCGGGGGTGCCGCGAATACAGGCGGTGTAAAATCAACCGGCGGTGTGTCCGCAACCGGCGGGTCGAAATCCGTGGGCGGAGCATCCGCAACGGGCGGTATGCCGACGACAGGAGGCGGCTCAACGACTGTCGCTAGTACAGGAGGAACTACCAGCGTAGGTGGTGGCAGTTCGGCTTCGTACTATGGCTATCAGCCTGTTCCAAGCAGCCAGAATACCGCGAATTTCAACCCCGCAACTTGGTACACTACCTGGAAGACCAATATGTATGTTGACTGCGGTGGTGGACAAGCTCGAATAACCAATAATCCAGGCGCCGGAAATCCCACTTTTTCGGAAGGGATTGGCTACGGGATGCTGCTAGCAGTAGGTAACGGGGATAGAACGGCACTCGACGCGCTTTGGGCATATTACAAGGCGCACGAAGACGCCAATGGGTTAATGAACTGGCAAACGAAGGACTGCGGCGCAACCATTTACGGTCAGAACGGCGCGACTGATGGGGATGAAGACACCGCGATGGCGCTCGTTCAAGCTGATGCCAAGTGGGGTGGCTACAAGACGGATGCCACTGCACTCATTAACGCTATCAAGAAGTACGAGACTGCAGCGGGCCCACCTTCATATCTGCTCCCCGGTGATGCTATTGGCGGTTGGTCGGCGGGAACCGTGAACCCATCGTATTTTGCGCCCGGTTACTGGCACGTGTGGGCGACATACGTAAGCGACCCATTTTGGAATCAATTGGCCACTGATGCCTACACGATGCTCGCCGCATATCAGAAACTAACAATCTCGAACTCAACCGGGCTCGTGCCTGAATGGGGAACGAGCCAGGGGCAAGTCTCGGGAGGCGCAGACTATGGGTACAATGCGTGTCGTACTCCTTGGCGCGTGGCAGTGGACTATGTCTGGTTCCAGACTGCCGCTGCTCAAACATTCCTACAAAATGTTTCGACCTTTGTAGACTCCAAGGGCGGCGTAGCCAGTGTACCGTTCGACAAGAACAGTGCGTTCCTCGGACCCTTTGCGCTATCTGGTATGGCGGTAAGCCAAGCCAAGGCTGACGCGTACCTTAACTCCTGGCTGTCTGCACAAATGGATGACACTCCGTATTTTCAGGGTTCGATTCGCGGGCTGTGCTTGCTCGTTGCCAATCGGAACTTCCCAAAGGGGAGCTGAGCGACGATATACGTCGGCTCGAGTTGCCAACAGCCCCAATTATTTAGCAAATTGGGCTCATTTGGCCTGGCGCGGGTCCTTCGGGTGGGTCGGGGCAATAGTCTTACCTTTCCCGAGGAGCCCAGCTGGGTCATGCTAGCCGGCATGATTATAAAGTCCCGCCCCTCCAGACCTGGAGGGAGAGCGTATGGCCTCTGAAACTTGCGGAATTTGCGGTGGCGACGGCCGCATCGGCAATTCATTTGGACTTACGACGAAGTGCCCATCTTGTCATGGAACAGGGCGCCGCAATAGCGAGGAATCACTGTTTAGGGACGTGACCAAGACGAAGCCTTCGCATCACCGTCAGCCGAACAAGGAAGTCGCGGCCCCCAAACAAACCTGGCCGGCGTCGCATGCGGGTGCTCAACTTGCTAACGAAGTCCAGAGCAGCCCCAATTGTTCAAAGGAAACTGTGGCCAAACTGATTCGTGAAATCATCGATCACGAGATTCGACCACGGCACCTGCACGCAGACCTTCGTGAAGAAAATTCGCAAGCAAATTAGACCCTTGGTTTAGGATAGGTTCACGACCTGTAATCGTGAGCTGTAGGTTGGCCCCTAGGGTCAACCGGCCATGGTAGTCGTGAAATTTTCAGGCAATTGGAATCCGGCGCTGGATAGCGACCAATTCGGGGAGCGGCCGCTTAATTGCTGTCGCTATTGTCCGTGCAGCAACTTTGAGTATTCAAAATACGATTGCCGTTTCGCCGCTGGTTGTTTACAAATTAAGGTCACTGGAGGGAGCTTTGGCTAAAGGGAACCGCAGCGTCTTGAAGCGAGAGTATGCCGGGACCGTGTTGCTTGTTGACGACGACCCCGCGATATTACGTTGGCTCACAGAGACAATCCAGGGGGCTTACACCGTTACTCCTTGCCTCTCCGCCAACGAAGCAATCGATCGTTTGGCCACGGACCACGTGATTGCCGTCGTGAGTGATATCTCGATGCCACAAATGTCCGGGCTAGAACTACTTCGAATTCTGCACGAGCATGATCCTGACCTTCCAGTAGTGCTGGTAACGGGGGTTCCCTGCATCAGGAGCGCCGCCGAGGCCGTTGAATACGGTGCATTCATGTACCTGGTGAAGCCAGTCGACCCTGGTATCTTGTCACTCACGGTTCAACGCGCAGTTCGGCATTATTGCGGCGCAAAAGTCAAACGGGATGCGCTGCTGCGTCTGGGCGTGGAAGACGAAACATCCAACCTCATGCGTCTTCAGGCGCAATTCGACGACGCGCTACGCGCTATGTGGATTGCGTACCAGCCTATCGTAAGCACTACCGATCGGTCGGTATTTGGCTATGAGGCGTTACTTCGCTGTGAAGATTCCGTGCTCCATGACCCCGAGCTTGTCCTAAATGCTGCCGAACGGTTAAATTCCCTTCACTTGCTGGGTCGGATCGTTCGGGACCGTGCCGCACAACCACTGCTGGAGTCAGAAAGCACTTTCGCACTTTTCGTCAACATTCATCCGCTCGATCTATTGGACGCAGATCTTAGGGACGCGGATTCGTCACTCGCGGCCGTTGCAAACCGCGTTGTGTTCGAAATTACGGAACGCGCCTCGCTGATGAACATCGATGGCATAAGACAAAAGGTCAGAGCCTTGCGCGACCTCGGGTTTAGAATCGCGGTTGATGATTTGGGTGCTGGGTATGCCGGCCTGAACAGCATTGCCACGTTGGAACCGGAGTTCATGAAACTCGATATGACGCTCGTTCGCAACGTTGATCGGGAACCCGTGAAGCAAAAACTCATATCGTCGCTGACCGCTCTCAGCAGGGATATGGGCCATCAAGTCATTGCCGAAGGAGTCGAGAGTTGCGAGGAGAGAGAGACTCTAATTGACCTCGGTTGCGACTACCTTCAAGGCTATCTGTTCGCGCACCCGGGAAGGGGCTTTGTGTCGGTAAACTGGCCCGAGGCCGAACCATCGAGCTGCACGAAAAGCGTAGTCTGCCATTCGGCTAATGTGAATGTGACTCGCCAAAACGGGTCATGACGTTGACCCAGTTGGTCGGACGGCTCCACGTGAGGCGGCGCAATGCTCCGAAGCCGAACGGCTTCGAGCTTCTTGCCTCAGTTTTTGCATGCACCAAGATAGATGATGAGTTTATCTTTACCTTCGTCCACGCGCAGTTGGATGTTCCCTTCAGACATTGGCACGGGCGAGCCTAGCTTCAGCTTTTGAATGGGCGCACCCGTCGCTCGACTCACGGCTTCTTGCCAGGGTATTTGAGCTTCTGGGTACAAAGTTAGGCAACGTGGTGGTTCTGTATCGTCAACCCGTGTGAATGAATAGACAAATAGCTCCGACCCATGTTCTGCGCGCAATGTGGGTGGGCTTTCAGATGTTGCAACGTGGTATCCGAGATTTGTATAATAGTCGCGGGCCTTGGCCCAGTTCATCCGGACCGGCTGTAGCCCGATGCACTTAATCTGGCGATCGGCTCCCTCGACTTTGTAGGCCATCCCCTTGGGGCAAGTCGGATCGCCATATTTTGCAAATTCATCGAGTTGCGCGGGCGTTGGTTTAACTCGCTTCTGTCGCGTCGCTCGGTCTTTTACGAGTGCCGCATGCATTGCAAGCGAATTGCGCGCAATGTTGAGCTGCTCAACTTCCTTTTGCCGATCAGCGGCCCGACAGGCTGCTAGTGCCTTGTCAACCGACGCCAGGCTTACATCCAGGCCTGCGGGGGAGCCTGACTCTTTTTGCACTACTATCTGGGCGTTTTGAAATTGCGCTTCACACTCGATGGCCGCTTTGGATTTGCACCCTGCGACAGGGCTCAATAGAATTAACAGGTTGATACTGCGCAGGTAGCGGCGCGCCGTTTTGTCCCAAAGGGCGAATTTGCCTGAACATTCTGGGCTCGTCCGGCAGAGGGTTCGCATAAGAATGAAGTATTATCACCAGCTTGGGGTAGCCGACAAGTCTAAGTCAGCCAGCGGCCCTTGTGCAGTCTTCGTGCCATAAGGGTTGCTGAATCGATCGATGTTGAATTACAGATCGCACCCCCCGGGGCCGAAGAGAATTCGATAATGCGCCAAGATCAAAGGAACTGTACTGCGCTCGCCGTGCTTGGAAGTGCATCCGATGTGGGCAAAAGCCTAATAGCCACGGGGCTGTGTCGATTACTCAGCGATGCCGGCATCGACACCGTGCCATTCAAAGCCCAGAATATGGCCAATCAGGCTGGATCGACTAGCGATGGGCTGGAGATGCCGCGGGCGCAATTGCTTCAAGCGCTCGCCTCTCGCCATGCGGCCAGCGTTGACATGGGCCCCGTACTGATGAAGCCCGTAAGTCCGACAGGAGCGCAGATAATCGTTTTGGGAAGGGCAATTGGGCAAAAGGAGGCCCGGGAATATTTTGCAGATACCACGGGTCTTGCTGCGATTTCCGAGCAGGCGCTCGACCGTCTGCTTGCTGCGCATGATGCTGTCGTAATTGAGGGCGCCGGAAGTCCGGTGGAGCTGAATCTTTGGTCTCGTGATTTCGTCAATCTTCGACCTGTGCGTCATGCCAACGCCGCCATAATTTTAGTCGTGGATATTGATAAGGGTGGGGTTTTTGCGCAGGCTAAGGGTACGCTAGATTTGTTACCGCGAGTTGATCGAGACCGCGTTCTAGGTATCATCGTCAACCGGTTTCGCGGCGATATGCACCTGTTCGAAGACGGTATTCCTATCCTCGAGCGAATCTGCGGCGTGCCCGTCCTGGCGGTCGTGCCTTACTTCGATCATGGTCTGGACGAAGAGGATTGCCCGATACGGGTTCCGATCAATGCCCCGCCGGAACCCAACAAATTGCACATCGGCGCCATACTCTACCCGCGTGTCGCCAACACCGAGGATCTGGCCCCGTTGCTTTCGGAACCCGATGTTCAATTGACTTGGATCACGGATTCTCGGCTTGTGAGCAGTCAAGATTTGTTGGTGCTTCCGGGCTCGAAGGCGACCATTGGCGATCTGACTCACATTACCGCAACCGGTATGGTGGATGCGGTTCGGCTTGCCCATGCGCAGGGTGCTTGGGTGCTAGGTATTTGTGGCGGCTACCAAATGCTCGGTACCCAATTGATAGACGACGCTGGAACCGAGTCGGGGCCTGCTCGGTGGATGGGTCTTGAGTTCATGCCGTTGTGTACTAGGTTTGGCAACGACAAGATTGTCCGTCAATGTTTGCTGCAGAGTGCTTGGCCTGCTGGTGGGATCCCGCTCGCGGGCTATGAGATACATCACGGTCAAACCGAACTGGTTGGAACCGACGGGGAGCCTTTGATTCTAGACTGTGGCGCTGAACTCGGTTGGCGCCACGACCGCGTGGCAGGGGCCTACGTTCATGGTTTGCTAGCCTCGGACCCGTGGCGGTGCTTGTTTTTGAATGAAGTGCGACGCGGCCGCAACTTACCCGCGCGCCCCTTGCAGCATGCGGCCCCGCTTGATGTTAGAATCAACCGTTGGACAGCTCATCTGAAGGCGCACCTTCGAGAAGGCGTTTATGCGAAAATACTTGCCACGATTCAAACTTCTTGAGCGTGCGGTATCTGCATCAGCGGCAAAATCAGAGGTGCACCCAGTTGCCAGCGAACCCTCTAGGTTTGACGAGTGAACATCACGATTTCTTGAATATCCGCCCGAATAGCCCTGGTGGTGGGGGACGTTCACTCGCGCGTATCCCGACCGGTCTCGTGAATTCGCCCGATAAGGACCGCTTGCCGCCGTGCCGCAACTCCCACAATCGAATTTCACGCTGGGCATCGATATGTCGCGGGTTCAGTTCGACAATTAGTCGAAAGTCCCGCATCGCCTCGTCGACATTCCCAAGCCGACTCAATAGTCGCGCTCTACGAAAACGGATGGTCTCGTCAACTGGATTCTGTTCCAGTGCCTCCGTCATAACTTCGAGGATCTTCGGCAAATCGGAACCTTCACCTAGCCTGCAGGATTGAATCCAGGCGTAGAGGGCACGACATTCGGATTGAGTCGGATTGTGTTCTAGGGCAACCTTTGCTTCGGCTTCCGCTTCGAGCATCTTGTGACGCTCCAAGAAGTACTCCGCTCGCTGCATCGCGTGTAAGGCCTGGAGGGCATGATAGGCCTTGTTTTGTTCGTGCGGCGGGGGCGGCAACGTTGCGGGTACCGGAGCAGGAATTGGGCCTTGGACCATGGCAGCTCTGACATCCGTAGGTGACATCGATATGTCCACACGCTGGCGCTGGCCACTACCGCTGAGCGCAAACCCAATTGGAGGCTTGCGCTGACCTAAGTCTAGGTGTCGGGCAATTGTCAAAACATACAGCATTATTTGGACAACTCGAACCGGCACGGGCACCTGTTGAATGAGCGACTGCATGTCTACAGGGCCCTCTAACAGGCATTCAACTACGCGGTATTCGTTGGTGTCGAATCCAAACCACTTCGGTTGCGATAGTGGGTGCAGGCGCAAAGGTCGATTAACCAATTGGCGCAGGACCGACGCCACACTCTTGAGATCGACATGATTGCGCGCCATTGCCCAAATGGCCTCGAGCGGCGAATCGAAGTTGGGACCCTTCGGCCAGCTCAATAGAAAGTCTACATTTTCGTACAAATCGATGGCTGTGTCGGGCGAAAGCCCCGCCGCCCACCCGAGTTTTAATGCCAGTTGGACACGAAGGGTTTGGAGCAGAGTTTCTTCATCCACTAGCTGCTTTTCAACCAAATGCCGCCCATGAAGCCCCTGTGTGCATCGAGCCTCGTCATACGTTTGCACGGCCGTGTGCGAGTCGATTTGACCGTGGCTGACAAGCAGCTCGGAAAGCCTGCCCACTGGCTCGGAGGTGCGGATTTTCGTCGGGATGCCGCCGTTTATGTAGAGCGCGCTCCGCTGCCCCTCGGGTGGCTCGATTATCAACGTACCAGTAGCTTCACGTGCCAACAGCGAGACTAGCACGTGCAAGAGCGGCGTCGCTCCAAGCGTAGTTCTAGCCACCGGTACAGCTTCGGAATTCATCTGTGACTTTGATTCTATTGCATTCGCAAGCTTACGTCGAGCCATAGGTAACTGAAACAGCCGCGTAATGTTCTCGCTAACCCTGCTTTTCGCATTCGTCAATGTGACGTGTTAACAGTTTTGCTGGCGCATGAAGCGTGTCGGACGACGGATGCGGGGCAATGCCCACGAGCGCATTAGTAGGCCCGAGGCCACTCTAGATTCGGCCTCTCAGGACGGGCGGCTCTGCAACTGCCTTATGTCTTGGTGATTTGCATTCGCTGCGCGATCCTCGCTGTCACCTATGCATCGAGGGACTTCGTCTGCGTGCAAACGGACGGCTGCAGATTGGGGCAGTCCTTGCTGTTACCATCAGGGGCGCCAAATCGATTCGTTGCGACAACAGGTATCCCACGCGGAGCATCCCGGAGAACAACCGCTCTCACGGGGAGTCGCTCGTCGCCACCTAGCCGTGGTGGGGTCGAACTCGTCCATGAAACGGTATAGAAAACAAGCCCGCGACCCGCCCGCTTGTCAAAGCAGCGTCCCGAGCCTAAAAGGCTTTTGACGCCTACTCGAAACGAGCGTCGAAAGACTCATTCATGCCATTGCTTCACGAACCCGAACGCGCCTTCGACGAGCAAGTAGCCACTCGCTACCGCCTCTATTCCGGTCTGTTTCTCGGTCTGCCTTACGACCTATTACAACGGGTGGGGCGCTTGTTGCCTGTGTTTACCGAGCACTGTAGACGGGGGCTTGCCGAGAAATCTTCGCCCAAGGAAATCGTTGAGCGCTTTTTTTCCGAAAATCCTCTGCTCGCTGGCGTTGAAAAGAACGAGGCGCTCTTTTTGTTTCTCCAACTGGTAGAACGTCAGGTCGTCCTATTCGACGCCTTGGAAGACGCGTCATTCGTGCGGACTCACGACCTGACCGCGGCCGGTAGTGTTTCGCATTTGCTAGAAGCGGTATTGCGAGACGACCGCAGTACCGACTTGAGCGGCCTGCTCGAGCAGACCGCCACACGCGTCGTGCTGACGGCTCATCCCACCCAGTTCTATCCCGGCGCTGTTCAAGGGATCATTCAAGATTTGCGAATTGCCCTCAATGGCGATAGCCCGGCCCAAGTGGAGCGTCTACTCTTGCAATTGGGTAAAACCCGATTTTCAAATCGCGAACGCCCGTCGCCGGTGGATGAAGCGCGGGGCGTACTCGGCACGCTCGAAGCAGTCTTTTACGAGGTCCTGCCTCAAATCATTGCAAGGATGCTCGGGGTCGCCCACGGTAGGGAGCATCTCGCGGAACACTTGCCTCCGCGCCCCAATCTTCAAGTTGGTTTTTGGCCAGGCGGGGACCGCGATGGCAACCCCTTCGTTACGTGCGAAGTAACCAAGGAAGTGTCGCAGTTACTCAAAGAGCGGGTGCTGCAGCGGCACTATGCGGCAGCCGGAGCGCTGGCTCGGCGTCTCACTTTCGACGGCGTTCATGAAAAGATATTAGGCATTTTGGAGCGCGTTCGTATCACCTGGCTACTCGCCACGGACCATGAGGCTCCACAGTCCTCGCATGACACGGATTCACGAACCAAGCCCTACGCTACGGCCGATGAGCTCCAGCGTGATCTCTTGGCACTGCGATATTTGATCGTACGTGAGCATCAAAGTCTATTTTTGGATGAAATCGATGAGTTCATTATCAAGGTGCACGTCTTCGGTTTCCACTTTGCATCTCTCGATCTGCGCCAAAGCAGCGATATCTTCTTTGCCAGTTTGCGCGAACTCGTCGAGGTGATGGGCACCAAGCTCGAACTTTCCAAGACCGATCGATACTCCCTTCAGAATGCCGCGACGGCTCAAGAGGTTCCCTTAGAGCTGCTGGAACGGCTATTGAGCAGCGGTAAGGTCTTGCCGCTCGAGGCGGTTTCGCTGCTTTCGCCCTTCGCTCGGGATACCTTGGAAGTGCTGCACCTCGTGCCAGAAATTCAGCGGAACAACGGCGAACTCGGCCTGCACCGTGTCATCATCAGCCACACGCGCGGCCCCGAGGATTTGTTGGTCGTACTCATTCTTGCTCAATTTGCCGGTCTCCCAACAAAGGACGGGCGCCTCGACATCGTGCCACTCTTCGAATCTATCGAAGACCTAGAGAATGCGGAGGCAATTCTCGGGCGTCTGCTTGAATCCCCTGAATATCGGGCGGTGCTTTCACATCGGGGGCAGCGACAAGTCGTTATGGTGGGCTTCTCGGACGGCACCAAGGACGGGGGTTACCTCACAGCCAATTGGAGCATTAGACAAGCCAAACGCAGGCTCACCGAACTCGGGCGCCGCCACCGTATACGCATGGTGTTCTTCGATGGTCGCGGAGGCCCGCCAGCGCGCGGCGGAGGCAATACACATCGTTTTTACCGGTCGCGTGATGCCAATATCGAGCAGCTGGAAACACAGCTAACCATTCAGGGGCAAACTATTAGCAGCAACTTCGGCAATCCGGAGATGGCTCGTTACCACGTCGAACAATTGTTCACTGCCAATCTGGAGAATCTTCTTTACCCTACCGGAGGCGAGGACCCTTCACCTGAATTCGTGCCACTGCTCAATGAGCTTTCGTCTTTGTCTTTCCAGGCCTATCGCGAACTGCGCGACGATCCGAATCTCATTACATTCCTCGATCAGAGTAGCCCCCTGCCGCTTTTTGATCACTTGACGATCGCGAGTCGCCCCGTGAGTCGCCACGCCACTCAAAATCTCGAGCTTGCCAACTTGAGAGCAATTCCTTTCGTGGCTACCTGGAGCGTCCTGAAGATTCAGATACCTGGTTATTATGGGCTTGGTGCGGCACTCCAAAGTGTAATTGAGTCAGGTCGCGAACCCGAGCTGCAACGCCTGTACCGCGATTCACGATTCTTCCGAGCGCTGCTCGACAATGCCGCCATGAGTCTACTCAAGTCACGCTTCGACGTCAGTGCGCACCTCGAGCGAGACGAAAGAATTGGCCCACTCTGGCGGCGCCTTCGCGACGAAGCGGCACTCGTCGAGCGGTGTGTTCTGCGGGTATCGCGCCAACCTTGGCTCTTGTCCAACGACCCGTTGGTTAGAGCCAGCGTTCGCTTTCGCGAAGAAATCGTTCTTCCGCTGCTCGTGATAGTTCACGATGCTTTTGCGCGCTACAACGCGCATCGACAGAGCGGGACGCTTGACTCCGAAGCGGCCCGCGAAGCGCGCCGAATGGCTTTGAAGGGTATTGCTGCTGTAATCAATGCCACCCGCAACGCTGCCTAGGAACGGGCCGTTTTCGTTCTGTTGCCGCTCTGGCGTCATTTAGTCAAACGCGTTCAAGCCGGCATTTGCTCGAGGATTGTACGAGAAAGTCGGCTCGAACCTTCGAATACTGCATCGGGTGCCTCGACACAGTCGATCTTTGGTACTAATAGCCGCCCCCACAAGAGCCCCTATGCGTTTTACTGATTTGAATTTAGACGGTCCGTTACTGCGTGCCGTACAAGCCGAAGGCTATCTAGAAGCGACTCCGGTTCAAGTAGAAGCCATCCCCCTCGTACTAGCCGGACGCGATCTGCTCGCGTGTGCCCAAACCGGCACGGGTAAAACAGCCGCATTCGCATTGCCAATTCTGCAATTGTTATCCACTCGAGGTACCGGCAGTGTCGCAGGGCGCCCGCGCGTACTCGTGCTGACACCTACCCGGGAATTGGCAGCGCAAATTGGAGAGAGTTTTGCGACCTACGGGCAACATCTGCCCGTGCACGGCACCGTGATATTCGGTGGCGTCAACATCAATAACCAGATTGCCGCACTTCGACGCTCGCTTGATATCGTCGTCGCGACGCCCGGACGCCTGCTTGACCTGCTTCGTCAGGGTCAAATATCTCTTCAGGCTATCGAAATATTAGTCCTAGATGAGGCGGATCGCATGCTCGATATGGGCTTTCTGCCCGACGTGAGCAAGCTAATTGCAGCCTGCCCGAAGCAGCGCCAGACGCTTCTGTTTTCGGCAACTATGCCCACGGCCATTCGCAGCTTATCTCACGAGATATTGCGCAGTCCCGCCCGCATTCAAATTGCTTCTGAAGCAGCGCCCGCTGACCGCATAGAGCAATCCGTGTTCTACGTGGCTAAGGCTCAAAAACGCGCATTGCTCGAGCATTTGCTGCAGAGCGACGCAGTAGAGCGCGCAATCGTCTTTACTCGAACCAAGCACGGGGCCAACCGAGTTGCACAGCAACTTCAAGGCGCGCAAATTGAAGCCGATGCCATCCACGGCAACAAATCTCAGTCGGCCAGGGAGCGAGCGCTCGACGCCTTTCGCAGTGGCCGAATGCGCGTGCTCGTGGCAACCGATATTGCCGCCCGCGGAATCGACATCGACGGGATATCGCACGTAATCAACTACGATTTGCCGAATATCCCTGAAAGCTATGTGCACCGGATTGGCCGCACCGCTCGAGCGGGTGCCGCCGGTACCGCCTGGGCCTTCTGCGACGCAGACGAGGGCGCGTTTCTGGCCGACATTCAACGACTCATTCAACAGCGCATTCCCGTGAACGAAACTCACCCGTTTCACAATTCCCGGGCCCTCGACTCAAGTGCGCGCAAAGCGCTAACCGACTCGCCCAAGCCTAGTTTTCGTTCGCCGGTTAAGAAGGGCGCGGCGCCGTTCAAAGCGCGCAGACCCATGCCGGCGCGCTCGCAAGAGCGGAATAACCGGTTCCCGGTGTCGAGTCGGTACTCGTAGGTCGAGTCATCAACATTACGGTGCAGCAATCCGCGGAACGCTCGAGGACATAGGTGACAGAAAAGTCCACGAGCTTGGGTGACAGTCTTGGGCCCGGTATCCAAAGTCTGTGCGATTGACACGGCTACAGAGAACCGATCTGCTGGGATTGGAGTACAAATCAGCTACCGAGGACTTGCCGGTCTTCCCTGCGGCAAGCCCGATTCGGGTTCTTCGTTAATTGCCTGCACTAGCGCCGCCAAGGTTTCCTGACAAAGCAACATCACCCGGCGCTTCTGGGTCAAGGACATGGAAAGCGAGAGGACATTGGTGTTCTCACGAGACAGAGCCAAGACTTGGGTCTTGAGGGCAATAAATTCCCGGTAATGGGCCGTAGCCTTTACCAAATCGGGATCTCCGCGGAGTTTCGGAAGTGCCGCCAATTCGGTAAGGTCCTTCTGAACTTCTCGCGCGTGCTCGTTCATTTGGGCTTCGAGCTCATCCATCCGTGAGTCGCTCTCTTCCGCAATGTGTGGCGCCAATAAGACTTGAATGCGCAATACCGCGCTCTCGGCTCCCAGGGCGAACAATGCAATGTTGCGGGATTCGGGCCAGTTCGCGCTCTTAGCCACAACCGAGGAAAGTGACGCAATCATGTCGTCGATTGATTTCGTAGCTGGCCCGAAGGAAAGAGCAGTCGCCTTGAGGTTCGTGTTCTTGACCGCCAATGCGAGCAATTTACTGTTGACGCGCTGGAACTCGGCAAAGGACTCGGAGAATTGCTTGAAGAGATCTAGCTCGTGTGCCGTGCCTCCCAGTTTGAGCAACCGCTGCAGCTCCAGGCGCAAGCGGTCGGCCTGCGTTGTGGCGGCGCGCGCCTGATCTGCATAGACCCGCGAGTCCTCGTCGGTGACAGCCAAGACGGCGCTCTTTTCGGCTTCCGAAGCTGATGCCAACGCGAGGCGGGTTCGGTTGGCCACGTCGAGACGTTCCGCTCGAAACGCCTCTCGGGCCACGGACTGTCCGTACTGGTTGAAGCGCAGCGCCCCCACAACGAGGGCGAGAAAGAATACGGCGCCCCCTATGAACCAAAGGTAATTTCGTATGCGAAATCGGGCCATGGCGATTCCTACGGGCTGAACGTTCTGCTAGGCTGGCCTTCCTGTCAATCTCGATGTCACTTGTCCTGCCTTCTGGCTCGCTGGCGCATGATTTTTCTGTGTCACATTCGTTGGTTTTTGACCCGAACCTGAGGCAACCCTTTGCGGTCCTTCTGGAAGTAGCAAATCTCGACCAAGCTTGGCCAGATCTCAATTGAGCCCTTGATGACGCTAACCACGTCGTCAACGATTCGAATCAGGTTCTGTTGGAAAAAATCGGGCTCGAATCCGTAAAATGCTTTGTTCAGATTGGACGCGAATTGCAGCAGGGCTTCTTTGCGCTCGGGGCCCATTGGTTTCTCGGCGGCCTCCAAGGTAAGTTTGTAAAGCACGTTGATTCTATTCAGGATTTCCTCGGCGTCATCCGCTGTGACTTCTCCATCATAATCGAATGCGATGCTAAGCTCGTCGAGCCGCGACAGCGAAGACTTAATTTTACGCTTGAGTAGGTTGCTGACCTCTTCGTTAAATACTTCAGCCGCGAGCGGATTGCGCATGTAGTTGCTCTTGAGGTGATTCTGTGCGGCACCCACGTGGGCCGCAGCAATGCCTTCCTGCTGGACCCACAAGCGAAAAATGTAGTCTTCAAACCGAAGGCGCGTCGGGAAAAAGGGGGCAGTCCGAAGCTGTTATCGTACCCCGCGACGCCGCAATCCATTCGCCAGTTCTTGTTCGTTACAACGGGTCGAAAATTCACGAGGACATACTGGGCGTTCGACTGGTCAGGATTTGCCTGCTTGCTGTCCGAGAGGAACATCTCCAGATAGTTGACGGCATCGACGTTGTTAGTACCTGATCGAAACGTTTGAGCGATCTTGATCACGGCATCACTAGCGACGGAGCCGCGCTTGAGGAGCAGGGAGTTTTCCATTGAGAGTCCCTTGCTCGCGTTCGATTCGAGATCCATCGAGCTGTTGACGAGCAGCTCACCCTGATCATAGTTGTCTGGGACGTCATTGGCTTTCTTGCCCAGCACATCGGCGAATGACCTAAAAATGTCGAATGACTTACGAGTGTAACCGTTTTGGCCCAGCTGATGGAGGCGGCCGCGGCAAATCTCGTCGGGCTCGAGCGACTCGGGGCTGTGTTCCATCAACGAATAGGGCCGCATGTCGTCGTCGGCGCTGATTAACTTACCGCCGAGTGTATACATGAGTGTGTAGTTTCGATTGCCACCGTAGCTGGGGCGAAATAGGTTTTTCACCAAACCCTCGAGTCGCTTGTCACGCAGACGCTCGTTGAGATAGGCGATGAACTGCTCCTTCTCTTTCGGGCCCACGTAGTAGACGTCATTGTGAGTCTTGATCTGTTCCAGGAGTGGGTAATACTTTTGCTGGTTGGCTGGGCTGGAGTCGTCGAACACGATGGTCTTGACGGAATGTCCGTTACGCCAGAAATGTTCATCGTATTGCTGGACCGTTTCACCCACATCCCGCAAGCGGTAGGTGGGAATAACGAATGAGAATGTCTCGTCGTGCATGAAAATGCTCCGTTGACCCCCTCGCGCTCGAGTGGGTGGCGCGCTGACCCGTTCACCGCGCGTCAATAGTGTTTGGTAAGGGTGATTGCGTGTTTCACAAATAAGTCGGAATGCGTCAAGAAATCACAAGAATCGACAATATTTGTGTCAAGATTTCATAAGGGCGCTCCAAAGAGCCGCTATGCATCGCTAAATTGTTCGGAGCCAAAGAAATGAACGTTGCCTTCTTTCTGACTCCAAAGAATCAAGTCGTGTGGGTGCCCGCTGGTGCTACGCTGGGCCAAGCCATTGAGCGTATGAAGCCGCACGGGTATACGGCCATCCCGATCCTCGACGAGAGGGGCGGCTACGTCGGTACACTCACGGAGGGCGATATCCTTTGGCATGTCTTCGGCTCCCGGGAGTCAAGCCTTCGAAACGCCGAGCTGACGCCACTGCTCGCCGTGACGCTGAGGAAGACCAATCATCCTGTGCACATCAATGAAGATATCGAGGCGCTAATTACGCGCGCAGTCGATCAGAACTTCGTCCCGGTCCTCGACGACTCCGATGTCTTCATCGGTATCGTACCGCGTAGGCCGATTATCGAGCATTGCGCCCGCTTAGCGGGTATTTTACCTACGCCCGCGGCAAGTGGCGGACTTGCTCGAAAACAATCCTCACCAGAGTGCCAAAAAAACGCAAAATGAATGCAAGGCTTATGTCGAAGTCAACGCTATTGCTGACGCGGCCACCCGCCTCTTGGTCTGCGGGTTAGTTGCACAAGGTGTTGGTCGCGGTGTCCACGTGCCGTCAAGTCAAGATCAGCGAAACACTGCAACCGGCCGGGAGTTGGTTCAGAGCTTCTCGGCGAGTTTGGCTCAGAGTACGTGCGATATCGGCCGCGTTGGTGCGGCCGCGCTCGCTCGATTCGAGGGCAAGAGAAATTGCCCCGCTACGAAGGCGGCAATTGCAGCAGTGCCCGACGCTGCGAGGATCCCGAGTTTGTCCGTTTCGAGTAATGCCCCGCGCGGAAACGCCAACTGGGCGATAAACAGTGCCATCGTTAACCCGATACCGCCAACGAGTCCGAGCACGCGATCCGACGGCGTTTGCTCCATTCCAAGAAGGAAACAAACGCGGCCGAACCGAACACGAGCGCGAGGCCCAAGCTCCGAAACGCTAGGAGTCCCGAGACGCCAACGCCCGCCGCTCCCGAAGCTGATATCAAAAGAGCAGTGGCTGCCCGTTTTTCGCCGAGGGCCTCGACGAGCAGTTGACCGCCATCGAAGGGGAGGATGGGCAGCAGATTGAGGGCGCCCCAACCGAGGTTCACCCACATTGCCACGTTCAGCCACGACGGCGAACCTGCTTTTGCCCGAACCCCGGCGATGCATAACCCAAGCATCAAGTTGAGCAGCGGACCTGCCAGTAGGGAAATTATGGAGCGGCGTCGCGAAAGCGGCGGGTCCATCTGAGTGACTCCGCCGAGCGGATAGAGTACCAATGTCGCCCTGCTTCCCCAGAGAATCCCGCACAGTACATGGCCCAGCTCATGCACGAATAGCGACGTGAAAATGATCACACTCCAAGTCGCCGTCGCCTTCGGGCCCCAGGCGAGTCCGGGGAGGGTCACCGTAATCAGAAATCCAAGGGTGATATGGACGCGCAAGCGCGCTGGCCTTGTGTTCACGACACTCGCGGGCAGGGTGCCGCGAGTGTTTGAGGTCCCGGTCCCTGAGGCCGCTTCTGAGTTCCGGCGAGTACCAAAGCCTGCCGATTGGGGAATGATCATAAGGGGCGCTCCTGAGTCCAGAGTTGATCACCTACGAGCCAGACCTTGACGGGGAAAGCAGGCGCCGTGCCACCTATTGAGACCCCAATGACATACGATTTTGCGCGGGATCGCTCGACGAACTTCTGACAGATTGCAAAGTGCAAGCTCGGCACGCCGTCCCCATTGCAATCTGCAATTCTGCGTGAGTTCGGCGGGCAGATAATCGCCTGAGAATTCTGGTCAGCAAATACGCGAATGGCTGAGGTCGGTATTGATGACTTCTTGATCATTTAGATCGCGAACTTGACGTCTATTTGACCCCTGTGGACCCAATATTGTGTTGTCGCGAGGTCAAGGAATTCGCGTCGAACGAAAGCAGCATAGGCGTGCCCAGGGTAATTTACGATTTCTGGCGAAGTGGTCGGCAACAATCCCACATAGGCAAGGCTCGGAATGGCGCGGCAAGTGGCGACGCTATTGACCAGGTGTATGGCAACGTGTCCATCGATCGCGCGCCAACGTTGACGGTGACTCGCGGGCTTTCGTATATGTCGCCCCTTGTTTCGACGCACTGGCTATGTATATTCACTACTCGGGCGCAATCGGGCGGACTGCAGCAGCTTAGGTACGCTGCGACATCCCCGAATGGCCATTCCAAAATCCCCGCAAGGGTATGGAGTAATCGACAGATCGCGTGGCTAGAGTTTCGGCTGGGGTCCCTGGTTTTCTCGTTGAATCACCTGTGACTCGAATAGCACGGACACTTCAGCAACGTTTGTCATGTCTGCGGCTGCGGGAAGGTCAAGGTAGAGAGGCGCCGGGTACGCGAAGCGGGTTCGTGAATGAACATGATTTGCCGAGTCTCGCGGCGACAGGTTCAGGGCCAGCGACCTTTTGTCATCGAACCTGGCGGAAAGGTTACGTATGATTGGGCCATGATGAGATCGGACCGGCCAGATGCCGAGGACTTCCTCGAGCTCGTCGAGCGGGCGAGGCGGGGAAAACTGAAGCTTTACATTGGCTTCGCTCCCGGCGTGGGTAAGACCTTCAGGATGCTCGAGGAAGCACAAGCGTTGCGGCGCCGCAGTGTCGATGTCGTGGTCGGCTTCGTCGAGACGCACGGTCGCCAAGAGACCGAAGTCCTGCTCGAAGGGCTTGAGGTGATGCCGCGCCGACGGGAACAATATCGCGGCATTACCGTCGAGGATATGGACGTGGATGGGATAATCAGGCGCGCGCCCAAGGTCGTGATGGTTGACGAAATTCCCCACACGAACCTTCCCGGAAGCAAGAACAACAAGCGTTACCAAGATGTGGTGGAGCTTCTTGACGTGGGCATCAATGTCATCGGGGCGATGAACATCCACCACCTCGAGAGCCTGAAGGACTTAGTACAACGCGCAACCGGCGTCGTTGTCGAGAAATCGTGCCCGACACTTTTCTGAAGCATGCCACGCAAATCGTCAACGTGGATCTATCCGTCGAGGATCTGATAGAAAGACTTCAAGCTGGAAAGGTGTACATGCCGGGAACGGCGGCTGACGCCCTCGAAAATTTTTTTCGCGACGAGAACCTGACCACCTTGCGTGAGCTTGCGCTTCGTGAAGTGGCTGAAACCGTCGAAAAGGGATTGGAACGTCAGAGCCGGCGTGCAGCGCATGACTCGCTGGCACCTGATCGCGGCCGGGTCATGGTCTGCATGTCCTCGTATCCGCCCCATGCGCTGGCACTCCTGCGACGTGGCTCTCGCGCGGCGGGACGCCTGAACACTGATTGGTTTGTCGTGTACGTCGAGACGCCGCGTGAAGCTCCGGACCGCATTGATTCGGAGGCACAACGACACCTACACCAAAACATCGAATTGGCGCGAGAACTTGGCGCGCAAGTCGTGCGCATCAAGGGCCAGGATCCGGTGCAGACTATTCTCGAGTTTGCCCGTTCCCAGGGTGTTGGACTGATTGTCATTGGACGATCGAGTCAGCCTTGGTATGCGCAGCTCTTCGGGCGTTCCGTTCCTCTGCGCCTGGTACGAGAGGCCCAAGACATTGATGTGCAAGTGGTCGCCATGGCGAACAATAGGAGGCGCACGTGAGTTTGCGTCGCCAACTGCTTGCGGGACTCACTCCACTTGTCCTCGCACAGATAGTTACCGTAATCGTCGCGCTCGAGGCTGCAGCGCACGTCGGGCTCAATTCAAGGCAAGTCATCATTGTGATCGCGACAGAGCTTGTCGGCAGCATTCTGGCCCTAGTGGTGTCAACGTTGTGGATCTCGCGCCTTCTACGTCCCTTGATTAGCCTAAGCGCCGCGTCCCGTCGCATCGGACAGGGGGATTTGGGTGCGAGAGCCCTGGTCCAGGGTAAGAGCGATCTAGCCGTATTGGCACGCGATTTTAACGAAATGGCCGAGAGACTTGAAAACTATCGAAAATGTTCGCTAGGTCAACTTCTGCAGGCGCAGCAGAACCTCTACTCCACCATCGAAAGCGTCCCCGACCCGATTTTCGTGGTCGATATTGCCGGTGCACTGACACAAGCAAACCGTGCGGCGGGAACCGCGTTTGGAGTAGATTCCAGTTCCTCAGATGCGTCATGGTTGGCTTCAATCACACCCAGCTTGCGAGAATTGATCCAAACGGTTCACCACCATGTCCTCTTGCGAAGGGGCCCCTTTTTGCCCCAGGGTCTCAAGGATGCGGTTACAGTGGACGTAGCGGGAGGCCAAATGCAATTTCTGGCTCGTGGCGAGCCAGCCTATGACGCCGACGGAAGCATCATGGGCACCACGATTCTTCTTCAAGACGTAACCCGGATCGTTCGATTGGACGAGCTTCGCTTGGATCTCGTGGCAACCGCAGCCCATGAATTTCGCACGCCGCTCACGTCTATTCGTATGGCCATTCACCTGTGTGCCGAGGGTGTCGTCGGGCCGCTTAGCATCAAGCAGTCCGATCTGTTGTTCACAGCTCGCGATGAATGCGAACGCCTCCAGAACCTGGTCGATGAACTGCTGGATGCCTCGCGACTGAACACGGGCCAGCTCGCCTTGCACCGTGAGAATGTGCCGGTGGATCTGGTTCTGAGCTGCTCCGCGGACGCCTTGCGTGCGACTGCCGAAGCGCAGGCCGTACACCTTCGGACCGAGGTTATGCCTGGAATTGGCGAAGTATTCGTTGATCGAGATCAAATCAACATACTTCTCTCCAACTTGATCAACAATGCGATTCATTATAGCCCCGCCGGTGCGGAGGTGACGGCTCGTGCCCGACGCACGAACGAGAGAATCGAATTTGACGTGAGCGACCAGGGGCCGGGGATTGCGCCCGAGCACCATCAATCTGTATTCGAGCCGCACTTTCAAGTGCCCAACGGACACTCGGGGGGCGCGGGTCTTGGACTTGCAATTGCCAAACGCATCGTCGCGGAGCACGGGGGCGAGATTGGAGTTGAAAGCGCGCTGGGAGCCGGTGCTCGATTCTGGTTTCGACTACCCGTAACGGAACGGGGACCGCCGCCATGACGTAAGGATTCGGTCCGTCAACACACGATTCCAACCCGAGGCGCCCGGACCTGTGCCTCTGTGGAGGGCTATGATTCTTGTTCGTATTTGCGCCGTTTACGCCAAAGCGTTGATGCGTCGATACCGAGGATTCGCGCCGCTTCGTCCGCGGTCCGCGTGTTGGTCATAACGCGCATGATGTGCTCACGTTCGACCTGTTCTAGGGTGTAACTACCGCCTACGAACGGTAACTCCGGCGAGTCCCCGCCGCGAATTCGTTCAGGAAATGCGGCGGGCTCAACGGTCTGCGCCGGCCAAAGAATGGCCACACGCTCCATCACATTTCTAAGTTCTCGAACGTTGCCGGGCCACGAGTAACGTAGGAGCGCCTGAGAGGCGGCGGGGGAAAGGGCAAACAGAGGACGCTTGGCCTTGACGGCGAAAAACGTCAAGAAGCGGTCGGACAATTTCAAGACATCCTCTCCGCGCTGCCGCAGCGGAGGAACGGTGAGTTCCACCACATTTAGGCGGTAGAGCAGATCCTGACGAAACCGTCCGGTGGCGACGTCTGCGTCAAGATCCCGGTTTGTAGCCGCAACGATTCGCACGTCTGCGGATTGCGTTCGGTTCTCTCCGACCCGTTCGAATTGCCTCTCCTGAAGGAAGCGCAAAAGCTTGGCTTGCAGGCCCGGAGAAAGCTCCGCGATTTCATCCAAGAACAGCGTCCCACCGTCGGCTGCTTCGACCCGGCCGGCCTGGTCGCGTACCGCCCCCGTGAATGCCCCCTTGACGTGTCCGAATAGCTCGCTTGCCAGGAGCTCTTCGGACAGTGTCGGGCAGTTAACGGTCACGAAGGGACGATCACGTCGGGCGCTCTGCTCGTGCAGCGTGCGCGCCAAAACGCCTTTTCCTGTGCCGCTCTCTCCGCGCAGCAAGACCGTTGCATCCGAGCGCGCTGCTGGCATCAGCGCGTCAAGAACGGCACGTAGCTCAGAGGAAGTCGAGTTCAAATCTATCTCGGGCGCCTCCTCGGCAAGGCGATTCTCGAGAGCCGTGACGCGACCGATCAGGGCGCGGCGCTGCAGGACCTCATCGATGGCGTGACGAACCTGCGCGGGTGAAAACGGTTTGGGGAGGTAGCCTTGAGCTCCCCTCTGAACGGCTTGGACCGCCGTATCGAATGTGGCGTATGCGGTAATGACGATTATCGAAAGATTCGGGCGGACCGCAAGCAGCCCTGGAATGAGATCTAGTCCGCTTTCGTTCCCGAGCCGCAGATCGGTGAATGCTAGGTCGAATGACTGCCTCGCAATCGCCCCACGTGCGAGCTCACCCGTAGCTACGGCGAGCACGTCGTAGCCAAAGCCTTCGAGGCAAACGCTCAGCGTCGAGCGTATGCTTTTGTCGTCGTCGATTACCAAGACACGTAGCTTTGAATTGGAAGGATCGGGCATGGCGGCTCCCCACCGTGTGGGCTCGGGCCCCAGGATAGCCTCCCCCCTCGTCGGCCGCATGCTCGTAAGAGCCCTCTCGCTTTCACCTACTGGACCAAGCTTTCCCGCGCCGATAGTAGCAGCATAAGTTTTCACGCGAATCGCCCGCCCTCCGCAAACTTTGGTGGTCGCATCGGCACTTTGGCAACATTTGCGATGGTTCTTCGCTCCCGGCAACCGGACCTAATCCTGAAAGACCGCCCGGCTTCGAGCAGAGCGCGCGAACTAATCTCAGTCATGGGTGAATCCTCGCCAAGACACTAAAGCAGCGGACGTGCCGAAGACCGACGTTCATCTCTTGCGGATTTCGTAACCTCACTCGCAAGGCGCGATTGCAAAACGCGGATCGGAGGGCTGGTGACGCCTTGCAAGTTGCAATGCGCAACCTCTGACGCGAGTTGACGTCACCGACCTAGTGCCGGTCGCCAGAAGTTCGACCGGAATTAGCGGGGATTGAAGGCGGCACTAGCGGCCCGCGAAGCGGGCTAGGGTTTGGGGTGAAACCCCATGGAAAATAAGTAGTGCCGCGGCTGCGAAGCAGCCCGCAAAGCGGAGCCGAAAGGCTGGCAGGACTTTCGGCGCGCGGCACTAGGGCTTGTGGGGCAAGCGCGTCGCACTTTTCATCACCCAAGTGTCGTGCACCTTGCGATTTGCACGAACTTTATGGGTCGGCAATGTTTCATGATTTCAAGACTTGCGATCATCGTTGGCAGTCAGCGTTCGCGGCACGAGATCTGCTTATCGAAGCCTTCCAGTGGAAGGCGTCCATTGGAACAACGTCACCAAGACCAAGGAACTACGAATGCTGGATCTTCTATTCGTCATAGTAATGCTGGGCGGCTTTGGTGCCTGCCTCGTATACACGGTCGCCTGTGAAAGGCTTTGAACCATGGAAACTGCCATCATCGGCACGGTTGCAACCGTGCTCTTCATCTATCTGTTCATCTCACTCGTACGACCTGAAAGGTTCTGACCATGAATGCCAATGGTTGGTTGCAACTGGCCCTGATTCTGGGTTGCATCGTGGCTATCACCAAGCCACTTGGGCTTTATTTGCTGCGTGTTCTCGATCCTGAGCACCAGGGTCCCACTTTTCTTGACCGGTTTCTCGGTCCAATCGAGCGATTCATCTACCGCGTCATCGGTGTCAACCCGACAAAAGAGCAAAACTGGAAGCGGTACACCTTCTCGCTGGTACTGTTTACGGCGATCCCCTGTATCGTTACTTACGTGCTGCTGCGGATTCAGGGCCATCTTCCCTTGAACCCTCAGGCTCTGGCGGCGGTACGCCCGGACCTCGCATTCAATACCGCCGTCAGCTTTTCGACGAATACGAATTGGCAGAGTTACGGCGGCGAGAGCACCATGAGTTACTTCTCGCAAATGGTGTCTCTAGTGAGCCATAACTTCATATCCCCCGCAGTGGGGATTGCCACCGCGGCTGCTTTGGTGCGCGGGATTGCGCGCTCGTCGGGCACAACCGTAGGCAACTTCTGGCGCGACGTCGTCCGGCAGACACTCTACCTGTTTCTGCCTGCGTCGCTAATTTACGCCGTGTTTCTGATGGCTCAGGGCATCCCGATGAACTTTTTGCCGTACACGGCAGCCAAGGTCATCGATCAGGTCGGTGCGACGGGGGCCGCTGCTGTCCAGAATATCACGCAAGGGCCGATTGCCTCCCAAATTTCCATCAAGATGTTGGGCACCAACGGCGGTGGCTACGTAAACGTGAACGCTGCTCATCCTTTCGAGAACCCAACGACACTTTCGAACTTCGTTCAGATCGTGCTGTTCATCGCTATCTGCAGTGCACTCACGTACTACCTGGGTCGCATGGTCAAGAATCAGAAGCATGGCTGGGCCGTGTGGGCGAGCATGTTCGGCATGCTGGTCGCGGGAATTGTCGTTTGCTGGTGGGCCGAAGCTCACGGCAATCCGCGGTTTGCGGCGCTTGGGATCGATCCGTCGATGGGCAACATGGAGGGCAAGGACATCCGCTTCGGGATCGCAAATTCGTCCATTTTTGCCTCGATGACAACCGCCACCGGTTGTGGCGCGGTCAACTCGATGCACGATTCGTTTACGCCTATCGGTGGCCTGGTGACGCTCGGAAATATCCTAATGGGCGAGGTCATCTTTGGCGGGGTCGGTTCGGGGCTCTACGGAATGCTCGTCTTCGTCTTCGTTGCGATCTTCATCGCAGGTCTGATGGTTGGGCGTACTCCTGAGTACCTCGGCAAAAAGATCGAGGCTCGGGATGTGAAGCTCGCCGCGCTTTCGCTGCTCGTTACCGCTGTGTTCGTCATCGGGGGGACGGCCCTGGCCTGTGTCTCAAGCTGGGGCCCGGCGGGTCTCAATAACGGCGGCCCGCATGGTTTCACCGAGATTCTCTACGCGTTTGCGTCTGGCACGGGAAACAACGGCTCTGCATTTGCGGGCCTGACCATGACGCCGCCCAACGGAAACATCATGTGGAATCTGGTCCAGGGTCTTTCGATTCTGTTTGGCCGCATGCTACCCGCGATTCCCGTCATGGCCCTTGCTGGAGCGCTCGTCGTGAAGAAGGCCACGCCCCCGGATGCCGGAAGCTTTCCCGTGGCAGGAGGCACATTCGTCATACTGTTAACCAGCGTCGTCATCATCGTGGGTGCGCTCACGTTCTTCCCCGCACTCGCGGTCGGTCCCATCGTCGAGCACGTGCTGATGGTGGGTTCGAATACAACGTTCTAAAAAGTTTCTAACTTCGACACGAGGCATATAAATTCATGACAACGCATGCACATAAGCGATCGGTATTAGAACGCGAGATCTTGCTCCCGGCCATCGGGGCTGCCTTCAAAAAACTCGATCCGCGTCACATGATCAGCAACCCCGTGATGTTCGTCACGGAAGTGGGCGCGGTGATCACGACCTTTGAGGTATTCCGCGCCTCCTCTCACGGCGAATCAGTCGGATTCGTGACGCAAATCACGCTCTGGCTGTGGTTTACGGTTCTATTCGCGAACTTCGCCGAGGCACTCGCCGAAGGTCGCGGCAAAGCGCAGGCCGACGCGCTGCGTAGAACCCGCACCAAGACATTCGCCCATCGCGAGACGAGTCCAGGCATCCTCGAAAAAGTGCCATCCGAGGCTCTGCGCAAGGGTGACATCGTCGTCGTTGCAGCCGGAGAAATCATCCCCGGAGACGGCGAGATCATCGATGGCGCGGCGACCGTGGACGAAGCCGTGATTACCGGTGAGTCAGCACCGGTAATCCGGGAATCCGGAGGCGATCGATCGGCGGTGACGGGTGGCACTACCGTTCTGTCCGACAAGATTTGGGTCCGAGTGAGCGCTGACCCAGGAGAGAGCTTCCTCGATCGCATGATTACGCTCATCGAAGGCGCGAAACGCCAGAAGACTCCAAACGAGATTGCGTTGAATATTCTACTCTCGGCGCTGACGATTATTTTCCTGCTCGTGTGCGTGGGTCTGCGACCCTTTGGCGTGTACATACAGGGCTACACGCCGAACCTTGCGGCTTCGGCATTCTCGAACACGGTGTTGATTGCGCTGCTCGTGTGTCTGATTCCAACTACGATTGGCGGACTGCTCAGCGCGATCGGAATTGCCGGAATTGACAGAATGGTGCAAAAAAACGTACTTGCAATGAGCGGCAAAGCAGTCGAGGCAGCCGGCGATGTTCACGTGCTGCTGCTCGACAAGACCGGAACGATTACAATGGGTAACCGCCAAGCCGTGGCGTTTTATCCGGCCCCTGGCGTGAATCAGAGCGGCATGGCTGACGCGGCAAAACTCGCATCGCTGGCGGATGAGACTCCGGAAGGTAAGAGCATCGTGGCGCTTGCTTTGAAGGAAGACGACAAGGGGGCCCATCAGCCATCCGATCTGCCGGGAGCCGAGTTCGTAGAGTTTTCGGCGCAGACTCGCATGAGCGGCGTGAACTTTGCGGGAAAGTCGATTCGCAAGGGCGCAGCCGACGCCATTCGCAATTGGGTCGGCAAGGCATTCCCGCGAGAAGTCCAAGCGAAAGTCGAAGAAATTGCCAATTCTGGCGGGACGCCCCTGGTCGTTGCCGACAAGACGGCGATTCTCGGAACCATCCACCTCAAAGACATCGTCAAGGAGGGGCTGGCCGAGCGTTTCCATCGATTCCGAGCCATGGGGATTCGAACAGTCATGATCACGGGCGACAACAAATTGACCGCGAAAGCTATCGCCGCCGAGGCCGGCGTTGACGACTTCTTGGCCCAAGCCAAACCCGAGGAAAAGCTGGCCCTGATCCGCAAGGAGCAGAAGGCAGGATACTTGGTTGCGATGACGGGAGATGGAACCAACGACGCGCCAGCGCTGGCGCAGGCCGATGTGGGCGTCGCGATGAACTCGGGAACGCAGGCGGCCAAAGAAGCAGGCAACATGGTAGATCTCGACAGCAACCCGACCAAGCTCATCGAGATTGTCGAAATTGGAAAGCAAATGTTGATGACACGTGGCGCGCTGACCACATTCAGCGTTGCCAACAACGTTGCCAAATACTTCGCGATTATTCCGGCCATGCTCATCGGCGCGTTTCCACAGATTCGAGCCCTCAATGTCATGGGCCTCGGAAACCCGTCGAGCGCAATCCTGAGTGCCGTCATCTTCAACGCGCTCATCATCATCTGTCTGGTACCGTTGGCACTGAAAGGCGTAAAGTTCCGAGCTCTCGGAGCAGGTGCCGTCCTCCAGCGTAATTTACTGGTGTACGGCCTTGGGGGGCTTATCGTGCCGTTCATCGGTATCAAAGCGATTGATCTTGTTGTCTATAACCTTCTGCATTTGGTGTAAATCATGCAAACTGTTGCCGAACACTACGTCCCGCGCGGTGTTGCCACCGAGTCGGCGATTTCAATCATGGTCAAAGAGTCAGCCGTGTCCTTGCGCGCGCTTCTAGTTATCCTCATCGTGTGTTGTGGGATATATCCGCTCGCCGTTTACGGCATCGGTCAGGCGTTATTCCCATGGAAAGCAAATGGATCGCTGATCGGCAAGGACGGCAAACCTGCGACGCCTGCCAACGCCGTTGGATCAAGACTTCTCGGTCAGTCCTTTTCGAGTCCACGCTATTTTCACCTGCGTCCATCGGCGGCCGGGGCTGGCTATGACGCCGCGAACTCGAGCGGCACCAATCTCGGTTCCATCAGCGATAAGTTGCTGAACGGTACAGTCGACGATCCGAAAACGAAAGACGTTGATGAGTCATTTACTGGTGTAAAGCAACTGGTGCAGAATTATCGGGAAGAAAACGCGCTCGCTCCGGGCGTGCTCGTCCCGGCGGACGCTGTAACCCGTTCTGCCAGCGGACTCGATCCTCACATCAGTCCGCAAAACGCGCGCTTGCAAGCGGCGCGGGTTTCGAAAGAGCGCGGGTTGCCTGTAGATCGAGTTCTCTCGCTCGTCGAACAGAACACCGACAAGCGCGACTGGGGTATTTTCGGCGAAGACGGAGTCAATGTGACGATGCTCAACATCGCTCTTGATCAAGCCTCGCCCCGCTAAACCGAGCCGAACCGTGCCACCTCGCACTAGGTCTCGAACACGCTGGTTCGTCGAATTCGTTGCGGCGGTGTTCTTGCTCGCGCTCGGATGCACGAGCCGGCGGTCGGGACCCAACGAGGCCTACCTCGATCCGAAGGTCAGTGGTAACGACTGGGATCGTCTCTTCACTTCGCCAGCACGCGAGCTCTTTGCGCAACGTGAGCTCATCGTCCGACTCGCTGACGTAAAGCCAGGAATGGCTGTTGCCGACGTCGGTGCAGGCACAGGCCTTTTTACCATGATGTTGAGCGACGCGGTGGGCCCGGATGGACGAGTCTATGGCGAGGAGGTCATAGGCAAGTTCAGTCGATTCATCGCCGAATCAGCCGTCAAGCAGGGGCGTCCAAACGTAGTAAGTGTTGTCGGTACCGAATTGAACATCGGGCTGCCACCTAATTCAATCGATAGGGCCTTTCTTTGCGACGTGTACCACCACTTCAGCCACCCAGGTGCAATGCTCGCTTCGATCAGGCAGGCACTTCGAAAAGACGGTGAGTTGTTCCTTGTCGAGTTTCGGCGCGAACCCGGCAGTGCCGCCTGGGTATTCGACCACGTTCGCGCGGGAGAAGGAAATGTCATTCGTGAATTCGAGACAGCAGGCTTCGAAGGTATCTCCAGGGACAATAGCCTCCGCGATAGCTATATTTGGAGGTTTCGTCGCTCCAATCATACTGAGCAAAAAAGCCCGGAGCTCCCGGTAACATTAGTGCAACATGCCGAGGCCATGTGATGGTGCCGGGTCCCCTCGTACTCTCCGTCGACGACGAACCAAACATCCGCAGGCTCCTTCGGGCCGCGTTGACGACACACGGATATCGATCGATTGAGTGTGGAAGTGCCAGTGATGCGTGGAGGTTTCTCAAGGCCCGCAATCCAGATCTCTTGTTGCTCGATCTTGGACTACCGGACGGGGATGGGGTCGACTTTGCACGACAAATGCGACCTTGGTCCGCCATTCCAATCATCGTGATTTCGGGTCGGGGTGGCACGCGGGACATAGCCGAGGCACTAGACGCTGGCGCCGACGACTATCTCGTCAAACCCTTTTGTATTGACGAACTCCTGGCGAGAATGCGGGCATCGCTTCGCCGCAGCCAAGGAGTCTCGCCGGAATTGGGTCAAGTCTTCCAATTCGATCAGCTGCGAATCGACCTTGCTCGACGAGAAGTAACCCAACAAGGAAAGTCGGTTCAGCTAACGCCGACCGAATACAAGGTACTCGCGCTATTTGCGCGGCATGCCGGCAAAGTTCTAACACACATGCAAATTCTCGAGTCGGTATGGGGACAGGATCACGAATATACCGCTCACCATGTGCGAGTGCACTTGGCGGAACTGAGAAAGAAAATCGAAGCGGACCCCGCGCATCCGACGTTCCTAATAACCGAACCCGGCGTCGGGTACCGGCTGCGTGATCGCGGCATGGTGGCATGAAAGAGATTCACCCGCGTCGGTTCCGTGACGCCGCAAATAAATAATCGATAAATGGAGCCCAATTTCGGCTACAAAGGGCCGCCTGACCCAATTGTGGCGGACCTTGGCCTAAAGAACCCGCGAGATTGCGACGTTCAGTCAGTGAGCCCGTCTACGAAAACTGGCAGGGCGTTTGACGTAAACAATCCACGCGGACAACCAGAAGACAATGTACGTAATCCAATTGAGTGAGGGCGACAAAGGTTCGGATGGATTAGAAGGAAAGCTCACGGAACTCGCGACGCGCCCACCGGCTTGGGTTTTGATGTACGGCACGGATGACGGCCCGTTTGGACGAATCATGGCCTCACTGATGCGCCGCTTTCCCGGTGTGCAGGTGTTTGGTGCAACCTCCTTCAAAGGCGTATTTACATCGAATGGCTTTAGTCGAGATGTTGCACTGCTCGTCGGTGAGTCGAGCGACGGGATTACGCTGACGGCTTCGTTGCGAGAAGTGGGTGCGATACAGGCCAAGACGAGCAGTCAATCGGCGTGTCAGGAAATCGAGAGTACACTCGGACGCCGGCCAACGACGTTGCTCATGCATGCTACCCCCGGGTTTGAGGAACGCATTCTGGAAGGGGTGAGAAGCGCCTACGGCAACGATGTCCCGGTCTATGGCGGAAGTGCTGCGGATGACACACTTGCCGGTCGCTGGCGAATATTTGCAAACGGAAAGGTTTGTGGCGAGGGATTTTTGTTAGTCGGGCTTTGGAGTCTTCAGGCGCCGATGGGTTGCTTTTTGGGGGGCTTTTTGCCCACGGAACACTGCGGTACGATTACGAAGGTGGACAAAAGGCGTGTAGTCGAGATCGACGGTCAACCGGCGGCGTCAGTCTACAATACGTGGACTGGCGGTGCGGTAACGCACGAACTCGAGATCGGCGGTAATGTGCTGCATAAGACGGATCTCTTCCCGTTGGCGCGGTCATTGGACAGTTCACGCGGCGTGCCACGGCGATTGCTTTCGCATCCGCACCAGATAATCGCCGATTCAAAGCAGCTCAGTTTCTTCTCGGAATTCTCGCGCGGCGACAAGGTTACGCTGATGACGAGCACTCGAGGGCCGCTGATTGCGCGCGTCAGCCGTGCCGTGCAACGGGCGCGAAGCGGAAATAAGAATCGACCGCGCGGAGGGCTACTCGTTTACTGCGGGGGAAGCCTGGGCGGAATGCTTGATCAAGCAGGCAAAATTTCCTCGGAATTTGCAGCCGAGCTCGACGGGGCACCATTCGTCGGCATTGCGACGTTTGGCGAACAGGGCGCATTCTTCAATAAGGCCGAGAGCTGGCACGGCAATTTCGATGTGCTCAGCTTTGATATTCTGAGGCTAAAGGCTAATGGGACTCCTCCCAGCCTGTGAGGACGTGTTGGCTATCGCAACCTGAAACGTCGGTGCGTTATTGCACCGACGAGTGCGCATCGAGTCAATTGCATTTCAGCGTGACTAGGCCCTTACCGGCACCAGCTGCGGCGCGAAGGCCGTTCTTGAGACATTGCGGATCGTCGGCTGTGTAGTTGTATCCGAGCGCGACTGGGTATGCTGCCGTGGTTGCCCAATCCGTGGCATCCTTGGTCGGCGTCGAGCCACTGGCGGACCACGTAATGTTGTACTTCGAAAAGTCGGATGGGTTGGTGACGTTATTGTTGCGAAGTTCCCAGTAGCCGAGCTCCGTGCTATCGCGCGAGGTAACCGGGTTCATCGAGTTCTCGAAGTAGTTACTTTCAACCAAGCAATAGCCGCTCATTCGAACATTGATGCCCGAAACGGTGATCTGATTGAAGTAGTTGTTGAGCACGTGGCTATATCCGTGACGCTGCAGGGGTGTTCGCGAACCGACGTTCTCGAATATGTTGTGGTGGAACGTGATGTGGCGAATTACGTCATCGTCGTCGGTATACCCGTTCAGACTCACCTTGTGGTGATCGTGAAGGTAATTGTATGAGACCGTGATGTTATCCGCGCCCTTCTTGGCGTCAATCAGGCCGTCAAATGACGTATCACCGGCACCGGCGCATTCGACCATGGAGCTGAACAGTTCATTATGATCGATCCAAATATTGTTTGGCACGCCTCCACTCATGCCTTCAATCGAAATTGCGTCTGAGTCCCCGCCGCCAGGTAGCAAACCAAACGTCATGTTACGGATGATTATGTTGCTCGAGGACGAAGCGATGTGAATGCCGAAATTGGCCGCAGAACCATCCGCTCCCATGATCGTGATGTTGCTCTTCCGCTTGATTTCGAGCGTCTGAGCCGCTAGCGTGTGCTGCGTGCACGGGTCGGGGATCGAAGCAAAATTGAACGTACCGGTGAATTTGATCACGAGCCCACCCGTGCCGGAATAGGCGTCAATCAGCGCTTGCGCGGCTGCCAACGTACTCGCTTCCACAGCAGCGACGGAACCGCCCCCCGTAGTTGCTTGACCGTATCCTGAAGGTACGGTTTCAGGTGCTCCAGTTGATGCGGTGCCGGCAGCTGACCAGACGAGTCCGCCCGTTCCAAGATTGCCGCCAGTGGTTGCGGCTCCACCAGTCGAAGCCGTTGCGCCGCCGGAACTACCGCCGCTCGATGTCGAGGTTCCTCCCGTTGTCGTTCCCGAACCACCCGTAAACGTTGAGTCGATGCTGCTGGTGCCCGCTTGCGCGTTCTTACCCCCTGTACTCTGGTTTCCGGCGGTTGCATTGGAGCCGCCCGTTGCAGCTACGCCAGCGGTTGCATCGGAGCCGCCCGTTGCAGCCACGCCTCCCGAGCTCACCTCGCCAGCCTTTGAATCGGGACCGTTACACGCCCCGAGTAGCGGCAAGAGCGCTAAACATCCGCAAGTCACGCCTCTGAATGCAAGAATCCTGGACAAGTTCTTCATATTCGATCAATGGACGCTTCTCGCATGCCTTCAGGGTCCAAGAATCGCCGCAGTTGGCCGCAATTGGGCAATTGTCTGTACCGGGATCCGTCACACTAACTCGGCCGAGCGCAATTTTCGCTCGCCGCTTTGGCCACGGTATTTCTGTCACGCAGAATATACGCGCTTGCACGACGGCCAGAATTCCCAATTTGAATTTGATATGCAGTAAGCCACTACCTTTGACAACGTTGTGCTCGTACAACGTGTGTGACAATCGAATACCTTCCCATACCAGTTCTCCTGCTCGGCTGTCACACACTTCTCGACTAGTGACGCTTCGATTCGCTTGCGTCATCCGGCACGAGTCGATAGAGGCTCCCGTTGCGTTGACCGCCTGCGTAGAGCTCGTCATTGAACACGGCGAGTGGCGCGGCACAAAGCGAATCGCGAAGCTCGAATGGGGACTTTTTTTCCGCGACTCCTGCAACCAGAGTCACCTGCTCGTTGTCGATTCGATAGAGGCCGCGCTCCGCCAACACGACTAAGATCCCGCGAAATCGCACCAGATCGGTAGGTGCACCCGCGTCCGCGGGCAAATCAATCGAAGTCCAGCGGTCGCCGTCATTCGAGACTCGTAGCCGCACGCCGTCACGCCCCCAGGCAATCCAATAGAGTCGATTTCGATCGGTGTACCAGCGCAATGTCTGAGCCGCGCCGTAGTTCGTTATCCGCACCGGGTGCAATTGATCTTGCTTGAGCTCGGTTTGACCCGGTGCAGGCGTCACCATCACGAAATCATGCGGCGATCGACCGTCATAGTCCTGAATACCCACATAGAGTCGATCACGAAATCGCACCATGTACGTTAGCCGCCACACGCCATCGCTGTAGGGCTCAGGGTAAGAAAGTGCATATTCAAAGTGTGAGAGATCGTCGGTTGCAATATGCAATGCACCCGGTGAGGGGCCATACCAAGCCCGCTGTTTGGGAGGCACGGCGCCGGTAGACGCAATCAGACGCCCACGAAAGCGAATCACATCGAAATCGTGGTAGGCGCGCGGTATGACCATCGCGCCCGCGCGGCCATCAATGCTCGGTCGCGCCGGTGGGCGATAGTGGGGTCGCGTTGCATAGGCAAATGAGCCCTCTTTGCTTGACACGAAAACGTAACCCTCGGTGCCCCAATCCATCAATCCAAAGCCGTTGTACGGGGGATCGGCGTCAGGCACGTAGAGACGTCCGTCAATCGCACGCACGCGCAGAAAACCCTGACCCGCGCCGCCGCCCTTCGACGGCTCACCCGGGCGATTCCAATCGAACGCCGTAGCAAAGGGTCGCCCCGTCGCACTAGGCCGATAGCGCGACACGGCGGCACCATCCGCACCGAGCGGCAGCAATGAATGCGCCGCATAAAGGGCATCCCCGAATGGCGTCAAATCGCAAATTTGACGCAAGGATATCGGCGCACGACCCACCTTCTCGAAATGTCCCGACTTCGGCAATGGCCCCTGACCTTCGGGTTCGGCATCGTCGTTGCCGTCCGGATCCATTCGAGACTTACCGAGCGGATCAATCTCTTCAGTTTTCGCCGCTGGCGTTTGCGTAACCTTTGCCGCTGCGCCGCCCGTCGCCAGAGCGCCTGCTTGATGGGTATTTTCTTGTAGCCGCGGCGCGCTGCCGCCAATTTGCGGCGCTCCGATCGCCGCGGCAGTGGGCGCTCTCGACACGGAGCAACCCAAGCCTATTGCCGCAATTAGAATCGAATAGCGGGCAACGTGTGAATGCGGCATCAAAAACTGACCGCTGCTAGCAACTCATCGGAAATTGCACACCGAGACTTCCGCCATTCGTTGCAGGCATCGTGCCGGTGACGATGTGCCCTGCCACATCCGTCAGTGTAATTTGCGAGCCAGCCGTGACTGTCGTGCCAAAGTCCCACATTCCGTTGGTGAGGTTTGCATTGCGAGTCGTGCCGCCAACGACCGCGGATGCCGACTGGATCGGGAATGCGATGTTCTGGAAGTAGAGTTGACCGCCGTAATTGGTTTTATAGGTGTTCGTCCCCATGCAGGGGCCTTGATAGGTACCCTGTCCAAAATAGTAGCAGGTGAGTTCACCGCTGCTCGCGGTAAGGCTGCCGTTGCCCTGTATCGCAGGCGCTCGTGCTGGTATTGCCGTTGCTCGATCCACCCGCGTTGTCAGAGCCACCAACTCCTGTCGCCGAACTGCCACCCGACGAACTCGCCAAGCTGGCGTTCGAGCTTGAACAGGCGCCCAATGAAAGGGCCAAGCAAATGAGTGAACAGCGATATTGCATGCTTGAATTCATGGTGATTCTTCGTGACGACGGCGGTGTGACAAGCAGAAGCTTGAAGCTCGTTTGCCGTTGCAACTACGACACAATTCGCGCTACGCCCTGGCTGCCCTGGCGCAGTTCGGACCAAATTGCGGAGAGCTTGCCCTCGACACCGCTCAGGTAGAATTGCCCGAGTGCGGTTTCCACCTTCACTACTGTCACCAATTTGATTTCCGCCGAAGTCTCGACGCGACCCTGCCAATAGCGGCTTTGGCCGACAAGAAGTGGGGTTAGAGCGGCAATTTCCTCGAGTTCTTCGCCATTGCCGGCGCCCGCGACCATTAGACCTAGCTCTTCGGCTAGCACCAATGAACTAAAATTGGCCCGCATCGCCGAGCAATCGAGCTGGTGCCCGAGCGCCTCGGACAAATCTTCGCTTCGCTTTTGCCGCCGTTCAATTTGCATGATTTCCTCGCAGTGCTTTCTCAAACGGCATGGTAGAGCGCCGGTTAAAAGAAGGCAGAATTTCTTACGGAAAACTGCGGCTCGCTGACCTGGCCGTTCCCTAAGGCATCCTCCCCAGTGGATCCTTCTAGATGGCGACGTACCCGGGCTGTACGGACCTCTCGAGCGAGCACTCGACACTCGGAGGCACTTGTAGCCGACTGCCGCTGCCGACTGTGTGTACCCGAACAGAGCAATATCCGCGATACCGTAGCGCTCGCCGACGAAGTACGACCGCTCCGCAAGGTGCTGGCCCATGACGTCGAGGGCCGCTTGACCTCGAGTCGTTACGCGAGTGTGCATTTCTCGGTGGCAGGTTCTCGAGGCCGCCCCAATAGGTCCAGAACTTGAGCACCCCAACGTAGGGCTCGTGACTGTACTGCTCTTTTTACGACTCATCGCGCGCAACGAATGCCCGTGTCGCGACTGCTAACGTTGGGATCCGTTGAATAGTAATAATCGCGCATGGCCGCGCGCAAATCAATCGCGTAGCGGTTCCAACTGCCACCGCGAATAACGCGGGCGCCGCCGGACATTTGGGCGCAGTTGGTGCACGGGGTAGCGGTATAATCAGAGTAGTAGTCGTACACCCACTCGTTCATGTTGCCGCCGAGGTCCAGGTGCCCCCAATAACCGGCTCCGGCGGGTTTACTGCCAACGGCCAGCAGAGGCGAATTCTCGGTATCGGAGAAGTTTCCATTGCTCCAATTTGGTGCTTCGTGTCCCCAGGGATATAAGCGATTTTGGTTTCCCCCAGCAGCAACGTATTCCCACTCCGCCTCCGACGGTAACCTGCCGCCATCCCAGATGCAGTATGCAAAGGCCGCGAACCAACTGACGCAATTGATTGCATAAACTTCGTTGTTTCCTGGTGCATCCGTCCAAGTCGTATGACTATCGTCCGACGAGTTGTCGCATTTGAGTGTTGCAACCAGAGACGCTGGATCAGCCGGCAACCGAGGACTAAAGGACTGGTCCCAGCCCGTTGCAAGATTGCTCGGGTTGACCCGGGCACCCCTTTGGGGATTGCCGGTGACGCTATGCCACCTAGCATAGTCCGCAGCGAATTGACGGAATCTACCGACAGTGACTTCGTATTGTCGAGCGCAAAACCGGCGACGCTTGCCGTGTGTTCCGGTAGCTCCCAGGAATAACCGCCTGGATAATAGTCGGCAGACAGGGAGCTGTTACTGCGGCCCATTGGGAAGGTACCGCCGGGTACACTGATGGCAGTGCAGCAGCTTTCGCCTTGACACAATGTGGTCAGATTCTGACAACTCGGGGACACGGGTTTGAATGTCGAACTGGCCGAGGTCGTTCCCCCGGTGCTGCCCGCCGAACCCGCCGTCGGTTGAGAGCCGCCTTGCGTGTGCCACCGGTAGCGAAATTGGCGAACGTTCCTAGCTCATCGAGTTGGGTTCTCCCGCCACAGGCCACTGCCGAGAGCAGCGTCAAGAGGGCCACTCGGGGGTATCGTCCAATTATTGCCAAGAAAGGCTGCACTTTGCGTAGCCTACGCAGCGCGGGCGGCAAACGCAACGTCGCTATCGGCGTTCAGGGTTCAGATTTCTGCAGGAAATCAATGGTCGCAATTCTTGAGGGCTGGTTGCGGACTGCTAATCGCTGAGGGCTGACTAGTGTCCACGTGCCGCAGCTACAAGAAAATCCCAATCGAGACTGTGACTT
>CAWFUX010000032.1:0-16277 GCA_963819085.1 uncultured delta proteobacterium
GACGCAGTGGCTTTTGTCCGAGCCGATCCGCGAGGACGAAAAGCGCCCTAACGGTGTGCCGCTCAATGAATTGGGCGAGCGCCCGATGTCGGTATTCGGAAGCATGCCGCATGAAATGATGGAGACGCACAGCGTCCCTCAACGGTTGCTTCTGGCGCAGTCATTGCGCGCGCTGTACCGCCCTACGCCAATCGTTTGTACCTACTGGATAAACGAGCTGGCCTCGCTCGGGAGATTCACTCCAATCGAGAACGCCTTGGGCCTCGTCGCCGGCTACGGCATTCAATTAATTCTCGTCGTGCAGTCGCTTACGCAGCTCAAGGATATATACGGAGACGGCTGGGAAAAATTCTTGGGCATGGCGGCGTTTACTATCTTAATTGGTGGAGCAGCCGACAAATTCACCGCCGAATATTTGGCCTCCCGAAGTGGAGAACGCACGATCCTTTCGCCCAATGCCGGGTTGTCCTTGAACTCCGGCGGCGTCGGGTTTTCCAGTGGCGAGGCTTTCACCCGCCGCCAGCATTTAACCCCGCATGATCTGTACGGATTGCGCAAGTGGTTTGGCTACGTGTGGGTGTCCGGACTGAGCAACGCTATAGCCGCATATTTCCCGCCTTATTGGGATGTCGAATTATTGGCGCAGCGCGCCCGCGCCAATCCTTACGCGCCAAACTTTACTATTAGAGGGTGAAGCAATGGCTGAGTTGCAGTTGTCATTGCGTCGTGGTGCCGCGATTGCCGCCACGGCGCTGTTGCTGGCGAGCTGCGCGCCAATGATGCCGCCGGCTCCGCCGCCGTATTATGGATGGTATTTCCCGCCGCCGGCCCCGCTGCCGTCCGTCGATGCTCACCCGGCCGATCACGTCGTCTATGGCGTAATCGACGCCCCCGACGATGACGATGCGCCGCCAGTAAAAAAGATTGCGCCCGATCATTCGCACAAAATCGCGCGGCGTCGTCACGACGATGCGCCACGCGAGGCGCGCAATGCAGCCCCGGCATTGCCGCCAAAGCCGGCTCCGGTCGCGCGCGTACCGGCCGCCGATAACGACTGTTTTGGCATGTGGCGCATCTGCCACTTTTAAGAGGAGGTCGCATGGATGGGTAATTGGTTCAGTTTGTCGGAATACGTGGCGCAGTTGCAAACCGCGTATTACCGCAATGTGATCGATGCTGAGTGGCGGCGCACCGGCTGGCTGGTCGTCGGCGGCGTCACCTTGGGATGGGTGCTGACGCCGTTCTTTGTGGAAACGGCGCTGGTGCATCCCTCGGACATCATCCGCAAGCTGGCGGAATTCCAAGGGCTGGCAAAGCCGGAAGTCTTCACGGTGCAGCAATTGGCGAGCGGCTTTATCGAGACGGTAATCGGCTTCCTCGTGCTGATGGTCTTTCAGTTCGTCGGCACGGTGCTGTTTTACCGGCGCGCGCAGTTGTTGAATTTCGGCCCGGTCGCCGTCCCGTCGCTATGGCCGCTGGCGGCGTTGCTGACCGGCGTTCTCGGCAATGCCGCTTGGATCGTCGCCGGACAGTGTGAACCGGTCGGCTGCCTCGTCGGCTTCTCGTCAGTGGCGGTCACGGTCGCGGCCGAGCGGATCGTCAATGCGCGGCGCAGTTCCCATCGGCGACAGCGGCAAGTTCGTCAACTATTCCGTTTATGGTGTCAACGGCCCCGGCTCGGCGGACGGCACCGGCAATGCCGCGCAGCTTGACATTGCGGGCGGCAACGTGGGTTTTACGTCCAACGGCGGAATGGCGAACCTGCACGGCAAGCCGGACGGCGGCGGGCGGCTCGGCATATTTCTGCCCTTCAAACCCCATTGCGATCTGGAACTCGGCGTCTCCGCACAGTCGGGTGAATGGGACAACGCGGGCAATCACCTTTGGACGGCCGGAGTCTTCGATGCCGCGCTGCACCTTGGCTCCAGCCTTGAGATCAAGGGTGAATATATCCAGACCCAATATGGAAGCGACGACCTCGGCGCAGTCCGTCAGCAAGGCTGGTGGATTCAAGCCGGTTACAAGCTGGCCGGCTTGAACCTGGAACTGCCGGTCATCAACAACGTGGAACTCGTGGGCCGGTTCGATTCCCTCCAAAACGGCTATGACTCGGTGAACGGGAACAATTTGTTTGATTTCAACACCCGGCGCTACTCCGTCGGCTACATTTATTATATCACCACCGCGCTGCTCTTTGAAGGCGACTACGAATTTTTGAACAGCAACGACCCGTCCCAGGTGAACCAGTTTATCCTCCAACTTTCCTATGGATTCTAGACCCGACTGGAAAATGACGATTGATTCATACAACCCACCAGCAGCCATGAATACATACCCAAACCAAAACCAACGGCGGCGGATGCGATTTATCCGGTCCTGCGTCTGTGCGTTGCTCGGATGCCTCGTGTCGCTCCGGGCTGCCGCGCAAAATTCCCCGTCAAGCGCCGCTTCCGGGGCCACGAACCAGGCGCCGACCTACCTGCGCGACATCCAGCCGATTTTCATGGGCAATTGTTCCCGCTGCCACAACGAGCAGACGCGGTTCGTCTATAACTGGCTGGACTATAAAACGGCCTATGCCGACCGCTGGGAAATCAGAACCCGCAGCCTGCTCGTCTGCGCGGTCGGCCTGGAGGTCGTCGGGCCGACGATCCTGAAGCACGACGACAGGCGCAGCGCGACCGGTTCATCCGGCCCCTGCTCGCGGGCGACGAGGTGTGGTGCCAGGGATTTTCCGAACCCGACGCAGGTTCCGACCTGGCCTCGCTGCGCACTAGCGCCGTCGTCGACGACTGGATTCCGTCAGTCTCGTCCGATCGTTTCCGCGGTTTGGGACAGGTTAGTCTTCTCCTGGGGGCCATCGGACGTCCGTTCGCTGAGAAGCGGCTTATTTCGACCCTCGCGACTCTTAGGCCTGATCTAACGTTGCTTATCAAGTGTGACGATCTGCACCGTTCGACGTATCGCGCCATCAGAACTGCCACTGGCTCACCATTGGTCGCCTTTCAACCGGACAGCCCTTGGAACATTCGAACGTTGTTTCGGAAGGGTGTTTCTCACCATCGTGCATTGCTACAACTTCGCATGGTCGATGTGCAGTATCTTTGGTCAAAGGCATTGGTCGAGCAGGCGCGCCAGGTGGGTGCAAGAAACGCGCAATACCTGCCGTTTGCATGTGATCCGACCTATCATCCCCGTATACTTGAGGTATCGGACGAAGAACGTCAACGTTACGGAGCGGACGTGGCATTCATTGGAAATTGGGATGAAGAGCGCGAGGCTTGGTTAGCTCCCCTCGCTGAGTCTGGAGTTCACTTAGCAATATGGGGAGCGAATTATTGGGTGAACCGATGTCGCAATTCTGCGTTGCGTCGAGCCTATCGCGGGCCAAGTTTATGGGGTACAGATCTCGCTGTCGCTGTAGCTGCAACGTCAATTCACGTGAATGTACTTAGGGTCCAAAACAAGCGTGCCTGCAACATGCGTACGTTTGAAATTCCCTGCATGGGTGGTTTCATGCTTCATGAACGATCGAACGAGGCAGCTGAATTTTTCCCTCCGGGAGTGGCATGCGACGACTTTGGATCGCCTGACGAACTTGTAAGAGCAGTTCGGCATTGGCTGGCCAACCCGGGAGAACGATCGCGAATTGCAGAAGAGGGATACCGTCGTGCCATATCGTTGACCTATCGGGAATGGGCTCAATCGATAGTTGAGAGAATCACCGAATCGCGGACGGGCTGGACACAAACGTGAAGACTAAAGCGATTCAAACTGTTGAAGCGCGACCGAGTTGACACAGCGCCTGCCGATATGCCGCGGCGGCCCGTTCCCCGTACACTTCCCAGTTCGTGAGTGATTTAGCCCGCGCTAGTGCGGCCTTCCCCATCGCGTCACGAACATCCGGATTCTCGTAAAGGTACAAAATCTTCTCTCGAATGGCAACAGGATCGCGAATTGGCACAATGAATCCCTCCACGCCATCATCAAGTACATCTGGGGCGCCGCAATTGGACGTAGCGATCACGGGGATACCGCAGGCCATAGCTTCCGTGACCACTTTTGCAAAGCCGTCCTCGATCGTGGGGAGCACAAGGACCGACGCCTGTGAGTAGACTTCGTGCAGGCGCTCCAATGGTTGGAAACCCGCAAAGTGATATTGGCCCGCATGACGACGCATGACATTCTGCATTTCCGGGTCGATGGAACCGTTAATTACAAGTTCAAAATTTGGAAGCTTTAGATCCGAAACTGCTTCAAGTAAGTGTCGCACCCCTTTACGGATCAAACAACTTCCTGCATACAAGACGCGGAAGACGGTGTCACGTTTGGGGACCGGATGAAACATCCGCAGATCAACACCCAATGGCAACTTAATTCAGTTTTTGCGCTGGAATTCCCCGTTCCAGAAACGTCCGCTCGGCGAAACTCGACTGAACGGTGATGCGATCGCAGATGCTGTACTCAGCTTCCTCGCGCTCAATCGTCCAAGCGTCAATACCCGCGAATGGCACACCGCAGCGCTCGTATTCTTCCTTAAGGATTTCATTTTGAAAGCGAATGTGGGAGGAGCCGCGTTCCACTATGGTAACAGCGCCGACCCTTTCTCTCGCCGCTCGAAACGCCTCAAGACCAAACCCCGAAAAACAATGAAATACGTCGCAATTGTCTAACGATCGAGCTACCCATTCCGAGAACAGTCGGACGGATATTGGCGAAATGCGCGAGGCGAGGGTGCGCAGGCCCATGTGGGACAATATGATGGGAATGGCAAACAAGGGTTGACTTCGCCAGTTTCGCCGTGGCAAGTCATGCAGCCGAGTCCACGGCAGGTTCGTATACAGCGTAGCTAAGCATCCGGACCGCGCCATCGCGTGAGATAGAAAAAGGCCGAAATATCCATAGCTTGCATTACTCAGGCGCATGAAAATCCTTTCCAAATGAATCACTCGGCCGGGTCCGAGAACGTTGTTGGCCAGCACACTTGACCGACTCTCCTCAATGCGCAACTAGGCAACATGAATATCACTTAGAGATGAATCGTTCAGTAACTCATGCGCGGGTAGCCCGATCGCGATTCCTGACCCAATTGCCGACCATGTCACGGTGTGTTTGCGGACATCAAACGTATCATCTCGGGCCTACTGATGCCCCCTCGCCTGTCGAAAAAGAGGGTTGCCCTGGTGGCTGTTCCGAGACTTAGAGTTGCAAAGGAGCAAGTATGGACCCTTCGGACCGGTGGAATTGGATTACGCGAGTCAGGCCAATGATTTTGGGGAGCGCCTTGCTCCGGCTCTTAGCCCCCCAGGACCGTCGCCAGATTTTTACCACCGCGACCGGCCTAAAGATCTACGCCGACCCCTTGTCGAATTTCGGCAATGTCCTGAGGCTTACTGGCACCTACGAGCCTGACATGACAGACCTGTTCCAGAAGTTGCTTCGGCCGGGCATGCGGGTTCTCGATATCGGAGCCAACGAAGGATATTTTTCGGCATTGGCAGGAAAACTGTGCGGGCCAAACGGATACGTCATCGCGGTCGAACCACAGAGTCGGCTGCGGGACCTGATTGAGATCAATGCGAGATTGAACGGCGTGGAGAGGCTCAGAGTCTACACGAATGGGCTCGGGGGTGACGAAGGTACTCACGGAACACTTAACTTATACCCATCTCTCAACACCGGTGCCGCCAGTGTTGTGCATCGCTACCGCTTCTTGAGGAGGAGTCAGACGTTCGAGTTTGTGTCCTTCGCAACGCTCCTTGAATCGGCAGGCGCGGACAGATTCGACCTAGCGAAAATCGACGTAGAGGGCTTCGAACCAGAGGTCGTACATCACCTCTTGCCGCACATTGAGAGCGGACAAGTAATTCGATTAGTGCTTGACTACCACGAGTCTATCTTGGCTAGTCGGAACATCGACCCTCGATCCGTTCATGAAGAACTCCTGCGCGCTGGGATGCAAGTGGAGCAAGGGGATCCAGCCAATCTCTCGTCCTACCTTCTCTACAGCCGTGCAACACAATAGGGTCGAAATGCGTGTGCTATGGTCAGTTAGCCTTCAGATATCCAGGGGGTCAACGCAGACAAGACTGCGAGAGCAAATCGCACGGAGCAAGCTGAATGTCTCGATCCAAAATCAATGATGGTAACCTTGGAAGCTGGTTGCGATCAATTGCGATTGATCGATTGGCCCCACAAGTAAGGGCATTTGATTGGTACCGCTATGCTGTCACCGATCAATTCCTAGTTGCCGGCCCCGTTAGGTTCTTGAACATCGGCACGGGAGGCGGTACGGAGACCCTTCGTCTGTTGCGGAAAGGCAACCATGTAACCACGGTAGAGATTGGCGCTGACGTGGCCGCACGTACTCGTGCTCGCATCGAGCGCAGCGGGTACGGCGAGCGTCATGAGGGTTATGTGGGGCATGTATTGGACGTCGCAGTAGAAGGTTCTTTCGACGGTGTCCTTATGTGCGAAGTTCTAGAACACATCAAAGATGACTTCCGCGTCTTGCAGAAATTATCGCAATGGCTTGCACCCGGGGGTCGCCTGATACTTTCAACACCTACTGCCTCATACGGGCAATTGCCAGGAAATTGCGTATCCATTACCGAGAATGGTGACCACGTACGGGTAGGTTACGATGGGCCTGAACTAGATGCCATGCTTGCAGATGTCGGCATGATTCCGCTCCGGCGGATCTATATGGGCCACCGATTGGTACGCGCGCAAATACTCATCGATCGTTTCTTGGAGCAAAGTTATCTTCCTGCCTCGATCGGCTTGGCATTCTCTTTAGCCAACCGACCTTTCATCTCTTGGTTCGATATGATTTCGGGGCACCCGTTATGTCAGTTGACTCTGGCAGTGAAACGACATCAATGAGAATACTCCCTAAATGCAGGCGAACACGCCGACAACGCCGGTAGTATGCGGGCCCTACTTCCATTGGGCCTGGACCTAATGCTTAGGGCTATGAATAAGGAGTACGCTTGACCCTCGCGCGCGCGGCAATTCTGGGGGCGTCGGCTAATTGGTTGGGGGCGCTTGCTGGATTCCTGATTCGGTTTTTGATCAATGCAATCCTAGCGCGTTTGATCATGCCTCAGATCTTCGGCGAATTTGCATTGGCCTTCGTGTTCACGGAGCTCATTGGCCTAGCTGCCGCGGCAAGTCCTTCACAAGCTATTGTGCAGCTGGAAGAACCGATTGAGGTCATTTTGCCCAATGTGCTGCTATTGAACGCAGTGCTCGGATTGCTTGTGATTCTCATTAGCCTTGCTGTGTACCCATTGGCGTCCAGCGCTCACGGCAAACGTGTCGCGGACCTCGTTGTCGTCCTATGCACAATACGCGCATTCGGAATTGTTGTGGGCACATATGAGTCGTTGCTCCAACGTAATCTTGCCTTCGGACGATTGGCTTTTCTCCGGATCTTGGGAATCATCGTAAGCGCGGCAGGTGCATTGGGAATTGCATTTGCCGGTCGTCCGTTACCGGCTTTACTTGCCCGGGAAGGGCTCCCAATAGCAACTACGTCGATTGTTATGAGTGTAGCTATGCCCGGCACCTTGAGGACGGTTTTTAGGCCATCCAAAGAGGTCCGGTTTGCAAGACGTAAGATCTTGAATTTCTGCCGATCGTTATTTTGGGTGCGCATGCTCACCATCGCATGTCAACGCGTTGACCAACTTGTAATTACTGCATTCCTCGGCCCATCCGATCTCGCTTTTTACTGGCAAGCCGTATATTTGGCAGGTTTGCCGAATGCAGGCGTTGCACCCGCAACGCAAACCGTTTCCCTGCGCGTATTTGTATCACTAGTAAGGGATAACTTGCGCTTGCGCCGAACCTTCGAAGCACTGCAGCTAAGCGTTGGTTACGTACTAGCCATTGCAGCAATTTTCTTTATCGCTTGCCCACATGTTATCGTGCAAGTTGCGTTCGGCCCAAAGTGGACACGCGTGGCTGACATCTTGCCATTCCTGGCACCTTGGATGGTTTTGCTGCCGTTATCGCAAAACAGTCAGGTACTACTTACAGTTCTCCAACGTTGGTCAGCTGTTCGTTACTCACTGATTGCTCAGGTGGTTGTACTTCTAGTAGCTGTACCAATCCTGGTGCGTTTATATGGCGTACTCGGAGCTCCCGGGGCCATTCTTGCGGGTGTGCTCGCCAACCAGTTTATTCTTCGACGCGCTCTTGATTCCAGCACGAGAGCACGCTTTTCGACATATAAGGGCATATTAGCCGCTTCATTTGCCGGGGCTGTTGTTGCGTCAATCCCAATATGCATGTTGAGATATTGGAGTGTAAGCCTAACTATTTTCGAGTTGGTTCGTGCTGGCTCAGCCGTAACCGTATTTGTCCTGGTGGCAGTTCTAGTTGATCACAAGTACCTTCGAGAAATGACAGGCTACGTTTGGGCACAAGTTGTCAAACGCTCCGCAACGGCGACCGTTACCAAGTGACACCTCTGGGGCGGCGCAATACTGGGGTGCTGGTGGAGGATCGTCCGCGGGCGGAACGGTCGGGTTCGGAGAGGCAACCAGCAATGTAGGCTCACTGCCGACTGGTGGACTCTCGCCGACGGGTAGCGTCCTATGACGCTACGAGCTCGTCGGTTGTACGGACCGCCATCGCTCACGGCACAACTATGTTCGCTCTCGAGCTCAAGAATAGAGCATTGGCGAAACACGCGTTGACACGCAAGTTGGAGACGCACCACGTGGATTCCGGTGCCTTGATTGTGTTGCAACCGCATAGTAATGTGAGAAGTCTGGCGCTACTGCGTCTGGATCAATTTCACGACCACACGCGTTGCATCAGTGAAGAACGCCCTTGCAGGCCGAGTTACGACGATTATGGCCTTTCCTCCACTGTTTGATGCGACAACCGCTCCTTCGGTTGGTGACACTTGGAAGCCAGCGGCTGCCGTTGAACGTACCGTCGAGTAGCGCACCATCTGAGGGCCGAACTCGAGCCAAATACGTGCCTCCGCGCGAGTCATCCCACGCCACGAGAAAGTGACTCCCATCGAACGCGCTCCGCGGGGCGATGGACGCACCCGTTGCAACCGTGGTGGCGACCTGAATCAGCCCCGCACTATCGAGCCCCGTGCCATCCGCCTCGCGCACACGTTGGCCCACGACAGACCCGGATTCTATCGTCGTTATGAGAAAGTTCGTCCCGTCGAATGTGAGCGACGGGAAGTGAAGCATGTTTGGATTCAAACCGGTCAGAGCAGTGCCGTCAACGTGGACCCCTCCAAGTGCGAAACTAATGCCAGCGTACGTCTGCCACTGGAGAAGGTAGCTGTTGGTGCCGCCAACGGCTGCGAGATCCGTTACATAGCGCGAAGCCCACACGTCGGCCGAGCTGTTAAGCAATGACCCGTCACTAGCCCGCACGCGCTGACCAATTGCGGCCTGGCTCAGTCCGGACGTTCCGGACCATGCCACCAGATAGGTGTCGTTCGAATAGGCAATAATGGGTTTGCGGAACGCGCCCTGCGGGGCAAGCAACTCGAGTCCCCCCGACGACGCTGTGCCGTCGAGCAGTGCGCCGTCACTTTCCCGTACGCGCGTTGCACGAATTCCCGTATCGCTCTGCCACGCGACGAGATAATTTGCACCATCGAAAGCCACAGCGGGCAACGTCTCTTCGGCGGATGTTGTCGCAATTGCGATTGAGCTAGAGTTGAACGACCTTGCCGTCAGCGAGGCTAACTCTGATTCCGTAAATGTCTTGAGTGCCACCACGATTGTCCTCCCAGACGAGTAGGGCGGTAGAAGAACCGCACGCGACTGCAGGGTTGCTTTCGGAGTTGACGCTGTTCGCCACGACAACGGGAATTTCCGACAAGAATTCCTCGGAAGGTAAACATAACCCCGCTTGGCAAGTCTCTGTTGTTTGACAATGTACGCCACAGCCGCCGCAATTCGACGTGTCGCTGCTTGTATCTGCGCAGACGTTGTCGCAGTTCTCGAACGGGAACGCGCAATCGCATGTGAGCCCTTTGACCGGAACGGGTATATAGCTGTCTTGCAAGGTCGTGCCTGTACCCAGTTGACCGTTGGAGTTGAGACCCCAACATTGGACTGTGCCATCGCTCAACAAAACGCAATCGTGACTATAGCCAACGGAAATTGCGAGTGCGTTGCTAGTGGCGGATACGGGCACGGGAATAGAACTGTCAGTTGTGGTTCCGTTGCCAAGCTGTCCGTACACATTCGAGCCCCAACACGCCACCCTACCCCCAGATAACACTGCGCAGCTATGAACTAGCTCAATCCCCGTCCCAGTGCTCACATACCCATTCGTCCCAATCGCCGTGACATTAGTGATCTCCGAAACCGACATGGGTACGGAGCTGTCAGTGGTTGTCCCATTTCCTAGCTGGCCGTAGTTGTTGCCACCCCAGCATTGGACCGTTCCATTGCTCAGCAAAGCACAGGTAGTCAAGCCGCCCGCCGCAACGGCGACAGCTGCAGAAAGTCCGGCGACTGTGACTGGATTATATCTGTCTGCGGTTGTGCCGTTACCAAGCTGGCCATTAACGTTGGAGCCCCAGCATTGGACTGTATGATCTGCAAGGGCCGCACAGGTGTGGTTCGCGCCAGCGGAAACGCCAATTGCACTAGTGATTCCCGTGACCGAGACTGGCAACGATAATGTATTTGAAGAGGTTCCATTGCCCAACTGACCGTACTGATTGTAGCCCCAGCACTGAACTTTTCCCGTGCCTACTAGCGCGCAGACGTGCGCATCACCCCCTGCGATAGCATTGGCATCGGTGATGCCGCTAACCGCAACCGGGACGGTACTATGACTACTTGTTGTACCGTTGCCGAGCTGACCAACGCTGTTTGAACCCCAGCACTGAATCGGCCCGCTTTGCAGTAACGCGCAGGAATAAGATCCTCCGACAATAGCGGCCATGGCGTTGGAAATCCCCTTGACCCTAACTGGTAGGGATCGATCGGTCGTGGTACCGTCTCCAAGCTGCCCACTACTGTTACTACCCCAACATCGGATTGAGCCGGCAGCAACCACGGCACAACTCGAATCGTTGCCCGTGACGACCTTCGTGACCGCAATTGCTGGACAGACATCTTTCGTCCCGCCCGTGCTTAAAGTGGAGGTGGCACCTGCAGTGCCAACGTTGGACGCGACCCCACCCGAGCTGGTGACGGTGCCGCCCGTGCTTACAGTAGAGGTGGCACCCGCGGTGCCAACGCTGGACGTGGCCCCACCGGAACTGGCAACAACGCCGCCGGTGCTTAAAGTGGAGGTGGCACCCGCAGTGCCAGTGTTGGACGTAGCCCCACCGGAGCTGGCGACAGCCCCGCCCGTGCCCGTAGTCGAGACGGCACCTGCAGTGCCAGCGTTGGACGTAGCCCCACCGGAGCTGGCGACAGCCCCGCCCGTGCCCGCAGTCGAGACGGCACCTGCAGTGCCGGCGTTGGATGTGGTCCCACCTGAGCTGGTGGTGAGCCGATTTCTACCGCCAACGGCGACAGTTGATGCACTTGTATCGCCTGCAGCCCCGTTGGATTTCTGTCCGCTTGTAGACGAACAAGCCGGCAGCCACATGACGGACATGAATGGCAGAACAAGGAAGATTTGCTTCACGATTTCCCTCCATCTGCCGACAGTATACTCGACGAGCACAACCCGCGCCAAGCGCACTGTTCGAGACTGAACTCGGGCGAATCTATTGCGATGGGGCCGCATATATTTCGAGGTAGGCTCCTTCTTCGCACATCGCGGAAACGGGTGGCACACCGTGATAACGGCACTCGCGTTCTCGCCGCGCTCAAGCCCCAATCGTTATCTCGGGGAAACCAACGCAAGAGGCAGCTGCATCTATAGAATTGTCGCGCGCGGCGGGCATGGCAGGGAACAGAAAATGTCATCTCCGGCTCGAACGTCCTGTTTCATTGTTGGCCATCACAAACGTTCCATTTTTTCTGCATGCCCAGAGAGCTTCACTCCAGCCCAAACCGATCTCCACCGTGTCCAGGAAGATGCGAGTTCTTTGCCGGTGGAAAGCCAAGCATCCGGAATTATTTTTGAAAAATGAAGCCTGTTAGCGGTCAATTTGATTCCATCCCAATATGCAACTTGCATTGATGTATTTGGCGGAGCGGCCTCAGGGTTGACCGATTCGCCTGAGCAAAGGTTATTTTTGAAGGTGGCGAAGGATTGATGGCGCAGACCGGCCAGAAGGTCCTGTTCCTCGATTCGCCTCGCTCTTCACGTTCAGTGATAAACTACATAGGTAGGTCTCCATGAGCAAACTCGCTTTCGGCCGTTTGCTGAATAATGCCGCTATTTGTGGTCGAAGCCTCAACCGGACTGATGGGTGCTTGCGAAAGTCAATAGATAATGATTCCGAACCAAGTTAGTTACGAGTGCGTCCTATCAAGTGGCTGATATTCGGTTGACCGGGCAATTGAATTATGCGACCGCTTGCCCGAAGATTCTGATCTATACGTGAACATGCATGTGGGGCACATCGCTAAACATATAGTGACTTCTCGCGGAATGTTCCTGAACTTGACATTCAAATCCAATGCAAAACCATACTCGCCAAGGCAGTCCACACAACAAGAATCAACAGACAAATCTAATTCGAAGTCATAGTTGTCGGTTAGAAAATATTTCTCGGGGCTGAATGATCTTCCCAATGCGCAGGCTAGCGCGGCAAAGAAGCCAATTACTAGAAATCAAGAAGCGCGCAGTCCGCGCTATCCTCCCCAAGTGGGACCACATCAGCGACTCATACTTGTCAGTAGTCACGTCTTTTGGGTCGTATTGTATGGGCAGACATATTTGCGAATTCTGCAAGAAAGTGGGGCTTGATCCCGGCTGCAGCAGAATACTAATTGTCGGCGCCACGGGAGGGCGGGACTACCATTGGCTCAAGGGGTTCGGTTATGAAGTTGACGTTCTAGATCTGGGGCACCATCCTTGGAATAAATCAGATTACGTGGGCGATGCTTGCAGCGCTGAAACTTGGTCCAGAATATCTGTCAAATATGATTTGGTAATTATGTGCGAGGTATTAGAGCATCTTCCTGAAGATTACGCCGCTCTGGTGCACGTGCGTGCCGCTCTGAAGAACGGTGGGCACATTTTCTTGTCCGTGCCCTATGCGCACCACGCCGAGCCGACCCACGTACAAGCGTATACTCAAACAACGCTGACACGCCTGCTGACGTTGGCAGGATATGAAACCATTTGGTGGCTTGCACGGCCAGGAGTTCTGGAAACTACACTGACACCAATTGCAAATGCTGCTGTTGCATTGCTAATGTTGTCTCCCGAACGCGGCGCCAAGGTCCTCCATCGCCTTCTGCGAATGGAATTCGCGACAAATGAACGCACTCGAGGCATATATGCTCACTTTGGGCTTTCGCAAGTCAAGGGCACGCTATTGGCAGCACGTGCGCTGCCAGCACCTACGCTGAACTATGTTTCAATGAATCATGACACGTTCATTGCGCCAACAATACAGGAGAACGAGAGCTGAATGAATTGCTAGCCTTGAAAGATTGCCCATGCTAACCATGGCCTAATGGCCATGGACGCTTTCCTCGTTCATCTTCCCGATCGTCAACACCAGAAGCACATTCAGCAGAACCCCTTCCTAATTGGACAGCTTCCGCTCACCAAAGAGCTCCGGGAAACCTGGTGCAAGCATTTCGAAATTCGCAAGCCACTGAGCGTACCATTCTCACAGGAAGTCCTTGATGCTCCACTGGTTGACCTGGTTTCGCATGACGATAGGAAAGCCATCGTCGAGACTTGCGCGCGTGTGGGCCTGAACGAAATAGCCGCAAACTCTGTGATCAACACATGGGGCTGGAAAATCTCTCGTGCTCCCAGGGACGCACAACGGATCCTCGCCATTGGCTGCTCCGTTGGAAATGAGTTCCTAGTGTTGCGAGCGCTCTTCCCCGCCGCGGAGCTTCACGGAGTCGACTATGATGTGGGTATTTCAACCGAGTGGCGCAAGGCACTCCGCCTCGGTGATCTGCGCGACCAGCATCTTGAAGAGTACTTGGCAGCACATCGGGAATCGTTTGATCTTGTATTCTCGAACCATACGCTCGAACACGTATCCACACCGAACCAGACGCTGCGGCTCATAAGCGAGGCGCTTGTGCCTGGCGGCACATGCGTATCGGCGCTCCCTCTGGATGGCGATGTGTCGAATCCTTTTTACAACGTCCTTCTAGCAATTGCGGAAGGTTGTAGCGAGTTCGACCCGCAGCTCGACGTCGGATTCATTAGCCCCGGTCACGCTTGGAAGACTAATCGTGAAGATCTGGCAGCAACGTTGCACACGTCGGGCTTCTCCGACATTCGCATGTTCATGCGCGCAAATTACCCGTCAGCCGGAGCTCCATTGCATGTCTCTCGTTTTCACCGAAGGCGAGTCCTCGGAAAGCTTATCGAACGAGCCACGCTGCGAACGATAAGACGCGGCCTACGGTGGGTATACCCGGGGGAAATACCGTATCTCGCGGCCAGAGCTTATAACGCTCTGGACGGTCGTTGCTGGTTCAGCCGGATACGAATGCTTCACGATCTGACACACGAAGTCCTCTTCGTAGCCACAGCAGGCCAAGAACCGCATTAGCTGTTTTTTCGATAGAATGCAGGACTAGCGGAAAAGAACTCACGATCGATGCCTAAGACAATCGGAAGTTGTTCTCTGGCGACGTGATTGAGATTCTCAGCTGCAGGTAAAAGAGGAGAACGAATGCTCGATCCTCCTTGGCGAAGCTACTCGTGATTTGACGTCAGAGGGAATCTGGCGCCGTAGCGACCGATTCGAGGAGTCGGGCCGTTTGGCCTAAGGCATTTGCGTCCTCCGAACCGAGCGAAATGCGTGAATCCAAACGCCGAGACTGCAACCAATGTATTGTCCCATACCTCATTCGGTCTAGGTTGTTGCATGGCATCCGATGCGGGTTCATAATTTTGCGCTTCCGAGGGGCATAAATTGCAGCTAGCTACGCGAACGTTTCAGGCCGTCTTGGACCTGGCCATCCTATCCATAGCGTACTGGGCGGCATTTTTATTGAGATTTGATGCCCGTTTGCCCCTCCAAATGTGGAAGTTGCTATTTTTCACATTTCCGTATGTAGTTGCGTTCGAATTTGGAGTCCTAACGCTCTTTGCCATCCCTCGGTTCTCGTGGAGGCACATGGGCTTGCGCGAGGCAATTCGGGTGCTGTGGGCTACGGGCTCCATCACAGTCGTTCTGCTCATCTTAAGAGTTTCATCAGCCTTAGCGCTGCAGTTTTGGCCGCACGCTCAATATGCTCTAATTCCAATCGGAATAATTGCAGCTAATTTCGCATTTTCATTTCTTGGGGTCGTGGGCATTCGTGTAACGCGCCGTATAAGTGTGGAGCGAGAATCCGCGCAGCGATTGAATATTAGCTCGTCGGAAAAGACACCGACTTTGCTAGTGGGGGCTGGACAAGCAGGCGCGCTCGTCGCCCGTGAAATCGAAAAGCGACCGGATCTTGGGATACTAGCCGTTGGATTCTTGGACGACGACCGGGCAAAGGTGGGTACGACCGTTCATGGCATCCGCGTTTGGGGACGTATAGACAACTTGTCAGCTATTGCCTCGCGCCTGGGTGCTAAGCAGGTGCTAGTAACCATTGCTGACCTCGAACCGAATATTCTGAGACGTATCCTCCAGCGGTGCGAAGACGCGCAGCTTCGCACCAAAATCCTCCCGGGCCTGTACCAGCTTATTGAGGAGCAAGCAGGGCTTGGGCGATTGAGGGACGTGTCGATCGAGGATTTGCTCGGTCGCGATACCGTCTCCCTCGACATGGCACTTATCGCTTCGTTTTTGCGCGGTAAGCGAGTTCTCGTAACTGGCGCGGGTGGTTCAATTGGCTCCGAGTTGTGTCGCCAAGTCGCAAGGTTCGGCCCAGAACGCCTTGTACTCCTGGAACGTTCAGAGTTCGCATTGTTCTCGATCCAGCAGGAACTGCTGAAATCGCACCCCGATCTTGCGCTTTTGCCTCGACTTTGCGATATCTGCGATGCAAACAGACTCGAGGCGGTGTTCGCAATGGATCGGCCGCAAGTCGTATTCCATGCCGCGGCGCACAAGCACGTACCGATGATGGAGTTTAATCCGGGCGAAGCCGTCAAAAACAACGTTTTTGGCACTAAAGCGGTCGCCAATGCCAGCGATGCGCACGGATGCGAGGCGTTCGTGTTCATCAGCACCGACAAGG
>CAWFUX010000033.1:0-132346 GCA_963819085.1 uncultured delta proteobacterium
TCTCAAGGCCGGCCTCTGCGCCCAGCGCCTCGACAACGCGGCGCTGGCCCGCCAGCGCTTCGACCGCCTCCGCCATGAATTCCCCCGCAGCGACGCCGCGAGGCACATCCCCGAGGGGGCCCAGACCGTCCGGCCGGCGCCTCCGCGGTCCACTTCCGGAGAGAAGCCATGAGCCGTCGTCGCTGGTCGTTTCTCGCATTCGCGGCGCTCCCCGCGTTGCTGCACGTTCGCGGCCTCTTCGGGCGCGCAGCAGCCGGCCGGCCCCACCGACAACGGCGGAGGCAACGGCGGAGGCGGAACGCCGGCGGACCCGCTCCCGCACCGCCCGCGGGCCCCCCGCCCGTCTACGGCGTCGTCGCGCCCCCGCCTGCCCGGAGAGCCGATCGGCGGCGGGAACGCGACCGAGTCGTCCGCGCGCCCCGTCACGCGGCGACAAGGAAGACGGCTTCGACTACCAGCCCTCGTCGAACGGCGGCCGCACACCGTCTACGGTCGACGGGCAGCGGGCGCCGTCTTCTTCCAGGACCACCCCCGCTCCACGCTCGTCGGCGGCCCGGCGCCGGCTCGCCGTCCGACGCACACTCGTCCAGAAGGGGGACACGCTCTGGGGCATCTGCGATCAGGCGTTCCACAACCCGTACCAGTGGCCGCGGATCTGGTCGTACAACCCGCAGATCCAGAACCCGCACTGGATCTACCCGAACGAGCAGGTCCGCCTGAAGGCCGGCGTCCCGCTCACGGCCGCGCCCGGGTGCAGACGCCCGAGCAAGGGCGGCGGCAGCGGCGGCGATCGTCGGAATGCAGCGCAAGGTGGCGCGCCGGGACGGTCTTCCTGCGCGACCAGGGCTTCGTCAACGACGACGCGACGCTGAACTGGGGCTCGATCGTCGGCTCGCCCCAGGACAAGATGTACCTGAGCGACTTCGACGAGGCCTACGTGCGCGTCGGCCCCGGCCACGACGTCAAGATCGGGCAGGAGCTGACCGTGTTCCGGCCGATCCGCGCCGGTCGCCGACGGGCAGGTCGATCGCGCTCCAGGGCACGCTGCGGGTCGACGACTGGAACCCGCAGACGCGCATCGCGCGGGCGCAGGTGGTCGAGACGCTCGACGCGATCGAGCGCGGCGCGCGCGTCGGCCCCGTGCCCGCGCAGCTTCGAGGTGGTCGCGCCGAAGCGGAACGAGGCCGACGTCCACGGCGCACGTGACTGATCTCGACGCAGACGCACGTTTTCTACGGGCAGAACCAGGTCGTCTTCATCGACCAGGGGAGCGACGCCGGGCTCGGGCCGGGCAACCGCCTCTTCGTCATCCGCCGCGGCGACGCCTGGCGGCAGTCGATGGTGACCGACCAGACCGCGCGCCGGATCGTCGGGCGAGCGCGAGGAGCACGCCGTCCTCGAGAACACGCCGCGCCTCCGCAACGAGCAGTCCCTCCCCGAAGAGGTGACCGCCGAGCTGCGCGTCGCTCAACGTGCAGAAGAAGAGCGCCACCTGCCTGGTGACCCAGTCGCGCCGCGAGATCGAGGTCGGGCGAGCTCGCGGTCGCGCGCAAAGGGTACTAAACATCCCCCCTCGTTGTCATTCCGAGGCCGTCTTCGGCCGAGGAATCAGCGTCACGCTGGTGAACCAGCGTCACGCGGATCCCTCGTCGCTTCGCTCCTCGGGATGACGACCGTGGGGGTGCGGATCGCGCTCAATGCGATCCTGTCTAGAGCCTCCTCGGCTCCGGCAATCCACGCCGAAGCCCCGTCGCCGCTGATACCATCGGGCAAGATGGCGGCCCCGCCCCCCGCGAACTGTGCGTCGTGCGGCGCGCGCGTTGAAGCGGTGCAGGGCGACGCGGCGTTCGTCTACTCTGCAGTTCTGCAAGAGCGAACATCCCGATCGATCCGCTCGTCGCCAGGCCGCCCCCGCGCGCTTCGTCGCGCGGCTCGGCGCCGTCCGACGGCCGAGGGCCACCGCCGGCGTGAGGGGACGGCGCGATCGTCAGCCGATGACGGTCACGGTGCTCGCGCTCGTCCCCGTCCTCCTCGGCGTGGGCATCGCGCTGCGAACCGGCCTGCTCGCCGCTCGTCGCGAGCACGTTGGGGGAGCTTCCCGATCGACATCCGACTGAACGCGAGGGACGAGATCGACACCGAACCGCGACGGGGCCGACACGATGGTGACCGTCGGCGTCAACGGCAAGGTGACGATCCGCCGCTGTCAAGCTCAAGGGGCCGCTGATCGTGAAGGGGGCGACGAACGCCAGATCACCGATCATCGACTCGACGCTCCAAGCGGACGAAAGGGGATCATCGCAGGCGACGCCAACCTCAAGGTGACGATCCGAGAACAGCGAGATCGACCAGCGACGCAGTAGATTGTTGATGCGCCGGTGAACGCGAAGGTCGAGGTGAGCAAGGGGAGCAAGCTCACCGGGCGGGGGTCGCGCTCGCGACGGAGGGGAACGCCAAGATCGCGATTGACGGCAGCACCGTGGAGGGGAAGCTCGGCGGGGTTCCGTTTCAAGAACAACGGCCAGGTGAAGATGACGGGGAGCGCGGTCGTGAAGAGCGACGGCGTCGGGATCGAGCTCGATCAGAAGACGCGCGGGTTTCGATTGTGGAGAGTCGGATTGAGGGGAATGAGGCCGCCCTCGAGATTGGCAACAACGGGGAAGGGACGTTGCGAGGCGCCACTCTCGTCGGACCGAAGGACGCCCTCGTCGTGGGGAGGAACACGAAGCTCCTCGTCGCCGGGTACGAAGATTGACGGGCCGCGGAAGGTGGGGACGAGCTCGAAGATTGACGAGCGTTGACCCGAGGCCTGGCTCGAGTCGCATCGGCTCAATCGTATCGTAGCCGATTGCGACAGTTACAGTCCTTGACATCGAGCAACCGGCGATTTGCGTCTACTTCAGGTTCGGTATTTCGTCCCGAGTTACTGTGTGGGAGTCAGCGTAGACACTTTGGATGTTTGCCGTTGTGTTGTGCGTGCCATCCGATTCGTAGCCGGCCCAGATGTTGAACAGGACCCAAGGCGCCGCCGTCGGGAACATTGCCGAGGGCGAGGGGATCAGCCCAGTTTCGTGCAGTGGCATCGGCACGGAAGTCCCGATGACGCCGCGAGCGGTGGTAAAGAGCGCAGTGAACGGTTGATTGGTCGCGTAAGTATCCGGTCCAGAAAGATCGACGTAGGCTTTGCCTGGGTAAAAGGCGGCACTTGGAGTTCCGCTGAACGGCATCAGCCAGACGATATTGGTGAGGCCCTTGGTAGCGGTCAAATAGTTGAATGTGTACTTCCAAAGGTTGACGAACGAGGTGCCTGACGTAGTCATCGCCCACCAGAACCAACCATTGGACTGCGTCTCGTGATAGATGGCCAATATCACTGGCACGTTAGCGGTTTGCATGGCCTTGATTTGAACCGCCATATAGTCGAGCTTGGCGTTCAGTGACGTATTCTCCGCTGTTCCGGCCGTTACTACGTTGGTGAAGAAAGCGGCGGTAGGAGCAGTAGTCGGCTCGGCACAGTTGGCCCCCTGATAGCAATCAGCCGTGCAGGTTAGCCCCGACCCTGGCATGCCCATATGGTAGCGGAACATCGTTATCCCACCCGCGTTCCAATAGGCGATTGCGCGGTTGGTAGAAGGCGACACGGCCGTGCATGAGCCGCCGTCGCGGTACAGAAAGTCACTGCCGAGAACCGCGGGATATTTCCCGATATTGGTATTGTACCAACCGATATCGGCGGGGTTCGCGTTCCAGTTGGTTTCCTGTTGCCCCGATAAGACGTGGTTGCCGTACTGGCTATAAAGGTAGCAGAGCATATTCTTCGCTTGCGGTGAGGCGTTTGGTGAGACCGGCGCGACACTGCAGCTAGAGCCGCCACCTGCCGGTGTGCCACCCGTTGCGGGCGTGCCGCCAGTTGAAGGTGTACCGCCAGTTGCCTTGCTACCACCGGTTGCGGGCGCACCGCCGGTTGCTTTGCTGCCACCGGTTGCAGGTGTTCCGCCGGTGCCATTACTCGTCGCGCCTCCGGTTGTTTTGCTGCCACCGATTGCCGGCGTGCCACCTGTCGTTGAGTTACCGCCGGTTGCTTTGCTGCCGCCGGTTGCCGCGGTGCCGCCGGTCGTGGCTGCGGCAGTTGCACCGCCGGTTGCCTTGCTACCACCCGTTGCCGGCGTGCCACCGGTTGCGGGTGTTCCGCCATTACCTTGGGCGGTTGCGCCGCCGGAGCCGGCCTTGGTCCCGCCAGCGTTGGCTCCGCCCGTCGTTGCGGCGCCTCCCGTCGCGGGTGCACCGCCGAAGCCAGTTGCCCCACCGACCGCAGTCGCGGTCGAGCCGCCGGTCGCTTCGGATCCACCCGAGCTCAGCACGCCGCCGACTCCGGTCGCTCCGCCAACCGCTTCGCTTCCTCCGGTCGCGTCAGTCCCGCCAACCTCCGGCCCCGGCGAGCCGCTGTCCGAGCCAGAGCATGCAGGCACCGCAAGACCGGCGAGCAAGGCTGCCAGTGCAAATCTGCGAGTCGTGACGGATATTCTACCTGGCTCAACGGTACTAAACATTCTCAAGTCTCCTATGAATTGAGCTAAAGATTCCGTGTTCCGGCGGTGCGCTGCAGGAAACCTTAGCCAAACAAGCAAGGGCCCAACTGCGGAAATATCTTCAATCAACGAGGCGGATTTCTTGGCTAACCGCACGCCAGTCTGGTTCGGGACGCGAGCGCCAGTAGTGCCGGTCTGAAGGCCAATCGCGGGCTCGATTTGCTTTCCTGACTTTTGTTTGCGGCGTCGCGCTCAGCCGCTTGCGTTGTGTGTGCTGCGAATATCCAACACTCACCACCCGTGTTGGCGACGCAACACAATTGCGCATAGCGAGCCGCGACTCGTGCAACCCAGGGTGCCGAAACGAGAAGCGGCGGTGACGATGCCGCTTTCGATTGGACCGAGCGCGCGGCTTTCGACGTCACTCTTTTTTTGCGTGCCGTCATAACAAAAACAAAAATGTCGGCGGTAGGTCGGCAGCAGCGATGGCAGAGGCCCGGTGCACCAACGATGTCTGCCTTTGCCCAGAGGCGGAATCCGTCGTTAGTTTATTGCGGTGGCAAAGCCGCGTAGGGGACCTTGGCCCAGGCTTCGCAAGTGACGACCGCGTTCATGAACTGATGGAAGCAAACAACGGGTGAATGCCCGCATCATCTCGAGCCTATAGCGGGTGAAATCCTGGGATTTCGCGCACCTGCAGAAACGAATCTTTTTTCGATGTGTCATTTTGCAACGGCGAGTGCGATTCCGATCATGGTCATTTCATTGATGCTTTGTTCATACGATTATCAATCCAAAAGCCACAAGGGTTCCACGATGGTCATGAACTCGAGCAGGCGAGGGAATGAGCGATCAAAGATGCGAATTGCCCAACGCTCGTTAGGCGCTAAGCTCCAGCTCATTGAGGAGCCGGATTGTCGCAGTTGAATCCGGTGACAAGGAGTGTGCCATGTCGAAGGCTCTGCGCGTTAACTTAATTGCACTGCTGTCGATGTTCAGCGTCTCATCCTGTCTCGTTGATGGGCGCGAGCGTCATCGGCGACATCACTACTACTTCGACAATGATGATGCGCCACTCTGCACGAGCAATAATGAATGTTACCCACAGACTTACTGCACGAGCTACGGCATGTGTGTCTATTCTGGAGCCTGCCGCAGCTCCGCAGATTGTTCACCGGGCTTCACTTGTGACTCGCGATCAAGTTGTGTGCCGTCTGCCTCAGCCGTAGGCGGAGGCACGAGTGTTAGCGGAAATGGCGGTAATTCCAGCGGTCTCGGGGGCTATCCTGCCGGCGGATTGGGCGCAGCAACTTCGACGGGAGGGAAACTCGCCAGCTCTGGCGGTGCCGCAACGGCCACTGGCGGAACGTCAAGCATTACCGGCACCGGGACGGGTGGCAATATGACGACATCGAGTGGAGGTGCCGCAACGGCAACGACAGGCGGCGTATCCATCGGCATGGGCGGTCAAGTAGCAGCGACCGGTGGTGACTCGGTGAACATGACGGGGGGTGCTGTTGCAACGTCGGTGGGTGGCTCGGTTTCAAGCGGTGCAACGAACTCGCAGGGAACGGGTGGCACCGTCGCGACATCGCCGGGTGGCTCCGTTTCAAGCGGAGCAACGAACTCGCAGGGAACGGGAGGCACCGTCGCGACATCGGTGGGTGGCTCGGTCTCGAGTGGAGCGACCACTTCTCAGGGTACCGGAGGCATGCCTACAGGCTCACCGTGCATCAGCAATGCGCAGTGCCCAGCGGGGCAATGCTGTGTCTCGGGCGCCTGCGAGCCTGTGAGCGACCAACAGACGTGTCAATTCAATAGCCAGTGCGGAGAAGGAGGGCGGTGCCGCAATGGTTCTTGTGAATGGGCCTGCTCAACCGCGGCAGACTGCGGTTTGGGTGACGTGTGTCAAAACGGCTATTGCCAAGTCGATCCAGCAGGTGAGGGGCAATGTGTTTACAACAAAGAATGCCCAATTTCTGGCGATATTTGTATGAACGGCACGTGCTTACCCCCGTGTCAATCCGATTCGGAATGCCCCTCGCTAAGCCGTTGTGAAGGAGGTATGTGTCAAGCCGATCACCGGCCAGAACCTCAATGCCTATCGGACTCGGATTGTTCGAATGGGGACGTGTGCGTCAATGCAGTATGTCGTCAAGAATGTCAAACGAGCACGGATTGTTGCCTCTGCACGGCCGCAATCATTTGCGACGACGGCCTATGCATGACACCCGGCGAAGCCGCGCCTCAATGCGCTAACGCGGCTAACTGCGGCTCGCAACAATCTTGCATTGACGCGCTCTGCCAGTAGGTTCCAGGGCTCACAACGAATGCGGCCCAAGGCCAAGGCTGCAGTTTACCTGCTGAACGTCCACGTTGAGCCAGCCCGCTTGCCCAATCGCAGTTCCCAAGTTTGAAATACCGCCGAGCCCGCTGCAGCTGAGATCAATGTGATTGGCTTGCCGGCTCGTGCACCATCCGATTGAGGATGCTACGTTCGTGGGATGATTGTGCGGGCACGCATCGATAATCTGAACGACCACGTACGTAGTCGTGTTGCAACGGTTGTCATTGGTGGTGCCACCGGTCGAGAATGTGCCGCTTGGATCGCACTTAACCGCGACACAAATGCCGCAATTTCCACCCGACTGGCTTTCGCTCGGACATGATGGGGCAGTAGTGCAGTTCCCGGTGCCACCCCCTTGGCACTGGCATTCGGCACCTACCCAAAGGCCGCTCAAGTCGCCGGTTGCACCGTAATAACTAGCGTTGTTGGCTACACCGGATGAATAGGTTGCCTTGGTGACATTGGGGCAGGTCTGTGAATTGAAGTTGGTCGTATCACTGAAACTCGTATAACCGACGCAGTCGCCCGAATTAACATTGCCGTACATCGTGGCAACGTAACCCGTCGTCCAAGTTCCTAGGCCTGTGGTCCCCGTACTACCTCCCGTGGCCTTGGAACCGCCCGTTGACTGCGCACCACCGGTTGCTTTGCTGCCACCCGTTGTCGGCGTGCCTCCCGTGGCCTTGGTGCCACCCGTCGTTGGCGTGCCGCCGGTGCTCTGCGTGCCACCCAAAGCCTTACTTCCGCCGGTTGCGGTTGCGCCGCCCGCGGCTTTGGAGCCACCCGTCGTTGGTGTGCCGCCCGTGGACGGCATGCCGCCGGTTCGACTTGGAGCCGCCTATACCGATTGATCCACCGGTGTTAGCGGATAAAATGGTTCCACCGGTACCGGGCGCTCCGCCCGTGGCTACGGCGCCACCCGTAGTAAAAGCGCCACCGGTGGGGGAGCCAGCATTACCAGTGGCGCCCCCTGAACTAGTGTCAATTGTCGCGCTAGAGCCCCCCGATCCGACATTACCCGCGGCTCCGCCGACGTCCGTGCCCGAGCTTCCTCCAAACGCACCCCCGCTAAGTGTGTCGCTGCCCGAGCAGGCCGTAAGAGCCAGTGCAATTGAGCTTAGTGCAAAATACCGCCCTTGTAATGTTTTCATAAATCGACTCCCAACTATCGAAATTCAGTCTTGCTACCAGTTCCCGACGGCTCAGCCCGCAACTGCACTGCGAATTGCCCGCGTAAATTTCCTCGAATCAGGAACATTGTCGTGGACCCACATCCAAGTGGCATGCCGGTGCGTTAGACGTCGCAACACTAGGACCCGAGCGCGCCGAAACCTTCACCCCGTAAACGAAAAAATTCCAAGAGCGATCGCGGCGACCCAGCCGGTTCCGGCTACGCCGCGCCCGGCGCCCCTCGGTGGCTTTGGTGACTTGACGTCGCGGTAATCCCCACGATTTTGGGGAAAGTTTGACCCATTTTCGACAGGGGTCACATTGATTGCGATGGAATCGCGCGAAACCACGTCACCCAACCTCCCTGAGCGGGAGGCGCCCCCGCAAACACTCTCGCAATCGATCAAACGGCTCTTTGCGCCGTTGGGCGTCGTTGGCGTCCTGATTATGAAGTTCTTTGCGCCGATTCTGAAATTCCTTCCGGTGATTCTCAAGACCGGAGGTAGCATGATACTCACGGTCGGCGTGTACGCGATGACCTGGGGAGTGTGGTTCGCGGTCGGTTTCGTGCTGCTGATACTAATTCACGAATGTGGGCACCTGCTAGCGGCGAAGCGCATCGGCCTCAAAGTGGGCGCACCGGTGTTCATCCCATTTATGGGCGCATTTATCGCCCTGAAAGAGGCCCCACGCAATGCCTGGGTCGAAGCTCAAGTGGGCATTGGCGGCCCGCTGTTGGGAACACTGGGCGCGGCCGCGTGTGAGGTGATATTTCTGATTACTGGAATGCCAATGTTCAGCGCTCTCGCGTACACCGGCTTTTTGCTCAACCTGTTTAACCTTGCACCAGTCGGTTTTCTCGATGGCGGTCGCGTCGTAACGGCACTATCGCCGTGGCTGTGGCTCGTCGGTTTCGTAATTCTGATCGGCCTCACCATAACCCATCCTAACTTTATTCTGATCCTGATCCTAATCATGTCGATTCCACGCGTTTTTTCCCTGTTCAGGCGTAAAAGCAACGCAGAACGTCGTTATTTCGAAGTGACCTCTGTGCAGCGCTGGACAATGGCCGTCATGTACTTTGGCCTGGTTGCATTGCTCGTGTTCGGGATGAATCTGAGTGAGGTCCCGCACCAAGCATTGAGTTGACCGTCGAGGCAGCAACGTGAGTCCGGGGTCAAAGCGCCGTTGCCAAGTTTGTTCAAAGTCAAGGCGAGCAAGTTAACCCGCAGACGTGGCGCACCGAATCGGACCTCGGCCTTGCCACAAATTGACATGTGCCGCCCCGCGTCTTAGGCATTCGTCTTGCCATGACCATCGATACATTGGTTTCCGAAAAGCTGGATTTGGCGATGCGGGCATGCGTGCCCTGTCGTGGGGGCGTGCCACCGCTGACCGAGGAAAAGTACAAGCCACTGTTGGCTCAGCTCAATGGGTGGAGCGTTATCGAGGGTCACCATCTCGAAAAGACTTTCGAGTTCAAAGACTTTGTCGAAGCTCTGGCGTTCGTTAACCAAGTAGGTGAAGTGGCGGAAAAAAATGGGCACCACCCCGACATCTACTTGGCATGGGGTAAGGTCCGCATCACTGTCTGGACTCACAAAATCAACGGTCTCACCGACAGTGATTTCATTTTAGCAGCCAAGTGTGACGCCCTACGACCTTAGGGTGAAAAGCTCACCCATGAAAGACCGTCGCGAAAATTCACACCCATGACGTGACTGTCGCGGTGGTTGGTCTAGCGGCTTGCGGAAGGTGTCATAGTTGCGAGGGAAATGACCGGTGGCACGCGCCCTGCTCTAGTGGCGCGCTGAGCCTCGATATTGCGCGGGCGGGTTTTTCCAAATGATGTCGCCCGCGTGATGTCGAGGTCTATCGAGGGCAGCCTGATGACTTACAAATCCTTGTGCTTACTACCTTTACTCGCAATGTCCTGCATGCCCGCCAATATTCAAGGCGGCAGCAACGCCAACGACCGCTCCAATGGCGGCACCCAGGGTGAAACACTGCTGACCGGCGCGATGATCGTATCGCCTGACGGAAAATACATCGTTGCGCAGCGAAATCAGACGTCGGTGCTCGTCAATGTGGGAAACAAGACGGCCAACGAGCTGCCGACTCAGATCGATCGCTTCGTATTTGCGAAAGTGGGTGAGCGCGGTTTCGCGGTGCTTTCGGACCATATCACGGTGGTCGCTTACGATCTGAAAACGCAGGCTGAACTTTGGCGCAGCCAGCCGTCGTTCGAAGCCTCGACGGGGGTAACTCTGGAAAGGCTAAGCGACGACGATGGCACGCTGATACTGGGCGATCAAGATCGGCTACTGCTGTTGAATGCTCAGAGCGGCAAAGCGGCTGGCAGCGCTCCGGTGGGGTCGATCCCGACGGAACTCTCACCGGTACCTGGTACCAAGAATGTGCTGGTCTTAGGCACGACGCGCTGGAGCGACCACAAGCCGCAAACCGACCTTGTCGAGATCAATCTCGAGACGCAGGTGAGTAATACCATAGCAATACCGAATTGCTCGGCGCCGATTGTCGTCAACCCCGGTGGTACGCGCGCGTTCGTGTCGCCTACGTTCTGCGAAGAAGGCGCTAGTTCGAGCGCATCGCAGTGGACTAACCCCGATCCGGTCAGTGTCGTAGATCTCCTGCCCGACACACCGGCATTCCTGAAGAATTTGCCGGGTTTCGGCCCAGTAGCCATGGATTCGGAGGGTCAGCGCGCAATTGCCTACCTCGACGTCGAGCGCATGGATACTTCCATGTTCGATGACAAAACCAAAGTGCCCAGCCTCACCGGACCGAGATATCACATTCTGACCATTGACCCAGTAACACTCAGTTACGATCTAGCACCCGTTGGTGACGTGCTTCCGCGCTTTGTGTTAGCCAAGGACGGTCACTCGCTTATCGTTGACGCAACGGTGCAGCAAATTCGCGGCGAGGCAAAGGTTCAAGCGACCATCGATACCAATGGTAACTTTACCGCGGATATAAAATTATTTGGGAGCATCAGTTCGCTCCTCGGACAATTCGATACGCTCACTCAGCAATATCAACCGTTCTCGGGTGCCGCTGCGAGTCTCGATCGCTTCGTCCAATTGGGCGATGCCGTCAACGTATACACTTTGAAGATGACTGCGGATGGCCTCGGAGGCGATCTGTATCACATCGACTTGACGGCAAGGGTCGCCGCTTCGCTCGGGATCAGCTTGCGGGACATTGGCCTACTTGCCGATGCAAAGACTCTCGTGCTTCGAGAGCGCCTGCCCGCGCTGCAGGTCAAAACTGGTGCCAACTCGGATTGGTACCGTCGCGAACGGTTCTGCTTTTCGCTCGATGGCTTAGCTTGTCAATGGTCACTAGACTTTCAAGACAGCGTGCCGTTCCAATCGGGACCGACCTGTACCAGTTACCACGACTGTTAGACCCACCGAACGACACGCGCCCGTGTCCAGATTGGGCACGGACGCAACATCGTGGTTTTCAGCGCAAAGCGGGCAATAATCGGGTAAACTACTGACAGCTCCAAGTGGGAATTCCGCTGCCTGAGCAGCTGCAGGTATACGGTGTAGTCAGCGTCGAGGAACTGATCACCTGAACCAAATCGAAGTGGCACTGAGCGCCCGCTCCGTCGCCGATACAGCTCTGGCCTTGAGGAAGCGCATTTCCCGGCACTCCGCTGTTGGCACAGTCAGGCAACGAGCTCGTCGCGCCGCCACTGGCAGAAGCCCCGCCTGAGGTGGCTGCACCTCCCGTGGCGGGCGGAGCGCCGCCGGTCGCCGGTGCGCCGCCAGTCGCCGGTGCGCCGCCCGTCCCGGGGGCGCCACCTGTGCCGGCACCCGTGCCCGTGCCTGTTCCTGTTCCTGTTCCTGTTCCTGTTCCAGTGCCTGTACCGGTATTCGTTCTGGAGCCGGTGCCTGTGCCCGTCCCGGTGCCTGTGCCTGTGCCCGTATTCGTTCTGGAGCCCGTGCCGGTACCTGTCCCGGTGCCCGTGCCGGTATTCGTTCTGGAACCGGTGCCGGTACCTGTCCCCGTGCCTGTGCCAGAACCCGTGTTCGTTCTAGACCCCGTGCCCGTGCCAGTGCCACTGCCAGTACCAGTACCAGTGCCAGTACCCGTGCCTGTGGTCGTTCTGGTGAGCGTTCTAGTGCTAGTTCCTGTCGCGGTGCCGGTGAAAGATTGGGTGCCCGTGAACGTCGCGGTGCCTGTGCCCGTGTTCGTCAAAATGTTAGTGAGAGTCCTAGTATCCGTGCCGGTTCCAGTAGTCGTTACGGTTCCGGTAACCGTAGTCGCTTTCGTGCCGCCGGTTCCCGTGGAGGTCCCCTTGGTGCCGCCACCGCCAGTGGTGCTCGTGCTGATTCCCACCGTACCCCCGGTCGCCGATATGTCTCCGCCTGAGTCACTCGACGAACCGCAACCGATAATTAACCCGACTCCAAGACTGGACATTACTAATTTGTCGATGATTCGACGGTTATTTGACGCAACCATACTGCCTCCTAAGCGAACAACGCACAGCGAACCCGATCGCTTGGCACAGTGTCCGACAAGCCCAAGATCGGGTCATTGGCTCCCACAAAAACTCTTCCACGTCGCGCGGCCGATACTTGAAGCGGTTCGCTCGTTATGCTGACGTTGGAATACGCGACTCAAACTAGCGAGTGCCTTCGGCGTGCCGGCAATACAAATAAATCGACCCATGCGCGGCTTCGCGCAAAAGTTCGCATCGTCGTCGGCGCGCCCAACGAGCAGACGCTTAGTTTGACGGCATACGCGAATGTCTCACACCACGTTCATATGCCTTGATTTGGTTTTTACGGCACGCACCCCGGCGTGTCACGGCATTGAGTCGGTGTCGGTTTTCCGTCGCTCGAGAGCATGCTTTACCGAGTCGATGGCCTCAATCAGATTCATCGGTATCGCAAAAACGACAGTATTCGATGCAGTGGGCCCCAGGCCGTCGAGCGTTTGCAATGTACGCAGTTGCATCGCACCGGGGCTTTCGCGCATCGTCTGCGCGGCGTGAGCGAGATTCGTTGCCGCTTCGCGATCACCTTCGGCTTTGGTAATGGTCGCGCGCTTCTCGCGTTCCGCCGAAGCCTGACGGCTCATCATCTTCTTGAGATCCTCGGGCATCTCGATGTCCTGAATCCGGATGCCCGTCACGTTGAGTCCCCAGCCCGAGGTGTCTCGCTCAACGGCTGTTTCAATCGCTTTGCTAATCTCTTCGCGCTCGCCTAACAATTGATCGAGCGACATTTGCCCGATCACATCACGCAGCGAGGTTTGGGCGTATTGGGATATCGCATACCGGTAATCCTGGATCTTGATGATGGCGTCTTGTACCTGCTCCACCTTGAAGAATATGACGCCATTGATCTTCACAGGGACGTTGTCGCGCGTAATCACTTGCTGCGCGGGGATATCCATGGCCCGGATTCGCGTATCCACCAGTTTCACTTGATCGATGAGCGGTATGATTACAAACAGCCCGGGCCCCTTGACGCTGCTAAAGCGCCCAAGCCGAAATACAACACCCTTTTCCCACTGGGCCGCTACGTGTATCGCGGAAGCGATGATGATATCCCCAATCAGCCAGCCACCACTCAACGCTACCGCAATAGCAGGCGTTTCCATGCCCACCGGAATAAGCACGAGTGCACCAACGATCAATAACAGGACGAATACCAACCCCGAGATATAATTGATCATCGCTTTCGCGCATTAGACACCGAAAGCGCGTGGTTGCCAAGCGTGCCGAAACTGAAGGGGGTTCCCTCAGAAAGGCCAGGAATTCCCCGTCCTTGGAACAAGGTTTGGTGAAACGCCTCGTTCCAAGTTGCAATGCCAAACACGACTTTACAGGCTGGGACGAGTCCCAGTAGTTCGTTAACCGCTAGGAACTACGTGGAAACTGCGGTTGTTCCCGATGTCGTTGCGGCGTTGCTTGTCTGGAGCGCGGCGTCAATTTGGCTTATCGTAGTAGAGAAGGCAGCAGCGATGGCGCCACCTCCACCGTGGTGGTGGTGCCCGTGGTGTTTACCCTGGGCGCCCTGAGTCGCCGCTGGGGCTGATGCCGCACTTTGAGCAGTCGTTGCTCCGGCGGGTGGCTGCATTGCCGCTTGAATCGTCGAAAGATCACCGCTGTCAGCTGCGCTCTTGAATGCCGCCGCCAGTTTAGTCGCGATTCCGTTTGAATTGCCAGACTTGTCAGCCACTTGCTGGAGCGTGTCCGCCAATTGCGACATGACTTGCTTGAATTGCGCTGGATCCTGCTGTTGCAATTGTTGCAACTTCTGGAGTAATTCGGCCGGCTTCGAGATATTTGTCGGCGCCGCTCCGTTGGCCGCAGGCGGAATGCTGCTTGGAGCGTTCTTAGCCTGGGCTGTATTTGCATTTAGGAGCGCGGATAAGGCGGAGCTGCCGATACTGTTGATATTCATGAGAACCTGCTTCTGATTGTTTCTCGACCTGCGCCAGTCACGAACGGTCGCTGCGAAGCAACCTTCAGAAAAATGTGGTGATGTGAATGAAACATCACACAGTAGTCATCATGCCGACGACATGCTCAGGGTATCCGCGCGCGACATGTCCCAAAACAGCTCGATTCAGCGAGCAAACTCAGGCATCCCTTCGTGAAGGGCAGCACCAGCTGCGTCAGGTCTAGTACAATGCAGCTTCAATTCGCTCTTCTTGGGTACCCGCTGACTTTAGCTCAAGAGGTGCCACATCAGCGATATTGGCGCACAGAGTATCGCGGTAGATTTGCTACCGCGTACGCTCATCCGGTCATCTCGACTCTGGCCGCATTTACGTTGACGCGAATATTCCATGCGCGGATCAGGCGAGGGCATTCACCACCGGAATTGTTATCGTCTTGTTACACGTCGGGTTTGACTATCATCCGGGTTGCAGACCACATCCGTATTGGCTGCTTCACAAGTGTCTGAGTCTTGCACAACCAATGCCCCCGCATGGCTCGTGTTCCAATGTTCCTCACGGCTGGCACGCAGATTGCTGACCGAGAATAACAGTTGCCAAAACGTTACGATCAAAGTGCGCTGCAGGTGCCAAATTGTGTACCGCAAAACGCGCACGAAGATCAGTGCGCCAGAGTGCAGGCCCAAAGCCGCACTCGCTCCACTTCTACTCACGCTCACTGCATGCGGTGCCAGCCCTACCACCGACAATACGTTGGCGGATGACTCCACCCCTGGAGTTGCGGACGGGAATTTGTCCCCGACACAGTCAGGCCTGAACAACGTCAAGCATGTCATTGTCATCATGCAGGAAAACCATTCCTTCGATAACTACTTTGGCGCCCTAGCTTACGCTCCACATAGCCCTTATCACAACCCACAACGCAACGATGACGCCGGATGTCCAACGAACGATCACGCCTGTGTTGACGGGCTTAGTTGTCGAGTTGACTCTTCTGGGACATTCCGCTGCGCAAACGCAAATCTCGACGACGATGGGAGTCTTGCGTTTGCATTTCACGACGCGCGCCGCTGCGTTGTACCGGATCTAGATCATAGTTGGGTCGGGACGCACAAAGAGGTCAACTACCGCGACCCGAATTTCGGGCTTGCTCTTTTCCCCGAACAATGGCTTCGTGCGAGTCAACGACATAACCGAACAACCCGACAACGGCGTCGAGGGCCCCACCGAAGACCAGACGATGGCCTTTTACAACCAAGATGAGCTCCCCTTCTATTACAACCTCGCAAGCTCATTTGCGATCAGCGACAGGTACTTTGCCTCCGTGCTCGGGCCGACATTTCCCAATCGCTCGTATTTGACGGCGGCGACTTCATTTGGTCACCTAACTACGAGCGACACATTCCCACCTCCCGGCGGCTATAAACCCGTCACTGGAACAATTTTCGACCTGCTCGAGAGTCAGAACGTCACTTGGGCCGATTACTTTCAGGACGCTCCACAGGGCGGAACCTTCCGACCCTTTAGCGCGACACAGGTTGATCCTCATTTCTTCCCGTTGCCCGTATTTTTGGCCCAAGCAGCGGGTTCGCCAGCGGCACCACCGCTGCCGGACGTATCCTTCGTGGATCCCAACTTCGGTATTGTGAACGGCGTCGCAGCCGAGAACGACGAGCATCCGCCGACGGATATCCAAAGGGGGCAGGCATTCGTTTCACAGGTCATAAGCGCGGTTCGCAACGGTCCCTTCTGGAAGGATTCCGTAATTCTGCTGACCTATGACGAACATGGTGGCTTTTACGACCACGTGGCGCCGCCGCCAGCGCGACAGGGGTTTTCGCGCACACCGGACGGCATCAATCCGGGTCAATGCGAGGATCTCTCCAACGCCCCTGCAAGTCTTCAACCCGGTGGTGGCGCGGAATGCTCGACTAACCTCGTGAACCCAGCGGACAGCACTGTCAGCAACGCAATTGCACTTTGTCCCTCGCTCGCAACTAACCCGACTGGCGCTTACCCCAGGGCATGTGCCAGCTTCGACCAACTTGGGGTCCGGGTGCCATTCGTTGCCATCTCGCCATTTGCAAAGCCTCATTACGTGTCGCACACGGTTGGCGACCATACGTCAATCCTGGCGTTCATCGAAAAGGTGTTCCTGACGCCGAATTCTCCCACCGCCGAGCGCCCACACCTCACGCTGCGTGACCAGTATGCACACACTTTAGAAGATATGTTCGACTTCGAGCATTCGCCGTCCTTGAATACGAGCATCGGTGTGGCGGCGCCGCCTGCTGTGGATTGTACGCCGACGCCGTAAATAAGCGTCGCCGAGTCCGGCCCGATTTTCGAATACATCAATTCAACAGATGTACTAGTTCCGCGATTCAACGGAATCGATGGGATCTTGGGTTGAATTGATTGCAAGAATCAGCGGGCCGTTCTAGCGTATCGGGCTGATGCAATCGGGTAAATCGCAGCCCCGCGGGATATTCTTGGGGCTGAAGGCTCCGGGCGCGCTGGCGGGCATCACTTGTTTCTTGCTTTGTGCTCCACTAAGGGCATCTGGCTTAGTTGAGCTGCAGTTGGAGTCGCCGCCAGAATGTCCGACTCGCGTGGCAGTCGAGTCAGCGCTAGTCAGGCTGGTCCAACATGCGCCGTCGGTACCGCTACGCGTCTCGGCCCGCTTTGCACCTGACGGCAATCGCTGGGTGCTGTTCGCCGTGTTCGAAAGCGGCCAGCGCGTCATCCCCGGTGATAGTTGCTTGGCCGTGGCAGAGGCCCTGGTGGTTATCCTCGCGCTTGCGATCGACCCAACGGTAACGGTGCAATCTGCACAATTCCCCGAGTTGCAACGAGGCAACGCACCGAATGCGTCAAGCGATGCAAACGTCCCAGCGCCTCAAGGTCAAGCGCCTGCCACCGCGGCCGCGCCCGCGAAGCCCCCGCCTCCGCCTCCTATCGCCCCTGGCGCCGCAGAACAGCGTGCCCGCGAGTCCGCGCCGGATCGGCACGGTTCCGTGCCGCCGCGCCCCCATCAAGAAAGCAGATTTGGCATGTCTGTCTTGTTGCTGGCGGAAACCGGCAGCCTGCCCGCTGGGTCTTTGGGGCCGACTTTTTTGGGTCGTTACGGCACGCGAACGTTGTGGGGAGAAATCTCGGCCAGCGCACTTTATCCCAGGTTCAAAGCTGCGCCCACAGACGACACTAAAGGCGGACGCATCGGTTGGTTTGCAGGGCAATTGGCTGGTTGCGCAGCGCCGGTTGCATCGCTGCCACTTGCCGGTTGCTTGGGCGCGGAATTAGGGGACATGTTCGGCTACGGGGTGGGTACTAGCCATCGGAACGTGGCTTTTGCTCTTTGGTATGCCGCCGCAGTTAGTGCCGTCTTTCGGACCGAATTACGTCGAGATCTCGGTCTGGAATTGCGTCTCAGTGCCGCGGCGCCCTTCACGAAACCGTACTTTGGCCTAGACGGCTACGGCAGGATATTTCGCCCAGATCAGGTTTCCTTACGCGCGATGGCCGGCATTTCCTGGCGGTAAGGCGAGAATTCTTTCAAATGACGCGTCCCCTCACGGATTCGGGTCGTGCCGGCCACGGCACAAATGCGATCGTGGAGATGAGCGCGGAACTAACCTCGACCCCAAATGAACGTACAGTTGCGGGGTCAACCTTGAGCTTCGCGGCTCTCTACAAGGAACATTTTCCCTTCGTGTGGCGCAATCTGCGCCGACTAGGGGTGCCCGAGTCGGGCCTCCGCGACGCGGCTCAAGACGTCTTCATGGTCGTGCATCGGCGATCGAATGAGTTCGAAGGTCGCGGCACGCTGCAGGCATGGCTGTTTTCGATTCTGCGCCGCGTGGCAGCTGACCACCGGCGCCACTCTCGGCGCAAGGATCTGACCGACGCGCAGTTGACAGACACACTCGAAGATCCCGGCGAGCCAGGACCTGAGAGTCGAGCCGCGCGAGGCGAGGCCGTGCAGCTCCTGATGAAGCTTCTCGATTCTCTTGACGAAGAAAAGCGCGACCTCTTGGTACTCGTCGATCTCGAGGGGCTGAGCGTGCCCGAGGCTGCCCAGGCCGTAAATTGTAATCTCAATACAGCCTATTCGCGGTTGCGAGTGGCCAGGCAACTCATGCAAGAGGGGCTGGAGCTTCATCGGGCCGAGGAATGGAGGCCACCATGAACCACAAATACGACGACCTTCGCTCGCTCTACCAAGCGGCAGCGCGCGAGGAACAACCCACGCGTGCCGACACCCGTGCGGTACGTGCGGCCATCGTGAGTGCGGGCGCGGCCGCCGTCACGCTGCACACCACAACAGCTGCCGGCAAGCTCATCGCCCTGATTCCCGGCGGAGTCAAGGTTCTCACGATTTCACAAGTGGTCGTTTACACAGGCCTCGGCCTTGCTCTGGGTGGCGGAATTGCCGCCGTTGGTGTTACCGTCAATCCCAAGCAACCCGCCGTCGCGACATCGACGACTCCTGCTCGCAAGAGTTCCAATCTGCAAATCGCAATACCAATCGCAAGTGCCGAGCTAACACAAGACACGCAGCTGCCGACAGAGTCCGAACTCACTGTCGAAACCAAGCCGGCGCCGACTGGGCCCGCAAACGTTGACCGGCAGTCGTCAACGTCGAGCAGCGCGACCGCCCTCGTGAGTCCGATACAGTCGGAGCGGCAAAGTACTCCCATTCCGCCTACACCAGGGCCGACAGCCATTGCGCCTGCGGCCGCTGCGCCTGCTCCCGCAGTCACGCCGCCGTCGTTGGCCGAGGAGAGTCGCGGCCTAGCCGCAGTTCAAACGGCACTTGGCGCCCATGATACCAATCGCGCACTGGCATTGCTCGATGCCCAAGATCGCGAATATCGCACGGGCAATCTCGGCCAGGAGCGCGCGGCGGCGCGCGTGCTGGCATTGTGTGCAGCGGGGCGCCGCGCCGAAGCCCTTGCCGCCCGTGAGCGCTTCATGAGTAACTATCCGGGGTCCCCTTTGATCCATCGAGTCAATACCGCCTGCAAAAAATGATCGAATCGCCACACGGATTGGGTCACACCCGGCCACAGCCCAATAAGAGACGGAGCGCGTAATGAGAAACTTGAAACTTTTGTCCAGCCCGAAGCTTTCTTCCTTAACGTTTTGTTCGGCACTGGGGACATGCGTCTTTGCCGGTTGCAGCGCAAAAATCAACGGTTACGCGTCGATGGGCGGTGATACCGGCGGCACTGGGGCAAGCGTGGGCGGCGGCGGTGCGATTCAACAGAGTGATTCTGGAACGGCGGGGATGGGACCGATTTTGGATCAATCCAAGCTGAGCACAGGCGATAACAACGCCGTCTCGACAGGTGGTTACTGGTGGACGTACGTTGACCATAACGGACCGGGTTCCCAATATCACGCAAGTATTAGTCAGATCACGGGTGTCACCGTCGCCCTTCGGCCAACGGTAGACAGCGATCCGAACCACGGCAACGTGCTCAGCGTGAATGGCATGGTTCCCGGGGCTCTGCCCTGGACGGATGTATCGACTCAGGTTCCTTATACAGTCGATGCGTACTGGGCATCTATCTATCCCGACTCAAAGATCTGGGATTATCCAGCCGCCGGTATTGGCTTCGGATTTAAGCACTTCAACGCGCCATTCGATGCAACGGGCAATGGCAATTGGGTTGGCATTGCATTCGATATGAAAGCCAATGTGAACATGCCCGTGGTTTATGTCTCCCTGCCCATGGTCGGCACTGACTTGCCTGACCCAAGCGCTGGGATCACTGACGACTTTCCCAAGCAGTGCCAATACTACACGGACACCAACACACCGGCCACGGGGGGCCAGTCGTGTTTTGCGCATTATCGAGAAGGTATCTTTTCCAGCGGGAGCAGCATGGGCACCCCCTCGGCGTACAATACTTTGGGCGCTGTCGGCACTTGGAAGCGGTATTGCGTTCTGTACTCGGATGTGGCGATTCCACTATGGGCCAACGCTACAACGATATCCATGCTTCCGCAGTTCGATCCAACGAAGTTACTCAAGGTTCAATGGGACATGTATGAACCAAACTCCGGTTCGAGTTCCGCAAACTACGATATCTCCCTCGACAACGTGAGCTTGGTCAGCGTGGCGCAGGCGCAGGACGCCGCCAATAACTGCAACACGGCACGGATTGGACAGCCTCCGGGCTCTGGCACTGCGGGCTAAGGGACAATAGCTTACGCCAATTATGAATTGTTCAACACATAACTGCGTAACTAACGTATTGCGAAGGTACAACGGTAGCGGGGACTGCGGACTCTCTTGAAGTAAACTGCCCAACTTCCGCCCTGCGAATCCTTTCGGATTGACGACTGGTGCTAGGGTGCTCACCATTCCCGTAACCGCTACAGTCTCAACCGTCGCGAGGACCAATGACCTGAATTGGGCCGTCTCTTCGAAAAAAGCAATCACTGAAACAGCACCGTGCCGTATGAGACGAAGCCCGCCTGGACCGGGATTAGTCCAGTAACGGTGAGTTGCACCGCTTGTGATGTGAGACCACTGATGGTGGCCGTCACGAGTCCACCAGGCTGGCTTAGCGCATTTCAGATTAATGGCCATTATGAGCCCAGATGCGTCGGTAGGCGGATTTGTCGTGGTATCGATCCAAGTGTTGCCGCTTAAATAGGCCATGGCCGCAGCTCCCATGTCCGAGGCACGCACACCGGCCACACCGGCGCCGTTGATGTCTACGACCTTGATGACCACCTGCGCCTTCGATGTGTCAACAGTGAGTGGTTGGGTGGACACGAGGGTCGGCACAAAGTCCAAATCACTGGTCCTGAGCAGGGGGACGCTCACGCTGCCGGCGTTGTCAGCCGGTATACTTCGCATACCAGAAAAGTATCCGCTATTAGCTGCGGGCGCCGCCGTTACCCAGCTTTGGCTGGATACTAAGACGTTATCGAACGACAGGGGACTGCCTCCGGTCTCCGTGAGAACGGTGCCCAGGGTCGAGGGAAGATTGACCGTGAAGGTGCCGCTTAGCTCCTGCACCGCGTTTGTTGACCAAGTATTGGCGCCCGACACACCATGATCGAACTCTACGACGGATACGTTCATCGACAACCCGAGCACCCCTGAGTCTGAACCGCTTGCCGCTCCTCCAACTCCAAGCCCAGCGCTCGAGACGATGGTATTGGGATTGCAACCCGACGCGGCGCAGGGCGCCAACCCAGGCGTGACATCTCGTGAGCTGCAAGCCGCCAGAAATGCAAAAACGATTGCGGAACACAGTTCCGTTGTGCAACGAAACATGAGCATGATTGTGGTGCCTTTGTGCCGCTTTGCCAAATGGTGAATCATCGCAAACCTGTCCAGTCGTGCGACAGGTCGGGCCGCTGAACGACGCTCATCTGTTGGTAACGGCTGGTCTAGCGCGAATATCATTGTTCCTTTAGTAATGATTAGTCATGATCAAAAATTCACCGCAATGGGCACATTTATGACTGACAGATCACAGTTAGAAATACTGGCGGGACTGCCTATCAACCTGCAAGTTCACGCACTCGCATAACGTTCTGAATGGCTGCTTCCAATTCGACTTCAGAGAACGGTTTGCGAACCAATGTGACGTCCGACTGTATGACGCCTTTTCGCAATATCACGTTGTCCGTGTAACCCGAGATGTACACTACCGCCAGGTGTGGAAGTTTCGCAGCCAACAACTCATAGAGCTCGCGTCCGTTTATCCATGGCATGACGACATCCGTGACCAAAAGATCTAGCGGACCCGATTTGTCCACCATTTCAAGCGCGGCCGCTGCACTGTCGGCGATAATCACGTGATGTCCAAGTCGTTCCAGCATTTTGGCGGTGACCTTGCGAACAAGGGTGTCGTCTTCCACGAATAATATCGACAAGTGCGGTGCAGCGGGAAGTGGTTGTGATTGAGCTGGTTTCGGGTCCGCTACAGTGACTTGAGTGCGGGGCCAATACACGTCGAATGTTGTTCCCCGATTGGTCTCACTTCGTACCGAAATGTGCCCGTGCAGCTGCTTTACTATGCCGTAGGATACGGCCAATCCGAGACCGGTTCCCGCCGCCTTGGTCGTGAAGAATGGCTCGAAGATTCGGCGACGGAGCTCGTCGCTCATGCCGGAGCCGTCATCGATGACGCTCAGCAGAACATATTCACCAGGGGTCACTTCTGGGTAATGTCGAGCGAACTTCTCGTCCAAGGTGATATTGTCCGTCACAATTCGGATTGTCCCGCCCTTCGGTAAAGCGTCGCGCGCATTGGTGATAAGGTTCAGCAGCACTTGTTGAATTTGCGTCGAGTCACCCTCGAATTGCCAAGGAGATTCGCAGAGGTTGACGATGATGTGCACGTCCTCTTGAATTAGGCGCCTAGCGAGCCTAACCGATTCCGTAACGGCGGCATTAATGTTCATGTGGGTGAGCTGCAACATTTGTTTGCGCGCAAAGCCGAGCAGCTGCTTGGTAAGTTCCGCGCCACGACGGGCCGCCAATTGAATTCCTTCAATCAAGTCTTCGTCCCCTGCACGGCAGGGCAGCAGATGAGCTGAACCGATGATGACCGTTAGCAAGTTATTGAAATCGTGCGCGACGCCGCCCGCAAGTTCACCGATGCTTTCCAGACGTCTCGATTCTTCGAGTTGCTCTTGCAAGCGTTGGCGTTGTTCTGTTTGCGTCCGAAGCTCCGCGTCGCGTTCTTCGATTCGCCTCCTCGCAGCTGTTTCTGCGGCCAAGGTGGCTATGATGATAGAAGCGACTAGTAGAAAGAGTATGGCTGACGTTGCATCAGTAAGATTGTCGAACCAAGGTTTGCCCCGAGGCTCGGCAAAAAAATGAGTCCCGAGGAGCATTGAAATGCCCGCGGCGGTGGTCCCGAATTTCCATCCAGCCCAGCGCGTGCTTGCCGCCACCGCCCCTACAAAAAGGATATAAGGCATTCTTTCGTGAATTATTGGTTCAAGTGCCCACCGCGCCTCAAACGCCAAGCCAATCGAAACTGCTAATAGTGTTATATTTCGTGCAAATCGGTGATTGCTATCTTTGAGATGCATTGCGGTGTCATGGCTTCTGTTGGTTGTAGTGAACATAAGAAGTCGATTTGCATCGCAAACACGTAACCCACGGATGCCGCAGCGATAAAGAAAGTCTAAGCCACCCGGGCGGTGCCTTCGGCTGGGGGCAAGGCTCGCACCGTTGCTTGCGCAGAGCCGAAACGGTAACCGACACCGCGTACAGTCTCGATCAGGGTAGAAAATTCACCGAGTTTTTCCCGGACCTTTTTGATGTGAGCATCAACGACATTCGAGCCCGGATCGAACTGCGTCTCCCAAACTTTAATGAGCAATTCCGTTCGCGGAACGACTCGCCCCGATTCCTTAGCTAAATAGGTCAACAATGCAAACTCGCGCGGCGTGAGTTCGACTGAATGACCATCGAGCGTCGCGTGTCGTTCCAGGCGATCCAACTCGAGTGGGCCCACCCTCAATACACCATCAGTACCTGCATGGCGCCGGCCTAAAGCCCTTATTCGGGCCAATAATTCACCAAGGTCGAAGGGTTTTGGCAAGTAATCATCAGCGCCAGCGTTCAAACCCATAATGCGCTCTGCGACCTCAGCGCGTGCCGTCAGCATCAAAATCGGCGTATCCGACCCGCGCGCACGAAGCGTGCGACAAACCGTGAGACCATCAGTTTTCGGTAGCATCCAGTCTAGTATCATTAGATCATATTCAATCGATGATGATTGTACAATAGCTGCGCCGCCATCTTCCACGACATCAACAATGTAGTGCTCCTCCTGGAGCGCCCGTTGAAGAAATCTTGCCAGCTTCATATTGTCTTCGACGACTAGTATTTTCATCGTATTTCCTAACGTGAGAGTGCCTTGCATTTCAATGCTGCTGTTGAACCATTACCGACCTCCGCCCCGCCCGCCTGAATGCATTCCGCCTCCGGACATGCCACCCCTGAACCCACCACTGCGAAATCCGGCTCCACCATACCCACTGGCTGACGCGCTGGCGCGGGTATCTTGGAAGTGATCGGAGAAGGCTGCTCGGACGAATTCGGATTGGCTGGACTGGGAACGAGTACGACGAAAGGAGGTTGCGGAGCTGTATCACCCGAGATACCCGTCGCAGCGACTGCCGTACTCGCCGATGATGCAGGTTGAGTCTCCGTTGATAGGGTCGGTGACGAGACTTCTGTTGCATACGCGGCACCCGCCAATGATTGGACGGCTAGTACAATTCGTGACCAATGGCCGAGCGACTTCATTGCTGAACTCCTTTCTTGACGTTCCGAAGTGCATCGGTTGTGCCAATCGGAAATGCTCATTATTTGCTCGGGGTGAAGGGCCGTCACTGCACCACGGATCTCTCGAAGCCAGGCCGATGTTGCAGAATGCAACGTCGGATTCAAAGTGCAACATCGGTTATGAAGTGCAGGACCGCAGAATGACTCCCCCACCTAGTCCCCACTGTAGGTTTTATTATGTCACTGCGGCACGGAAAAGTCGCGCTGCCTGGACAGCAAAACTGACGTCCACGAATGGCACGGCGTGTCTCCCAATTTGCGCGAGCGTCGTTGCTCGTGATCGCTGATGAATCACGTGTCGCAAAGCGATCACTACTCCATAGCATCGCGGTCACGCTCGGCTGCCCCCAGACCGCTCGCGTTACAGTCTCGATGTGACGGCTGCACCACATCAGCTCAATGCGCAGATTTCAGTCCGATGTTTCAGAGCGCAACGCGCGATTCAGATTGCAACGGCGACTCGCGAATGCTCTGAACTCAGATGCACGCCGCCGATGGCTATTCCAGGGAGCCTCATGCATGCCGCATTGATCCAATAGCGTATAGTGGATTCTCTCTAAATTTTTTACCGCACGAAGTCGCAATCTACAAGGGCTGTCGCCGAATCCATGTAAGACTGTGTGGCGCGACTGTTCCCATTCATGAGATCACGGACAAGGTAACATGCAATCGGATATTTCATCAGTCAGCTCACATGGGACCGTGCTGACGAGCACGGTCCGTCGAATTCTTGTTGCGGAAGACGACACTGAATTCAGACGACTGCTGGCAACGCGAAAAAGCACGACGTCAATTTGATTCGAAATCGAAGGGCTAGTCATACGAGCCAGCTGCAGCGGAGATGATGTCGTACTATTGTATTGATACACGCGTTGGTCCGGTAATCTCTGTTGATTCAATGAGGTCATCGCTGACAGTCTTGTGCGTCCTTTTCGGAAGATAAACCGAAAAGGTCGTTCCTGCACCGAATTGCGTATTGACAGTGACCCAGCCGTTGTGATCCCGCACGATTCCATATGCAACCGAAAGTCCAAGACCTGTACCTTGTCCAACGTCCTTGGTGGTAAAGAACGGGTCGAAAATTTTCGGCAAAACATCCGGGGCAATGCCAGTGCCGCGATCACTTACACTCAAAACGACGTAGGCTTGGGGGCGCCCATGCTTTTCATCGGGTGGGCGGAAATGTTCTTCGTGAACGTCAACGCCAATTCGCCCGCCATCCGGCATAGCTTGAATTGCATTCGTGATCAGATTCGTCAAAACCTGCTGGATCTCTGATCGATTGACGTCAGCATCCACCGCGTCACCTTGGTTGACAATTTCTATCCCAGATTTTTGTGCCAGCGATTCCAGTAAACCCGCAGTTGCGACAGCCAGCTCATTGACATTGGTCGACATGACTCGTGCGCCCCCTCGCCGTGCAAAATCAAGAAGTTGGCGGACTATGGTTGCCACACGTTCACTCTGTTCAAGTAGAATTTTCCCCGACGTTTTCAAGTCATCTGGGCCGAGTCTGCCCATCACAAGAAGTTCGGCGTGTCCGGATATCACATTAAGCGGAGTGCCGATTTCATGTGCAATTCCGGATGCCAGTTTTCCGATCGTTGTCAGCCGTTCCGCATGTCGCAATTGATTCAGCGCTTCCATTCGCAACTCGGACTCCAATTTGAGCCGAGCCCGCAACGCCGCAAGTATGTGAGCAAATGAAATAAAAAGGCACAGATCGATTAATTGATTCCACCCAAGGAAATACCAGCTCGACGGGCGTGGCCCCACCCATATGTCGATGCTAGCACCTAATACGGTTGACAGCAGCGCAATCAGATAGCCTGCTCGAATGCCTGCGTACCAGACGGCGACTGCCAGGGGAACAACGTAAAATAGCGTAAACGTTGCCTCTGCAGTCGTGACCGCATCTCCCCACGCCGCTGCAGCTAATAGAATCAGCGCCAGTACTTTCGCTCGCGTCGGGTTGAGATGACGATCAGCTGTAGCTCGCAACATGGCCACATATGTGACAGAAGGGGGTCGAGAAGCAATTTGCCCACGATGCCGTGTCAAATCGAACGCTTTTTCTGCCATTACATTCATGGGGTGGCCAGATTCTGGCATTGATGACCGCAGATCATTCGATTCGCAATCCTTCGTAGGTTCTCGAGCGCAAAGGGTTTTGGCAGAAACAGCGCGTCGAGCGCTTGCAGTTCACGCAGCACCATTTCACCCGGGAGCGCCGAGACGACAATTGTGGGCGTGTGACAGCCTGATTCCCGAATCCTTGCCAAGGCGTCGAGGCCTGTCATGCCAGGCATACGCACGTCGGTAACAATGAGATCGAATGGTCCCACACGACTTTCACACATTGCCCGCACTGCGTCCAGCATTGCCTGTGCGTCTGCCGCTTCCGTAACGAAGTAGCCCTCGAAAGCCAGATGTCGCGCCATCAAATCTCGGAGCGCGGCATCATCTTCAGCTACCAAGACGCGTCGAGTTAGGGCGACTCCGGGATGCGTTGGTTGCTCCTCCCAACTCGGGCTCCCGTCCAGTGATCTCCCGGGCGGGTCTCCACGGCTGGGTGTTGCTGGACGCTTCATGACAGAACTCCTTTGTTCCGGATATGTCAGCACTTATCGTGCCAACGACCAAAGTCATGGAATTCCCCAGGCGACTGTGTAATGGCCGTTCAAAGGGCCGTGGACGTTGCAGAATGCAACGCGTGATTCAAGTCGCAACGTCCGTCATGCACCTCAGTCTTGAGTTTGGTTGTCGGTTCGTGATGGGCTGTTGGCCTTCACGACACCGTAGCGTTCCAACCGGCGCCAAAGGGTGGTACGATCCAACCCGAGTATTCGCGCCGCCTCGGTCCGACTGCCCCCAACGAACTCAAGTACTTGAAGGACGTATCGTTTCTCCATTTCCTCGAGAGTTGCAAATTGAGACGGGTCATCATTCACAGGAGGCTTACTGTGTGCCTCGTTGATGATACGTTCCGGCAAATCAGCAACTGAAATATGGTCTTGCTTGGTCAGTGCAACCGCGCGTTCCATGACATTGGCTAGCTCTCGAACGTTACCGGGCCATTCATAGCGAATCAATTGCCCAGCAGCTTCAGGCGTCATTCCAATGACATCTCGCTTGGCGCGCCTAGCGAAGTTGGTGATAAAGTGTTGAGCTAACAGAAGCAAGTCGTTCCCGCGAGCGCGTAGTGGTGGCAAATTGATCTCGATCACATTCATCCGAAAGTATAAGTCCTCCCTAAATCGACCCTCATTCATAGCCTGAGAGAGGTCACGATTGGTTGCCGCAAGTAGACGAACATCGAAGGACAATTCACGTCGACCCCCTAAGGGTCGAACATTCCTCTCCTGAATGGCTCGCAATAGCTTGGGTTGAAGCGCCATCGGGAGCTCCGCAATTTCGTCCAAAAACAAAGTCCCGCCGTCAGCTTGTATAAACAAACCTGCGCGAGCGGTCTTTGCATCTGTAAAACTTCCCTTTTCGTGGCCGAAGAGCTCACTTTCAAGCAATTGCTCAGGTACCGCCGCGCAATTCACCGCCACAAATGGCCCGGAACTTCGTGAACTTTGTTCATGCAGTGCTCGCGCCACGAGTTCCTTGCCCGTTCCGCTCTCACCCGTAATGACCACCGAGCTATCCAAAGGGGCCACCCGCTCTACAAGATCAAATACGACCCTCATCGCAGAGCTCTCTCCGAGCAGATTGCCCATTGCAGTAACATTTTCGCGAGAATCCCGAAGTCGGCGCACTTCCTGGCGCAGTCGGGCGTGATTGAGGGCGCGCTCAACCGTCAAAGCAAGCACGTCCAGGCGCACTGGTTTCGAGAGGAAATCAAAGGCCCCCACGCGAAGTGCCTGAACCGCGGTTTCATAGTCACCAAAGGCCGTAAAAACGATAACCGGAATATCTCCACAACGCGTGACAATGCGCTGGCACAAGTCTAGCCCACTGATGCCTGGCATTCGGAGATCCGTGACTACGGCGTTAACATCCCCGTCGGCAACGCGCTCTAGGGCAACTTGCGCATTGGCCGCAGCCTCGACTATCAAGGAATCCGAAGTCAATCCTTTGAGCAAGATATCGCGCAGCGACGGATCATCGTCTACTATTAGAAGGAGACTCTTTTGAACGGGTTCTATCACGACCGAGGCATTATACCGGCTGATGAACCTTTGGCTATGGACACTTTGTGGGCTAGATTGACCCAACTGATTCGCTCGACTGCCCTAGCGTTGTGCGGCCGAGAAGCGCCGATTGGCTCCCTAGCAGGCCAAGTACCTGGATCGCGGTCGAAGCCCCCTCGGAGATTTGATACGCGGTAGCACCGAATTCCTTGCGGCGCTGAAGCTCAGTTGGCGGGCACTACGACTTGGACAATCAGCGACGAACCTATTCGACCGAAAATATCGCTTGAGCGAGTTTACCCTAGTCTCAAACGTTCACACGCAACCCGGGCCAACGCTGACCCCGGCCAGGGCATTCACGGCAGGCGCGCCTCGCATGCTTGTTTTGTCACTCTCGGGCAGTGTCGGGGGCTAGGCCCAATGCGGGTTTTCGCTGCAAAGGATTGCGCACGCGGCTGGCACTCATTGCGCCAACGCAGGACAATTGCCATATTGATATCGTGAAACCCGCAGCAGCGCTGTTTTTGATCTCGTCAGTCCTGCCAACGCACGCGCTAGCCTCTTTGGGCGATTCCGTCACGAGCATTCGGGTTGACCAGCCACCTTCGAGAAGCAAGCTACACAGCACTGATCGCGGCACCTACAAGATTGTGCAAACGGACCGTGATGACGGTACCATCATCAAAGAATACTTTAATGGTGCTGGTGTCGTTTTTGGCGTCACTTGGCAAGCGCGCAATGTTCCCAATTTGGAGCACCTTCTAGGTGCATATTTCTCGGAGTTTCAACGCGCTATTCAAGCGCGGGGGCATCGAGCCGGTCCATTGATGATTAGGACGAAGAATCTGGTGGTCGAATCGGGGGGGCACATGCGGGCGTTTCGCGGGCGCGCTTACGTGCCAAGTCTATTGCCGCAACATCTGACCGCCGCCGTGCTGCAATGAATTGGCCTGACCGCGTTTGGTTGGCGCAGTGCAATGGGCGAGCCCGCTTCGCTGCCTCGATCATTCTCTTGGGCTTGGCTGGCTGTGGGACTTCGACTGACAGCGCAAGTACTGGCTCTGTTGCGGCTACAGCGCCCAATGTTCAACCAATTCGTGTGTACAGCGGGCCAAGTGCATTAGCAGGCCCAGCCGTGAACATGCCGTACACTGATGTAACAATTTGCATTCCGGGCACTTCGAACTGCCAGACAATTACAGATGTTCAAGTCAACACGGGCTCTTCCGGGCTTCGTCTTTTGGCGTCTGAGGTGGACCTGCAGCTACCCTCTATCGACGACACGGCTGGCAACCGGTTGAGCGAATGCAATGTGTTTGCCGATACCACTTACGTATGGGGACCCCTTGCGTCAGCCGACATTCAGTTGGCCTCAGAAAAGGCTCTATCGGTTCCAATTCAGCTTGTCGGGCTCGCGGGCTTTCCAAAAGTGCCTGTAGATTGCGGCGCCACGGGGAATGCCGACGACACGCTAGCCACGATGGGCGCGCGTGGCATATTGGGGCTGGGCGTTTTTCGGCAAGATTGCGGGCCGGGGTGCACCACGGCAACTGGTTCTACTGCAGTCCCGAACATCTATTTCAGCTGCCCGAAAGCCAGCGCAACCTCCACTTGCGTGCCTGTCGCGGTACCACTCGAAAAGCAAATGCAGAATCCTGTCTGGCAATTTCCCCAGGACAACAACGGGCTATCGATTGCGCTTCCGGAGGTTCCTTCGCAGGGTGCAGCGTCAGTATCCGGCTCACTCATTTTTGGAATTGGCACACGTGAGAATAATGCGCTCGGTTCGGCTACGGCTTATACAACCGATGACTATGGATATTTCTCCACGACCTTCAACGGCATAACTTACACCGGTATCAACGGGAGTAGCATCGATTCGGGCACAACTCTTTTGCTATTCGCTTCACCTTCCGCAACAGGCCTTCCTCCCTGTGCGGATGAGACCAAGCTTTATTGTCCAACTACAACCCAGAACTACACAGCCACCAATAGCGGCTTTAACGGCGCGACAGGTCAAGTCACTTTCGAGGTCGCCAACGCCGACTCACTGCTCACCACACCGAACGCGGCATTCAGCAATTTGGGTGGCAACTCGGTCGGTGAATTCGTGTGGGGACTTCCGTTCTTCTTTGGGCGAAGCGTGTTCGTCGCAATTGAGCTTCAAGAGACGCCCGTAGGTGTGGGCCCGTTCTGGGCCTATTGACGCCGTGCGCGCTAGAACCGTAGAACAATTGCAGGGCCACTGGCCATCGGGGGAGCAGACTGAGAACCTTTTTTGCCATTGGCAGGGTTGATGGTTGTTGTTGTGGCGTCACGAGAAGAATGGGCACGCCGGATTCAGACATTGCAGGTGAGTAGGCCTTTCCAGTTGCTTGGGTGCAAGAGAATGTCTTGCGTGATCGCGATCGTGTCGGCGAGTAAGAAATAGGCACCCTTTGTTAGAACTTGCGGCTATGCTGGGGAAGCGTGCATCTCCGCCGACTTCTTCTCCTAGTGCCAGCTCTCGTCGTCGCGGTGCAGTCCGCCCCCGCCCAGTCGGCAGCGCCCGCGACCACGCGCGTCAACAGGTACTCGACGTATGAGCGCGACGCCATCAACGACGCACTTAAGTATCTCGGTGCCGTCGAGGACCGTGCGCCGGAAGGAAAGCTGCTCGAAGGCATCGACATTATCACGCTCGAGGTCTTTGAGCGGCGCGATCTCATTCTTCCCGGCACGCTCACATTCTTCAATGTATTTCACACCACGAGTAAGCCCTATGTCATCGAGCGCGAGGTACTGCTTCGCAAAGGTCAAGCTTATCGTCAAACTCTCGTCGATGACAGCATTCGCAACCTGCGCCAGCTCGTTCAACTGTCTTTGGTTCTGTCCGTGGCAACGCAAGGTCAGGCGCCCAATCATGTGCGGCTCGTTGTAATTACCAAGGATGTTTGGAGTCTGCGCCCAAACTGGAACGTGCAGTATACGACCGGCGGTTTGCAGTTGCTCTCGGCGCAACCGGCTGAGATGAACCTTGCAGGTACGCATCAAATCGTTAATACCAATTTCGAACTGCGTCCCAGCTCGCTTGCTCTCGGCCTCGGCTACGCAAACCGACGCATCCAGGGCAGGCGTCTTGCACTTCAGACCAGTTCCAATGTCATCTTCAATCGACAATCGGGAGACGCGGAAGGGACGTTCGGAGGCATCGTGGTGGGGCAGCCCTTGTTTTCACCACTCGACAGGTGGGCCTGGGACGTGCAGGCAGCATGGCAAGACGCGGTCCTGCGTCGTTACGTCAACGCCGAGCTTGGCGTGTACTACGATTCGTCCACTGGCAAGAGCATACCGTTTGCGTTTCGCACCAGGCAATTCAACACCCAATACACGCTGACGCGTTCGTATGGTTGGACAACGAAGCATGACATTAGTATCGGCGTATCTGTCTCCCGATTGGGTTATCCGACAACTCCGACAGAGCTTTTCCAGGTACTACCTCCTGGCACGTACGACACGCAAACGGCGCGTGACTTCATTCAAAACGAGCTCCCCATCAGCGACAATCGAGTAGGTCCGTTCCTCCAATATCACGCATACTCGAAGCAGTACGTGCGCCTGCTCGACATTGACACCCTCGGCCTCCAAGAAGACTACAGACTCGGGCATAATGTCTTCTTCAATCTCTATCCTGTAGTGAAAGCACTGAAAAGCACGCGCGATTTTGTCGGTTTCGATATCGCTGCGCAATACACGGCGCGCATGGGCGACGGTCTCGCACGCGTTGCCGTGGAGTTTGTCTCGGAAGTCCAAACAGACAGTCATTGTCCGCAACGTGCCAACGGAGCCGTTTCTGCAGTGGGACCGGTTTGCGATTCCTCAATCGAGCCGGCACTCCACCTCGTATCACCGACAGTAGGCTTTGGACGCATTGTCTTCGATGCGCATCTCTTGTATCGCTTCACGAATTACCTGAATCAGATTACGTTTCTCGGCGGCGACTCACGTCTGCGCGGCTACCCTGCGAATTACTTTGCAGGAGCCAACGTCTTAAACTCGAATTTGGAGTTCCGCACGCGCTCGGTTGACGTCTTGACATCTCAAGTTGGGTTGGTCGCTTTCTACGACATCGGCGATGCCTTCAACACGTGGAACATGAGCGCGGCGAGTGGTTGCAACCCGGTAGGTACGGCCACGATGTCCGCACTGCCCACGGGTTTCTGCCCCGTTCAGGCGCTAGGAACTGGCCTGCGAATTCTGTTTCCGCAGTTGGACCGGATTGCATTTCGCGCGGATGTGGGCTTTCCGTTGGGCGAAGGCAGGCATTTGCCCGGCGTCACCCCGATGTCCTTCTTCGTCACGCTCGGGCAAGCCTTCACGACGCCCGTCGTAGGTCCCGGTTTGGGAACGGGCTCTACCGTTACAGGACCTGGGCTGAGCGGCAGTCCCACGACGGCATTCTCTTCACCGCCTTGAAGCAAAGGTCTGCAGTTTTAGTCAAGCCCGCGGCTCACGCGAAATAGATTGCCGTCAGCCACTGGCGGTAGCAATCGCCTAAGCTGCGAGACTACAGGAGTAAAGGTCGGATTGTCGGAAAGATCCCTGTGCTCGCCCGGATCATTGCTTTGATCATATAACTCCACCCGACCACTGCTTGCTTCCTCGAACAAGGACCAATGACTGCATCGTACCGACCGAGTGAAGAAGGACTGGCGACCGCTCATCAGCTGGAATATCGTGCAAGTGATGGGTCGCTCGGAGTGTGAGGAGGCACGTTACAAAATCGTTCCGCATATCTCGACGGGCAGGGGTTAGTTGTCCGTCAATCAGTCGTCGATAGGAAGTTTTCGACAATCCATTTGTAGTGCCGGCGCGGGCTCGCTTGATGGACCTAGCGGCAAGTCCAAAATCGTGTGGCGCCTGCACCGCCACAGGCGCAGGTGACAATGGTGCCCGACGCATTTGCGTAGGTACAAGTATCTCCAGCTGTCGTGCAATTGCTGCCGGCCGTTTGGGCTCCCATGGCACACGAAGCTACACAGGCGGTGGCTTCGTTGCAATTGCCGTACGTCATCGCGGAGGCGCCCGCGGCTCTTACCGCACATGTACAGGTGTATTGCGCCGTGGATGCGACACCACCGACGGCCGGGCAGTTCGCTAGACAGGTTGCACCTGCAGCCGTGCACGCGGCTGCGGCGCGGCATGGATTAGGCTGATTGCATACGCGAGTATCGCATACATAGGCACTGTTGTTACAGGTGCATGCAAATGCAAGACTCGTATCGTTTTGGCAAGCACTGGTGCAAGTTTCAGCTCCGGTGCAAGCACCATTCGCAACGCAGGTCGGATTGACTGGCACACTGCTCGCTCCGCCCGTCATCATTGCCAGTGCACCTCCCAGTGCCGATGAATAGCCACCCTGGATGAGCTGGCCACCGAAGCCGTTTGGCGAACCGGCGGCGGATGCCCCCCCGTTTAGGATGGATACGACTCCCCCAGTTTCGCCTGTTGCACCCGCCGAACTGCTGCCGCAACCGAGCAGTAAAATGGATACGAGGGTCGCTACCAGCGGAGAGTTCGTGAACACGAAAGTTGAAGATAACTTCATGGTGGCCTCCGGAACTGAGACATTGAAATCTGACGAATCTTCAACCAGTGTTAGTCAAAACTTATTGTGGCTCAGGACTCGTCAGAGTCCCTGTTGTTGGGTAATGAGCGGGCGATCACTTTGATGTGGTTTCGATTGAACTGATGAAGAGCCAGTCGAATTTACATTCATGTTGCGAGCTGCCATGGAGCGTCAGTGCTCCAACCTCCAGATCTTCATGAAGCTTTGACATGTGAAGGTCGGACGCGGTGCAAGCCTGACCCCACAGCTTCGGCACTGGTCCAAACCCTTGTAGGATCGCATCTATACATCCCCTGGTTTGGCTATTTATGTTGTGCCGGCACGCGCACGGCGAGGGGAGTATCGGCTGGCAGGGGTCTCGATGCAATTCTGAATTGAGTGACCACACGTATCGTTTGCGTCTGGTTTCGGTTCTCGAGTGAAGGTCAGCGTCGAGGGTGGCTCGCCGGCGGCGGCTTTTATGGCGAGATCAACTGCTCGGGTGTGCGGGGTTGGCTTTCGCATGGGCGACTGTGAGAGTCGCTTCGGGTGGACTTTTCTCGCGAGGCTGCGAAGTCACAGTTCGCTCGGCTGTGAGTGAGTTTGCGACCTAACGGTGGTATGTGTCACTGTTCCGAGAGTTAACCCTCGAGCGAACGACACTGTGTGTCGCTCGTTCGAGAGTGCACAGGCAAACGGGGCGCGCGACCCGGTGTTTTCCCCAGGTTTGGCTCTCGATGCAGTGGCACTACCTGTTCATTTCCCCAGTGTCGGGTTTGCCAATGACGAGGTTGCCGGTCGATCGAGGCAGAGTTGGGTCTCGTCTGAGCGACATGCCCTGTCGTTTGCCCCTGAGTTGACTCGCGGCGGCGCGATAGGGAGTGTCGTTTGGGTGCTTAATGTCCTCGGAAATTCCTAGGTGTCATTTCGCGAACGAAAGCGATCCGACACCATTTGCCCGCACTGATTCATGGTCCTGCGGCGCTGATGCCGGTGACGGAGGGGCGCAAGTGAACCTCACGTTCACTCTCCGGGACGACAATACGACGGTTCGAGTTGATGCAACGTACTATGAACTGGATGACGGTGCGGTTCAAAATAGCTATTCAAGCTATTCTCCGTACAACCCGTTGTATCTCGCGAAAGATATGTGTAGCGGCTATAATATCGACTTGCCATGGACTCACGGCCTCAAGATTCCTGGAGATACATTCAACGACAAGGGCCACTGGGAGATGAATTTCTGTAACAATTCGCAGAGGTGACGTCGCTGCGCAAACGCATCGTAGTGGAGCGGGTCTGCTGGCATTTAGCTGGCCTGCTCGTTGCGTCACAGGCAAGCTTCACCCTGCAAAGGGCGGGAAGCACCAACCCGTGGAGCGGGCCAGTCAAGGTGGCCCGCTCTAGAGTTTTGACGTGCTTTACCTTTCAGAGAGCGAGCATCCTCAACTCTATCGTTGGTCGCGATTTCTTCTCGCTGAATCGAACGAGGAACTCACTCTGCTTGCTCAGGAGGACCCCATCATGCAAACGGCTAAATCTACCCTCGAAGCGATCTCGGCTGATCCCGGCACTCAGTCCCTTGTGCGTGAGCGTGAGATGGCTCGACGGGCTCACGAGCATTTGCTCTACTCCGCTGGAATCGCGGGCGAAGCCAGAGGCAGGGTCGAAGGCGAGGCTCATGCCGTTTTGGCCGTTCTCGAGGCCCGTGGAATACCGGTCACTGAGCAGCAGCGCCAGCAAATCCTTGAGTGCCAGGACCTAGAGCGGCTCAATTCTTGGGTGCGTAAGGCGGTGACGTTAGCCGTCGTAGATGAATTGTTCGCGCAATAGTCATGGCACAATGAGCTCCTATTGCCGATGCTAAGTCTCGTCTATTCACGATTGAGGTTCTTGTAGCGTATTCTGATTTCTAGTATTCATTGTGAATGCGTCTTGCTTATCGGAAGCTTGCTTTGCCGAAGAACTGGCCCAAGCGCATTCAATCCGCGCTAATCTGTGCGGTCGCCTTGGCCAGAACTGCGCTCATTGAGGCGAGTGGAACATTGGCAGACGCCAATGGCGACCAGGCGTCGGTTAACAATGACCGTCTGTCGAACGAGGTCGCAATGCTTCGAGAAGAACTCCGAATCAATCAAACCGCGTTTCGGAGCAATCGGTGAGCATGGCTCAATTGCCGTCGTTGAGCGATTCATTCTCTCGTTGAAGAACGAATGCACTCGACGAATCTTGGTGCCACTGCGAATTGACGATTTCCGAGAAGAGCTGTTCTCCTATTGCCGGTGGTACAATGCGATTCGTCCCCATCAGTCGTTGTGCGGGCGAACTCCGAGCGAAGTCTCGGGCGAAGTTACCGCAACCGTCGTAGCGCGGATTGAACCTCGGCTTAGACTTCTCGAATCGAACCAGCGTCGTCGCAAACCCGACTCGAACGTCGGTTAACAACTTGCATTTGGACGTCACGCACTTCGAAGGTCGTGACTATTTGCCAGTGGTGCGACTCGAACGAGCGGCTTGAAATCTTGAAGCGATTGGAGTTATGCTCGCAATTGCGCTGGGGCGAAGGTTTGTCTTCGTGAGCGCACTTGGGCATACCGGGGCATCCTTCGAACCGAAACGCGTTATGAATGGGGCAAGCCGAAACGCAAACTGGAAATTCTGGAAGGCGAGGCCGGCAAAATGCGTCGCTAAAATTCGCTGGACCAGGACATCGGGACCGGTATCTCACTCGCGCGGGGTATCGCGTCGTGCGGGTTTCGGCGGAAGTTGTCCTGCAAAACGTTGCTGCCGCCGTTGCCCTCGTGCGGGTGGCAATCTCTGGCTAGTATCCCTGCCCGCTTCTGCTACATTCCCGTTGTGAAACTGCTCGACCCTAAGCTCGACATCGTCTTCAAGCTGCTCTTGCAGCGGGAGTTGGTGCTTCTGCGCTCAATGATCGAGACCGTCGTCAGTTTGCCAGCTCCCATTGAGGATCTGGTTATTCTCAATCCCGAACTCCCCAAGGACCTGGCCGGTGACAAAGGGATCGTTTTGGATGTCCGGGTGAGCCTCGCCAACAAAGCCAAGTTTGACATCGAGATGCAGTCCGAATTGCCTGTCGGTATTCGGTCTCGATTTCTCTACTATTGGGCCAAAGAGTATTCAGGCGAGCTGCAACGGGGTGACGAATACCCGCAACTGATTCCAGTTATTTCTATTATCTGGCTCGGTAGTAATCTTCTCAAAGGCGAGAAGTTTCACAGCATCTTTCACCTCTCCGAAGACACCACTCGCGAGTTGTTCACTTCGGACATAGAGTTTCACACCCTGGAGCTCAAGAAATTGCGTCACTTGTCCGAAGCCAACCAGCCTCAGCTCTACCGCTGGTCTCGATTCCTGCTCGCGGATTCCGAGGACGAGTTCGAGCAACTTGCCAAGGAGGACCCCATCATGCAAACCGCAAAGAACACGCTGGAAGCTATTTCTGCCGACCCCGGTACTCAGTCGCTGGTGCGCGAGCGCGAGATGGCTAGGCGGGCCCATGAGCACCTGATGTATTCCGCCCGCGCCGAAGGCAGGGTCGAGGGCGAAGCCAAGGGCGAAGCCAAGGGCGAAGCCAAAGCCATTCTTGCCGTTCTTGACGCCAGGGGCATCACGGTCAGCGAAGCCCAGCGTTGTGAAATCATGGAGTGTACCGATCTCGATCGGCTGGGCGCCTGGGTGCGTAAGGCAGTCACGCTGACTGACGTTAACGAATTGTTCGCTCAATAGTCAGCGCAACTCGAGTTTGCATGTTTGCATCGGTTGACAGACGTCCACCATCATTTTGGGGGCCGAGTCCCATTCGTCTGGAAACGCCGCCCAGTTTCTAGTGTTCGTTATGAATGCGTCTTGCTTATCGGAAGCTGGCTTTGCCTAAGAATTGGCCCAAACGCATTCAATCAGCGCTACTCTGTGCCATCGCCCTAGCCCGAACCGCCCTCATTGAAGCGCGCGCGGCATTGGTGGAAGGCAGAGCTGGCAACGACGCGTCGATCGACAGTAGCCGTCTGACGGACGAAGTCGCAATGCTTCGCGAGGAACTCAGAATCAAGGACGCTCGTCTGGCGCGCATTGGTCCCGCGCATCGGCCGCACTACTCTGCCACCGAGCGCCTCTCGATTCTCGTGCTCAAGGCGGCTCGAGGTTGGAACGCCAAACAAACGGCAAACGTGTTCTTCGTCTCGGAAATCACGATCAGCAACTGGCTCAAGCGACTCGATGAGCCGGGCTGCGGTCTTGTAGCCCTTCGGGAACTCGTTAACCGTTTCCCCGATTTCATTCGCCAGGTGGTGCAACAACTCAAATGTGTTTGCCCAACAATGGGCAAAGTGCGGATTGCTCAGTTGCTCGCTCGAACGGGCCTGCAGCTGTCGCCATCCACGGTGCGGCGGTTCTTGCGGGAATCAGTGGGGCTGAAGCGAGGCCCCGCTGAGGGCTTCTCAACACGACCCAAAGCGAGACTGGATGAGCAGCCTGCTGGCGCGGGCGCATCCAAGGCATCCCGCTCGATTGTTGCGAAACGGCCTCACCACGTTTGGCATGTCGATCTCACCCTCGCGCCTACCCACGTCGGTTTCTGGGTGCCGTGGTTTCCCTTCTTTGGGCTTCAATGTTGGCCTTTCGGGTATTGCGTTGCGGTTGTTGTCGACCATTTCTCACGCAAGGCCGTTGCCATCGAAGTGTTCAAGAATTGGCCCAGCTCGGATGATATCACTTCTTGGCTTGATGTTATCATAGCGTCCATCGAACAGCGTCCGACGCACCTCATCTCAGACCAGGGCGTGCAATTCAGGAAAACCTACGGAGATTGGTGCGCCGCCCGCGGCATCAAGCCGCGCTTCGGAACAATCGGTCAACATGGCTCAATTGCAATCGTGGAACGATTTATTCTTTCGCTGAAGAACGAGTGCACTCGACGAATCCTGGTACCGTTGCGAATTGACGAATTCCGAGGAGAGCTGTTCGCCTATTGCCGGTGGTTCAATGCCATTCGGCCCCATCAATCGCGCGGCGGGCGCACACCGAGCGAAGTCGCGGGCGATACTGCCGCAGCCGTCGTAACTCGGTTTGAACCTCGACTTAGACTTCTCGAATCGAACCAACGTCGTCGCAAACCCGACTCGAACGTCGTGCCGGTCGGCAACTTGCATTTGGACGTCACGCACTTCGAAGGTCGGGCGCATTTGCCAGTGGTGCGACTCGACTGGGCCGCTTGAATTCTTGAAGCGATTGGGGTTATGCTCGCGATTGCGTTAGGGCGAAGGTCTGTCTTCTTGCATATCGGGGCATCCTTCGAACCGAAACGCGTCATGAATGGGGCAAGCCGAAACGCAAAACTGAGAATTCTGGAAGGCCCGAGGCCGGCAAAATGCGTCGCTAAAATTCGCTGAACCAGGACAAGGGTCAAAGTCGAAGCGCAAAATGCGATTTCTGGATGGTCTCGAGCGGGCAAAATGCGCTGCTAAAATTCGGTGAACTAGGACAGGGAGACATCGTCCGTCGTAACCTGAAACGTCGTTGTTGGTTCTGATGCGCGGTTCCGATGGACGGATGAGTGCACGTCATGCCATCGCCGCCATATTGAAGGTGACGTTATAGCTAATTCGATTTGTGTAACTACCTGTTGTGAAATGGGCGCACTTGCAATAGTGTTGCGCCGTGCCTTCGCAGATTCACGAAGTCTTAGTAATGTTCTTTCGCAATCGGCCCGAATTAGCTCCGCTCCTGCTCGATGAGGCCCTCCATGTCGAGCTGCCGCCGTATAGTGAGGTCAAGATCGAATCGGCCAGTTTCAGCGATCTTGTCCCGGCCGAGTATCACGCTGATTTGGTGGTGCTGCTCGTCAACGGCAAGCCCGTTTTGGGAATTGTCATCGAAGTCCAGATAAGAACCGATGATGACAAGCGTTACAGCTGGCCCTTCTATGTTGCTGGACTCAGAGCTCGTTTCAAGTGCGACTGCTGCGTACTGGTGGTCACCCCGAATTCCGCCACGGCCCGCTGGGCTTCAACGCCCATGGCCTTGGGACCTGGGGGTCAATTCACTCCGCTGGTGCTTGGGCCCGAGGGCGTGCCCATTGTGACCGATGCCGACAAGGCTCGTCGTTTTCCAGAGCTAGCCGTGCTTTCCGTGGTTGCCCATGGTCACGGAGATGTACAAACCGCTGTGAATATCGCTCAAGTTGCGGCTGCTGCGGCCGTCAACTTGGACAGCGACAATCAGGCGCTATACTTTGACTTGATTGAGGCCGCGCTAGGAGAAGCTGCTAGAAAGGCGTTTGAGATGCTCCCCGAAACCTACCAATTCCAAGGGCCGACTTACTTGAGGGGCCGAGCTGAAGGCCACGCCGAGGGTGAGGCCAAGGGTGAAGCCAAAGGCGAGGCCAAGTCTGTGTTAGCGGTACTGGAGGCCCGAGGCATTTCAGTTACGGACCAGCATCGCCAGCAGATTCTTGAATGCGCTGATCTCGATCGCCTCAATTCATGGGTGCGCAAAGCCGTGACGCTCACGGACGTCAACGAACTGCTCGAGCAGTAGCGCGCCGGCTATCAGGTTTTGCGCATTCCAGCTGAGTTCGTCATGCGTGACGTTACTGCTGCGGTTGAGCAGGTGCGGACCGCCTTGGGATCCGCGCAAATTCCGTGACACGAGTGTGGCTTTGCCTAATATGGACGGCATACACTTATGCTCCCGTCTTTTGCCAAGCTTGCGTTGCCTCGCGATTGGCCTAACTCCATAAAATCCGCTTACCTGTGCGCCGTAGCGCTGGCTCGCGTGGCACTCGTGGAGACTCGCTCTTGGTGCGTCAACAGTCCCATCGAGCGCATACGGCTTGCCGCAGACAATGAACGACTGGATGCTGAAGTGGCCCTGTTGCGAGAGGAATTGAGAATCAAGGACGCCCGGTTGGCTCGAATCGCACCGGCGAATCGCCCGCACTACCCACCAACCGAGCGGCTTGCCATTTTGGCGCTCAAGGCTGCCCGCGGCTGGAAGAACGCCCAGGCTGCCCGGATATTTCTGCTGACGGACGCGACCGTTGCCAGTTGGTTGAAGCGACTCGACGAGTCGGGCACTAGCGCGTTGGTGCGACTGCCCGAGCCCGTCAATCGATTCCCGGATTTCGTCCGCCAAGTCGTACAACAGCTCAAGTGCGTATGTCCGATGATGGGCAAGGTGAGAATTGCACAGATGCTGGCGCGCGCCGGGTTGCGGCTTTCGCCGTCAACCGTGCGCCGCATTCTCGGAAAGTCATCGGGACCCGCGCGAGAGCCGAATCGGTCGGATGCAGGTGGCGCGGCCGCCGACGGAAGCGATCAGGCTCATAGCAGCGCGTCGAAACGGTGGGCTGGGCGAACGGTCGTCGCAACGTCTCCCCACCACGTTTGGCACTTGGATTTAACGATCGTCCCAACGCATGTGGGCTTCTGGGTGCCATGGTTGCCATTCAGTTGGCTGCAAGCCTGGCCATTCGCCTACTGCGTGGCGGTCGTTGTCGATCATTTTTCGCGCAAGGCCGTTGCGGCCGCAGTCTTTGAGAATTGGCCATCGTCCGGTGATATCACTGACTGGCTCGATGTTATCATCCAGTCCATCGGACATGGTCCTCAGTGCATAGTTACCGACCAAGGGACGCAATTCCGAGAGGATTATCGAGACTGGTGCACGGCCCGTGGCATCGAGCCCCGATTCGGAGCTATTGGACAGCATGGCTCGATTGCCATCGTTGAGAGATTCATTTTGTCGCTGAAAGAAGAATGCACTCGGGGAATTATCGTGCCGTTGAAACTCGAGGTATTCCAAAGCGAATTGATGGCGTATTTTCGTTGGTACAACGAGGTGAGGCCGCATCAATCGCTCGGTGGTCGAACGCCGAACGATGTCTGTCTAGGCAGACCGAGCGCGCGCCCAAGCCCCAAATTCGAAACGCGACCAGGACTTCAGAAGCGCAAGGGCCGTTGCAGAGACCTCTGCAAGATGGCCCCAGTAAATGACCTGACGCTAGTGGTTCAACATCCTCGAAGGCAGACGATACCTGCCCATTGTTCACTCAAACGAGCGGCTTGATTTCCTGAGTTGAATCGAATACGATCGCGTGAAGCGCAATCGCGAAGGTCTATCGTCAGCGTGATGATTCAGAGAATCGGCGCAATCGCCCTACGCGATGCACTGCAGCGCTGACTCCTTTGGGTCCACATGAGGCCCAATTTGACCTCCAAGAGTGGGCCAAACCTGTCGCCAAAATTCGCTGAACCACGACACGGGGTCACGCCAATCCCGAATCTCTGTTGGGTTGCCTGGTGCTGCCCCCCCTCGCGCCTCCTCGCCGCTCACTTGGGAGTCACGGTAACGACTGTGTGCATCGTGGGCGGCTGCGGCGGCGCGGTCTCCCCCAAATCGGTACTCGGCTCAAAGCGCGGGCTGGGAATTCGTGGGCTTTAAGCCTGCGTGCCTCAGGGGGAGACGCGTCGTTGCGGTCTATTGGGATTTGCTGACCTGCAGCGGTGCCAGGCGCGCTCGCTTCTGCTACATTCTCCTCGTGAAGTTACTCGACCCAAAGCACGACATCGTCTTCAAGCTGCTTCTGCAGCGTGAGTTGGTGCTGTTGCGTTCAATGATCGAGACGGTGGTTGAGTTGCCGGCATCGATTGAAGAGATCGAAATTCTCAACCCTGAGCTCCCTCGAGAGCTCGCGGCTGATAAGGGTGTTTTCCTTGATGTGCGTGTTAGCCTCACCAATCGCGCTAAGTTCGATATCGAAATGCAATCCGAGTTACCTGAAGGGGTACGCTCGCGATTTCTTTATTACTGGGCGAAGGAATACTCAGGTGAATTGCAACGCGGTGGTGAATATCCGCAACTAATTCCAGTCATCTCGATTATTTGGCTTGGGAAGAACCTGCTAATTGGTGAGAAGTTTCATTCGGTCTTTCACATCTCCGAAGACACGACACGTGAGCTCTTCACTTCGGATCTGGAGATCCACACGCTCGAACTGAAGAAACTTCGTTACCTTTCAGAGAGCGAGCATCCTCAACTCTATCGTTGGTCGCGATTTCTTCTCGCTGAATCGAACGAGGAACTCACTCTGCTTGCTCAGGAGGACCCCATCATGCAAACGGCTAAATCTACCCTCGAAGCGATCTCGGCTGATCCCGGCACTCAGTCCCTTGTGCGTGAGCGTGAGATGGCTCGACGGGCTCACGAGCATTTGCTCTACTCCGCTGGAATCGCGGGCGAAGCCAGAGGCGAAGCCAGAGGCGAAGCCAAGTCTGTCCTGACCGTACTGGAAGCTAGAGGTATTGCGATATCCGAGACGCAGCTTCGACAAATCCTTGAATGCACCGATCTCGATCGTCTTAGCGAATGGGTGCGCAAGGCTGTTACGGTGACGAACGCTGACGAACTATTCAGTCAGTAAGAGCGAGTTAGTCCCTTACGACGATAAGCTGGAGCTAGTTCGTTTTCGCGTGACGCCGTAAGGTCAATTGGCTATCTCTGCGGTCTAGTCCGCTTACTTCGTGTTGCTCGTGTTCTTCAATCCCTCCCACACCCAGCTCCGGGTCGGGCTTCGCGGACGCGAAAGTTTCCTGCCAGGCAACGATGACTTCACACGATTTCAATCGGGGCCCGGCATGAAACTTTCGCTTGGGGTTGCTACGCCCGGCCCTCCGCTGGGCGCGGGAGGTAGTTATGAAGTATCAACTTTCAGCGTCACGCAAGCAGCTCATCGCAGAGCGGGCTTGGGCAATGAGACAGGCCCTAACACCTACGGAAGAAAAGCTTTGGCGCTGTCTTTCCGGTAAGCAGCTCATTTCGTTGCTCCAGCTGCAAAGGTCATTGTGGAAGTGGATGGTGGTTACCACGCATCACGCGCGGCCGCGGATGCGCGCCGGGACCGGTACCTCACTCGTGCAGGGTATCGCGTGTTGCACATTCCGGCAGAAGTTGTCGCTCGGCAGTTGCCATTGGCGCTTCGGCAAGTTCGCGCTGCACTCGGGCAGCTCGGATAAATTCCGCTCGCTCCGGGCCGTTTGCATCTCACTGCTTCGGCCCGGATTCGAGTCGCGTTTCGGTTGTCACTGAGCAAGGTTTCAGCGTTGTTGCTGTTGAACGCAGCATACCACGAGTGACGTTGGACAGTGCCACCTTTGCGCGATTGCAGGCCATCTTTTTCTCGGCGAATGTGCTAGCCATCGCTTAGAAATGCCTCTTAGCTTCTCGAAACTTGGGCTTCCAAAGGATTGGGCTACCCGCGTCAGGTCCGGGCTGCTTTGTGCCATAGCGTTCGCGCGCATTGCGCTTACTGAGGCACACGGGCAAATGGCAGAAGAGTCCGATGGAGAGCGAGTTGCTGATTTCGACCAATTGTCGTCCGAAGTTGCCCTTCTCCGGGAAGAGCTTCGCATCAAAGACGTACGTTTTGGGCGCATCACGCCTGCGCGACGGCCGCACTATCCACCTGCTGAGCGGCTCGCGATTCTGGCGTTGAAGGCGGCTCGTGGTTGGAACGCGGAGCAAACTGCGGTGACGTTATTTCTTTCGGAGGTGACCATCGCCAATTGGCTCAAGCGAATCGATGAGCCGGTCTCGGGTGGCTATCTGACGCTACGCGAACCGGTGAATCGATTTCCGGATTTCGTGCGGCAGGTGGTACAGCAACTTAGACTGCTCAGTCCAACGATGGGCAAGGTGCGAATTGCGCAAGCGTTGGCGCGGGCGGGGCTTAGATTATCCCCTTCTTCGGTGCGGCAATTCTTGTCGCAATCGCCGCGGCCGACGCGAGGCCCGAACACACCCACGGAAAGCGAACATTGCGCAGGGGCTTCAACCAAGGATACCAGCACTCGATCGATTGTTGCAAAACGTCCTAATCACGTTTGGCACATCGATTTCACCATCGTGCCCACCCACGCGGGCTTCTGGGTGCCGTGGTTTCCTTTCGTCTTGGTGCAGTCTTGGCCCTTTGCTTACTGCGTCGCAGTTGTCATCGATAACTTCTCGCGCAAGGTCGTCGCGGTCGAGGCATTCAAAAAGTGGCCAGCGACCAGCGACGTCACCGATTGGCTCGATACCGTCATTCAGTCTATCGGGCTGGCACCGACGCACCTGATCTCTGACAAGGGCACACAATTTCGCGAAGATTACCTCGATTGGTGCGCCGCTCGTGGCATCAAGCCGCGATTTGGTGCCATCGGGCAACATGGTGCGATTGCCGTCGTAGAACGATTCATTCTCTCGCTCAAGAACGAGTGCACTCGGCGAATCCTGGTGCCACTCGGGGTTGACCGATTTCGTCAGGAACTGCTGCTGTATCTTCGTTGGTATAGCGAGTTTCGGCCACACCAGTCGCGCGGCGGACGCACTCCGAATGAAGTCGCGAGTGGGGCTACGCCGGCTCCGGTTATCCGCTTCGAACCTCGCTCAAGGCTCTTCGAATTGGACCAACGGCGTCGTAAACGCGATGCAGATGTCGTCCTTGTGAACGCCCTGCGTCTTAAGGTCGAACTGCTTGATGGCAGAGCGCATTTGCCCATCGTGCATCTCGAACGGGCTGCTTGAAATTTGCGTAGCGCTTGCGTATGCTCGCGGTTATACGTTGAGTGGAGGTGCATTCTGTTCGAGAAAAGATGCACCTTTCGGCGCTCTTCGGGCTAACGTCACCTTGACGAAACGTGAAAAGAGAGTCAGCTTGAGCCCCAGATTGGGAGAGCAGCTGCCGCCACAGCGAGCGCAAAGGTGCCGTAAAATCGCTGAACCACCACACCGAGTCTCCTTCACAGGCGCCACTGTGTGCTAACATTTCGCTCGCGGCGATGCGGTTGTCGGCACATTGTGTGCCGATGCAAGCGAGCTTTGCGTCAATATTTTCGCGCTGAACCCCGCTATTAATGCCGTCCGAGCCGTAGCCCACCGCTGTGAAAAGGGTGCCGGCTTCTGGTAGTGACGCTGTGACAATGGCCTCGGCAACACCCGAAAGCGGACTGGCGAGTTCGAGCAACGCGATGTCATCGCCACACAGTCGCCCGGCAGCCGCGGGCAAACGGACATTTTGAACCGATGTGTACTCGGCGGGTGCAACTGCCTTCACGTTGTCGCCACTCACGACCCACGCCATGGATTGCGGTGAAATTGCGGGTAGTGTCGCCGTCTTGCAATCCACTTGCTCATTGGGGGGCAGGGCAGGCCCCAAGCAGTGTTCAGCCGTGAGCACTAAAGCGGGTTCAATCACGATTCCCGTGCACCAATAGTCTGTGCCTTGCACATCCGTTAGCACAGCAACAACGTCATCATGTGTGGATGCTTGGGCGTCGCGCAGGTTTTGCACGGCTCGCTGCGCGGGCGACTCGTCGGTCTTCACCGCGCGGGGTTCAATGGCGCTGCAGCCGCAGCCGAATAGGGCAAGAATTATCGCCGGTAGGCGCAAGCAAGGGGGAAACATGCGTGCGCGTTATGGCACAATTCGCGGGTCTAGCAGTGCCCAGTTTGAGTGAGCTCTGGCGAGAGTTTCTGCTCACGGCCTGAACGGATGCCCATTTCAATTGATGCAAAATCAAGTATTGCGCGTGCTACATTCGCAATTGTGCTAATCGTGGGTCGTGTCCTTTATGTCCTTTATGCACCTCAGTGTTGATGTTCACCCGTTGACTCACATTCGCCTGGTCTTTGCGCCCTTGGCGTCTTTATTTTTGGGTTGCAGCGGCCCACCCCCGTCGCACTTCGACTATACTACGCTCGGGGGTAGCGACGCGCGCGCCACGGGTGGCAACTCTTCAAAGGGTGGCAATACTTCAACGGGAGGCTCAGTTGCTGCCGACGGCGGCAACGTCGATAGTGGGGCAGGTGACTTCGGTCCGCTTGGACTAGCCTGCAGCGATAACATCAAGTGTCCCGATGCTCTGGTTTGCCTGGGTGCCACGGGTCATGCCCTAGGGGATTGGGTTCCTGCAGGTGGCTTTTGCACGGAGGCTTGCAACAGTGACGCTGATTGCGCATCTTTCACTGGCGCAGCGTGCGTGCAATTCGTTCCGGGTGACGCTGCAACGCAGTATTGCGCGCCGCCTTGCACACTCGGCGACGACACAGCTTGCGGTAACCGCGCTGACGTTTCGTGTTGGCCGCTGTCACTCGTCGTGCAGGGGGCCACTTCGGGTCGCGTCTGTTTACCAGCCTGCAACAACGACGATCAATGTCCGACAGGTACAGTCTGCGACGGCCAAGTCAATCTCTGTTCCACCAAGGCACAAGGCGGTGGTCAGAGTATTGGGACAGAATGTGACCCGAGTGCGGCCGATCCTTGCGCGGACGGTTTCTGTTTCGATCTTGGCCAATCAAACGGGGGCGTATGCAGCAGCTATTGTCGTCGCGGTACTTTCCCTCAATGCGGTGATGATAGCAGCGACGAGGGTATTTGCGCCTGGGTTCTAGAAGGTGACGAGGCTGCGGGTGCCGCCGACACGGGCCTTTGCGCGCTGCGCTGCCGCTGCGACGCCGAGTGCAATAACGCGTCGCTGCGGTGTGAACCGCGCGTGGATTCTGCAGGTAAGCCGTTTGGAGTCTGTAGTTCAACCGCGGGCCCCGCCGACACGGATTGTACCCAGTAAAACCCTCAGCATTCAGGGTATCCAAATTCCCCTTGAACGCATGATACGTGAAGGCGGAAAGCCAAGTGTTCTGTTGAGTTTTGGCAGGTCCGAGTACGAGGGCGTGCTGCAATTGGCAGCTGGATTGACAGCAATATCGGTGCCGGCCACCCGTACTGTCTGACCGACAACGCTTGGGTTTCGAGGGGTATCGTGCTACGGCATCTTGTGGGTTCGGGCAAAGACAGTGCTCCCAATATCGCGATTTTCGTTGATTACGAGAACGTAGCGATCGGTGCACAACAGGCAAAGTACGAGAACTTCGATATTAGCCTGGTGCTCGAGCGCCTCCTCGACAAGGGCAATATCATCGTCAAAAAGGCGTACGCGGATTGGGAGCGCTACAAGCCCGCTCGCCGTGCGTTGCATGAAGCCGCCTTCGAGTTGATCGAGATCCCGCATGTTTCATATTCGGGGAAGAACTCGGCTGACATTCGCCTGGTCGTTGATGCTCTCGATCTTTGTTACACCAAGGGCCACGTGGATGTGTTCGTCATTGTTTCGGGGGACAGTGACTTTTCGCCACTTGTTGCAAAGCTGCGTGAGAATAACAAGACGGTAGTCGGGCTAGGCGTCAAGAACTCGAGTAGCGATCTGCTCATCGATAATTGCGACGAGTTTATTTATTACGATGAACTGATTCGTACGCGCTCGAACGGTGCTTCTGGCCGCACTCGCGGTGCCGGCGCTGAACCCCAAAAGCGCGACGGGCGTGGCACGAGTGCGCGCTTGACGGAATCCAAAGCTGGGCGAAACGCCGAGGGTCCTCGCCCTGCTGCTGCGAATGCCACCAAGCCAACCCACAGAACACATAGCTCCGCGTCATCGACCCAGCCGGCGACACCGACGGCGACCGGTGCCGTGTCTGCCTCGGGTGCGAATTCTGCAGCGTCTAGTTCGGCTACGGCTGCTTCGGCCACGGCTGCCACCACGACGGCGTCCAATGTCCGCGATCCGGAGGATGAGGAACGGTTGAAGTTGGCGGCGCTGGAAATGGTGCTCGATGTTGTGGACGCGCTGTTTCGCGAGCGCGACGATAACCTGTGGGCCTCCCAGGTCAAACAGACGCTCAAGCGGAAAAAGCCGCAGTTTTCTGAGACGTTTCACGGCTATCGCAACTTTACTCAGCTCCTCGAGGATGCGCGCAAGCGCGAACTATTGGAGATTGAAAAGGATGCCAAGTCGGGCGGCTACTTTAATTTTGAGTTTTGGGAAGAACGCGTAGTGGGGCGCGCCCTCTAGTACCGCGATTCCAGTGGGTACTTCGACGCGGGCTGCACCGCGGCCAATCGCAGCTCTAGTCGCACAGAGTTACCGTCTCAACGGCGTCGCGAACAGTTTTTTCCGTGCCGCGGAAAACCAAATCGGATCCAGCAAACCCTCCGTTCGAGGTTCGCGTTGAAGTGGAGGCGTAAGACGCATTGCAAAGGGCGTGGGCGTGCGTGCTGACCGGTTGGTTTTCGCGGTAATTCCCTCCGATTGCGGGCAAATACTGTGAGTCACTTTGCAATACATCATGCGATTGTGGCGCACATGCGCCATGTGGGCGCGAGATCCACATGAATTCTCCCGCACCGCGGTCGTTCTTGGATCTGGTCAGGCTACCCATGTTCAGGCATCATGGGATACGATGAAAAGGAGTGTCCGCGAATGAAGACATGGCGATGGTGGGTGCTGCCGGCTTGTATGGTTGCGTGGTCCTGCAGCGGAACTTCCAATGACTCTACTAATACGGGTACTGGCACCAGCACCAACACCGGTACCAATACCCAGGCATCGATTTGCAGCCAAACCTGCCAGGATAATGAAGTCGGTTATGGCCTCGACAATACGATTTGGGCGTTGTGGAACGAGAACTTTGCGGGACAACCGTCTGGAGCTCAGAACAAATCGGTGAACTGCCCTCTGGGTGGAACTGCGCAAATTACTGGGACAACCGGGGTTGCTAGCAACGGTATCGATACGGTGCACCTGACATTGGTGCTTCAGAATTGCGCTTATTCGAACACCGGTTTTTCCCTCGCGTTCACCGGAACCGTCACTTGGGATGGCAGCTTCAACGGTAGCGTCGGTAATACGCTCACATTTAAGTCAGCGTCCTTGGTTATCAGCGGTGACATTACGCTCTACAATAAACCCACGGTAGACGAAACCTGCGCCGCCTCGTTGACTGACTCGTACAACCAGAACGCCAGCACTCAACCCAGTTGGCTCAACGGGGCCATATGTGAGCGGACCGTAAGCCTGTAGCTTCGATCGGATCGAACCTGTCGGTGATTTTCTCGAGTTGCTGTGCATTTAGGTACTCGCGTGGTGACTGCCCGAGCAAAGCATGAAATACCCTGTGGCATTGTGAGTAGCTACCGAATCCGGCTTCGATTGCCGCGCGCGTCATGTTTGAGGTGCCGCGCTCCAGCTGCCTCAAGAATTCCAGCGTGCGAACGGCATTTCGATACTGCCGGAGTGTCATGCCATGATCACTGTGAATTCGACGACTGATGTCACCGCGATTACTGCGCAGGGCGCGAGCCAATTGGTCACGCGAAGTCGTGGGATGCGTGAGAATGAACGAGGCCGCTCGATGCCCCAGGCAGTCATCTGGGACTTTCGCCAATTGCGAAAGAGCGTGCAGCACTTGCAGCAAGCGCGCCTCGACTGCCTGTGCGTCGGCAGCGTTCTGAACTTCACTCAGCAAGTCTGTAAACTGGGCACGGCCGGCGCCGTCGATCTGCTGCAGCGGGCGCGCGAAGTGTGCGAAAGTCCGATGTTCACGCTCGTAGGCTCTTACACTTTCAGGTTGAAACCCTACCGTGAAAAGTTCGAAGTCGGGGCTTGCGGCTTGCAAGTAGTGGTCTAAACCCGGAGGGAACCATACGACACTACCCGCTGACACCGCGATGGTCCGGTCACCTAACAGAATGACGCCTTGACCCCCGGTGACCAAGTTTATCTCAGGCTCTTCGTGAAAATGCCGAGGTCGCCTGAATGCCGGCTGGTAGCGCCACGCCTGCGCTCGGCGTTGCGCAAGCATCGGAAAGGGCTGGAAGAGTGCCGTCACGTCCACCAAGAATAGCAAGCCAAGATGCAACGGCTACGCACAAACCGCGAAGACAGCGGCGGCCCGCTCGTTCACCCTGATATGCCCAGTTCGCGAGCTTTTGGTCCGCCGACCGCACCTCCTGGCCCTGGCATTTTCCTCCATGAAAGCACGTTCAAGAAGTCCGTGGAACTCCACCATTACGCAATCTCTAAATGTGCCGCATCCATTATGCCAAAGGTCTTGTCATGAAATTTCGCTGGTCGTCGATTGCATTGTCAATGGGCATGTTAGTTTCGTTTCTGTCCGCATGTGAAGGGAGCGCGCCCATGATTGCAGGTTCGGGCGGGTTGTCCGCCGCCGGTGGAGCGACATCAGCAGGTGGCGCGACGGTTTCGGGCGGCAGCTCGAACGTTGCCACCGGCGGCACATTCGAAGAGGCCGACGCGGGTCCTCCGGTTGCAGCGGCGATCACGATTTCAGGCGCGACGCCCAAGACATCGTCGCCGCTCTTTCAAGGCGTCAATTACTGGTCCTGGGTCGTGTCGTACGGGGCGCAAGTTGTCGGCACCGAGCAGCTGGTGAAAGTTCTAAAACCGACGTTGCTGCGCGTCGGTGGGGCCAACGCGGATAACAGCACTCCAGAGGCCTTTTCAAACGCGGTCATGGAGGCTTCAATTACGTATGCGCGAGCGATCGGGGCCGAGCCTCTAATTCAAGTTCCCGTGCTAAGGGATGCGAGCGGCAATGTTCCAACTGCACAAACCGCAGCGGATATCGTGCAGTATCTCAATGTCACCCAGTCGCTCGGTGTCAAATACTTCTCGATTGGCAACGAGCCGGACATTTACGTCGATGGTGGCCAGCTCACCGCTTATACGGCAGATCAAGCCTGCCAGACATTTTCGGCGTTTGCCGACGCGATGAAGCAGGTCGATCCCAGCATCAAGATTGTTGGCCCCGATTTTTCCTGGAAATATCAGGTTGGCAGCGCCAATGATTGGCTCACGCCCTTTCTTGCCAACTGTAAGAGCAAGCTCGATGTTCTCGCGGTTCACCGTTACCCGATTGACCCCACGCAAACCACCGAGGCACGCGCGGCTCTCGATGCGGCGGCATTTCGTGCTACGCTCAGGAATTTGCGCAGCGCCATGGACGCACAGGGTATGACGAGCACACCGTTGGCGATCACCGAATACAACATTACCTGGGACGGCGACCCTGCCAAGAGCACGCTGCCCGCTTCGCCCGGCACATTTCCTGCGGCAATGTGGGCGGCGGATGTGCATGGCGTCGGGCTCGAGGAACAGCTTTGGAGCCTCGACTATTGGAGCATCAGCGAAGGCTGGACACTCAGCATGCTCAACGGCAAAACGCCGCGCCCTTCGTATTTTGCTCTCGAGATTTACGCTGACCACTTTGGTCCGACGGTGCTTACTACAACGGGCACACCTGCCGGCATGTCGGTCTACTCGAGTCGAAATGCAACCAACGATGGGACCCAAGTGGTTGCCGTCAATTGGAATCCCCAGCACTATGACCTCACGGTGTCCTTTGAGAACCTGAGCGCGACAATCCCGAATACGACGATCCGCGTTTCCGCGCAGTCGATATCGGCATTCGATATCTCGGATACCGGCCAGGCCAAGCGCTGGGTTTACACCGAAGACGTCGCCGCCACCGGTGGCCCGCCCGTCAGCGCCCCGTGATTGCCTTTATGTGATTGCCTTTATAATGTTTTATACGGCACGGAATCACCGTGTCGAGAACAATGGCCAGTTCGTAGCGCATTCGAACCGCTGGTCGAAGTTGGCTTAATCCGCTATGCATCGATCAGGGAGGAGTGACCGACGTGTCACCTCCCGCGCCCTGCGCTTGCCAGCTAATGTGCCGGAGATGCCAGACATGGCTGGCGGAAGGAATCTATGATGAAGATGCGAACCTCTTGGGCCCTATTAGCGGCGGCCACCTGTCTTTCCAGCTGGGGTTGCGGTGGGAACGATTCGTCCACCACGACAACGCAGACGACGGGTGTCCCTACCGGTTATGAAACGCTTTGTGCCAAAGACGGCGTAACTTGCCAGACGGGCAACGCTCCACTCGACTTGGTGGGCACTTACACTGGCACGGGAACTGTCGTCGTAACCTCCAACTCGATCTGGGCCGTCGGCAACGCGGACTCTTTTACCGCTGTCGTAACTGCACAGAATGCGGGCGTCGGCACCGGCACCTTCGAACTTGGCGGGTATCACGTGGACGTCACGCAAGCCAATATTCGAGGCACTCCCACTGAGTTTACAATTTATGGAACGCAATCTGCCCAAGAAAATGATCCCGATTCCGGGATCCCCACCGACTGCTCTGTCGAGGTGCGTGTAGTCGTCACGGGCGCGCAAAGCACCAGCGGAACTACGAAGACCGTCACCGGCAAAGCGACCCTGGAATTTACCAACAATATTCACGGCTCTGGATGCACCCAGGATCAAATCAACAACTACCCGGGTACCGGCGCCACATTCAGTTTTACCGCAACGCGGACGCCGTAGGACCGCATGAGTGTCCCGCTCCTCGTGGCAGCCCTGGTCCGTCAAACGACCGTGCTCATCGCGCAGGTCGCGACATCGGGAGGAGTGCGGGCACCGCTCGCTCAGGTTGCCGATCAGGTGTTTCTCGATCTCGTTCGCGAACTCGAGCGACAGGGTGTCAGCCGCAAAGTGAGTGCCGACATGTTTGGCATGGGCCTTCGATCATTCTTGCGGCGCATCCAGCGCCTCGGCGAGAGTTCGACTGAGCGCGGGCAGTCGCTGTGGGAAGCCGTGCTCGGCTTTTTGCGCCAAGATTCCGTCGTAACACGCTCCCGGGTCTTAGAGCGGTTCAGTCGCGATGAAGAGGCTCAGGTCAAGAGTGTGCTTATCGATCTCAGCCAGAGTGGGCTCGTGTTCGCTACTGGAACGGGCGGCGACCTACTCTATCGTGCCGCGAGCGAAGACGAACTTCAGTCGATGCGCCAGGCGAGCCATGGCGAAGGCCTCGAGGAGCTCGTCTGGGCCCTGGTGTATCGCATGGGACCCGCCACGCGGAATGAGCTATTCGCGCTCGGCGGTGTTGCAGCAGCTGACCTCGATCGGGCCTTATCAAGATTGACTCAATCGCGACGTATCTCACGAGTGGGTAGCGCCGCTACAGCTCGCTACTGCACGAGCAATTTCGTCGTTTCCAAGGGCGAGACCGTGGGTTTCGAAGCCGCGGTGTTTGACCACTACCAAGCGATGGTTCAAACCTTTTGCTGCCGGTTGCGCGGTGAAACGCCCGACATAACTGTCGAAAACCTAGCACCCGAAGATACTATTGGCGGAAGCACGTATTCCTTCGATCTCTGGCAAGGTCACCCTTTCGCAGCGCAGGTTCTGGGGACACTCGCTAAATACCGAGAGAACATGACGGCGCTACGCGCGCAGGTAGAAGCCTATAACGAGCAAGTGGGCTTGCCCGCGCACTTCGAGCAGATCACGAGCTACGCCGGCCAATGCTCGATTGCACGCGAGTCGGGGGAAGGTTCGGCATGAAATCGCGCGTCTTGACGTACTTGATGGGAGTTCTGATCAGCCTTACCAGTGGATGTACGACCCCAAATACAGAACCGACTGCCGGCAGTGAATCGCATTTCCTTACGGCGTGCGACGACACCTGCCTTTCGGGGCTCGCCTGTTTGTGCGGCACGTGTACCCAGAGCTGCGCCACGTCAACCGAATGTGAACGGCTCAACCCAGCGGCTGTCTGCGTTGCGCCTTTGCAAAGCGATGCCGGCCCGACTTGTGAGCAGACTCAGACAACGCCACACTGCGATGTCCCCTGTGTAGGTCCGAGCGATTGCAGTGCTTTTGGCACGGACTTCTTCTGCAGTCGCGGCTATTGCCGTCTCGATCCCCTCTCGAGACCGAATGAGCCGTTGCCGGGTTACGGACTGCTGTGCAATCAATCAACGGTCAGCTGTGCCACAACCGAGAGCCCGCCGACACTGGGAAGCCCCTTCGCCGGACAGGCGACAGTCGTACTTAGCAGCAATGCACTCTGGGCAGTCGGCGGCGTCAATGCTTTTACTGCGGTCATCTCGGATCAAACGAGTAATCTGCTCACAGCCACCGTCACACTTCCGTCATTTACGATCAATATTCAAGGTGCCGCGATTCGCGGCGCAGGCTCCGCCTTCACCGTGTATGACTCGAGTCTCGTGGATCAAGATGGTTGTAACCTCGAGGTTCGCTCCGTTTTATCCGGCATCCTCGACGCGGCCGCCAATCCGCCCACTGTCACTGGCGGACTCGCCTTGCGTTTCACCGGGAATTACGCGGGCAGTGCCTGCACGAGCACTCAAATCGATACGTATCCTGCAACAGGTGCAAACTTCACGGTAGCGGCAACGCGCGGCCCGTAACTAGAATCGCACGCCCAGTTGCACAAGCGCACGTTGTCAGGGCTCACCGGATGTGCCTCGGCCCAATATCAGATCATTCGGCCCCGGCAGGGCAATATGCTGCACGTCCCTGAGCCCAGCCGAAACTAGCCATTCCTGGTATTGCGATTTACTGAAGGTGCTGCCGTTTCGAGTACCAACTAACATGTTTATGGCAAAAAATGCACCAGCGCGCGGAGCGGTTCCGTCTTCGCTCATGACGTGATCTTGGATGGCTATGCGCCCACCAGGGGCCAGCGCTGCGCGTGCGCGCCGTAACAGATCAAGATTTTCGTCTGGCCCCAGCATGTGGCAAATTGCCGAGAGAAGAATCAGATCATAGCCGCTGCCTAGCGCATCGCGCCTCAAATCGCCGACCCGCACGGTGACTCGATCCGACAGGCCTGCGTCGGCGACGTGCTTTGCGGCAATCGGAATTACCGTCGCCAGGTCGAAGATCTCGGCGCAAAGTTTGGGGTTAGCTTGCGCAAATGCAATCGAGTAAGCGCCTGAGCCCCCGCCCACGTCGAGGACCTTACTTACGCCCTCAACGCCGATGGCACGCACGATGATAGGTGCTCGCACCGCGGCATTTTTGTGCATGGCCGCGATGAACGGCACCGTCCAGTCTTCATTGCGACTACTCATGTCTCGCCATGCAGTCACGTAACCAGTCTTTACGCGCTCCGTCAGTGTTGACCAGGTCGTCCACAAGCTCAGATTGTGCTTGAGCGCATATCGGGCGTCGTTCCTCGAACCTTCGGCAAGATAGCGATCGGCGAGCGGCGCATTGGCGAAGTTGCCGTCTTTCTTCGTCAAGACACCGAGCGCGACGAGGGCATTGAGCAAGACTTCCGTAGAGCGAGGATCAGTTTCCAGCTCCTTTGCCGCAGCGACGGCGGTTGCAGCAGCGCCGCACTTTGCGATGACCGAGAAGACGTCCAACTCAATCGCGGTAAGCAGAATGCGGCTGGCCTGAAAACCGCGAACGAGCTCCATGAAATCGTCGGGCAGCGCGCCGGCGGCGTCTTTGGCTTTGAGCGACGTCAGCATGCGCTTGCGGTTTTCAGCGATTTCGCTTTTGACGGCGTTGACATCCGAATTGATGAGTCGTTCGACGGGTTTCCCGTTCTGAAAATGCTCGCTCACAATCTCGGCAACGTCCTCAGCGGTAACACCGGAATACCAGACCCCCTCAGGATACACGACCCAATTGGGACCCCGGTCGCAAAGCCCCAGTGACCCCGTCGTAGTTACCTGAACGTCATCGAGCATTCCGCGGACAGCGAGTTCCTTGCGGAGCGCGTCGATTGCAGCCGCTGATTGGCGAGCGTTGCAGCAAGGCAGCCCGTCCGGTTTGCGTTGATCACAGGCGAGCACATGGAAGCGGTAGGGCTGCATTTTGCCCCTATATCACGCTTTATGGCATCGACCGACCCTCTCCCATGCCATTCGATAACGAAAATGACGTCGCTGATGCACGATGTCCGCAGCCGCCGACACACGCAGGTGCATTTTGGTGGCCGGAACGGATTTGCTGGACGGTACCCTTGCACAATTGCGGGATCAAGGCACGGCGGTGGTATTGGCTAAACTCTTCAGATCCAGCATTTCGCCAACGTCTGGCTGCACCACGATTTCAACGCGACGGTTCCTTCGTCGCGCCTCGGGGCTCGAGTTGGGGGCCACCGGATCGATCTCTGCGTAACCGGCCGCGCTCCAGTGCTTGACGTTAAGGCCGCCCCCTGATTCGGTACTGGTCAAAAAGAGCAAGACTTCGCGCGCTCGCATCAATGACAAGCCCCAGTTGTCTTTGAACTCTTCCGCCGTGCGCACTAGCTGTTGATTGTCGGTGTGCCCTGCCACCTGGTAATAGCGTTCCGTAAGGCCTGGGTCCGAAAGTAGAACCTTCTTTACTTTGGAAAGTGCGCGCTCGCCGGATTTGCTCAGCTTGGCGCTGCCGGCTGCGAATAGCACGTCGCCCGGCAACGAGATGACCATCTTATTGTGCCGGATCGTCACTTCGAGCCCAATTTCCGTGAGCCCTTTTAGCTTTTCGCGTAAGGCTTCGAAGCGCGCCTTGATACGATCGAGCAGCGCTGCCTGTTCCTTGGCTGCGTCGAGCAATTTCTGTAGATCACCAGCGCGCGACTGCTCGGCCTTAAGATCAGTCTGCTGCTTGCCTAGCTCAGCATTCAAGCGGGCTACCTCGGCTTTGGATTGATCAAGCTCCGACTGCTGCCCTTGAGTGCGCCGCCCAAGCTCATTGTATTTGTCTAGCTGGGCTTGCCACTCCTGTTCCGTGTGACCACAACCAACCAAGAGAAACGCCAGGCTCAGTACTAAAGCCGAGCTTTTAGCGCTTCGCCGGCGCGAAAGGGAGCGTAGGCCAAATCTGAGTTCTTTTCGCATGGGTAATTACCATCGCACAACTCGAAGTCGTTGCAAACATTTGAAATCCAGCGCCGCGTCAGACGCATCCTTCTCGCGCGGTTTCGCCCGCATCCAAAGACAAACTTTCGCGAGGCCGAACTTGATGGGATTGAATTTTCGCTAGATTTGCGCTCGATCTTGGCGGAGAAATCCAGCAACTTTTCGTGCGAATTCTAATCCGGAATCCGTTTTTGAAATGTATCCTTGGGCTCCGCAGTCTCTGACCTTTTGCTCCAAGGTCAGCTCATCGATTGCGGAGTACAAAACGATTTGCGAGTCCGTTATAGCTGCGCATTGTCCAAAAAGTGCCACGAATGCATCCCCGGATAGAAACGGCATGTTGACGTCTATCAATACCAAGTGGGGTTTGAAGCTCGCGACTTTCTTGAAACAACCGGGCCCCCCGTCGTGTACGAACACGGTGTACCCTTGACGTTCGAGCATTCGCTTGACGCTCACGAGCACGCGCTCGTCGTCGTCTATTACCATGATCTTGCTACTGGACTCGGTGGACATCGCTGAGTTACTCGGTTGATTCAAGGAAGCAATTTCGGGTCTTGCGTAGAGATACGGCGCGGCACCAGAGAACGTTTAGTGGTATGAAAGACTAGCGTTTAATCAGGAGCAGCGGCCGATTAGCCAAGCCAAAATTGCCGCTTCAACGCAACCGTGGGGTGACGGGGCTCACTGCCTTCGTCGAAAAATTTCGCAGCAAACTCGGCGTAAATTGATCCATCGGGAGGCGTGGTTGTGCAAGCGAAGGCTCCATCCCGGTTGTGTAACCCTGAGCGATGAACCGCTCTATGAAGTCGCGGTTTCGACTCATGACGTGAATCGGCACTCCATGTAACTCACTGTGGTGAGTGACGTCCCCATTGGGTTGGTGGTCGCCAAGAATGATCACGAGCGACGAGTCATGGATGCGTTCCGAAAGGAATCTAGATAGCACCCTGAAATCGTAGTCGATTGATCGAGCGTACGCGACAGTTGCCTGCGACATATCCGACCAGGAAGTTGAGAATTCTACCGCTTTAAGTCGATTGTATATTCTACCATCGCCGATTAAGTTGGAGTCGGAAATGATGGGCGGTTGGTTGTTCCAAGGGGCGTGGCTCGAGACCAATGCGCACTCTACGAACAGCGGAGAACGAGCCGCTGCGACTTCCTTGCGGTAAAGAAACTCGAGTACGTATTGATCGGGCATTGTCGCCCAGGAAAAGCCGGGCCCTTTGTAGTCGAAGTCCCACGCGTAATACTCTTGGTAGTAGTGATGAGTCGTGTTTTCCGGAGAGCTGCGGGTCGTCGCCGGCTGAGCCAGCACCGTCCGATACCCCGCTTGTTCGAAGAACCAGGACAGCGTCAGTGGGTGAGCACCCGACACAACCCGATAGCGGAATTGATTGTTCGTCGTTACGGCTGTGTTTAGTGTTGCATGCGCTAACCAGGAGCTGCCGCCGTAGGTTGGCGAATCGAGTAGTCGTGAAGCAATCTGATAGCCTTGACTCGCTGCCATTCTTTCAAAGCGATTGAAAGTCTGGCGAATGAGTCGATGTTGCTGCTTCAATTCGAGCAACGTTTCACCATAGGACTCGATGATGAACACGAAGACGTTCACTTGATTCAACTGGGCGAGGTCGCTTGGCCCTTGCAAAAGGGTGTCATCGACGTGGTTGACTTCGTTGACTACTTCACTTCGATACCGCGCTCCGTGTATGAGAAAGTCGCCCTCTTGAACTAGGCGCGGTACGATGCTTGCCGAAAAAGCGTGCCTCGGCTTTGCAGGTATCGATGCGAGGGCAAAAAGTGTCGTGACGCCCAAAAAAATCCAGGCCGGGCGTTTGTGGGCGAGCACCTGTGCCAAGTGACGCCAGCAAAAGTAATTTAGAATCAGCGAGCCGACAATTGCTACTACGATGAGAACTACCGTGCATGCGAAGAAGAAATGCGAAATTGTGGCGTACCCCAACCGAACCAATTCGGGTAGCAGCGGCAGGTCCATATACAAACTGAAGTTTCTCGAGTAGAAACGGCCCTCCATGCCATCGCCGATCCGGAGCAATCGCACTACGAGGCAGAGCACCGAAAGTACCCAATAAACAGCTACGGGAATGCGCTTGACTTTGAACCCAACGAGCGCAGCGAGCGCGAAGGCAAGCAAGACTAACGTTATGTCGAGCGAAGGAAGTAGATAGGACAGGTCGTCCTCGGAGCCTGGCCAATGAGTGTTTGCGGATACGCTAAGCACTTCATAGGCCGCAACGAAGGTGAGTGCTATTCCGAGGGAACTTTGAAGTTGCCGCGCAAACCAGGCGCGTTCAGGCCAACGCCACCAACCCGGTCGGGCTTGCTCATAATTGGAAGATAATTGCATCACTTAGCGTCGAACCAGGACACCCGTGTCACTCGAACCATCATGGGTACCCTGAAGCGAGTTCGACCAGTCCCAATAGTGGATGTAATCTGCTGTTAGCACCTAAATCGTCGCGGGATATGGCGGCTCGACCCCATGGCCGCTGCCGGGACGAAACCGAGACCCGGTGCCAATCGTATTCGAGAACGAGTGCCTCTGCGAACCGAGCCAAGGGCACCCGTGCGTCCTACCTTGATCGTGCTGCTACTCCCGGTACGCTTAGTCATCGTGTCTAACACAGAGACAACTGCCGACACTTGGTTTAGGCCGAACATGTCCAAACGTTTGATTACTGTAATTTCGATCTTGGGGCTCGTCGCCTGCGGCGGGGGTTCGGCCTTCGTGGCCAATGCGACGGGCGGGGCATCGAACTCGGCTGTCGGTGGTACTTCCTCCACGGGGGGCCAAGATGGATCGACCGCGGGCGACGCGGGTTTGGGGGGTGCCGATGCCGGAGCAGGCGGTAACAGTGGTTACGGAGCCCTTTCCTGCGCTGATCTTCAAACGGCTTATGCCAGCGAATTGGCAATCGCCAAGACCTGCACGACCGGCGGCGAAAATACCTGCATCCAGACCGTGCTCGATGCGCTCGCCTGCGGTTGTTCGGTGTTCGTGAGCAGCGTTCGCACGGGTGCGCTGACTAATATGGAACAGATACGTGGAGTCTGGGACAACAAGAAATGCACAACAGATCTTTCGTGCTCGAATATTGCTTGCGTGACTCCGGCGTCGGCCACTTGCGTTTCCACTTCGACTACGACTAAAGCCGGCGTGTGCACGGGCAACAATAATTAGCCTGCGTTTTCACCCGAACCCCGTCACCTGATTCATGTCGTGACGGCACGACCGGGCAATTTCGTCTCGCGCCAATAGCCACCCTGCTGCGTCGAGCTAAACGCAAGTAAATCGCTCGCCCGACGTCATTTGAGCCAACGGCCGTTTAGCTCATTTGGGCTGAATTCATATGTCTATGTACGGATAATGGCCAGCTGCGCTAAGTTCGCGCAGGCAACGTCCGTCTACAGAGGGTCATGTCCGTGTCGATTCGCGTAAAACTCGCTCTGCTCGTAGGGTTACCGCTCCTGTTGCTGGGCGGTGCGCTGCCCATACTGTCGTCGATACAACATAAGGAACTCATCGAAGCTGCCGACGACCAAGTCGAGGACGCCGAGCGAGCATTCATGGCCGAGATGGAGGATGACCTCGCGGACCTTCATCTTGCCGCGCGCATCGTGGCGACCCACGACAAGACCGAGCGCGCTTTGCGCGACGGAAGCGTCAAAGAGGCATTGGATGTTGCGAAGATATTCTCAAGTCTATATCCGCGACTCGATGTCACGCTCGCTGCGCGCGATGGTCGGGTATTGGGCGATGTGGGACCGACCGATACGCCTGGGCAGCTCAATGAAATGCCTGGACTCGGGTCGCTGGATGGCAATGCCGAGCGCCACATCCTGCTTGCGCAGGGCTGCGCTAAGGCCGAAACCCACGCCCCACCCGCCCAAGCCGTGCTCGAGCCCGTTGGAAGATTGGGTTGGGTATTGGCCTGTGAGCCCCTAGACACGGGCTACCTCGAGAACGTCTCGGACAAATTGTCGCTCGAGCTAGCGTTTGTTACCGAAAAGGGTCGTGAGATATCGTTAACGGTTCACTATCCTCATGAAATTTCCGCCGGTGCCAACACTGGGCTTTCGCTCGTCGAAAATCGCGGCAAAGTCTGGGCAACCCAGCGATTTCGCCTGAATCATCGTGATGAATACCGGGCGACGCCCCTCGACGTTATCGCGGTAGTGGACGTTAGCAAGACGTCAGCGGGTGTCCATCGTCATCTTTACATCATGATGGGCCTGCTCATGCTCATTGCGGCGGTCGCAGTAGGTGTTGGTGCTCGGGTTGCGAGCGTAATGTCGAACGGCCTGATGCGAATCATCACCGCATTTCAAAAGCTAGCGAAGAATGAATACGTACGCGTCGATTCAGTGCATACCAAAGACGAGATAGAACTATTGGCAAACGGCTTCAATCAAATGGTCGAGGGCCTGAAGGAACGGGACAAACTTCGCACCACCTTTGGCAAGTACATGACCGAATCCGTCCTACAGCACTTGCTGAGCGGCAAGGTGCAGTTGGGCGGCGAGACATTGAGGGTAACGGTGCTATTCAGCGATATTCGGAGCTTTACTACGATAAGCGAGGCGATGGAAGCGCATGCACTGGTGGCGCTGCTGAACGAGTACTTCACCGAAATGGTAAGCATTGTCATGAATTATGGGGGTGTTGTGGACAAGTATATCGGGGATGCGATAATGGCCATCTTTGGCGCCCCCGTTCCGACAGAGCAGGATGCAACGAACGCCGTTCGCGCTGCGGTCGAGATGCGAGCAGCGCTCGTTCGTCTCAATGTACGCCTCGAAGCGCGCGGAGTTCAGCCGCTTCGCACAGGAATTGGGATACACACGGGAGACGTCGTAGCCGGCAATATTGGGAGCGAGCAACGCATGGAATACACGGTTATCGGAGATCCGGTAAACGTCGCCTCCCGGCTGGAAAGTAATACCAAGGACTTAGGGGTCAACGTGCTTGTCAGCGCTACGACTTATGAATTGACGAAGAATGTAATCGAGGCTCGGCCCGTTCGGGAACTGACGGTGAAGGGGCGAGCCGAGCCGATCATGACGTATGAAGTGCTAGGTCTGCGTGCCGATCAGTAATCCCGACAGACGACCGGCTCGCCCTTTAGCGTGTTGACCATCATCCGAAGTTCGTTCTGTTTGGATTCGAACTCGTGGCCGCGCCAGTAGAATGTGACTCGGTTGTCGCCCTTGTTGGCCTTCGACCAGGCCCGGGTCGCTGCACTCATCAGGCTGCCGATATCGCTCTCTGTTCGGATCCCCCATTGGTGATACTTGGCTGGAATTGTCACGCGCTCTCCTTGGTAAAGCCAACAAGTCTAGCACGCCAGGCACACAGCGCTCGTGAAGAGCCTGCGAAGACTCCTACATGCTGCCGAAGTTAATTACATTGTACAAATGACATCACTCGGGCCGCATTTTATTGATAGCCTGCGGCGATGCTGCACATCGAGCTTTCGGGAAAGACGGCGCTGGTCACGGGCGCTTCCGGGCAATTCGGCCGAGTAATGGCGCGCACCAACCCCAACTGAGCCGGGCCTTTTGTTTTACGCGGCACGGAAAAGTCGAGTCGTCGCGATGATTCCGTGCCGGTGTGACATCCGCAGCGAAAGAGTGTGGACAGTATCCGCTGGCAGCAGGCACCGCGCGCGCCCAGGGGCTGTGCAATTCGTTATCAACCTTGGACTAATTGCCGCAGCTGGTCGATTGCAACGCGCAGTGCGGATTGACTTATTACTTCGCTGGTGAAACTGGGAAGATGACGCGAGAACAACTGAACCGTTTCATCGACATCACACACCCGGTGAGGATACGGTTGTTGCGCTAGGAGAGTGAGTCCGGTCACTACACTGCGCACTGCCGATGCACGAAACCCCGACCCTTCGATTAGGATGGCTGAGCACTTGATAAAGTAGCGACCTTCGGCGAGCATTTGAGCAAGCTCCTTGCGGACAGCTGGGGCTGGGAGCGGTGCGCGTGCGCCGACGATTGTCAGCAGGCCAATACCGCGAGGATGCGTGACGGCAAATTCGCGAATCGCGATGTGCAACCTTTCCGTGCCCGCGAGCGTCGTTTCGCCTAGCCAGACGACGGTTAGAATTGCACCCGAGGTTGCAATGACAAAGTCGTGATGCGACTCGACGCAATGCCAAGACGCTAAGTCATTTGTAACTGGCCTGGATTGCACTGTTGCCTCGGAGGTAACGTCTGAAAATGTGGGGCAAGCCAAAGTTGAAGCGGCCCGACCCGGTGGATGTTTAGTCTTTTCGCTCCAAATCGTTAAGGTCAGAAATTCTTTACCCAATATTCCAAAGTACTGCCAGAGAAATATTTCTGGATTTCAGGCTGGACACGTGCCGCTTGAAATCCGTGGGCTCGGCCGGCAGCCACCACGGGTCGAGGCCCGCCTGGCACAAGCGATCGTATAGTTAATGCTTGTAGTGGCGCCAGAGCAACAGGAACAATAGGATCTGCGACACGACCGGAATAAGAACGACCAATGCAATGTGCTGAGTGATGCGGTTGAAGCGTTTGAAGGGTGTGACCGGTTCTAGCTGCTCGCGAAGATTCGATATGGGGACCAGTTTTGGGTGATCGAGTGCTGCCTTGAACATGGCCACGCTCGAATAGCGGTCGGCGGGCTTTCTGCGTAGGGCGCGGAGAACGATTTCCTCGGCCTCGATGGATATCGCAGGGTTGATTGTACGAGGTGCCACGGGGTCGCCGAGTAGGCGGTTACTTGCCAACTGAAAAGGGTCATCTCCTGGAAATGGGGGCCGCCCAGTCAGCATTTCATAAAGCATGGCCCCTACTCCGTACGTGTCGGCGCTTTTTCGCCCACGCTTTCGCTTGATTTGCTCGGGTGCCACGTAGTCCGGAGTCCCAATTTGGGGTGGAGCTCCCGACAGCGCAAAACGACTAATTTCAGCGGCATGAGCCGTACCGAGATCAATCAGGCGAATCGTTCCGTTCGGGCAAAGTATTACGTTAGCTGGTTTCAAATCGTAGTGTACGTAACCTTGTTCATGCATGTGCTGCAAGGCTTCGCAGATTTGACTCGTGAGCGAGAGTGCTTCACTTTCGGGCAAAGGGCATTGTTCTCTCAGACGCGCATCCAGCGTTTTACCAGGCACGTATTCCGTTACCAAGTACGAGCGCCGGCGACTCGTGTTGTTGCGGAAGAACTTTAGAACAAGTGGATGATTCAGGCGTAGGCCAATCGTTTCCTCCTGTTGAAACATCGACCAAGCGCCCAGGCCACTGGCAAACATCGGCAATGGTACCTTGACCGCCACGGCTTCATCGCCGTTCAGTAAGTCTTTGGCCTTAAAAACCACCGACATTCCGCCGTGCCCGATTTCCTCGGTAAGATGATAGCGGTCGTCGAGCACTTGCCCTGCCTGTGGAGCGGTGTTTCGCGGCATGGTATCTTTAGGCGCTGGTTATCGTAAATCGGCGCGCTTGTTGGCCAACTTTATGTTTTCTTGATGCCGAAGGCGCAACAATTGATGAGAAACTGAGGTCTTGTACCGAAACGGTGGTCAACAACGACCCGACCCGAACCGCGTTTGGGTCGGCGCCGGACTTCAGCTGCGGCACGAACACGACGCGTCAACCCGCAGGGAGCGTCTGTTCGGCGAGTTTAGAACAGTAACCCGATGGATGCCTCGAGGTAAGCGCGCACATCGGTGAGCTTGTTGCTCGTGTCGTCCAATTGCGTCCGCAAATTCTCTCGATCGGCGGCTGTAAAGGCCCCTCCGCTAGTCACGGTTCCGCTACTAAGTTTATTGGTGTGTACCAATGCACCAAGAATCACTGCGATGCGAAACTCGGAATTGCTGCGGTAGCCGTAGCCAACACCGATGTTTGCGAGCCCCGGGGTACCCTTGCGTCGATAGTCGATTGAAGAATGAAAGCTCGATTCCCACCCGCGACTGCGCCCACCCCGGCGTGCTCGGGACTTGGGTTGCCCGCGACTTCATCATCGGTTGGTTCATCATTTTACCTAACTGAACCTTTGCCACCTAATCGAGCCGCTGCATGCGGCGAACAGTCCTCTCCAGCCAATGCCGTCGTTACACACAGGCCAACCAATGCATGAAATGAGGCTAGATTTTGGGGTGAGCACTCCAGATGGTTGACAGTACGCCAATCTTTGGGCGCAATTGGGCGCCAGGAAAACTGACCGTGACCTTCAATATCAAAACCCTCAACAAAATTTCGTCTAAAGGCCTACAACTCTTTGGGAGCAATTACTCGGTCTCCGATACCGTCGAAAAGCCCGATGCGATTCTAGTGCGATCGGCACAGGTCGATACGGACGGCTTCGAGGGTTTGCTCGCCGTGGCGCGCGCCGGAGCTGGAGTCAACAACATCACTATCGACAAGGCCAGTGTCAAGGGCATCTGCGTATTCAACACGCCCGGCGCCAATGCGAATGCCGTAGCCGAACTCGTGTTCATCGGCCTTGGCCTCGCTTTGCGCAATGTCGATAAGGCCCTCGCCTGGGTCAATACCCTGCGCGATATGACCGACGCTAAGGAGATGGACGCGAAGGTAGAGAAAGGCAAATCGCAATTCGCGGGCTCAGAATTCCGGGGCAAGACCCTGGGTGTGATTGGCCTCGGAAAGATTGGTGTGTTGACCGCAAATGCTGCCCACGGACTAGGGATGCAGGTGATTGCGTACGATCCTTTCCCGAGCCCATCCAACATGCATCGCCTACACAATAGTGTGAAGGTCACTTCTGAACTGCCAGAGGTGATCGGTGCTGCCGACTTTCTCACTGTGCATGTTCCACTCACGGATAAGACTCGAGGTCTGCTCAACACCCAGAGTCTGGCGAGCTTCAATGGCTCGGTCATCTTGAACTTCTCGCGTGGACCCGTGGTGGACCAGGCTTCGGTGGCCGAGCTGCTAAAAGCGGGCAAGTTGAAGTCGTACGTCAATGATTTCCCGAACCCGGCAATTCTCAATCTCCCCGGTGTGATTTGCTTGCCTCATTTGGGAGCCAGCACTGAAGAAGCCGAAGAGACCTGCGCTACCATGGCCGTAGAACAGGTTAAGGACTATCTCGACTTCGGTATCGTCAAGAACTCTGTCAACCTGCCTGCTGTCGATGGACGCCCCGCTGAAAATATCAAGGTGCGACTCTGCATCATCAATCAGGACGTACCGAATATGATCGCCGAGATTTCTCGGGTTATTGGTAGTGCGGGGCTGAACATCGTGTCGTTCAAGAATGAGTCGAATGGTAAATTCGGCTACAACTTGATTGACCTCGACGCTAGCGTCCCCGACAGCCTCGTCGCTGATCTGGCAAAGCTCGATAAGGTCGTCAAGGTTCGGCGATTGACACTCTGATCAGCTTGCCAATTGCTACATAGGGCTGGTGCACACGGCGATGCGTGCCAGCCCTTTTGCGTGACGGTGTGACAAAATCAAGACCTGTGTCTGACGTGGTGGGCATGTAACGCGTTGTCATACATGCACCAAATGCGAAAAGCCGGCCGTCGCGTTTCGTTGTGACAATTCTGCGGCAAAATACTGGAACTACTGCTTGTTTGTACTCTGAAATGCGCACGCAGGGCCGGCCCCTCATGCCAATGTGCGCCGTCGTTTGCTAATTTCCCTTCTCATGTCTGAACCGCCGGGTATCGTTAAGCACACTACGAACTGGGATGGAAGCACTTGCCAGTTTCCCAAACAATCCGGGCCTCAAGTACCTGAGCGAACTCAGTCGGGGCTCGTTTGGCGTCGTCTGGTTGGCGCGCATGGTGACGGGTTCCGAGATTGGACGACTGGTAGCCGTGCGACGCTTGGCGCTTGCCCCATTGGAACCCGCCAACGTAGGCCGAGCGTTAGCGGCAGCTCGCAGGTACTCGGTCTTGTCGCATCCATCGCTCGCTAAGATTCTGGGTGGTCACAAGACCGAGACTGACCTGGTGATGATTGAAGAGCACGTGATCGGCGTGCCACTGAGCAAACTGCAAGAGCTAGGTCTCGCCCGACAGACCTCGATCCCCATCGGCGTCAGTGTAAAGCTGATTCTCGATGTGTTGCGTGCGTCAGTGGCAATAAGAAGGGGCTGCTCGAACCAAAACTTACCGATACCGGGTCGAACTATTTTCCCCGATTCCGTCATAGTGGCGAATTTTGGTGAGGCATTGCTGAGCGGCGTTGGTGTAATGGAGGAGCTCGGTCGATGTCAAAGCATTCGAGAGCAACCGGAAATGATTGGACGTATCCGACCCATTCGAGCCGGTCACGACCAATGGCAAGGCAGAGCTTTTCGAGGTGTTTACCGCGGGCGCAATGCTCTGGAAGTTACTGATAATTCGAAGCCTATTCAATAACTATGGTAACCAGAAGACGCTCAACTTAGTTCTGCATTCGGAGGTCTTGTCGGCAGAATACAGCGAACGCCTGAGTCTGTGCGTACCGAGGCCCCTCGTTGCCATCATTCGCCGTGCCACGCAGTCCAATCACGGGCTTCGTTACCAGTCGCTTCAAGAAATGATCACGGCGCTCGAAGTTCTGCCGGCAGAGTTGTGGGCCAGCGACGCGCAAGTGCGAACGTGGGTTGAAAGCCTTGCGGGAGACTTTCTGGCGGGTTTGCAGCACAGTTCGGGGGTTCGAAGAATCACGCTAGGCGCGCAGCCTACGTCCCAGGTGAGTTCCGCTTCGCATAGGATTTCACACATTGACACTCTCTTACCCGGTGGGATGCGCCCTCCCGTAATACAGCCGTTTACGCCTACTCCGGGTACCCACTCGCCGAATAAAATTAGCGCGGAGACGACCAATCATGACAGTCGTCCCGCAATTGCCATCACACCGGTGATCGAACCGTTCGCACCCAGGCGCCGTGTTAGAGCGGCTTATATTATTGGCACATTCATGGGTCTCGGTTTGTCTCTGGGTCTTTCTCTTTTGGGTACTCAGTTCAACTCAGGGCCTACCTCCGCTGCTTCGACGCTTGCATCCGGACAGAAGCCAAAACTGTCGCCAGGCGCCCAGGATGCGCCGGCGTTACAGGCAGACATGGAGCCAGATTCGGGCTTGATAGACGCCACGAAACGCGCTGCAAACAATGCTCATGCCAAAGCAAGGGCTATGCAGGGAACCAAGCGTAACCATGCTGTGGCAAGTGGAGCGCCTGCAGGTGCGAGCGCAAATACCCCGCCAAATTCTTCGAATCGCAATCGATGGGGGATCTGAAGGACTTATTCGACTCAGTTTAATCCCAAGTCCGGACGGCGTATACCCGCTCTGGGCGCAAGTGAGTCAAGGTGGAGTGCCGGCAGTGCATGTAGCGCGATGCAGGCTTAGCCATTCCAATCTATTCAAGTAAGTATCGAATTGTTGGCTTGTGTGGCTAACGGCGCAAAGCCCGAGTCAGCTTAACTATAGATTGACGCGTCCGTAGACATCGCCGGTTAACTCGACGCACCAAGCTGAAGTGTTGTCGCTAAAGTGTCATAAATAGCCAACTCAATTGTCATAAACGATTAGTCATCTGTGCCTCGTTATGTGGTGGCAATCCCGCGGTTCAGCGTCCAATATCGAATGGTCCAGACACGGTTTGAGTACCGATGAAGTCTATAAGTTTCGCTATCTTGGTTGAGACGGTCGCTCTGGCTTCGTTGACGTTTCAATGCACGAAGCTCGATAGCCCCAACGATCAGTTCGGATCCGTCGTTGCTACGGGCGGCACGGGAAATGCGGGGGGTAATGATGGAGGCAGTGACGCGAGCGCTTCCTGCCATGATCCGCTCGGTCTGAACGGTCTAGGATGTTATTCCTGCGCCCCTACCGACATCTCAGGGCTCGAAAGTGCGTGCACTACTGCCTCCTGCACACTTTTCGACAATCAACATAGGCTCACCCGGTTGCTTCCAAATGGACAATTACCTGCGTTGCCTGCCCGTTCGACTGCCACGGGAGGGCTGAGCAGCACGGGTGGTACCAGTGGCATTTCAACCACGCCAGCGAGCGGCGGAACGGATTCGGCGGATGCCGGCACGGCCACGTCACCGAGCACGGGTGGCTCCAGCGCTGGCGGCGCAACATCATCCGTGCTGCGGTGTGATTCACTTAGTACTCAGGGCACGGTTGTGTACGTTACGGGGTCGTCCGCGGCTAAGCCCTTCCTGCAGCAGATTGCACAGCAACTAACGAGCGTCGGTGTGTACTTGGTTTATACGTCAACGGGTTCGTGCATAGGAGTCGATGCGATTCTGAACGGCACGCCCATGACAACTGGGCCTGCACCCGCGCCCGCGGCTAACGCCGTATATTGGGATAGCAACTCGAGTACCGGAGTAAATTGCATGTTGCCGGACTCCGGCATCGCCGCGGACATGGGCATATCGGACGTCTTTGCCCAGACGTGTCCAGGTTTCGAGCTGGCAAGTCTAGAATCCAAGCAAGTCCGCGAGGCCCATGGCCCAATTCAAACCATGGCATTCGTAGTCCCGACCAATTCTCCTTACTCGGAGATTAGTGCACAGGCTGCTTTCTTCGCTTTTGGTTTCGGGGCAGACGGCGGTGTGCTCGACGCAGCATCGATGCCAATCTGGAATGACGAGGCGTATCTGTTTCAACGTAGCGCTTCGTCGGGGACTCAGGCCATGATAGCCGCATCAATCGGCGTTCCTGCAGACCAGTGGAAGGGCAAATCACACAAGTCATCCGATGACGTCGCCGCTGATATCCAGCTCGCTGGCGCCACGCAGGAGAGCGCCAACAAAGCAGTCGGTATTCTAGCCGCCGACTATATTGATTCCAAAAACCTGCGTGCTCAGATCCGAATTCTATCTTATCAGGATACCAATCAGCCTTGCGCATTTTCCCCGGATTCTTCCGGCAACTCGCATGACAAACGCAATGTGCGTGACGGTCACTACCCAATCTGGAGTCCGCTACACATCCTGTACAAAGTTGACGCGTCGCAAAACCCCGTCAACCCTGCGAATCGGCAGCAAGTATCGGACATTATCGGATACCTTTCTGGATCGAAGGTGTTACCAAACGGAATAAAGTTGCTTGATGTTTACGCGCAGAGCGGGCTAATCCCCGAGTGTGCGATGCACGTGACGCGACAGCAGGACGGTGGAAATATGTTTCCGTTCGCACCGCCCAATCCGTGTTCGTGTGTCTTCGAGTTCAAAGCAACCGGATCTTCGACCTGCAAAACTTGCGCAGTCCAAGGCGACTGTGCAGCCAGTGAAACCTGCTCGCTTGGATACTGTGAGAAATAGGTTACCTAGTTCCGCCGACTGTTGCACAGCCCCTCACATATAGCGAGATTGGCTGTCAGTTCCTGAAGTTCCGTCATGAAAAAGTTTCAGGATTGTCTTCGCTAGTAAGTGCAATTTGATGTCGGAGTCAGCAAGTATTGCCGTTATCCCTATGCCAACTGAATCTGGGCCCGTTCTGCGCACGAAAGTGGATTACGCCAACACACAACGTATGCCAACTCTAGCCGTACAAAGTACCCCGTTAGGACCGCTCGAGCGGTATCGCATCGTAGCGCCGCTAGGCAAGGGCGGAATGGCCGAAGTGTTTCTGGCTTCATGGGAGGTTGCGCCTCACGTGCAGCGACCCGTCGTGATTAAGCGGCTGTATACGCACTTGGGCGACGACCCGCAGTTGGTACAGATGTTCATCGACGAGGCGCGGCTAGCCTGCGGCCTGGAACATGAAAACATAGTCAAAACGATCGAAGTCGGCGTTATCGAAGGGCAATGCTGCATAGCCATGGAATACTTGGCGGGTCAGCCACTCCAGCAGTTATTGCATCAGAGCAAGGCACAGGGGGGCCTAGCCATTCCAATGGCGGTACATGTGGCAATACAGGCGCTGGACGCGCTCCACTTTGCTCACGAAGCAGTCGACCACCGGGGCATGCCGATTGAAATCGTGCACCGAGATATATCGCCTCAAAACATATTCATTACCAATAGCGGCCAGGTAAAGTTACTCGACTTCGGAATAGCCAAAGCAAAGTGCCACGAAGGCCGCACTGCTACGGGTTTCATCAAGGGTAAGCTCGCGTACATCGCACCCGAACAAGCCCAAGCACAACCGATCGATCGGCGTGCGGATATCTGGAGCATCGGCGTGGTGCTCTGGGAAATGTTAACGGGGACGCGTTTGTTCCGAGCGGACACCGAGGCTGCCACATTGCGGGCAACCCTCGTTGCTCCGATTGCGCCACCGTCGAAACATCGGCCCGACGTGCGCACCACTTTGGACCGGATCGTGCTCAAGGCTCTGCAGCGCCAAGTCGGTTTGCGCTACCCAACGGCTCTCGCGATGAAGCGGGACTTGGTGAAATTACTAATCGAGCTTCAACCAATTCCAGATTCGACGACATTGTCCAAGTTGATGACTCAGGTGTTCAACGAACAGATCACCGAGCAACGCCGCCTCATCTACAATTTGCTCGAGAACGGCGAGTCGTTCACGATGCCGACAGCTAATACTCCTGGCAATGCCGTCACCACGCAAATTAGTTCTGGGACAGCGGCGGCACCAGAAGTATCTCAAGTGGACAGCATCCTCGAACAGGTCACGAAGAACCACAAGTTGGTTGTGCGGACACTGCTCGGCTCGCTGCTTCTCGTTCTGGCTTTGGGAGCTGTCGTAGTCTACGTACTTGCGATGCGTCTCGGGCAAGCTGCTGGCGTCAAGCGTATCGAGTCGAAGGTTGCGCAAGTGGAAGCGGCACGTGCCGCGACTCCGCAACATGCTGACGTCGCGGCAAGCCCAAGCACACCCCCTTCGACCGATATTAGGATCCCGACTGAGACCGTTACTTCGATAGCCCCGACAGCGACGCGTTCAGGCATGTCGTCGAAAAATCCGACGACGGACAAGGCGAAATTTCTCCGCGCCAAAGCCGCCGTGGAACCGCCTGCTGCCGCTGTCGAATACGGCTACCTGTCGATAGATACGACGCCGTGGTCGTTGGTGAGCACGGGCGGTAAGACGTTGGGGCAGACGCCATTGCTAGGCGTAAAGATTCCGGTTGGAACACATGTGCTGACACTGCGAAATCCAGATCTCGGAATTACCACCCAATACTCGGTGACAATCGAAAATGGAAAGACTTTGGCCAAGCGAATAGGGCTACAGTGATGAAGCAATTTCAGTTTAGCTCCCCGCAAGCGAGGCACTATTGGGTGGCATTGTCGATTCTGTTGACGTGCTTCGCGGTTCAACGTAGGTCCGAAGCGACGGGGGGCGGCGAAACCAAAGTGCGCGAAGCGATTGCCGCGGCCGAAAAGGCCTACGAAGAGGTTGATTTTGCCGGCGCTTATGCGGCGTCATGTCCTGGCTTGTCGATTGGAAACGCCGACGCGGAACAAACTGCGCGGCTTCATGTCCTTTGCGGCATGTCAGGTGCTGCGCTCGGCAAGGACGAAGAAGCCAAGCAACATTTCGTCGTTGCTCTGGCAATTCAGCCAGAACTGCGGTTAGACCGAGACCTGTCACCGAAGATTCGCGGCCCTTACTTAGAGGCGCAAGGCCGCTGGGGAAATAGCTCCGAAAGGTTGTCAGTCCGGGCGCTCAGCCCCGGCTCCAAGCAGGAACTCTCCCTGAAAATCGTCGATCCGGCGCATCTCGTTTTGCGAGTCGAGGTTAACCTTAGATCTCAAGGTCAATCGACGTACCAATCGACAAGTCTGGAATCGAAGCCGGTTCTGACACTCGCTCCGCAGCAAACGCCTTTCGAGTACTACGTACGGCTCCTGGACGCGCACAACAACGCACTAACTGAACTAGGCAGTGAGGCCGAACCCATCGAATTTCAGGCCCGACAACGAAGTCTGCCTGCGTCAACCTCGGCGCCCGCCGCCAACGGGACAAACGCGAACCGCACCAGCCCAAAACGCTCCTACTGGCTACCCGTCACGTTGACCTTGGGTGGCGTCGCATCGACGGCAGTCGGCGTGTATTTCAACGTCAAGCGTGAAGATGCCGCTCATCAATGGAATGGCTCGTCATGTCAACAACCCGGGCTGACCCGCATCGAGCAATGCGGGAGCATCAATTCCGATCGTGTCCATGCCGAACGCGCCGCGATTGGGTTTTACGCGGGCGGCGCAGCCCTCGTCGTAGGCGGACTTGCCACGTGGGCTTTGTCGGGATCATCTGAAACTCGCGACTCCCATGGGCAGTCGGCGTTCCGGAAACTGACTTGTGGCGCATCCGCCTATCCCACAAGTATAGAATGTGGTGGAACATTCTGATTATCTGGCTGACGGCCTGGCGAGCCCGCAGCCGAGCGCTAGTGCGGGCGATCGAGCTCTGACCTTTCGACTGTGCTATGAGGGCGCGACCGATTGTGCCCGCTAGCATTTCCGCCACCATGTCCACTACCACGGAAGATATCGACCAATGCATCCGCGTTCTCGAGGCGCTGGTCCTAGACCGCGCCGCACTCGCTGATGTGGATCAGGAAACCCGAATCCGCCTGCTAACGGCGGCCGGTCGAGTTTCACGTCCAGAGCGCACGGATCAGCGGCGTTTGTCTCGAGAGGTCATCAAGAAGAAGAAGCTGGCCCTGCGCGCAAAAGACGAATTACAGCTGGAGCGCACGGGTATTCGCCAAAGGAGACAACATGCGGAGCTTACGGCTGCTGATCCGCTTGCTCTTTCGGCCTCGGGAGGTGGGCTGTTCGATGCTCTGAAGCCGCATGATGTGAGTCCAGAGGGAGTGCTGCCGCTACACACGCCACGTGCTTGTTACGTGTGTAAGACCCTGTCCGCGCGCGTGCATTTCTTCTACGACCAAATGTGCGAGTCGTGCGGGGATTTCAACTATCAAAAGCGATCCCAGACGGCGAACATGGCCGGTCGCGTAGCATTAGTTAGCGGCGGTCGCGTCAAGATCGGCTATCAGGCGGTACTGATGTTGTTGCGTGCCGGCGCGCGGGTGATCGTGGCAACCCGCTTTCCGCGCGACGCGGCGCTGCGCTACGCGCGTGAAACGGATTTCGAAGCTTTCCGCGATCGCTTGACCGTGTACGGTCTCGACTTGCGACACACGCCCAGTGTCGAGGCGTTTGCACGCCAGCTGTGTGAAACCGAGTCACGTCTCGACTTCATCATACACAATGCCTGTCAGACTGTCCGCAGACCCACGGGATTTTACGGTCATCTGGTCGAAGCTGAACTCGGTCCAACGTACAATCTGCCAGAGCGAGCAGGCTCACTGCTCGAGCAGTACGAAGTGATGAAAAGGAATACTGCCCGTCAGCTGGGCACGAGCCACACCACGGTTCACGCAGACTTTGCCGTTGGACTCCATGCCGCACCCGCGCTCTCCCAAGTTGCCCTGACGGCTGAGGATTTGGGGCCGCGACATCTACTATTTCCCACCGGTAAATTGGATGCAGATTTGCAACAAATCGATCTGCGACGCGTAAATAGTTGGCGGCTTGCGCTGCACGAAGTTGGAACAGTGGAACTGCTCGAGGTTCAATTGGTCAACGCGATTGCTCCCTTCGTATTGAACGCCAAGCTCAAGCCTTTGATGCTGCGCGAGCGCACGTTCGACAAGCACATCGTCAACGTGTCGGCGATGGAGGGCCAATTTTACCGTACTTACAAGACGGACAAGCACCCGCACACCAATATGGCCAAGGCCGCACTCAATATGATGACACGCACGAGTGCCGCGGATTACGCCAAAGATGGCATCTTCATGAACAGCGTCGATACCGGCTGGGTCACGGACGAAGATCCAGCACACATTGCTCAACGTAAGACGCTCGAAAAAGGATTTCATCCGCCACTCGACGCCGTCGATGGGGCAGCGCGTATCGTTGATCCCATATTCGACGGACTAAACACCGGTCGGCACGTGTGGGGACAGTTCCTGAAAGACTACCGCCCGACGGCTTGGTGAACGCAATCGAATCGGACGGGGTATTAAGGCCCCCGACCGTGATCCAGAGGAACAGCCTCGTCGCAGTGAACGATTTGGTTCCACAGTTCGACCTGTGGTATGGAGGATCATGATCGATCATACAGGACTCGACGTTAGCGATGCCGTGAGGAGCAGGCGCTTTTACGAGGAAGCACTCGCTCCGCTTGGCTACAAGGTGCTTATGGAGGTACCCACCGAATTTACGGGTGGGGCGGTGGTATTGGGCTTCGGAGTGCCGCATAAGCCCGACTTCTGGGTTCACCAGGGTAGCCCGCAGACACCGCGACTTCACGTCGCGTTCCGGGCAGACAACCGCGCGCTGGTGGACGCCTTCTACCGAGCCGCCATGGCGGCAGGAGGTAGGGACAATGGGCCCCCCGGACTTCGTCCGCACTACCATAAAGATTACTATGGGGCGTTCGTGCTCGATCCCGATGGACACAACATCGAGGCCTGTTGCCACACACCGAGTCCCACAATTTAAGATCCGTTCTCTAGAACGACGTTGGATTTCTTGGTCGCCCAAAGCTACCTCATTCACACGTCACTGGACCATCGTAGCAACATTGGTCTCCCTGCTGTGTTTCGGAGTCTGGAAGACCATATAGTACGGTGCTGTCAATCTGGGCCGCCGTGGGACACCCGCTGGGAAGGCCTGCGTCGTCGGGCAAATAGAAGCACCGAGAATCCAGCGTCGGCAACACTACCGACAGCCACTTGCTTGCGCGCGAACGCCCTCCTGCTCGTATCACTTGCGCGTTCGTGAACGGCGGCAGCTGGGGTTGACAAGAAGAGCCGTCCTGCTGTAGGGTCACGCTCTTGGCGGGTTGCGGTTTGAAGGCAAGGTTTAGGCGCAAGGCACAGACTGAAGTGCTACGGGCGACGCAACTCCAGCACGTCGCTCTGCAACGGTGTCTCGAGGGGTGAAGACGTGGCGGCGAATCGTGCGACCTCGGCGTGCGTCGCGACTTTTTCGGCGCCCACTACGAGTTCGCAAGCAAACTCTTCAAGCGTTGACTGCCGTTTCGAAGGGTCAATATCCGACGCCCGACATAACGCGTGGAGCAGACCTTGAGACGAATCCGCGCTCGCGAATAGCTCCGCCAGGACCGTTGCAATGGCATAGACATCGGTGCGTTCGTGGGGCTCCCCGATGTCGTCGAGCATTTCCGGCGCGACGACAAACGAGTCACCCAAGAAAGCGCGCATGCTGGGTGAACGCAGGACTGCGGCCATCGCCAAGCCATCCAGCGTTCGCGTTCGACCGTCATCACCGATCTGGACCGACTGCATCGAAATGCAACCGGGTTGCCACGGTATATTGCGGGCTTCGCAGCTTTTACGGCTTCGTTCGATTCCGTCGAACAGGTCGAGTGCGATCCGTACCGCAATTTCCGGAGGGAAGGAACGACCGGTGCCGAATATGGACCGATGAATCAAGTGCAGCGGATTGCCGGAAATGAAGTTATGAATAATCGCAACTGATGCTGCTTCGGAGACTACGTCTTCGACTTGCAGTACCCCATCGTGGTCGAAAACCGCGCTGTCCCAGATGGCTTCGATGATGCGATGGTAATCCGGTCCCGGAAGGTCTTGTGGCGTTGGGATGACGCGCACCAGCTTGTCCGCAGTCTCACTCCCTTGGTCGTGGCTCTGCGTGTGAGCCAAGTAAAGCGGGCAAGTCCCCCTGGCAATCTCACGCACGATCACGTACCGGCCCACTAGGGTACCGGAGCAAAGCATGGCTTCGGAGCCTGGTGCAGTACGCGTGCTGGCGGACGCAAGTAGCATTCTGGTCATAGAAAATCTCAGCAACCCAACGTTTGGCGTGACGCCGAACCTCGGGTATTGGACACCGCGAATGCAGCTGTCCGGAGCGAACCAACAACATTCACCAGAGCAGTGGCACCGCGATGGCCATTTCCGTCAAGGAATCGATGCCCTCGCTCCGCTTAGGCCCTTTGGTTGACACACTCCCACCGCGAGTCGTCCCGAGCACCCGTGAGCCCCACCGGGTGGTTCATCGGAGCCTGGCGGCTACCGGAATCGATTTCCGGGGGGCGGCCCGTGCCGTCACGACAATTGATCTGGCTTCGCGTGCCCCCCAACCCGCATCGTGCCTTCCTCACCACGCACCGCGCACGCACGACCCGCTGCCTCTGCACGCCGCACGCTGACCCCGAGAGTGCAGCCGGCTCAAGTGATCGGCAAACTGGCGCTGGAGTGAACGAGCACTGCGATGCGAATGATCCCCATGAAATTGGGGTAGCAAGCCCAGATTCCCGTCACAACTCGAGTCATTGCATTCACGCCTCGATTCGTGCAAGGTGCGTCGAGCCGTATCTACGGGAATCGCATGAGCAATTTGTGGGAAAATCTACTGAAGGTTCGCGCGCAGGCGCCGCTAATTCACAATATTACGAACTACGTCGTGATGAACACGACTGCCAATGCTCTGCTGGCGGTCGGTGCGTCTCCAGTGATGGCTCACGCGATTGACGAGGTCGAGGTGATGGTCGGCTACGCCAAGGCGCTCGTGGTCAATATTGGCACACTCAGCCCACCTTGGGTAGAGGCCATGTTGCGGGCGGGGCGCGTTGCCAGGGCGCGCTCGATACCAATTGTACTTGATCCTGTTGGTGCGGGAGCAACGCCGCTTCGTACTCAAGTGGCGCTCGAACTTCTGAAGGAGATTTCGCCGACAGTCGTGCGCGCAAATGCATCGGAGATACGCGCGCTCGCCCAGGCTGGGGGCTCCACGAAGGGAGTAGATAGCACCGACGAAGTAGACTCGGCGCTTGAAGCCGCGCACTCACTCGTCGATCAGTATGGTCCGGTCGTATCAATCAGTGGTCCCGTAGATGTCATTGTGAGTGCCGGGTCGCTCGTGCGTGTGCACAACGGTCACCCGATGATGACCCGCGTCACAGGAATGGGTTGCACGGCAACCGCGCTCACGGGCGCCCTCCTCGCGGTCGAACCATCAGCGGTGGCTGCGGCGACTCAGGCGATGCTTCTTACGGGTATTGCAGGCGAAATCGCAGCGGCGCGCTCGTCGGGTCCGGGGTCATTTCAGCTGAATTTTCTTGATGTCTTATACTCACTCAACCAGTCGGACATCGACCAGCGAGCGAAATGTGAGTCGGTGTAAAATCGAGTGAAGGCACCGCCTCGCGTCGTCTCTTAGGCATTCTGCACGGAGACGTATACGAGCGTCTGATTGAGCAGCTGATAGCCGATCTCGCCAAATGTCATAGGGCCGGTTAGGTTACCCGTTCTGCGATTCTCGAGCTTTCCATAAAGGTAATTCAGGATGCAGTTACACGAAAATGCCGGCCTTGCGAGGGCCGCCGGGATTGCTCCCGTGAAGTGCTCTGGATAGCTGCCCACAGGCTTTGCCCAGCGATACTTAACGCCTTCGAATACTGGCGCATAAAACTTCGCGATACCGCCATCCAATGACTGAATCGAAACGTTGACGTGCGTGCCCATGTAGTTTGCAACTAGCGGCAGTCGAGTATCGAGTTTGTTCTCGTTGACGTAGTCGATAAATTCGCGACGGACGCCGTTAACGACGCATTCCTTCGTGGAAAAGCCAGAAGCACCGAATTCGATTTCATCACCTGCTCCGGGTTCGAAAATATTTACGACACCGAGCTGTGCCTGCTGATTGGACGGAAGTTCAATATGCACTGCGACGCCCTTATCGTTCATCGATTGCCCGGTCGTTCCGTCAAACACCAACGGCGATGCCTTCCCGAGGTCATCAAGGTGAATTCCGGAAATCCAACCCGCAACCACTCTGAGGAACATGTTATCGAATGAAAGCGCTTCAAGTGCATACTTCTCGTGAAGCTGCGAGAACGCGGGGATGATCAACACGGTGTAGCCGTTGTCGGGCGTCGCCGTAGCGACAAGGTGGATGTTATCAGTCTCGTAAATACTGATTCGAGCACCAACTGCGCTGGCCGGAATCTCGTCCACGTAGATGAGGTCTCGGGTTGTTACGCCACCGGACTCACCCATGAAATATGGAATCGTCCCTCCGATCCACTGCCCCTTCGGTACACGACGCAGAAGGGCCTCTTCGCCAGCAAGGACGAGCTTTTTGCCACTTTCGAGCATCCTGACTACTGCTTCAATATCTGCGAGCATTTTCGTTATCCTCGTTAGCTAAAAGAGTTTTTTTGAGTCTTCTACGAGTATTGACTCGTACTTCTCGAAGAACTGGCGGGCAGTTTCGATTTGCTGAGGCAGCCCCTTGGGGTTCTTTTTGAACTGTTCCTTAAGGTTAAAGAAGAGTAAGCCTGCAGCAGTAGAACCGAACTTGTGATCGATTTCACCGCGGATGAGACGTGCCCAAGTGGGGTGAAGGGCGCTGTGAACCATTCGTTGCCTCCTTGGCTGGCATGAACGGCGAGGCGCTTCAGAAATGAAGAGTTCGTAGACACAAATGCCGGCCCGCAAGAAGTGCGCAGTCCGTACGACCGACCCCTGTTTCGAAACACTGCGTCCGAACGTGCGTCGCGCTTCGAGCTTCGAGCATTCACAGCGTTGCCGTCTCGCGGTCACTCGTCGCTTCGGCGTGATCTACCACCAGCCGCAGCATCGCCGAAATGAACGGAATCGTAGCCGTACTTACTGCGAACCCGGTCGATCACGGTGCCCACGTGCGAAACGCGATCGAACGGCAGCAAGAGTTGGCGGCGATCCTGTTCGCCCACGAGATTGGATAGTGCGACGCCGAGCAAGCGTACGCGGAGCTTTCTTTGCCGGTGCAGGTGATACAGGTCCGTCACGGTGCGCAGCACGGCCCCTTCCTCCGACGTTGGGTTTACCGTGCGAGAACGCAGGATCGTGGTGAAGTCGGAATACCGAAGCTTGAGCGTAATCGTGCGGGCGGTGATGCCACGCTTGCGCACTCGCCAACAAACGCGCTCGACGAGCCACAATAGTTCCCCAAGTATCCGCTTTTCGTCACCCAGGGCGTCGAAAAATGTTCGCTCGTTGGAGATGCTTCCGACGCTGAGTTCCTCCGGATCATGTTCGAGAAACGCCGGACGCTCACGGGCAAACGGAGTGTGCCCGGTTCTGCCAGAAAGCTCGCTTTCGAGCAGCCCAAGGATTCTTGCATAGCGCGCGCGAAGCGGACCACTTGGCAAATTTGCCAAATCACCGAGCAAACGAATGCCGTCGGCCAACATCCGCGCCTCCGCTTTCGGCCCGATCCCAGGCAATTTGCGCACTGGAAGCGGCAGCAAGAAGGCCCGCTCCGAACCTTGCGGCACGCGCAGCACGCCTTCGGGCTTGGCGCGCCCACTTGCTACCTTTGCGATAATGCGGCTCGCCCCAATGCCGGCACTCGCGGGCAACCCCGTCTCATGATGGACGGCTTGACACATCTCACGCACGGCACGCTCGATCGCCAAGTCGCCGTCTTCGTCGGGCGCGCGCCGATACAGCCCCTCGCAGCCCGTAAAGTCGAGATAGAACTCATCGATGCTCGCGGCGCGCACGTCCGGAGTGTACCGCTCGATCACGGTACGAACCTGCTCCGAGTAATCTCCATATACTCCATGCCGTGGCTGCAAGAAAATGGCCTCGGCCGGCGCCAAGCGACTCGCGTCGCGCAGCGACATCCCCGAGCGCACTCCGTATGCGCGCACTTCGTAACTCGCGGCAGTCACCACACCGCGCGACCCTCGAGGTCCACCCACGATAACGGGCTTACCTTCGAGTGTGGGATCGAACAATCGTTCCACGGAAACGAAGAACGTGTCCAAGTCCAGACAGCAAATGCGGGCTGGCATACTGAACAAGTGTATAGCTTTGTCCGATGTCGGCGACGAAGAACCGCCTGGATTCCAAAATCTAAAGTATCTTCAAGCACTTGTGCTGACCGAGAGTTCGAGTCGGGTAGGGGGCAACCGTGATGTTTTGGGGTCGTGACGGCACGGAACAACCCAGGCATCTCAAGGCGTGACCACAACAGTTGCGACCTCATCCATGATCGCAGCATCGTCACGGTCAGCGGCCCGCGGGAGTCTGGTCGCTATTTGCGGCGTACTCCCCATTGCTGCATCATCAGGCAGCACATGTCGCTGGGCTCGCAATGCGCACCTCTGGGTTTGGGTACCCAGCCGTCAGTGCAATAAAATTGCGCCTTCTGGTCGAGCATGACGCACGAGCAGTCATGAATGGTGCAAAACGTTTCGAGATCCCCGGGCGCGTAGCTCACAGCATCGACTCTGCACTGGAAATCCGCTGCCACCAACGGCCTGAGTCGAAAGGCCGTTGTCGCCGAATGCATGCTCCACAATTCCTGAGTTTCAACGGTACCACCTTCAATCGAAAAATAACATTGCAACCCGGGTGTCGTTTCACAGCAAGACTCCGTGGAGCGCTTGGCGCTTAATCCGGCTCTGTCCACCGCTGCGTCGAGGCTCGCGTAAGGCCCCTCGGCGATGATGCTCACTTCATAAGTGGTTGAGTCTGTCTTGCCAAATTGCGGAAACTGTACGCCGAAACCCCGTAAATCAGGCCATTTGGCGGATGCAATCGACGTATAGACGTCAATTCTGGGGCTGGTTGCCACAGGCCAAAACGTAGGCACCAGATGCAAACCGTATATGGCCTGGGCTACAGGTGACCAGGTGAACAATACACCCGGTTCGAGCGGTGCCCCATCTTTCGGCAAGCGACGTATCAGCGGCGCCTGCTTTTTGATGGAGGTGCACGCTTCATCGGACATCCGGGTAAAATTGGGGCTCTTCGACAAAAGATGTCGGTTGAAGATCGGCTTTTCAGGGCGCATTCGATGGACGAGCCAAGGATCACGGCGCCTGAGCCCTTTGTACAAGGTTACATTCCCATGTTCGGGAGACACGATCGTTAGGTCGTAAGTTGGCGTTATGTTCAGTAGCTCGAAATGCCCGCCCTCGTCGGTCAGGGTTCGTTGCGCGCCATAAGACTCCCGCCTTTTTGTGCGAGCCCGTGCTTTTCCGTGCCGCCGAAACAGAAATGTAACATAAAAAGGCCGAACCGGTTGGCAGCAATGACATTCCGTTGGCCTTGACTCTGCGAATCGACTTACTCCAATATCAAGCCCTTGCTCTGGCACAATACGAAAGGTGGATATGGCAAATCTCATCCCGGTTTCAATGCTATCGGCGGTTGCCGTCCTCGATCACACGATTGAAGGTTGGACGCTGCTGGATGTGCCAGACAGTGAGCCACGCGTCTGCCGGCTCGAGGTGCAATTCGAGCAGGCGTTTACTCTGCCCCCACTGGTTCACGTCGGCATTACTGGGCTCGACGTCAGCAATCGAGACAACTTGCGCGTTAAAGTGCGCGCCGCTGCGATCAGTGCCACAGGGTTTACTGTCGAGGCCCAAACCTGGTTCAACACCGAGATTTGGATGGTCGAAGTGTCTTGGTTGGCGCTTGGCACGTAGTCGAGTTCGACCCGCCCTTAGCCGGATAACCGCGTTTGGCCGGACCTCAGAATAGCAACGGTGTGGCTGAGTTCGCGAGTCCGTGCGCGCGTGGTGTTTGAGTCTTGTGCCCCCCAGTTACCATCGGACGGGTAAACTCAGGTTCGGTATTGGGAGCGTTGTTCGAAAATGCATCTGGCTCGGAAATGTGAGCCGAAAGGGTTCGCTCGCGTCAACCTGTGCGTGCAACGTTTGGGAGTCAACTCGATCGATTACGGAAAGCATGACCACGCCATGACCCTGCACTTTTCAGGAAATCACCGGAGTCCGGATTTCTGCAATCTCAGCAGACTGTTTTGGGCTTTGCCGCTTTTAACTGGCTGCAGTGGCTCCGATACGAGCACTGGCGCTCCCGGCACTTGCGGCGATATTGGAGTCGGCGGCCTTGGCGCGGGCGGCGAAACATCTTCGGCCGGGATGAGCGCGACGGGAGGCACAACCGCGGCACAGACATTCGTAGGTGGTTCGGCCGCAACTGGCGGAAGTCTTTCGCTCGGGGGTGGGAAAGCTTCCGGCGGAAGCGTCGCTGTGGGTGGTAATCAAGCCACAGGAGGCACGCTGTCGGGCATTGGCGGCCTTTCGACGGGTGGCGCGCCTGCCGCCGGCGGAGCCAAGAACGCGGGTGGTGCCAATTCCACCGGACAACTATTGCATTCGCGCCGTGATCGATGCGCACATATTCATCGACTACAACGTGTTTTCGGGCGTCAAGGACCCGCACCTCTTTTATACGAATGCGAATACCACGTCGAACATCGCCGCCAGCACGACGAACAACACGTACACGAACACGACGGGCAGCAGGCTAACCGGAGGCAGCGGCGCCGCATACGCGCCCGCTTACAGCTACACGCCCGATGCCACGGCACAAGTGCAAGCAATGGTCACGAGCGGCGCCGGGCCGCAATAGTTAGCGGGCGCCGCTCGTCGGCAAACGATGGGTTGGGCGATATTGCCCAGAAATTAGCCCTTTTCCGTGCCGTCACGGCCCCAAGAAAAAGGTACAATTCCTTTGACTGTCGACTTGTCTGGCACAGCGGCACGTGGCTTCGAGTAACGTGCTGCTCGCCACCGCTGCGCCCCTTCAGAGTCGGCTGGACGAGATTCTCGTGCGCTTGACCGACGCGGCGGATCGCCTTCAAAAGGCGATTTCGGCCTGGAGCTTCACAACGTTGCGATCGGGCCGCGACCCGAGATAAGCGGGGTTTTGTTGGAATACCGTGCTGCCTGCCGCCACGGCCGTGCCCCAGGGCCACGTCGCCGCAAGTACCGCTTGGTCACCGTACCTGTAGCGTGAATATTGGAGATACATACGTTCGCTCGAGAGGAAGTGCGACGAGAAGATCAAGCGCGAGGTGAAGGCTTCAAAGATGTAGCCAGGATTTTCCGTGCTCATGTTAACGCGGTCATAACGAAGCATGAACCCAAACCAGCGGGTCGCTTGCAGTGTCGCGTCTGCGCCGTACTTCCACTCGGTGAGCGTCCGTTGTGTCAACGCCGTGGTCGATGGTAGATCGGCTTTGGCCTTCGACCAAAGGCCGAACAAGCTGAAGCTGACGTCCGGCAAGAGTGTCCCGTACTCCTTGCCTTCGATGCTCGACAGCGTGTTCTCATACATGAAGCCAACGTTGGTCAAGGATCCGGATCCGGTGGACTGGGTGGGATCGTTGGCCCAAAATAAATTGCTCGAAGCAAGTCCACCTCCACCGAGCGAGTGCATGACCTCAGTGCCGCCGTTATTGAGCACCCAGCCATTTCGAACGTTGATGTACGACGGCGACAGCCATAAGTGCCCGGCGTACGGAGCGCGCAGATGTGCTTCAGCACCGAGGACCGTTAGGTGGGCTGCCTTGGCAGCGGCGTACGACTTACCACTACTCGTGTCCGTTGATTGCGAGGTGGGGAGATTGGGCTCCGCGGTCCACATTGTGTTATAGTGAATGCTCGCGTCAACGTATTTCTGGTAAAGCAGCCTGAGGTTGATCCAGCCAACCAGATCGAGAGACGTAACGGTCCCGTAGAGTGGTGGGGCGCCGCCGACGGCATAGCCCTGATAGGAGCCATCCCGACCGGCACCAAAGCCCTCCGTGACAACCCCTGTTACATCGGAACTGATGGGGAACCTGAAGTTGACTTCCTCGCCCATCTGACGAAAACGCCCGAGCGTGTAGGTGTCGTACTTCTCGAAGTAGCCGTACTTCGGCCAGAAAGCACCCATCGTAGCTGCAATGTTCGGCTTTATTTTGCCTTCGCCGAGGTCGGAGTCGAGCGTGACATAAGCGAGAGCCGGTGCCCAAGAAGCGTCCGGGTTCCGGAAGCCGATTCCTTGAAACCAGTAGCCCATCCACCCGAGGGCGGCATCGACGTGCTTCTTCTTCGCGTGGAAAAAAAGCTCGGCCCAGTCTTGCTCTTGCAAACGTGTGTAAGCGAAGCTGTAGTAACTCCAGTCGAACGTGCGATTGGGTCCGTATGAAATCTGAGTATTCGCTGGCCCAGTTGGGTTGTCTGGATCCCGGCGGTGGCTCAATCCCAGTGTCAAGGGCGCGCGGAAGTAACCATGCGCCTCCAGATGCCAGCCTCCCGCTGCCTCGGCGGGCTTGTCTTCGGCGGCAGACGCCGGCTCGGCTGGGCGCGCATCAGCGGCCGCTGGCGGCTTGGTAGCTTCCTTCGCGGCTGCCGCCTCGAGGGGCGCCTCTTTGGCGGAGGGCACCGCTTTCGCCGGGGGCGCCTCTTGCGCAGCAGGCGGTGCTTTCCCCGCCGAAGCGTCGCCAGGTGTGTTCAGATCCACTTCCTCGGGCTCCACGGCCCTGGCAGGAATTGACACACCACACAACCCCAGTACGACTAACGCTTGCAATCTTCGGAGCACGGCTGTCCTACCTCTCTCCCCTGTGAAGACAACGAATTGTTTAGACACCCTAATAGCAAATCAGACCAAGGAAGGATAGTGAGACTTCACGAGTCCATGCGTGCATCGTCAAATTAGCCAGATGTTCACACGGAGACCTTTGTTGCGGCGCGGTGGCGCGGAGTTGTTCACCCTTCCACGCCATCCAAACTCGTTTCAACACGAGGGTCATTGCGTACCGCACTCTTCGCGCGATGCCGGACAATGGACTACTTCCCGTATTTCGCAGCGACGATATTGGCTTGTACGGCGTTCAACGTCGTTAGCGACGCAGCGCCGGTGGCCATTACGCCTTCATACCAGCGGCCACCATCGCTATCGCTGTTGTCTCCGCCAATGCCGAGAATGATCGAGCCCTGCTTCTTCATGGGCACGTATCCAGTTCGGCCTGATGGATCAGGACGCGGGCCGTCGTACTCGGTGACAAGCGAGCCACTCGTAGCGTCGCCACCATACAGCGCAAATCGACCGTTTGGGCGCGCTGTACCCGTTCCCGCGCATCCAGTGGTACCAGTGCACGAGTCCCCGACGAGCATTGCGGTGACGAAGTCGAACTTGAGGGCCGTATTCGTCGTGATGTTCTGGTCTTGGTTGTTTTGCCATCCCGCGTAAAGGCCGTTTTCGAGGTCGCCCATGACCCAAGGCCCGTTGGTGTGACCGCCCGGTGAGCCCGTGCCCCAAACGACACCTTGTCCGAAATAAACGGCGTCCATGGTGCCGTTGCCATCGTCATGGGAGTCCGTTTCAGCGTTGCCGTAGTCAAAGCAGCAGCCATTGACCAGTTGCTGCTGGCTCGTTATCATGTACTCAGTCTCAGGTTGGTCGGCTGTTGCTGTTCCCTTCGGCGTCTTGGTATTGCAACCGCTGCATCCGCCACGATACCCAATACCGGACGTGATAAGGATGCCGTAAACCGCATGGCCATTGAGCGTCGTCTTCAGAGCCGTCGCGCTTGCCGGGTTGTCGGGGCTGTTCTTGGCACCACCCGCGGGGGCGGGTTCGAGATCGTTGCCATTGCCGCTTTGGTCGTAGATCTTGCTAATCGTGCAAGTGCCACCTGAACAGAACGAATCTTGAGTGGCGGAGTCGGCGAGGCCGCTCACGGATTTAATGTCCTGCGTCGTGCCCTTGCACGAGCTTGGCCCGGCGGCAGCCGTTCCCTTGCAGACCTGGTAGAGCGCCCCGGTGTAAGTGCTTACCAAGAGCCGCGTGGTACTGTGCGCCGCCACGCACGCGTTGCCGGCGGTTCCCAAGATGTCGCACACCGTTTGAGACGTGGTGCTAGCGCACGTGCCGGCGGTGCACGTCTGCCCGGTGGTACACGCAGTGCCGCAAGTACCGCAGTTGGCTGTGTCCGTTTGCGTATTTGTGCAGCTACCCGAACACAGCGTCTGACCAGTGGCGCAGACGCAGGCGCCCGCCGTGCAGCTCTGACCGGTGCCGCACGCTTTGGCGCAAGTGCCGCAGTTTGCGGCATCTGTCTGCAGATTCTTGCAGCTGCCTGAACACGCGGTTTGCCCGGTGCCGCAGGAGCACACGCCAGCGGTGCAGGTTTGCCCGCTCCCGCACGCGGTGCCGCAAGTGCCGCAGTTGGCGGCGTCCGTCTGCAGACCCTTGCAAACGCCCGAGCATACACTTTGCCCGGTGCCGCAGGAGCAGACGCCCGAAGTGCAGGTTTGCCCGGCGCCGCACGCGGTGCCGCATGTGCCACAATTGGCCGCGTCCGTTTGCAGATTCTTGCAAGTGCCCGAGCAGCTCGTCATGCCCGTTGAGCATGTGCAGCTGCTGGCCGTGCAGCTCTGGCCGCTCGCGGTCGAGCACGTGCTGGTGCACGAACCGCAATGTGCGATGTCTTTTGTCGAAATCCACGCAGGCGCCTGAGCACGCGGTAAGCCCGGTCCCACACGTTGTCGTGCACGTTCCGCCCGAACACACTTGGTTCGATGTGCAAGCATGGCCACACGTGCCGCAGTTCGCAGGATCCGTGTTGGTGTCGATGCAGGTAGTGCCCCCCGTGCATTGGACTCGGCCCGCTGTGCACGCGCAACTCCCGGTTTGGCAGGTTTGGTCGCTCCCGCACGCGGTGCCGCATGTGCCGCAGTTGGCGGCGTCCGTCTGCAGACTCTTGCAAACGCCCGAGCATACGCTTTGGCCAGTGCCGCAGGCGCACGTGCCGCTAGTGCAGGATTGACCTGTCCCGCACGCAGTGCCGCAGGCGCCGCAGTTGGCCGAGTCCGTTTGCAAATTCTTGCAAGCACCCGAACATACGTTCTGACCTATGCCGCAGGCGCACGTTCCGGCAGTGCAGGACAGACCGCTCCCGCACGCAGTGCCGCAAGTGCCGCAGTTGGCGTTGTCAGTATTGGGATCGACGCATACACCATTGCATTGGAGCGCCGCGCAAGACGCGCCGCCGCCGGTGCCGGAGCTCGCCCCCACGCCACCCGCGGAAGTTGTGCCGCCGACGGTGTTCACGCCGCCGGCAGTAGCGTCCCCGCCGGTGCTCGAGCCACCATTACCGCCCCCGGCTAGGTTCCCCGTCTTTTGCGAAGAGGAAAACGAGCCACATGCTGAAAAAGTTGCACCGAGCAAGAGCCCCAAAGAGACGATCTGGAAAGAGCGGTACGAAAACATTTGAATCCTCGTGCGGGTGTGTGTGAGCGGAAGGTCACATGGGGCGGAAAAAAATGACGTATGGCTCACATTGGTGGGGCTTGGGCGATTCAAGGAGCTTCACAAAAGCGGTAAAGTCCCTGATACCGCTTGATTTGGAGGGGCGTATTCCCCATTCGGCCGGCATTTGTCAGCCCACTCGGCGCAAAAGCACTCAATTCAGGCGAATTGACCTGCGTGACTCTCGGCGACGTAGTTGCTCAAGAGTAATGTAAGAGGCCAACAAATCGATCGCGGCAATGGACACTACCCCAGCGCAATCGTCGGGCCTTCTTACAAGTAATAGCTGTGAGAGCTTGTCACTGACACAATGGAAAATTCCATTGTTGGTGCTACTGCGTGAACGCGGTTTGCGGCGCAGGTGCGCGGAACCGCACAAGACCAGCTATCGAGGCCACTGGGCCCCCGGCAATGATGCTCGAGGATCGGGAGCAAGAGGAGCATTCTCGCGGGCCAGGCCTTGTCGTAATTCGTTTGCAGCCCGAAGTTGCACCAACGAACGGAGAAACTCATGGCACGACATCTACCAACCATCGCTCGCGTTCTGCTCGGCCTTGTATTTTTCGTATTTGGTCTCAACGGCTTCTTGAATTTCATTCCAATGTCGAAGCCAGACCCCAAGGTCATACCGTTCATGACCGGACTGATGTCCACCGGATACTTCTTTCCGCTACTCAAAACTACCGAGACGCTATGCGGGATTCTCCTGCTGTCCAATCGCCACGTCCCACTTGCGCTGGTCGTTCTATCGCCCATCATCGTTCAAATCTCGGCATTTCATTTCATTATGGCACCCTCGGGCATAGTCATGGCTGTCCTGCTGCTGGTGCTTCAAGTTTACCTCGCGTCGGCATATTGGTCGTACTTTCGCTCGGTCTTGACGAGCAAGGCCAATCCGTCAACCAGCACTCAAAACCCAAAGTCAAGCCGTACTCACGCAGAGGTTCATTAGGTACGGTTGCACTCGGCTCAGTTATTCGTCAATGCGAAGTTATTGAGCTGGAACGTCGCATCAGCGCCGCCAGTCAACACTAGCTCGACACCGTAGTCGATTGCGCCAACCGTTGAAGTGGAAGGGATCCAGCCCTTCGCAATGATGTGATTGAAGAACGATAGCAGGTTCACGGTACCCGATGTCACATTGGTAGTGTCAACGAACGCAATATAGCTGCCACTTTTGTAGACCTGGTAGCTCTGGCCGTCGAAGGTGACAGTCTCGAGCACCGACCCTGAGGGTACCTGGTTGTAGTTGTCCGTCCAAATCATCACCTCGGTGGAGCTCGCGCTTGCGACGCCGTTCAACCAAATGTCGTAAGCAAACTCGTAAATTCCGACGTGCGGTGCAGTGTGGGCGAAGCTGCTCGAAAGGGTGCTAAACGAGCTGATCAAGGGAGCCGCGCTGAAGTCCTTGTGCACGTTCGGATACGTCTTTACGGCGCCATCGCCGCTATCGTTGTTCATTTTTGCGACCACGTACCAGTTGTTGTAGTCGCAGATATACATGGTTTGCGAGACTGGATAGTTTGCCGCATTCCACGTATCCGTGTCAACGTAGAAGCCGCTGAGCGTTATGCCGTCTTGAGCGTTAGCAGGATTCAAAGGCAAGACATGGGGAGGATTGGTGCATGTCTGCGAGACGGCTGTCGCCCCGCCGGTGCCGCCAGCGCCGCCGCCTGCTCCAATGCCACCAGAGCCGTGATTACCGCCTGACCCGATTACAGCACTTCCGCCCGTGCCACCGCTCGACGCGTTGCCTGCGCCACCATTCGGCGCCGTAGTACCATTCGACGTGCCGCCGCTCACCGAGTTGACAGCGCCGCCGTCCATCGAAGACGTCGGATTGGCGCCGCTGCACGCTGATAACGCCGCGAGACTCAATATGAATAGTGTGGCCTGGCCGCACCAGAGGGTGTGCTCAGTAGTGGCTCGATTCGACCTCATCCCAAGATTGTAAGGCGGGCTCGATGCCGCCGGCACGAAAATCGTCCTAGCGACAAGAGCAAGGCGCTGTGCTTAGTTACTCGCACACTTCGCACGCTGTGATTGGTTGTGGGTGCAAGTCGCCAGACCGAGTCCGCGCTTGGTTGCCACCCGTGCGCCCGACTAACCTTTCACTTTGCTGATTTTGTCGTGACGTCACGGAATCGATGCAATGAATCTAGTCGCGTTTCCGCGACGCTGTGCCGAAAAGATTCCGGATCAGAAAAGAAGTAGCCCGTGTAATGTTACGATTCCGCTAGGAACAGCCCTTCGACAGCAACTTCCACGCCGGGGTGGCGCCTTTTTTGACAACGGGTGGTTCCACGGAAAGAATATAGTCCACGCGCCGGTTTGCCTGCTCGTCAACTTCGTCAGCGGTGACCTTCTTCAAGGCCGTCTCGCCGAACCCTTCGTAAGCAATCGGAATGCACACGCCTTCTTTCTGAAACCAGGCAGCGATGGCTTCCGCACGGTTGCGCGACAATGTCATGTTGTGCTCCGCGCTACCTCGGGTGTCGGTGTGCCCCGCGATAAATAGGCTGATGGTGCCAAGGCCCTTGCCCTCCACTTTGTGAAGGACTTCATTGATTTTCGTCAAGCTTTCCTTGAGCGAGGCGACCTCTGACTCTCGAATAACGGCCTTGTTGGTGTCGAACTTCACTTCCTTGTGGTCAATCCTGACGAACCAGGGGATCAGCGCGACGGCTTGATAGGCGTTGTTCTTGGCCGTGATACGAATCTCGATTTTTTCGATTTGGTCTCGAGGCACCGGATTCCAACGCAGTTCTTGCTCTGGCCCGTCGTAGTGAAACGACTTGTCAACGACACTCCCGTCTTTGCCGATGATCTGCAGAGACAGACTGCAGATGGGGCCGTCCATCTTGGCCATCAAGCGGCCCTCTTCCAAACTCACCGTCTTTCTGTCAACTGAAAGAGTCAGTGCGGCACTGCTCTTACGGCAATCACTACTCGGCTGCTCGTTTTTTTTGTCGCTGGCGGCGGGGGGCCCTTCACCTTCGCCCGTTTCGACGAGCGCGCTGGCCTGGCCGTATCGGGCCGTGTCTAGAGGCGCGCGCCCCGTCTGCGCCGCCCCGCTTTGGACGATGGCCAACCAGGAAGCGAAGGTGAGAATCGATGCAAAGTGCTTCATTAGGTTGCAGTGTACCAAAGAATAGCCCTTGCGCACCAACACCGTTTGTCAAGCAGCCTGTTAAGGATTATTCCGTCCGACTGCGAATGGCGCAGACTGAAACGAGGAAGCCGCATGAAGCAATATCAAGGGGTTCGCATCTACGAAACGCTCTCGGAAATTGTCGACCCTGCGCACACTTGCCTGGTGATTTGGGACGTCCAGGTCGGGCTGATTGGTCGCGTATTCGATAAGGAAACCTACGTCGAAAGATTGGCCTCGTTCGTCAAGAGAATGCGTGGGCGAGTGCAGGTTGCATACACGCTCATTACGCCGTTGCCACTACGGTTGCAAAGCGGTTGGAATCTATACGGGATGATGCGTCGCTTTGGTGTCGACGATCCGTCGAAGCTTACGGGGTTCATGGCTAAGGGTTCGCCCGAGCGTGAGGTGCCGAGCGAACTTACCCCCGAGGCTGACGACATTGTTATCGAGAAGTCCACGCAGAACCTGTTCGTTGGGACGAATGCCGAGATGATCCTACGCAATCGCGGCATTCAGACGCTCGTGTTCACGGGGATTGCAACCGAGATCGGCGTCGAAACCTCCGCGCGCGACGCTGGGGCACGCGGCTTTTACCCAGTAATCGTCAGTGACGGCGTCTCATCCATGGATCGCGAGGCCCATGAACGCTCGTTGAAAGGTTTGGCGAGGATCGGAATCGTAGCAACGATGGATGAAATAGGGACGGCCATTTTTGCCCACTGAGACCTTTCGCCGTCTATAGTCAAATGCCGACCCAGCAACGCCTCTGTTCAGATTGCGGAGACCCGATTGGCCCGAAGCGCCTGCAGGCGGTGCCGGATGCGCGTCAGTGTTTCAACTGCGCGAACCAGGGCGCGGTTGAAGCTCCCGTGATTGCACCGCCAAAGTCAATTCCCGCGAGGACCATCGCGACGACGTGGCACTTGAAGCGCTACCTCGTGAACGTGGGGCAAAAGACAGATCCGAAAGGCTTATTTCGGACTTTAGTGAGGGTCAATTATCTGTTTCCCAATATCAGCGCCGCGGAGATGACGCCGATATTCATTCAATGGAACAAACAGACGAATTCGCCCTTCGACCAGGCACAGATCCGCCAACTAGTGCTCGATGCCAAGCAATGGGTACAGGACCATCCGAATAAGGTGGGCTAAGCGTGCCCAGCCCTGGGAGCCTACGCCCCCGAAGGCCTAATTAGCCGAATTGCGGGCAAATTGGCAGAGTTCAGTCTCGGCACCACACGCCGTAAACCCTAATCCAGTCGGCGCACACTTTTCGACAAGCGCTGTACCCTTTGTCGATTGATGCCTCGAGCAACGTAACCACGATCGGATTGGCGCAAGTTCTCGTTAGCGTGAGCCATGGAGGTTGTTCCGCGATACTGCTTCAGCTACCATAGCTTTGGTTGGCAAGGTTTTTGGTCACACGCTGGTTCTGGGGCTGAGCGGCTGCTGGAATCGGCAATGTGCGACGGTTGGCATCGTGGCGAGCGGAAAACCGAAGGGATATGAACATGTACAAGTACTTAAGATATTGCGGGGCCGGTTTCATATTCTTCTTGGTCGCTTGCGGTAGCAGCAACACGTCGGATGGCACCGGGAACATTGTAGTAACCGGTGGCGCTGGAAGCGTAACCGGACCAAACGGGGGCTCGGGAGCTATCGATAACAGCGTCGGTGGCGATGGTGCGGGCGGGGCTACGGTGGGTGACGGTGGGGCCAGCGCAGGCGGCGTACTCGCCACGGGCGGTCGCAGGACGATTCTTGCAACCGGCGGTACCACGCTCGTCGGTACGGCGGTCTGCGATGACCCGACCCTGTGCGGCCAAGTGTTGGACGCCAACGGTGACGTCTTCGACTGCGGCTTCAACAATTGCCCTCAAACACTTTGCGGTGTGAACAGCCCGAATCATTGTCCGCCCAGCGTGCGCGAATAAGGCAACCTGCAGCCCCTCCGAATGTGGGCAGAAATCAGATGGTTGCGGTGGAATCCTCGATTGTGGCTACGCCAACTGTCCTCAAAATGTTTGCGGCCAAACAGCTGCCAATCAATGTCCGGCTTCGTGCAGCACTCAGGTAACCTGCAGCAGCACTGACTGCGGGCAAAAGCCAGACGGCTGCGGCGGAGTCATCGACTGCGGTTACACCAATTGCCCCCAATCCGTTTGTGGCGAGCAGGCTGCTAACCAGTGTCCGCCTGCGTGTAACAGCAAGATTACCTGCCAATCTGCGGGCAACAAGGACTGCGGAGTAATATCTGACGGCTGCGGTGGCATCGTCGACTGCGGCAGCAACAATTGCCCCGCGGCACTTTGCGGTCTGGTCGTTCCGAATCAATGTCCGAGCGCGTGCACCACCCGGGTTACCTGTCAATCTGCGGGCAATAAGGACTGCGGCGTAATATCCGACGGCTGCGGTGGCCTCGTCGACTGCGGCAGCAACAATTGCCCCGCGGCACTTTGCGGTCTAGTCGTTCCGAATCAATGCCCGAGCGCGTGCACTACCCGGGCTACCTGTCAATCTGCCGGCAACAAAGACTGCGGACGCAATCTCGGACGGCTGTGGTGGGCTCGTCGACTGCGGTACTTGCACGGCTCCGCAATGCTGCGGCTGTGGCAGCACTTCCAGCCCGGGCGTCGCCAACATGTGTGGCGGTGGCACCAGTGCTAACGGGAGCGGTCTGCCGGAAGCGTGTATCGCGGGCCAGCAAGGCTGTCTCTGTGACACTTTGGGTGGCTGCGCGCCTGGGCTCACCTGCAACACGACGAAGAGCCCGACGGTTTGCTGCAGCGGCGCGACTTGCGACCTTCCCGCGAATAACCCCACCGTTGCAAGTTGTAGCGGGACGCCAACGGCCCACTGTACTCCAGGCATAACGATCCCCACTGCCTCAGGGACGAACGACAATTGCGGCTATCCGTCAACATCGTTCAACGAGAACGCGTTTATCTGCGGCATCACCGCATCAGGCGGCGGGGCGGCCCCAGGCCAGGTTCAGGCGTTCTTCAACGACGAGATGTCAACGACACTCGGTTGCACCCAGAACGGCTACACTGTTTCACCGATGCCCACTAATCCGGGCTACGTCTACTACCCCAACACGGGTGATCCAAGCTGCGTGGACGTCAATGGTCGACCCTTGCGGCCATCACTTTTCATAACGGACATTACGAATGACCCCAATTGCAAGGCCGGCGATCAGCAGCAGGGCGGTCATCCTTTCGACCCAGTTGCGATCTTCGGGACTTGGAAGGGAGCCACGAACGGGACCCCGGACGCCAACCCCTCGGCTTTCAACTATTGGACGCTCGGCGCAAACTCTGACCCGGTTCCAGCAACGGTTCTCGCTCAATGCCCGTGCCAGGCACCACCTGCTGGAGTACCTCTACCCGATCCCACCGGTTATAACGGCGGGAACGTCGCTGCCTACAACAATTGCCCCGGAGCGGCGCGTCAGGCCAAGGGTTTCGGTACTGAAGCCAGGTACGAGGCTGCGTTCGTGTCCGGCCATTCCTACCGCTTACAGATCATTGGACACGACGGCGATCAGACCCAAGGCGGAGACTCGGGAGAAGCCTGCGTCACGTTCTGCGCCGAGGGTGATATTGCTTGTACGCCGCTTAAGTGTACAACGGGTATGTGCGGGCAAGTTGGAGACGGTTGCGGTGGAACCATCGACTGCGGGCCGTGCACTTGCGTGCCCCAGAAGTGCACCACCAGTGTATGCGGCAAGGTTGGCGATGGCTGTGGCGGAACCCTCGACTGCGCGCCGTGTACCTGCGTGCCCCAGAAGTGCACCACCAGTATGTGCGGCCAGGTTGGCGACGGTTGTGGCGGAACTCTAGACTGCCAGCCCTGTTGCGTACCACGCACCTGTGACCCAAATTCGTGCGGCATAATCCCTGACGGCTGCGGCGGAACAATTGACTGCGGCTCTTGTTGCGTGCCAAATAAGTGTTCGACAACGATGTGCGGCACCTTCCCCGACGGTTGCGGTGGGACGCTCGACTGCGGGCCCTGTTGCTCGCCGTGGACGTGCGACGACTACTGCCCACCGGACGCCAACGGAAAGCAGGAATGCACCTCCACGAACGACGGACTGCGCTACATACTCCCCTGCCAAAAGCCTGACGGTTGCTCTGGCGTAATCAACTGCTTCTGTCTCATCGGGTAATTGGTATCCGTGCACGACGCGGGTGCGCACTGCGCGCCCGCGCCGCGCTGCGTGCCTGAGTGGCCCCGCCATCGCAGATTTTATTGTCGCTGCGGCACTTGGACACGCAGCACGTGCCTCGAGACGAACGCACGGTCGCGTGCTGCATAAAACAAGATCCTCACCAGCCCGGATCTCGCCGAATTCCACCAGGGAAAAATGGTGCTAGGGTTCGGCCGATTTAACTGGAGAATCTTTGATGAATCGATGTTTCACCGCATTTTGCTGGGCGCTTTCGCAGGACTTACCGGCTGTTCCGGAGATAAATCACCCGCCAGCGCGGCGAGCGGAGGAGCCTCGGCGTCCGGTGGCGCGGCGGGCGGGCAAAGCAGCGTGGTTGGCGACTCTGGCGGAAGCGCGGCAGCGAACGCAACAGGCGGTTCCACGTTGCCCGCTCATTGGGTGGGCAGCTGGAGCGCGTCGCCGTATCCCGTCCCGTCCGGCAACATGCCTCCGGCGCCGCTCTCGGATAGCGTGCTTCGACAGGTCGTGCACGTCTCGCTCGGTGGCAGCCAGCTTCGCGTGCTGTTCTCCAATCTCTCCGGCAATGGTCCTGTCACCCTCAATTCGGTTCACATTGCCGTTTGCAACGCGGCTCCGGTCGTCGATAGCACCATCGATACCGCGACTGACCAGGCCCTTGCCTTCTCGTCTGCCGAATCGGTGACAATTGCGCAGGGCACGGAGATCTGGTCCGATCCGATTGACTTTACCATCGCTCCACTTGGCAACATTGCCATCACCGTTGCCTTCGGGAGCGTACCGACCGCACTCACGGGTCACGCGGGTGCCAGGACCACATCGTACGAACTGACCGGCAGTAGCGACGTCAGCGCGGCCAGCATGGCAACCGCGCAGACGGTTGACTCCTGGTACTACATCTCAGGCATCGATGTCATGGCGGATGCTTCGGCAAAGGCCATCGTCGCGATTGGCGATTTCATTACCGATGGCAGAGGAACGGATACCAACCATAATAACCGGTGGACGGACGATCTGTCCGCGCGCCTGCACACGAATGCCGCGACCTCGAATGTGGCGATCCTGAATCAGGCAATTGGTGGAACGGTACTGGTAGGGACGACCGGCACATCGGCGCAAGCACGCTTTAGCCGGGATGTGCTCGGGCAAAGTGGCGTAAGGTACGTAATCGTCTTCGATGGCGTCAATGACATCGGGGGCGGCCAGTCATTCGCAGCCATGCAGACCGTCCTTGATAGCATGATCAGCCAGGCGCACGCCCAGAACCTACTCATCTATGGTGCGACGATCACTCCGTTTGGTAGCTATGCCGCGTACTATACCGCGGCGCACGAGGCCGTACGCCAGCAAGTCAACACGTACATCAAGAGCGGGGCATTCGATGGGTACCTCGATTTCGACGCCGCCGTCACCGACAACGGCAATCCCCCCAGCTTGCAAGCGATCTACGACACTTGGGCCCAGACGGATGGGCTGCATTTGAATCCAGTCGGGTATCAGAAGTTGGCTGACTCGGTCGATCTGAACCTATTCACGCAGTAAAGCGCTTCTGGCGCCCGTCCAGAAAGAGGCGCGGCAGTAAGTCGAGTGATTGAGCGGAAAAAGTCGCGCTTGGCCATTCGGTCGGGGTAGGTGCCGCGAGCGACGCCGATTTGTGACCCACTTCGCGCCTGTGAAATCGCAACATACCGGGAGAATCGACCCGTTAAGGGCCAGGCTCCCGTTGTCGTTGGCATCTTGGAGGCATTTTCAATGCGTCAGGTAATTGCAGTTCTGTTCCCTGTTTCCTTGGCACTTGCTTGTGGCAGCACGGACAAGTCGCCGAACGGTGCGCTCGGTGGCGCCGCGCAAACCTCGGCAGGTGGGAACACGAGCGCGGGTGGCACACAAGGTACGGGCGGCAACACGATGCCGCCGGTCGGCAATTGCCCGGGCAGCTGCGCGGTGCCAACTGCGACCTCGTGCGCGTCGCCCCAGGTGCGCCTCTCATCGGTCAACTTGGGTTCGGCGTTGAGCTACTCGCAAGATGAAACATACAACATCCCGCTCGCGATTGCCGCGAGGCCCGGTGGTGGCTCGCTAATTGCGTGGATGACCGGCTACTCTCACTACGGCAGCAGCACCACGAGCCAGGTGCATATTGCCCAACTTGACTGCAATGATGCCCTCGTCGGCACGCCGTTCACGCTGCCAGCGCACGACTTTCAGGACCTCGCCGCCGATGGCGACGGCGGAGTTATCGTGCTTACGCGCGATGCACAGGGTGGCCCGGACGCGCAACACTGCGGCGACGTCGGCAATCTTTGTGTGACGCCAACCGATCGCCCCGGCTGCTACGACATGTACATGGTGCGGTTCGACTGTGCGGGCGTGGAACAATGGTCCACCAAGTTAACAACGTCGAACGCCACTAACCCGCCGTACACCTCGGGAGCGGGGTCCAATCAGTTCGTGTGGTGGTACCAGCATCACGGGCGCCTTGCCTACGACGGAACCAACTACGCGGCATACTTCAGCAACGCCATCACCATCACCAACAACCAGTGTGCTGCAGGCGCCGGCAAGGTTGACATACACGAAGGCGACCGGATGCAGGTAATCGACCCCACGGGCCAGGTGTTGACCGGGCATGACAGCTTTGGCGGCGGCTGCAGCCACAGTTGGACGACTCGTCTTGTCTGGGACTCGCGAACAAGCCACTTCGTCATGGTGTGCGCGACAGACAACAATTGCCGAATCGCGCAGCCGAACCCGTATCGGACAATCGTCAGTGCAACCTGCGACGGAACGCTGTTCGGCGGCGACATCGTCACTTCGGGCAACGCTGGTTACTGGGTAACATGGAGCTACCAGGGCGCCATCAAGCTCGAGCACTTCACCACCGGCGCTTCGGACCAGACCGTAACCACGGCAGGGACCACTCAAAATCCGCACTTGGTGGCGCTCGGGTCGAACACGATGCTGCTCACATGGGGCTCGGGCACGGGCCTCGCCGCCCAACTCTACGACAGGACGACGGGAGCCGCCGTCGGTACGCAGTTCACCATTGCGGCGCCTGACCACCCCTGGCAATCGTGGAAGCCATTCCCCGACGCAAGCGTAGCCTGGGCCTCGGTTTCAGCGGCATCGGCCACTATCCAAGTGGCGCGCGTCATGCCCTGCTCGAATTGAGGGAAACTCGCGTTCGCTTAAAGCGCAACGACCCGATCGAATCGGGGCTGCTGCTCTGATGTCCGCGTGTGCCGGAGCCGGCATCGGTACGGGTTCTTGCGGTTTCCGCCGACGACATCGTCGTCGGTTGGCTCGTTCAGGGAGAACAGCAACGAAAGCCGATGCCATTGTCGTCGCCGTAGGAGCGGGTAAAGACGTCCAAGGTGAAGCCGCACTCCAGGTCGGGGCCACCGTCGCCGTACCCTCCCCCACGCAAAAGACAGGCGTCCGTTTGGCCTGTTGCTCCGTTGCACGAATCCTCCCATTCAAAGACATTGCCACTGAGGTCGTAGACGCCAGCGTAGCCCGAAACCGTTGATTGGCACTGAAGCATGGTACCTACTGCAACCGCGGCACCCTTGTTGGCATTGTAGCCGTTGCAGTAGCTCGCTTGGTAGGTGTCGCCATACGGGTAACCCGTGGACGAGTACGTGCCATTTGATGTACAGGCCGCGTACCATTGGCTCAACGACGCGTTAGCATAGTCGTTGTAGCCGTTAGAACCCCCTCCAATCTTACCGCATAGGCGCTTGCCAACGCCTGCGCAGTAGGCATACGCGTCGCACCAGTCTACACAGACAACTGGAAAATTTGCAGTCGTGGTGGGCGTCCAATTGCAGGTGGGAGTAAGGCTCGTGTTCCACGAGCAGACTGAAACCTGGTTCAATGGGGATGGGTTGTCGTTGAGCCAAGCCTGGTACTGCCCTTGCGTCACTTCGGTGCTGTCAATGCAGTAACCCAGGGGAAGCTTGACCATCGTTGGGCCGCCAGTACCCGGACAACCAGGAGTCGTCGCGTAAGTTCCGCCAGTTGCCGGCGCGCCACCGGTTGCGGGTGCACCACCCGTTGCGAGTGCACCACCGGTTGCCGCGGTACCGCCCGTTGCGAGGGTCCCGCCCGTCGCAGCGGTCCCGCCCGTCGCAGCCGTACCACCACTCGGCGAAGAGCCGCCCGTGGTCGTTGTTGCTCCCGGGTTGCTTGTACCGCCGGTTGGCGGTGAGCCACCTGTTGACTTGCCGCCGACTGCTTGGGTGCCGCCCGTCGGCATCGTGCCGCCCGCTGCAGTGGCACCGCCGGTTGATTTCGTGCCTCCAGCCGCAGCGCCCGTGCCGCCGGTGCTCGCGGCACCGCCGCTCGATGGGCTTCCAGCGCTCGACGCGCCGCCGCTCGCGGGTTGCGTGCCGCCCAAACCAGAACCAGCAACCCCGGCTCCTCCCGCTGCAGTGGCACCGCCCGTTGATTTCGTTCCCCCCGCTGCAACTCCGGATCCGCCGGTGCTCACGGCACCACCGCTCGACCTGGTTCCAGCGCTCGATGCGCCGCCTGACGTGGATTGCGTGCCACCGGCGTGAGTACCGCCGGTACTCGAACTTCCACTTTGACTCTGTGTGCTTCCACCCGGAGCCACCGTACCCTCGTCAAAGCCGAGCACATTGGCGCAACCGGCTGCGGAGAGGAGTGTTAGAAGAAGCAACGGACGTCTGTCGCGCATGGCTCAGAATCTCCCGTGAATTCCGACCTGATTCGGCGCGAACAAGAGCCCTGCAACAGGTTGCGGCCCCTCTTTGGTCGAGGGAGCCGTCAACCACAATGTCACGCCTGCCGCCAAACCGACGAATCCGATCCCGAGCGGGATGGTAGCGAGGTTGGCTCGCGCGTGAGCCGTGTCCAGTAACGACTTACCGGAGTTGGTCTGACAAACGCTGTCGGAATTGCAGTCGGGGCTGGCTTGTGAGTGCGTGCTGGCGGCGGATACGATCAGTCCCGTTCCGAGACCAATACCCACAACTCCGATGCCGCCAGCGACCAGGGCCCAGGTTTTTTGCTGCGGCCAGGTGCTCATACTGGGAGTTTTTTCACCGGCCGTGGCAACTGGCGCCGCCGCGGGAATGTCCTGCAACTCTGGCACTGCGGCTTCAATTCTGGCGCTGACTTTGCCGAGTTGGATATTGGCTTGGTACGGCTGCTTGTTGGGCGCAAAAGCCTCAAGCACGTGGCTTCCAGGGTCCATGGGCAGCGCAATACCAAACATGGCTGCACGAACCTCGACCCCGTCGCGCTTGACAACCAACCCCGGTACCGGATGCGGCACCTGCACGGTGAGGTAACTCAGGTGCTGCTGAACCGCGGCAGCTCGCTCGCGCGCTACGTGCTCGCGCTCGGCGTTGCCTTCCTTGAGCGCGGCGTCCGCCACTTCGCTGAAGTTTATCCAAGCCGAAGCCGTCTTACCCGTCTTTTCATAGCAGTCCGCCAGGTTGTACTGTGTGCCCATCCCGGGGTCGATGCGTTGGCTCTCTTCCAGCTTGCGGCAGGCTTCGCTGTACCGTTCAGCTTGCATCAACCTCAGGGCGTCGTCGAAAAGCGCTTGTGCCGCAGCGCGATCGACATCGCTGAGCTGCGCCCGGGCGACACCGCTCACCAGCAACGGCACCAGGATGAGCCAGCGAGAAAGAATGCATGGATGGCGATTCATTGTTACTTTCGCGTTGCGAACGGGTTAGCGGAACTGGACCTGGCGGGAGCCGCGGTTGCGGCCGACGCGCTAGCAAGTGCAGGCGCCGCAGGGTGCTCACCTTCAGACTTTTGATGGTTTGCCGGCCCAGTCGACTTCGCTTTGCCCTGTGTCATCGCCAGCGGCGATACATTCGATGGTGCAGGCGCCGCGGTAACAGGCGACGCAAGCACGATGGGCGGCACAGCAGGCGCAGCTTGCGCGGGTTCTGCCACACTCGGCGATGGCAGTGCAATTGGCGGTGCCGAAGCGGCAATCGACGCGGCCGAGCGCGCAACATCAGACTTTTGCGTCCAACGCCAGCCAGCGTAAAGCATTATGATGACCAGCGCCGTCACGACCGTTGCAGCAAACGTCAGAGTGCTGCGGCTCGGCCTTGACAGACCGGGAATCGAGCGCGACGACGGTGCGCCCGTGGTTTGCAGACCGACGGCCTTCCTTGAACCCGCAGCAGCCGCCGGAGCGACCGCCCGGGGCGACAGAGCCGTGTCGCCACGCTCGGCGGGAATTGAGACGACCGACGGGCGTCCGCTTGGGCGTCCGCACACGCGCGCAAGCACGTCAACCGCTTCCTTGATGCTCTGAAAACGAGCAAGCTTATCCCGGGCCACAGCCTGTTCAAACCACGCATCAAAGCCTGCTGGCACCGGGCCAAGCCGGGACGGGACGGGCAGGGGATTCGATGCAAATGGCGCTAAACAGGCCTCCCGTTGAATCACTCTCGAAGGGCCGCTTGCCGGTGATGCACTCGGTCGCAATCACGCCGAAAGACCAAATGTCCGTCAGGTGGTTCACGTCCTTTCCAGTCGCTTGCTCGGGGCTCATGTAATAAGGGGTGCCCAAGATCGCGCCCGTCTTCGTCTTGAGTCCGACGCTGTCGTCGAGCCCGCCGCGCCGTCGTGCGATGCCAAAATCAAGCACTTTGCAGACTTCGGTCTCGTCTTCGCGTACCAAGAACACGTTGTCGGGTTTCATGTCCCGATGAACAATGCCGCTCTTGTGTGCCAGGCCAAGCGCGCGAGCGACTTGACCGAGTATGTCAGCGGTCTCTTCTGGACTGAGCTTGTTCACGCGTTCAAGTCGTTGCGCCAGACTCTCTCCCTCTAGCAACTCCATTGCGATGTAGGGGGTGTCATTGTCAACGCCGTAGCCGAGAATCTGCACCACGTGAGTGCTGCGAATAGCCGCCGCAGCCTTGGCTTCACGCTTGAAGCGAGCCACGGCCTCGGGAGCCCGCACCAGCTCAGAGTCAATCAACTTGACAGCCGCTGGGGCGTCGAGTTCGAGATCCACTGCACGCCAGACCGACCCCATGCCGCCACGGCCGAGCTCCTCGATGAGCCGATAGCGGCGCGCCAAGACTAGGCCTGCAGACATATTCGCTAGTAAACTAGCAGATTTGGTTATCGAGGCATAGGCTAGCGACACCACCTAGCTGCCTATGCAAATGACCAATCTTTTCAAATGGTTCCGGAGAAACACGCACTCTAGCTCGCACTTCCGGGCCGTCAAAACAAAAAGAGAACTATCGCGTGAAGCGCACGACGATCGGTGACGTCGCTGCGACGATTGCACAACCCACCCGGTCGAGGGACACGCGTGTGGGGGGCCCGCAGGTGGTGTTTTGACTCACGAATGGTGATTGCTCCGGCGCATCTCAGTTGGCGCTCGTAATTGCAGTCTTACAGCTTCCCGTTTGAGTGTGCACAGACAAGGAAGTTAGGCCAGCAGTGTTTACTGCGGCCCGCAACGCGCAAGAATTATTGCTCGCAAGCCCGAATCCACGGAATGTATTTCGATACTCTGGTATAGACACCATATCGATTCGGCTCTCCACAGCCCACACCGAAACTCACGATGCCCGCAAGTTTCATCGGCTGCCCGCCTTGCGCAGGAATGACGAGCGGCCCGCCGCTGTCACCTTGGCATGAATCGACGCCCCCTGCCGCCTTCCCGGCACACAACATAAAGGCCGAAATGGTAGCTTTGTTCCCGTATCCAGTGTTACACACGGCGTTCGATACTACGTTGACGGTTGCCTCGAGCAGCTCATTGGATGGGCTTCCACTCTCTTGCGTGAGTCCCCAGCCGGCAACCTCTACCTTCTTGCCCGCGAGGTCGTCGTCGCTTTCGTTGAGGGCAATCAACTCTGCTTTGGACTCCTTCATGAGCTTGACAAGGGCGATATCATTGTCACTCGTGGCAGCCCTATACAGGCTATGAGTTCTTACCTCGACAATATCGTACACGTTGTCTGAACCCGCTTGTGCGAGTCCCAAAGCACCAACAATTGCCTTGTCCGAAGGCTGAATAGAACAGTGCGCAGCCGTTATTACCCAGTTTGGAGCGATAAGCGCACCGCCGCAACGTTGTTGGTCGCCCCGCTTGAATGCGACCGCCCATGCGTGGGTTGCCGGTTGTCCGCCAAGGATTCTGGGAAGCCAAATTCTTTCCGGTGGAACCTTATTGAACGCACCAGTCCTCAGTGAAGCGCTTCGCATTTGCATGCACTGTGATGCTACGGGCCCAGAATTGACTCCGTTAGCAACAGAGGTCGAGCTAGCGGGGCCTGGCGCCACTCCACCAGTTCCTGCGGCACCACCACTGCTTGCAGTTCCGCCAGCACTCACCGTCCCGGCGGCACTTGAACCGGACGTGCCGGTAGTGGCGCTACCCGCCTGTCCGGCGCCTGCAGCAAGCTCGGGAAAGAGCGCGTCGGCTACATTGGTCTTTCTTGTGGGACTATTGACGCAAGGTTTGCCGTTACCGCAACTCAACAACAGACCTGCGACCGCAAAGGCGAGTTTATTGGGGAACACGGGCATTGGCTCCAAGGCTTAGTAACGTTTGAAAAACATGGGTATTGAGACTGACTCCAAAGTACCAACGCGGTCCGAGAAATGTATCTTTGGGCACATCATTGGGCTGTACCAAAGCGCCTGTCGGGTAGTCGGGCTGAAGCTGCTGCATCTCGAGAAGCGCTAGCCCGGTGCTAATCCCAGCGCCGGGAATCGGCTCCCATAAAATGCCCATGTAAAACTCGTCGCCGAGACGAGCTAGGTTGCCTCCGATTCCCGCTTGAAACCCAAGCCCGTGATAGCCGGTGAACCGAGGCTGCGAATATTGGCCGAATGGGAAATAGTTGACGGTAATTGCAGCGGCAGCGCGAATGGTATTGGTTTCGCGAATGAACTGGTCCTGAAGCCCGGGGATCCTAGACGTCGAGACCTGCTGGAAGTAGGGCGTGAAGGCCACCAACATACCGACATCCAAGTAATATCTCGGTTGCACGATACCAAGCGATATGCCCTCGACCCTTTGATCGACATCCGTGCGAGCGACGAAGATTGTCACGGAATCGGTGTCTGCATCGACCGCGACCTTTGCAGTGGCCAGTTGCTTGATCGTGCTTTCACCCGCCCCCCGCTTTGTAGGATTCGGTCCCGTCGTCACTGGGAAGAGAGTCACGCTGCTTCGCTTCGTGTCGGTTGAAACGGTTAGAATTGTATCGCAGGTGTCTGGCCCGAACAGCTTGACATTCAACGTTTCCCCGGCGCGAAGATGGGGATCCCTCTGTTCGCTTGGCACCGGGTAGCCAGAGGCATCAACGCAGTACACGGTGCGATCACTGCAGTCTGCGGCCGTGAATGCTGCCACCGCGTTCGCGGTACCATAATCATTCTTGATATTTCCTAGGTCACTATGGCACGTTGCTGGAGACGGTGTCTGAGCCCCGACGGTCAACGTATAAAGAGATGCAAGTGCAACCACGAGACACGAAGTATTCCTCACGACGCGCCTCCCGCTGTTGACTGAGTTGCGGCACTGCCGCCCGTGTTCGACCCCGCTCCACCATCAGTAGCGACTCCGGCCGTACCGGGAACCCCGCCGCTGCCGCCGGATTCGGCGGTGCCGCCCGTACTTTCGACACCACTGTCTGAAGTGCCGCCAGAGCCGCCGCTTGCACTGCTAACTCCACCTGTTGACGCAGTACCACCGACGCCACTTGCGCCGCCGGTAGCCGTCGCCGGCGCAACCGCGCTAGCGCGAGAGACCGGCTTCGTTACCTCGCGCAAGGGCGCACTAGCTATCCCACAGGGGCCGCGGTTCGACTCGACGGTGAATCCAGAACCGGCATCCGTAGAAGTGGCATTGACGGCCGCATCTGTCGCGGCTTCTTCGGGTGGCACTCCCGAACCGTTCACTGACGGCCCGTCCGGCAACAGCCGAACCGTGAGAACTGCCTCGACCTGTGTTGGAAACACTAGAAGCGTAGTCAGACTTTGACTAATCGGTTTGCTCTGCGGCGCCAGAAAGCAGCCACCCGCTTTCCCACCTTCAAGCGTGCCCCCTTCGACTTCGACCTCCAGCCACTTGCCGCCCAGCGACTGAATCAACACTATAATACCGAGATCGTCTCGACCGGGCTGCTGCTGAGCGGTCTCGACCACCAACAAGACGTCGGGAGTGGGCCCGTCGCCTTTGCACGCTTGCAAAACGCTTACGAATGCAAGCGCGAAACCTATACTTCGCAGTTTCCTCATTCACTTGCCCCTTTAGATGCCACTTATATCAGTCCCATTGAGAATTGGAAGCAGTTAATCGAACGGCTCCTCTGAAAGATTGCCCGCAGGGACGTGCCAGCATACTGGGCGATGTCACTGAAAGTTGATTCATGGGCTTTCCCACGGGCACCCTCCTCGGAGCAACGCATCGATGTCTGAGCCGCGAAAGGGTGGAGGCTATTATCGACTCAGTAGCAAGCGGACTTCACGAGCAATATCTTACAAACCCCATTCTCCTCATGTCGTGAAACGAAATCGCCCCGCTCAGGCTCTCGTTGTCAACGAACAGTCGAGAGTGAACATGCTGCCCGCCAAATCACCGGCGGACAACTGAACCTGAGATTTGGCGCGACCCGTCTAAATATCACTTGCCCGAAAAGTTCCGTTGGACGTAGCCTCATGGGCAACGGGGCGCGCCACTGCCGGCAACCACAAAGCGGGAGCCGGAATTCAGGTGAACCGATAGATTAGTTGCACCTGGCGTCCAGCTAAGGGAGGAATATATGAGCATTAGTACGTTAGCCGACCGAAAAGTCGAGTTGCTAAAGGCTGAAGCGGGCACTGAAACGCCACCGGCAACCGATCCTTCAAGTGACAACACTGCGACCGCCAAGACCATTAGCGACGCCTTGTCTGCAGTTGCAGCATACGTGCCGACCGAAATTATCGCGATTTACACGCTCGTGATAGCCACAGCCATCGACCCCTCAATAACCGGTGACAAGGAAACACCGCTGTCCATTGGCGCCTTTTTGGGCTTCCTCGGTGCAACGCCTTTTTTTGTTTGGCTTGTATTCGTAGTAAAGAAAATTGCGAGTGACCACGATAAGCACATTTTGAAATCATGGAGATCCTGGCCGTGGTGGGAAGCCATTTCAGCCACGATTGCGTTTACCGCGTGGTCCGCCATGATGCCACATAGCGCGTTCAGAGCGTGGCTCAGCCAAAATATTGCAGCCATTGTCCTGGTGGTCGTATCAGGTCTCTTGCCGCTGCTCGGAGGGTTATTCGCCAACGTCAAAACCTGACGGGTCGCGGACGGTCGGGAGTGGCCGGAGGCCGCCGATCTTGATCGCAAATCGAGAACTCCCGCGTTGGATTTTCAGAATTGAGCTCCCGTTTGTCAACCTCTACCCTGTCGCCCGCCGCGGTTTAATGACTGTTCAAGTCGTTTCGTGTGCAAGCGGGTACATAGGTAACATTTTGACCGAGGACATAGGTAACGTCGGACCGACTGACTAGTGGGGCACTTGACCCTCTGCTTCATATCATTGCTGTGTGAGGCACACGTCACCCACGCGCTTCGCGAAAACCATGACCGTTATCGTGGCCGCGCTGTATTCGACCGCGTCATCAAACCGCGCCAACTCTCTGCAGTCACGGTGTTGCGAGAACTTGCCGAAGTACGAGCGATTCCAATCAAAATTGGTGACCGCAACCTCTGGGTGCGGACCGATATCAAAGGTCACGTTGCCAAGCTTTTCCAGTCACTAGGGCTGCGCCCCGCCCAAGCTAATCAGCCAGGGGGCCGTAGTGGCACAAGACTGCAAAACGTCCGTAACTTAGCGAAACTAAAAATTTTAATTTCTCAACTGTCAAACTCAGGTCTCAGCCCAAACAGCTTGCTCCTCCAAAATGCCTAGAAACTGTGTGTCAAGCGCAGCGTAGACAGGCTTACCGGGAAATCGCTCGGCGATAGCTTGAACGCCCGCGCCGCAACCAAACGAGACAACGGCCTCATTGCGCTCGACGGCCTCAGCCAGGTCTTGAATGAACTCATTCTCGCACTGCCGTTCTTTTGGTGCCCCCAGTGTGTTGGAGGTGAGTTTACGGCCGCGGGTGCTCACTGCGTTCCGCGCCCGCGGGACCCCGGCAAAGCCGTGCTCGCCATCGGCTACGCCGCTGGACTGCGCGCGGCTGGGGGATCCACCACCGGTGGGTCTTGATTCACGTAGTTGAGGCAATGATTCTCTAGGAATCGTGGGGGATGCGGCTGTGTTGAGTGCGTCGCGTGACAAGGATTCACGCCGTCGTGACTTGCCGCTCATCGCTTGTCTGAACCATCGCGATACTTGTCGCATTGCCGCTTTTGAACACGTGGATCTCACTGCCCAGCAAATCAGCTGGTCTCCGCTTGGCGGCGCACAAGTCGCGCCACGCGCCAATGGGCTCGCGTGATTGACGGCTCGCGCGTGGCACGCCTTCTGCGCCATGGGGTCGCGAAGCCCAGCTGATTTGCCGGGCACCGGAGGTCTTCATGCGTTCACAATCACGTCAACAGCTCAAGTTTCAGGCTTTGCTTGCAGGTCGCGCGCAGTTTATGCGGCACAATCCTACGGACACGGAGCGCGCTCTTTGGTTCCATCAATCAGGCAAAAAGCTTGGGGTCGCGTTTAAGCGTCAGGTGGTCGTTGATCGGTTTGTTGTTGACTATCTAGCACCATCCGTTCGCCTAATTGCGGAAGTTGACGGCAAATATCGTTCACACCGCGTCTCAGCGGATGCGCGCCGAGACCGGGTGCTTCAGCGGATGGGTTATCGGGTGTTGCGGCTTGATGCTGAATTGGTCCGGTGCAATCTGCAGGACGCCGTGGCGTGCATTAGGCGGGCGGTTGGGGAGCTCGGCTAACGCGAACAAACGAGACCTATTCCTCGGGGAAAGCGGACCGCTATCGCGGCTGCTGGCCGAAAAAAACGAGAAAGAACACCAATTCTAGTCGCGCGAGGGGAATGAAATACCTGATCCGTCGAGCGTCATCCCGGTTAGCGGCGGAATTTCGAGCATCTCAGCTGGCACCGGGAAGGTAATTTCTATTTTTGACGCCGCATCCTCCAGCAGGCAGCGAAGGGCGCCAATCAAAGATTGCCCCTTGGCCGAGCTCCCTCGGGCCAACGACACTAGTCAATACTGGTGCTACAATCGGGGCGTTATGACAAAGGTGAAGGATTTCGTTGCGGCAGTTAGGAGCCAGCGTCGTGCTCAACCTGAAAGCGTTGAGGGATACTGGCAAAGGCAGCAGTTGAGTTGGCTCTCAGACTTGTCCAAACTACGGGACGACATCAAGAATTGGATGGGACCAGTTGTCGAGGACAATGCCGTAACTGTCAAAGACAAGATCTTTCCGACTACTGAACCCGATCTGGGCACCTATGATGCGCCCGGCCTTGAACTTGATTTATTAACGGAGCCACTCCAAGTGGTCCTTGTGCGCCCACGCGGACTACGAGTGGTCGGAGTGGTCGAGTCCGGCGGCCGCCGAATTGTCGGTGCGAGTGGCCGCGTAGATCTGGAATGTGGAGTGAAGCGTGAGATCATCCTTCGTTTTCGCCGGGATGACGCAACCTCATGGTGTTCATTCGGTACCGGAAATAAGCGCGAGCTCAGTGAGGAGGTCTTCTTTGAGCTTCTGGCAAGAACGGCAGATCTTCAAACATCCCCATGACCACGAGTTTTGATCCCGAAGAAGCGTACGAATCGTATCTCAAGCAAGTTGAAGTGCTGGAGAACGCTGGTCGAACAGGCGCACCGACACAGGACGAACACTGCACAAGGTTTTTCGGTATGCCATTTGACGAATTCACGGAAACTCTTCGTGACCTGCGAGACGAGATTGAGCAGTCCACCTACTTGACCATAATCGCATCGTGTGAAGCTGTACTCCAGGCTGACTTTCGTGCACGCGAAGGACGCAAGGCGTCGGTGCCGCTGAGAAACGAGGCTCGTGCGCTGGCGAAGAAGGAAAAAAAGGGTCGGAGGATCGTCTTGGAGGATGTTTTGGACGCTTGGAAGGAGCTGCCGCACGCGCCAGCCGGTATGATATCCGAGTTCAAACAACTTCTTCCGCATAGACACTGGCTTGCACATGGACGGTATTTTGATCACAGGGCTCCAGTTGCAGCGGACCCGGGCTTTGCCATTGCGCGGTTTCGGAACCTCCGAATTTCCCTTGGCAGGATCGACTCGGAATTTCCGCGACGGTGAAAGGTCTGGTGTAATGTGTGGGCGTCGGTATGGCCTATGTGTACTTGCTCTAGCCTTACCATCGACATACGGACCGGAGGGCCTAATTGACCAGCTGGAGTGAAACACTCAGGCGGCGGATACAGGAATTCGAGAAGTCGCAAGCGGGTAGCTTGGGCCGCGCGGTCTCAATCAAAATTCGACCAGTGTCGGGCTGTTACCATCGAGAGCATTCGCCCATTGCATACCGAATCATAGACGATCATCTATCTCGGTTGGCTCAGAACCATCCCGATTTCGTATTTGAAGGACACGAAAGCGCCCCGGAGCTTTTGGTTTATGTAGCGGCGGCCTTGACGCTTGGAAAGAGCGTTATCGATCTGGTAACGACCATCATCAAGGCGCGAAGGGAAGGTGGTAGGAAGGGCGACAGTGCCAATGCACCGGTAGAAGCGATCGTGCGACGCATGAAACGTGACGGTGAACTTCGCGAAGAAAAGATCGTTCGATTCAGTTCATCCGTAAGCATTGATGGGCATTTGGTTGAACGCAAGCTGTTAGAGACTATCAAAAAAGCGATCGCTGAAGATGACAAGGAAACTCTGGAGATAACCTCCGGAAATGGCGCCAAGGTCCACCTTAAGGTCACATAAGGAGACGATGACGATGGCAACTTCAGCGACAACGATGCAAATACAACGTCTCTATGAAGTGGACCCGAAAATTCGGACCAGAGGCTAAGGTGGTGTAGGTGGGCACTGCTCCGCGGAAAAGGAGCAAGACCCATGAAGACTACACGAAGCAAGCATAGCCCAAGTTTCAAGGCAAAAGTGGCCCTGGCGGCCGTTCGCGAGCAGGAGACCGTCCCACAGTTGTCGAAGCGCTACGGGATTCACGCCAACCAGATATATAAGTGGAAAAGCCAGGTCCTGGAGCAGGCCGCTGTCGTCTTTGAGCGCAACGCGGTCACGAGCGATGCCACTGGGCGAGAGGAAGAGTTGCTCAAGAAAATTGGGGAGCTGACCGTCGAACGCGATTTTTTATCCAACGGGCTCGATCGACGTCGTTGAAGGAGCGACGAGCCATGATCAAGATTCAGCCAAAACTCTCGATTCGTAGGCAATGCGAGCTTCTGCAGGTCAGTCGCTCGGGGTTCTACTACGAGCCGGTGGCCCAAGACCTAGACCAGCTCGCCCTGATGAAACGCATCGACGAGATCCACCTCAAAGAGCCGTTTCTCGGCAGCCGCAAAGTGAGCCAGGCTCTGCGAGCCGAAGGTAAGCAGGTCAACAGAAAGGCTGCCCAGCGGCTGATGCGATTGATGGGCATCGAGTCCATCGCGCCAAAACCGAACACCAGCAAGCCAGCCCCGGAGCATCCAGTCTACCCGTATTTGCTGCGAAACCTGGATATTTGCCGCCCGAATCAAGTCTGGGCATCGGATATCACGTATATCCCGATGGCCCACGGCTTCGCATATTTGGTAGCAATCATCGACTTGCACAGTCGCTTCGTATTGTCGTGGCGACTCTCGAACACCATGGACACCAGCTTCTGCCTGGAGGCGCTAGAAGAAGCTCTAGCGCAGTTTGGCAAGCCCGAGATATTCAACACCGACCAGGGGTCACAATTCACCTCCGAGGCGTTTACAGGCCGGCTACGGCAGCAGCAAATTGCCATCAGCATGGATGGGCGCGGCCGCTGCATCGATAACGTATTCGTCGAGCGACTTTGGAGAAGTCTCAAATACGAGGAAGTCTTCCTGCACGCCTACGATGACATGCGAGAAGCCAAAGCCGGAATCGGCGGTTACCTGCACTATTTCAATTGCAAAAGGCAACACCAATCACTGGGCTATCAAACCCCTGAGGCATACTACCGAGGCCAGTTTCATGAGGCCGCCTAACACAGACGACTTGTCAAGATTTCGACACGCGATGACAGTTGTCTATTGCCAAATAACAACTATCACGAGTACAAGGATTTACAGATGAACGCAGACACGAGCAGGCCCCACCTTAATCCGCCTAGCTAACTGTCCGAAGGATGGGGTCCACTTCACTACCAGGTCATAGAATTCCACCCAGTGGGCCAAGGCCTCTTTGCCTCGGGAGCACTCTACAATACAATCACAATGCCGAGTAGTGAATACCAAGCGAAGGCTGGACGCTTTGACAGCATACTTCGGACGGAGTTAACTGCAGCGACTTGCATGTATGCAGGTCATGCATCACGGGTCCAAGCATAGCTGGCGCGACGGCGTGGCGCAGGAGTTTTCTACTAGTTTCGGCATTTTCTCTTCAGACCCAAATCGCAAACGGTTTGGTCATCCACATAATTTGGTTGTGCGCGATTTCGAACACTTTCGTCCGATTCAGGTAGATAAGGCTAATGGCTGTTGCATCGTGGTTTGCTCGTGCGGTCGTTGCCCGACGCCATCGTGGCGCCCAACTCCTCAAAGCGACTACGTTTATGTCGAATACGCTCAGCCCACGCGACTTAATAATTCCCAGGTCCGTGGGCATCGGTGGAGGCGATTCCGACATCACTTGGTGCTTCGATCACGGCTGTCCTCCAATAGACGTGCAGTCACGTTACTAGCCTGTTCCAGCTTTGGTCGAAAAACCATTCACCACACTTACTTCATTTGCGGGTAGGAAACAACTTTGTCACTCCCAGGATAAAGTTCCGGTGACCTCTTAGAACGGCTCGGGACGACTTTCAAATCCACTCGCGCTATTAATACGAGGATCAAATCCGAACCAAACGTCTATTTTGTACAAATCCCGTGGTTGCAAGATGCGCCGTCCGCGCAATCGCTATAGCTGTTGCACCCCGCGCCTGGTGGTGCCTTTCCAGATGAAGTACAAATCCCGTGGTCGCAAGATGCGCCATCCGCGCAATCGCTGTAGCTGTTGCACCCCGCTCCCGGTGGCGCCTTTCGATATGAATCGCGGACCGCATTCGGACGCCGAACGGCGACAGACGTGCTTGGAAGCGAGCTCGCGGTAGACTCCGATGACAAACGTACCCGTTCAAGAAGGTTCACGATGTTGAATAGGTCTCCGTCATGTTCTGTTGATGCATACTGGTGAACGGCGGCCAGTAGCGCGCTGCTTGGGATATTGTGAGCAGTCATCGCCCGGGCTCGTTCAATCCCTTTGCATACGAGGACTGCAACACCGTGAAGTTCACCATTGCTCACCATCGGCGTCCTGACCGAACATCCGTTGGGAAGTGGAGTCGTCAGTTCTCCGTTTTGCAAAGCACCGTGAAAATAATTCTCAATACTCACACTGCCGTTTGCCAGCAACCGTTTTGCTTTCCCGTGAAGATTACCGCGCTCAAAGTTGCCCTCAATGGAAACACCATCGGCGAATCTGATCTTGCCTTTTCCCTGGAGTAAGTGATTGTCGAAATTTCCCTCATTAGAGCTGCCGTCGGCGAATGTGATCTTGCCCATTCCCTGCAGGAAATTGTGTTCAAAGTTGCCCTCAATTAGGGCGCCGTTCGCTAATTTGACTTTGCCTTTCCCGTGGAGAACACCTTTCATATCCAAGTTGCCTTCGAAAACAGAGCCGTCGGATGTAGTCATTTTTCCCGGCCGCAATTGACCACGCTCGAAGTTTCCTTCGATGAGCACGCCATCGATTTTCAATCTGCCTATTCCGCACAGTTGACCATCTTTGAAATAGCCCTCCAAGATCGCACCACTGGATAATGTCAACTTGCCGCGACCCTTGGACCCGTCACCGTTGTACGACCCCTAAAAATGACCGCTGAGTACTCCTTGGCCAAACGAGTCGCGTGTACCCGAAACCTGCTTCCCGGCAAGAAAGACACCCGCATCGCGTTCGAGCCGATTTCCGTTTTAGAAGAACTCAAGAACACCAGTGCCCGAAATCTTGCCCGCTTTGCATTCCCCTGACCACTCAATGGATTCCCCCGGAACCGGCGAAAGATCCCACGCCATGCAGCCATGCTTATCTGCAATCCAGTAGCTCGGACCTGCTGTTACCGGGGCAGAAATGCACAAGCTGGCAAGGCACAATGCTGACTCAAGACGCCAAATTACCCGTTTCTGAAGACGCCACGCTACAAACATCTGACGTGTGCCACGCATACCCGATTCGAAGTGAAAGTCCTTTGGTTGGGGATGTCAACGGTTAACCTCAGGACAAACCCTATTTAGGCTACGGTATGCGACCGGGTCGTCGTTTCCGACCACGGGTTCAACCCGCAATCGCACATCGGCTCAGCGACAAGCCCGCCTAAACCCGATGCTCCTCCCTAACAATCTTGCGTGCACCAGCATGCCAAGCCGTACTCCAATCCTTAGCAGGATAAATCTGTTCCAGCCGATCAAGCTGCCCAATCGCCTTCAACCGATTGTAAATGAGCTGCCAAGCACAAGGCCGATTCTCATCAACTTCACAATGCTCAGCAGTAGATCCACCGCATGGCCCATTAAGCATCCGCTTCGCACACCGAGTAACGGGGCAAATTCCGCCGAAATCCGCGAGTACACACTTCCCGCATCCCAGGCACTTCTCAGCCCAAACGGCCTGCTCTTCAAGAATGCCTAAGAATTGTGTGTCAAGCGCAGCGTAGACAGGCTTGGTCGGAAATCGCTCAGCGATAGCCTGAACGCCCGCGCCGCAACCAAACGATACAACCGCCTCATTCCTCTCGACGGCTTCAGCCAAATCCTGAATGAACTCATTCTCGCACTGTCGTTCAATCGTGATCTGCTCAATCTCTACCGGCTGTCCATTGAGCTTACGCGCCATTCTTACGGCGTAGCCGGCGATCCCGACTTCCCGCTCTCGCCCGCGAGGCACACGGTGACACACGTGCCGCTTTTGGTGCCCCCAGTGGTTTGGAGGTGGGTTACGGCCGCGGGTGCTCACTTCGTTCCGCGCCCGCGGGACCCCGGCAAAGCCGTGCTCACTGCGCGCTACGCGCGCTGCTCGCTTCGCGAGCACCGTCTACCTCCGTGGAAAACTACAGCAAGCTGTACTTTTCCACTCCGGTTCGCCATCGGCTGCGCCGCTGGACTGCGCGCGGCTGGGGGATCCATCACCGGGGGGACCTGATTCACGAATTTAAGCAATGTTTCTTGGGAAAGTGTGACGATTTGCGGCCGTGTTGAGAGGAATCGAGTGACATGACTTGTGCCCAATGGTGCTGACGATCACGCCTTGAAAGTGCTATGTTGCCGGTTGAGGTTGATCGTGAGCCAGTCCAAGCAGCGAATAATTGAGAGTCTTGACGATTTGCCGAGTGACAGTCTGTCCGCCCTCGCTGAGTTCGCCGAATATCTTCGAGCTAAGGCACTAACTCCGCGTCCTGCTGCCGTGGTGGAATCGAATCAAGGTATGCCACTGGTTGGGTTGTTCAAAGGTCATCGATTTGAGGAATCCGATTTCGCTGGGGTCCGCAACGACGCCTGGAAAACATTGGGGACCGGTAAAGAGTGACCCGGTACGTTACCGACACCCACGCGCTCATTTGGTATTTGACAGAAGACGAGCGACTCCCCCTCACTTGCGGAACTATATTCGCCGGTGCAGATCAATCAGAAGTGCAAATATGGATTCCGGCAATCGTATTGGTAGAGGTCATTTACTTGGCTGAGAAGTCGCGTGTTCCAACAAGTCTCGTGGAACGGATGTTGGACACGGTTGCGCCGCCTCGGTTTGGATACATGATTGCTGCGTTGGACGTGAACGTCGCAAGGAATCTGATCCAAATTCCTCGGGACTTGGTACCGGATATGCCGGACCGCATTATCGCTGCCACTGCATTGACTCTTGGCGCGCCGCTGTTGACGAAGGACAGCAAGATACGGGCCGTGCCCGGACTAGCGACAATCTGGGACTCTTAACTTGGTCGTGCGTCGGCACAACTTGTTGTTTCGGCGGTTTGCCTGCGAGCCCTCGCAACCATTGTCGCAATGCTGAACTTGACTGCGCAAATCTCACTGCCCGGCAAATCAGCTGGTCTCCGCTTAGCGGCGCACAAGTCGCGCCACGCGCCGTTGAGTTCGCGTGATTGACGGCTCGCGCGTGTCACGCCTTCTGCGCCATGGGTCGCGAAGCCCAGCTGATTTGCCGGGCACCGGAGGTCTTCATGCACACTCAATTCCGTCACAATCTCAAGTTCCAGGCGCTGCTTGCCGGTCGCGCACACTTCATGCGGCACAACGGCACTGACACGGAGCAAATGCTGTGGCGGTGCTTGGCGGGCAAGCGCCTTGGGGTTGCGTTCGATCTGTTTGCGGCCTGATATCTCAATGGTGCGTGTTAGCCCGTCAAGTGGTCGTTGGTCGGTTTGTTGCGGACTATCTGGCACCCGCCGTCCGGCTAATTGTGGAAGTTGACGGTCCGTATCATTCTCGGCGCGTCGCGGCTGACGCGCGCCGGGACCGCGTGCTTCAGCGGCTGGGGTATCGGGTGTTGAGGCTTGAGGCTGAGTTGGTTCGGTGCAACTTGCAGGAGGCCGTGGAGCGTGTTCGGTTGGCGGTTGGGGTCATGGGGTAGTTCATAATTGACGCACGGCCAACCTCGGACAAGTCCACCCTCGCTTTGTTGAATCACTCGGTTCCGCAGGACGTGACCTCCCCATCAACATGGGCCCAGCTCCAGAATTGAAGCGGCGATACCTCGATTGCGCGATGCTCAATTGGTATTTATCCGAACTAGAGGCCGACAGTCAGCTGTACCAAACAGTTCGTGGTTGCTTCGTAGAAGGTGGCCCTGCATTTCCTGGTTCGGGCATTCAAGCTGAAAGCCATATTCAGATTGCGGTTCGCGACCCCGCTTGCATTATTGGTATATTTTGCCCCATACTTTGATCCGATGCCTCAGCGCAAAGCTCTTCCCCATGTAAATGCCGGGGCACATGCCAAAGTGATGGCACGGCTCCGCAGGGCTACGCCGGAAGAGCGTGTACAGAGTTTAATTCGGGCAGGCATCTTGACTAAATCGGGGAAGTTCACGACTCCCTATCGCGAGTTTGAGTCACTACCCAAAGTCAATCGAACCAAAGTATCGGCGCGTTGACATCAGTCACGAGCCTCTAGAGCGCAATCAAATTGCCCGCTATTGGTACGCGGCCATTGTTGAGGACATGTTCCGTTTACCGGGCGCCGCGCCGAGGGGACCCCGGGACGTTCGTGCTCTTGAACTTAGGCCATTGATTGTACCCAATCACCGAATCATTCGCGTGAAGTTGAAGAATGTATTCAACTTCCTTCGCATTGACTTCCTGGTCCGACGCAGATTCCGATTCCCAGAGAATTTGCTTTCTGATCGTAAAGTCGCGCCACTGGTCGCGTGTAAAGTCCTTTTCGATTAGGCGGCTATTTGCGCTGCCGAAGTAATTGAGTGTGTCGGTCAGATCCTTTCCAACGTAGATCTTTCCGTTGGGATAGGTGATTTTGTAAATGACTTTCACGGGTTGGATACCAATCGAGCCCCGCTACTCCGATTCGAAATAGTCCAAATCCAACTTGGGCAAACGCACAGTGCGATAGTGCGTGACGCCGACTCCGTGCTCGATCATCAGATTGGTGAGCCTTGCGCCGTATCCACGTACCCGGCAGCCTTCAGCATGCTCAGACCCCAGCCGCTTCGGTGCCGGTAACGCAAATGAGGGAGGTTTGGCAATCGCTCGCTTCGTTGCAAATCACTCAGGCCGAGCAGATCGGGCATCGCCTCGTGAACGCCTTGGCGTCGGTCACCGTGGGGCCTGGCCGCGAGATGACGAAGTATGGCGTGAAAGAATGCTGCCTGGAGTGGGAGAGAACCGGTAGCTGACATGACGAACCAATCGGTTTAGTAGCTAGCTCATTTTGCCGCCGAACTCTCACAAAACAACTCCTCCACACGTCAGAAATCGAAATTGGACCTCTCAAATTCGAAACTCGCGCTGTGGAGGTCGTCAAATGGGTGCATAATTCGAAAACTCCACGCGTTGGATTTTCAGAATCGAGCTCCCGTTTTTCAAACTCCACGTGTTGGAATCGAGTTTCGAGTGCGCGATTTTTGAATTCACACTTGTGGTAATCGAACATTCCGTGCCGCTGTGCCCAATTCAGACGTGTGGAGGTTGGATTTCTCGACCGAAAATCCGAATCTCCACACGTGCGAAAGTCTTTTCAAGTCCTGCTTTTTCGAATCCCTACACGTAGAGTTCGACAAAAGAGTGGCCTTTTTCCGGGATTTCTGCGAATCCGGGCTGAATTGACCTTACAGTGTCGGTTCTGGCGTTGCGGGTGTCGGCCGGGCCGGAGTTGGACTCGGCGGTGTGACAGGTGACTTTTTCGTCCGAGGGTGGTCTGGGATCACACTGTGAATGTCCGCCTCCGAGAAGCCCGCAGCTTTGTAAAGTCGCTTGAGGTTTGCGATCTCCATTTGGGCACAACGGGCAATCGCGGTCTTGGCTCGTTGCAGTTGCAGCAGCCGCACGCGTGCTGGGGTAAAGGCTTCCACGATTTTGCGATACGCGGCGCTTTCGACTCGCACGCTCTTGACGATGTCTTGGAGCATTGCCGGGTCGAGCTTACTGATGAGATTCATTTCGAGTAAGTCCGCCAAGAGGTCCATGCGATCCGGTTGCTCTTCATCGGTACCGGTGGTGTATTCCGCAATCCCGCCCGGGAACACGACGTCGTACGTGGGATCGAATGCAGGCCGCCCGATGGTGTTCCAGATGTCATCAGACAGTTTCCCGATGAACTGATCGGAGTGCTTGTCTTGAGCTTCGATCGCTGCCTTTAATGGCAATACAGCACTCTCGGCCGCGCCCAAGCGTGACTTCAGACCGACAATGACGCCAATCAACGCGCCGAATCGATCTTGCTCAATTTGCTGCCATTTACCGCCCCGCGCGGCTGCCCTTGCATGTATCGTCTCGACATCAGCAAAAATGTCATCGGCCGCCGCTTTGTTTGAAATAACTTCGCCCATGTTCCCGCTCCTTTGTTAATACAACCGCGGAAAAGCGCCTCATCGCCCTGCTGCGGTTTTCGGTCAGGGAGTGTCGGGGATTGGGGCGGTGATTTCAAGAGGGAAGTGTGAGGCAATTCGAACAGCCAGCGTCGCGCGGTAATATTGCAACCATGGCGCAGTAGGCCGATGCTTGAACTTCACATGCGCGCAGTTGCATGCAGATTGGGTGCGGGTTGGCGGCGTGTTCGCGATGGATCGGGGGCCGTGGGAAATCCCATGGGTCGATCGCACTTTGTGGAGTCGGAGAGAATTGGGGTGCTCCCAGTGGGTTGGAGTTGACTGACTTGACCCACGGATTGAAGCTCTTGGACAATTACCCTCAGGTTCACTATGGGTGCTTCACACGGATGCGGTTGACCGTTGCAACAACAAAACAGCGGGACCAACTGCTCGCTTCTCGTTGCGAGAACCATCCAATAAGGTAATCCGCAATTCGCCACTGTTCGTCGTCCGGTAATCGAACCAGGACAATGCCGTGATGCGTGCCCGGTGCAAATTGGCGAGCATCCGAAAAGTCCATGTCCTGTGTTACCAGGAGGCGTCCTTCACTCTGCGCGGCCGCCCAGATTCGCGAATCTGCGCTCCCTCCGAGGCGCTCATCGAGCACCGTATCGACATCATGACCAAGTGAAGTCAATCTCGCGCCCGCGGAGTTCGGGATGTTCTCGTCTAGCTTTAACTTCAAGCGACTTTGACCTCTGGCGGCACCGGAGATGGCGCGGGCAAATCCTCGCTGGCGGCAGCCGCTGCAAATGCGATCACTGCTCGAACGTCCTCTTCTGTGAGACTGGGAAACTCCGCTAGAATTTCTGCAGCGCCGGATCCCTGTGCCAAGTAGCTCAGTATGGTTCGCACCAATACCCGAGTACCTCGAATTATCGGCTGACCGCCACAGATGGCCGGGTCACGGTGGATACGTTCGTGATAGGTCACGAGCCCCATTATACACCAATTGCGCTGAATCGGAACCGTCTGAAATTGCTGTGGATTAGGGTGGAGACTCGCTTGATGCCCCCAGCGTGTTGGAGGTGAGCTGCGGCCGCGGGGTCTTGATTCACGAATGCAGGCTCGAATAAGACCTATTTGTTGACAACAAGTGGGTTCGTGCTTGCGACGGACTCTTCCGGACGAGACCTCGGCGAATGTTCGGGCCCTTCGAGAGTAACTCCTCTCGAACTTCTCGGTGACGACGATGAGATTGGACTCCTCGGATTGCTTACGCCATCATAGGGCGCGCAGAAGTTGTGGTGCGACGACGCTAACGATCGCCTCTGCAACTACCCCGAGGGTGACGGAGCTTGCCCAGATGCATCGGACGTTTGGCATTGGACATGAAATGCGGGGTTCCCCTTTTGGCAACTCGTCCATGATCAGTTGCACACGAGCCACTTGCTTCCGATTGATGTGCTGAAAATTGATGGTGCATTCCTCGGCGTCGGTGCGTTCAATATTCCGGAGCGACTCGTAACCCGGAGGCACGTCAACGAAGTAACCGGGGATCAGATAAGTTGCTCCTGGCAATTGAACTACGACCCGCGCGTTCTCGATGGCAGTTTGACCTGTATTACTAACAGTAAGACTCAGTAAGGCCGGTTCCGGCAATTCCTCCCCCCGGAAGAACACCTTCAGATCCCTTGCCAAGTCCGGATCACTACTGCGGATGATGGACTGGACGTCGAAAGAATACGTGAGCGTCTTGCTCGCGAACTGGCGCTTCATAACGCCCGTTGTCAGGGGATCAGAGCCGGCGATCGCGAGCATATGTGGCCACCCGGCGGCGTTGGGCGCAACTCACATGCCGGATCTTACCCCACCAACCCCCCAAGCATCAAATACACATCATTTCCAAGCCGAGTGACGGCGGCAACGGCATCTAACGACGTGTCGCCAGCGCTGCCAGCGATCTCAACCGCTGCAACGCACTCAACGCATTCACTGCGCGCTACGCGCGCTGCTCGCTTCGCGAGCAACGTCTACCTCCGTGGAATCTTCCACTACGTTGAAGATTCCACTCCGGTTCACCGCGGGCAATGGCATAGGCGCGGGCCTTATCAGCCCGAGTTACGCGGCCCGACCCCTCTGCAATATTGAGACACACACTCTTAGCGGCCCGCAGCGCCTCATCCCGTAGTTTCGCATCCCGAACCTGAGCCGCGCGAACCGCGGCCAATAGTTCAAGCGACTTGCCGTAAACCTGCAAACGATGATGCGGCAACGAAGAACCAAGAGAGTGATTGTTGTGATGATGTTGATCCATTGGCTAAGGCCTCCTTCGCAGCCAAGGAGGCCTTAGCCCCACGAGAAATCGCGACGTCGATCCGACCCCCAATATTGCATCGCAAGTGCCAGGCAAAGCCTGGCGCGCGCGATGCCAAAACCCATCAGGCTTCCGGCTTCCGGCTTCCGGCTAGCCCAATCCCATCAGGCTTCCGGCTGATCCAATCCCAGACCCATTCCCAAAACCAAATCGCGGACTCGAGTACAATCATCGTTTGATCAATTCGCAAATTTGGATCTGGGATTGGGCTTGGGATTTGAGACAGCCTGATGGGGCAGCCAGAAGCCAGAAGGGACTAACGGCGCGTGAGCTCAATCTGATGGTCACTCGCCGCGGCTTTGGGATGGCCAGAAGCCTGATGGGATCGACGGTGCGCGCTCTCGCTCTGGTGCAGACGCAATTCGACTTTGAGATCGGGTATGGGCTTGGATTTGGGACAGCCTGATGGGAAAGCCACGCAGCTGTCACAGTCGCATGTGCTTGTTCCAAGCTTCGCGAACTGCCGTGTCGTTGACTGGACTCAGTTTCCCTAAACGACGTGTAACAAGAGACTTTTCAGCGGTAACGATTCGATCGAGCCGTGCGATTGATGGCAGAGCAAGCCCCGCTTGTTTCCAATCCGTAATCAGGACGTCCAACGGGCCGCTTCGGAGGACTGACGTGATGCGGCAAATCACCACATCTTGCTCCAAATCGAAGAGCAAAAGTGCCGGGCGAGGTTTACTCAATTCGCCGGACGTAAAGGGGAATTGACAGATGAATATTTCCCCGAACATATCAACGATAGCTGTCGTAAATGGAATCTTCGGAACAGTCGTCGCGCATGAACTGTTCGTAGGCGGCGCCGCGCCATTGCGTGTCCTCTGAATCGTCGTCCACTAACAGTAGGACTCTAGCGCGCCCACCTTTGGGAAGTTGCGACGCGATATTACTGGGGATCGACAAAACGGATGCGCCGCTCAAGTCAGTCGTGAACTCCAAAGCTCGCATATGAGAATACTAGCGCCGGACGAGCAGCAGGTCAATGCTTTGCCATCGCTACCCCACCAACCCCCCAAGCATCAAATACACATCATTGCCAAGCCGAGTAACAGCCGCAACTGCATTTTGCTCTTCCCGATCGAATGGCGACGATGGGTGTGTGAACACAACCTGATGTTCACTGACAGCGGCTTTGGGGGTAGCCAGAAGCCGGATGGGATCAACGGCGCCTGCTCCCGATCTGTTGATCAAACACTGCGGCTTTGGGGTAGCCAGAAGCCTTATGGGGCGGGGCGCTAAACCCGATGCTCCTCCCGCACAATCTTCCTAGCCCCAGCATGCCAAGCCGTACTCCAATCCTTAGCAGGATAAATCTGTTCCAGCCGATCAAGCTGCCCAATCGCCTTCAACCGATTGTAAATCAGTTGCCAAGCGCAAGGCCGATTCTCGTCCACTTCACAGTGCTCCGGCGTGGACCCACCGCAAGGCCCGTTGAGCATTCTCTTTGCGCAGCGAGTAACCGGGCAAATTCCACCGAAATCCGCGAGCACACACTTCCCGCAACCCAGGCACTTCTCAGCCCAAACAGCCTGCTCCTCAAGAATCCCTAGAAACTGAGTGTCAAGCGCAGCGTAGACAGCCTTACTAGGAAATCTCTCCGCGATAGCCTGAACGCCCGCGCCGCAACCAAACGAGACAACCGCCTCATTCCTCTCAACGGCTTCAGCCAAGTCCTGAATGAATTCATTCTCGCACTGTCGTTCAATCGTGATCTGCTCAATCTCTACTGGATTACCGTTAAGCTTGCGTGCCATGCGCACGGCGTAGCCGGCGATCCCGACTTCCCTCTCTCCTCCCGCGAGGCACACGGTGACGCACGTGCCGCAACCAACAAAAAGAACTTTTTGATGGCGCGCTATGATGGCGATGAGTTCGGTAACGGTCTTGGGGGTTGCTACGATCACGGCGTTCCGCCTTTCTGTTGCTGTAGTTCGCTGGGGTCGGCCGCGGTGCGGCCTGGGTAGTCTTTTCTTGATGCCCCCAGTGGGTTGAAGGTGAGTTGCGGCCGCGGGTGCTCACTTCGTTCCGCGCCCGCGGGACCCCGGCAAAGCCGTGCTCGCCATCGGCTGCGCCGCTGGACTGCGCGCGGCTGGGGGATCCACCACCGGCGGGTCTTCAGTTTGCGAGTTGAGGCGATGTTGCTTTGGAAGTCATCAGATTGTAGCCGTATTGAGAACTTCAAGTGACAGAGTCTTCGAGCCCAACGCGAATGCCAGGCAATCTAGCGCCAGACGCGAATGTTCGGATTACTTCAACCGCACGGCCCCATCCGTTGAGCCACAGACATCACCCGCCGCATCCAGCGGACTTACCCCACACGGGCATCAGACTATGGAAACTGCACTTTGACCGGAACCGTGCTGTCGATCATTGAGTTGTTTCCCAGCTGGCCATAAGAATTGTCGCCCCAACATTGCAGACCGCCGTCAACCAATGCGCAGGTGAAGTTACGACCGGCGTCGATGGCAGTAACGCCTGACGTTAGGCCTTCGACTTGAACTGGAACGGCGCTGTAGGTCGTCGTGGAACTATTGCCGAGCTGACCGTGGTCGTTGCCGCCCCAGCACTGCGCTCCCCCGTCGACTATCGCGCACGTGTGGTTGAAACCAGCGGAGATGGCGGCGATAGCGGTGGTGCCTGACGTTAGGCTCTGGACTTGAATGGGAGCGAGGCTGTTGGTAGTGGAGTTATTGCCGAGCTGGCCGTAGTCGTTGCTGCCCCAGCATTGCGCCCCACCGTTGACCAACGCGCAGGTGTGGTCCCAGCCAGTTGAGATAGCCGTGACTCCCGATGCAAGCCCTTGTACCTGAACGGGAACGACGCTGTAGGTCGCCGTAGAGTTATTGCCAAGCTGACCATAGTCGTTGCCGCCCCAGCATCGCGCTCCCCCGTCGACTATCGCGCAAGTGTGGCGGTAGCCAGCGGATATGCCCGTCACGCCCGACGCAAGGTTCTGGACTTGAACAGGAACGAGGCCAATGCTTGCGAAGTCATTGCCCAGCTGGACGTCAATATTGTTGCCCCAGCATTGCGCACCGCCGTTGACCAATGCACAGGTGTGGCCCCAACCGGCGGTAATGGCCGTCACGCCCGACGTGAGGCCCTCGGCTTGAACAGGAACGAGGCTGTCGATCACGGAGTTGTTGCCGAGCTGACCGTAATTGTTCCGGCCCCAGCATTGCACGCCGCCGTCTACTATTGCGCACGTTTGACTGCCCCCAGCGGAAATGCCCGTGACGCCCGATGCGAGCCCCGGGACTTGAACGGGAAAGAGGCTGATGGAGTTGAGGCCCCACCATTGAACGCCGCCGTTGACTATTGTGCATGTGTCTTCGTCACCAGCTGAAATGGCCGAGATAATCGTGCCGGTCATGCCCCCAGTGCTCACGTAGCCGCCGCTGAGTTTAGCGCCGCCGGTTGAGGCCGCCCCGCCGAAGGACGTCGCGCCACCGACACTTTCGTTTGCTATGTCTGAGCTTGCGCGACCGCCGCAGGCCGTTGACAACAGAATCGAACCAACCAGACACCAGTGTAATTGACGTGCGGCCTCACTAACAGCTGCGGATACGGAGTTCTTCATTGGGCCCTACGGGCTAGCACGGCGCCTGGTCTGGTTCACTCTCGGCTAAGTCGTTGCCCCGTCGTAGCGTGACCTCGTGATTATCACGCTACAGGGCACTAATAGTGAGCGTTATTGAGCTGGAGTGGTCAATTCGTATGCGGGCAATCGGCTTGACGGACGTGTCTCCGCGGCAACAAAGAACCATACCTCGATGCCGTTCAGGCCGGTGGCTGCGGTCTGCCAGTCGCTCGAGGGCTGTGTGACGGGCGTCGGCGTGGAACTCCGTAACTCGGTTGCGACCGCGTCCCCATTGAGCTGGTCGCTGGTAAGCGACCATACTCCGAGCACTGGGATGCCACGTACCCCAAAAAAGGCAACGTCGGGGTTACTCAGACAGAACGGATTGTCAACAAAGGTCTGCACCGCGCCGTCGAGCGTCGTGTCCGACACGTACTGGAGTGGTGAAATCCGGCGAGGCGCCGAAACCGACACGGCACAGGTCGCCGCGACGCGAGAATCCGCCGGGGAGCTGGTGCGAAGCGGATACCCAGATGACTCCACGACTCCCTCCAGGCATTCTGTGTTCGCCACCTCAGGTGTCAATGAAACCACGCTGACCTGTCCAACTTGCTGATTCGGAAGGCCAATGGGCTGTCGAGTCAACCCCGTCCCGCAGGGCGTTGTAACCGACGATCCGAAACAGCCCTGGTAACCCGTTGCGAGCACGACCGGCGGGCTCAACGAGTACGTTGTTCCAGAATTGCTTGTCGAGAAGGCAAGCGACATGTTTGGTACCGCAGTCTCCCCGCCGAGAACCAGGTCATCGAGCCCGATATTGAAGTCGGAGCGACCTAAACTCTTGAGATCCGAGGCCGGCAGCACCTTTCGAATCACGAAGCGCTGGCTCGGTATGCCCGTCGCCGTCTTCCTGCAGACTTCCTCTCCGATGAAGCCGTTGAAGCGATCGATGGCGCTCGCCAGGAACGGCTTATAGGTCGCCGTGCCCGTTGCATTGAAGAGCTGCTGGAAGGCACTGAGGTCCCACGGATTGGAAAAGAAACCCCAGTTGCGATCCTGCTGGGCCGCACCAGGTATATCGGCTGGGCCAGCCGGTATCTTCAGGTAGGGCGTGGTCGGCGTCACGCCCGCCATCGTCTGAAGCATCTGGCTCACTCTGAAAAGGTCGGCCTGTCCAACCGTCATGGCTAAGTTAACTGTGGTGCAAGCCGCCTTAACGAACTTCGCCTCGTAGTCGCTGGAGGCTGGATTCTGGGTCAGTAGGCTTGCGAAATCGGCTGAAACCCCACTGCTCTGACTACTGAGCGACTGATAAACACCCGCATTGCTGGCAGCGAACTGAACCGAAGCCACGACTCCTTCCGCCGTGGCCTGAATGGTCTTCGACAGGATCTGCATTGTTTCGAGCTGCGCCTTCCACTTTTACAGATAGTGAACTCTTGCATCTTCCGGACGTCCCACGACATTGCAACAGTTCGGATGGCGGCCAGCTTTCTGGGTCTGGAAGTGGTGAAGAATCTGGTTCTTTCCTTAGGAGTTTTCAAGGCTTTCGAAAATTTGCCAGCCATAGCCGAATTCTCCTTGGAGGAAATGCAGGCGCATTCTCGATTAACCGCCGCGATCGCTCAGCGGCTCGGCCTTTCCAAGGAAGCGCAGGATGCTGCCGTGGTGGCCTCATTACTTCACGACATAGGAAAACTGGTGCTGGCTTACAAGATGCCGAACCGTTTCGCGCGGCTTCTCGCGAGTGCCAAGAGCGAGCAACGGCCGTTGTACCGCATTGAAGAAGAGTTGTGGGGAATCACTCATGCGGAAGTGGGGGCGTACCTATTGGGACTTTGGGGTTTGCCGATCCAAGTGACCGAAGCAATTGCTTACCATCACACGCCTTCTGCTGTTCCACACCGCGGCTTCGATGCGATCTCGGCTGTCTACATAGCGAACCTGCTCGCGCATGAAAGCGATCTGGTCCTGGTTCACCTCCGTCAACCTGGCCCCGGCCGGCGAGGCCGTGCTCGCCTTCGCCCTGGCCGTCGCATTCGGCGCCTTGCTGCGGCGCACGCTGCCCGCCGCCATCGGCGCCGCCCTGGCGGGATTCTCACCCTCCTGCTCCTCGCCGCCCAGTGGGTGGTGCAGGCCCTGACACCGGCCAGCAAGACGACTCCGGCCCGCACTTCACCGCCCCGCCCGGCAGCTGGATCCTCGGCTCCGGGGGCCGGCGTCCCGGTCCCTACCACCCGGCCAGCCAGTACTGGCCGCTGCAGGTCATCATGCTCACCATCCTGCTCGCCCTCGCCGGCGACCGCACTGGCATCGGGCTGGCACGCCACCCGGACACGCGCCGTCTAGGCAGCGCCGACATGACAGCTGTCGGAACACGCGAACACAATCATGCGCCGACAGCCAATCGCGAACCTGGCTGAAGTTCAATAGCAAACGGCAGGCATGTCACCGCATCCAACGTGAGCCAGCAGCATGCCAGAGTCCGCCTGGTGGATCGGGCCGACAGGTACTACCGGCGGGACGGTGATCGTGGATTTCCGCGGTTCCGGCCGTCGCAGATGAATCAAACTGTCTTGATTAATCTAACTGGATTGATGTATCTTTATCGTTGATGGGAGAACCGACGCCCGGCTGGGATTTTGGTCCGCCGGAGTTCCTGCAGCTGGCGGGGCACCCGGTGCGCTGGCGGCTGCTGAGCGAACTGGCCCGCAGCGACCGCCGGGTGCGCGAGCTGACCGGACTGCTCGGCGAGCCGCAGAACCTGGTCTCCTACCACCTCGGCCGGCTGCGCGCTGGCGCGGCTGGTGTCGACGCGGCGCAGCTCCGCCGACGGGCGCGACGCCTACTACAGCTGGACCTGACGCGCTGCGGCGAGCTGCTAGCCGCGGCCGGCGCGGCGCTGCACCCCGGCCTGCGGCTCGGCCCCGCCGCCACGGCAACGCGCCCGCGGGCGCCGGCGCGGGTGCTGTTCCTGTGCACCGGCAACAGCGCCCGCTCGCAGATGGCCGAGGCGCTGGCCAGCGGCAGCTCGGGCGGCCGGGTCGAGGCGTTCAGCGCCGGCAGCCACCCCAAGCCGCTGCACCCCAACGCGGTGCGGGTGATGCGCCGAGCGCGGCATCGACATCGCGGGCCGGCGCGCCAAGCACCTGAGCGTGTTCGCCGGGCAGCGGTTCGACTACGTGATCACCCTGTGCGACCGGGTGCGGGAGGTCTGCCCGGAGTTCCCCGGCCACCCCGAGCTACATCCACTGGAGCATCCCCGACCCGGCCGCGGCCGGCGGCACCGACGAGCGAGACCTATCCGGCCTTCCAGCGCACCGCGGCCGAGCTGGCGACGCCCGGATCGGGTTCCTGCTCGCCGCGATCGCCGCCACGCCGGCCCGTTCAGCCCACCAGGAGGTGTGATGACCAAGCCCGCACGACATGGTCAACGTCCGCTACATGGTCGATGACGTCGCAGGCGGCCGATCGACTTCTACACCGGCCACCTCGGCTTCACGGTGCGGTTCAGCGCCGCGCCGGCGTTCGCCGACGTCACCCGCGGTAACCTGCGGCTGCTGCTGGCCGGACCGGCCAGCTCGGCGGGCCGGCCGATGCCCGACGGGCGCAAGCCCGGGCCGGGCGGCTGGAACCGCATCCACTTCATCGTCGACGACATCGAGGCGGAGGTCGCCCGGCTGCGCGCCGAGGGCGTGAGCTTCCGCAACGAGATCGTCACCGGCCCCGGCGGCAAGCAGATCCTGGCCGAGGACCCCTCCGGCAACGTGGTCGAGCTGTTCCAGCCCGCCGTGCCGGCTGACGCCGCTCCGGCGCCGCGACACGCAGCCGCCCGGCGCGCCGGCGCGACCGCGCCCGCGCCGGCGCGGGCGTCCCTGGCCACGGTGCTGCGGGAGTGGGGCCGGATCGGCTGCATCGGGTTCGGCGGCCCGCCCACCCACATCAAGCTGCTGCGCGAGCTGTGCGTCGACCGCAAGCAGTGGCTGGACGCGCGGGAGTTCGAGGACGCGATCGCCGCCTGCAACCTGCTGCCCGGGCCCGGCCTCGACCCAGCTGGCGATCTTCTGCGCCTGGCGGGTCCGCGGCCGCGCTCGGCGCGCTGGCCGGCGGGTCGGCGTTCATCGTGCCCGGCGCTGATCGTGATCCTGGCCCTGTCGGCGCTGTTCCTGGCCGGTCCCCGCCGCTGTGGGTGCGCGGCGCGGGCGCCGGCGCGGGGGCGGCGGTCGCCGCGGTCGCCGTGCAGGCCGGGCTGGTCGCTGCTCGGCCCGAGCTGGCAGCGCGCGCCGGCCACGGCGCCGGCACGCTGGCTGGCCTACCTGCCGCCGGGGCGGCCGCCGCCGCCACCATCGGCCCGTGGCTGGTGCTGGTCCTGCTCGGCTGCGGCGCTGATCGAACTGGCCGCCCAGCGCACGCGCCGCGCGCGACCACGGCCAGGCGCCGGCCGGCGCTCGTCGCCGCTGCCGCTGCTGGCGGCCGGCGCGATCACGGGCGGGGTGCTGGCTGTCGGTGGCCTGGGTGGCGTTCAAGGTCGGCGCGCTGTCCTACGGCGGCGGGTTCGTGATCATCCCGCTGATGCAGGCCGACGCGGTCAGCCACTACCACTGGATGACCGGCGCGCAGTTCCTCAACGCCGTCGCGCTCGGCCAGATCACCCCCGGCCCGGTCGTGCAGACCGTCGCCGTCGTCGGCTACGCCGCCGCCGGGCTCGGCCGGCGGCCTGCTCGCCGCCGTGGTCGCGTTCTCGCCGTCGTTCGCGTTCATCCTGCTCGGCGCGCCGCCGCTTCGACCGCCTGCGCGGCAACCACCAGCGCCCGCGCGTTCCTCGACGGCGCCGGGCCGGCCGCGATCGGCGCGATCCTCGGCTCGGCCATCCCGCTGGCCCGCGCCCTCACCCAGCCCTGGCAGTACGCCGTCCTCGCCGCCGCGCTCGTCCTGCTGCTCGCGCTGCGCCGCGGCGTCGTCCTCACCCTGCTCGCTGCCGGGCGCTGCCGGGACGCTCATCGCCCTGGCCGGCGGCCCGCTGCCGCACTGATGAACCTGGCGGCGTGCGAGTTTGCCCATCGCTCTCACCTGTTTCTTCGATCCGATGTCTGAATACTCACGACCTCGGGCCTTATTTTTTACCTGGTGGACCTGGGGCAGGGCGCTGGCGATCGATGCGCAAATGGTCGGTCCATGGATCGTCCAGCCCATCGGGTAGCTTCGGTGATACCGGTTCGCCCGAATAGGCGCAGGGCGCAGATGGCCAGGTTGGTTAGCGCTGCCATGATCCTGGACCCTGATCGGGTTCTGACTTTGGGATTTGCCTTCTTCACACCGGGAGGGCTATTCGGCCAGCTGCGTAGAACTGCAGAGCAGCTACGGCTGAAATGGTTTCGCGGAATGTTGCCGGGGGCCGACGGTAGTCGGTGTGCATGATCCGCCAGGTCTTGAAGTTCGCGATGACCTGTTCGACGACCTAATCAGCAAGGTCTCCTGCACCACAACCTCACCTTCTGCGCTCGTGGCGCACTTAAAAGCCAGGCTAAGTCCCTGGTGCAGGTGGAGGGCTCTAGCCTCTAGTGCGTTGTGACCTAGGACCCTTATCTCGGCTGCGCCCGGGCATAGTGTGATAAGTAAGGACACGGCCGATTGACAGGCCGGTGTCGCTCTGGACCCTGGCGGCGGATCCGATCGCATTGCCTAAGGGGATGAGTCCCATGGATGTGAACGGCAAGGCCAGGGATCTACAGGGGCAGGCCGCCAGGACTAGCCACGTGCGGAAGCTCGGCACCGGCTATAGCTGGGGGGACTGGCGTGACTCGCTCACAGAGCCATGCGCACCGACGCCAGATGAGCTTGAGTTGCTGCAGAGTCAGGTGGCAGGGCACCGGTGGGATGGCTGGCGTCGCCTGACTGGTGACGAGGGCTACTTCGCGGCCTGCTCCTGCGGGTGGCGCGGTAGCGAAACAGGCGCCGTAGGCCCGATGCTGTACCAGGCGAAAGAGCATTTGGCCGCCGTCTGGCAGGCGCGCGGCGGACATGAGTCAACCCGGGTACCGGCCCGGGACGAGGGCGATCGTGGCGCCAATGAGCGCGAGATACGGCCGGACAAGCGCGCACGAGAGCTCTGCGCGGCCGTGGATGGCCAGCAAAGGCGCCTGTCTCAGCCTCTGAGGCACTCGACGGATCTGCTGTCTGCCAGCGCGGACCAGGCCGATCGCCTCGTGGCCGCGCTGAAGCGCGGGGAATGGGCGAAGACCAGGGCATCGGCGCCGAGCGCAGAAACTGTGCAACACAAGGTCCAACGAGCGAGGGAGCTGCGCAAGGCGATCGTCGCCGATGCGGCGGCCCTGGCCGCGATAGCCGAGGAAATCGCCTGGATTGATCAGGACCCGGGAACCCGCCGTCCCGGCGGCGCTGCCGAGTCGCAGCGGATGACGGGCGAAGCCAGCGAAACGGCAGGCACCGCCCGGCAAGCTGGGCGCACGTCCGGTCTTTGATCCCGGCGTGTTCGGAGAGCGGGCAGGCTACAGGCCCGGCAGGGCACCCGGAGCGTCCTGCTACCTGGCTGAGCTTGGAAGCGCCCGGCTCTTACAGAGGCAGCGAGTGCATTCTCCCTGCACGGCGAGCAGCTTTATGTTCGGTATCGGGTCCGCGGTTG
>CAWFUX010000034.1:0-505822 GCA_963819085.1 uncultured delta proteobacterium
AGCCATCCTGATTGTGGGTAGTGCCGCTGCGGCGGCCGCGGTGGGCGGTCTGGCCGCAGCGGGTGCTCTGTCTGGGGCCACCAGCCGCTAAACCGTGCGGTTACTCTTCACAACCGTGTTCTTCCTCTTCGGCGCGGGCGTCGCCGTGCGCTTGGGGTGGGCTGAGTTGCTGGTTGAGCCGATTCTGTCCCTGCGTTGCATCGCGCCCTTGGGCTACTGGGTTCCACACTGAACGCGACAGACTTTCCGAGTGCGTCTCTCGACCTGGATCAGGTAAGTAGTGCATCTTCTGCGCCTGGCGCTCCAGAGCAACCCCCGTCAGCCTCGGCCCGCGTCCGGCTGGAATTGGGAGCGGCGCGGGGATTTTATGTCCGCGGAGCAAACCTTGCTAAGCGGCCCGCGACCTCCAATATCTCCCGGCGCGGACACCGGTGGCGAAATTGGCGAACGTTCCTAGCTCATCGAGTTGGGTTCTCCCGCCACAGGCCACTGCCGAGAGCAGCGTCAAGAGGGCCACTCGGGGGTATCGTCCAATTATTGCCAAGAAAGGCTGCACTTTGCGTAGCCTACGCAGCGCGGGCGGCAAACGCAACGTCGCTATCGGCGTTCAGGGTTCAGATTCTGCAGGAAATCAATGGACGCAAATCTTGAGGGCTGGTTGTTGACTGCTAATCGCTGAGGGCTCACGAGTGTCCACGTGCCGCAGCTAAAGAAAATCCCAATCGAGACTGTGACTTGGTTGTGGACTGTGTAGGTCCAGTTCGTAATTATGCTCAGGGTGTCTGTCCGCAGTGGGAATATTCGATGATCTTGCAGTCTCGCCTCGACACTGTAAGCTTGCGGCGATGATTCTGCGTTGCAAACGTAGACTCTGGAACTCAACGCCTGTATCGCTGTCAGAGGGGACATGTCGCGGATTCACCAAACGCCACACAATCAAAACGTCGCGACGGATGCACAGGGTGCGGACGAAAATCTAAGGCACAGGTCACCGACGGTTCAGGTTGGCACGGCAAACAAGGCTTCACCGGTTGCGAGGGGTCTCTTAGGTATTTTCTGCACGCTTTTGGCCGTTGCCGGATGTGAACGATCCGCGTCTCTCAGCGTTGCAGCTGGCGAAACCTTTGCGGAACTTCGCGCGGTCAAAGGGGAAATTGTCGTCAAGGCACCCGGAGCAATGGCGCGCGCGCCGTTGCCCCGCGAACGCCTCGTTGAGGGCGAGCAAGTCACGTTGCCGCCCGGCGCGCTCTCATGGATGCGTCGCGATGCCGGCGCCACTTGGCTCGTCAAAGGCCCCGCGCAATTCACTGTGCACAATGCCAGTGTCGAGCTGAGCGCGGGCAACGCATTCGTCGATACCGAATCGGGGCCGCCCGTCGCAATTGCAACACCGCGCGGGCCGCTCGAACTCTCGGATGCGCGCGCCAGCATCGAGGTGCAGGGCAACAAAGAAACTGCCGTTTACGTGCTGCGCGGGACCGTGCGCGCTGCCAACGCGGGCCGTGCGGGGCCCGGCGAGCTTGTCACTTTGCATTTGGATGGCACATCGGCACGCGTTGCTCAAGTGGCCTGGGATGACTGGACCGGCGGGCTCGCGACGGCCGATCCCGCTGTAGATCCCGCGCCTTTCGGCATGGGAACGGTCGGTGCGCGCCCGCCCGGTGACAAAGGCAAGCCGCGTTTTTCGCTCGTCGTGCAGCGGCTCGATGTCAATGTCACGGTCGATCACGACTTTGCCGTGACTGAAGTCGATCAAACATTCGTCAACCCGAGCAGCGACGTCGTTGAAGGGATTTTCAGCTTTCGCGCGCCCCCCGCCGCGGTGCTTCAGCGCTTTGGCGTCGATCGCAACGGTGACTTAGTCTGGGGGAGAATTCAAGAGAGCGCCGCGGCCGCCAAACAGTACGAAAGCAACGTGTACGCGGGCTCCACCGAAGATCCCGCACTTTTGCAATGGGCTGGGCGCGGCGCGTACAATGCCCGGCTCTATCCGATTGGCGCTGGCACATCGCGGCGCGTGGTCACGCGTTATGCAGAATGGCTGCCGCGCAACGGCCCGCGCGGCGAGCGGCGCCTGTACGTTTACCCGATGGCCGCCGAGGGTGCCAAGAGCTCGCTACCGCGTATTGAAGAGCTCACCGTCACGTTAGACCTGTCACGCGCCGCGGCGCACATCGTTAGGGCCGGCATGGGCGGCAAGCGCGAGGGCGATAAGGTAATCGTCAAGGCCTTCGACTTCGTGCCGCGCGCGGACCTTTCCGTCGAGTTGTTCGATGAGGGTCAGGTAGATCCGGTTGCTTATCGTGCGCCGCATGCGCTCACGGCCGAAGACGCGCCCGAAAGAGCCGAATCCGGTTTTTCCGAAAAGGTATCGAAGGAGGAATCCGATTATTTGCTGGTGCCGCTGCGAGCCAAGCCCGCCACCGTTCAGTCGTCACGTGGCCTCGATGTAGCCATCGTGGTCGATACTTCAGCTGCTACTGAGCCCGGCGCGCTCGCAATTGCACGGAGCATGGCCGCGGCATTGCTCGCTCACCTCGGTCCCGACGATCACGCCGCGCTCTGGGCCGGGGACGCGACGTTGCGTCCCGTGGTGGACGGCAGCGGCGCGCTCAGTACGGTCGACGCACCGAAGCGACGCGGGTGGCTCGCGGGGCTCTCGGCAGTGGAGCGCGGCGGAGCTACTGACCTAGGCGCGCTTTTGACTGAAGCTGCCGCTAGGCTCGACCCCAAGCGTCCAAGTGCCGTCGTCTACATCGGTGACGGACTTCCGACGGTGGGCGAACTGGCTCCGAAGGCCTTGCGCGAACGTCTCGCGCGTCTACCTCAATCAACGCGAGTTCTCGTCGCGGCTCTCGGTAGTAATGCCAATCTGCCGCTGCTCGAGAAGCTTGCCCGCGGTGCTCCAGTCGAATCCATCGGTGACGCTTACGGAGCGGCACGCGCTGCACTTAGGCTGCTCGAAGCGGCGGGTCGCCCGATGTGGTTGGGTGCCACTGTGGACCTCGGTTCCGGCGTTGAACGACTGTTACCGCGCGAGCTACCGCCCCTGGGTGTGGACGAGAATGTGCTCGTCGTCGGACGCATCAAAGGGGATTCGCCGAACGCTGTGACGATTCGCGATGGAGTCAACACGCTCAGTTACCGTTTGAATGTGATTGAGCTCGAAGATACAGGCGATTTACGTCGGCGCTGGGGCGAAGCGCGCCTGGCCGAGCTGATTGAAGAAGGTGCGGGGCGCTCGGCGCTGGTTGAGATCGGTCGCCGATTTGGCCTCGTTTCACCCTTTACCTCGATTTACGTGCCCACCAAGCGCGAGGTCGAGAGTGCGAAGGAGACTTCCGAAACCCAGGAGCAAGAGATCGCCGATCGACGTCGCCGCTGGAAGCCTTGGTTGCGTTCACCCGCCGAGTACGCGGCCAAAGTTGCCGAGGAGGCATCAGCGGAAAGAGAAGCCGACGAGAAAAAGGAGGCTAGCGCGGGCGTTCGAGCCAAGGGCGAAGAAGGTTCGATGGATCGTCCCACCATGGCGCTAAGTGGGTCCTACGGCAATCGAGGGCCGAAGGACAATTCGGAATCTCACGCAGTACGGCAGTCCGCTCGGCGCGAGGGCCTCGCCTTCGGCGCGATGGGTCTTGTCAATACACCGCCACCCGCAGCGAGTGCCGGAGGATCAAAGCAAGGCGCGGAGTTGGCGCCTATGGCAGAGCCTGCCCCGACGGTAGCCGCAAAGCCAACCGCTGCGGCTGACGCTCCCGCTATTCGGCGTGGAACCCTCGGCACAGGGCTGGGAGCACTTGGAGCCGTTTCCCGAACCGAGAGTACCGGCGCAACCCAGAAAGTCACCGGGCCAAAGGGCAGCGCCGCGATCGGTGACCCGATCGTCGTCGGTGGTATCGACCATGCCGTTCGTGTCGTGGCAGGCATGCGTGCCGGGTTCCGAAACCCAGAACCGCCTCAGCCTGTCCCGCTATCTGCTCCCGCCCCAGCACCACAGCCCCCGTTTCTCCTCGGTGCCGTCGGACACGAGCCGCGGCCCTGCGGTCCCGCTGCAGATCTCCCGCTCGACGAGCGCCGCGTGCTCTGGCGCGAGCGGCTCAGTGGCGTTGGGTCGCCCGGGGAGGCAATTGCCGTCTATCGGCTGGCACTCGCAGATTGTGAGGCCCCGGGTTGGCGCGAGCGGCAATTCCTCTTGATCACCATGGTCGATCGAATGCCAAAAGTGCACGAGCGCGTCGCGCTGTGGCGTGGGTTATTCAAATATCCGGGCGCTGCAGATGTCGTCTACCGGTCGATGATTGTTCGCATCCAATCTGCTCAGGAGCTCCGCGAATTGCACGATGCTCTCGGCCTCGCTGGTATCGATCCTTCGCTGCTCGGGGGGATACTCTCGCATCATAAGTCCGCCGCCGAACGGCTCACACTCCTGCATAACGCGGCTCTGCGATGGCCGGATGATGCTGAGCTCGGCCTGCAAGTGCTCGATGCCTACGAAGATGCGGCTGACGTCTCGGGCGGGCGAGCCTGGGCCCGGCGGCTGCGACGTCGGGTGGACGCGACCGCGCATGTTCACACTAACATCGGCGAGTACTATTTGCGGCTGTCGCAACATGAACCCAGCCCTGCTAGGGAGCGCGACGCTAACGAGGCGCGCCGCGCTTTCGGAGAACTCGTCGAGTTTGCTCCCGAGGACCCCGTGGCACGGCGCCGCCTCGGAGATCTATTGCGGGCCCATGGCTGGTACGAGGAGGCATTCCGTCAGTATGAGACGCTTGCACAACTGGTTCCGGATGACGCATCGATTCCGCTTCTGTTAGCGGCAGCTGCGCAGGGCATGGGCAAGGTGGAAGAGGCGGTGCGCTGGGCGGAAAAGGCCATGACCGTGGGCTCCCCCGATGGCTCGAGTGAACTTTCGCGCTCGGCGCGCGCACTCGCGAGCGCGTTTTTGGCCTGGGCCTGCGATGAGGCGCAGAGCGCCGGGCGCAAAGACGAGGCCGATCGTTTGCTCAATCGCGCGCGCCGGCTTACGTCCGCCGAATCCTCGGGCGACGCTTCGGTTCACTTCTTGCTCACGTGGTCGCATCCCGAATTGCGTCCGGCGCTTTGGACTACGGCGCTCGGCGCATTGACGCCCGCCCCAGACAACTTTCCGCTCTTTGGCGTGGCGCAGGCATTTGTGTCCGCATCGCCCGCGCCCACGTTGCAAATCCGTTTGGATACCGAGGATGCCGAGCGTGCGGCACGCCTGGGCGTGCAAGCGACGTTGACTGCCATTACAGGGGAGGGAACAGAAGGCGAACGGGTTGCCCATCTGGCGATAACCTTTGGCACCGCGGGGCACTCGGCTGATCACGTCAACGTCGCGTTCGCGAACGGCGCGCTGCATCAGGAGGCGTTATGAGACTGAACCGCCTACAGCGCTCGGCAGTCGTTGCCCTTGCCGGTGCAATCGTTGCGCTAGCTGCGATACTTATACTCATGCACAGGGTCCGACGGGTCGACAAGGGAGTTTACACGGTGGGAGACCTGCAAGCGATGCACAGAAGTGTCACGCTCGGCGAACGCGAAGTGCGCGGACACGCGCGAATTGCGGACGGCGACCGTTTGCGCACGGGTCTCGACGGTCGCGCCCAACTGCGGCTCGATGATGGTACCCTCGTTTTCGTTGCAGCTTCGACCGATTTCACGCTGCGCGGCTCTGGCATTGCCCTCAATCAAGGCCGCTTATTCGTGCAGGGCGACGCGGCTTCGCGCACGGAAGTTACCATTGGAGCGGCCACAACGGCGGTCTCTTCGAGCGCGGCTGCCTTCGAAGTTGGCTCCGGTTCCGATCGCAATCCCGTCAATAAGATCTACTGCGCTCAGGGCGAACTCGTCATAAGCGCCAATGGCCGCCAGGCGCGGATCGCGAGCGGCGAGACGGCGACACTCGAAAAGGACGGTCCGAAGGTTGCCCCCGAGAAGGCCTTCGACGACTGGACAGGCGGACTAGCGGTGCCCTGGGCTGGCGACGAAGGTCACCGCAGTGCGATTGCGGAGTTTCGCGTTGGGCGCGGCGGCGACGACCCCGGCACGCCGCTCGTGATTCGTTCGGAGATTATCGAGACGAAGATCGAAGGCGAATTGGCCGTCACAAAAACAAGAAGCCGTTATTTCAACGGCTCCGAGAGCAGCGTAAGGGCGGACATACGGATGGCGTCGCCGCCGGGTGCAATACTTTCAAGGGTAGCCCTCCGCGAGGGCGGCGCAGACGCACCGGAGCGCCAGGCCGTGCTGCTGCCGAGCAAACTCGAGCCGGGCTCCACGTATCTCACCGGGCAACTGAATTGGGCGGGCAACGGTTGGCTGCGCGGTGAACTTCCGACGATTAACGCTGGTTCAACGGTTGACCTGATCGTCGAATACGTCGAGTGGCTGCCGACGCGATCGGGTAGCGCCACGTACCGCTTTCCGATCGCACAGACCGGTGAGCCTCCGCTGATCGGCGATTTGTCGGCGAGCGTGGACGCGAGTGCTACGAACAGCCCCTTCATACGCGCCAGCAAAGGCTCGAGCATTCGCGATCGCATCGTCGAGCTGCATCGCGCCGATGCGCGACCGAGTTCGGATCTAGTCGTCGAACTCGCGCCGTCCGTGGCCGTGCCGGGCGCTGCCCGAGCCTACGTTGCAAAAGGAGAGAAGGGCGAAGATCCGTACGTGCTGGTTCGAACCGAGGTGCCCGAGAAAACCGAAGCGGGCGTCACGCTCGCGCTGGTTCTAGACACGTCGATGAGCGCGGGCACCTCGGTGCTCGAGAGCGAGCGAGCCGTCGTAGATGCCCTGCTCGATGGGCTCGGGCCGCGCGATTCACTCGTCGTCTTGGCCGCCGATCAATCGGTGCGCGCTCTCGGCGCGGCGCAGCCGATGCCCGTCACGCCCGCACTGAGAACCGATCTGCTCAAGTCACTGGCGTCGATTCGTGCCGGCGGCGCCTCGAACTTGGGTCTCGCGCTCGAGCAAGCGGCGGACGCGCTTGACGTAAAGGGCGCAGGAAATCGCGCAGGGTCCGGCATGGTCGTGTACGTCGGTGATGGTCGCCCGACCGTGGGTGAGCTCGAGGCGCGTGACATTCGACGGCGTTTGAGTCGCCGTATCGGAGGTATGCCGCGCCTCGGAGCGGTGGCCGTCGGCGAAGGCGCTAATCGGTGGCTACTAGCGCGCCTAGTTGCTGGTTCAGGCCCAATTTACGAAGTCGCAGATCGCTCGGAAGCCGCACACGTGGGCGCATCGCTCGTTGCCGATGCACTCGAGCCGACGCTGCGCAATGTCGATCTCGATCTGGGCCCCAACATCGACAGAATCTACCCGCGCGAGGCACGCGCTGCGCTTGCGGGCTCCACGGTTACGGTCGTGGGTCGCCTGCGCGGTCGCCTGCCGGACAGCATCGGGTTTCGCTTTTACGATGGCGTAAAGCTCGTCGAAGAATCGAGACATTTGGTTTCCGTCCCTGTTCCGGAGGCGGCTGACGTAGCCCGACGTTGGGCTGCAGCGCGCATCGAGGAGATGACCGCGCGCGGCGACGGCATCGAGGCCACGCGCGTCCTTGCGGCGCAGGCTAAGCTGCTCACACCGTGGACCAGTTGGTTCTTTGCGGCGCCCGGAGACACGTCGCCGCACCTCTGTCCGCCATTCGAGCAGCGCTTATTGGGTCTGTCACCCACGCTGGATGCCGCGTTTGCACCCTATATCGAAACCGCTGCACCCAATAGCTCGCAATTGCTCGAGCCGCCGAGTTCGCTTTCGGGAGGGGTAACGCTAGTCGAAGGCGCAACGGCGGCGGCGCACCGAACGGTTGACGACGCTCGCGGAGCGCTAAGGGCCTGCGCTGACGCCCGCGCGGCAACGCGACCAGACATCGCGGGTCGAATGCAGATCAATCTGGTCGTCAGTGCCGAGGGCAAAGCGACTGAAGTGCGAGTGTCAGCAGTCGAATCTCGAGACGATGATCCGGCCCTTGACCGCTGTGCAAAGGGTGTAATCCAAAGCTTGCCCTTCTTTGCTGCCGGCAAACCCTTGACCGTGAGTCACGAGCTTACCATCTTGCCGGGACGTGCCAGCAGGCGAACGCACTGTTCCGCGGCGGCGGCACTGCCGCTGCCCGTACGAAGGGGGATCTGGCGCGCTCGAAGTAATATGGGCGGTGCCGAGCGTTACGTACAAGCCGCCAAGAGTTGCGAATTGCCGACCTGGCGCGATCGGCGTGCGCTACTCGATCTCACATTGGATGAAACGAAAACCAGCGAGGAGCGACTCGCTCTTGCGAGCGCCCTCGATAACGCGGGGGAAATGGACGCCGGGACATTCTTACGCAACGAAGCGCTACGTCGCGTCACGACCATGGAAGAACTCGCGCGGGTGAGTCGAGCGATGCTGCTCGGCGAGCCCGTGATTGACGGCGCGTTCGACAAAGCCTACCGGGCCGAGAAGAGCGATGAAAAGAGGCTCGAACTGGTGCAGCGTTTCCTTCGCATTGCGCCGCACAGTGCGCTCGTGCGCCGCAGGCTCCTCACGCTGCTCGAAGCCCTGGGCCGCAAAGATGCTCTGATTTCAGCAGTCAATCGAATTCGCCTGGATCCCTTCGCGGACGCGGGTCTTCTTGCCGCGGGTGCCTCTGCCCTTCGGCGTGCCGGACAAGACATAGAAGGAAGACGCGCATTTGGCGAATTGGTCGAGCGCGCGCCGGGCGATCCCTGGACCCTTGCATTTACTGGTGATCGATTGCGCGCCGAGCAGCTCTTTGATGAAGCCGTTGCAAACTACGATAGCCTCAGTCGAGCTCTGCCCGATGATCCTGCGGTGACGCTCCGGTTGGCTCTTGCTCACGCGGGGGCTGGACGCTTGGATGTCGCAACGCGACTGCTGGAGCGCGTGTCCCAGAATGGTGGCAGGGGTGACGATGGTCGCCTCGGTGAGCTTGCGTCGATGACACAAGCAGTCTTACTCGCAAGCGCGCGGGCTCAATCAGTGGGCCCCGAGCTCGACGCGCAGCTCCTGCGCCGACTCGTTCAGACCCCGCTTCCAGATGTCAAGAGTGTCGTTGTCATTACGATGCCGCCCGCGGAAGATGCAATCCAGGTGACAGTGTCTCGTGACCGCACAGAAAAAGACGAACAACCCGCAGATCTCGAGGCGACGAGTATGGGACTTGCGGCGGTGCGCATCGAGCGCGGCGAGGGCGTGGCCAGGATTCGCTTGAAGCGACGCGCAGATCCCAACGCGGCCCGCGTCGCACATGCAACGGTTTGCGCGCTGGTGCTGGCCGAGGACCGCGCGGAATCCAAGGTGATTACCCGCCAAATCGACGTGCCACCCGATGGCGTTGCCGTCGAATTGCGTTGGAACGGAGAATCATTCCTATGACCTCGTTTACGGACGAAAGTGACGTCGCTGACACAAAGTCTGCCGAAGCCGAGGTGCCATTGCCAACAGCTGGCAAAGCTGCTCAGCACCCCATAGTTGGTCCGGCACTCTGGACATTTGGCGCGATGCTTTGGGCCTACGTCGTGCTCGGCGAGTACACGACGGCGGGGTTCATTGACGAGGCGATTGCGGTCTCGCTATTGACTTTTGCGGCCGGGGCTTGCTGGTACTTGGCCGTCCGGCGTGGCCCAATGACGGCCCCTTTCCACGCGGGAATATTGGGGCGCAAGATCTTGCCTGGAATTATCGCGCTGCTGCTTGCCGCGGGGTGCGCCTTATTCATGAATTTTATCGGTGAGTCGAGTCAACGAAATCTGGACGTCCCGATGTCACTTGCATTCATGGTGCTAGGAATGCTGACATTCTTCGGCGGTCAACGCTTGACCGGTTCGGGCGACAACCAGACTTCACCGAAGGCGTTCGCGCATTTGCCATTAATTGGCGCAATTTTGGTGTCTCTCGGCGCGGTCTTACATTTGATTGTGTCAAATTAGATCGACGCGCCGCGCCAACCCCGCGCGCGACTCACCGCGAGGGCTTTGGAGTCTGGATCAATCGCAAATGCCGTAGTTGGATGTGCCCACAATCGCCGGAGGATTGAGCGCCAGGCACGTCGAGGTGCCTGCGGGGCAAACAGTCCCTGCCGGGCACTGCGATTGGCGACTTCGATTAGCCCGCGACGCAACTCTGGCCGTCGAAACACATGTTGGTCGGGCACCGACACACGTTTACCGTCTTGGAATTCTGGGGCGAGCAACCACACGCGCCTACCATGCAGTTGTTGGGGAAATCAGAGGTCAAGGAGGTACAACACTGAGATGTAGTCACAGTGCCGCCACTGTCCTGGCATGATTGAGCCAGATCGGAAGTGCTCGTTGCGCCGCCATTGCCGGTTGCCCCACCCGAACTCGTCGCACCGCCGGCCCCACCAGGGACAAGGCAGATAGTCGTGAGTAGACCGGATGTGGACTGCGTGCAATTGGCGCCGCAGACCGTTCCCGATACACAGGTGCAATTTATACTCGAGCCGCAACTCGACGGCAATGGGACACACGAGTAAGTGTTCGGGTTTCCGACCGCGCCGCCCGTCGTTTCGTGACAATACTCCGTACTCGGATTGCAAGTGAGATTGCCACAATTGCCCGCGGAGGTTGAGCCGCCGGTGGCTTTGTTGCCACCCACGTTCGAGGACCCACCTGCGCCCGTACTTCCTCCAGTTCCGCACTCCATCGTGACACAACCTGAGCCGATGGGTGTGCACATGTTGCAACTTGCGTTGCAGCAATATTGACCCGAGCCACACACAGCAGTTCCGCAAGCCGTACCGGTTGAGCCGCCCGTATTGGTCCCGAGCGCGCCTCCAGCGCCGCCGGTGCCAGAGGTGCAAGAGACGTTGTCGAAAGTGCCCGCGCCGCAAGCGCAGCAACCACTGCTAAGGACGGTCCCACCACAAACCGCCACGCAGTTAATGGGGCGAAGACACTCGGGAGGGCAGCTCGTCGAGCCGCCCGTAGCCAGTCTTCCGCCCACGTTGGCAGAAGCGCCGCCATTGGCAGGTGCGCCGCCGGTCAACACAACTGCGCCGCCCACATTGGCAGAAGCGCCGCCGATAGAATAAACCCCGCCAGTTTGCGCAACACTACCCCCCAGGTTAGCTGTCGCGCCGCCAAGGGCATTGGCACCGCCGGTCAAGGCCACATGACCACCGACGTTAGCAGAAGCGCCACCTACGTGGGCAGTCGCCCCGCCGACGTTGCCCGTCGAGCCGCCCACATTGGCTGTTGCGCCGCCGACGTTATTCGAATCGTCGTGGCCCAGGTTTGTGTTGCCACTGCATGCACCCAGCCCGACGACAGCGAGGCCAAAAACGATTGCTAGTCGGGGCATAGCGGCGAATTTCTTAGAAGTCATGGTCTAATCCTCCTCAGGGCTCGGAGATGAGTGGCCAACTCGGCAGGTTGCGTATCAAGAATTCGATTGGCTAAGGAGTATCGCAGGCGTTCCTTACTCGAGTCAATATAGGCGAACGAGGCCAACGTCAAATGAAATCGTCGGCTTCACTGCGCGCCTGCGCCGCATTTCCAATGGCGCACAGCGCAAAGATGCGTACTGCCGCTCGTTCTTGACCGAGCGCGCCCGCTTGATAAGTGGCATCCTGCACTTTTGTCAGTGTAATTGCGCTTGCCGGATCTCCGGCTCGCAGCGCGCGCTGTGCTTCGCGTAGTGCGGCGGTCTCCGCCTGCAACGGATCGACAATGGAGTCAGGCGCGGCTGCAGCCGGCTCTGGCAACGGCTCGAATTTAGCTGTTGCGGCCCGCCTGCCAACGGAATTGGATGGCAATTCCCTAACTCCGTTTACCGCCATTGCCTCCTTCGCCGCCGCCAATTGCGGGACTTGCGAGGCTGAGGGCGACGAGACTTTGCGGCTATCCTGAACTGTCGTCACGGTGAGGGGTTTTGCCTCCTGCGCTATTGAACTTGAAACCGGACCTTCGATGTTGGTAACCGGCGCACTCGGATTTGCAGCGCTAGTAGGGTGCACACTCTTGTGCGTAACGCGAGCCGCATTCGAGACAGTGTTGTCCGCTCGCGAACTCGGTTGACCCAGCGATAGCGCAACGGCCGTGCCGATCGCGATGAAAATCACGCTCTTGCCCAATATCGTTACTGCCGCTGCACTTGCGGTAGCCTTGGCAGTGCCTATGCTGATTGCTATTCCCGTTGCGCCCGCGCTCAGCCGTTTTGCTAGGCCCAGGCCCACTCGCCTTTGATCTGCGGCATTGGGATCGTCTGCGCGCCTTGCTAGTGCGATGACTCGCCGTGCTTCCGAGCTTAAATTGCTCATGGTGAATGTCTCCATCGAGGTTGATCAGTGTGGCGCTTGAGTGCAGCATCAAAGGCCGTGCGCGCGCTGCGAAGCCGTCGTTGGCAAGTGGCCAAGCTGAGTGAACAGGCTGCGGCCGCCTCGCGCAGTGACAACTCTTCGAGCTCTACCAGGACGAATACTGCGCGCTCTTCGTAGCGCAACTTCTCCAAAATAGCGTGTAAGATGCGAACGGCTTCGCGACGCTCCGCCAGTTGCGCTGGAGAGTCACCGTCAGTATTGCCTTCGACTGCTTGCGCGTAACGTTCGGTGCGCGCGACGTGACGGCGCGTGGCGCGCCGATAATCCTTAGCCACGTGCAGCACAATTCCAAAAATCCAAGTCTTCAGCGAAGAGCGGCGCTCAAATTCCGAGTAACGGCGGTGGACCACCAAAAACACATCTTGCACCGCGTCGTCGAGCACTGCATCCTGCACACCGAGGCGTCGTAAATTGCGCCACACACTTTGGAAATACGCGACGTAGATTTCCCTGAGATCTGCAATCTCTGTGTGAAGGCCAGTCCGGCCGCCAGTACTTGCGCTGGGTTCCGCCGTCGCCAAGGCAGCGTCCATCAGGGATTGAGTGGCCACGTTGAGCTCAGATGTCTCACCAGATTCGGAATTGTACGCTTAAATCGACTTCGGCACCGACGGGCTGCGGTTGCAGCAGGTTTTCTGCCCTGCCGGGCGTTGCGATGGCCGCCGGCCGCCTCAGGGGCACGAGGCCATATCCGTCTAACTTCAGCCACCAAGAAGGGTGCAGCCTCCAACCCAAACTTGCCCCGAGCAGTGCCGAAAACCAGTGAATTGTTCCAGACCGAGGCTTGTCGAAGCCGTAACCATCGGCCCGCACGCGCGTCCAATCCAGGCCCACACACGGTGCGACATCGAGCGAACCACTCACGGCGGAATAGCAATTCACGCTCGCCAGTGCAGCCTCCCAGAAGTTCGCGCCATCGCCCGACTTGACTTGGCTTTTCGCGTTACCGTCAACGATGAGGCTACTGAGCAACCAACTGTGGAAATGTTCATACGCCACGCCCAAACCAAGCCCGAATTCGCCGTGCGGATCGCCAACGGACCCCGCACGCAAACCCACGCGAGTGCGCACGAGCCCCTGCAATTGTTCATTTTTGTTATGGCGCTGCGGCACGCTTGCCGTACTCGGCGGCGCGCCGCGCTCTGTCCACGGGCCGCCACCGGTTCGCGTTGAAAGAGGGAACTGCGCGCTTGAGCTCGTTGCCGCAGGCTCAATCGTCACCGACGTCGATTCAGGCAGCTTCAGCTCAGGATTAAGCGTCAATGCCAAGGTCAAGACCGCGGCATCGGCAACGGCGCGGCACGACTTGCCCGCCAATGTTCGCTCGCCTACCGTGCCCTCGAGACTCGTCTGAAGCGTAAGAGTCCATTGCGAAAACCCCGCATTTTTGGCCTCCGCATGCACGAAGAGCCCCTTTGCCGGCCGTGGGCCGCCACCGACCATCCGCATCACCTCCGATTGTACATCCGAGGCCGTGGGGCAGCCGTCAGGCGCATGCCAATCGAGCACGAGCAGCGGCGGCTGCGACTGTGCACCTGCCAAACGAGTGAGCAGTAAAATAAGGCCAGTGGACAATCCGAAACGCAACGACACGATAGAACCCGCGCTCGACGCGAAACCGTAGCATGACACTTCCGCCGTGGGGCAACAGTTTCTGATGATGGCACATGCCCTCCGGAGGCTCACGCCTAATCACCCCAAATCCTTCCGCACTTCCGTCCTTCCTGTGCAATCCAAATAGAGGACGGCTCAGGAAAGACTCGGGACAGCCCCTAACGCGATTCGTACACGTGCATCGCCGGCATCTCGAAGCCCGTCAGAAAACCACCCATTCCGCACCCGGTGTCGATTCCAATCGCGTTTTCGCCCGCCCACAAATCCTTGGGATCCTCGGGCGTATACGATGACAATTCTTGAGGTAAAAACTCAGTGTGCGTGTGCCCAAAAATTACCGGCTTACCCCGATAATTGCGGAAAAAATCCTCAGTCCGTATCCAAAGCAGAATCACCGGATCCCTGACTTCCGCCGGATGCAGGAAACGCTCACCCTCGCGTGGCAACCCCGCATGCACGTAAATGGCGTGTTCATCCTCGTACCAATAGGGAAGCTTCTCGAGCCAACGTAAAGTCTTCTTTGGAAAGAAAGAGCCCTTCGACATCGCCTCCATCTCATGTTGGAGGGGATATTCGTCAATCTTCGGCACAGCCCCCCCGACGAAACTCCGGTAAGTCGAAAGGCAACCATTACGGACGGGCAACAAAAACTCATCCCAGCCCTTGTTGCATACGCGCAACCAGGCATCCTCGTGGTTGCCCCGCAAACACACAACCTTTGCCTTGGTAAGCTCGGGCAGCGCCATCAAATACTCGACAACTTCCTTGCAGTGTGGCCCGCGATCCAAATAGTCGCCGAGGAATAACAACGTGTCTTTCTCGTCCAGATCGGGAAATAGACTAAGAAGGCCAATCAATTGCTCATACTCACCGTGAATATCGCCTAACGCAAACGTCCGTCCAGCCATGGGTCGGCAGGGACAATAGCATTGGAGGGGGTGGGTCACTGCAGAATCGAGTTTTGGCTAGGATATCGCTGGATTTCGGGGTGGCATCGGTGACAGAAGTATTGTCTAGCTATCAACGACTCAGCGGACTTGGTCATTCTGCTTGTTGAGGGCAGACCCGTTCTCGGCATCATTGTCGAGGTGCAATTGCGGACCAAATAAGCGCAAGTGCTACAGCTGGCCCGCGTATGTTATGGGGTTGCGTGCGCGCCTTGAGCGCGACTGCTGTTTGCTGGTGGTAACTCCTTCATCCAAGACTGCGCAGTGGGCCTCCGTGCCGATTGCGACTGGGCCGCGTGGAAATCTGACCCCGCTGGTACTGGGTCCTGAGGGCGCCGATTCGCCCGTTCTTGGCTGCACCGAGAAAGGTAACGGATAGGCTCATGGGGTAGGACTCATTAGCAGGCTCCTTATAATCAAGGACCGCACTTCTTCGTCGCTTTCGCTTACGAGGTGGGCGCGCAATATCTGCCCCGTTTCTGGGGTCCCAATGCGTGCCAGGGCCCGGGTCGCCGAGTAGCGAATCCCCTGCTCTTTGCGTAGCAGTAGCTGGCTGATAGCGTTCGTGGTTTCCGGCTCGCGTCGGTCTCCCAAACGCAGTGTGGCTTGAACTATGATGTCCGGATCGCGATCGAGCAAGAGATTGACGAGCGCCGCCCGGGCGCGCGGATCTGCAAAGGACGCGGTAGCGTCAATAGCTGCGGTTCGCACGAGGTACAGAGGCTCATGGAGCGTCGCGATAATCGCGGGCAGCGCTTCGACCGTGCCGGCGTGCCCGAGCAGCCAGAGAATGCGCGCCCGGCCAATTCCGCCAAGCCGGTCTCGCGAAAGTTCTTGCAGCAACCGTGGAACAGCGGTGCGGCCGCGCGCAGCGATCCAGCGAAATGCCGGGTCAACACGAGCCGGATCGGCATCCCCGAGAGCAGCGATGTCGCGCTCGATTTGGACAATCTCCGCGTTGGTCAGATGTGCCTCGGGTGACGCACCGACCCAAGCCGGATTCGCCGGCTGTTGCGCCGCGGAGCCCTGCAGGTTCTGATTGAGGTCGGGCTTTTTCCCTCGTGAAACGCAAGAGAGCAGAAGCGCCCCGCACAATCCCGCAAAAACGATTTTCCGTTGGAGACGCAAGGTTGACAGTTCTTCCTATTTTATCGTCGAGTTGGTCACCGTAATTGGTGTATCGTCATGATTCGATATCTGCGGATACGTCGGGTACCAAGAACCGCCGATGTTGTTCGTGATTGTGGACTGGTCAATCACGATGTTGCCCGTGTGGTCATTGCTCACGAAGAAGATGGCGCTCCCGAACGAATTGACCTGGTTGTACTCGATGCGCGTGCCGCACAGCGTCAGAGTCATCGTGTTGCCGTCGTTGTAGATGGCACCGCCACTGCCGCCCCCGGGCGTGCCGCTCGAAGCGGGGTTGCCCCCATTTCCGATGGCGTGATTGTACGAAAATAGGCTGTTGATAACCGTCCATGAGACCCCGATGCTACTGATGCCGCCGCCGTTCGAGCATTGGTTGCCGTAGCCGTCGGAGCCACCAAAGGTGCTGTTTACGACGTACACGGGCAGGCCATTGTACTGGCTGAGCACACGCAGCCCCGCGCCGCCCAAGTCCTGCCCTGTCGGGTCGCAGGCATTGTTGAAGAAGCGGCAATTGTTGACCTTGAAACGGCCGCCGCGCACTAGCACGGCCCCGCCACCGCCGCCTTCTTCGAGTTGACCCGTGGAGTTGCCTTCAATGAACGTCAAGTTCTGAATCGCCAGGTGGGGTGAGTCCTGGTTTTGGCAAGTTGCCGAGGTCCAATGCTGGGCCTGGTCGCAAGTGTCCATGTACAGGATGCGTCGCTTACCCTCGCCGCTGAGCGTTACGAGCCCGCCACCGTCGATCACGATTTTCAGGCCCCGTGTCGTTGAAGATTTTCGCTGTTTCGGTGAGCGTAATCGTGATCGGGTCAGGTCCGCAATTGAACGTGATAGTTCCACCGAGTGCAATTGTGGAGACCACCGCGCTCGACGTACAACTGGCGGGGCTTCCGTTGCCGATGACGTGAGTGGGGCTGGTCGTCACTGCCGCTTGCGCTTCGGTTGGAACCGCGCAGGCACCCGAGGGATTGCCAGAGGCAGGGCCTCCGCCTGCATCCACAGGTGAGCCACCTGCGCCAAAACTTTCACCGCCAACCCCGGAGCTGCTTCCCCCAGCTCCATTGGAATTTCCGCTAGTGCCTGAACAGGCTGCCGTTAGTGCGCTGATCAGGAACATACAACCCGTCAAAGCAATGGTTCGCATGGCAACTCCTCCGATGATCCACAAATTTACACTCAATTACACCCGGGCGCCTAGCAGATTTGATGGCCTGCGAGACAGCGTTGTCTGCCATCAACGCACGTTGGCCGCCTCTCTGCGCGTCTGTAACCAACCTAACGTTTGGAGCGCGAAACTAACGCCCTTTGCTGCGACTGAGATGAGGACGCCTTGCTTTTTCGACACTCAATTCACGTTTGGCTGTAATGTGCAGCAGCCATGACCAAAAGCCTCACGCAAATAATACCCGTGTTGCAGGGAGCAATCGGTCCGGTAATTCTGATTTCTGGCATCGGCCTGATACTACTGAGCCTCACGAATCGCTTCGCACGCATCCTCGACCGGGCTCGCTTGCTTGCCCATCAGCTTCGTGTGAACGCCCCCGACCGGCACCCGCGCCAGCTCGAATTGATCCGACTTTTGCGTCTGCGCTCGCTGTGGAATCGGGCATCAATTGGCCTAGCTTCGCTGAGCATTCTATTCGCGGCAACTTTGATTCTTCTGCTCTTCTTGCAAGCGCTACTAACGATTGAATCGGCGATGCCTGTGATCCTGGCATTCTCACTGTGCCTACTGTGCTTGGTTGGCTCTGTCGTCGCGTTCCTCTGGGATATTCACTTGTCGGTGGTTACATTGCAGGTAGAGCTCGATGACGTCGCGGACCGTTCTTCGAAGCCGCCGGGGTAAATTATTTGTCTTGTTCGGCACGGAAGATCTGGTTCCGAAACGGTTGCGGGGAAGCACGTGTCACGCGCAGTGTCGAGTTGACACGAAGTTCGCGGAATCTGCCGAAATAGCAAAATCATTCCGCCTGCGACGTTGCCATTCCGGCCAAATAGCCGCACGGTTGGGATTGGATTTTAGCGGAAATCTGTGGTACACACATCCGTGTACACACTATAACCCGGTCGAAAGGCTCAGTTCCATGCTCAGCAGAGTATTCATGAATGGCAATAGCCAGGCAGTGCGTATCCCCCAGGAATACCGGCTCGAGACGAATCAGGTCGAAATTAGCCGCAATGAAAACGGGGAGCTCATCATTCGACCAATCTCATCGGATCGTGGGGAGGCCATCCTTCAGGCCTTGTCAGCCTTCGACGACGAGTTCGTCAATGATCTCGAATTGGGGCAAAGCGAGCAGCTTGAGCCTCAGGAGCGTGAAGAGCTGTGAAGTACATGCTCGACACGAACATTCTAATTTACTTCATCAAGCACAAGCCAGCTTCGGTGGCTCAGCGCATCAACGCTCTAGGTGACGAAGCGAATTTGTGTATGTCTTTCTTTACCTACGCGGAGCTGCTCAAAGGAGCCGAACGCAGTTCGAAAAAGACAGTCGTCTTAAGACAGCTCGATGCTCTGACAGACCTAATTCCCGTTCTTTATGAAACAGGTCGGAGTCTTTGCGAACACTACGCCCATCAGTTCCTGTCCCTCAAGGCACTGGGCACACCTGTCGGAGCAAACGATCTCTGGATCGCGTGCCACGCCCTTTCGCAACAGGCGACTTTGGTTAGTCACAATGTGCGCGAGTTCGATCGCATCCAGGGACTCTTGCTCGAGGACTGGGCGTAAAATGACCGAGGTCCTGCTGCTTGCCTAAACGCCAAGTCCTGGTCAGTGTGTGCGTTAGGTGCGTGCTCACGTCACCGTTGTCCACGTGCCGACTATGCCCCAAAAATACGTCCATGAACACGGACAAACTGCACGCAGCATCGAACTCTGCCATTTTCACTCTCGTAGCGAAGGTGGTAATGAGGCTACCCTGGCACTGCCGGCAAGTTCATGGCCACTCGATTCAGCGACCGACTACGATTGAGCGCAGCCTTCGCTGTGGTTGCCGCGATTATTAGCAGTCAGGCGTTTTGTGCGGTTCCGCCGACAACAACAGCCGAGGTCGCTCCACAACAGCCAGCCGCACAGTCGCGAGTCGTCGTCTTGATTCAATCGGCGAGTCCCGACGCATTGGAGCTCGATTTTCTGCCTAATTTGCGCTGGCAGCTCGCTGAACTCGAGCTAACGCTTTCGGAAAAGAGGGCGCCCGTGGTCCATCAATTGATCGACACTGTGAGCGAAGCGCAGCAGGTGAGTCGTACCTCGGAAACGTTCTTGGTTGCGTGGATCACCCGCGAGCAAAATCACGCGAACGTATATTTATACGACCCGAAGGGGCCCCATCTGTACGCACGCGAAGTGGCTGTCAGTGAATCGCCAGCAGCAGCTTCCGAGGAACTCGCACTCATTTTGCGCTCGGCCATTCAAGCGCGTCTCGACGGGGGAGACGTGGCAATGGCCGAAATTGCACTGCCGAAGCCCGTGGTTGTTCCGCCCGCACCTCCAGCGCCAGTGACTCCGCTTCCGCAAAGACAGGTCGTAACGTTCGTGCGCGAGCCCCAATGGGCCGCCGCATTGAGCGCAGTCCTCACTCACCCGATGAGCGAAGCAAGTTGGCAAGGGGGCCTTTTACTTCGCCTGTGGGCTCGAGTGAAGCCGGTTCGGTTCGGCCTTAGTTATTCGGTTTTTCCCGATCTTGTCGTCTCAACCGAGCAATCGAAATTCTCGGTGCAGCGTCACCCTGCGGAGGCATTCGTTGGCTACAGACTTTCGTCGGGTGAGCTAAACATCATCGTCGAGTCCGCGTTTTCAGCCGATCCGATCCGAAGGGAAACTACCTTCTCCCAAGTGCCGCTATCGGGCCAGGAGCCCCGCTGGCGTTGGTTGTGGGCAGTGTCGGGCCGCCTGCGCTTCGAGACGCACCTCGGTTCCTCGTTGTGGTTCACCACCGCGGCCGGTGCGGAATTTCCGCTCAATCCCTATTCATTCGAGCTTTCAGTGGCGGATCAGCAGCAAAGGATTGCTAAGATCCTGCCTGTTCGGCCGATAGTTGAAGTAGGTTTGGCAATGGGCTGGCGATGACGATTTGCCGTGTCCACGTGAACGTTCCGCCCGAATGTTGAGGGTCGAGCCACTTGAAGACTTGAAGGCAAGAATTGAATCCGCCGATGTTGACCGCACCGCACAATGAGTCACTCGAGCTAGTCAGTGCCGCTGCTGCGGGTGATTCGAATGCCCAGCGGCTACTGGTGGAGCGCCTGCGTCGGCGCGTGCACAGCATCGCGCTTTCAATCCTCGGTAGCGCGCTCGACGCTGAAGATACGACTCAGGCCATCTTGATGGAGATCCTGGCGAGCGCCGGCACATTTCGCGGGGAGAGTCTGCTCGGTTGGGCCGATCGGATTGCCGCGCGCACCGCAATTCGCCATGCTCGACAGCGACGCATGCGCTCGATGCAATGCGACGTCCGTGACGATATGGAAAATATTGGGGACTCGAGCCCCGCGCCCAGCTTTGAGCAGGCACTACCGAAGAAGATGGTCGAGTACCTGGCTCTCTTGCCCGAAACGCGGCGCGTTGCCGTAGTGCTTCGGCACGTGATGGACTACTCGGTCGAGGAAGTCGCCGAGATCACCGAAGTCTCCGCGAATACAGTCAAGGATCGCCTGCTTCACGGCCGCGCCCAACTCCGCCGCCTGATCCGTCGCGATTTATCCCTTACGAGAACCACCGGGAGTCAACCATGACCGACTCGAACTGCGACCGCTGGATGACAATGACGGACAGGGCCGCGCTAGGCGAGCAGCTGTCCGATGCCGATCGCCGCTGGCTCGCCGATCATGCCGCCAGTTGTGCGGATTGCGGGCAAGAGTCGAAGTTCTGGTCTGCACTCGGAAGCGTAATGACTCAGCCTGAAATTCTTGAATTGCCCGTCACGGAATCAGCGCGTAAGAGTAGGAAAAAAGAGTCACATGTGGCGGCAGGTTGGCTTCACGGGCGCCACAGTTGGGCCTTCGGATTGGCAGCAGGAATCGCACTTACCTTGGGTACCGCGTGGTTCTTGCGTGAGAAGCCAAAGGCGACAACTTGCGGAGCCTGCGGCTCCCTCTGCGCGGCTAGTGTCAATTGCCGGTAAGGTGCTGCTCGGGTCGGGCCCCGCGCACCCCGGTCAAATCGTGAGCGCGACGGAGTACGTCAAGACTGAGCAGGGGCTAGCTTGCATCGCGCTCAGTTCGTCAATCACCACGTGTTTGGATGCCAATAGCGAGGTCACACTTTCGCTCGAGGAGCCCAGGCAGCTCGCGGTTAGGCTCAATAAGGGGACGTTGCTGTCACGCCTCGACCGGCAGCCTCCGGGCAGCACGTATCGCGTGGAAACACTGAAGGCCGTCATTGTTGCCAAGGGCACGGTCTTTTCCGTGAGGCTCGATACCCAACAAGACGTCACGGTGCGTTTGCACGAAGGCCATGTGTGGATGCGGACATCGACCAATCAAACCGGAGATCTGATTGCGCCTTCACAAGCCGAAATAAAGCAAGAAATTAGAGTCGAAGCCTGGTCTGAGCAGGCCGCTACCGACGACAAGGTGCTGCTCGCACTGTCGGGTTTGCCGCGATCGGGCAAGCGGACGCTGCTCGATGTGATGACTCGCCCAGCTGGCGCAAATGTGACGGTGGATGACTTGACGCTGGGCCCGACGCCGGTATCAGCCTATCTCGCGGATGGGAGCCGACTTGCGGTTTCGCTTGACGGCTATGCGCCAGTGACGGAGCTGCTCCCGAGCGAGCCCAGGGACACCATCGAACGCAGCTTCGAACTCGCAACAATGCAAGCCGTGCCCGAGGCAGCGGACTCGGAGCAAAAATCGAACACGCCCGCGCTCCCCTCATCGTCGAGCCCGAGTGCGCTTTTGGCACGCGCTCAAGCGCTGCGTTCTCAGGGCAAGTATCGTGAATGTGCTGCGACCTATCGTCAATTGGTGGCCAGCTTTCCTCGCAGTGACGAGGCCAGGGTTTCCTGCGTGTCGCTCGGGGAGCTTGAACTGTCGGAGCTCGGGCAACCGGGGCGCGCGCTGCGTTCATTCGACGATTATTTGCGCATGGGTGGGCCCCTGACGCGTGAGGCTCGCTACGGAAAGATTCGGGCGCTGCAGATGCTCGGGCGCGAACCCGAACAGCAGTCGGCAATTGCGGAGTTCCTCAGGGACTACCCGAATAGCGTTCAGGCGGCGAGCATTCGCAGTCGCCAGCCGACGCGGCAACCGTGATGCGCCGTGTTCGCGAACACCTGAAACACTGCGAGTCTCTCGCAATGGCCGTTTGCGCTCTTGTCATCGCCTGCAGCGGTCCCCCGGATATCGTAGCTTCTGCAGCGGGAGATTTCGACCCGAGCAATCCGCCGCAGGCTTTGAGTTTGAGCGGCTCAATTCTGCTCAATGATCCGGCGGTAATTCGCGTGGGGCAGCGGGTGTGGCTGTACGCGACCGGGCCGGGAATCGTCGTTAGAAGCTCGACCGATCTAAAGTCGTGGCAGGATGAGAGCCCGGTATTTCAGCAAAACCCGAGTTGGATTGCCAATCTGGTCCCGAATGCGACTGATCTCTGGTCGCCCTCGTTAGCGTATTTTGGCGGCCAATATCACCTTTACTATGCCGCATCGACATTCGCGAGCGAGCAGTCGTGCATTGGGCATGCTACGGCGGGTTCAGTGGGGCAGGGGTCGGGTTTCGTCGACCAAGGATCGGTTATATGCTCGAACGTCAACGGGGCCGTCGAGAACTTCAATGCGATCGATCCGAGTCTATATTTCGATGTCGAAAGCCAACCCTGGCTCGTCTTTGGTAGCTACGACAGTGGGATCAAGATCATCGCACTCAACGCAGACGGAGGCCGCCTCGATACACAGATGACGGCCCTGGCAACTCGGTCGAGCGACAACCCGGCGATTCAGGCTCCCTATTTGATGAAACGCGGGGACTATTATTACCTTTTTGTTTCGTTCGATCACTGCTGTAACGGCGTCAACAGCGACCACAATATTCGAGTGGGTCGCTCTACAAAACTGCAGGGTCCCTATATCGATCGCGATGGCGCTGCTATGATTGCCGATGCATCGCAGCCTGGTGGCGGCACGCTGGTGCTTGCGAGTAACAACCGTTGGAAGGGCCCCGGGAGCAACGTGATCTTCACGGACGCTGGCAAGCGCTACAATATTTATCACGCGTACGATGCCAATGCGAACGGACAGGCCACACTGCGGATTGCCGAATTGGCTTTCGATAACGAAGGTTGGCCCGTCTCCGGTGGGCCTTAGCGAGCGGAGGCTGCGTACGGTCCCACAGTTACGGCCTCGGCCGGTTGTGCCCTAGAGCGTGACAAGTACCGGTGTAAGAAACGTCAACAGTGGAGTTTTCCGTCGTGACGGTGCTGCACTCTCGCCGCGACTATTTCCCGCCCAATTCTCGCCAGCTATCGCACTAATGAGGGGGTGGGGAGTCTATTTTCCGGGCCCTTCTGCGGAGACGCACTTTTCCTAATCCCGCTTTGGGGCGAATAGACGGACGACTGGCAATGCATGATTTCAATGTCGCCTCGAATTACGGCGCGCCGAATTAGGAGTTTCTTCATTATGTTGACGACAAAAAGCACTGCTCGCAGGGTTCAGATGTCAAAATCCCTTCTGTTGTCCGGCATCGTCGGTTCGTTGATTCTAGGATGTTCAGGGTCGGACGCGGGCGGTACTGCCCCCGGGGCGGGTGGTGATTCAACGGTTGGCGGCGCAACAGTCACCGCCGGTTCGGAGGCGATTGGCGGCGTCCCAGGTACTGGGGGTGTTAGCACTACGAGTATGCCGACCACGGGTGGCGCGGAAAATACCGGTGGAGCGCCAAACGTGGGAGGCGCGACCGGCGCCGGGGGCGCTAATCCAACGGGCGGTGTGCCGAGCACGGGTGGCGCATTGGCTACGGGCGGTAGCAAAGCAGGGGGCGGTGCGAGTCCAACGGGCGGCACGCCAAGCACGGGTGGCACCGTGGCTACGGGTGGCAGCAAAGCCGGCGGCGCGACGAGCACTGGCGGCACTACGACGGGTGGCAGCAAGACAGCGGGCGGAGCCACGAGCACTGGCGGGTCCACCGCGACAGGCGGCAGCAAAACTGCGGGCGGAGTCACAAGCACTGGCGGCGCCGTGACAACGGGTGGCGCGAAGGCGGCAACCGGCGGCACTCCGGCAACCGGCGGCATGTCCAGCACCGCTGGCGGTTCGTCGTTCAACCTGCGGGATCCCAGCCTATGACGCAGCGAACCCACCGACTACGCTCACATTGACGGGCAACCTTGGCACGCATGATCCTTCGGTGCTCTTGTCGAATGGCGTTTACTATCAATACGCGACAGGCAACGGAATCGGTTACAAGACGAGCACCAATTTGACGGCTTGGACGGGCCAACCCGATGTGTTCTCGAGTATCCCCGCTTGGGCGCTTACCACAGTCGGAAGCGGTGTCTCGAATATCTGGGCGCCCGATATCTCATATTGGGGCGGCCAGTATCACCTTTACTACGCGGTCTCCACTTTCGGCAGCAACAAGTCGTGCATCGGGCATGCAACGCGTGCAAGTCTAACTACCGGTTCTTGGACGGATCATGGCTCAGTGATTTGCTCCAATGTTGGAACGACGGACAATTGGAACGCGATCGATCCAAACGTGATTGTCGATGACGCGGGCCAAGCTTGGCTGGACTTCGGGAGCTTCTGGAACGGCATCATGCTGATCAAGCTCGACTCTACCGGCGCACGCGCAGATACGGCTGCACCTCAAAATATCGCGCGCAACAGCTCGATCGAAGGGCCGTACATCATTCACCAATGCGGTTACTACTATCTATTCGTCTCGTTTGGCGCCTGTTGTGCCGCTCCGTATGACTATAACATCCGCGTGGGCCGTTCGACGAGTGTAACCGGTCCGTACGTTGACAAGGCCGGCACCAACATGCTAAGTGGTGGCGGCACGTTGCTCGTGACGGGCGACTCAACCTGGCACGCACCGGGTCACAACGCCGTCATCGTCACGCCAAACGGCGCGTACAACATCTACCACGCGCTCAACTCGAGTAACGCCAACGCGACACTGCGGATTTCCCAACTCGCGCTCGATGCGCAGGGTTGGCCGGTGTCGGGCGGGCCGTAACAGGCCTTTGCTGCATTCTTGGTTTTGGCGGCACGGAAACGCGGAGCGCGCGATGATTCCGTGCCGTAACTTCACCAATTGAATACCTATGTTGTGACGGGTCAACGGGATCGGACCGTCCGGTCACGGGTAGCTCGCCGCCCGTCGCGCTGCGGTTTGGATAAGCACCCGGGTTGTCGAAATGTGAGCCGGTGAGGCGTCGCTGATTCGTCCATCTATCGGATCATTTGCGCGCTTTTGGCCTTTGAGCCGCAGGGCCCGCGCGCCGCGCGACTCGTGCGCAGCTAACGAAATCGTCCTTTCCCGGGGCACTCGCAAGTAGGCGTCTACCATGCTGAATTCAAGACAACTCGGTCGCTGGTTCGTAACTGGATGTTCCTGCGTCTTCGCGATTTTGGCGGTCGCCTGCAGCGTGAATTCGCCCAGCGAAGGCGCGCCACCGAGTGTTATTGCCGGAGGTGCCGGGGGCGTTACGAATGTCGGGGGTGCGGCTCAGAAGGGCACGGGCGGTGCCGCTCAGTTTAATGTACAGCCCGACGCAGCTGCTCCCGCGGGTGATGCCGGCCCATCGTGCTCCAGCGCAGTTAGTTGCAATCCAGCTGGGGGTCAATATTGCGGCAAGATTGGCGACGGCTGCGGCGGCACCCTTGATTGTGGCAATTGCACCCAAACGGGCTGGACATGCGTCAATAGCCTTTGCGTCGGCGGTGCTAGCTGCACGGTAACTGGCACTTGCCAAGCTGGGACGACCCAGTTCTGCGGCAGCGTCGGTGACGGCTGTGGGCACGCCCTCGACTGCGGTGGCTGCGCTGCCGATGAAACCTGCACCAACCGCGTATGCGTCAAGGCGGGCTGTACCCCGCTTACCTGCGACACCGTTGGTGGTCGTTATTGCGGTTCGATTGGAGACGGTTGCGGCGGGATGCTCGATTGCGGCACGTGCCCCGACGCAGGAGCCTGCGGTGGGGGCGGCATCGATCACTTGTGTCTGAAAGCAAACTGCACACCCGCGACTTGCACTCCGGGCGGTGGTGCCACGTACTGCGGGACAATCGGGGACGGCTGCGGGCGGACTCTCGCCTGCCCCGCGACCTGCTCAGGTGATTGGACGTGCCAGAGTAACACGTGCGTCGGGGGACCGAGCTGCACTAAGCTCACCTGTCAAAGTGGGGACACCCGGTTCTGTGGGTCGTTCAGCGATGGCTGTGGTGGCACACTCAGTTGTGCCAGTTGTGCGGCGGACGAGTCTTGCAAGGCTGGAGTTTGCGTCAAGAACGGATGCGTTCCCATTACTTCCTGTTCGACGCCGGGTGGAGAATTCTGCGGGACCATCGGTGATGGGTGCGGCGCGACGATTGATTGTGGCACTTGTACCAACGGTGGCGTGTGCGGCGGAGGCGGCATCGATCACCTGTGTTTGGAGGCGAACTGCACGCCAGCGACCTGTAGTCCCGGTAGCGGTGCGTTTTACTGCGGGACCATCGGCGATGGCTGCGGGCGCGCTCTCAACTGCGGTACCAGCTGCCAAGGCGACTGGACGTGCCAGAGCAACAACATGTGTATTGGGGGGCCGAGCTGTACCAAGCTCACTTGTCAGAGCGGCACTTCCCGGTTTTGCGGCTCGTTTAGCGACGGCTGTGGGGGAGCCCTTAATTGTGCCGCGTGTGCAGCGGACGAGTTTTGCAAGTCTGGGGTCTGCGTCAAAACGAATTGCGTCCCGATTACTTCCTGCACGACAACGGGTGGCCAATACTGCGGCACCATCGGTGACGGCTGCGGCGGGAGCCTCAACTGCGGCACTTGTGCCACCGGCCAGGTTTGTGGCGGCGGCGGCATCGACAATCTTTGTTTCGACCCGAACTGCGTGGCAAAGGGCTGCACCGCGGCCAATGGAGGCCAATACTGTGGGACAATCGGCGATGGTTGTGGTCGGTCTCTCGATTGCGGCACGACTTGCCCCAACAGTGGCGTGTGCGGCGCCAACAATTCGCCCAATGTGTGTCCCGGAACCGGAACTGGGTGCACCGGAATCCAGTGCAACGTGAAGACGGATTGCGCCAATGCGGCAAAGACCACACTCACCGGGACCGTGTATGATCCGGCCGCGATTAACCCCATCTACAACGCGCTCGTCTACATCCCCAATGCTCCGCTCGACCCAGTCCCGACGGGTGCATCGTGTGATCAGTGCACCGCCACCGCATCGGGCAACCCGATTACGAACGCCCTTACCGATGTCAACGGCAAATTCACCCTGACCGGAGTACCCGGTGGGACGAATATCCCGCTCGTGATCCAGGTCGGCAAGTGGCGGCGCCAGGTGACCATCCCCACCGTCACTAATTGCGTAGTCAACACGACAACGGACAAGACGCTCCGCCTGCCGCGCACGCAGGCCGAAGGCAACATTCCGCGCATAGCCTTGACGACGGGCGGCTCGGATTCGATCGAATGTCTGTTGCGTCGGATCGGCATTGCAGATTCGGAATTTACGACCGACTCGGGCACTGGACGTGTTCACCTTTACTACGGCGGTGATCTGTCGGGTCCAACCGGAAGTGGCTCGGGCACCAGTAGCTTCAATGGTGGTGCCACGTTTACGTCGGCAGCGACGCTTTGGTCAAACGCGACCAAGATGGCCGGCTACGACATTCACATGTACTCCTGCGAGGGTGGACAATACACGAGTAACAAAGACCCCTATCGCACCAACGTCGAAGCTTACATGAATAATGGGGGCCGCGTCTTTCTCAGTCACCTGCACTTCAATTGGCTGCGTAACGCAATTGATACGAATCTAAAGGGAACTGCAACTTACATTGGTGTGGGTGACAAGTTGCCCGTGCCTGCGACTGGCATCGTCAATACGGGTTTCCCGAAAGGTGTAGCTCTCGCCGATTGGTTAGTGCTCACTGGGGCCTCGACCGTTCGAACCCAGCTTCAGATTTACGCGGGTCAGCATTCGGTATCCGCGGTAACCGCACCCACTCAGGCCTGGATCACCGTGCCGGTCAATACGAACGACTCGAATAACCCGCAACGCCCCGCCGTTCAGTATCTGAGTTTCAACACGCCTGTACCAGCTGCCGAAACCGCCAAATGTGGTCGAGTCGTTCTGACGGATCTTCACGAAAACGCAAAGGTTACTTTGGCCAATGGCACCGTCACGGGCGGCGACAACTCGGATCCCAGTAAGCCCTTCCCGACTGAATGCGGCGCAACGCCAATGAGCCCGCAGGCGACGGCACTCGAATTCCTGTTCTTCGATCTGTCGTCATGCATCGCGCCGCCGGGTGATACTCCGGTCCCGCCACCTCCACCTCCGGTGGTAGTGACCAATCCGCCGCCGCCCACAACGGTGCTCGGCAGTCCACCACCGGCGCCGCCACCGACGACTAACCCGCCGCCGCCCACGACGGTGCCCGGTAGTCCTCCACCGGCGCCGCCCCCGACAACCAACGCGCCGCCGCCCAATCAAGTACCGCCTCCTCCACCGGCACCACCACCACCTCCTCCTCCGCCACCGCCGGTAAACTGAGGAGTGAAATCATGACTCGTAAACACACGGGCGTCATCGCGCGACGCCCCGACTAATGTCGCGCGCCGTGAATTTCACCGTCCGATGACCGTTAATGCGCCGTGAGTGTGCCGTCGCCGCTCGCGCTTCCGTGCCGAATAGACAATCATCAAAAATTTCAGAGAGTTATTGTTTTTTGTTACATCGGCACGGAATCACCAAGCGGGAGCGGACTGTGCCATTGTTGGCACAGAAGGTCAGACGCAACAGCGACACGTTACGCGACATTTGTGCGAATAGTGCGGGAAAGACGGCCTTGCCCGCGCTGGCATGAATCATGCTCGAATCAGGCCCATGCCAATGCTTACGCTTCGAATAACGCCTGTACTACTGAGCCTTCTTGCGCTGCCTCTGACGAATTGCGGTTCTGTGGTTCAGGTTCGGGAAGGGGATGCGGGAGGGCCCGCGGGAGGAGCCGCGGGTGGGGCTGCGGACGAGATGAACGTAGACGCGTCGCCCGCAGGCGGTGCCAATTCGCAGATCTGCAGCTTTTCCTTTTCTAGTGGACCTAAAAGCGCGGCGGGGGGCTCGGGCGACGCGGCGGGGGGCTCGGGCGACGCGGCGGGGGGCTCGGGCGACTCGCTGCCAGCTACTGTGTGCAATTGCACGCGCAGGCCGGGGTCAGGTAACACGTTTCAATGCCCTCCGGGCTCAGGTGTAAGTGTGAGCGCGGACGTAGGACCTGCTGGCGCCGACGTACAATTGAGCGGAACCCCTAACACTTTGGGAGTTCCGGTTCGGCTGAGTATTCCACCGAACGCGCTTTCGCAGACGGTGACTGTCCGTATTACAGAAGTGAGCGCCCCGCCCCCTGCGGGGTTCGGAGATTTTTCTCCACTTTATCATTTCGAGCCCGAAGGGCTCAAGTTCAACGGGCCTGTGCAAGTGCAGATGCCCGCAAACTCGGGTTATGTGCCGCCCGCATCGAGCCTGAGCGTACCACAGAGTCTCTCAATCTACTGGTCGAGTGAAGGCAATAGCTGCGCTCTTGAACGCCTCGCCGACAATTACATTAATGCAGGCTTCAATCAGGGCTCAATCACACATTTCGGCTGGGGCATCGTTGGGGTAGTGCCGGTAACCCCAGGTTGTCCCTAAGCTGCTCTACTCACGCGCGTAGCAATTTTCGCCCAATTGCGAACCCTAGGAGCGCCAAAATAACTATGGGTAAGAGATGTCCTACCAATAGATGTGGTAGGTACGCGACTGGGCACCAAAGATCAATGAGCACTGCCACTGCCAAACCAATCGAAACACCCAAAGCCATGCCGGCCGAATTCGGGTGACTAGGATCCGTACCCCGACGCGAATACAATAAAGTCTGCCCAAAGTCGTCAATGTCGAGATACCCTGGAGCGTGAGGTGGGCCCACCTGGCAATCGGTCGATGGTAGCAGCGTCGTGGGTGCTAAAGTGGCGTCCGCTAATTCGCCCAATGCTGACTCAATCCCCATTTTATTGCTAAAGGCCAAGTCCAACAGCGGGAGCGGCATCTTTTCAAACGTTACATTCGTGCAAAGGCTGGATACCGAGGGTGGCGTCGCACCAAGCGGAGCCTGCGACACCGAAGGAGCCGAGCTCGCAGTTCCGTACGAAGCGGATTACTACTTTTACGCTGGCGGAGTCTAGGAAGCGACAGCGGAACAAATTGCTCACCAGGCACCCTCTGCAAAATGCCAATTGCGAAATGGGTGCCTGGCCCGGCACACTTTCGACCTCGAGGCGCCCGACCCGCGCGAGGTTCACTTCGGACAACGTTTGCATCTATTGTTTTTCACGGCACGGAAAAGTGCCTCTCGAGCGCGACGGTTCCGTGCCGCAGCGACATCATATTAAATTGCCCCAAAGTGCTTCGCCAGGCTAACGGTCCGACCCAATCGGCAGGCGATTCTCGCAAACACGAACCAAGATTCGCATTGTCAGTTGAGATCTAGTCTGTTGCGGTCACTGCGCCCGGTGCCCTCGATGTGGTATGTGATCGCCGTGCGTGAGATTGAACCCCCGGCGTTGCGTAGTTTGCCCCTATCGCAAAATGGGCGTCGTGGTCTCGGGATTGCGGTTGTCGTCGGGATCGTGTTGCTTCAAGTTGCCGTGCAGTACGTAGCTAGCCACGACCGCGTTCGTGCGCTGTCGCAGGTGCTGTTCATGAGTTTCGAGATGCCGATGTTGATGGGCGTCTTGTCATGGGGATTTGGGTGGACGACGCGCCGACGAATGGGGCCCCTGGCAACGCTATTTCTTGGAGTGCTAGTTGCGGGCTGTCTAGGCGCAATCTTTGGTGGCCTGTTGTGGCTCGCTGCGCAGAGGTTTCCTGCGATTAGGTTTCATGCCGATACGTCATTGCAGCTGACTCGTGCAGTCGCATTTGGCATCACTTTTGGACAACTCCATTTTGGCCTCTGGGCGCTAGCGTTCGTGTTCCCATTTGCAGTCGATGACGCAAAGCTACGGGCGCTCGAATCCGAAAAGCTTAGGTTGGAAGCCGAGCAATTGCGAAGCCTGGCTGAGCTTGCACAACTTCGCGCCAATCTGGAACCGCATTTCCTGCTCAATACACTGAATGCCGTTGCGGGTCTTGTCGTCGAGGATCCGCGTGAGGCACGACGGTTGCTCGTGTGCCTGGGCGATCTCCTCAGAGACGCACTTCACGATGAGACCGAACTGCAGCCGCTCGATAAGCAAATGGATTGGCTCCGTCGTTATGCCGACGTGCTGGAGGCTCGCTATCCCAAGGCGCTCACGTTCTCTTGGCATATTGCCAGTGAAGTGAAAGATGCACTCGTCCCTCGACTGTTGCTACAGCCGCTCGTGGAAAATGCCGTAAAACACGGCGCGTTGAAACGAGACGGTGGCTGCGGCAATGTCGTCGTGCGGGCGAACATCTCGCGCGGAGAGCGGCCGGACCAAGATCGCTTGGTGTGCAGTATCGAGGACAATGGCCCTGGAATTCACGAACGAGAACGAGATACAGCCTTTGGGCTTCGCGCCGTACGGCGCCGATTGCAGCTCAAGTACGGGGTAGAAGGGGTGCTGCATTTGGAATCAACGGCGGCTGGAACGCGCGCAATCGTCGAATTGCCGTCGCCTTTGCTGAGGTAAGGCAATGAGTAGTAGCGCGTTTCCAGAGCGACCCGACCAGCGCTTGCGTGCCTTGGTCGTCGAGGATGAATGGCCAGCTCGGAACTACCTCGTCGAGCTGATAGAATCTAGCGGGTTGGCCGAAGTCGTTGGTGCCGTTGCCGACGATGAACAGGCTCGACAAGTCCTGCAACCAGCTTCCGGTGTCAATGTCGATGTCGTGTTCGTAGATGTGCAATTGGCGGGGCGCGGTAGCGACCGGGCCGGTCTCGATTGGGTACGCACGGAAATAGAATCCCGTCGATCACTGATGTTCGTGCTGGCTACCGCATTCGAGAGCCACGCTGTGGAAGCATTCGAGATTGGGGTCGTTGATTACCTACTCAAGCCATTCAGCGAAGAGCGGGTTAATCAGTGTTTGCATCGTGTGCGCGCCCGACTACCCGTCGATGTGAAACATGAATACGGTCGAATGCGCATAGTTTCACGCCGCAAAAAGAGCCTTGTATTTCTAGAACCCGAAGAAATATGGGCATTCGAGGCAGCCGATCGAATGACCTTTGCTCATACGGAACTCGGCAGCTTTGACCTAGACCTGTCCCTCTCGGCGATTGAGGCATCCTTTGGTCGCACTTTCATGCGAGTTCACAGATCTTGGTTGGTGAACCTTAAGCACGTAAAGGAGCTCGAGCGCGATGGCAACGAAACTCGACTTTTCGTCGGGCATCGTTTGAGCGATGGCGGTCAAGGGATCTTCGTGCAAGTCGCGCGTGACAGGTCACAGGTGGTTCGCGACCAGTTGTTGGCGAATTCAACGGGGCTGAGAAGACTTTAGGACCGGGCGCGTACTGAGCGCGGCATCCCATGAGGCTGTGCCGGCAAGGTCAGGCCGTCACTGGCGGGCCGCACCGCGTCCCCCGCCCGTGCACGGTCAACTAGACACGACTTGTGTGCCCGCGTCCGGCACGGAATTTCGTCGTAGAAGGGCGAATATCATAGTGACTTGCTTCTTTAGCCAATCGAGCACTAGATAGGTTACAGGGGTCGTATAAAGGGTCAAGAGTTGCGAGACTAATAAGCCTCCCACAATCGACAACCCGAGTGGGTGCCGCAGTTCGGACCCGCTTCCGTGCCCTAACGCCAGTGGCAATCCGCCCAACAGGGCTGCTGACGTCGTCATCAATATGGGTCGGAACCGCTGAGTGCAGGCGTGCGTAATGGCAGCTTTGGGACTTAGCCCATCGACTCGCTCGGCTTCCAGTGCAAAGTCTATCATCAGGATGGCGTTCTTCTTCACGATGCCGATGAGCAGGATGATTCCGATTAGTGCGATGATGTTCAAGTCATTCTTGAAAACGAGTAAAGCCAATAGTGCTCCAAGACCTGCCGAGGGAATGGTCGATAGAATGGTAATCGGATGCAGCAGGCTTTCGTAGAGTATGCCGAGAACCAAGTACACGGTCAGTAGTGCCGCACCAATAAGGAAAAGCTCGTTGGCGAGTGAATCTTGAAAAGCCTGTGCGGTACCCTGAAAGCCGACCTTGATACTCGCAGGTAGACCAATTTTTCTTTCTGAAGCGTGAATGGCATCCACGGCCTGTCCAAGTGAAGTGCCTAGCGCCAGATTGAACGACAATGTTACGCAAGGGAACTGGCCCTGATGAGTAATTGACAAGGGTGTATTCGAGCGCTCCATATGCGCGACTGTCAACAGTGGAACGGGTGCGCCGGTGCTCGAGGGAACATAGATTTGTTGCAGCGAGTCCGGATTGAGTGAAAACTGTGGCTGCACCTCCAAAACGACGCGATATTGATTCAGTTGAGTGTAATTGGTGGCTACCTGCCGCTGGCCAAAAGCGTCATACAGGGTACTGTCGATGGTTTGCATCGTGATGCCCATGCGCGAGGCTGTGTCGCGATCGACTACCACGTCCAGTTGAAGTCCCGCTGACTGTTGATCAGTGGCCACGTCTTTGAGCTGAGGCAGCTTTTTGAGCTGCTCTAGGACGCGTGGAGCCCAAAGCCGCAGCTCGTCGAGATTCGCGCTTTGAACCGTATATTGATACTGCGTTCGACTCGAGCGGCCACCCACCCTCACGTCTTGAGCCGGCTGCAAATACAAATTGACTCCGACTAACTTTGCCAGTCGTTTCCTCAGTCTGGCAACTACTTCGTCGATCGTGGCTTTACGCGCAGGGCGTTCGCGTATATCAAGGAACACAGTGCCCGTATTACCCGCCGAAGCCCCATACCCCCCACCGGTAAAAGACACCGCATGTAGAACATCGGGGTCGCTTAGTAAGACTTCATTGAGTGCCATTTGACGGCTCTTCATGGCTGAAAATGATACGTCTTGGGGTGCTTCGGAGAAGCCCATAATCATACTAGTGTCTTGCTGCGGGAACAGACCCTTAGGGACGAAAATGTACAACGCTACGGTCAAGGCAACGATGGCGGTCGACACAAAAGCCATTAGAACCGTATGATTCACGACCCAGCGCAGGCTGCGTTCGTAAATTCGAAGCAGGGCTTCAAAACCTCGTTCGGATTGGCGGTACGCCCACCCGTGTCGCGTCGTTGGGTTGTCCAGTAATCGCCCGCACATCATTGGGGTCAACGTAAGTGAAACAATTCCGGAGATGGCGACCGAAACGGCCAGCGTTACCGCAAACTCACGAAACAGGCGCCCGACGATTCCACCCATAAACAAAATGGGAACGAACACGGCGAGCAATGAGGCGGTTATCGAGACTATCGTAAAGCCGATTTGTTGCGCCCCCTTGAAGGCGGCCTTCAAGGGGGCTTCACCTAGTTCGATATAGCGGGTGACATTTTCCGTGACTACGATTGCATCGTCAACAACGAAACCGGTGGCTATGGTCAGCGCCATCAGTGACAAGTTGTTGATGCTGTAGCCCAACAGATACATTACGCCGAATGTACCAACCAAGGATACCGGCACAGCCACTGAGGGGATGGCGCTTGCCCGAACGCGGCGCAAAAACACGAACACAACGAGGGTAACGAGAATTACGCTCAGTATCAGTGAAAACTCGACATCGCGAACCGCAGCTCGTATCGTTCCTGCGCGGTCAAGGGAAATTTGGATATGTATGGCCGGTGAAATCGACCCAGAAAGCTGCGGCAATAGCGCTTTAATGCGGTCAATGGTTTCAATAATATTCGCGCCCGGCTGACGTCGAATTATGACCTGGACCGAACGTTTGCCGTTCGTCCAAGCAGCAGTTCGGTTATTTTCGACGTCGTCGAGAATTGTCGCAACGTCGCCAAGGCGCACGACGCCCTGCGAGTTAGACGCCAATATCAGCGGTTTGAACTGATCTGCGTGAAAGATTTGGTCGTTGGCGGCAATCGTGAACGACTGTTGATTTCCAGTAATGATACCCTTCGGCTGATCAAGTGTGGCTACAGCAAGAACATTGCGAACGTCCTCGAGGGTAAGGCCGAGTCCCGCCAGTACGGATGGGTCCACTTGCACACGCACGGCCGGTTGCTGACCACCCCCGACGAATACTTGTCCAACCCCGGATACTTGGGATATCTTCTGACCGAGAATCGTGTTGGCAATATCGTAGACTTGAGATAGCGGTATGGTTTCCGACGTCAGGGCGAGGATCAAAATCGGCGCATCTGCTGGGTTAACCTTGCGATAAGTAGGCCGGGTGGGCATACCTGCTGGTAGCTCGGCCCCAGCCGCCGCGATTGCTGCCTGCACGTCTCGCGCTGCGGAATCGACATCTCGATCAACGTCAAATTGTAACGTGATCGACGAATTGCCAAGGGAATTGGTCGATGTAATTTCGGTGATGCCCGCGATCCTACCGAAGCGCCTTTCGAGTGGCGTTGCAACGGACGAAGCCATCGTTTCCGGGCTTGCGCCGGGCAAAGCCGCATTAACCGAAATGCTGGGGAAATCGACACGTGGCAGTGGCGCGACCGGCAGCAATCGATAAGCCACGAGCCCAGATAGGAGGACTGCAACAGCCAGTAACGTGGTGGCTATCGGTCGTCGAATGAAGGGGGCTGAGATATTCATGGAGTTAGTGCGGAGCTGGCGCTTAGCTCGGTACGACGATGACGGTTTCCGCGCCGCAGCCAGCGGGCGACGCGGTCTAGCGCCAAGTAAACGACCGGCGTCGTATATAAAGTCAGTACCTGAGAAATTATGAGGCCGCCAACGATACTTATGCCCAGCGGGCGACGCAATTCGGACCCAATTCCCGTTCCAAACGCCAGTGGTATTCCTCCAAACAAAGCCGCTGCCGTAGTCATCATGATGGGGCGAAATCTCAACAAACAGGCCTGGCGGATCGCATCAAACGACGAGATACCCTGCTCACGCTCGGCCTCCAGCGCAAAGTCGATCATCATGATGGCGTTCTTCTTTACAATGCCAATCAACAAAATGACTCCGATCAGTGCGATAATGCTGAATTCCGTATCGCACAACATCAGAGCCAGAAGCGCGCCGACTCCCGCGGAAGGAAGCGTGGACAAGATAGTAATTGGATGTACGGTGCTTTCATACAGAATCCCCAACACAATATATACAGTGATAAGCGCCGCCAAAATGAGCACTGGCTCGCTGGCAAGGGACTCTTGAAACGCCTTGGCCGTGCCTTGGAATTCCGCATGGACACTCGGAGGAAGCTGGATACTTGCTTCCACTCGATGAATCGCATCTACCGCTTGTCCCAGGGACGACCCATTCGCCACGTTGAAACTCAAAGTTACCGCGGGGAATTGGCCTTGGTGATTGACAGCAAGTGGCGTCTGCAGCTGCTCAAAATGAGCGACGGTATTGAGAGGGATGGCGTCTCCCGATTGTGAGCGCACGAATAGGAGTGAAAGTGCGTCCGGATTGTTGGCGAATTCGGGCTTGACCTCCAAAATGACTCTGTACAAATTCAATTGAGTAAAAACGGTCGTAATTTGACGCTGACCAAAGGCATCGTAAAGTGTGTCATCAATGGCTTGTAGCGAAACGCCCAATCGGGACGCTGTATCCCGATCGATTCTCAAGGCTAGCTGCAAACCACCCGATTGTTGATCACTTGCAACATCTTGCAGTTCCGGCAGCGTGCGTAGTTTGGCGAGCAATTGGGGCCCCCACGTTCCAAGCTCGACCGGGTCGGCGTCCTCGATTGTGAATTGATACTGCGTGCTGCTCACGCGATTGTCGATGCTAAAGTCCTGAACCGACTGCAAGTGAACTTGTAGGCCTTCCAAAGCCTTGAGTCGTTGTTGTAATCGTTCCGAGATTTCACCGGCCGAAGCGTGACGTCGTTCGCGGGACACCAAGGATAGCGAGAGTCAACCTGTGTTGGGTGTTGGATTGGTGCCATCGACTCCGATGAACGATGTCACGACATCGACATCTGGGTCTTGCTTTACCGCCTCGACTGCTATGCGTTGCAGTTGCATCATACGCGGGAACGACACGTCGGGCGATGCCTCAGTCACACCCAAGATGAGCCCGGTATCCTGTTGCGGGAAGAACCCTTTCGGAATCGCATAAGCTAATACAACCGTCAGCGCGACCGTTGCCAGAGTCAAGAGCAGGGTAGTCACTTGGTGCGATAGAACCCAGTCCAGCCCCATCTTGTAGAAACTTAGCGATGCGTCAAAGCCCCGCTCGAGCCAAGTGGCAATTGGACCGGGGCGCGCGTGGGCATGACGTTCCTTGAGCAAATGGGCGCACATCGTAGCGGTGAGTGTGAGTGACAACACAGCCGATAGCCCCACGGCAATGCTGAGAGTAACCGCGAATTCTCGGAACAATCGCCCGATAATGCCGCCCATGAATAGTAGCGGAATCAGCACGGCAATTAGGGAAATCGTCAATGATATAATCGTAAAACCAATCTGTTTTGCCCCCTCGAGCGCGGCGTCAAACGGGCGCATGCCATTCTCGACGTAACGGGTAATATTTTCGATCATGACGATTGCGTCGTCGATCACGAACCCCGTCGAGATGGTAAGTGCCATCAACGTCAAATTGTTGAGGCTGTATCCCAGCATTGCCATGACGCCGAAGGTACCAATCAGCGATAACGGAACAGTCACACCCGGGATGAGCGTCGCCCTTATTTCCCGCAAAAACACGAAGATGACCGCCACCACTAGCAACACCGTGAGAATGAGTGTAAATTCGACGTCCGATACCGAAGCCCTAATTGTCTCCGTGCGATCGCTGACCACGCGAACATTCAAACCTTGCGGCAAACTGGCTTTCAATTGAGGCAGTAGCTTCTTGACGCGGTCGGCGACTGCGATCACATTGGCGCCGGGTTGACGCTGAATGTTCATGATGATCGAGCGCTGAGTGCCCGTCCATCCGGCAAGCTGACTGTTTTCAACGCCGTCTACGGTCGTCGCGATCTGCTGGACACGAATTGGCGCTCCGTTCTTGTACGCCAGCACGATTGGATCAAAGGCTTTAGCGCCAAACAGCTGGTCGTTGGTCGCCAGCGCAAAATTCTGCCGTTTGCCATCGAGGGAACCTTTGGGCTGATTTACGTTGGCCGCGACGAGTGCAGTACGAACATCCTCTAGGCTAAGGTCGGCTCCCGCGAGCGCCTCCGGATCGACCTGAACTCGTACGGCTGGCTTCTGTCCCCCATTGAGCGTGACCAGCCCCACCCCTGTTACTTGCGATACCTTCTGTGCCAAGATCGAATCGACAAAGTCATCTACTTGACTGAGCGGCAGGGTTTCGGAACTTACACTCAGTGTCAGGATCGGGGCGTCGGCAGGATTGCTTTTGCTATAGGTGGGGGGTGTCGGCAGCTGTCTTGGTAACAGGTTACTCGCGGCATTCATGGCCGCTTGTACATCCTGCTCCGCAGCATCGATGTTGCGCTGCAGCTCGAATTGCAGCGTTATTTGCGAATTGCCGTAGCTGCTAATCGACGTCATTTGTGCCAGCGACGGCATCAGACCGAACTGACGCTCAAGAGGCGTAGTCACGGAGGACGCCATGGTGTCCGCGCTGGCGCCCGGAAGACTCGTCGATACGACAATCGTTGGATAGTCAACTTGCGGCAGTGCCGAAATCGGGAGCGACTTGAGCGCGACCAAGCCTGCCAGGAGCAGCCCAACCATTAAAAGCGAGGTCGCGACCGGGCGGCGAATAAATGGTTCAGATACGCTGCTCACCGGGACTTCCTCGGGCGCGCGGAATTGGAGGGCTCTGGTGCGGCTCGCACGGATACTTTGGCACCCGGGCGCAGTTGATTCTGCCCCTCGGATACCACCTTCTCACCAACGTCAACTCCAGATTGAATGATTGCCATGTCGCCTTGGATTGTCGAAACTTCGATGGGTCTGACCTCCACGGTCTGATCGCTCTTCATCACGTACACGAAGGTCCCCTGCGGGCCGCGCTGAATGGTGCTGTTCGGAAGTGCCAGCGCCCCCTTGTTGGTGGCAAGTACCAGGCGTGCCTTTACGAAAGCGTTCGGCCAGAGGACGTGATCCGCGTTGTCGAACGTCGCTTTTAAGTCGAATCGTCGCGGTGGTCGTATTGATCTGATTGTCAATCAGTAGCAACTTTCCGGTAACAAACTTTTTCGTGCCGTCCCTGCTGAATGCATCAACGCTGAGTGGCCCCTTAGCCATGGCTTGACTAATTCGGAATTGATCATCCTCGGGCAACGTGAATACGACTGCAATTGGATCCAGTTGCGTGACAACGACCATGCCAGAGGCGTCCGCAGCGTGAACGATATTGCCTGGATCGATGAGGCGCACACCGGTAACACCGGTAACCGGAGATATTATGCGTGAATAGTCCAAGTTTAGTCTGGCCGAAGCAATTTGAGCCTGATCAGCCAGAATCGCTGCGTCAGTTTGTGCAACTAAGGTTCGCTGGGTGTCAACTTGTTGCCTTGGTACTAGATTCTGATCGCCGAGCGTTTGATATCGAGTTAAATCCAATTTGGCATTGGACAAGCTCGCGTTGTCGCGGGCCAAGGACGCTTGGCCTTGCTGCAATTGAATTTGAAATGGCCGGGCGTCAATCTGTGCGAGGAGCTGACCCTTTTTGACCTGTTCGCCCTCTTTGAAGAACACCTTTTCCAAGCGACCGTCCACTTGGCTTCTTACGACCACCGTGGCTATGGGAGTCACGTTGCCGAGGCCTTCGAGGAGCACCGGTACGTCCACACGCGATGCGGTAACTACTTGAATCGGCACTGCGCGATTTTCGTAGCCGCCCGACGGCGCTGGCGTCGCGGCGTTAGGTGACTTACGCTTGCCGCGTCCGATTGCAATTGCAGCAGCGAGCAGCCCGACTACTACGAACAGCCATATCCATCGAAATCTGCGTTTCGCCGGCATTGCAGTAGGGACATTCGCTTCGCTGGTGAGTATGGAATCTACCATTATCGTAATCCTAGTGCTGTGGTGAGCTGCGCGCGGGAATTGGACAGATTGAAGTGCGCCTGAACGACTTGCGCTCGCGCATTGGAATAGGCCACTTGGGCGTCGGCGAGCTCAATGATACTCCCGACTCCCGCAGAGTAACGACCCTCGGCAAGCTTGAGCTGTAGACGAGCACTCGTTAGTGCATCGTCTGCGGCCCCAATGCTTGCTTTGGCTGCCCTGAGTGCAAGGCGAGCTTGGTCGACTTGCGTTCGGATCTGAATTCGCAATGTATCTAATTGTGCAAGTATGACCTCCAGATTCGCCTCGGCTTCGCGAATCTGACCGTTGGTGAGGCCGCCCTGCAAGATCGGCCAGGTCAAGGTTAACCCGATGTTCCAGTTGGGAACCATGTTGTTCAATTGAGTTCCCTGTTCCGATCCGGTACTCGAAGCTACAAGACTGGGGCCGTAGCCACCGCGTAGTGCACGGATTGTCTTCGATTGTGCATCGAGCTGGCGCTCGATGGCGGCAATGTCGGGTCGCGCCTCGAGGGCCCGTGCTACCAGCGGTTCTACCGGCCCGTCTTCGCCTTCTATTGCGGGTGCCTCTTCATCGGCGACCTCATACTGGGTATTGTTCATCACCCCCATTGCTGCATTGAGCTGATCCTTGGCGACCTCGTACGCATTCTGGGTATTTATCAGTTGTAGCTTCGCGTTAGCTACGTTGGCCCGGGCTTGCGCTAGGTCGATATCGGGTCGCACGCCCACCTTTACCGATGCTTCAATTTGTCCGAGGTGGCGATTTTGATCATCCAAGGTTTCTTCGGCGACGCCAATCAGGGCGCGCTCGGCCCAGGCCTGGTAGAAGGCACTCTGAACGCTCATCAACGTTTGCAGTCGTGTGGCCTTTTCGGATGCGACCGAACTGTCAACGGCACTTTCGGCTGCGCTCCAACGGCCACTGGTCTGCCCGAAATGGTAAATGAGCTGAGTTGCCGTAAGTGAGAAATTGAAAAAATCATAGGTTGTGAGGCTTGGTGACGGCGAACGAGTTACTACGCCGGGAGCAACGGTTGGAATTGCGCCAGGTCTTGGGACGTAATTGCCCGTAGTTCGTTGGTAAGCTGCTGTGCCCGTCACCTGCGGCAAGTACCCGGCGCGAGCTTGCTCAACGCGCCCAGCGGCTGCATTAGTTTGAGCCCTTGCCTGACGCATTGTGGGTTGAGTCTTGAGCGCCTGGGCAATCGCCGCTGACAGTGTAAGTTGATGAATCGGCGGTGTTGTAAAGTTCGGCTCCGCTGTTGCAACTGGCTTCGTAGCTGAGGCTCCGTCGGGTGATGGTGCCTGGCTTCTGCTTTGCGCGACTGCCGGTGGACAAATTGCGATAATACTGCATAGGGTTGCCAGAATCGTCTCTGGGTGCTGTTTCACGGGGGGAATATGGGCTCGAGGCCAGCGCATTCCGACGTCTTCTGACGAACCGGGGAGAAAATCTGACCAATCGGGCGAGCACAACCCCGAACCGGTTGAGCTTGACACCGATACAACGGTCCAAACTGGCCCGTAGCCCCCTGTGCGCGCAACTTATGCATCTGCACTTTCAAGTGTCGCCAAAAACAAAAGAATTCCGATCGACGTGATAGACCGATGTCTCGGCGAATCCTTCGACCTCTCGTTCACAGAGTCCGCGTTCCTTTTGTGTAGCAACGTCACGGAATCATTCGTTGGCGGTGTGTGGGTCACACCCGGGCATTTGTCGGCACATGATATTGCACATCAGTAGCGGGATGTGGGCATCTGGCGCACAGGCGACGCGAATACCAAGCGAAGCGATTACCAATACTTCCCTGGCATCGCCCGCGGGCTACGTTGCCAATGCGTTATCAAGAGGATGATTGAATCTGCCCATTGCTTTGAGTTTTGACTTTAGTTACCATTGTCTCAAATGCTTGGTTGTCCTGCGCTCGCAATCGGCAGCGTCGCGGCTCGAAGTTACCGAGTCATGGAGTACCTCGAAACGGTAGGCAAGTTCGAGATCTACCGAGCGCAGGACAGTAGTGGCCAGCGTGTCCGGCTCAAATGGCTGACGAATTTTGGCTCGGACGGCGACGATCTTGCTCGATATGTCAGGGAAATTCGCACATGCTGCATCATTGACAGCCCGCATGTAAATAAGACGATCGCAGTCGAACAAGAAGCTGAGTCGCTTTGCATAGTAACGGAGTATCCGAGCGGTGAGTCTCTGCGCGACATTCTCGAGCGACAACCCACTATGCCGGTTGAAGACGCTGTGGAAATTGCCCAGCAGTGTCTGGGTGGACTAGAAGCCGCACATAGGCTCCTGATCATTCACCGCGATCTGAAACCCGAGAATGTGTACGTCGAGCGTATCGACGGAAACATCCAGGTGAAGATTGCAGATTTTGGCATGGCGGGGTTCAGGGGTGTCGAACCCAATATGTCAGTGACCGGTTACTTCCGCGGCACACCGGGTTACATGCCGCCGGAGCAGGTCTACCTGTGGCCCGACATCGCTGTTTCATCCGACATATTCGCATTGGGCGTAATGTTATTTGAAATGCTGACCGGGCTATTGCCCTACGGCGACAACTGGCGGATTGCTCCTGCCAATGCCCTCGAAGAGAACATGGCACCACACCCGGCCGCCCCTGAAGGCCTGTGGAAGATTGTGAAGTGCGCGATTCATCCGCTTCCGAGTCAGCGATACCGCTCAACGCGAGCCATGCGGACGGCAATTGAGGACTTCTCAGGCAAGAAGCGTCCAACGATGCCACCGGCATCGCGGCGCCCCGTGGCAATTGGTGCTGCGATTGGGGTACTTGTCGGGTTCGCGTTGGCGTGGACCTCCGTAAGAACCGCAGGCTTTGCGAGCAAAGCAAGTAAACCCACGCCAAACGTTACACATTTGCAAACGGCTGCGGTCAGCGCTCCGCAGAGGTTGTCCAGCGCTCCTGCATCGGTCACACCGGCTCCCCGCACCGCCGCACTAGCCCCCACTATCGCGCCCCAGACGCCAGCCTTAGTCAAGGTTCCGCTGCCGGTAGCTCCTTCAAAGGTCCTTCAATCATTGGACCAAGGCGAAAGAGTCGAACCGCAGAACGTGGCGTCGAGCGGGTATTCGAAGGCAACCTATTCCCAAAAAACAATGGTGGCGCGGCCTGCGCAGCCTACGATCACCGTTGAGGTTTCAGCGCAACTGGCGGACGTAGACGACCTCAAGATCCTGCTGGATGGAGTGGCCCAACATCGTGCCACTTGGGGCGTCGCACTGCCGATGCAGCTGGGCTCGCACCAATTGGTTGCGACAGCTCCAGGACGAAAGGCGTGGGCGACAACGGTGAGCCTCAATGCGGCTCGGCCTCATCAAAAGATCAACATCCCAATTCTCAAGGAGCAAGATGCTCCCGAGGGTGCAACCCCGCTATACGACGCAAACTTGGCAACGGCCGATATACCTTAGACTCGAATTTCGATTGCTGCGCTTTGGCCCGTCTCGTGTCCAGCACGCGCTGCCATTCCTCTTTTTTTGTCGAAGCGGCACAGAAAAGTCGAGTATACAATTCACTGCGCTGCGGGCAATTCATTCCGCCTGGGGCTAGTGACGTCCGCGCAGGAGAAAATCCATGACAGGCATTCCCCAATATACACTTTACTATTCTCCGGGTGCGGCCAGTATGGTGATTCACCTGGCACTGCTCGAGATTGGGGTGCCTTACGAACGAGTGCTAGTCGATTTCGACTCGAAGGCTCAGCATACGCCGAGTTATCTCAAGCTCAATCCCCATGGCGTCGTACCCACGCTACTAATCGACGGGCAGCCCTTCGTGGAATCTGTGGCACTGTTGCTGATGTTGGCAGAGCGACATCCCGAGTCGAATCTTGCTCCGGAGGCCGGTAGCGAAGATCGCAACGCCTGGTTCCAGTGGCTTGCTTATCTCGGCAATACGCTCGGCGCGAACTATCGATTCTGGTTCTACCCCGGTGATCTGGGGAAAAGGAACACCCACCCACTGTGCGCGCTGCGTTACAGAAGAATATCGAAAAGGTGTGGGACCGCCTCGAGCTACAGCTCACTGATCACGGTCCCTATCTCCTTGGCAATCGGTTTTCTGCGGCGGACTTGCAACTCACGATGTACATGCGTTGGTCACGTAAGATGCCGCGCACGGCCCTCGAGTGGCCGTCGCTGAAGGCCTTGGCGGATAGGGTTCGCGCCCGTGATAGCTGGAAGAAGTTGTACCAACTCGAGGGGCTAATCGAGTGGTTGTCGTGAAGGGGGGTTCCGTGCCGTCATGACCCAGAAAATGACAAAGCTTCATGAGCGCCCGCGATGCGTGGCTGCGCGGCAGCAATAAATTTGGCTGCCTCAGGCGCAGTAGCCGCAGTCGGTTGCGCCGTCCTGCAAGCGCCAGCTTTGATTCGCGGAACAAGTTGCTTCACGACCGCTGGACCGGGGATAAGCTGCGCGGATCGTGGCTATAGGTCACTAGCGTTGAGCTGCTTTTCGAGCACGAGGAATTCGAGGTCAGGCCTCTTGGGCAGACCAAATCGCGGGTTGCCGTAAGGGAACGGCTCGCGGTGTTCGGTTCTCCTGTACCCGCGGCGCTCGTACCACTTGATCAATTCCTCTCGCTGAATGATCACCGTCATGCGGGTCTTGGTTGACGAGAATGTCGTTCGCGCGCAGTGCTCGGCTTGCTCTAGAAGCTGACGCCCAACACCAGAGGCCTGGCAATCTGGTCGAATGGCGAGCATGCCAATATAGGCCGATGAGCCTTCGTCGCGCAGCACCACGCACCCCAACAACTCGGTTTCCGACAGGGCTAAGATAAGCCGAGCCGAGGAGTCGTTGACAATCTCCGATACTTCGTCTGGATCAGTGCGCTGCCCATCCAATATGTCAGCCTCGGTGGTCCAGCCTTTGCGACTCACGTCACCCCGGTAGGCAGACTCGACCAGAGCAACTACGGCGGGCGTATCCGTGGAGAGCGCGTTTCTGAATACGATGTGCGGCTTCGACAATGCGCCGCTCCTCCTAACCCTTTTGTCGCCAAGTGTCCATGCAATGGGCAAATCACTGGGAAACGCGCAAGACCTGCGCGTTGCGCGCCGTACAGCTTGCGGGATCGTCGTAAAAGGCGTAAAAATCTCGCGCACTTTGGGCCGTAACACTCGGAAAATTACACAACGTCCGGGATTTTGCTCACAACCAACCACAAAAACGTGGACGGGAACCGCCCGAACTTAACCGCGTACTGAGCCCCGATGTTTGCTTGCTACACACGATGTTTCACGTAGTATCCGGTTTCTCGAGCGAACCGGCACGATCAGTATCCAAACGAGCGCAACGTACCAGCCCACTCAACTGAAGAGCAACAAAACCATGAGCAACGAAACACAATCATGCACGGTGAAGTTTGCCAGCGGTCAGAATATTCCCCTCGAACTGCACAAAGTACGCGTGGTTCAAAAGCTATTTTTGCACCCCATCGAGCGCCGCCTTAAGGCCATGCGTGACGCTGGCTTCAATACATTTCAGCTGAGCACCAACAACGTGTTCCTCGACATGTTGACGGATTCGGGCACCAATGCGATGAGCGACAATCAGGTCTCCGCGATGCTACGCGCAGATGACGCCTATGCCGGCTCGCAAAGCTTTGCGCGAATGCACGCCGCCGTGAAGGAAGTATTTGGGACCGAATACGTGTTGCCCGTTCATCAGGGGCGCGCCGCTGAGAACATCATATCGCAAGCCTTCATCAAAAAGGGCGATGTGATACCGATGAACTATCACTTTACCACCACCAAAGCTCACATGGAGATAAATGGTGGCAGGTTGTTCGAGATCTATACGGACGAGGCTCTCAAAATCAAGAGCGACTGTCCGTTCAAGGGAAACATCGATACCAACAAGCTGCGTGCGCTCATCAAGGAATACTCCCCAGCGCGTATTCCGTTCATCAGACTCGAAGCTTCGACGAACCTAATCGGTGGCCAGCCCTTTTCGATTGAGAATATGCGCGAAGTGCGGCGCATTGCAGACGAACACGGGCTACTCGTAGTCCTCGACGCAAGTCTTATCGGTGAGAATGCGTATTTCGTGAAACAGCGAGAAGCCGAGTTCAAGAATACGTCAATCAAGGACATTCTCCTCGTCATGTGCGGGCTTGCGGACTTGGTCTACTTTTCGAGCCGTAAGGTCAGTTCGACGCGCGGCGGTGCCATTTGCACGAATCGCAAGGACTTGTACTTGAAGGTTCGCGATCTGGTCGTTCTCTTCGAAGGCTTCGTGACATACGGTGGCATGTCCGTCCGCGAGATCGAAGCGCTCGCCATCGGAATGTATGAAACAACGGATGAAACGGTCATCAGCCAGTCCCCGTCATTCATTGCGCACCTGGCAACGAAACTAGATCAACGAGGAATACCGGTGATATTGCCGCCGGGCGCACTCGGCTGCCATCTCGATTGCATGGGCTTTTTGCCACATGTGCCGCAAACACAATACCCGGCGGGTGCGCTCGCCGCGGCTCTGTTCATCGTCTCGGGAGCCCGGGGTATGGAACGCGGAACGATTTCCAGTGTGCGCGACGACAAGGGCAACAACGTACTGGCTGACGTAGAGTTGCTGAGACTGGCTTTCCCCCGCCGAGTCTTCACGTTGTCGCAGACGGAGTACGTGCTCGACCGCGTCACTTGGCTCTACCAAAACCGTGACTTGGTGGGCGGTCTGAAATTCGTAGACGAACCGGCGGTCTTGCGGTTCTTCATGGGCCGCCTGGACGCGGTGAGCGACTGGCCAGAGAAATTGATGGCAAAGTTCCGGGCTGATTTCGGCGATAGCCTGTAGTGCTCACTCGAGCCGCTTGGCCATAATCAGGTTGCAATTCTTGCCGGCTGGTGTCCCCTCGATGGCGGTGAAACCAGCCGACTCGTACAGGGCTATGGCTTCAACGAGCACAGCTGCTGTCTCGAGCCGCATCTCTCGAAAACCCCGCCGGATGGCTGTCTCGGTGGCTCTGCTGAATAGCAGGCGACCGAGGCCGCGGCGACGGTAATTGGTTGCGAGGTACATTCGACATAGCTCGCAAATGGTGTCGGAATCACGGCAAATGGCCACAGTTCCGATGACGTTGTCGGCATCGAGCAGCACGAAGAAGGCTCCCCCCGAATTCGTGTAATTGGATTCGATGTCGGACAGATCTTTGTCTGTTGTCGTCGGATCGGTGTTTATCGCATATTCGCCGAGTACACCCGAGATTAGAGCCCAGATGGCGGCACAATCGGCGTTTGTCGCTTCGCGAAGTTCCAACCTATCGGTAGCACACACCTCCATTATTGCACCACGCCACCCGTTCGGTGAAAATTAATGCGGAAACGAATATCTGCTAGTGCTTGGGAAGTTTCGACCTAGCGGTTTTGATGGCCGCCTTCATTAGGGCAAGGTCCTTGGTGAGCTTGGCTTTAGTGGTCTTGAAGGTTTCAAGGGCGGCCTTGTCATAGGCTGCGATGTCCTTTGCGATCTCTTTCTGAGCCGCAACTACATCTTTTATCGCCTTATCGTAGCCAACCTTCTCTTTGGCAGCGGTCTTGGCAGCTAGACTCGTGACTTCGGCAACTTCTTTGTTCAGATCTGCCAAGTGGGTTCGGGCATCGGCCTTGTACGCTTCACGGGCCTTATCTAGCGCCGCTTGGACGGCCTTGGCAGCCTCATCCGCACTGAGTTGAGCTTTGTTGATAGCCTCATCGGCCTGGGCCTTGACTTGCGCCGAGGCGTCCGCGGCCTCCGCCTTGATTGCCTCGACTTGCTTCTCGAGTGCAGCGATCTTGTCCCGTGCGTCTTGTTCGGCTTTGGCGACCCGCGCGTCGGCAGCCTTCTGAATGTCGTTGATTTTCTTCTCTTGCTCGGCTTTGTTACACGCAGTGACCGGTAAGGCCAAGAGGGCCATGGCCAGAATTTTGCCTGTAAAGGCCCAACGTCGCGCGTGAGGAGCGGCTTTTTCATGTTCTGGCAAACGATTGCGCATAGGTACGAGCATACGCGATTCCACGCTGAGCGTACAATACCTGATTATGTGTCCATTTTTGGCCACAAAAGCTCCAAACCGTGGGCTACGTGCCGTGAGGGCGAGCCGGGCTTAGGGTGCTGCGGCCCGTGGAGCGTGTATTTCTCGGTTGATTGCACTCTGAAGGAGATCCTCCTCCATACGATCCTCATAGTGAGCGCCGTTAATGAATAGGGTTGGGGTACCGATGATGCCACTCTTCACAGCCAATACCGCTATCTCACGTACACGTCCCGCATAGGCTTTTTCGATAAGCGCCTTTCGACAAGCGGCCGAATCGAGACCGATTTCCGTTGCGGTTGCTACGAGACCTTCGAGGTCATGCCGGTCAGGGCGCAAATATAACTGTGCGTGCATGGCCCAGAATTGCCCTTCGGCCGCAGCGAACTCCGAGGCCTCGGCCGCCTGTAAAGTGAACCCCTTGTCGGCAGACTTCGGAATATGTCGATAGACGAACTGCAGTTTGTCGCGAAAAGTCTCACGCGCGCTCTCGATGACCGGATACGCTTTTACACAATAAGGGCATTCGAAGTCCGCATATTCAATCAGAATGACGGCCGCATTCGAAGGCCCAGCAACGTGATCGTGAGCCGTAATAGCACTGGGCTTCATGTCAGTCTCGCCGACAGGGTAATGGGTGTGGCAGCAAGTGCCTTGGACAACGGACAACCCTTCTTGGCCGCTTCCGCAATGGTCTGGAACTTAGTGTCATCCAGCCCCGGAACCTTTGCCTCGAGCTCGAGACCAATGGTCTTGATAGAGAATCCCCCTTCTACCTTAGCCAGCTCGACCTTGGCGGCTACATGTAATTCGTCTGGCACATGCCCCGCATCACTCAGCGCAAACGACAACGCCATTGCAAAGCAACCTGCGTGCGCTGCTGCCAGGAGCTCTTCAGGGTTGGTTCCGGCCTTACCATCCTCGCTTTGGAAGCGCGTATTGAACGAATAGAGTTGGTCGCGGAATACACCGCTCTGCGTTGTCAGCTCACCCTTGCCGTGAAGGCCATCGCCTCGCCAGACTGCAATACTTGTTCGGATCATGACATATCTCCTCGGTTTACGCGGTCATTTGGTGCTCTCGTAGTGGACGTCAAGCCATCGCATTGTCACTAGTTCTTCGGCTGCAGTTGGGTGAATCGCGACGGTGCTACCGAGATCCACCTTTTTTGCACCCATGCGCAGCGCGACGGCAAAACCCTGAATTAGTTCATCGGCACCGAGTCCGATGACATGAATCCCGAGAACGCGCTCGTCTGGAAGCAACGTGACAAGCTTCATCGCCGTATACTGCTTTTGCCGGGTAACGGCATAGTAGAGGTTCGAAAAACGCGTCACGTAGGATTTTACTCGATCGCCATAGAGGCTTCGCGCATCGCTGTCGCTGAGCCCGACGGTACTAATGGGGGGATGACTAAAAACGACCGTTGGAATGTCGTTGTAGTCGAGCCTCGAGTCGGGCTTGCCTCCAAAAAGACGATCAGCGAGGCGCTGACCCGCCGCGATAGCAACTGGTGTGAGACACACCCGGCCTGTGACATCGCCGACTGCGTAGATGCCGGTAACGTTCGTATTTTGGTATTCGTCTACCCGAATGAATCCAATGGGATCAAGCTCGATACCCGCGGAATCGGCCCAACCCTTCGCGTTGGCGACTCTGCCGATCGCCCAAATGACAGCGTCTAGCCGATTCACGCTTCGGCCGTCGTCAGCATCGACCGAGAGCCCACCCTCTGAACGGACCACACGCTTCGGATTGAATCCGCTCAATAAACCGATTCCCGAAGCGCGCATCGTTTCCGTTATTGACTCCCGGAGCAACTCATCGAATTGTCGAAGTGGAGTCGTCCCGCGAAAGGCGAATGTGACTTTACAGCCAAGGGCATGTGCAATGCCCGCCAGTTCAACGCCAACGTAACCGCCGCCGACAATCAGCAGCCGCTGCGGTAATTGCGTCAGCTGAAACCAATCATCTGACGTAATGCCAAGTTCAGCGCCTTCGAGGTCCGGCACCTGCGGATGCGCACCGGTTGCCAGCAGCAAATGCGGAGCCCGAAAATTGCGGCCAGATGGCGTCACAATCAGACCAGGCGCGGCAAACTTGGCCCACTCGGCGACGAACTCGACTCCCTCGTCAGTGAGGTGCGAGGAGTAGAAGTCGTTTAAGTAATTAACGTGAGCGAGACTCGCACGTCGAAGGCGTGAATAGTCGAACCGCACAGGGGCTTGGACGTCGAAGCCATAGTCGGCGCATTCCGTAAGTCGATGCGATTGCTCGGCGGCATTCCAGAGTATCTTCTTTGGCACGCAGCCGCGGTTCACACACGTTCCGCCAATCGCGTTCGGTTCGAAAAGCGCTACCCGTGCGCCGTGACTGCGCGCACGGCGCGCCGAGGCGAGGCCTGCGGAGCCACCACCGATCACCAAATAGTCGAAGTCCTCGATTTTGCTGCTCATAGCATGGCGGTTCGTTAGTTCGACCGAAAGCCAATGCGCGCGTGGCTGCCATCGCAAAATGGCTTATTGTTGCTAGCGCCGCAACGGCAGAGGTTTGCCTGAACAATCCTTGCCACAACGCGCCCAGTGCCACTGGTGATTTCCAGATTGCCTCGCACCTTGAGCGGGCCGTCGAGCTGTGGATCAATCGAGAGTGCACCACCGCGCTGATCGAGCATATCTGCCTTGCCGGTGGGGGGCTCGCCGGTGGCCGAAAAGTTTACTTCATGATGCGAGCCGTCACAGAATGGCTTGTTCTTCGAGGCGCCGCATCTACACAATGTCGCGCGAAAGGTTCCCGCGGGGCCGCCGTCCAATTGCAAATCGGCGCGCACCGCATACGGACCGGCCTCGCGAATCGAGATTAAATTCACCGGCGGCGGCGTCTCGTCGGGCACCCCATCCTTGCGCTGATACCGAATTGCACCCGATGGGCAAGCGTGCGCGATCTCGACGAGTGCTTCGGTGCGAATTGCATCGGGCACAATCCAGGGCCCCTTCACATTGGCAAGAAATACCTGCGGGGCGCCGGTAACGCAGAAGCGAGCGTGTATGCACTTCTTGAGCTCGTACAGTAGAGTGAGACCCTTGCCTTCGATGTGTTCGACGCCGTTGACGACGATCGGCACTGGCGGGCCCCCAGTTACGGCTTGTGACGCGGGGCTTCCATTCCCAGCCGCGGCTTCGGCAGGGGCCGGAACATCAATCATTACTGCGGACGCCGGAGCTAAAGTTCTGCGCTCGGTATCCAGACCGCGCGTCGCGCGTTTCACGAGATCTGCAACAATTCGAGAAGCGCTCGCCGAACGCGGATCGCCCGATTGTTCCAAGGTTGCAGCCCCAGCTGCGATCTCGCTCAGCCGTTCTAGAAAAAACCGGTTGGCACTGGTCCCGGGAGGAATGGCCGCGGCATCTCGCAATGCAGTAAATGACATGCCCGCGTGGCAATTGGGGTTCGAGGGCCCGGCAGGCAGCCGTGCGGCGCGTTCACCCCATAGAGTGACCGCTCGCATCAAGCCACGAGCCAGATCGATTACTAGGCCCTTAGCGGGCGCTGGCCTTGGCAAGAGATAGGCGTGAGCAATCAAACGTAACATGAGTGCGTAGGCGCTGTTCGCGACATCGACTGTGGCTGCAGCGGCTTCATTCTCAAGCCATACCCGCCCCTCGCGACGCAACGGTGGGCGCAAAACCGGGTTCACGGCGGCTGGGTATGCAGGCTCGAACGCGGGATTTTGGGCCTTTAGTGAGGCCAGTTCGTCGCGAATCGCAAGGAACCTCTGATAGTGTGAACCGACGGCATCGGCGGGAGCGCCTTCGCCTTGTTGCACGATCGCAGTAAATGCCGCAAGTGCCGTCTTCGAGCAGATAACTGGCTCGACTCCCGTAAGGCCCGTATCTTGGGAAGATAATTGAAGTGCCGGATCGCCGCAGAACGCAACGCTTTCACCATGCTTGTCGACGAACGCCCGCAGATTGGCTCCGAGCATCGCGTAAAAGCTTCCGACCGTGTCATAGTCGATAGCCATCGGCGTAAGGCGCGAGACGTGCACTCCACGCGTGAACGCAAACGCCGGAGCAAAGCCTGCTCCTTCGGCTTCCGATGAACCCTCGGGTCGTTCCAAGTGGATAAAATGCTGCAATACCTCTTCATTGAAGGGCGCCAACTTGACCACGACACCCGCCGGCAATGTGCCTGGATCCAGCGGAAAATTGCCGCGTCCGAAGCGAGGGGCCGCCCCAAGCGCAGCGGTGATATTCCATACCGCGGTGAGATGTCCCATCTCCTCGAGCGCAACTCGCAGGATAATCGCGCGCCACCGCGCGACGGCTGCGGCTTCATCCTTCGACAAACCTTCAGACCCGCTGTCCTTCAAACTAAAGACTGCATAGAGATAGGTGCACATCAACGTGTGCTCGAGCTCTGCGGCTTCGTAAAGCTCGTGGACCAATTGCTCGCGGCTCGGGGGAGTTATATTCTCGCTCGTTGACACGAAGGGTTTATACCAGTGAAAACCAGTTTGCGTAGCGGCGGGCGCATAGTCATTACTCACCGCTCGTGAATGTGGGCGGACGACCCTGCGCGGATGCCACCGGCTCTGCCAAGACTGCGAGCGGACTAAACTAAACTGAAAAAGAGTTTGTGGTGCGCCGCCCCGATTCTGAACATTTTGTTTTTGACGGCCCAGAAACGTCCCGACCACTCGCGCGACGTTGCAGTGCCGTACAATCAAGCTTAAAAACGTGCGCAATTGCGTTTCCGTGCCGTCACGCCAAAAACACATTCACCTCCCGAGCTTGCGCGCGTTCGCGAAGAAGGTGGTGCGCCCGCAATCTAAATGGTCCGGGCTATTCCTGCGCTCAAGTGAAGCTCAACGGGCTCCGAGCGAGCAATCGTAAGAATTACCGTCTGCTTTATTGCTGAAGTGATGGAGGCACTTGCCAGTGTGTGATTGTGCCATCGCAGGTCGAGGCGGATTGCTCCGCGCGCCCTCACCCCGCGCAGTGTGCCCTCGGACCACGCGGACGGCAGCGCAGGCAGCAGATGCAGTCGCCCGATTTCGCTTTGGACGAGCAGCTCCAAGATGCCCGCGGCGCCTCCGAAGTTTCCGTCGATCTGAAAGGGTGGATGCGCATCGAAGAGATTCGTGTAACTCCGATCGGGACTCAGCAGTAACTCGAGCAGTTCGAGGGCACGGTCACCTTCGAGTAGCCGCGCCCAGAAGTTGACCTTCCAGGCAAGGCTCCAGCCCGTGGCAGCGTCGCCGCGCAGTTCAAGGGTTCTGCGCGCTGCACGAGCAAGCTCCGGACTCGTGCGCGGAGAAATCTGACGTGATGGATGAAGGCCAAAGAGGTGCGAGACATGCCGGTGATGAGGCTCGGGAGCCTGCATGTCCCAGTCTGCTTGCCATTCCTGAAGTTGACCTGCGTTACCCACGCGATAAGGGGGCAAACGATGGTAGAGCACGTCAAGCGTCGTTTGAAACTCCGCATCGAGGTTCAACCGACGTGCACACTCCGCGGTTGCCGAAAATAGGTCGCGCAGGATGGCGCCATCTACTGCGGACCCGGCGCAGACCGTCGTTCCAAAGGGATGCCGATTTTCAGGGGATTCGCTCGGACACGTGACGATGTAACCAGAATTGGGATCCTCGATGAGATAATCGCAGAAGAATTCCGAGGCTCCTTTGAGCAGCGGGTAAATGCGGTTCAGGTAACTCGAGTCGAGTGTAAACTGATAGTGATCCCAAAGCTGCAAACTCAACCACGCGCCACCGAGCGGCCACAGTCCCCATTCTGCGCCATCAACCGGCGCGGTTGCGCGCCACAAGTCGATGTTGTGATGCGCAACCCAACCGCGGGCGCCGTAATGAGCCTTGGCCGTGGCCTGGCCGCTAATCGCGAGATCCTCGATTGCCCGCAACAATGGTTCGTCGCACTCCGTAAGGGCAGCGGGCTGCGTTACCCAATAGTTCATTTCCGTATTGATATTGATGGTGCACTTGCAGCCCCAGGGCGGATGGAGCTTGTCGTTCCACAACCCTTGTAGATTTGCCGGCTGGCTTTGTTCCCGCGCACACGCTAACAGCAAGTAGCGCGCGTATTGCACGTAAAGCGCCGCCAATGACGGGTCTTGCCCGCCCGCAAAACTAGCGATTCTCGCGTCGGTGGGCCGCGACGCCGCAGCCGGCGTAGGGCCGATTTCGATGGCAAATCGACTAAACCGCTCCTGATAGTCGGCCAGATGACGTTTTAGTCAGATCCTCAAATGACAGGTGCTCTGCGCCCTCGAGTCGCGACTTCACTAAGCTGGTCGGATCACCACTCAAATCGTCGTAGCGTCGATAGTTGGTGGCCGCCGCACATACCAGAACGAGCTCATCGGCGTCACGGATGCTGACCCGGCGGTCGCCGGGCATGATGCGCCCCCCGCGATTCCGAACCTTACCCGCGAATTCGAAACGCAGTGCGCCATCAACCCCGCAGGCGGCGTGATTCCGCCCTCGCATGCCGAAGCCGCTGCTCGTGTACCACCCTTCGACTCCCCGCTGCCACTCGAACAGGCCGCGTTGCTCCGACGTGACACGAAGTATGCCGTCGAGGTGAGCGGGTCGCGATGCCGTGAAGCGCGCGACCAGCACTTGATCAGCGGCGCTGATGAACACCTCACGAAGATACTCGACCCCGTCAACGCAGTAGCTCGTAGTATGGACTGCCCGGTTGAGATCGAGTTCGCGACGGTAGCCTTCAGGGTTGGTGTGGTTCGGGAATTCGATCCAAAGGTCGCCGAGCGGTTGATATTCCGCCTGAAACTTGGGTCGCCCCATCATCTTTTCTTCGGCCAGGGCCGTTGCTGCCTGATATTGCCCATCGAAGATCAATTTCCGCACTTCGGGTAACGCGGCTAACGCCTCGGGGTTGGTCGGCACGTACGGGCCGCCATTGAAGAAGGTGTCTTCATTCAATACCCAACGATCACAATCGATGCCCCCGAGGATCAGGGCACCTAGATGACCATTGCCGAGGGGCAGGCCTTCGGTTATCGCCTCGCGCGCGGGCCTGTCATACCAAAGGGACAGCGGGATATCTGTTGGGGGTGGGTCCGCCTGCATGCTGAATTTACACTTAGCGCGGTACGCGCGACTTTGCACCTTGAATGCTACGGTCCGGGCCGCCCACGGCTGCACCGCGTCCAGGCCGCGAGTACGCTAGGAGAATGGCCGCCGGCACTCAAACGCTTTCTAGCAAGAAGTCTTTCGCCGGATCGGCGCCGCGTGCGTGATACCGCTTGGCGTGTTCGACGATTAATGCATGTGCCTCCTGCCACCATTGGACGGTCTCAGCGACGGATTGACGTTCGAGAGCTGCTTCGAACAAACTGCGAATGCGCTCGTAGCTAAAGTCCGGGGTTATGAGCGTCAAGCGTTCGAACACGCGACGCGTGTAGGCGTCAACGACGAACGTAGGCAAGGCGTACGCATAGAGCAGAATCGAGTCCGCTGTTTCAGGCCCAACGCCGCGCACGCCGAGCAGCTGAGGGCGCCACAATTCCAGGTGCTTGCGACTGCGTTCACCGCGGCACAACTGGCGATCGTTGGCAATGAACCACTCCGCTACGGCGCGGAGATAGCCTGACTTCTGGTTGAAGTACCCCGCTGGCCGAATTGTACTGCGCAGGGTTTGCAAATGGGCAGAAAGCAATCGCTCGGGTGTCGTTATTCTCCGTTCATGCAGACCCGAGAGCGCCTTTCGCACGTTAGACCATGCCGTATTTTGGGTTAGCGTTGCACCGCAGCAGATTTCCCAGCGGCCCTGACGGGTGCGTGGGAACTCGAATTGCCCCGGGTGGTAGCCCTCCATCTCGAAGCGACCGATTGGATTGGTAAAGCTCTTTCGTTCACGCTGAACGGGCCACCATCCCTGCGGACCATAGCCCTCTGCCATGCGGACAATCGCAGCTCGGATACGTAATTCGGCGGATTGAAGCCGAGAGTTGTCAGCTGGTAGCGGCATCCGTTCTTGTCGTGCTGGCCGCGCAAGCAGCGCAGAGCATGCCGAGTGCGAGCCAATAGTAGTTGTGAAAGGATTGTTTGTTTAGGAATATGAATGTAATAAAGCCAGCTGCAGTCGTGCTGGCAATTTGATCGATATGCCCTGGCTTAGGCTTTGCCACAATGAAAATGAGCCAGGGGACTAGGAATGCCGGCAACATTGCCGATGCCGGCAATGACGTGACATGTCGTTGACGCGCGATAACGGCCAGCAGAGAAAGTGAATCGAGTCGAAATGGCTGGCGGAATTGCAAAAATACGATATCCCGCAGAAACTCAGGGGGATTCCAGACGAAGAACGGTATGAGCGTGACTGCAGCAACCGCAGCGGCGATCAGAATTTGGCGCTTCCCACGCCTCAACATTGCAGTCCGCAGCAACGGGGGAAGCAGCATGATCGGGGAATACTGCTTTATCGCCGCCAATAGACCTAGCGCGACTCCCACAGGCCAATAGGATCTGCTTCCGGCGTCTGCATTGGCCATGGGCAGCGCCCTTTTGATTGCGAGCAATGCACCGGACCAGAATGCAAATACGATCGGTTCTGTCCATGCTTGCCTGACCACGAACAGTGTTACTGGTTCAAACATCAGAAACAATGCCGCCATGTCAGCCAATGCTCGTTGCCCCCGGGGAGCCAAACCGCGCATGAATAACGCGCTCAATATCACACCGAAGAGTATTGAATAGCGGATGTCACCCAGGATGACGCGAAACGGCAATTGAACGAGCAAATTCAGGGGCGGATACCCGTAACTCATCAAGCGCCCATTTTCCACCACGCCCGGCCCGTAAAACACCGCAATTTGCCAGGGCTGATAGGGGATGTCAAATCCTGCGTCATACGGGTTTTGCCCTTGCCCGAGCAATTGGGCTCCTGCCTGCTGGAAGTACCAAGTATCAATGGGCGGGCTCGGCCTTGCGTGAATCACCAGGCAGCCCGTCACCGCGAAGGTGCAAAGTAGCAATACGAACAGGACTCTTCTAATTCGCGGTGAGCAGAAAACATGGCTAGCGGCGAGGGTGATCGCTAAACTGTGCAACCCCAGTTGCCAGCGCGAAAGCGGGTTCTCGAGGGGTACTTCGTTCGAGTATAAGATCTGCCAAACGAGCGACACCAATGTACCGAGGGCCAACGCCAGGTACGCGTACCTCGGGGCCACTCTAGGTTTGTTCGACGTGCCTGACCGCCCACCGAAGGCCGCCGTTACAGCAAGCAGAACAGCGAGCACCAGAGGGGTCATGGCGGACCACACAAACCAGCCCCTGTAAATCGTCAGGGCCCAGGCGAGCGCCATGGCGGCCGTGCAGGATAACAGCAGCGACACCGGCCAGTCCTCGCACGGCGCGTTGGATTAAGCCACGCCAAAATTGGACCATAGCGCGCCAAAGTGGGCTAGGTTTGTCAGATATAGTGCTTACGCCACTCTTTCCAATCGCTCGAGACCAGCTTGACCATTGACTTGGCGGCATCCAAAAGCCAATTCTCGGGAAGCTTCGAGAGCTCTTCCAGCACCTTGATGCAAGCCTCGGGGTTGGCCTGATGCACGTTTCCCAGTTCGAAACCCATTGAAAGGAGTAGTCGAGACTCGTCGCGATGCGTGGGTAAACTGGAGAGCACGACGCGAACGCAATCTGGCGCGAGGCGACGGACAATCCAGCCATCGAGCACTCTCAGGTAGGGGTCTGAAACACGAATCGCTCCCTCCAACAGGGTCTGCTGATAGCCTCGATTGGGCTCAGCTTCGAGCTTGGCCCAGCTGCATGCAGAAGGCACCAATGCCTTTGCTTCGCGCGCAATTCTGCCGCCCTCCCAGTTGGCTAATGCTACGAACCGCGGGCGCCCCAAACTGCCGACACCTGCGGTGCGATGCGCAACTCGGTGCTCGAGATTGGGCTTTGGCAAGAGTTGGCGAAGCCCCCTGTCGGCGTTTTCCGGTAGCGCTTCCGACCAAGTTGGCAGCTCATCCAGCTTTCGCCAAAATATGACAGGGTTGCGTAGTTTGCTCAGACTGAGCTTTCGCAGCCACTCATGGTCCTCGGCCAGCACGAATGGCCTACCCTGGGTAGTTAGTGAATCTTTGTATCCCTGCAAAATCGAACTACAGGCTTTGCTTCTACCCACCGATAAGTGGTCCGTCTCAATCGCAAGCAGAGAGCTCGTCGCCAAGCGCACCAGATCCGCGGTCCACGGCAAGGGGTACGCTTCATCGAAATCATTGATGCCCCACACCAAGCGACCTTCGTGGTCCCGCCAGGTGCCAAAGTTCTCGATGTGCAGGTCGCCAATGGAAAGTAATTCCTGCGCATCACGCAGCTCTGGGCACGCTTCGGGCCAAATTTGCGCCCACCGGTAATACGTTGCACGCAGAAATTCGAACGGGCCTGCGGCCATCAGATCATGCTTGTGGCTGAGATCCGGCAAAACTAAATCAACCTGGTTTCCAAGCCATTGTTCGTAAAGCTGAGTTGCTTCTTGGATATCCATGGAAAACGTGGTTCCTCAAATAGGTCTAGCGTTCTACGGGTTACTCCGCGAAGACAATGTTTGCTATCGCATTGCTCAATTTGCCTTCAATCGGCCAATAGATTCCTACAATGTCCCTTCAGTATGCGCGGGCGGACTGTAAAAAGTGGCCAAGTATAGCAGGTGTCATCAAATTGTCATAAATTTAGTCGGTAAGTACTAACTGCAGTGCCGTTGCCCCACCCTTCGCGCACAATCACGGTCTGCGCTGGGCTCGTCGGCGAGCCGCCGGACGCAATTGAGATGTAACGAATGAGCCCTTCACTCACTGTTCATGGATTTGTATTAGCTGGCAGCGCGCGGCAACCCGTTAGTGCGTGCATTGACGACACTAGCCTGCAGCAGCTGATCATGTCGCAATGATCATGTCTCAGTAGTTGATACGTATTGGGCAGCCGCAATTGAATATCGTTGTCAACAATGTTGCGAACAATTGCCACGTTTGCCACTACACTGACCGCGACGGCTGACGTAATGTACGTGTGCTAAAGAGCATTCTTGGTTGGGCTACATATCTGCTCATGTGGCAGCTCAGCACCCACTCGGCAGAGCCAGCGTGGCCCGACTCGTGTCGCGCGGAAGCTCCGCGAACCGAGGCTCGAGTTGCCGAAGCTTCGCTCTTGAGCCCTATTACAAACAACCGTGGCAGTTCGACAACTTGCGCCGATTCTGCGGGGCCGTTGGATAAGCTGATTCGGCAGCGGCCCATCTGCATCGTTTCGACCCAATCGTGGGCGGGAGACTTGGGCAAATCTCTCCTTTATCGGGTCAGTCGATCGGGGGCAGAGCGTGTCATTGTGGGCTATTTCGCCTATTGGACGACAGAACGCCCGTGGGGAGACAACTCACTTACCCGATGGCTTCTACCTGCCGTTGCAATCGATGGGTTTTACAGCCACTTGCTGTTCGTGTTGCCGGGAGTGCAGCGCCTGCTGTACGGACCTGGCGATGTCGAAGGCGTGAGAGTCACGTACCGTCTGACAGCGCCGGATCACATGGTACCCGTATCGATTGTGGCTGACGACGACCGTCACCAAGAGGTAACGCTCGACGTTGCCGAATCCGTTGACGACAAGGGTCGAATCGTGGTTTTGAACGATGTCTGGAGCCATCAGCTAGGTGGCAAGCAGGCGGCAAGCTCTGCCCGAGGCGGCGCCAGCCAACGTTGTTTTAACGGAGACTCACTGCGCGCCATGACTCGGGAAGTAGTGTCGGCATTTCGCCTGGGCAGCAACAAAGATCCCCGCCGAGCCGGGCCCGCTTGGGGACAAGAATAGTCAGTCTCAGCTCGACTTACTCCAGCGCGGACAATGCGAGCCGACGTAATAACAACGGCCACCGCCAATTAGCCGATGATCTGCCCCGCGGTGCAGCCGAACACCAAGCTCAGGCTCGACATCGAGTTGGCTTGAAGCGCCTTACAGGTTTGGCCACAAACCTCGATTTGCGTATTCGTCGAGTCGGTGAAGTGCCAACCCTGATCACAGGTTGTACTAGTGTTTTCTAGCACCACGGATGCAGCCCCATTGGAGCCATCAGTGAATACTAGGATGGTCTTGTTCGGATCGATGGCAGTGCCCGAGGGATCAGGCGGTACCGTATACGTGCAGGGTAGCACGGAACCGGCGATGCCTGTGAGGGCCGCGGAAAGCTGGGCGGCGAGATCCGTCCCGGCATTGGAAAGGTCGATGTGACAATACGTGCCGCGCGGGTTAACGTCATTGCCAACGGGAGTGCCGCACACCGGGGTGCAATTGCCTGCGGTGCCGCCGATCACGGCGATCTTCGATAGATAGCATAGCGGATCGAAATTGGCATTTTGCGGGTTGTTGCTCCCCGAAACACCAACGACGAACGTCTCGACTCCGTTAGGCGGAAACTGGGTCTTGGTTGCCTCCGTCGCCTGCTGTATCAACGCCAGCTCCGCATCGTACTCCGTCTTAACAATGCCATTCTGCAGATAGGTGCAATCGCTCGTTTGTCCGACCGTCGGCACGCCGTCGGTCTCAAGCACGATGTAGCGCCCGGCAGTTGCCATGCCGGGCGGATCAGTCGACTTCGGTGTGTAGCTCGTGATTAGCTGCAGTGCGTGTGTCCAGGCTTGGTACGTGGGCGTTGCGCCGTTCGGCGCAACCGCCGCCACCGAGGCGACGAGCGCCTGGTTTTGCGTGGCGTTGTTCAGAGCGATCGGCACGTCATTTCTGTTGGTCTGGTAACATTGGCCGATATTCGGCGCCGCGAAATACATGGCGCCGATGGCAAAGCTGGACGGCAGTTTTGGAAACACCTGTTCCATTGTCGGCTGGAACACGGCCCACTTGGTCGGGGTCGTGTTGTCGTTCGCAACCACATGGTCAACGTTCATCGACGAAGTAATGTCCATGACAAATTCCATAATGGCCGCGCCGTTACCCTCGGGCTCCGCAGAACGCCCCGCACACACGGAGGCGGCATTCTTAAGCTTGGATGCTTCGTCCGCAGTCACCGGATAGAGGCCGTCTACGGTGCCGGTAGTTGGATCGGTGTAAGTTTGAGCCGAGGGGAACCCGTTCGGAGCTGTTCCCCCGTTGTTACCGCTGTTCGGGTTGTAGCCGCTGCCACCAGCGCCACTATTGTCGGCACCATTCTTCGATGAACAAGCGGCAGCCAAAATGACAACGCCGATACCCAAAATCGCTGATAAATTGCCCATCGATCGCATAGGTAACCATCCCTGGGCTAAAGCCCGTTAAAATTTTTTGAGCAGCAGCGCCGTAGCTTCTCCCATGAAACAGCCGCGCGATTCAATTCTGAGTATATGCTCAAACATGTCAAGTCTGAACCCGCGCGACACCGCCCACCCTTCGAATAGCGAACGACTACCACCCCAACACGCGGGCACACTCGCACTTACCATCAGTGTAAGTAGGCTTGGCAGACGGCTCATTTTACCGCAGAAATTCTAGCAATTGGCTGAGCCAAGAGCTCTCATCAACAAGTATTGGTAACTGCAATCAATCGCCGAGCTTCGTGCGTGGCACGCTGCCTCGCGCGGCCTCGTCAATCACTCGAATCAGCCGCAAATAGCCTAGTAACCCCAGCCGGCCGCTCACGAACGGACCGGCGCGCTGGCCCGCCTGCAATCGCGCACTTCGGCTTCGGGGTATTCAGACGTCTCACATGCAGCTACAAAATCCGAACGCCACTTCGCGCGAAAGTTATCGCATCCAAGTCAACCTAACTCCGGATTCGTTTCGCGTCGCCCAAGGTTCCGTCAATTCGCCGCTCTATTTGGGGGGGCATGACGGCACGTGGACAAGGGCTGCGCCGAGATCACGATTTCGAGCCAATCAGCGGCACTGCGAACCCCGCGACTCGATATCATCCAATCCAGCCCATGTCTTTTCGCATATCAATCGGCGGCTGAAACGAAGGCTGTACTGTCTCCCCACTCGGCCGAGCTTGTTTGCCCATTCGCATCAGTAGTGAGTATCCGACGAGTGACCAGAGCAATTCCTTGCCGCGCTTGAGTAGCAGGAACGCCGCCGCAACGCCGAGTGCATCGGGGACTCCGAAGATCTGAAGCAGCCCTGCGTACCCGAGATCCTGTGCGCCGAGTCCGGCGGGTGACAGGAATGCAATCTGCCTTATCATCGACGCAGATACTTCGATCAAACAGATGGTCCCTATGTCCAAGTGGACCCCCAACAAAGAAAATAGCACCAGGGTTTCGACGGTCTCGAAGCACCAGGCCAAAAGATAGAGCAAGGTAGCCTTTGCAAGACTTCGCGGACCGAGTGAACAGAATTCGGCGATTCGCCGATCTGTTTGGAGAAACCCAGGTTTCCAATTCGATGCGGCCGATCGCAGTGACTTTATCGGCAAGCGACCCAGCAGCGAGTGCACCCGCTTGCACAGATCTCCTCGTCCCAAGACTAGTCCAAGGCCTAGCGCGCTTAGCGCCAGCACGAGCCAAGCCGTTGCGACACCGCCTGATAGCAGACGGCCCGCGGAAGATGCATGCGAGAGAGCGAGCAACGCGGGTATCCCGAGCAGCGCAGCGAGAGCAAAGTAGCCGCAGTGCGCCACGAGAATCAGAAATTTTCGCGAGGCTGTGCCGCACACGGCATCTGATGCAGTGAGCCCACACTGACTCATGAGCAGCCCGGGTTTGATCGATTCTGCGATCAGCATTCCCCCGGGACAGGTTTGCGTAATGCCCTCGCAAGCCAGGCGAACACGCAGCAATGCCAGGTACGGGACCGAGCACTTGAGCTGCCCAAATGCTGTCTTCCAGGCAAAGGTTTCGGTCATCTGAGCCAGTGCAAATGGCAACGGGATGAGCCAGATACCAGCGTGAATTTCGCTGAGCAGCCCGAAGGTTTTCTCGAGGCTCACATTGCGAAACGCCCACACGATTAGGGCGAGCCCAATTATCGTCCCAACGTAGCGAAGGGCCCCTCGCATTCGTCCCAGTCGGCGCGCATGCATGGGAGGATAACATGGCGCCCCCGCGTGCCGCTTCTGTGCCGCTCGTGTAACGACTCTGTTTATTGAGCAATCGAGACGCTCGGACTCAAGAACGCGCAAATTCTTGCGCGAACGCAGATGTTTTCGCAAGTCTTACCTAAGTGACATTAGACCGTCACACGCGAGGACGAACCTTTCAAAGCAGCACACTCGGGAAAATACGCATGAATATTGCTGTAATCTCCGACCTCCACTTAGGCCCCGGCGACGCTTCCGACAGCTTCGGACATAGCGACGCTGATTTTCTAAAATTCCTCCGGCGACTCGAAAATGATTTCGAGCGCATCGTTTTACTCGGTGACGTTTGGGAAACGTTGACATCGCTATTGCCATTCGATCCTGAAGCGGGGCTGCGCCGCGCGCGGCAGGCCCATCCGGAGCTGGCAAGTCGCTTCGAAGAGTCTAAGTACCTGTATATTCACGGAAATCACGACATCATCGCGGGCGCTGTCGAAGGTGTTCCCGAGGAATTCTTGATCGAATCTGATGGTGTTCGTTTGCTATTCACGCACGGTCACCGTCACGATTGGTTGATTCGCCAAGCACGCTGGCTTTCTGAATGGTGTGTGTGGCTAGGCGCATGGATACGACGTGTCGGTCTGTCCGCTTTGTATCAATTGGGTAACTTTCTCGATCTGGCCATGAGTCGCCCGAGTGCCTATCCACTGCTGGATAGCTTCCAGAATTGGGCCTTTTCGCTGGCTCAACACCGAAATGCCGACGTCGTTATAACCGGACATACCCACCACGCACTGCGCTCCGATTGCGGCTCGCGACTATTTCTCAACAGTGGCAGCTGCACGGAGGGTCGATTTTCATATTTGGCAATTGATACCAAGGCCGACATTTACGATGTCTGTAACGCCTAGTTTAACCTTACCCCCGCCGCTTGGTTACTTGTTGGGGCTTGGCAAGCTCAATCGTGTCTACAGTGTGGCAAAGAGCAGCCCAAGCGAAGCGCACTTCTTCGATCGCGCCATCGACGCCCTCGGTGTGGAGGTGGACGTTGATGAGGCCGAGCTCTCGCACATTCCGACAGATGGCCCGACGATTGTCGTCGCGAACCATCCGTTTGGAGCTCTGGACGGTCTCATCGCGAGCTCGCTTTCTGCGCGCCGCCACCCAAACGTGCAAGTGCTTGCCAACCAATGGCTCGGGCGGATTCCGGAATTGCGCCCCTGGTTGTTGGCCGTCGATGTATTCGGGGATCGCCCCGACACGCTTGCCAACGCTTCAGTGCTGAAATCGGCTGTAAAACACCTGAGGCGCAATGGGCTCCTCGTAGTGTTCCCGGCGGGAGTCGTTTCGCACTGGCAGCCAGGGCGCCAAGGAATCGTCAACCCGCAATGGAATCGACTAGTCGCCGTGATGGCGAGAAAGACGCGCGCCGCAGTTGTTCCCATGTTTTTCGAGGGGAGAAATTCGCTGGGTATTCCAATGCGCGGGGCTGGTGCACCCGGCACTCCGAACAGCACTCTTGCCCAGCGAACTTTTGAAGCGGCGTGGTTCTCAAGTCAAAGTCAGAATAGGTCACGCGGTTTCCAGTAATGCCATAGCGGCATTTTCCGACAACGTGGCCTTAACGGCATGGCTCCGGTTGCGAACCTACGATCTAGCGCGACCCAAGCTGCAGTTATCGAGCAAGCCAAGGCGCAAAGAATCATTGCTCGTCGATGGTGTTTCGGCCAAAACGCTTGTCGATGAAATATCTCGCTTGCCAGCGCGTTGCCTGTTGGTGAATCAAGGCCCGTATCGAGTCTATTGTGCGCCTGCGGTGGCCATTCCAAAGACACTTATTGAAATTGGACGCCTTAGAGAATTGACGTTTCGTGCGGTGGGTGAGGGAACTGGCGCCGCGATCGACATCGATCGATTCGATGCTCACTACCAACACCTGTTTGTTTTTGACGTCACGGAAAGCTGTATTGTGGGCGGTTATCGCTTGGGCTTCTGTGACGAACTCCTGATGACCGAAGGCCCCGGCGGTCTATATACGAGCACGCTATTCCAATATAATGCCGGTTTTTTACGCCAATTGAGCGGCACTATCGAGCTCGGGCGGTCATTTGTTCAAAGTGAATATCAACGCAGGCCCCTTGGCCCTGGCATTACTTTGGCGTGGTATCGGCGAGTTGCTGGTGCAAAATCCGAGATACACTCAGCTCATGGGTCCGGTCAGCATCAGTGATGCCTATGGCAACGCGGCGCGTCGCCTGATGGTATCCTACCTTGAAAACCTGGAGAATGACGCGTCGCGCATTCACGCGGTCAGGGGGCGTCGGCCGCCGCGAGATCGCTTGCCTGCCCTCGAGAGGGCCCGAAATCTGACAGTCAACCCCAATTTGCGTCGGCTAGGGCGGCTCGTCGCCGATATTGACACGCATCGGCGTGGGCTTCCGGTGTTGCTCGAGCGGTACTTGGAACTAGGTGGTCAGGTTCTGGCTCTAAATATCGACCCCCAATTTGGACATTGTGTCGATGCCTTGATTGTAGTCGATGTTCCGCGCGCGCCCAGGGTCATGTTGCGCCGCTTTCTTGGCGCCGATGGCCTCGACAAGTATTTGAGCGCAAGTGCCGAGCGCGTTGGGCTATCCGCCTGATTCCGCCTGATCGCAACGCGGGCATCAAGGCTGCGAGGATTCTTGGCGACACACGTTGATTGTTCTAGGTCGCCGGGAATTACGTTGCGAATCGCAGTGTGCAGATTGCGAAACAATTATGACTGACACGTAACGGACTATCGGCGTTATCGCAAATTTCGTTGCGGCAGGCACTGACTTATCCACTTTTGCTTTTCCATTGCTGAAGAAAATGGCATCTGCGTCTTATGCACATCGCGCAATCGACCCAGAAACTCGCTCTATCCGCTGTGGCACTGCTTTGGTCGTTCGCCGCGGACGTTCATGCACAGCCTGCGGAAAACCTGTTCATAATTGCACGCAGCAAGAATGCCAATGTGGTTCGCTATGATATTCAGCGCAAACCAGACGGTCAATTGGACTTAGCACAACCTGTTAACGCCTATTGGCTAATGCTCGCAGAAAACGGTCGCCGCGAGGGACTCAGTTGGATAGAGCGCGAGCTCGCCTATGGCTTTTCTGCGTCACGGGTGACACCTTCGGGCTTTTGCTTGCGGCTCCTGGCGTTCAAACAACGTGAAATTCAGGTTCAACTTATGGGTGGGTCATATCGTGCCCGCGTTATCATATTGGGCAAACCGGCCACGCTCAACCGAATCTTCGTGCGTGCAGATGAGGGTGGTGGGCTCTTGCCACGGGTGCGTTACATTGAATTGCAGGGCATTGCGGATGGCGGGGCCCCCATTACCGAGCGCATTCCGGCATCTTAGTTTGGAACCTCAATTCGTTTTACTTCGCCCAATCTGTTTCTGCAGCGTATCGCCGTTACGTGTAGCCATTCCCAGTTGGGGCTTTGTGTCTACACATCGTTCGGCTCATGCAATACACGCAAGCCACGCAAATGACGCCTGGTTGTCACCCATGGTCATATCTTTTGAATAATGGCACCAAAACGCAATCGCAGCTTGGCGCAAGTGTCACCTAACGTTCGTAGTTAAAGCGCATGCGTCATGATTCGGCGTGGACAGAGAAGCGAGTTCGACGACTCACTCCCAAAAAGAGCGACTGGCCTGCTCCGCAATCCACTTCGGCGCAACGACGGGGCACTAGGACTGGACCCGAGCCAATTGCTCATTTGTCAAAGCCTCGCGTCTTGTTCATATGCGGGTCACGCAACCAGACCACTCAATTGCACCAAATTGCACTCGAAATGCCCGATTTCGAGCAGAGTTTTACGCCCTACTTCGTGACTGGAGCATACGAACTAGTCCGTGAATGGGGCGGGTTGGACTTCACGATTGCTGGGGGTCACTGGCGCGAAGAATGCCTTAATTACCTTCGGGCAAATAGCTTACCGATCGATGTGCGGGGGCAGGGCTACGAATACGACCTGATCGTCACCTGTCAGGATCTATTCGTACCGGACTTAGTTAAAGGTAAGCGGACGGTGTTGGTTCAGGAAGGAATGGTGGATCCCGAGAATGTCTGGTTTCACCTCGTACGCCGGATTAGGTGGCTACCGAACTGGCTCGCGAGCACTTCAGCAACTGGTCTGAGTGACTGCTACGACAAGTTCTGTGTCGCCAGCCAAGGCTTTAGTGAACTGTTCACTGATCGAGGGGTGCGGCCGGAAAAGATGGTCGTAACCGGGATACCCAACTTTAGTCATTGCGATCGCTATCTTGGCAACGCATTTCCGCATCGAGGTTACGCTCTCGTTTGCACATCCGACTCGAGGGAGACGTTCAAGTTTCACAATCGTCGCGCCTTTTTACGCAGGGCTAAGGGCTTGGCAGGTGGCCGTCCGATTATTGTCAAATTACACCCCAACGAACGTTTCGACCGCGCAATCCGCGAAGTTCACGATGAAATCCCGGGAGCCCTGGTACTCACGACCGGGAACGCTGAAGAAATGGTCGCCAACGGCGACATTCTCGTCACCGAGTGGTCGTCCACGGCACTGGTTGGGCTCGCCCTGAATAAGGAGGTTCACTCCATGTTCAAATTGGATGAGTTGCGTAAGCTTATCCCGCTGCAGACCCCCCATTCTGCTTCGAATATCGCGGAGGTATGTAGGAAGGTTCTCATGGGGAGCAACGAAGCAACCGAAACCGAAGGCGAGGTGGTTGAGAAGCCATCGGAGCCGCAGGTAATGCAAGCGGGAAAGGTGGCATGAAAGTTCTGGTCATCATTCAAGCGCGAACCGGTTCGAGCCGATTGCCGGGCAAAGTGCTGTTACCCGTTGCCGGCGTGCCGCTGCTTACGGCCATGATTAGGCGGGTCCGAGCGGCTCGCACCCCTTTTGAACTGACGGTAGCGACAACATCTGCCTCCGAGGACGACGTCATCGCTTCCCTTTGCGCCGAACTTGGCGTCGATTGTTACCGCGGGCACCCGAGTGATCTGTTGGATCGACATTATCACGCGGCCCTTTACCGACACGCGGATGTTGCGGTCAAGATTCCATCCGATTGTCCCCTGATTGATCCATCAGTAATCGATCGCGTACTTGCCTTCTATATCGAAAACGCGGGTTCTTTGGACTACGTCAGCAACTTGCATCCCGCCTCGTATCCCGACGGCAACGACGTAGAGGTGATCGGCTTCGGGACGTTGCGAACGGCATTCAACGAAGCGTGTCACCCCTTCGAGCGGGAGCACACTACTCCCTATATTTGGGAGCGACCGGAAAGATTTCGAATTGGGAACGTAACTTGGCAGGGAATGCCCGACTGCTCAATGACCCACCGTTTCACCATCGACTATCCCGAGGACTACCGGTTTATTTGCCGCGTATTCGAGGAATTGGGCGGTGCGGAGCGGGTCTTCAGTTTGGAAGAAATAATGGAATTGTTACGAAGTAAGCCCGATATCTTGGCGATTAACGGCCAATACGCTGGGGTGAATTGGTATCGACATCACTTGGATCAACTCAAACAAGTCGGGCCCGCACAGACGAGGATCTTGGAGTCACACTGATGAATATCGAAAGCCAACAGTACGATCGGCTCACGAATATCGCGGCCAAAGTGCGCGAACATGTCGTTCGAATGTCGGTAAATGGCGGCTGTTTTCTCGGGGCTAGCCTGTCATGCGTCGACATATTGGTGAGCATGTACGCAGATTGCCTGAATCTATCTCCCGACCGCGTCAACAGTTGTGATCGAGACATCGTCCTTTTGTCCAAGGGGCACGCGGTGCCGGCCCTGTATGGCACACTAGCGGAATTGGGCTACTTTCCTGCGTCGCGGCTAGCAGCTCACCTGCAAACCGACGACTCGATATACTGGCACCCAAACCCCGACATTCCGGGTGTGGAATTTCGCTCGGGCTCCCTCGGCCACCTGTTGTCTGTGGGAATTGGCATGGCCCTCGATGCACGACTTCGCGGGTCTGAATCGAGGGTATACGTAATCGTAGGGGACGGAGAACTCAACGAAGGTTCAATTTGGGAAGCCGCGTTGGTGGCCCGTGCACAAGAACTAAATCGACTCTTTCTGGTAGTTGACCGCAATCAACTGCAGGCCAACATCCAAACGGAAGATCTGGTGCCGCTCGAACCACTTGCTGCCAAGTTCGAGGCGTTTGGCTGGACGGTTACGACGATTGACGGGCACTCGTTCGGCGAATTGCGCCGAGCACTGACCGACTCATCAACACGACGGTCCACCGCGATCATCGCAAACACCGTGCGAGGCAAAGGGATCCCAGCGCACGAAGGTCGGGTCAACAAATGGTTCGTCAAATCGAATGCCGAGCAGGGTGAGGCATTGATGGCCAGCCTGCGTGAGTCAAGCCTGCGCAGCCCGAGGACAACCGAAATGGACCAGGAGAGTGGGAAGTGAAACCGTACGAACAGTTACTCGGCTCTTTAGCTTGCAGCGATGAACGCATTGTCATTATGACTGCAGAAAATCGGGCAGCGATTCGGTCGCTTCCCGAGCGAATTGGCAGCCGGTTCATCGACGTCGGCATCTGTGAGCAAACATTGTTAGGAGTCGCGGCGGGACTAGCGGCAAGAGGCCGGCGACCGATTGTGCACGCGCTCGCGGCATTTCTTACCATGCGCGGTTTCGAGTTTATCCGGACCGACATTGGAATCGGAAACTTGCCGGTGATACTCGTGGGTGGCGTACCCGGACTTTTGTCAGATGGCAACGGTCCGACACATCAAGCAATCGAGGATGTGGGCCTGATGCGTGGGATTCCAGGCATGGCAGTCGCGGCTCCCTGTGACGAAGTGGAACTGTTGGAGGCAATCTCTGCCGCGGTGAAGTATGGCGGCCCCTGCTACATCCGCTATTACGACGGAGCGCCAACATTTCAGCACACGGGCGAATACCTATTCGGCAAAGCTGAGACAATAGGCGACGCGGGCGCAGACATTGCGATTGCAACCTATGGATTGCTCGTTTCCGAGGCCGTAAAGGCCATGGAATTACTCCGGAGTTCGGGTGTGAAGGCCTGCGTCTTCAATATGCGGACAGTCGCTCCACTAGATGAGCAGTTGCTGCTTCGTTGGGCGAGTTCGAACAAGTTGCTTGTTGTCCTCGAGGATCATTTCCAGAGCGGCGGGCTATTTTCTGTAATCGCGGAGCGGCTCGCGCTTGCCCATGCACCCGCGAATCTGTTTCCGATAAACTTGAAGAACCATTGGTTCAGACCTGGGCAACTCGAGCAGGTGCTGCAAGGTACGGGCCTTTCCGCGCCGCGAATAACAGAAGCGATTCTTGCGCAATTGGAGTATGATCATGGACGACACACGAGAAACACAAGGCTACCCGCGCATCGATCAATCGAATTCGATCTGGGATAGAGCCATCAAGGTTATTCCCTCGGGAACTCAAACATTAGCCAAGGGCCCCAGTCAATGGGTGCGCGGCGTTGCACCCAAGTACTTGGAACGCGCGCGCGGCAGCCACGTCTGGGACGTCAACGGTAACGAATATATCGATCTGACGATGGCAGTTGGTCCTGTTTCCCTAGGGTATGCATACCCTGCGGTGGACGATGCAATTCGATCGCAGCTGAGTGATGGAATTACATTTACGTTGATGCACCCGCTAGAGGTCAACGTGGCGGAACTCGTGTCCCAGATAATACCAGGGGCTGAAATGGTGCGATTCAGCAAGGCAGGCTGCGATGTTACGAGCGCGGCGATTCGGCTTGCTCGGGCGTTTACCGGGCGCCCGCACGTTCTCTGCTGCGGCTATCACGGTTGGCATGATTGGTACGTGGCGGTAACGGATCGAGCCCAAGGTGTCCCTGCCGCAGTCACCCAACTCACCCATACATTCGAGTATAACGACCTCGATTCTGTCGTTGACGCCATCGACGACCGCGTGGCGGCAATCATTCTAGAACCCACCGTTTTCGAAGCTCCCAAACCGGGCTTCCTCGAGGGCCTGAGACGCGTTTGCGACGAACACGGTACCCTGTTGATATTCGACGAAATGTGGACGGGCTTTCGTCTGTCACTCGGCGGTGCTCAGGAACACTACGGTGTCAGGGCCGATCTGGCCTGCTTTTCGAAGGCCATTGCCAACGGCATGCCGCTGTCCGTGTTGACGGGTCGCCGAGATATCATGAGCCTGCTCGAACGCGACGTATTCTTCTTCACGACATTCGGGGGCGAAACACTATCGCTCGCCGCCGCCAAGGCCACGTTGCTGGAGATGCAAAACAAGCCTGTCATTGCGCATATGGCGGAACAAGGTCGCAAACTGCGTGAAGGCTATGATGAAGCTGCCCGAAGGGCTGGGCTAGACTACACGTACTGCCAAGGTTTCGATGCCCGATCGCTGGTTCAGTTTGACCAGAGCAGGGTCGATCCATTACTGGCGCGGTCCTTCGTGCAACAGGAGATGCTGACGCACGGTGTATTGTGGAGTGGCTTTCACAATATGAGCTATTCCCACACTGATGACGATGTTGGTGTTGTACTGGACGCCTATACCGAAATACTGCCGCGACTGCACCAAGCCATTCAGAATGATTCACTGGCTGCCAGTTTGCGCGGCGAACCCATCCTACCATCGTTTCGCCGAACCCGGTCCTTTCACACACAACGTCGTGTTGTCTACGGACGGACCGCATGACCATTTCCAATATGGAAGTTTCCGGCGGTTTCCCATTTAGAGGTCCATTGGCACCCCAAGCACTAAGGGGTCGAGTCGCTGTCGTTACCGGTTCTGCTGGGCTGCTCGGACGTCAGCATTGCATCGCTCTGGCGCAGGCGGGTGCCCACATCGTGGCGACCGATCTCGATGGTAGCGCTTGTGACAAAGTGATCGCCGAGATCGCTGAGGAGTGCTCGGTCGAGGCCCTGGCTGTGCCAGCGGATATTACCAACCCCGAAACGCTCCTAGAATTGCGTGAACGCGCCCTCGAACGCTTTGGGCGAGTTGACGTCCTGGTAAACAATGCCGCCATCAACGACAAGGTGGAAGGGCGTGAATCGACGGGTCCAATTCCATTCGAAGCATTTCCCCTGCAGCAATGGAAATTAGCCATTGAGGTGAACCTAACGGGCACCTTCCTTTGTTGCCAGATTTTTGGCGCGGAGATGGCAAAGCAAAGGCGCGGCTCCATCATCAACGTGGCATCGACCTACGGTATCGTAGGCCCCGATCAGCGAATCTATCGAGACACTGCCGGTCAACAACTGCTTTTCAAATCGCCCGCTTACTCCGCTACTAAGGCCGCAATAATTGGCCTAACTCGGTACCTGGCCGCCTATTGGGGGCCTACCGGTTTGCGTGTGAATGCCCTTTCACCCGGCGGAGTAAAGACGACACAGGACAGTCAATTCATCACGAATTACTCTGAACGAACGCCTCTCGGGCGCATGGCAAATCCAGAAGATTTCCGCGGCGCCATCGTCTATCTCGCGAGCGACACCTCTAGTTACCTTACCGGTACGAACTTGGTTGTCGATGGCGGATGGACGGCTTGGTAATCGAAACATTGCAAAATCAAACATCACAATGAGTAAGTCAATTGTCGCGGAGAAAACCATGAAAAATGCCCGAGTTCGAGTTGGCAGCCGCACCATAGGAGACGGTGAACCCGTTTACATTATTGCGGAAATTGGCATCAATCACAACGGGTCCGTGGATCTAGCCAAGCGACTCATCGATGAAGCTGTTCGAGCTGGCTGCGACGCGGTCAAGTTCCAGAAGCGCACGCCGGAGAAAGCTTTGCCGCGCGATCAATGGGCCATCCTTCGCGAAACCCCCTGGGGTCGAATGTCGTACATCGACTACAGAAAGCGAATCGAATTCAAATGGCCTGACTATGTTGAAATCTGCGAACATTGCAACGGCCTGGGTATCGATTGGTTTGCCTCCTGCTGGGATGAGGAATCCGTTCAACTTCATCGAGCAATTCGATCCGCCTTGCCACAAGGTTGCCTCGGCTTCACTCACGGATCTAGAGCTCATGCGCAAAATTGGGGCAACCGGGCGCCCCGTCATGCTTTCTACCGGGATGTCGACGATGGACCAAATTGCCGACGCGGTCGAAGCCCTTGCCACAGATAAGCTGCTAATTGCCCATTCGACATCGAGCTATCCATGCCCGATTGAGGCGCTCAACCTTCGCATGCTCCACACCCTCAAGCGGATTTACCCCGAGTGTCCGATCGGTTACTCGGGGCATGAAACGGGCCTCGTGCCTACCTGGGCCGCTGTGACATTGGGGGCCACATTTGTCGAACGTCACATAACGCTCGACCGTGCAATGTGGGGCAGCGATCAAGCCGCCTCAGTCGAAATTGGTGGCCTCAAACGGCTGGTTGACTCGATTCGCGACATCGAGATGGCCCTCGGCGACGGAATCAAGCGCATTCACGAATCCGAGCTGCCGAGTATTCGCCGGCTACGCGGGGCTTCGTATGTGGAAAGCCTCGCCGGCTAAGCTGCCCACTACCGGCACGACTAGATAGACCAAGAACCAGGAATCTGCCCGAGGCATACGCATGAATCTCGACTGGACCTTGCTTTCGCCAGTTATCATTGTCACCGCCAGCTTTGGTTTCGTTGGGCTTGAGCGGCTCTTTCCGTACAATGCAGGTCAAAAGGTATTTAGAAAAGGGTTCTTCATTGACCTCGTATTGTACGGATTGGTCCAAAGTTGGCTGCTGGGGCAGGGAATTACCGCATTTGTGCATTGGTTGGATGGGCGCACGGGGCTGTCGCGGCTTCATTTGGTGACGGCTTGGCCAATCGGGTTGCAGATTCTCTTTTTTCTGGTCGTGCACGATTTCTATATTTACTGGTTTCACCGCGCCCAACACGCATCCTCTTACCTATGGCGGATCCATGAGGCCCACCATTCCGTGTGGGACGTTGATTGGCTCTCCGGGACTCGCTCGCATGCTTTGGAAATTTTGATTAACCAAACAATCGAGTTTGCTCCGATCATACTCCTAGGTGCCGCTCCCGAGATTTGGCTAATAAAGGCAACAATCGACGCGGTTTGGGGCATGTACATTCACTCTAACCTAAATATTCGGCTTGGCTTTCTGGGAACCATAATCAATGGTCCAGACATGCATCGTTGGCATCACGCCCGAGCGCTGGCTGTCCGCGGCGCAAACTATGGAACTAAGCTAGGAATTTGGGATCGATTGTTTGGCACAGCATATCAACCGAATCGGCTGGCAAGCGACTACGGTCTAGCGGACGACAGTTCCTACCCCGAGGGATTTGTCGGCCAGCAGCTGGCTGCTTTTAGGCCGTTTGACTTAGAGCTCCGAGAACCAGCTGAGTCGTGAATCATACGCAACAAGCAGCCCGCGTGCCGCAGCGCCCCATTTCACTAGCTTGAACGACTCCTCCACAGCAGTAGTGCCAAGGCCTGCGCAATGATGAACGCGATAGCGGCGCTTAGAACGGAAAATGTCAGCCCTCCAATCCCCAAGTGATATCCAAAGCGAGCGGCGGCGTGTAGATTATGAACGTCATGCAATGATACCCGCTGCCAGCTCCCCGTCGCGAGCAGCGAACCCAGCTCCAGCTCGGCAAATGTAAAGGGCAAAACCGTCAACGGATTGCTAACCCAGGTAAACGCGTAGGTTAGGATTGGATCAACTGGCAACAGCGCAATCAAGCCTAGCCAAACGAACGTTTGAAGGCCGGGAAGCGGGAGCATTCCAATGAACACCCCCACACCTATCGAGAGTGCCAGCTTTCGCGGCTCGAGCCGACCGCGGCGAAGCTTCAGGAGTGCATCGCGCAAAGCCACTCGCAGGGGTAACTTTTGCGGCAACGAAGATTGTTGATTCACGATTGTCTGGGGCACGGTGCAATCCCATCGGTGTAGCAAGAATGCGACGATTGAAACTAGAGTGACAACTTAGATGGTAAGCTGCAAGCGCAAGTTGCAGGTCGGGTTCGTGCTGTCCCTGCTAAGCTTAGAACGCAGCGCAATTGCGCAGGCGTCGGGCCTGCACGATGTTTCCCGCGAACGTCCATTCGGTACCACCGAGGTCGGAATTGGATTTCTGGAATTACCGTCCAAAGAAGTTTGCACTAACCGCACGATATTTGCTTGCAAACGCGGCGATACCACCCCGATGTTCGAGGCGTGGCAATTCTTCAGACTCGATCCCAGGTTTGCGTTTGGCGCCGGGTTCACTATCGCGCTCTTTCCCTTGACGGACGCCCCGAAGGTGGAACCGCCAGGGATACACCGCGATCACAAAAGAGGTTACTTTCTAACCGAAATGGCAGGTCGATACTACTGGGTCACTGGGCCCGTCTGGGAGGCATGGGTTGGACTCAATGGTGGCCTGGTCGTGCTGAGTGACAGCTACAACAGCCGTGATATCACCCCCGACAAAGTGATCGCGGGTCCAAATGGCGTTGCGATTAGGACTGAAGGTTATACTCTTGGATTGGCCACGGGCGTCTCTGTTTCACTTTCGGACACTTGGAGGCTTGGGCTCAGCGCGAGCTGGAACCTATGGTCGTTGCCCAATAAGCCGGGGCGAGACACCCTCGGCGACGAGGCATCTATTACGGGCCGCCTTCAAACGCTTATTTTGGCCCTCGATATTAATTACCGGACCTGGTTTTAGCTGTCGGTCGGGAACGCCCCGAGTGTCATGCCTCGATCGAACTCAGGCACGCCGCGACAGTTTCGAACGAGTCGAATTCGACTGTGGCAATCGAGTGGCTTCGGCATAGGTATGCCAATTTGCTCTCGCGGACCGCAAAAATGAGGTTGCAAAGGAGTGCGGGTTCAAAATCGGCCCGACCATCGCCTACGTACGCGACGAGTTCCTTGCCATGTGCGGCGATCAATTGCCGAACCCGGTTGACCTTGAACTCCTCACCATTGGTGAGCACGCAGCCTTCGGGCAAGTCCACTCGATAGCTTCCATCGAAGCTGGCACAGAAGCAAGACACTTGAACGCTACCAGGTACGAAGTCGCGAATATACAAATCAAGGCCGTTGCTCACGATATGCAACCTGGACTTCGATGCCTTGACGACATCGAGAAATCTTGACCAGCCGGGGCGAATTTGAACCCTGGCTTTCAATTGAGTACGAAGTGTGTCCGGCGGTTCACGAACGAAACCGTAACCATGCGCTATGTAGTGGTGCATACTCCAGCGGCCGCCCGCAACTTCGCTGACCATTCGATCACGCTCCGCTTGCGGAATCCAAGTATTCCATACGATGTCGGTCACATCGCGCTCGGTTATCGTTCCGTCAAAGTCACAAAGAATCAGCATTGGTTCTTCCAGTGCGGCCAACAATAGCCAGGGGCAATCACTAATTGGTCACTGTTTAGCAACATTCGAGTGGCACATCAATGCGCATAGCCACTAGCCCCCTATTGATTACTCTACCATTGTAAGGCGCGAATTTGGGGCTCGCTCTAGCAAAAATCAGCATCGCTCACGGAGCGTGCCACGAGATTGGCACACGATGTTCACGGATGTGTGGGTCAAGGCCACAATGGTTAGCATGTGACTGAAGCAAACAAGAAGCTGGGTCTCGCAAAGCCACAACTGATCAGTCGCTTAGCAAAATGGTACTTGCGTGTCCAAATTGATCGGGCCTGGCTGCTCTCACTCTGCTTGAGTCTTTCGGTCCTAGGCGCCTCGCTATTGGCGTCGCGACTGGAACTTCGCACTGAATTCTCAGCCCTGCTTCCCGAGCAATCCCCGAGCGTGCGGGAATATCGCCGCGTTGCCGAGCGATTGCCAGGCGCGTCGAAGGCCTTCATCATTCTCGAAGGTGATGACAACCTGCAGTTGCGACAACTGGGCGATAGGCTCGTAGAAAGGGTTCGGACCCTTGGGCCACCTTGGGTCGTGAGTGCCGAGGACGGGGTTCAGAGTGCCCGCCAATTCCTGCTCCCGCGATTGCTGCTGTTTGCCGACCAAGCAAAGCTCGAGCATTTATCCGAGCACATCAAGGAAGTTGGAGACCGCAAGGTGATGCAGGGAGCCGGCCTCGATCTTGGGCTCGACGACGAGGCTCCGTCAACCGAAGAACAACCCGCAGAGCTCCAGGAACTCAAGGATCTCAAGGCAAAATGGGATAATTACCCCGATGGGTACTTTCAGTCGAGCAACGGCAAAGCACTCGTAGTTGTAGTACACACAGCGCTGCATTCGGGTGAAATCGAGCGATCGCAACAGGCTCTCGATCGATTGCGAGCCGTTGTGGAAACAGAAGTCCGAAATGCCAACGTAAGCAAGGTCCGCGTGGGCTATGCCGGCGATTTGGTTACCGGCCTTTCCGAATACGGGGCAATTCGCAATGATTTGTTCCGGGTGGGAGCCCTTGGTTGCGGCCTAATTTTGCTTGTCATATTTTTGTATTACATGCACGTGCGCGCCTTGTTGGCACTGGCCGTAGCCATAACGGCGGGCAGTGCCTGGACCTTCGCCGTTACACAGCTGCTGATTGGTCATCTGAATGTCGCGACCGGATTTCTCTTCAGTATCGTTGCAGGAAATGGCATCAATTTTGGCATCATCTTTCTCGGTCGCTACTTCGAAGAACTGCGTCAGGGGCGATCGGTGCCAGAATCGATTGTCGTGGCCCGCAGCACCACGTGGAAAGCCACGCTCACGGCATCACTAGCGGGAGCGGCCGCGTATTCTACATTGTGGGTGAGTGAATTTAGGGGCCTCAAGCATTTCGCGGTAATCGGAGCGATTGGCATGCTCCTGTGTTGGGTCGCGACTTACCTTTTTTTGCCGAGCGTGTTGATGGTGTTTCACAAGTTGGTGCCCACCCGAGCGCTACCGCCGACAACCTGGTCGCCGTTTCGACAGGGCCTGCGTTACGAAACGCCGTTTGTCTGGTTGGTGAAGAGATTTCCAACGGCCGTCATCTCGTTAGGAGTCGTTGCAACGGTCGTAAGCGCAATCGCAGTCGTACGAAGCATTGGTCACGACCCGATGGAATACGACATGAAGCGCCTCTTTAACCAAATGGGGCAGGCGAAGGATCAAAAGCGCCTCTCCACACTCGCTCGCGAAATTATTGGAGTCAAAAATGAGAGTTCGATGGCAATTCTCTGCGACCGTCGCGACCAAATTGAAGAGATGACGCAAGCACTGCATGCGCGCTGGGTGGCAGCCCCAGTTGACTCGAAACCCTTCGAAGCCGTTCACAGTATTAACGATTTCATTCCAGCGGACCAGCCATCGAAAATACCGTTGGTCGAGACGATCCGCAGTCAGTTGGCACGCGCCCAATCGCGCGGATTATTGAGCGGCACGCAATGGGAACAAGTAACGGCCTATTTGCCGACAGAGACGCTGACGCCGTTTGGCCTCTATGATTTGCCCGAAGCCATTGCTAGGCCGTTTACGGAACGTGATGGCAAGCGCGGGCGAGTCATCTATATCGAGCCCACTCACAATGCAGACGAAGATAATGTTCTGTACTTGATACAATGGGCCAACTCCTTTAGACGCACCCAGTTGGCGTCTGGCGAGACGGTACTGGGTTCTGGTCGCATCGTAATATTTGCGGACATGATAGCGGCGGTGCTAAAGGACATGCCCATCGCGAGCATCCTTTCATTCATTGTTACTGCCGCTGTCGTGCTTCTGACAGTCCGCAACAGACGTGATGTGCTGCTCATCGTCGGCGGGCTCGTTATGGGCGTAGCGTGGTTGGCGGGGCTCTTCTTTGCATTCAAACTAAAGTTGAATTTTCTCAATTTCATGGCTCTGCCAATAACTTTTGGTATTGGAGTTGACTACGCGGTTAATCTCGTCCAGCGCCACCGCCTAAACCCAGAGGGTGGTGCACTTTCCGCCCTGCGCGCCAGTGGCGGTGCAGTCATTCTGTGCAGCTTAACTACGAGCCTCGGTTACATGGCTCTGCTTGGCTCCAAGAATCAGGCCGTGCATAGCCTCGGACTATTAGCGGTATTTGGGGAGATGTGTTGCCTCTTGGCGGCGGTGCTCGTGATACCATCGATAATTCTGTTTCAAAATCGATTGGGTCGCAGTTGTCGCTCTGCCCCGACAAAGGACCATCGCGGAATTGCACGGCAATCCTCGAGCGATGCTGCAGCAAACCCAGTTGGTGCAGGTGTCGTCGATGACCCCTGTTAGAGCGCGAGTCCTCTGACGTCGACCGCTACGCGGCCAATCGCGCTACTATCCTCATTTCCCCGGCATTGGTTTTCAACTGCTCCTCAGGGTCGTTGCCCAGCCTCAAAGTCGCTTGGCGATTCTCTAGTACTTCAATTCAATGGGTTGATGTACTAGTTCTGGAGCGCTGCGGCATTTCTGTGGAGCCGATGGGACGACCGTAGAATTCCCTGATTTTTCTGTCGTGAATGCACGTGAAGACGGTTTGCCTCGCGTCAGATCTGCCGCCGGGCGCCGGCACATTGCCCGAGGGAAGTGAAGCACGACCAACTACGGTAGGGTTAATTTGCCATGAAGTTTAGCGGAAGAACTATTCCGTCACTTTTCCTTGAATCGAGTTCTTGGTTAGGTTTCGCCCCCTTTGTCCAAGAGAAGAATTGCAACCCTGGTAACAGTCTGCGCGGCAGAGACCAATAAGCGCACCTTGGAGGCTGATGACGTTGCTGCGATCTGCGCTGCTTACCCGCCTGGGCAATTGAACCCCAACTGCGACCCTGAACCCCGTCATGGTTTTTCGACGGAATGTGAATTCGTCGATAAAGGCTGTTGCACCGTTGCTCCGGGTCATAGCGCAAAAGGTCGCGGATCCTGGGGCGCGCTCTTATTGGGTGCGATCTTAACTGCGGTCGCCACCAGGCGCCAGCGCCGCTGATTGACCAATGCGTATCAGTTGCGAGGTCGGCGGTCGTACGCTATGCCCAGGGCGCGTCGTTCGAGTTGCGAGCGACGCGCAAACTTAGCTGTTGAATCCTTCAAGCGACCGTAGCTCGCGTGTCACTGGTCATCGTCGATTGGGCATTGGCTTGTAACAACCGGCAGCCAAGAAGTCTTCGAATTGTTACGATGTGGAAGGCCTGCTGGGAATACCCTCTGCGCCTCGGAGACCGCTAGGACTCGAATGTCTGACCCTCGGTACGTTGTACGGACCACAACGTCGAGTGGAACGCGGTGGTGTGTTTATGAAAACTCGCCTGGTTGCAAACAAGTGTAAGCCTTCTAAGCTGGCCTCAGTCTCGAGCGCGGGAATATTCCTCCGTCGTCTGATCGCGGTTCTTTTCGCGGCTATTTCCGTATTGACACTCGGCGCGAAGCCAAGTTCAGCGTCCGTATTGGCGGGATGGGACGTAAGTACGCTTCCGGGCGGTGCCAACAACTGGGGACCGTCGCCTTATGCTGCCACGACATCCGACCCCAACCTCACCGTCGGAGGTTTGACTCGCGGCTCCGGTGTTGGAACATCAGGCACAGCCGCGGGGTCCGCCTGGGGTGGCAATACTTGGAATACAGGCAGCGAGGCTGCTGCTATCAGTGCAAGCGAGTACGTGACATTCACGGTGACGGCCAACCCGGGCTACCAGGTCACGTTTAGCACCATCAGCATATTCAATTACCGCCGTTCGGGAACAGGCCCGACCACGGGCGTGCTGCAGTACCAGATCGGCACCGGTCCGTTCGTTGACATTCAGACCGTCAACTACGGCAATAGCTCAAGCACGCAAACGGGATCTCTTGGCGGGATCGCTCTCCCGAGCGCGCTTCAGAACGTCGCCCCAGGTACCGTAGTTACGCTTCGTATCGTCAACTATGGCGGCACCAGCACGGCCGGCACTTGGTACATCTACAGCTCCCCAAGTACGACCGCGAGTGACTTCGAAATCTCGGGCACTGTCAGCCCGTACGTGCCGACCCCGACGCAGGTGAGCGTGGAAACGGCGTCCGATGGTTCCGGCGCGGTAGTTCCTGCGCAGACGCTTTCGTTGGGAAGCCCTATCACGGTGTACTCGGTATCGCGTCTGGCTGACGGCACGTTCTATGCGAACGCGGCCGCTGCGTGGTCGCTGACGTCAATCACCGGCGGCATCGTGCTCGGCGATCTCGTCCCCGCGGGCGACAATCTGAGCGCAGTTTTCACGCCGCATGCAGCTGGCTCGGCCGTTATCCACGCCGAGGTGAGCGGCCTGAACTCGGTTGATTCCGGAGTCATTGCGCCAACGGGTGTGCCCACGAACCCAACACTCGCGGCAGCCGCAAACCCGAACACGCTAGCCGCAGGTGCGACTGTAGTGTTGACCGCTGCCGTGACGTTGGGAACCAATCCGACGAGCACTGGTCTGCAGGTCACGGCCGACACCTCGTCATTCGGTGGTCCAACCAACGCCATTTTCCACGATGACGGCATCAATGGCGATGCCGCCGCGGGCGACAATATCTATTCGTTCCAGGTTCAGACGCCGTCCAATTTGACCGGCAACACGATGTCGGTGACGGTCAATGTCGTCGATGCGCAAAGTCGCAGTGCATCCGCAAGCATTTCGGTGACCGTGCTCGGGTCGTTCACGATCTTCCATGCGAATGACACACACGCGCGAATCACTCCCCACAAGTGGACAATTCCTGACGAAGGTTGGGCCGGGCCCTCCTTCGAAGACGTGGGCGGCGCGGTTTATCTGGCTGCAGCGGTTGATCGATACACGACGGAACAACCCAACTCGCTCTTCATTGACGGCGGAGACATCTCGGAAGGCAATCCGATCGGCGACGTGAATGGCAACGGCGACATGGCGCAGTTCTACTGGAACTTGTCGGACCTGCTCAAGGCGCATCGCGGTCGTGGAATCGACGCGGTCGTCGTGGGCAATCATGATGTACGCGACCTCAGCTACATCACCAACCTCCATGACATGCAGAATAACCACGGCGTCCCCGTGATTTCGGTGAACGTCATCGACAAACAAACGAATACCCAGGAGTTCGCGCCGTACACAACCGTCACGGTCAACGGGACCAAGATCGGCATTCTTGGTTATACGACACAGGCCGCACAGGTCGGCGCCTCCCTTTCTGACACGCTCGAGGTCGCGGCGTGCGACTGGAACAGTTCTGATTCGTCGAAGATCCATATTGCGTATTGGGTCAACAAACTTCGAAACGATGAGGGGTGCAACATCGTCATCTTTGCCGCGCACGTCGGCCACAGCACTATTGCGACGGACGCCACGGACGGTTCGGCCGCTGCATTGCTCAAGGACGACAGCGCTGCCAAGGTGCCCGAGATTGCCATCACCGGGCACTGGCACACTTGGGCGAGCACGGTGTGGCAGCCCGAGAGCCTCAACTACAAGACGATCTTCGCCGAATCCGCGAGCTACATGCAGTACCTGGGCGAGCTCAATGTGGACGGCCAGGGGCGCTATCTGTCGTCAGTGCAACACGTGATCCGCGACGCGGAATACCAGGGCGACTCGCCATACGCGCAGTACGTAAGTTCTGTCATTGAGCTACAGATTGAAGGCTTCGAAATCTGATTACGATTCGACCCACCCAATCCCGACGGATCAAATCCTCGGTTACACCTCGGACGATCTCTTGCTCGACAATGACATGAAGTGGTGGTCGCCGGACGAATACCCGTGGAGCGGCAACAACACCGCGGGGCAATGGATCTGCGACGGCATGAAGTGGAAAGCCGCTCAAAACTGGGGGCAATGCGACCTTTCGATCGAAGCGGGCGGTGGTGTCCGTTCGGACATTCCCGCCGGGCCCGTGACGTTCATGCAGGTGTACGAGACGTTCCCCTGGAGCGACGACCTGTTAGTCCGCATCAACATGACAGGGCAAGACATCATCAACTTCCTGAAAGCCACGAATTGCGACGCCGGATTCTCGCGCGAGCTCGATGTAACGGCCCACGACGGCATTCCGACGCTCGTCAGGATCCGAGATGCACAGGGTGTGCTTAATCCGATCGACCTCAACCACGTCTACACGGTGGCAATCAACGATTACATGTACGCGCACCCGCCCGCGAACTACGATTGGCCGGTTCAGACCCCGCTCACTTCGTCGATCTTGTGCCGCGACGCCCTAGTCCAGTTCATGCAGACGTGGCCCGCGTCGAACCAGTACACCGTGGGTGGCCCGCGTTATCACTTGGATACCGAGTTCGCTGGCGGATACCGTGCCGTTGTGACCATGATGAACGACAATGACAGTAACCCGACGTTCGACGACGCATTCATTCGATTCATCAGCGCAACGCCCGATACGCTGAGGCACCGCGGCACTAACCAAGTGCCAACATGGTTCGTGCAGGAAGATGGCACGGTCAACGCTTCGAATCGCCTCTCGGAGATTGAGCTCTTTCGCAGCTATCTTGGCTTCAAGAAGAACGCCTTGCACCAGGGCGATATCCTCGAAGTCTGGGGCAAGGGCAGTTTCTACGGCGGCGATCCGGAGTTCGTCGATCAAGAGGGGATCTATGGCGATGGCATCGAATTCAAGATCCTGGGGAACGACCCGAGTCTTGCCAAGCCGACGTTCGTTTCCTCGGCAGCCGCGATCTCCGACGACAATTACAAGAATCATTACATCAAGTTTCTGGCTCGGGTCACCGACACGTCCTCCGTTGCCGATCAGTTCGGTCGGGTCGTGACCACCTGGGACGCGACGGCCTACGCTAAGAAGACGGGGATTGGAAACATCGGAGACTTTGTCTTCGTCACCGGTGTGCCAACGAGCGAGAGCTACGCCATGCGCTTCCGGTGCGACAAGGTCGAGCCGGCTACTGGAGTCTCGAGCTTCCCGACACCGTCTAACGTCATGTCGAACGTGGCTGCGGTTGCGCCGCTGAGCACGACCGGCCAAGTCGCGCTGACGGCCAACGCTAGCCTGACACCGAACCAGTTTCTGCTCAATCCAAGCGACGATGTGGCGGTTTCAAGCGGAAACCCGAACACGAATTACAACACCGCGACTGGGAACGCAAACTGGAACCTGTACCTCCAAAGTTCGACCTTGAGCTTCGGAAACGAGCGCGGTTGGCTGAAGTTCGACCTCTCGAGCGTGCCTCCCGGCGCGACCATCACGAACGCGAAGCTGTCCATGTACTGTTGGAAAGCGTTGGGGCCAGCATTGGTCACTGAATTGGATGCCGCGGGTGACGGGTGGACTGAAGGTGCGCTCACCTGGAACACGCAACCTGCGATCGGGTCTGTCCTTGTAACCCAAACACTAACTTCGGGCACCGTCAATCTCTGGTATGATTGGGACGTTACGGCCTACGTACAACAAGAGCTACAAGGTGATAAGCGCGCCTCGTTCGTGCTGAAAGCCCAGACCGAAGATTTGGCATCAAGCCCCTCCTATGCGTTCGATGCCAAGGAGTATGGCAGCAACACGCCAGTTCTAACCATCACGACCGCGCCCACGAACGCCACGGTCGCGAGCGTGCAGTACTACTACCGCTACTCCACCGATGGCACGAACTGGGGCAACTGGACGGCCACCGCCACGACTCCGCCAACGAGCGCGCCGTACTCGGACCAGTTCGCGCTCCCGAATGGCTACGGTTATTACGAGTTCTACAGCGAGGCCACGGACGACCAGAACCAGAGCGAATCTGCGCCCATATTCGCGCAAACTTCCGAGCACTATGTCGCACCAGCAACGAACATAACTCTAGCCAGCGTAGCGATAAGCAACCTCAGCCAGACGTACTCGGGTGCGCCGCGCTCCGCTAGCGTCACGACGACACCGTCAGGGCTGTCGATCATGGTCACGTACAACGGCTCGACCTTGGCCCCGGTTCATGCCGGAAACTACACCGTCGAAGGTTCGGTGACACAGCCCGACTACACTGGCAGCGGCAGCGACACGCTGGTCATCGCGCGCGCCCCCCAAACCCTCACGTTCAACCCACTCTCGAGTGTGCAGACAGGAGCCGCGCCATTCTCGCTCACCGCGTCCACGACATCGGGCTTGCCCATCACGTACGTGAGCAGCAACCCGAACGTTGCCAGCATCGTGGGCAATCTCGTCACGGTCGTTGGCGCCGGCTCGACGACGATCACGGCCACTCAAGCGGGCAACACGGACATCCTTCCGGCAATGGAGAGCCAACCCCTCGCCGTCACGCAGGGGACCGTCGCGGTACCGGCCGCGCCAGTGGGGCTACTCTACGCGTTGGCAGCAGGTCTGCTCACGATCGGCGGAATCTTGCTGCGCAGGCGCGCGCTCGCTCGCGGGCAATGATCGCGCCTGCGCCCAACCCGGCCAACTCGCGTCGCTCCACTCAACCGCGAATACGACTGCAACGACTGCAACGCGCCAAGACCGCCATTGCTCACTCAGCTCAAATTGAGCTCGCGAACCTCAAGCGAATGTACAAAGCTCAGGGCTTCTCCGAGGCGGACATTCACAGTGTAATCCCAGACCGTCCGCGCCCGAAAAGGACACCCGTCACGCCGCCCAGTCCAACACCGGCCGGGCCGACTCAACCAGCGCCCGAACCGGCCAACTGAGCCCAATCGAGCCGGTCTTCGAGGAAATCCCGAGAAATAGCCTCACTTTTGTCGAGTTCCACATGTAGGAATTCGAGAAACCAGCGCTCGAAAAGACTCCGGCACGTGTGGAGATTCGGATTCTTGTTCGAAAAGTCCAACCTCCACACATGTGAGTCCGCCTACCCCAATCCCAAAACGCGATTCCGACAGAGACGAATTCAAGAATCGTCCGCTCGAAACTCGATTCCAACACGTAGAGGTCGACAAACGGGAGCTCGATTCTGAAAATCCGACGCGTGGAGCTCTCGAATTGCCGTCAAGATCGGCGACCTCCGCAGAGCGGAATCGGAGTTTGACCGGGGCGATCTCGATTTACGACATGTGGAGAATGCGTTTTTTGAGAAGCGTCGCGTTCGGAGTCTGCTTGATTGGCGTTGGATACGAGTGGGCAGTTGTTGAACGAGGTCGAAAATTGTGTCGCCGTCAGTGTCCTTTGCAGCGTCGGTGAATATGAAGAAGCCACTGCGATTTGTGAACGTACAGACTGGATCAACCCCTTGAGAGCCGCCGCAGGTTTCGCCACACGGCGGGGCATTCTGCGGCGCAGGCACGCCCTGGGTCGAGCGAACGAGGTCTTCTAAAGCCGAAGAACCGAGCGCCGCCGTTGGATCGATGGCGAGTGCCAGCATGATCACCAACGTTTGCGCGACGGCCATGCAAGTATCACCCGCAACCACCCGTTGACCGCTTTCAAACGCCAAGTAGAGCACCCAGCGCTCGCCGTCTGGCGCGAATCGGGCGGTAACGTGCAACGGAACCGCCGGCGGTCGGGGCACTAGCCGAGCAACCGCCGATTCAATTGCCTCGCGCCTCGGGCATTGCGGAGGAGCGTCGAGTTGCAGCTCGACCCAAGGCGAAGCCTTCACGGACGCGCAAAGTAAGAACACGGCAGAAGCCGACGCAAGTCCTCAATTGCCATGCCGACGCATCGGCCCGCGACGCTAAGGCAAACTGCGAGCATGCGCAAGCGCCCGTTGTCGTACTTATGGCATGAGAGGTGATGCAAATGAGTCAACTTCTCAGGTTGCGATGCCAAACGCGACTTCACTGACTGGGAGGAGTCGCATTAGCTTTCAAGCGCGATCGTGCGAGAAATCCTCGAATGGGCGGCGCTGTGGCGTTTCCGCGTTGCAAGGTGCCGTCATGGCGAGCGCGATCCACCGCTTTTCCGTGCCGCAGCGGCATCATCCAGAAAAGTCTAGCCCGTGGTCTCACCGGCTGCGAAAAGGATCATTACGTCGTGCCGTTTCAGTCAGACCGCTTCACATCACGCAGCGGTTGCCCGAGAAACAGCAGATATCGCCAGATACCGCCATAGGCCAAACGAACTTCGTCGTGCAGCGGTGCGAACCGCTCTTGCAAGAACGGGCGCACTTGCCCGTTCACCCGGACATGATTGAACTCAACCCAACGTTCGAACCATGACCAATTCGAGTCGTGAAAATCCACGACAGCTACCCGTCCACCCGGCGCGAGATCTCGCGAGGCGGATTCGATCGCGGTTTCGAACCCAGGATTGAACATCGTTAAAGAATACGGAAAACAAGACCAAATTGTACGTGGGCGTTGGGTGCAAGGGTTGGTCGTATCGCCGATGCACGAGCTTTATGCGTTCGCCGAATGGTGCGACCCGTCTTCTGGCGCGTTCGAGCATGGACGATGACAGATCGATTCCCGTAATGTGAGCTCGCGGAAACAGTCGGCCGAGTTTGGCAAGGTTGCGACCCGTTCCGCAGCCGACTTCGAGGATGCGCTCGGCCAGCCCCTCACTTGCGACGCGACGCAACATAGCGCTGCGCCCGAACAAGAATGTCCAGCGCGTTAGGTCATATACGGGTGCATGCAGGCGGTAGTATCGCTCCACAGCGGTTTCGTTGCTACAGCCGGGGTGCACCAGTGCTTCGCCGTTCATCGAATCTACGTTACAAGCTGGCCTCGGCCCACAAAGCAACGAGGATGCGACATTCCCGTGAAGAAGCGAGGACGGATTCACACGGGGCCACGTGTGACACTCGTGGCACAGTTGCGTTGCAGTTGAGCTGTGAATTGCGGTGTTTAGATCAACATCGGCGCCCACGAACGGATTTATTTAGCCTTAGTGGTAACAACACCCCGTTAGGTGCGCTTTACTTGTGCCAAGGTGAGATTCTGATCCGTGTCGTTTCGTCGCAACCGTACATTCGTAGGATTATCGGCTTTGCTTACCGCCGTTGCATGCGCGCACGTTCCGGCAACATCGGGAATTAGCTACCACAACAAACATCGAGAACCGCGCTCCGCTGCCTCGGCCCTCTTACTCATCTCGATCGATGGCTTAATGCCCAGTCAGGTGTTGCAAGCGGAATCGATCGGCGTAGCTGTTCCCAACCTTCAGCGGTTCGTCAAGGAAGGTTCATTTGCGACGGGCGTACGCACCGTCGTCCCGAGTTTGACGTATCCCGCCCACACGACAATTTTGACGGGAGTTAGCCCGTCTGTTCACGGGATTGCTTCGAACATCACATTTGACCCAATGGGCGCCAACAAGGAGGGCTGGTACTGGTATGCGAAAGACATTCGAGTCCCCACGCTTTGGGATGTTGCTGGTGATGCGGGTCTCGTTACGGCAAATATTTGTTGGCCCGTCAGCGTGGGTGCGCGCATCGACTATAACCTGGTGCAATATTGGCGAGCGGCGTTGCCGGACGATGAGAAGCTATACAGGGAGTTATCCACGCCCGGGCTAGTCGATGAGTTAGCCTCCCACGTCGGGCCTATCCCCTACGGTGCAGACTTCCGTCCAGAAGCAGACGAGGTCCGGGAAAAATTCGCCGAATACTTGCTCGGAAAGAGACATCCCTCGTTCATGACCGTCTACTTGGGATCATTGGACGCCGTCGAGCACCGTGTTGGCCCGAATGCGCCAGAAGCGCTCCGCGTATTGGAGAAAATCGACGCTCTGGTGGGGCGACTTCGTGCCGCTTTCGAATTGGGCGACTCGGCGCACCGCATTATCGCAATAGTGTCCGATCATGGGTTTATCCAATATCACACCGAAATCGAACTGGGCTCACTCTTGCGCGAGCGGCACTTCATTGATGTTGGGCAGGACAATGCCGTGACATCGTGGCAAGCCGGCGCCTGGACCGCTGGTGGTACTGGCGCCCTCGTCATTAACCCAGTTGCTAACGCTGAAGTGCGCGCGTCGATCGAGAACCTCGTTCGCGAGATGCGCGACGAACCTGAGTACGGTGTAAAGGCGATACTTACTGGTCGAGAAATTACGCAATTGAAGGGATTTGCGGGTGTCAACTACGTGATCGCCCTACGACCGGGATTCAAATGGGGACGCAACCTGCTAGGGCCGGTCTTCATTCGTAACGAGGGCGGAACCCACGGTTACCTTCCAGACGAATCGGGAATGGATGCAGCGTTCTTTGCAGCCGGGTATGGCGTGCCTAAGGCTCATTCGCTGGGTCGAATCGAGATGCGCGACATCGCACCCACGCTGGCAGCACGTCTTTCGCTGTCACTACCGCGGAGTGAAGGCATAAATTTAATTCTGCCATAACTCGTGTTTCCGTGAATCCAAACTGAGCCCGAGTCTCGACGACTAACACGCGCATCTGTTTCGGTGTGGGTGCTTAGAACAGATACTTCCGTGATTCTTGCCGTCATGCGTTTGTCATAATTGTCAAAAGCATGTTCCAAGGGGCCGAGTATTGCCTAAAATCCCGCAAAGATGTTCTAGGGATTTAGCGACTCACAAAACTTGCGTAAGTGTACATCGAGCGCAGGCTAAAGCCTGCAGGCGTAGACCACCTATGATTCAACCATCCGATAATAGTCCTCCAACCGTGATGATCGTTGACGATAATCCCGAGACCCTCGAGGCGACGGCATCGTTCCTTCGCAATGCAGGATTCCGCATCCTGGCTCAGCCCAGCCCGTTTGGCGTGACTGCGCTGATCAGCCGGGAAAGACCGGAGCTGGTAGTGCTCGACGTAATGATGCCGGGTCTAAGCGGTGACGGACTGGGGAAACTCATAAGCGACAACTCGCTAGTGCCGATAATCTTCTTTTCAGCGATGCCAGAGGAACAGCTGCGCGACATCGCCGTGCGAACCACTGGGGCCACCTACGTGCTCAAATCGGAGGGGCTCTCCTATTTGGCCGAAGAGATTCGTCGTCGGCTAAAAATTGCGTCGTCGAAATTAGCGGGGCTTTAGTCGTGGCAGTAAAGGCTCAAGCCATGCGCAGACTCCTGCTGGGCGTGCCGGCACTAGCGCTCGTGGCGCTCACATTGGGATTGTTCGCAATCGACCGGGAATTCCAGGGGCGCATTGACGAAGCGCTTGCGACCGAGCGCGTCCACGTTGGCCGGGTTCGAATGGTACGCGAGAGCGCGGAAAAGGCCTACGTTGCAATGCTCGAGCGCTGGATTTTACCGCTGGCTGAGCGCACCGAACAATCGCGAAGTGTAACCCGGTTACTCAGTGATTTGCGCACGACGACGACTGCGTTCGTCGAGCTTGAACCGCTGAGCGCATCGGAGGCCGAGGCAAGAACCAAACTGCTAGTGGGCCTTGCGCTATTTTCCAACCGAGTGCAAAAAGCGCTCATCAACGAGGATGGCCCCGCGGCGATTGCCGAAATAAGCGAGTATACCGCATCAATCGATGACGCGACCCGCCAGGTGCTCAACATTGACGCCGCCGCCGGACAGAGAGTTGATACGAAATTGCTCGAGCTCCGCAAGCGCGGCTCTCTTGCAATTGCGGGTCTCGTGCTCACCGGGGCGTGCGCGCTCGCTCTGTCTGCTCTTTGGTGGCGTCAAAAACGGCGAGCCGACCGCCGTTACGAGGTTGCCGAATCGGCGCGCCGTGAGCAGGAGCAAGCCGCGAAAGTGCGGGCGAGATTCTACGCTCACCTGTCGCATGAGCTGCGCACGCCAATCGTTGTCATTCAGAACCTGACGGACAGACTGACGGAACCGCCTGTGCTAGCCACCGGCAAACGAATTCGTCAGGCGGCAGACGAGTTACTGCAAGGTATCAACAACGTTCTGGACTCATCGAAGCTTGAATCAGGGGGTCAAGATCTAAAGCTGGAGGCCGTGAACATTGATCAAGTGATCCGGCGTTCGGCGCACCGTTGCGAGGGGTTGCTTGGTTTGAAAGATGTCAAAATTACGCTGGAAATTTCCGACGACCTTCCGGCCATCGTCGCCGACGTCGTCAAATTGCATCAAGTAGTTACGAACCTCATCGCTAACGCAATAAAGTTTACAGAGGCAGGAACCGTATCGGTGCGCGCGTTCAAATTAGACGAACGCCTGGTCGCGATCGAGGTTCAGGACACGGGTATCGGAATTCCCGAGGTGGCGCTGGCGCGCATTTGGCAACCCTTTGAACAAGCCGACGACACTATCTCGAGCAAATTTGGCGGCACGGGCCTCGGCCTATCGCTGGTCAAGACGCTTGTCGTACTTCATGGCGGGGAAGTGGGCGTAAACTCAAAACCAGGGGAGGGAACATGCTTTCGGATCATGCTACCAATTTGTCATCGGGCCGCAGCAGCATAAGAAGTGAAAACCTAATCAGAATCTTGACATTGCTGATTAGCGTACTGCTCGTTTGTTGCTCACATGGGCGAGCCGTCCCGAGTCCGAAGAAGGCAACGCGAATTACAATCGCAGGCTCGAGCGCCATGTTGCCCTTGGTGACAGAGGCGGCAAATCGCTACATGCACCTGCATCCCGACATTGCCATTGATGTTTCGGCGGGCGGCTCGGCACGCGGGATTGACTGCGCGTTGCGCGGAGAATGCTCGATCGGAACGAGCGACGTCGCCGCGGGCGCTGAGGTTCGAGGTAAGCTCGAGGACCACCTAGCAGCCGTCACGGGCTTTGCGACGATGGCGAACCGTGGCCCTTTCAATGAGAAGATTCAATCACTGACACTTACGCAACTCAAAGGCATCTTCTCGGGCTTGATCAAGAATTCGTCCGAAATTGGCGGCAGTCCTCAACCTATTATAGTCATCAACCGGCGCAAGGGTTCCGGCACGCGTGTGAATTTTGGAAACATAGTCCTCGGTGGCGACAATTTCGTGCAGGGCTTGGAAGAGGAAAGCTCAGCCCTCGTTCGCACGATGCTCGAGCAAACGATAGGAGCCATTTCTTATCTGGGCGTGTCGTATCGTCGCGACAGCCTCGTGTGTTTCAACGTGGACGGCATCGCTCCCACCAATAACAATATTGCCGCCGGTAGCTATCCCATTTGGTCCAACGAACACATGTACACTCTCGGACCCGCTACTGGTGGCATCAAGGACTTCTTAGACTTCATGCTAACGCCCGAAGTGCAAAACAAGATCGTTCCATCTAGCGGCTTTCTGCCGATCGCGCAAATGCGCGGCAAAGGCCGGGGCGATTAGTCGCAAAGCGTCAGTAGCGGCTAGCTACTTCACTGTCATTGCGACGGGACACTCGCCACAGATTGGGGCCGTCGCTACGAACGACGCCATCGTCACTGAGTCGGTCGAGGGCGCTTAACACGCGACTCGTAGGCATGCCGGTAATTTCGGCGAGCTCCTGGCAGGTAAGCGCAGTACCTTGCGCGCGCAGGAACCAATTGAGCCGCGCTTCATCGTCGCGGTCACGTTCAGCTTGTGACTTGTGTCTCCGAGCCATATCTCTGATACCTCCGGTCAATAAATGTCCAGAAGTCGCTTTTCGTCTCTGGGAGGGTTCAAGCTACTCCTTGCGCGGGGCGGATCAATTCAATTTGTGACCTATTAGTGACGGATTCCATCCTAACCGGTCAGCCAATATTGTTGAACATTTCCCCAGGTTGCGAGAGCGGGTAACAACGCAACACAGCAGAAACCATAGGTTGCCCTTTAGTTCGCGGGTGGCGTGCACGAATCTGATGAATTCGTCCTCATTTCGTCGGTATTGCGTGCCGTTTGATCCTACAAAACGCCTGATTTGTCACTTGTTCACAGCTAGCGTCCCACGTGATGCAGCGCGCTCAGGTCGAACACTAAGTAGTCACACAAATGTCACAAACATTTACTGGGTGTTCGTTCTTTTGCTTGTCGTCACGGCACGCAAAAGTCGGGGCCACTTGGCCCCGCAAGTTCTGCTAGCGAGTCAGTTACTGACATAAGCTTGGTTACTCGCCGGGCGCCGCCGGCAACTCAACGTATTGCTCGGGATCGAAGGGTGGAGCGCTGTCTAGCCCCGCTATTCGATCGCCCGCGAGATGCGTCCGATACTCGAAGAGATCCTGACGGCGATCGAGCCGTGGGGTTACGCTGCCTGACGCGCGCGATCGGTAGAGATTCGTGATATCTAAGTCAGTGACAAGGAGCATCTCGACGTTGTTGTCTGCTTCCGCCTGGATCCCGTCGCGGGCAAATTCGAAGTCGCTCGGCGTGAACACGGCAGCCCGACCGTAGTTAATATCCATGGCTTCGACGCTCGGCAGGTTGCCAATAACCCCGGCCGTCGCCACGTAGACCTGATTTTCAATAGCACGTGCCTGGCTGCAATAACGCACGCGCAAATAGCCGGCGCGAGTATCAGTGCAATAGGGGACGAAAAGTATTTCAGCGCCCTGGTCCGCGAGGTAGCGGGCCGGCTCGGGGAATTCCGCGTCGTAACAAACGAGTATTCCAATCATCGCCTTCGAGGTCGCAACTGCGGTGAGCTCGTTGCCACCATCGAACCCCCAATCCCGCTTTTCGGCTGGGGTTACGTGCAGCTTTGACTGAAGAACACTTCTGCCATCTGGAAAGAATATCGGGCTAACGTTGTAAACACGACTACCCCGTTGCATCGGGTGGCTCCCAGCAATTAAGTGGATTCCATATTCTCTTGCCAGCCGGGACATCAACTTCATGTAGATGGGCTCGAGTGAAGCCAGCTGCAGCATCGCGGCGCGTGAAGCAAGGTGCCGGTACTCTGCTTGTGAAAGCAAGTTCATGCCAATTAACTCCGGCAATAAGACGAAATCTGCATGGTAGCCGGCAGCGGCATCCACGAAGTACTCGACGCGCTCGGCAAATTCCTCAAAATCCGCGATACCCCGCATCTTGTACTGAACGCACGCGATGCGCACTTTGCGATGGCGCGCATCCTCGCGTGGCTGATAGTCCGGATTGAGCCACTCGATGAGAGTCGCGCAATTCCTGCTTTGAGGATCACGGATGTAGTTACGCATGACCTTGCGGACGACGAACCCCTCACGGAGCTGGAAGCTCAGTACCATGTCGCGTAGCGTGTCAGATTCCACGGCGCGCACGTACTCTTCAGGCGTCATCGATGCTGACTGCTCGGCATAGCCGTGAATACGGCCACCGGCGAGGATGCGACGTAAGTTGAATTTACGACAGAGACTTCGGCGCGCCTCGTATAGGGCATGGCCGATGCGAAGCCCACGGAACTGCGGGTGCACATAGACGTCTGCCCCGTACAACGTGTCCCCCTGGGGGTCGTGATTGTGGAAGTAGCCACCATCGGTAATACCAGCGAAAGTGTGCACACGATACGGATCGATACCTAAGTTGATGATCAAGCTCGATACGCCGCCCACAATCTGACCATCGTGCACTGCTACTATTTGGCCTTCGGGGAAGAGCCTCTGATGATGCTTGAGCTGTCCTTCGTTCCAGACGATGTTTTCTTCGATCATGGTAGGAAAGCAAAGACGATTCAGTCGAATCATCTCGTCGATGTCGTCTGGGGTCGCTGGGCGAACCTGTAGCTGTTCTAGAATCTTCGCAGATGCGCCTGCCGTCATTGGGGCTCCGTGACACGAGTCTATTGGCCTTGCCAGCGGATTCGTCATTAGAGTGGCTGAAGAACCAATGCCCAAGGAAAAAAGGGATACGGCCGCGATTGGCCAAGCAGCTGCCGGGTTCGAAGAACTCGTCACATCAGTGGATTCGCGGCACTAGAGTGTTATGTTTTGGCTAGCTGACGGTGGGTTACGGCCCTCTTACTAACACAATAGGCGTACCAGTCGCCCACGCGGGCGCGCAATTCGACCGAACTCTGCGAAGTACCAAATAGCATTTGATATCGATCGAGTTTCGAATGCACCATGAAACAATCGTAGTCGTAAAGTTCGGCTTCAATGCGAAATGCTGCCGGCTGCCATTCTTCACCGCTTCGCATCTTGGGAACGAAGTTATCGCGGTACCGGATCACGGATGCCGGATACATCGCAAACGAGTACCCCTGGATCCCTCCCTTATCCACCAAATAATATGCCGGAAGATGCGTGAAGGCGGGTAGGTCTGGGAACGCATCGGTATCGGCATCAAAGACGATAGGTCTCACTCGAAGCCCGCGGGGCATGGTATCGACCAACTGATGAAATTGGGTCGTTTCGCGGTTGAATTTGGACAGCCGCAGACCAAAGATGAAAGTGCAAACTGCCACGGTCGCTAAGATTGCCACCTTTTGCCAGTAGCGTCGGATATGACTCACGTCGGATTTTGGTCCAAACCCAAGCAGCACCGCTGCAACCAGTAGTGCGGCGAACCGGGGCCACATTGGCCCGTACCCATGATAAATTGTTGGACCCGCACAAAACCCAACGAGCACGAAAGCGCCTGGCAATAGTCGCCCGAGTCTTCGAACGAGCGGTCCTACGGCGAGCCCGAGCACTAGTAGCAGCACCGAGCCACACACACCCGCAATGACGTCTGCCTCCCCGGAGCCCACGAGCAAGCCGGGCAGGGACAGTAGCCGCGTGAAACCCGGTTGCCATGAATCGTCGCCGAGTGGAGTGGTCATGGGCCCCGGCGCTAGCCACGCGAAAGCGGCAACGATTGGGATTAGCAACGGAAGCGATCGAGACCAGAGTGAACCTTTACCAAAAATGAGCAAAGGACCGACGAATATGAGCGCCTGAGCGAAGGCAACCCCATGGCAGAGTAGAACTGCCGCGAGCACCACTGTAAGGCAGGCACCTTCGGCCAGCGAAGGCCTTGCGGCGTAAGTAACTGCTAACCCGATGCAAAGGTAAAGTAGGGGCAATGCCACTATGTAGCTGACGAAGCCAAACAGGAAACAGTAGCCAAGTGCGACCGGCAAACCCAGCAAAGCCATCCAAGGGTCGTGCTTGAGGCGGTTGCATAAGAAATGCAACCCCAAGACTTGACCCACCGCCGCCATCCAAACCACAAGCTTTAGCGCGACTACGACGCTGAATGTGGTTGCGAGCAATCGAGCTACAACGTACGCCAGCAAATAAGGTGTCCGGAGATTCACGACGAATAGATCGCCGTGGTAATTAGAACTCCCGAGATGAGTCCAGATCGCCAACTGAGCTGCGTGTTCGGGGAGATCGACCATTGGTAAATCTCGCACCCTGACGAAAAGGACGAGCAGCAGAACACTAATTGCCGCTTCGCAAAAGACGAGCCATCTCGATTCTGAACGGACCCTGCTCGGAACGAACGAAAAAGCGTTTACCAGTGCAGGTCGGAGCACCCGGGCATCATGCGATCGATCGCGCAGGAATGGGTATTCTGCATCGGCTGCGCCGCACAAATTCAATAAATTGCGCCGAAATACGCGGCAACGCGGCCACCGGCTTCCCGGGCGGCCTGAGAATGATTGAGTGTTCGTGCCGCAGATCCCCCAGTCAGCAGGTCATTATCGTTCGAGTTGGCTACCTGCCGGTGTGACTCGCTAACCCTCTGGAGTAATCGAGATCCGACCCGGTTTTGGTCCTGGAGTGAGGATTGCCCAACCAGCGGCGGCGACTGAGCCAGCGATCAATAGTGAAACGATCGATGCTACCGGAGAAATCAGTTGCGGCCACGAACAGCGCGCAGACGATGTTGTAGCAGAAATCGGCGTAGCCATAGGCACTCCGGAACATGTGGGTAATCTCCGCGATTTGTTTCAGGGCAAACCCCGCACACGCGCCAACACTTGGGTGCGTGTGCGGGCAACGATGATGATACGAAACGGTGCAGTCACCCGACGTCAGCCACGGGTCTGGGATTTCCCAGACCAGCGTGCCCGTCGCGGCAAACCTTCGGAAAGGCGAATCGCGCGCTGCAATTCTACTTCGTCGGCGTCCGGGCGACTAAAGTCGATACCCTTGGTGAGAACGCGCCATAGCCGATTCGGTTTCATTGCAAAGGTAATTGGAGCGACGTTATACGGCGTGAAATCGGGCTCGGACGTGAATATGTCGCGCAAATCACTGGCAGCGACGTCGTATTGGTTTAGAGGTGGGGTACCAAGAATCAACTCGACTGTCTTGAAGACGCTGCCCAGGCTCGTATGCGTTTTACTTACGTATTCGCGCTTCACCCAGGGGCTAATCGCGAGGAATAGCGACCGGTAACCATCGACGTGGTCGAGCCCATTTTGGGTGTCGTCCTCCACGACGAATATCACGGTATCTCGCCAGCAGGGGCTATTCGACAAGAGCTCGACGGTACGCCCAAGTGCGTCGTCGTTGTCTTGCACGAAGCGCTTATACGACCAAGCTGGGCCAGTTGGATTGATGTCGAAAGCGCCGCCGCCATGGTCATTCGGATAGTAAAGGTTGACGTAGGCGGGGAGCTTGCATTCGCCGACTTGACGATTGACGTACTCGGCCTCGAATACCTGCTGGAAACGGCCAAAGCGGCTAAAGCGAGTCGGATCCTCAGCCAACGGGGCATCGGGGATGGCCGTGTTGAATTCGGGATACAAGTGGTCGCTGTTGTCGCGAACGATCTTTTCCATCGGAACGTTGACGTGCTGGCGGATGCCTGTCGGTTCGGTCTTGCCGTCTTCGTCGACTATCGCGAATTCGTAACCGTTGCCGAAATTGACGAACTTTTTCCCGCTGCGCGCCAGGTGTAAGTAGATTCCGCCGTGCACGTTGTAGTCGTTCGGATCCGGCGAGCCATCCGCATCCGTGAAACCGAGACGCCCCGGGTAGTTGAGGTATGAGTTCGGATCATCGCCGGAATCGCGACGGCGCCCACCATAGGAAGCTGGCCAATGCGTTTCTTCCATCTCGGTCGTGTACATGTCAGTCAGCCAACGGTGGCCGTCAGATGACACGGTCGGATCCAAGTAGAAATTGTCGCTGAACGAATATCGCAAAGCGAGCTCGTGGTGGTTCGGTGAGGCATCGGCGCCGAGTGAGTAACGAGGTTCTCCATTCACTGGCACACCGCGTCGCGTGGTCGTGATGTCGCCCAGCAACTGATCGTGCGTCGAGTTCTCTTTGTTTATGAAGATCACGTGCTTGATCTGGCGGCTGCCCTCGCCGAATGAGGTCGGAATCGGACTATGCGCGGCGAATGCCGGAGGCTTGGGAACGAATCCGTTGTTTCGAAGAACAAGCTCCGTCATCGATTGCAGATCTTGGCGGTTCGGCACGGAAACGATGTTGACGGTGCCCATCGTGCTGTGCTTCGGTGATCCTATGTTATCAGGCGGAGTATCGTTGTCGGGTCCCGCTCCGCGTCCCTTAGCGTTGGCCACGTAAAGGGTGCTCCCGTTAGCGCTGACCTGGATTGAGCTCGGCCACCAACCGACCGGAATATGTCCAATGACATGGGCCTCTTCGCCGCCGATATCAACGACTGCCACGGCGTTGATGCCGGCTTCAGCGACGTATAGCCGCGATTGATCGGGGCTGACGGCAAGCGCCACCGGCTGAATGCCCTTGAGCTCGGAATCGGGACCGAATGTCGTACGCAGGGTGATGTCCGAAGCGCGTCTAAGAGTGGGTGACTGGTACACGGAAATCGTGTCGTTGTTGCCATTGGCCACGTATAACGCTTGCCGAGTGCGTGCGACGGCATTCGGGTGACTTCCGCTATAGGCTGCGATGCCACCAGCCACCTCGCCAACTTTCAGACCAGGCTTTAGGACTCGTACCCGATGTGCCTGGGCGGGGTTGCGAACATCGACAACGTATACGGAGGATGATTCGTCCACGTTCGGATCACCGAGACCCGGAACCGTGTAGCTAAGATCCTGACTCACGTAGCCGCAGCGGATACCCTCAGGATCCCGTTGTGCTTCTGGCAGGTTGCGCGGGATCAACTTTCTTGATCTTGAGCTCGGTTGGGCCAAATGTTTCGTCTGGATAGCCGACAGCCGGGTAGCAAAGTGGGTAATCGACATTTTTATCCCCAGCCGGGTTCTGAGGCGTAAGGTGCGAATATTGAAAGACTCCAACGTGAGTTACGTAAAGCTCGTCGTCGTTGGGCGACAAACTGATGCCGAAACGGGTAACGACCTGAAGGTATCCGATTCACGACCGCTGCGAAATTGTCAGGTTCAGTAACGAGCCCGCTGCCGTCAATGCCAGTGATGATCTTCGTCGTATCGAGAACATGCACCTGGAATGCGCCTTGATCGACTACGTATAGGTAGCGGCCATTGCCGCTAACCGCCATATTCCCTGGAAATGTGCCCTTAAAGCCTTGCGCCGGGGCGAGTCGTAGTCGAAAGGGGTCGGTCAAGCGGATGGCCCTGCTCCATTTAGATTTACCGAACCGACAATCTTTGAGAGAGCCGTGTCGCCGACCCAAATATTGCCGTTCTCGCCGCCCGCCGCATAAAACTTGCTGCCGTCCTTCGAGAAAGACAACACCCATGAATGTGGCATCCAAGTCAACACGAGTGACAGTAGGTATCGCGCTACCCAAATCGCGAATTAGCGAAACCGAAAATCGCGATGCGCCGCTGTTGATGGTGGCAAGTGTGGTTCCCGTTGGTGAAAGAGCCAGGCCGAATGGTTTTGGCGCAGTCACATTAACTTCCACCCCAGCAGGAGTCACAAGGCGCCCATTCGGCAGAATGGCAGCCGATACTCCATCGACCGTTGTTGACCGAGTTGTGGGCAGGTTGCCCGCCGGAGCCTCGAATTGCACCGGTCGGCGCTCGACTCGAAGTGCCTGTTCGGTGCTCGTGCTTACGGCTTCCCCCGTGGGAGCATTACTGCAGCTTGAAAGCAGCGCGGGCAAGCTGACTAGAAGGGCCGATCGACTAATTGTCCACTTAGATTGCATCACACGTTCTCCTTTCAAAACACGCCACCTGCACCGGCCATCGCGATTGCACCTGTGCGAACGACCCGGCGATCATTGAGTTGTCCAATCGGGCCGCTATTTTGCAGGGCACTAAACCCTGCTTCAGTAAGAATCGCCAGTGGTCCGACCGAGACGGTTGCCGTTGGTTCGAGCGCCAACTCCCAATCGGTGTTGATCGTTCCGAAACGTTTCGCATCCGTTGATACAACACATAACGAATGCGGTTGTCCCACCCGAGTTCGTAACATGATCGCGACCCGATAGAGCATCGATAGTCGACCGTCCAAGTCTTGATCGTCACCTTCAGGATCCGAGCCAAACAGTGCGCTCCCAAACAACCCGAACCTGCCGAAGCTTCGCCCGAGCATCAGACTCCCGACAACGTTGCCTTCACCGCGAAAGTCCTTCGGCATGTAGAATGCTCCTACGCCGACATCAATTCCGTGTTTGCTCTGACTCAGTAGCTGAAAACGGCCGCCTAGGCCTACACGGTCCTGAAACCCCATTGCCGGCCCGTGTTCGTACTCCACTCGTACGGCGAAAAAATTCGTGACTGCCGATTCGGCTGCCGATCGAGCTCGGAATGCGTTCGCTGCCGTGTCATAGCCGGCCACCGCGCGCACCCAGGATTGTCCAGACCTGACGCGCGGCGACAGCGTATACGGCGTAAGCAAGCCGTCATCTGCGGCGCGCGCCGCGCCTGTCCCATGCAACTCTTGCTCTTGTCCCTCATCTGCGTCTAGTGGTCGCATCGGCTCGAGTTGATAGTGGAGAGCTCGCCCGCTGGTGGGGCCGTTATCTTGATAGGTGATCTGCTCCTGTTCGGGCGGCTGCGAGCTGTGTCCGCCGTTGGAATCTTCTCGTCCTACCGAATCGACCCGAGCCTGCGCAGCGGGGGCCACAACGGGATCCGGTGTGGCCTGAGCCCAACAGGGACGAGCAACAGCAAACAGGAAGGCGACCAGCAAATGCTTGTAAGCGTTGGACGTAGACATGAAGTCCTCCTTGGGTGGGCGCTCCCCGTTTGACACACTACAGACTCAATGCGCTGAGCCATGTGTGCCTCCTCTCGCCACGATTGATGACGCACTGGACGATACCAGTCCGCGCGCATGTCGGTGGTGGCATCACAGTAACTTCTGCGTTGCACGACTTCTGCGGCCTTTCCCCGCGCGCCAAGTCACTAAGATTACAAAGATATCATCGCCCAATGCAGCTGGTTGCCTCGGGGCCATCCACTTCGAAATTCGTCACAACTTTACTGGTTGCGTCAAGTTATTCGCAACAACATCACATGCAGATTCAAGTTTGAACCAACCTGTCATACTTATTGTGCGCAAAGCCTGTTTGGGACGAGATTTGCTAGCGGTCGCTGTTTGGGCTGGGCCCCCAGACAGCCCGCACGAGAAATCAAGGTTTCGCGAACGAGCGTACAATCTGTACGAGACCGGCGGCAACCTCGGGTTTCGATTTCAAGTCGTAGTTTGCCGGCATCATGTAGCTCTTGCCCACCGCCGCCCCGCCCTTGACGATTGCCTTGGCGAGTTCTTCGTCAGTAACGGTCTTCTGCCATTCCGCGTCTGTATAGTCGCGCGGCTTGGGCTTAATAGCGAATGCACCCGGTCCATCCCCGTTGCCCTTGTCGCCATGGCAAGACGCACAGCGTTCCTGATAGATCTTATTGGCCTTGGCCATTGCGGCAGGTGAAATCTCGGAGTCGCCTCCGGTTGCGCCTGCGTTCTTCGTCGCGCCAGCGTTCGCCCCGGTTGTGGATGTTTCATTCTCAATCGGTTCGTGAAATTCCGTTTTGAGACGAGCTTCCAACCGCGTTTCCCTAAATGGATCGGCCCAATCGGCGGGGGTATCCGCCGCGAGCGGGTCAATATCGCCACGCCAGGATCTGTCCAAGCGATGGGTACCAATCGGAATTCCCAGCGTTACCATGGCGCATCCCGCGAAAAGCCAAGGCGCTGAGCTGCCCTTTCGAAGCACCATGAATGACTGGCGCCGCATTGACGTAGCTTTGCGGCTCATGGCTTTGCCCCATTCGGCAGTGGAGCGGTGCCGTGCTTCGGCTTTTCACTGAGCGCCAACCATTGGTCGAACTGGTTAGGCTCAATTATGGATATCGTTGCTTCGGGTGCGAGCCCCGATGGGCAATCATCTGCGCATTGAATCGGCATCGTTCTCGGCTCCGTTGCCTCGAACCAAATGCTCGTGTATCGACCGGGGATGGCAGTTTGCTGCAGCCTAAATTGCGGCAAATATAGATTATGCAGCACGTCGGTGGAGCTCATCACCAGGCGCACCGGCCGCCACCTGGGAACGACCAATCGATTGTCGGATACCTTGCCGCTCGGGTAAGAAAAGCGCCACGACCCTTTCTGGCTCGTGGCCTGGATTTCATAGGCATCAGACGGTGCCACACTGGCGTCCAGGAAGGGCACGTAGCCGACCCAAAACAGCGCGCCAGCCAAGACCAGCATTGCACTCAAATAGGCGGCAACTCCCCATGGCGAACCGAGTTGAACGGGCCGCTGCCGCTTGCACGAGCGAAGTGCGGCGTCGCAAAATAGCAAACGCAAATGCTATCACGAGCAATAGCGCAAGCGCGGCGCTGACGTACATAACGGTGTTGAATGCCCTGTCGATCCGCGCTGCCCCGTGAGAAAAGGCAGTCGCCGGATGAGAGGATAGAGAGGCGAGCAACGGCACTAAAATCGTCATGGGTTGGTTGCTCCCACGCCATTCGCGTTTTGAATCGGCAGCGGCGCGGCCGAAGCTGACGGTGCCGGTTGAGCGTACTCTGCAATGATCAAATTTGCGGCCCGCGCGGCTGGAATTCGCACAATTCCATCACTTTGCTTAACCCACCGGTACTGGGTGAGAAGCGACTGCTCGCGCGCGCGCGTGGCCGTTAGCATTGCATTCGGCGGCTCGAGACGTTTTCGTTGAATTTCCCTGCGTAAGGTCGAATAAAAAACCTCATTGACCACTACAACACTCAAAAGGATAATAACTATTGTCGTAGCCGCCGTCCAAACTAGCCCACCCAGAAGTTGTGACCGGGCTCGTGCTTGCGTCAAGCGCTCGTGCGTGAGCGCAACCTCGAGCAGGTCTTGTTCTACGGCGGCGCTGGCATTGGTCTGACGCACGACAATTACTCCTTACAACGTCGCAAGGGGTTCAAGGTTAGGTTGTTCATGAATTTGTTGCGGCAATTGCGACTCACTCTGGATCCCCTTGCCTAGAACCAACAACAACGAGGACAGCGCCAAAACCGCGGGTGCAATGTCGGCAAAGCCGAAGTGAGAATGTTCGTGTTCAAGTGCCGGCATGACCAACCAAAAAATGTCCAGCGCGTGTGCCACGAGAACCACCAAGGCAGCAATGAACAGTACTAGTGGTGAGCGCTTTGCCTTCGCGGAAAGCAATGCCACGAACGGAACCACGAATTGCAGTGCGGCGAGCCAAAGGGTTAAAGGTAGCCATTGATCGCCAAGCCGCAGGCTAAAAAACGAGACTTCCGTGCGCATGCCCGCGTACCAAATCAGCAGGTACTGCGAAAAGGCAATGTACGCCCAAAACAGAATGAAGCCAAAAAGCAGCTTTCCAATATCATGCCGAGTTAACACGTTGCCGGCTTTTGGAGCGACGCCTACGCGTTCAAGCTGAATCGTAAACAGCGCCAAAACGGAAAGCGCCGCCGGTACGGCGCCCGCAAAAATGTAGACACCGAAAATTGCCGAATGCCAATTGGGCTGCAGACTCATGAACCAATCGAAGCTCGCAAACGTGGTAGTTACGCCAAACAGAACCATCGCCGGCCCACTCATGCGCTGACGCCACGCTAGACGTTGTTGACTCTCGGGCGAGCCTTCAATTTGTGATTTTTGGTTTCCGTAGGCCCACGCAAGGCCAGTCCAGACCATGAAATAGACGGCAGTCCGCGTGAAGAACCCGGCGGCCTTCAAGTACCCGATGTGATCGACCTCGGCGAGGCTTGGCGCACCGCTCGGATTCATCCAGGGAAAGATTTCCCGCGCCCACAGCAGATTTGGTAAAAATAGGACCATACACGCCGGTAACAAATTCGCCACCCATTGCATCTGTCGGCACGCAAGCACTGACCAACGTGACTTTACCAGGTGGTGCAGCAGCACGAAAAAAAGCCCACCGAGCCCAATCGTGGTCAAAAACCCGGTGGCTACGAAGTAGGCGTGAATGAAACGCGAGCGCTCCAAACCGAGCGCTGTTGCAGCGAGCGCAAACGAAATAGACAATCCAATATAGGCGACCTTGGAGAGCCTCTCGGCGTACGCTAGGGCACTGATGTTCGAATGAGACCTTTCTCGGGCAACGCCGCGTTTCGAAGCGGCAACGTTGGCAGTTAGTTGTGACATCAGTTGGCCTCTTCAGGCAGGATCGCCGGCAGGAATCTGGACTCGACATCGGCGATCTTGGCGTGTTGGCTGCGCTGCAAAACACGAACCCAGGCTACAATCGGCCAGCGATCGACGACCGGCACTTGATCGCCCATTTTGGGCATATTGCGAATGCCTTGCGTGATAATCTCGAAGATCTGGCCGTCGGAGAGATTGCGGACGTCATCGGATGCAAAGTGAACTGGACCCGGGAAGCCTCGCTGTGGGTTTACGCCTTGACCGCTGCCGGCGCGGTCGTGGCAGACACTGCAGTAAATATTGAAGCGTTCCTCGCCGCGGGCGAGCAATTGCTCATTGACGGCAATCGGTATTCGGGAGAGATAGCCCTTCTTGGTTTTCCCCGTTTCGTAAGCGGCGGGTTCCGCGCTGTCCTCTCTAGCCACGACTCCCCGCATTAGGGGTTGCATGCTCGCGCCATTGCGAGCGCCCAATAGGGGTGCTTGCGGCAAGAGATGTGCCTGGGATGCCATGTCGCGGATTGGGCGGATCGGCGGCCTGGTGCTCGTCTTACCGCGGCACGCGACGGCGCTCGCGAAAAGCGCGAGGATAAGGCAGAGCGAGCGAGCTACCTGCGACTCGTGCGCGATCGACGAGCAATGATGCGTCATGCGCTAACCTCAATGATATCATGGGCACCGGCTCCTCGAAGGATGGCGGCGGCTTCGGCACACTTGGGATCATCTCCGCCGATGCTAATGAAGAACCGGTCGTCTGTGACGGCTTCGAATTCGCGGCGCCGCAGCCCGGGATATGAACGGCTCGGCAATCCGCATAATAACCAAAGCCCGATGAAGCAGCCGAGTGCCGCGCAGAGTATCGTCACCTCGAAGGTTACCGGGATGAAGGCTTGCCAGCTGCCGGAAGGCTTGCCGCCTATTTGCATGGGGTAGCCCCGCGTCTCGATCCAGACCTGTGCGAGAAAGGCGCAAGTGCCACCGAGCAACCCGCTGCCGAACGCAATCCAGGGCAGCGGTGAGGGTCGCAGTGGCAACGCCTGGGTCAAATCATGTGCTGGATACGGCGCGTGCGCGTCTATGTTACGAAGCCCAGCGTGAACAAGCTTACGACAAGCGTTGGTAGCCGAGGCCTCGTCGGTGAAGCCGCCTAGCAACAGAATGGGCGCTTCGCGACGAGTGAAATTCGACACTTCATGCACGGCTAAGCGGTGCACCGCGATGGGACGCTGCTTGTGGCTCTCGGTCGAATCGGGCGACAGCCCTTTGACTTCACTCATCGATAAAATTGGAACGAACCGAACGAACAGCACGAACAACGTCAGAAATAAGCCAAAGGTGCCGAGGAACGTCGAGGCGTCTACCCATGTCGGATGAAAGTTGAACCCAAGTGGCGGGCAAAAAGCCGCGGTGCTGACCCGTGACGATGATAACAAAGCGCTCGAGCCACATGCCAAGATTGATCAAAATGCTGATGACCAACATCGCCGGTACATGAGTGCGGATGCGGCGTGACCAATAAAGCTGAGGCAAAAGGGCATTGCACCCGAGCATGAGCCAGCAAGCCCAGGCATACGGACCCGTCATGCGCCCGATGATCGTGGCAGATTCGTAACGGTCGCCACTCTGCAGTGCGAGGAAGAATTCAACGGCATACGAATAGGCCAACATGCAGCCAGTGGCGAGGACGATCTTGTTCATTGCCTCGAGGTGCCGCACCGTTATGAAATCCTTCAGCCGTAGTGCTTTGCGAGCGAACACCATCAACGTGACCACCATGGCCGAGCCACTGAATATTGCGCCAGCCACGAAGTAAGGAGGGAAAGAGTGTGCTGTGCCAACCGGGCACATTCGATACCGCAAAATCGAAAGATACGACCGTGTGCACGCTGATGACCAGTGGCGTGGCCAACCCTGCGAGGATCAAATACGCCTTCTCGTAATGCTTATAGTGGCGCTGCGAACCATGCCAACCTAGCGACAGAATCTCGAGCAGCCTGCGCCTGCCAGGGGTTGCGGCGCGATCGCGCAAAGTGGCCAAATCGGGCACCAGCCCCAGGTACCAGAACATTGCGCTCACCAGGAAATAGGATGAGACCGCAAAAACGTCCCACACGAGCGGGCTCTTGAAATTGGGCCACACTTGCATTTGATTGGGTACGGGGAACAGCCAATAGGCTAGCCACACGCGACCCATATGAAACACAGGATAGATAGCCGCAGTGATGACTGCGAATAACGTTATTGCTTCAGCAGCACGACTGACGATGGTGCGCCACCGCTGGCGGAATAGAAAGAGCACCGCACTGATCAGCGTTCCGGCATGCCCAATGCCGATCCAGAACACGAACCCCGCGATGTCCCAAGCCCAGGCAACAGATTGGTTGTTGCCCCACACACCGATGCCGGTACCGACTAAACGCGTCAGCGATGCCGTCAACATCAGGAACAACCCGAGCACGAGCCCGAACAGCAGTAGCCACGAACGAGAGGTGGGGCGCTCGACGATTTCGCTCACTCGCTCAGTGATCTGGCCGAGGCTCGGAGCACCCGCGTCGCGCCGTGCGGTTGGCGTGGCTCCTTCGGCCAATAGCGTGGTTTCGTAGAGGACTGTCATGTCGCCAGTTCTGGGTTCGGATTGCGGATTTTGCTCAGATAATAGACGTGCGGTTCCAGGCTGAGCTCGTCGAGCAGTCGATAGCTGCGCTGCTGCGAGATGACTGCAGTGACTCGGCTGGTTGGGTCGGAGAGATCGCCGAACGTGATGGCTAACGACGGACAAGCCTGTTCACAGGCAGTCACGATGGTTCCGTCGGCGATCCGCGGAGCGTTGCGTGTCTTTTGATCGATCTTGGCACTATTGATGCGCTGCACACAGAACGTGCACTTTTCCATCACGCCGCGCGAGCGCACTGTCACGTCAGGGTTGAGCTGCATCTGACGAGGTTCGGACACGGTGCCCCAATATTCGAAGTAATTGAAGCGCCTCACCTTGAATGGGCAATTGTTGGCGCAGTACCTGGACCCAACACAGCGATTGTACACCATGTCGTTGAGGCCCTCCGGGCTGTGCGCGGTTGCGCCCACCGGGCACACGGATTCGCAAGGTGCATTTTCGCACTGTTGGCACACAATGGGCTGTGCAACGGTGGTCGGCTCATCGCGCGGCCCCGTAAAATACCGATCGATGCGTAACCAGTGCATTTCACGCTTGCGTCTGATCCCTTCAATCCCAACAACGCTCACATTGTTTTCCGCCTGGCAGGCAACCATGCACGCGTTACAACCCGTGCATTTGCTCAGATCGATGCTCATGCCCCAAGACCGACCCAAAGTGCCTTTTGGCTTGGCTCCCGGCGCTAGCAAGCGGGTTTGACGCTGAGCAATGCTCGAAGATCCTGCGCGATTACCGCCAACATCTGCAAACGTCGAGACCAAACCTTCGACAGCGAGCGGACGGCCCTCCATGTTGAAGTGCTCTTGCGTGCGCGCCAGTTGCACGCGGGCCCCGGTCTTCGCCAAGGCAGTGAATTCGGTGCGGTACGGGCTAGTGGACGATCGCAATGGATTCGTATTTGCACCCACCGTGCGCGAAGCGGTGCCACCTTGCTTTTTACCCTGACCAATCGTTAGTGTTATCGTGCTTTCGCATTGTCCTCGAACGATGACCACGGGTAATTGTATTTGTTGGTTCGGCGCGCTCAGCGAAATGACGTCTCCATCACTCAGTCCCATGCTTTCTGCAATTGCGTTCGAGATCCTCGCTGCGTTTCCCCAGGTAAGCTTCGTTATCGAGTCGGGCAGCTCTTGCAACCAAGGGTTGTTCGCAAATCGACCGTCGTAGCTATGGGTATCGGGCGCAAATACGCCTTCATAGAGGGCCGCTGTTCGAGGGGGAGTTCCTACCAAAGCAGCTGCAATGTGCTCGAAATTGGGGAGAACCTCCACTGGTGCGTACGCAGAGCTTTCCACGATGCCGTCACGCAGCGAGCGCCGCCAGCCTCGTTCGAAGTTGGCCTTACCCCATTGCTTCATCCAGGTGTCCTGAACCCAATTGAAGTCACTGCCCTGCTGTCCGGCGAGTGCGCGCACAATTTCAATATCCGTGCGCCCACCCCAGAGTGGCGCAATCAATGGTTGCACCAGGCTAGCCGTACCATCGAGGCTTACGGCGTCACCCCAAGATTCCAAGGCATGCGCTCGATTGAGGTGCCAGGTGCTAGCCGCGGCGGTTTCATCAGCGTGGGTGCCGACGTGAATTGAAAGCGGAACTCGCTTGAGCGCATCGCCGAACGGAATATCACCCGGAGCATCGTACACGGGGTTTACGTTGAGCATTAACACTGTGTCCGTCTCACCGCTCAGCATGCTTCGAGTCAGAGCCTTTAGTGCAGTAACGCCCGTAGTGGCATCTTCGAAGGGTTTGACGTACTTGACGGTGACCCCCACATTGCCTAACGCGTGATTCAAGGCGTGTGCAAGTGCGTGAACGGCGGCCGGCTGCCGACAACCAGGAATAATTAGCGAACGAGTGGGTCGCGAAAGCAAATCATTTGCGATTGCAGCGGCTCGCTTGGACCACGGACCATTGCGCATGACCGCTCCAATTCGAGTAACTTCGCGAGTCAAGGCATCGCCGAGTTCGAGTTCGCGCGCCTGCAGCTCGGTCGCTAGGGCGCACAGGACTTCTAGAATTTCGCCGCTCGCGCAGCGAAACCGATGATCCGCGCTAGAGCCCGTCACCGTCATCGAGCTCTCGCAAACGTAAAGTCGACTCATGGGTCCGCTCTCGGGCGCGCGACGCAGCGACCAGTCCCGAGCAGCGCGAATCGGGCTGCCCTCGAGCCCCAAGAAATCGGAGTCGAGCGCGAGTATCACTTCGGCTTCGGACACTTGGTAAATGGGCTCGAGCGGTCGTCCGAAGGCCAGATTTAGACCGTCCGCAGATGAGCTGCGGTCGAAGGGCTCGTAGCGCACGATCCGAGACTCAGGCATCGTCTTTTGCAAGTCGCGAATTGCCGATAACAATGTCGGTGAGCGATGGCAATCCGTAATAATGGCAAGGGACCGTCCGCGGTTCTTTTCGAGCGTCTGACCCAGGTCAGAGAGCATCAATTCTACGCTGTCCCAAGTTTGCGCTAGGTTCCGTTTCTTCGGTCCACGGCTTCGATCGGGATCGTAGAGATCCAACACCGACGCTTGCAGAAAGCTCGACGTTGCGCCAAGTGACTCCGGATGCAGTGGGTTGCCTTCGATTTTGGTTGGCCGCCCTTCGTGACTTTCGACGATTACGCCAAAGGTCGTCCCCATCACTGAGAGTGCCGTCGCAAAATGCAATGGATTGCCCGGCACGATGTCCTCGGGTTGACGCACGTACGGTACGATCTTTTGCTCCGGACGCCGACACGAGGGCAATGCCGCAAACGCGGTTGCCGTGGCCAGCATCGCCAATACGTCGCGCCGAGACATGCCTCCCGTTGGCTGCTCCAACAGTGGAGGAGTGTCGCCATTCGTGTCTGAGCGTATCGGCAATTTGCGCTTCATCGGTGGCACCCCGAGCAATGCGTAGGTGGTTCAATGCGCCGACCCGCTGAAACCGGCGGTAATGCCTGCGTTGCAACGAAGGATGCAGACGGGGGCTTCCAATTCATCTTGGTCACCTCCGCTGGGCTGCGCAGAAATGGTGTTGGGCTCCGGTGGCAGTCGACACACCAGCCCATCGACAGCGATTGGACTTGTTCGACCCGCTGCATTTGGTCAATACGTCCATGGCAAGTAGAGCACCCGACGCCAGCGGACAGATGCACGCTATGGTCGAAGTACACGTAGTCGGGAAGGTTGTGCACGCGCACCCATTGAATGGGCTTATTTTCGGCGAACGTGGCGCGCACCGCGAGTAGTTTGACGCTGTCGGTGCGAACCTTGCTGTGACACTTCATGCAAACTTCTGTCGATGGAAGCGCAGCGAACGCACTACGCTCGGCTGTGAAATGACAGAATCTGCAGTCGAGACCAAGATCGCCCGCGTGGAGTTTGTGACTGAATTCGACAGGCTGAATTGGACTGTAGCCGACTGCAAGATTTGCATCGGTGCCGTAGTATGCAAACGCAACACCGCAGAGCAACGTGAAGAGCAGAAGTCCACTTAAGCCGACCAGAAGTCGGATTCGGGGGCGGCCTGCAAGCCCATGCCACCTAGCGAAACGCGACGGCGGCCGCCGTCGCACCAGTTCATGGCTGTCACTGTGTCCCGATTGCTCATGCGCCACGACGGCCTACATCCACCTTGGTGCCCAGTTGCCGCCGATACCTGAGTGTCGGCTGTGCAACTTGTGGCTCATAGATTCACCTGGGGCCGACTAGTGCACGCGCGATACGCGACTTTCGTGCGTGCACGATGCGCCGAGGTAGGGCCAGCGTTACCGGCACTCGTCGCACTTCGGCGAACACGGCGTACCACACGCCGAACCTGGCGCAACGTGGATTGACCGTCCGAAATACCAAGCCATCCGGTTGTCTAAGCTGATGAGAAGGAGCTGAAGAGTTCACCCCACCAACATGACGACTTCTCGAAACAATTGGGTGACGGAGCAGCGATTTTATCGACCGAATTCAGGCCAGATTGCGCAATTTTGGCGGGAATTAGGACCAACAATTGGGGAGAATGAAGCCGGCTTTTCGAAGCCGCTTCAACGAATTCAGAGCGCAAACCCGAGTGGTCTCGCGCATATATACGCGGGGTGGCATTCTCGGAACTGGTTTTGGATTTAGCGGCGTTGCATTCCGATTATCGGAGAGCACTTTACAATACAGGTAACATATTTCCGCACTGCCCATTTCCCGCATGACTTCCCATTTGCCGGATGAGCGTGCTAAACATCCTCCGATGCGACGTCCGTTCGCGGCATCGTTTACCTCGAAACCGGTCTTATGGATAGGCGCAGCCAGCATGTATGTGCTGCTTGCCGTGGTTGGTTGTTCCGGTGGGGATGAGTTCAGGAGCACTCCCGCGCCGCGCCGTGTTGGCACGATAAATGTTGCGGCGACGGCCACTAGCTATGAATGCCCAGTAATCACATCCTGGACGATGTCGCCGTACACGCAAGCAGCTGGCCATGACGTTGCGCTTACTTCCTCGACGAATGCTTCGCCTGAAATGATACCTTTGGTTCAGTGGTCGGCGACTTCTGGGTCGTTTTTGAACGCTAACCAAGCGAGTTCAACCTATCGTTGCGGCACCGAAACGAACCCGACCATTATCTTAACCATATCATACGGCAATTGCGTGGACAGCGTACTGATCGATGAATTGGAATGCACGTAAATTGGATTATTTCCGGAAGTAAACGCACCGTGCCGACTTGCCGTCGTTGTACCTTTGGGTTTTGACGGCGCGGGAAGGGTTGGGAATGTTTCTACACCACGTTGTCCAAGCGGTCCGATGTGAAGCTTCAATAGTGAGGTGAAGCGAGGGGCGTCCATTAACGGCGAGCGCTCCCTGCGATTGCGTAATCTGGCCCGGAGCTCGCAAAGTGACCGAGGTCGCTTGTGAGGTTGACGGCCGCTTCCACGTAGTCATTTTCGGAAGTAGCGACGAGCTCACTAAACCCCAGGTTTGTTGCAATTGACAATCCGGCGCGGCCGCCCAGAGTCTGACCTCGTTGTGTCGCCGTTAAGGTGTCGAGGCTGAGGTCGATGCGGCAATATGCAAAGAGATACTCGCGCCGAGGTCTAAGCCTCGGTTTCGCTCGTGCCAAGCCGTCGCGCGAAGCGATAAGTCTAAGGTTACCGACAATTTTGCGTGTCGTCTTTCGCAGTGTGGGGACGAACCATGCGTATTTCGCCTCGGGATCGGGAAAACACCTACGTATCGACGGTTCACTTGATGTGAATATTGTTCCCGTGCCGCAGCGACATGAAATGCATTACTGCAGGAATCGGAACTAGTATTCGATAATCGAATGGTGAGTTTGTATCCAACCTGGGCCTGTTGCAAACCAGTTTCACTTAGCCCTCGATTTTGGCAGAAAAGGTGAAGCGCAGTGAGAACTGTACCGAGTGAACATTCGGCACGTGACAACGTCAGCGAGGTGCGTTAAAACGGGAGCGTCGAACCCGCGTTTGGCAACGCGGAGGACGAAACTCTTACAAGGGACGGTTCGCACGCCATGCCTCGATTTATGCGATTGATGTTCTGCGAGGGTCACGCGGTCACGCTGGCGTTAGTCGGACTATTGCTCTGCGCGTGTAGTGGCTCGAAAAACAACTCGACCACGACGGCGACGAGCCAAGCGGCAGCGACATGCGCCGACCCAATTTTAATAACGGGTGCCGCCTCGCTTACGGGCCAAACAACGAATCAAGCCGCAGATAGCGTCTCGGGCGACGATGGGTCTTGCTTGGGCTTTGCAACGCACGGTGGCGAACGGGTTTACAAGGTGACGTTGCCGGCGAAAAATACGAATAAGCTTCACCTAGTCGTAACGCCCAATGACAAGCCCTCGGCGGGTGCGTTCGATCCCGTCATCTACGTGACGGACACCTGCGTGGCTCAGCCCAAGTGCTCGGCAGCTCAAGACATGCGCGGCGGCGGCGGGCCGGAGGTTCTGGACTTCACCAACACATCGGGCCAAGATCAGGCCCTATATGTAGTGGTCGACGGCTACGATTACCAGCCCGACGGCGGCGGCTTCACGCTGGACGCGACATTTCAGACACCTTGAGATAAGTGCCACAATTTGCAGTTTACATTGTTCGAGCATAATTTATCCGCGACCGAAGTTTCAAGTGCAGCGTTCGGCGATGGTCAAAGACCATGACGCCGAGGAACAGTCGAAGGGCCAAGAGAGATCATGACCATAACGCGTAGAAGTTTTCTGGGCTACTGCATAGCTTCCGCTGCTGCGCTACAGCTCACTTCGCTAGACCTGTTGAATTTGCGCGCAGCACTGGCAAACCCCAACGGACCTACTGTCATCTGGCTTCACGGGTCTGGTTGCTCGGGTTGTTCAATATCGTTCTTGAATCGTGTTCCCGAGGACACGGACGCCGCGTTGTCGATTCCGTCTCTATCGACGGCAGATCTATTGACCGGGTCTTCTACCGCCACAAATGCTGTCAACGCCACTAGCTCTGTCAATCTCGTTTACCATGCGGTGTTGATGGCCGCTGCCGGCGATACCGCGGCGTCGGCTGCTCTGAATGCGGCAGCGAGCGGCCCCTATATTTTGGTTATAGAAGGCGGTGTGTCTACGGCGTTTGGCGGAGCGTGCTGCTCGCCTTGGTACCAAAACGGCGAAGATGTGCCGTTCCAAAAAGTCGTTGCGGACTTTGCTACTAATCCTAACGCTACCAGCATTGTGGCCATTGGAACCTGTGCGGCGTTTGGTGGCGTCTCGGCATCAGGGGCGAATGTTCCAATGGTCGTGGGCGTTTCAGAATATGTAAAAAGCCTCACCAATAAGACAGTCCTCAACATCTCCGGTTGTCCACCGCATCCGAATTGGATTGTGTGGGGCATCGCTCAACTGCTGTTGGGCAACACCAACATTTCCCTCGACGCACACAACAGACCGCTTGCCCTCTACGGCAAAGAAGTACACGCCAACTGCCCCAGGAACCAGAGCTCCCCAACCTTTGACGCGGCATCCAACGTTCCACATGCTTCGCAATTCGGTGTAGATAACGCTTGTCTGATCAAGCTCGGCTGCAATGGTCCGGGTACGTATTCTCCGTGTCCGTCAATGAGATGGAACAACGGCGCTAATTGGTGCGTCGATGCCAACGCGAACTGCCTCGGGTGCGTTGAGCCCACGTTTCCGAACGCCAGCGGCAATCCGGATTTCTATACAGTGCCCAACTCCTAAGAACTGGCAAAAGGATTCGACCCACAAATGGCAACAACCAAAGTCATCGATCCCGTAACGCGCCTAGAAGGACACCTCAAAGTCACCGTCAATATTGATACCGTAAACGGCCAATTACAGGTCGTGGACGCGTGGTCGTCGGGTACATTGTTCCGCGGGCTCGAGAACGTACTTATTGGGCGCCACCCCTGGGACGCCCAGCAGATTACTCAGCGCATGTGCGGCGTGTGTCCCGTGCCGCACAGCATGGCTTCAGTTTTGGCGCTGCAACAAGCTGCAGGTGTTGATCCCCCCCCGAATGCGACGATACTGAGGAACTTGGTCCTAGCCGCCAATTTCCTCGATTCGCATATTCTTCATTTCTATCAGTTATCGGCAATGGATTACATTGACGGGCCCGCGATGCCGCCTTGGCAGCCCTCGTGGTCGTCGGATAAGCGTATTGACGCGACTACAACGGCCGCGCTCATTACCAACTACGTAGCCGCCCTCGACATTCGGCGCAAAGCCCATGAAATGTGCGCACTGTTTGGCGGGAAGATGCCTCACCCGCCTGCGTTCATGCCCGGCGGAATCACGACCACGCCGCGTCAGGATCGGATTGACAAGTTCAAGTCACTTTTGAGTGACGTAGCGGCATTCATTAACAACGTGTACCTCGCCGACGTACAGGCCTTAGCCAACGCGTACCCGGACTACTACCAGATTGGCGTGGGGCCGGGCAATTTGCTTTCATATGGTGTGTTCGGCACGGGGCCGCGGGGTGACGTCGATCCGTTGTTCAAACGGGGCTTGCTGCTCAATCTCAATGGCGCGTCCACTTTATCGGACGTGAACACGCGCGCCATCTCCGAACACGTGAAGTATTCCTGGTACGACGATACAACGACGAATCTAAAGCCGAGTGTCGGTTCAACAATGCCCGTCGACCCGACCACGAAAACAGACGCCTACTCATGGTCGAAGGCGCCGCGATATAACGGCCGCCCCTTTGAAGCGGGGCCGCTCGCGCGCATGTGGGTCAATGGCGACTACACTAACGGAATTTCCGTTATGGATCGCCACATGGCCCGAGTTCAAGAAGCGGTAAAGCTTACGGCGGCCATGTCGACCTGGCTTGGCCAAATTGACGGCGCGGGCGCGGTCCACACAGCTAATACCGTGCCCGACGCGGCCGTAGCCGAAGGGCTCACCGAAGCTCCGCGCGGAGCCATTGGACATTGGCTGCGCATCGAGAAATCAAGAATTGCCAACTATCAGGTCATAACGCCCTCCTGCTGGTCGCTTTCACCGCGCGACGACAGCGGTACGCGCGGCCCCATGGAGGAAGCTCTAGTTGGTACACCCGTATTGAACGAAGACCAGCCTGTGGAAGTCCTGCGCGTCATTCACTCGGTTGACCCGTGCCTGGCGTGCGCCGTTCATGTCATGCGGCCCGACGATGACCGCGTCCTTGCGGTATTGCACACTGGCTAATGGCTGCGCCTGACTGCCTACCCTTGTCCGGCGATGTAGCCTCGAACTTTGACGCAAAGCGTGCCCTAAGTGCGCTGCAGCGACGCCGCCTACGGCTGCTCGTATTGGGTGTTGGAAGCATTTTGATGTCAGACGACGGCGCGGGCGTTCGAGTTGTGAATGAGCTTAGAAAGAAGCCCCGCGCTGGCGTGCTTGTTACGGAAGTAGGCACTGCGCTCCTGGACGCCGTGAACCTATTATGTTGGGCGGACCGCGTAATCGTCATTGATGCCCTGCACGCCCAGGGAATTCCGGGAACCATTTACTGGGCGAATTTTTCGGAGATACTTCACGCAAAAGGAAGCCTTTCGCTTCACGAACTTGATCTGAACGCTGCATTAGAATTCATGCCACGCGGCGCATCGAGGCCGGAGATTTTCGTGCTAGGCATTCAACCCGCATGTCTCGATATGGGGTTAGAGCTTTCGCCTACGGTGGCTGCGGCAATACCCGAAGTCATGCTAATTATTGAACAGAAACTCGCCGAATGGCGCAAAGAGCGTTGCGCACAGGCGTAGCGGGTACTGGCGCGGGCTCACCCGGAGGGCCTCGATATCGAATTCAAGGGCAAACCGCGCCGATGCAAACTTTGGTGCAAGCGTTACGTCGGGCGTTACCCAAACCGAAACAGCCCAACATTGTCAAGTGCCGAAATGTCACAAAATCTTAGGTACATACTCCTCAAGCCAGTCGGTGGCCTTGGGGTTTCCCGTGCCTTCCCAACTTCTGAATGGAAACGCATAGATTACAGCGGCGCCGTTCGTAATCTTGTCGATATTTGCCAGTATACGGCTCAAGGGAATATTGTTCGGAATTGCGTAACATGATTTGGCCACCATTACGCCGTCCAATTCCTGACCGAGATATTCGACGAGCGCGTTTTCCAATGATGGGGTCTCGACTTGCTCGGTATTGAGTTCGTACGCGACCAATATGGCAGTTGGTCGTTCCTTCTCGATAAACTTTCTAACTACGCGCAGAGCAATCTTTGCAACTTTCTTCCTCGACAGTTCACCTTTGGTCATGACCGGATACTATGCTGAAACTATATGCTTCGGCCTTTTCGTCCCAAAGCCATTTCAACAAGACGTCTGGAACCCTTGGCAGATGACACAATATTGTCACTGCATATTCAACTATTTGTGACATTACCTGTTTCGGCATCAATGGCGAGCCGCGAATTGAACGGCGAGTGAGGCCTTTTTGACGGCCGCTCGACTGTATCGAGCCATCGCCAAAAAGTTTCATGGATGTCATGAACCCATGCTTGTTTGGTGACGATTAAGGTACAGGCTCACCGCATCAAGGTGTTGACGTCGTCTGCTCGGACTCCAGGTTCTGATGCGCCAAGCTCCGGCGTTGTGCCCAGCACTTCGAGGTCAGGCACACACGCCTTCGACTCACGACCGACCGGTTTGCTTGAGCGCTGCACGTTATTTGCGCCCCTCGGCAAGGGCGGAATGGCCGAGGTATTTTTGGCAGCCTGTGACGTTACCCCGCGCGAGCGCCGCCCCGTGGTAATTAAGCGACTATATCCACACTTTAGCGACGACGCGAGTGTAGTTCAGATGTTCACGGACGAGGCCCGACTCGTGTGCGGCCTTGAACACGAAAACATTGTAAGGACCCTAGAGGTCGGGTCCATGGACGGACAGTGTTGTATCGCCATGGAATACTTGGCAGGTCAGCCTCTGCAGCGCTTGATGCGACGCACCTGGAGTTCCGGCGGTCTTTCGATTGAGCTAGCTGTTCACATTACGATTCAAATACTCGAGGCGTTGGAGTATGCGCATGATGCTAGGGATCAACAGGGCCGTTCTCTAGACATCGTGCATCGCGACATTTCACCGCACAACGTATTCGTGACGAACGACGGCTTAGTGAAGGTGCTCGACTTTGGAATCGCTAAGGCCAAGAGTCACGAAGGCCGTACCGCGGCGGGTCTAATCAAGGGCAAGTTCGCCTATCTGGCTCCCGAGCAGGCGTACGGGCAAAAGGTAGATCGTCGAGCCGATATCTGGAGCGTAGGCGTAGTGCTCTGGGAAATGCTTTCCGGCACTCGGCTGTTCAGAGCCGACAGCGAAGCGGCGACATTGCGAGCGACGCTGCGCGCGGACATTCCAAATGTGTCTACTTTGCGCACCGAGGTCCATCCGGAATTGGATCGAATTCTTTCGCGCGCCTTGCAGCGGCACCCTAAATTGCGATATCGAGACGCAACACATATGAAGGAAGAATTGCAGGGCTACCTCAGTTCGTTCCAACAATGTCCGACCAGCTCGACGTTGGCGAACCTAGTACATGAGCTATTTCCGGCAGAAATTATCCAGCAACGCCAATTGGTCTTCGAGTCAATGCAATCGCGGAACTACCCCGCGCTGGAGACCCCGGAGGCATCGACCAACGCCAGTGCTACGCCCAGCCCAAGTGCCATATCGACCGAAGTTTCGCACGTCGATGGCCTGTTACAAGAATTGACGACGCGTCATCAAAAGGTGATTCGCCGAATCCTCGTCGTACTATTTGCGTCGGTTGCCGTTGCCTCGTTTTCCATCGTTTTTGCTCTGAGCGGTCTCAATCATCAGCCAGCGATCCCGGCATCGCACGCCCGGATGCCCGGGTCCTTATCGGCCATCCCCGAACCCGCATCGACTCAAGACAAGCGACCGACGCAAGAGAACGTAGGTGAGGAACGGGTTGCAATGCCTGTCGCAGTCACTAGAGTTGGGGATAGCGGTGCCTTGATAGTTGCACCCGACGATAGCGCAGTGAATATGTGTCTAGGGAAACCCTCGGGCGTTTCTGACAATCCGCTTACGCAGGCGCCCCCCGCGACCAGCGCGCCAACGGTCTCAAGTGTTTTGCGAAATGGCGTCAAACAAAAAACTTTGCGACCCAAACGTGACTACGGGATTTAGTCCCCGCGGAGGCGAATACCAATTCCGATTCTTGGAATCAATGTCGTATGGGGTTGATACGGCACGGAAACAATATTGACGTCGCGCGGGCCGTCAACGGAGTGCTTCACTCGCGACTAGCGTGGCTTACGTCTAGTACTCGCAAGTAGTACGAAGCTCAAGAGCATGAGACCCTGCCCTGAGATACTCGTGCTCCGCTTGGCGATGTGCACGCTACAGCCAAATTGTTGCGGCTCGATCGACAAGGAGGCACCCGTATTGGGATCAATTCCGTCCTTCAATTGTTGAATATCGGGTATGCCGTTGCCGTCCGAGTCATTGTTGTTTGTAGCAAGTGCGTCGAGAGCCGGGTCGAGCGTGGCAAAGTTCGTTGATAAGCCTTCGGCCTGCAGCGCCTTGCCGAATGGAGTGCTGATCGTGCCGAGGCCTCCGCTGTTGGTCGCATGACACACAGTGCAAGGTGGTGTGTAACTTAGACCCAGATGAGATTGCATTTCAGCAGGGTAAGTCGGTTCCGCGTGGGCGAGCCGCGGCCAGGCTAGCAACAACGGGGTTATGAAACAGAGAATCTTGCGCATGCAACGCCTTTGCTAGAGCGAAACGTGAACCTGACCCAACATCGCCAACGAATTGATTCGCGATGTCGGAACATAGGATTCCGAAGCCCAGTAACCGTCGAGCCTCAGATCCAGATGCGGGTAGGCAAACCACGCAACGGAAAGCCATTCGCGATTTAACCAAAGTGCCTGCGATTTGGGGGGCAAGTAAAACTCGCTGGTGACCAGCCCGTGAAGGCCCCGCAAGAACTCGTAGTCCAATTGGGCCACGCTAGCAAACCCCGCGTGGCTAATCGAGCCGTCGAGGATCGAATGTACGATGTCTGCTTCCGCTAGAACGGCGATTTTTTCCTCGGGTGACCAGCGCAGCATCGCGCCATGCGCCCCATGAACCGCCGATTGCAACAGATCTGGATCCAACTTTTGGTAGGTAAGCAGACTGCTGGCACCCAGTTGGAGGCGCGGCATCACGGCAAACTCGATGTACCCCGCATAGCCCCGCTGCCGGTAGCCATCAGGGAAAATCTGATAATTGCCGGCAATGGCCATCAATTCGGCGTGGTAATTGTCCTCCTCGTGGAAGATTGCTGCACCGTACTGTTGCTGTGAATCGATATTGGTACCCGTCATCTTGCGAACGTAAAATGGATGTTCAATGACGCGCACTCCAAAAGGCAAATACATACGCCCGGCGCGAATCAGCGTTTGTTGATCCTCGCCCAAATGGTACCCGACCCAGAACTCGCGCGACACCAGTACATCACCGGTGCCTCGGGTGATTTGAGCGGCATGCTGTCCGTGGTGTAGGTAACCAATTGATCCGGTTACGACAAGCCTGTCTACGGTGACAGCGGCCCGCAAATCCGCCTGCATCAGCAGCGAGAGTGACGTTGCCGGGCGTTGCACCGGACTTACTTCTTTAGACCACATATAAGCTTCGCGGACCGTTGCCCCCAAGTTGAGCCACGTTGGCAGGGGCACGAGCCCGAGGGCAAATTCACTGCGCCGGTCCACCTCATTACCCTCTGGCCCACGCCCAAAAGTGGAGAGCAGGGTTTGAGTTTGCGCCCGCCCGTAAGGCGTCAATAAGTAGCCGCCAGATGGGTCAACATGACACGTCGCGCAGCCGGTATACTCATGCCGGATCATCCATGGGTAAGCGTGAGCTGGGACGGCCCAGAGAATGATCCATAATACAGACCCCCAGATTAGCGCGCGATGCATTGATATTTCCAATAGCCGATCGGGTCATTAGATTGAACCTGCACAATGCGTTATGTCGCTCGGTCCAATCCACCAGTTATCCACCCTCATTCTTTTGTGGGTGGACGCGTTTAGCATGGGCCCTGTAGTCGCTTAGAAACAAACCTGTAACCACCTGATGACAGATTAGTTCGGGACTCACGCTGTACCTTGTCACGTGGATGTCACATATTTGTATCCTGAATCGTGATGGCCAAACTGCTAGCTGCGTCAGGCAGCTCGGGTTCTTCGTCTATTTTCGTCGTCGCTGCGCTTCTTGCTCGGCCATACCGAGCAGGCTTTTCCAACGGAGCTTCTCAAAATGACATGGTACGCCCCTGCACGAAACAATCTTTACTTTCGAGACACGGCTAGTTATTCAGTCGCTCGCATTGGTCATACGACGGTTTGGGTTGAAGCCCGTGAGCAACGACTTGGTCGAGATAGAGGAACACGGCCAAGCCGGCATTGATGGCACCACGGTTCGCCCAGTTGTACAGATCTTCGTTAGTACCGCCAGGGCCGCTCACGTCTTGCCGCATTTGGTAGCCTCCCGAGATGAGCGAGCTCGGACACATTGGCAATGGGTTGCCTGAAATTGCGTGACTTACCACGTATTGCTGCGCTGTCGGCAATTGCGCCGGGTTCGTTGGCGGCATAATGCACCAGGGCATCGTGTTATCGGGCTGCAGGCTAGGTACGACTTGGCCGTACTGGTTTCCTACTGGCGTATTGCTCGGGTAACCTGCCTGCCTATACAGATTTTGGTACGGGTAAATGTTGAAGTTGACCGGGTCTTGGGTCCAGTCTGCCCCAGTCAGACCGCGGATGGGCGGTGGATTGTCTATGCTGCATAGATTTTGCCACAATTCAGCGTCCCCATTCGTCGGGATAAGGGAAGAACTGCCATAAGTGAAATTGCCCGTTGCTACACTAAACTGTATGAAGTCAACACCCCCCGGTAGCGGCAACACATTGCGGCACAATTCTTGGGCTGTCGCCAGCATATTCGCCGAGGTGGCAGTTATGCTGTCAAACACGTTGGCTTTCCTGCCAACGCCGAGCACTTGAGTATTACCCACAATGTTCAAAATACCGGGAGGAATATGCGCTTGGGTGCCGCCGAGGGCCATCCACGCTAGGTAGCGCGATGCTAGATCGTCGGTGGCAATGTTGAGTGTTGATGCTGTAGGGCCGAAAACTCGCGAACGGTTAGCCCCGGTGCCAACCGGCCCGAACAGCCCATCGCGCAGATCGGCGACAGTCACCGAGCCACCTGTCATGGTGGCCAAATTATCAGCCAAACGACCTTGAGAATCCGCTTTGGGCCCGTGGCAATTGACGCAAATCATATTGAAGACGGCCGCACCGGGCAATTCAGTGTAAACGGGGCTAGTCGGTGCTGGCGCGGGCTGCACTTGGCTTAGCCACTTCGGCGGCTGGGCGCTGCTGGTAAACTGTGAAACCGTGGGCACATTCGTAAAGTTGCACGTTGGCTTATTAATCCAAAGACCGAAGGGGATTTCATTGAGCGCAAAGTTCCGAATGTTCGAAGTCAGTGTCACATTCTGCAGTGTTTGCACGATTAGTTCTTCTTGCGCCTGATTTTGTTGTTCCGTCGTGCAATTCGTCAATGTGATTGGGGTGAAGTTTTGTTGAACCAAAACTTGATCCCAATCAGAACGGCGCGGGTACCAGTCGCCTGGGACTTGCGTAAGATCAGTTACTACCCAGTGGGCCTGCAATGGCACGCCAATGCCGGGCATAATGAGTTTGGTGTATGTGCTGTCCCAGACAGGCCCAGGTGTGGGCACTAGCGGCGGCGAACATGAATTCGGATCGGCATAGACCACCGACAAATCGACGATGTCAGAGGTATCTGGGCAGTATGTGTACCTGTTCGGGAACGAATACCAGGGAGGCTGCCACGTTGGCTGACCACTGTGGTACATGTCCAGGCGTTGAGCGGCGTCGGAAACGGCCGTAACGTAATCTGGGTCAGTTGGCACTACTTCGGTGTATGGTTGAGGGTTAGTATCACATTGATCGGGGCTACCACATGAATCCGATAAACCAAAAGGAACCCCGAATTCCCAAACGCTTTGATTCTCTCTACGCGCCGGGATGCTGACCATCCAATCCGCCAGAATGTGAGGCGCGCGACAATCATAGCCCGGTACATGCTTGGGCATGTGTGGGAACAAACCAAAGTTGTCAGAATAGGCAAAGGGTGTATCCACATTGCGGTAAATGAGACTTCGCCACGGGGCAAACACGGCTGCCCTTGGAATTCCCGGCGTGCTCAAGGGCACGCTTGGAGTTAATGGCCAACGGCCGTCCGCGTCTGCTTTTGGCGACCAGAAGAGATAGCCGCTGTCGCCTTCCACTGGATAATCCATCAGAGACGGCGTGATATAGGGTATCGGAATAGTTCCACCTGGGCCGCGCGAAATGCGCGGGCTCATTTTTTGTAGGTCAAATTGAAAGATCCCTTGGTTTGTTCCTGGCCCAGGCAGGAAATTGAGTACGTCCACCAACACGGGGTTATCGACGGAAGGCTCGCCGCGCGGGTTATGGCAGTGGGCGCAATTGCCCACCATATAACCTTGTGCGGTCAGTTCATAGTCGTTGCGCGGCTTACGTGTCCCTTGCGAATCTTCCAAATTATTGATGTCATCCGGCGAATTGACCCCGGTTATGACGCCAAAATCGATGAGCCGCTGCAGTTGAGTCAACTCGTCTGCGGCAGCCGGTTCGATAATGCCGCCATTGCCCACGGGCCGGCGCTTTACTTGCAGTGGCGTAAAGCCCAATATGAAACTTTGACTCGGGCTGCCCATGTGACAGTCTTGGCAACGGTCGCTGCCGGGTATGGCGTAATGGCGTACCAATTTCTTCGCTTGCAGGGCATAGCCCAAGTTGGGTGGGTTCGTTGCACGCACCTGCGCCGCTCCCGGTTCGTCCGTAATGTACGTGACCAATCGATCTATGAAGGGCTCGCCATCGCGCAATGGGTCTTCGACAAGAGTGGCTTCGGTCTCGTCGTCATTCCAAGCATACGTACCAAACAGGGCGTTATTTTGCGCTGTGCCGTCGGGCAACTGTGTGTCAGGCCGTGACACGATGAGACGCGTTTCTATCTTTCGGTAACGTAGGGAACCATCCGTATCGACAATTTGCTTCAGGAAAGTCTTATAAAACCGAGTGTTGGGCGGAATATTATAGGTCTGTGTAGTGCTGTCAAACGTGATCGACTGGCCTCGGGGCACGCGCACCATGCGAAGTTTGCCAGCGTTATCGGACCAAAGTGGGTACGTCGGAGCGTACGCGATGACGCCATATTGTGCGAGAGCGGCAGTATCCAGTGTAAATAGGTCGGTCTGATCCAAAGTCTCGGGCAGGCCTATTCGCTGAGCCAAAGTGCCCTGACCTGGCGGCAATTTATTGAGCTGGGCAAAGAATGAGTCAAGCTGGTTCATCTTTTGAGTCTGAGTCGCGACGATGGACTTGTCAGGTAAGCACGCCCCAATGTTCGTCATGGCGTTTCCGACATCGCTCGACAGCAAGTACGCATTTCCCGGAGCGCCCGCGTCACCCGTGTTTTGATTGATGTAAAAGACATCGTTGGGGCTGCCGGCGGCAATCCATTCCGTGAGCAGCGTTACCAGCTGCGAAACCGGGTCGCTCGACGGGCGTTGGGAGGCGGGTACGCCACCAGCCGTTGGCGGCGGCATTAAGACCGTCGGATCATCCGATGTCATGCGGTTTACTACGTCTTGTGTGACCAGCGTAGTAAAGTTGGTGAGTGACACCTGGTAATTGCCTTGGTTGGCTGCCACGTGGCAACCTCCGCAGGTCGAATTGAACCGGTCGAAGAGGTCCTGAACGAAGACCGGAGTGCCTTGCCCAGTCAACGCGTTAGCCGACATCACGACTAGCCGAGCAGGGATCGGCTGCCCTTGAACAGGGGTGCATTTGATTGTCGGGGTTGAGCCGTCTAACAGCGGACCTCCGGCATCGCTGGACAGGGCGAATTGATAGGTCTTGGAATTGTCGAAGCCGGAACAGCCTGCGAGCCCAGCTACTGCCAGCCCCGCACCAAGAAGCATTAAACTGAGACCTGATTTCTTCACCGCAATTCTCCAAACTGGCGGGCCCACTCCCGGAGATGAGCATTCACGAACCTTCATAAGGCACGATTCGACACTCAACCTCGCAGACACCTAGGGCCACGTGTATGTGGCGCAAGTGTCGCACCTCAAATTCGGGGCGCGCAAGCACAGAGCCATTTCTGTATCAAGACGCGGCCTGACCGTCTGCGCGCAATCAACTAAAGACGGCGGTAGCTCAGGAATCGGCATTTGGTGACAAGTTATTCATGACTTCTTTACAAATTCATGAATAACCCGTGACTAACGCAACGACGGCTCCGGCGCTTCGCCGGCGGCACTTGGGGTATTCGCAACCCGTGTATTCGTGCCGGATCATCCAGGTGTAGGCATGAGCCGGGATAGCCCAAAACAACAGAGCCAGCACCCAGCTCCAACCTATTGCGTTATACATCAAGCCTTACCGATAACCGATGGTGTCAACGTGATAGGTAACCGTCTGCGGAGGAATAGACTTTAGAGCTCCAAATGGACCAGAAAATTGCAGAGAAATCTTCGAAATTTGCCTCGAATTATATGTGATTTGTTGATTGCCAGAGGCGTCCAAGACCGGGATGCCAGATTGGTCGATCAGGATTGTAGTTACTAACGTAGTTGTCGCGTATGGCAGCCATTGGCCAAAAGCGCTTGAGCAGATGTCACTGGGCTTGCTCTGGACTCCGATATTTGAGATAGCGCCCAGTGCAAAGACATTACTTCCACACGGCAGTGAACTGTTCTGCAGTGAACCGCCGTCGGAATCGAGGTCCATATCAAGCCGCACGCAGGCAAATAACGTTTTATTGGTCAAATCGATAACCGAAGGCAACGTGGCATCAATTTCGGACTTCTGTTGCGTTTCATCAAACGTCACGCTGACCTTCAAGGAACCACTGGTAGCATTGGAAGCGCTGTCTGCTGAGCTATCCCAAACAAAGCTGGGAGTAGCCCACCCAGAGTTTGTTACTACGTTGAACTCACTCACGTCGGTTGCTTCGTCAAAGGGGTAAAGAATGGTGTCACCGGGCAACACGGTGCAACCCGTGGACGTGTACCCGCCGGTGCCGGCCCCTCCCGTGGCAGGCGCGCCGCCGGTGGACGGGGCCCCGCCAGTTCCAGACGCGCCGCCGGTTCCCGCGCCTTGGAACGTAATGCCACATTGGCTGCCGCATTTAGTAGAATTAGATTCGCAGAACAACATAAACAAGGCCATTCCCGTTGGAGTGGTCAGGTCTCCGCTATTCGCTATCACGCTGGTCGGGTCAACGACCGCCTCGTTCATCCCGTCCGCGATTTGCTGCATGCATGGACCGTTATGCGTGAGGATACAGGCTGATAACGACCCGATATTACTGGCCCCGCAGTAGCAAGCGTTTGGCTCGAAATCAGTACCCGTGAAGGCGCACTGGGTGCTCATCACACAGCTGTACACGGCTTTGCAGAGATCAGCATTGGATTGACCCGTGTACGGATTGGTGCCTGACATATTTTCGCAGGGCGGTAGCGGTGAGGTTAGAGGAGTAGTGACTTGCCAACACACCCCCCCTTCCTGAAGCGCCGAAGTCATGCAGGTATTGCAGGCGGAGCTGATCGAGCAACAGGTGCTACTGGAACCTGCTGTGCCGCCACCGGCGCCCCCTGCGGAATTGCCACCGGCACCGCCCGCTGAATTGCCACCGGCATTGTTGCTGGTTGTGCCGGCACTGGTATGGGCGCTGCCGCCTGTGCCGTTGTTGCCGCCGGCGGAAGTGTTACCGGCAGCTGCCGCCGTTGTTCCGCCGGAAGCCGTTGCCTGGCCACCACCGCCGCTGTTGTTACTACTACTGCTACTGCAGCCGCAGGCTATGCCCAGCAGGAGCAAGCCCGCTGGATAGTTGGGCTGATGACGCCAGCTTGGGCGACCACGGTGTTTTGTTTGAACGGCTAAGCCCAAATGCTGGGCGTTTGATTCGAGCAAAGTGCGCATTAGAACCTCTTACTTTCAAGTGCCGCGGAAAACCCAAAAAGATCGACCTATTTTTGAACAGAGCCAGATTATTGCGTGAGCTGGCTGCATTGCTCAAATGGGGGTGTTGGACCAACATCTTGGTCCTGCATTGCGTTGAGATAGGTGAATACCATAAAGCCTGCGTTGATGGCGCCGCGAATTGTCCAATTAACCAGATCTTGGGTCTGCCATTGTGCACCCGCCGTCGCAGAATCTGGATACGTGTGAATGTAAGGGTTGCCGTTCTTGTCTAATAATGGGCAAAGGGGAACATTCGCGCAAAGAGACTGGTTTTGTTGGCAATTTACAGACACCGGGCCTGGAACAGAACCAGGCTTAGGGACCCACTGTGTTTGTTGCCACGCTTTGGCGAGTTGTTGGTTTGCCGGATCGCTGTCATCCGGATACCGTATGCACATGGGGAAATAATTGCTTGCAGGAATACCGCCGTTGAGGCCGGAAACCGTAACCTGCCCATATTGATTCAATACGGGTGCATTGGCCGGGTAAAGTGTTGGGTCGTAGAAATCACTCATACTTAAAGTGAAGATTACCTGTCCATTCGAAACGTCCCATCTATTGGGCCTGAGCGCCCTCACGGGTGGCGGATTGTCCACCGAGCAGATCTGCCCCCACATCATGGCGTCACCGTTACTGAAGATGAGTTCGCTGCTACCAGCCCCACTAGGGAACATGCCATTTTCAAAACTGTACACACTCGGCTTGGGACTTAATGTGTTTACGTTGGTGAGAACGCCTGCCGGGAGCACGTCTGCGCACAGGTCCTGAGCAGTCGAGAGCATGTTGGCGTCCGTTGGAGGCTCGGCATAAGGCCGCGCGATACCAACGACTTTCGTATCATTTACTACGGCCAGAACACTCTCAGGTATTTTTACCTTGGTGCCGCCCATGGCCATCCACGCAAAGTAGCGCGCGGCCCAATCATCCAAAGTTACGTTAGTGCCAGCATTGGCAGTTCCTCTGCTGCTAGTGGGTGCGGACTGAAAGACTGCCTGGCGGTTGCTCGGGACCATGATCCCATGAATTAAGTCCGGAACATTGGCGTTGCCGGCCGTCATCTCGCTAAGAAGCCCAGCTTCACGCCCGGTTGAGTCAGCATTCACGCCGTGGCAATTGGAGCAAATTAGGTTATGAACGTATTCACCCGGTGCCAGCGTGTACACAGGTGCTGAACCGCTACTTTGATTTTGAGCGAGGGGCTGTTGCATCCAAGTGGGGGGTGGGGAGTAACTGGATGCCGTGGGAATGCCGGTGAAATCGCAACCTGTTTGCTCCTGCCACAAGCCAACGGGGAACTGGGTCAACGCGAGTTTCTTGATATCGTCCGTCAGAGTCGCCTGTTGGAGCAACCCAACAACTGTTTGTTGAGTGGCGCTCATACTACTTGTGCCCCCCCCAGACACGAGCACATCAGACCAATCTGGCCGGCGCGGCGCCCATGCGCCGGGAATTTGAGTTAGATCCAACACCTCCCAATGGGCGTGGTCGGGCACATTGTCCTTTGGCATCACGAGGTTGCCGTTCTGGTAAATGCCAGTGGGCGCGTCGTACGGGACAGGGTAGTCTTGGGGGTCCAAAAGCACACGCGGGTCAAAAATGTCGAAGTTATCCGGACTGAATTGATAGCGCGACGGCATGGGCGGCTCGACGGGGTTCGGATCCAGGTTCGATGGATACACCCAGTTTGTTACGGGAATCGCCGGGTAATTGTGATACCGGTCGAGCCGGTCGGCGGCTGCCGCAACTGCCGCCTTGTAGCCAGTTTGCCCTGGCTTCAACTCCCTATACGGTTGCGGACTGCTATCAAACTCGGGCGACGCGTTTGGCACGTTATTCGTTCGAACGGCGTACTCAACGACGTTGGGGTCTTTGAGAACACCCGGTATACTCACCATCCAGTCGCCCATGATCCGCGGCGCACGGCTGTCGATGCTCTGCGTGCTCACGGGCATGTGCGGAAACATCGCCAAATCGTCGGAATATGTAAACGGCGTATCTACACCCCGGTAAATCAGGCTTCGCCACGGTGCGTATATGCATAGCCCCGTTTCCGGGCTGCACTTGGGAATCCAATATATATCTCCACCGGCAGGCTCGTTCGGATGATCGATGTCCATCAATGACGGCGTAATATACGGAATGGGAACATTGTTGCCACGCGTAATTCGCGGGCTATAGGTTTCTAAAGAAAACCGGAAGATGCCACCACCGGTGCTGCTCGGCATAAAATTAAGCACGGTTTGCAGGCTGGGATTGTCTAAGGATGGGTCGCCAGCCGGGTTGTGACAATGCGCGCAATTGCCCAGCATGTAACCCTGAGCGATGAGTTCGTAGTTGTTGCGTGGCGTCCGCGGCGTAATACCTTCAGCAGTTACAGAACCTTCAGAACTTTCCAAGGGCACCACGTCGCTTGCCGAGCCAATTCCCGTAATTACCCCATAATCAGTCAAACGACTGACTTGGCTCAATTCGTCACCCCCCGGGACATCAATTTCGCCGCCCTCGCCCGCGTTACGTCGTGCAATTTGCAAGGGTTGGAACCCGAGCACGAAGTTCTTGCTAGCGCTGCCCAAATGGCACTGCATGCAACGCCGGCTTCCGGTAATTGCATAGCTACGCGCCGCGTGCGCCAGCCGCAGGGCAAGTGAAATATTCTTTGGATTGCTCGCCAGTGTGTCCGCGGCCTTGGCTTCGTCCGAAACATACGTCACGGTTCGGTCGCGAAACGGCGTGCCGTCACGGTACGGGTCTGTAACGAGGATCGCCTGGGTTTCGTTTTCATTCCAAGCGTAGGTTCCGAAGAGGGACTGCACCGCACCGGAGCCCACAGTATTAGGTAAATTGGGCCAAGAAACGATTAGTTGCGTTTCGATTTTGCGCCAATGTTCGTTTCCATCGTTGTCTAGAACGCGTTGCGACAAGGTTCTGTAGAACCGCGTGCCTCCGGGAATTGTGAATTGCTGAGTAGTCGCATCAAAGGAAATAGATTGCCCGAGCGGCACGCGCACATGCCGCATGGAACGACTGTCCGCATCAACCCACTGAGGGTAGGTTGGTGCGTAGGAGATGACGCCAAGCTTCGCGAGCTCACGCGAATCGAACGTAGTTAGGTCCGTATCGCTGAGATTCACGGGCAACCCAATTTGCTGTGCGCGAGTTCCCTTGCCCGGCGCCGTAAAGGTAAGGCTCGCGAACTTTTGATCCATGGCGACCATTTGAGTCGCTTCGGTCGCGTACAGGGACTTCTCCGGGAGACAGCTGCCAATATTCGTCAGTGCCACCGCTACGTCGGCAGTAAGCCCGTACGGGCCCGTGATATCGCTGACGACCGCGGGTATTTGGAAGACGTCCCTCGGGCTTCCCGCATTCACCCAGGCTTGCAATTGTGCTTGCAGTTCGTCGATTGGGTCGTCTGTTGGGCGAAGACTCTTGATGACTCCACCGACGCTCGGCGGGGGCATTACGGTGTTGATGTTGTTATACCCCATTGAATCAACCCAGTCTTGGTTGACCACTTGCGAGAAGGTGGCGCGGCTCGTTTGAAAGCCTCCCAAGCCGACATCTACGTGGCAACCGCCGCAGTTTGACGCGAACAAAGTGTAGAGATCGTCAACGTAAACCGATTTCTGCGTCGGCGGCTGGGCACCGAGATAAGCCTCAGGCCGTGCGGGAATAGGCTGAGCCGACTGAATAGCCGAGCAGCCGCCGGTGTCCACTGTTGTTGACGCATCAACCTTCGTTGGGTTCAACTTGACGTCTCGATTGGACTCGTCCGTGCAACTCGCAAGGGGTAAAAGCGCAAGTATAACTACACCATTAGCGGCTAGGTGGTTCATTGTGTCGCTCCTGTTAGCGCAGCCTGCCAATGTGGCTGATATTAATAACCCTCAGAAGTTGGGGGTCCGTCTACCATGTTCGGGAGGCAATGCCCGGTAACAAACGCGTAACCGGCTGATGACAAATTCGTTTTTGGTCGATGAAAGTGCGATGAGCATTGACGCTCCTTTTTGCGGCCTAAGAAGGAGCGGTCAAGCAATCAATCCCGTCAGTATTTTCTGCTTACTCATCGCCTGTAGACGAGCCAGCCTTGTGGAGATTGGCGAGCAACCGACGTTTCTCAGCCGTACGCGCGAAGTTAAAAGTCATTAGCACGAATCCCAAGATTGTGATTGCAATTCCAGTATCGACGAGACGACTTAAGCCTCCCAATTTCCTAGGGATGAAAGAGTTGAACTGCAGTATCGAGTCACTGCCCAAGGCCATCTGGGCCAAAAACGTGGTCAATAGGCCGGACAGAAGCAGCACCGCAGGAATGAACGCCCGCTTCGCAGCAGGCTCGCTTGCAGCCCAATCAGAACCAGTGCCGTGCGTGCTGCCCAGCAGAACCATTGCGCCCACGGCGGCACCAATGAAATGCAATTGGCCAATCTCGAATTGCGTGCCGTGCAATACCGAATTGACGCTGAGCATAGCCACCGGCAACATGGAAAGTAAGCCGAGTGCGAGCAGCACAATAGCGCCCACCGCGTAGGATAATTGGGAGCGGTATTGAGGCGAAACCTGGCGTAACTGAGCAATCCAAATGGGAAATGGCACACTCAGTGGAACCAGCAGAAGCAGGCTGGTTGCTGAGAACAGCACGGACATTAGTGGGCTTTGGCCGGAGCCGATTAAGTGAATTCCCCAGGTTGCAAATCCAAGAATTGAGAACACCAATGCCGAATGAATAATCCAGGTATTGTGGCGCCGAACGTAAATACTGTGGTGTTCAAGTATATGACTGATGATGCCCACCACCGGCAAGATTGACGCTAGCATGGCCGGTTGAACATAGAACCAAACCAGTTGTCGCAACCAGAGCGGGTCGCTACCACGCCCGACATTGAGCGCAGAACCCAGGCGATCTACGAGCATCAGCACCAACGTGCACGCTTGCACCGGCAGCACGAGCGACTGAATAATGACGCTCATGCAAATCAGAATTGCGAAGGCCGATAGATTTCTTTTGTCGTGACGGCGCGTGTGAAACCGCCGGGCGGCAGCTACGAACGCATAGCCATTGGTCGCAACAGCCAGCCCCACAAAAAGCACACCAGCGGTGAGGCCGGCCATGGAACGGCTATGCCCTGAGTCGTAGCGGACAAAGTAGCTAAGCCCGCAATCAAGCCTTCCCACCGCCGCCGATGCAACAATGAGCATGGCTCCAGTCCAGTATAAACCAAGGCTCGCCCAACCCGAGCGGCGTGCGCGGCACAGTTCTTTATCTAACAACATGGGCGAGAGCAAACGGCCCAGTGCGAACGGAATACCCGGGATTAGCCCCAGATAAACCATTATGAGCGCGTGTAAAGTCATCGCCCGCCTGTAAAGTCCGGACTCGACAATGCCAACATTGCCGATAGTGACTGCCGCGCGCGCAGCGACTGCAATTAGCGTTCCGAGAATTAGCGCAGTCGCCACACTGATGAGCTGCAATAAAGCAACCCGGCGACCTGCCCGAAAACTCACCTCGTTACGGGCTTCAGCCATGGTTCAATTGAGATGCACGCACACCGACTATTCGGCGATAGCGGGCCGCAGGTGCCGTCTCAAACGGGTTGCAGCGAACACGGCCATAGCGAAAACAACAACGACCGTCCACCAACTAACCAACACGCGTTTCCACCATGGCCGGGCTAATGAGGTGGCTTCTTCCATTTTCCGAAGTGCTTGCGGGCTAATCGCCGTTTGCTTCAGCCGCTCTAAGAGCGCCTTGGCCCCGGCGTAATCTTTACGCTCCACAGCATATGCCCATTGAAATGAAAGGGTCTTCGGATCTGAGGGAGCGGTGGCCGCTAGCATTGCCGTGCAGCGCTGCAGGCGCGGCTTATCATGCAATTTGACCCCGATCTCACAATCGACGAGTTCCGGTAGATTGTCGTTCGGCAATTCGGTCCGCAAATGTTGCACAATGGCGTCCAAATCTTCAATATCCGTCCGCTTGAACTTTCGCGTGTGTTCCAGCGCCAGATGGGCGTATTTGGCATAATCCTGGACCTTGACGCCCTCTTGGCCAAGAGCCTGTCGAACAGCTGTCGAGCGCATTCGGCCAGTCTTCCATGGCTTCAAACGCCGTGCACAGTTTTGCGTAACCAACCGAGTGGTTGGGTGCGGCTTTGACCAACGCCTTATAGTATCGCGCGGCAGCCTTGTAGTCTTGGTGCTTCATGGCCCGATCGGCGCGATCTGTTAAACCCATCACGAAGTACGCGTAACCCAACGGGTCGGCGTCGCGTTGCTGGGGGCTGGGGACGCTGCTCTCGGGGTCCTTTTCATTAATCTTATCCGAGGCGAAATCCCCTGAGGGGGGTCCCTGGCTACCCGAACCAGGGCGATTGTCATTGCTTTGACCCATGACGACGGCTGGCGCAAAAAAACAAGATGCGAGCAAGACTACCTGCGTTGAATGAATGACAGCCCGCCGCGGCAGCTTGAAAAACGCTGAGCGCACGGCATGCAAAAGCGTCACAACACCAGCAGCGCCGAGCGCAAGCCATGCCGCCCAAATATACCATCTTGGACGATGAGCCATGAAACTACCCCTCGTGCCGCTGAGTTCAACTTGCGCGCTCACCGTCTCGTTGTTGCATTGCGTTTGGGCGCTGACTTGACCTAAGCGCTTGGCAATTTCGCACTGCGCCCTATAGGGCCAGCTTTGATTGGGCACTTTGTGCATGAGTGCTTGCGTCGCCCTAACGGCTTCGCGAAGTTGCTCCGGCGTTGGACCATGCTCCGCCGCCAGATGAGCGCGGACCATTGCCAGCATATCTCTGGGCCAGTCCCTTTGCGTTGGCGCCGTTACCAGAGCCCGGCGACAGGCTTTCACTGCTGCTTCGGGTTGCCTGAGCGTCGTCAGTGCTTCGCATTGGCTCCGCGCCACTACCGCGCTATTTGGCACCAGCTCGGATGCTTGTGACAGCAGTACCGCAGCCTCCGGGGCCCGGCCACTACTTAGCAACAGCTCACCTCGTTCGAGTAAATCAGCGGCAGCTGGGGACTTGATCTTGAGCTGAGCGGTTTCATCCCGATCCCGTTCAGCCTCGGCTGAGGTTGCCGCCTGCGCGCTGCCAATACGAATGCAACAACATAGCGCTAAGATAACTAACAACGCTCGCCGTGAAAGGAGCAGCGCGCCGCGGCAAAACGGAAATCCGAACAAGTTGACTGGGTTCAAGTAGCGAAGCGCCGAGGTTGTATTTGATGAAGTGCCGTCACTCATCAGCCTGCTCGTATTTCTTAAGTTTCTCGTATAGTGTCGATACGGCAATACCCAACACCTGGGCCGCTCGAACCTTGTTTCCGCCTGATTGAGCCAGGGTTTGCTTGATAGCCACGCACTCGATGCGTTCCAAGCGCAGCCCACCCAGCGGCAGCCTTTCTATGTCGCTATTATCAACGGAGCAGGCATCGAAAACTGCCGCTAGATGATGTGGGCCAATTGCACTTTCAGTGGGATCGACAAACGCTATGGAACAAGCGAGCGCGTTTTTTAGCTCCCGTACGTTGCCAGGCCAGCTGCGCAGGCCAAGCATCGCCAGTGCATCAGGAGCTAAGGTGAGCTCGCTTCGACCCAGATCAGCCAGCAGCGACTCGACAAGCAGCGGCATGTCTTCCGGTCGCTCGCGCAATGGGGGTATGGCAACCACCGCTGATCCTAGCCGAAAATAAAGGTCGCGCCGGAAACGACCCGCCGCCACCTCGGAACGCAGGTCGCGATTGGTCGCGGCAATGACTCTTACATCAAAAGGCCTATCTTCCTTGCCACCCACACGGCGAGCTTTGCGGTTCTCCAAAGCACGCAAAAGCTTAGGTTGCAGATCGAGAGGTAATTCACCGATTTCGTCAAGAAACAAAGTACCGCCGTCAGCGCGCTCAAAGGCGCCTGGGTGAGCATTCACGGCGCCCGTGAATGATCCACGCTCGTGACCGAGCAGCTCACTCTCCGCCAAATTAGGTGACACAGCGCCACAATCGAAAACTACGAAATTACCTTGCGAACGAAGGCTCTGCAAATGAATCGCGTGAGCCAACACTTCCTTACCCGTGCCGGTCTCACCAATAAGTGTCATGCTGACTTCCGTCAACGCGTAGCGAGCCAAGAGCCCCAATGTGGCTTGCATGCCAGCCGACAACGCTGCGAGTTGACCGAAATTACTGACGCGCTCAGCGTCCACTTTTTGCGAAGCGGGAGGTGGAATCGAGTACCGTGCAGGCGGCTCGCTTCGGCCAGCCCCGCTGCCTCCACCGAGTTCTGGTCTCACTGACGTGCTGGTGCGCGGAGGCGGACGGGTCGAGGCGGCGCGCGTTCCATTTCTTCCCGAGAGCAAACTAGGACGGTTGCTTGTTGGTTCCGTTGGCATGCAAGTAACGTCAATTTCCATTGTCACCATCCTGAGCGTAAGCGTTGGTTCCGTCTCGCACGTTCGGCCCGTGTTTTACATTTCACGTGTGTCGTGTGATCGTAGCCACTCGCCCCCTGCAGGACCAGAAGCTGGTCCCGCAAGTGTGGCATTGGAGTTCCAGGCTAAAAGCATACTTTGCAGCTCATTCTTTTAGAGCGTTGGACTTATCGACAGGGCTTAGAGCCCGTGCGTCCGATTCTACATCGAGCACTGCGTCGCACAATTGCTAGCAAGACAATTGACCAGTTGATTGGGCGGCCCGCCCGGCAATGTCACATCAGCAAACGCGGTAGGGATTGAAGAAACCGTATTGGTATCCAACGCGTTTTCTTCTTCGGCGACGCACTTGCCATTGATTGGACCAGTGCCGGCCTTTGCACAACCCTTGGTCGTAGTAGGATTCGTGGGATCAGCGCATCCGCCGGGAAAGTTGTTGGGATTGATGCAATCCGTGCCTGCGGCAGCGCCGCAGAAGCAAGTCGAGAGACTGCCCTGGTCGCACGTGGACTGTACAAGACACGTTAACAAATCCATGCACAACTGGAATGGAGTCACGGCGACGCCACCAGCTGCCGCTTGGGCCGCTGTGAACGGGGTTGGGTCGCCCGCCCATGCAGTGGCGGCCCAAGGCTCGTTCGCCTGGTCGAAGTTCGAGCCATTTGCCGCACCGGTAACAGTCTGGCAGCTGCCGTAACCGGTGCCCGTATTGATTGGTGCGTTGTCCAGGTAATTCGTGCAGTTGCTCTGCGCGCAAGTTAGACAAGCGGGACTATTGGCGTAAAGAAGCGCCGCCTCGGGAAGCAAGGCAGAAGTGCCACCTGTTGAAGACGTGCCGCCAGTCATTGCGGCGGTGGAACCGCCGGTGCTCGACACGCCACCTGCAGTTGACAACCCGCCGGCTGCGGAATTGCCGCCTGCGGTTGAGCTGCCGCCCGTCGCGGAATTGCCGCCTGCGGTTGAGCTGCCGCCCGTCGCGGAATTGCCGCCCGCGGCCGAGCTGCCGCCTTTCGCTGAGCTGCCGCCCGTCGAAGAATTGCCACCTGCAGTAGAACTGCCACCGGTCGCGGAACTGCCGCCAGCGGTTGACTTGCCGCCCGTCGCGGAATTGCCACCCGCAGTAGAACTGCCACCGGTTGCGGAACTACCGCCCACGGTTGAGCTGCCGCCTGTCGCGGAACTGCCCCCTACGCTCGATGCACCCGCATTGGCGCTGCCACCCGTTGCGCTGGGAGCACCGCCCGTCGCGTGAGTTGTTCCTCCGGTGTGCGTGCCGGCGGCAGCACTCGTTCCTCCGGTGGCCGAAGTTCCACCCGTGGTACCAGCATCGTTACTGCTCGTGTTGTTGCTCGACCCGCTGCAGCCGATGAGTTGCCCACTAATGAGGATGGCAGTGGCGACTGATGTGAGTTTCAAAACAGATTTCATAAGACCTACCCCAGTTGGTGTGAATTGCGACAGTTAGCCCTCGCTCAATTGCCAATAGTTGGACAGCCGATTGAGGACCTCTTCCTTAGTTGCGTGATTGTTGTCAAATGCACGGTCTCTGGCCGCAGTGACCGCATACCGAAGGTTCCACAGGCATGCGTCTATAATCCGAACTGCCCAGGAGAACCGTGAACGTTGGGTGACTTCTACATGAAAACCGACATTGGCACCTTTGAGCGGTCGCCCTGCCGTTATTTGCGTTTTCGGATGGTGACAATAGAGCTTTGACTATTCTTTTGTGATTACATTTATTCATTTTATTACATATCAATGAATCATTGTTCGCTATTGGTGAATAATATGACATTATTTCGCAGATTTATGGGCCGACTAAGTTCTCAAGAACAGACGAAAGACCTAACATTTCTGAAACAGAACTGTCACACGGAGCTCCGGCGTAGGTGCTAGAGGGCAGCCACCTGGCATTAGATTTGGACGGAGATTTGGCAATGAAAGCCGTGTTAGGCAAGTTTGCAGGCGCAAGCATTCAGCCACTCAGGAACCGGTTGGCTTTCTGCGTTGGTTTGATGGCGGTACTCATGGGTGGCGGTTGTAGTCGCTGCAACCGCTCGTCACGGCCGGAGAGGACATCCTCCAATAGTACTGATTCTATACCATCGCAGCTCTTGGCAAGTGTTGGCCGCCTCGGCCCCATTCTTGCTCACAATGCGCCGGAATGCGTTGCTTGCGCGGAGGCTAGGTGCAAGGAGAGGGTCGATCAGTGTCTCAACATTCAAGGCGTTGCCAGTGCGGGGCCCGCCCAGGGCCGGGCCAAATCCGACCTATGCGCCGAGACTCTCGAATGTGCGCTAAAGAGTCGCTGTGTGACCGGGGGCAGCGGAATGAATTGCTACTGCGGCACAGCTAGAGGTTTGGACTGTATATCTCCAAGCGCTAATGGTGCCTGTAAATCGAAACTTGAAGCGAGCCTTGAAACGACCGTACCTAAAGAGGTAGCCGTCCAATATGGAGACGATCAAAGGGGCGGCGGAGTAGCAATGCAGTTAGTCCAGTGCCTAATCAACAACCGGTGCGAACGGTGTTTCTAGGCGGCCACGCAACGATGTGGCTTCTTGGGCACCGCGCGACCGCCGAGTTTGCACCACGCCTACGGATTGATGACTCGGGTATTATACGTCTGAATGTAGTCTTCGTGGGCTGAGTCACTGGGATACGCCTGAGGCGCTGCGTAAGGATACTGCAACATGCCGTGAAACGGCAATGGCTCAACATAATAGGTGACTGTGGGGTCGAGCATCACCTTGTAGAAGGTATCCGCCTCGATGAGCACCGTGCGAGCCCAGCCGTCTGGCGGCGGTGGCGCTCCCGGAAATTGCAGCGTAATCTGATCGCCGTGCCGCATAATGGCGTATTCGTCGTCCGCTGCACCCAGCAACGCCAGCACATCTCCGTAGCGAGTAAATGTACCGAATGTGTAATCGTTCGGGTCGTCGGGGTTTTCGTCGTCAGCCGCTGATATGTGATGCGCGAAGGACGAGCTCACGGTGGTGGCGCGGCCGCGGTGAATCAACTCGGCAGAGGCTGCCTCCAAATATGTTTGAGCCACATCCACGGGTGCTGAATCATCAAGTCGAATCCGATCGAGAACCAAACGCCCTGGGGCCCAGACTCCCAAATGAACGCGCAATAGTTGTGTTGAACTGGGCAATAGTCCGGAGAGGTCAACCACAACCGTCTTGAGGTCGCCTGCGGTGGGCCCGAACTTGCGAATGAACTGCCACTGCCCTTGGGCATCTTGCGCCTCAACGTAGGGCTGCACGTCGAGCGTCGTGGGGATTTTGTAAACAGCCCACGCATCGAGCAGCAGCTTGACGTTCGCCAGGTCCTGAATAGGTCCGAAATCAAACGTGAATTCGTCGAGCCCATTCGCATCAACAGGCGCGGGTGTATTGTCGAGATCCGCGACGTAGGCTAGGACATCATTGCCGTTCTTGTCGATCGCGCTAATTGGAACGCTCGCGTTCTTCGTTGTGTATAGTTTGAACGGCTCAATGTAACCCCACTCGTACGTGCTTTCGGCGCTTGATGGCCACACTTCATAGCCAGCCGGGTGATCTACCAGCAGTAGGCGTGCCCGATCAAAGTAAGTGGTTTCTGCAATTGTTTCGCGAATGCGCAATTCGATGCCGTTATCCGAGTCGAACTGCGCGGTTGGAAGCTTTACATGCGAAGAGTGATAAAGTGGCATGCCCCGGTTCACTGCTGCGCTCGCCGGCAATCCTACCACTTCACCCTCGACATCTGTTTGATACTCGAACTCCGAACCATTCCAAGCGAACAGGTAAGGGCAGCTACTGGGCTTTGGCGGTGTAGAGGGACGAACGAGGCCGGTGCCGTTTGAACCTCCCGCTGAAGCCTTTGACGTGCCGCCATCGACCCCGCTGCAATCCGGTGTGCCAGGGTCGGGACATGCCCATTTCCCATTCTCGCAAGAGCAACTTGAAACTATTGTTGAAGTTGTGCCATCGCAAGCCGTGATCGACACGCCGTAGGGGCACTGCAATTGTTCCCCGTAGCAGGTTGCGCCCGTAACCATTTGACCATGAGGCGGGCACATGCCTCGGCCGCTACAGTTAGCAGTTGCTAGGGCACCGAGCGCGACCAGCAAATACAGCGTTGCGTTCCTGGAATTGCGCGAGGCATTTAACATGGTCTTGCTCCAGCCACTCCTATTTGTGAAGTTCGAAGGACAAGGTCTTGTTCCCGTCAATATTGACTTCTTGTTCCTCGGATTTCACACCGGGCGCCCAGACTACAAGTTTGTACTTGCCGGCAGCAACGTCACTCATCGAGTACGCGCCGTTCTTATCGGCCTTTGCAAAGTGACTGGAAGGCACAACCAAAATGTACGCCTTCATGTTAGGGTGAATGTTGCACAGGACCGTATAGACTCCGGGCTTCTCGAATTTTCGCACGCGCGTGCTGTGCGCCGGAATCATGCCCATGTCCCACTTTTCATTATCGGGCGAGAAAACATTGTGTGGAAATGGATCGCTGTTTGAAAATGTGACCTTGGCACCGGCAGTCACCACTAGCACATGCGGCACGAACGTCATTTGACGATTGTCCAACGTGCCATTGGCGGGTTTATCTTGCGGCCCATTCTCAAGGTAAACGACGGCGCTCTTGGCGGCTGCAACCGGTGTCGACGTGATTGTGCCGCTGAGAGTTACTTTGGCTGAGTTGGCCGCACTGGCGGATGCCGATGCGCCGTCAGTCGCGGCCGTCGCAGTGGCGCTCTTGTCTATCGCGTTGGATGTCGCAGCTGAAGCATTGGGTGGTAAATTGGCAGTTGACGGGGTGGCGCTTGGATCGGCGGGAGCATTGGACGCTACTGCAGGCTGCGTGTGGTCCATAGCGGGTGCGGCAGTCGGGGTCGCGGAAACAGCAGCAACCGGTGCGGGAGTTTGACTCCCGGAACAAGCTGCTAGTAACGCGCACAGGACACAAACATATTGACTAACCTTCATAACCCATCAACTCCTTAGGACGCGCTTACTATAGCGCCCACGACACGACCGCACTAATCTGTTCAACTTGAGTTTTGCTACCACCCGGTTGCGGTAAAATACTGCCCCCTGCGTACGTCCAATAGCTCAGGTTTTGAGGGGCAGCGGGCGGCATTTTGTCGGCGTGCTCAATGTCGCCAACGACGTAGATCCGAATGTTTGGTCTCAGCAGAAATGTGGCTCCCGGTAGTATCCTCAAGAGGCTGCCTTTGCCATAATCGCTGCCAAGCAATGTATATTCGGCACGAATTGCCGGAATCAACCAAGGGTAAATTACGTACGCAATTTCACCGGAGCCAATGTAACCGTGGCCCTTAGTATTGTCAGGGACACCCGGCAGAGAATTCGGCTGAACCGGAGGGTTGGCGGGCGTCGGGGTTGTACCGGGATAGGGCCGATGATGCACTTGATACTGAAACATGCCGGTCACAATCAGTGACTCGAGATTCAGCCGAGCCGCGTGACCCACAGAATCCACCGCACTTCTTTGCGGCGTGGGCGTCGGTGAATTGATCAAATTGTCGGCAATAGTGACGCCGTGATACCCAAAAGTATCGAAGGTAAACGAAGTCTCGGCCCAAGGCTTTTTCGCGTTGACCGTTTCCATGCCATGCGAACCCTCGCCATCGAGGGACATTCCGCCAAACTTAGCGCCCACGTGCGCGTAGGCATCTTCAGACGTCGGCACGGTTAAACCAGACTGACCCGTTGATGCGAGCCAGCCCGCTGAGTACGAAATGCGATGCGCTGCGATGCCATTGAGCTCGGCGCCGTCGGCTGGACCGCCAATTGTGAACGAGTTATTGGAATTGAAAAGGCCGGCAATCGATACGCCTGGCATAGCGCTGTCGGACACGAACGACCCGGTGGATCCATAGCTAGTCAATTGCGGGGCAGTCAGCCGCCCAAAGTAAATATTAATTAAATGCCGCGGCCCGAGGAGGTCGTTCCAAGCCAGGTACGCCGCACCGATATTAACACCGCCCGACGCTGCCACGACCTTAATCCAGTAAGTGAGTCGGTCGCTAAACGCGCCTGCCGCAAAGATGCTCACCGGATTCGCGACCCTATTCCAAGCGAATGTGTTGCCGGTAGTCGTGTATAAGTCCGAATTCGGCATCACGTAATTCACGCCACCGCCTACCAGCAAACTTAAAGGTATGGTTTGAGATATTCGGTCGGGCCAGACGGAATTGGGAAAAGTCTTTTCGTACTCCTCCTGGCCAAGTGGCAAAGTTTCTTCCTTGGCAGCGTCACTGTCTTCGCTGCCTTTCACGCTCGGAAACCGAAAGCCATTGCGCCGAAAGGCCTCGCCAAAGGGGTTCAACACCGGAAATTGCGTATGGCAAGTCTGGCAACTGGTGTTGTACTTGCGCGCGAAGCTGGGCACGGCCTGGGCTGAATGCTCATTGACGAGCCACACGAACCCGGCAACGACCAGCCCAAGCAAGCACGCTTGCCAACGGCGCTGAGCAAGTAACTCACGTGGCCGTTTTCTCAGGCAAGTATTGGCATTCATAAGGCGACCCAAGGCGCAATTTTTCCCCGCCGCTGGCACAATCAGAACCCCGGGGCGGGCGCACCGTAGCATCGGCTCCGCGGGGTTGTGTGAACATTGTGTGTCGAATTGATGTGTGGGAAAACCGGTGCTTGGCCATTCCGAAAATCGGAATCAGCCAAAGCCACGCTTGAATCGTCGCGAATTCACACAATGGCAACAGTCGGGGGGGTCATACAAATGTCACTGATTCGTACAAATATGCAGGCCAGCGTCGCCGCTGGTTCCCAACCTGATGAGCTTTTCTGAATGGGTCGTTGCGGCACGGGGATTTGCCCAGGTTTGCCCGCCAGCTGCCCGAGTCAGCCGCGCCGGGAGCGGAAGCGTTGATTCCGTGACGTGAAAACAAAAAAGGCAAAGGGCGTCGGCTTTTAGACCGGCGCCCTTCACTTCAATGCCTGCTTAGGTACTTAGCCAGGCTGTTTTGGGATTACATGCCGCAGTTCGTGGCGCAATTGCTGGCCAAGCAGTTGGTCAACTCGTTGGCTGGGCCACCCGGGAGGGTCACGTCAGCAAACGCGGTGGGGATTGAGGACAGCGTATTGGAATCCAACGCGTTCTCTTCTTCCGCGAAGCACTTGCCGTTGATTGGGCCAGTGGCTGCCTTGGTGCAACCCTTGGTGACCACCGGGTTGGTGGGATCCGCGCAACCACCGGGCATGTTGTTCGTATTGAGGCAGTCCGTGCCTGTGGCAGCGCCGCAGAAGCAAGTCGAGAGACTGCCCTGGTCGCACTGCGACTGAACGAGGCAGGTCACCAAGTTCATGCACAACTGGTTTGGAGTCACGGCAACGCCACCAGCTTGTGCTTGAGCTGCTGTGAACTGAGTGGGGTCGCCCGCCCATGCAGTGGCGGACCAAGGCTCATTCACCTGGTCGAAGTTCGAACCATTCGCCGCACCAGTGACCGTCTGGCAGCTGCCGTAGCCAGTGCCGGTGTTGATGGGTGCGTTGTCCAGGTAATTCGAGCACTTGGACTGCGCGCAAGTTAGGCAAGAAGCGCCAACGGTGGGAAGGCCATTGATAACAGCCGCCTCTGGGCCGAGAGCAATTGCGCCGCCCGTGGCCGGTGCGCCGCCTGTGGCCGGTGCGCCGCCTGTGGCAGGTGCGCCGCCTGTGGCCGGTGCGCCGCCTGTGCCGCTGAGGGGAGCGTCACACTTGATGTCGATGGTGTCCGTGGAGGCCGGGCAGGTCGCCGCGGTGCCGTCGGCGTTGAGGAGGCCCGAGGTGATGTCCTGGATGGTCACCGAAATGGTCTGCATGCCGGGGCTGTTGCAAGTGAACGTTGGCGATAGCGCGCCGGGGTTGCTGAACGTGCCAGCCGTGGAAGCCCAAGTCACCGTTGTCGGAGGCGTGAGGTCCGTAACCGCAGAGGTCAGCGCGATGGTTCCGCCCAGGTTGACCTCAACCGGCGACGCGGTCAGGTAGGCCAGGCCAGCGCAGGTGTGCGTTGCGCCATTGGTGGCGGTGAGTGTCACTACTTCTTCAACGTGGCCATTCACCGTCGGGCCTGTCGTCTTGCCACCATCCGTGCAGAGCATATTGACGTTTGCCAACGTGCCCGTCGAGCCATTCACGGCCGTCGGCGTGACGGCAGCGGTAGCAACGCAGTTATTGGTCTTGCCGTTGGACGTTCCCCAGGAATCCGTACCCGTCAGCGTAACCGTGCATACTTCGCCTAATGGCAACCCGCCGATGGCGCCAGAGGCCATGGGGTTGGTGTTGCCGTTGGTGGGCGCCGTAACAGCCCAATTGCCAGTCTTGACAGCAGCCGGCGCATCTGTGGGCGTGCAGCTAATTGCGTAGCTGATTGAGCTGATGGTGGAGCCCGTGCTCCCCGGAAGGGCCACGTTCATCTTGACTTGACCACCGGCCAGGTCGGATGACTTATTGCTAGAGCTGCAACCGGCCGCCGCGACCATCGCGAGTCCAAGCATCATTGACTTAGTTATGTATGTTCTCATTGAGATATGCCTCCGTAGAATTCACTCTGCCTGAAATCGAGCCGCCGTCCGATTGTAGACCACAGACCCGTTCGTGCTCCCACACAATCAAGTTACGCGCCAACTTCTCGCTCCAACAAACAATTTGCGGATCTTGCCTGAAAATACCGGACTTTCGTGATTGGACCGCTCATCGGCCAATTGCGGTCCTCACTGATAATCGGAAAACCCCCTCCGACAGTCGGAGACACACACCACTCGGAGCTGGCACAGGGCCCGATTATGCGGCGGATTTGTGTCGGATTTCATACACAGTTTGTCATCCAAGAAGTTGCCGATTCGTCACGGTGGTGCCTGCCGAAACCGCGCTAGTCAACTGGCCCTAATTTGAACTCCGTGTCCACGCTAGCCCCTGCCATGACAACTAACGTTGCGCACCCTTTGGTGCCCGCGCAGCAGTCGCGGGGGGAGTTGTACGCGAAGTTGTGGCAAGCAGCGTGGTTCATTGTAATTCCAATGTTCGCGACGTGGCTGATGATTCGTTACCTTTTGCCATCAGCGGAAGATTCACGAGGAACGCTTCTCTTTTTTATCGCTCAGGCGGCACTCTACAATCCATTTGTCTTCGGGGTTTGCTTGTTTTTGGTTTTCACGGCACTCGTGAGGTATTGGCGGCATCACTTGCCAGGCTTCCGGCTCACGTTGCCGCTTGCAAATGGTGGGGGCCGGCCGTTGCTAGCCGGCGATCTGTTGCTCGTCGAAAAGGCTACGGCGCTTTTGAAACGGCTCGAGCGGCCACGTTCCGTAGAGCGCCGGCACAACGCGCTGGACGCTAATGCGAACGCGGCTATCGAGTGCTCAATTCGCGAACTAAGTGACGCTTTAGCCCAAGGCAACTTAGAGGTTGTGGCCAATTGCCAGCAGGGGCTGCGCGCTTACGATCAGCCGGCAATCAGGGCGTTTCAATGGGTTGATTGGCTACGCGTCGCTGCCATTGTTCTTGCGCCAATATTGCTTGCGCTCGGGTTTCGCGCACAAGTGTTTCAGTCTTGCAAAATATTGGGCAGTTCCATGCTTCCGGCGTTGCAAGATGGTGACGGCGTGGGTATCAATCCTTCTGCTTATCGAAACCTGTTGCAGGCGGTAGGTGTACAGCCGGCTAAGATAATTCCGCGGCGGGGTGACATCATCGTTTTCGACAACCCCGAAACAACGCCGGACGACTATCTCATCAAGCGAGTCATTGGAATACCCGGAGATAGAATCAGCATGAACGGCGGGCAGCCCGTCATCAACGGCTGGAGCGTGCCTTTGTGTGACGCCGGCATCTATACCAACATCACCGGTGATTTCCAGCCGACGCAGGGCCATTTAGCCGTAGAATTTCCTGGACAATCACGCTTATTTCAACCTGTATTCGCTTCCGAGTGCGGTTGCGCAGTATGCGTTCGACTTATCAAGTCCAAGACAATGAAGTATTTGTCTTGGGCGATAACCGGTTCCAAAGTTCGGATTCGCGCGCGTGGAGTAACGGGCGCGGTGCGGGAGTGCCTATTGCATCAATTCGTGGCCGCGTTGACCGGTTTCTAACTGGAACAACGCGAAGGGGCTCGATTGATTTTTCTAGGCTATTAAAACATTTGGATTTGAAACCACATCTAGAAGGCATTGACGTATCACAAATGTCAAACCGCATTGATGAGTGCATTCGTAAAATGCCCAAGCAAAACCGGCCTCCGGCCGCCAATCAAGCTCGATGAATTAGTCTGCACCAACGGTATTTTCACGGCAGTTAAGCTGCCTATTCCGATTTTCAGTTCCCCCAATTTCGCAAAGGTCTAGCCGGCGCGCTGGCTTTGCTCACCGTTGTTCTGTTATGGGCTTCGTGTTGTAACTGTGAATCGTTGTGCGATATTAGGCATGCGGGCGTTGAGTTTGTCGTGCAATTGACATGCATTTGGAACATTCGGCAACGCTTTATTACACTGCACTTCAATTCATCCGCCTAGGGGCCCAAGGCCGTCGCCATTCGAAAATCGAATGCCAGATTCTGAGAATCGAAGTGCGCCGCGGTACGCAATTGACCTGGCCAGCCGAAAACTAGCGAACTTGCCGAGAATATCGGGGTTTAATTTTCTTTCACAAGTCCCCAAGGGTTGGTGCACAATTTGTATAGAAGGAGACGCGCTGCTTGAGCCGCAAGGCGAGCAGGTTGTTCGAGTTGTATCTACGGAGGATCTATTTCATGAAAAAGACGTACCTAATCGCCAGCTTTCTGGTTGTGTCCGCAGGCGCAATCGGCGCTAGCGCTGTTTTCAACTTTAATGGTTCAGACACGCTCTTTACCATCTCGACGGATGTCGTTAATGGCAACACGTCGTACCCCGGCGCGCCGTCCGGCATCGCCGCCATCCCAACCCTCAGCTACATCGGCGGCGGCTCGACCACCGGTGAAACCGCCATGTCGGTCGGCACGCAGCAGATTGCGCCCATGTCGCGTTTCTTGAAGTCCGGCCCGCCCTGCACCGGGACCTCCGCATCGCCAACCACGTCTGAAGGTCTGGTCATAGCTCTAGACGGCGTGTCCATGATCATGAACAGCAATACGGGTGCCACGGCCGCTTGTAACGGCGTTCAGACGGATGCCGCCAAAATACCGGCTCTTGGTTTGGCTCACGATACGACCTTTACCTATCCCGCCGGTTCCTACACCACGTATGGTGGCGCAACGGTCAGCTACGCTTCCGGAAGCTACACCTTCACGGATTGGACGGACATTCTCCGGCTTCTGTGGGCTGGCATGGACCACAGCGCTAGCAACACGGCTACCAAGCAAAACTGCTCCAACCCGGTCCGCGCTGCGTTGATTAGCCAGTGGGGTCAATTGTTCGAGACCCAGAATTGCAACGGTTCCTGCACTAAGCTAACGGGGGGCTTCCGCCGCGATGACTACTCCGGAACAACGGACACGGTCACCGCCTTGCTGAACCTGCCGGGCATTCCTTCACCCAGCCATCTCACGGACCCGTTCTGCAACGCCCCAACCATTGGTTCAGCAGACGCCGTTTGGCACACCTGGCCACCGACCGGGCTGCCCAAGGTCATGCAGTACAACGGACAGCACGCGGGCGTATTGCCGTTGGCGGAGTTCCAGGACCTTGACCCAATTCGCGTGACGTGCGGCGCCACAGACACCGTGTGCGACCAGGACGGAACGCGTGGTTGGGTGGAAGTCGTCGAGCCAACATCGGACATTAACCAGGCTCAAGCATATCCGACCGTGGGTGGAACCACGAAGATGGGCTTTGGCGGCGCGGGCATTCTTTCTGATAAGGCCAATTACTACTGCATGAATGGTGACACGCCGGTGTTCGTCAGTTCCTGCCTTGAGCCTGAGGATTCTACCGGTACTACCTTCGCGAATGTGGCGACTTCGGGTTCAATTCCGCTGTTCACATTCAGCGGACCCAACGCAAGCACGAACTTTGATGGTCGTGCGTACAACCTGTTGTCACACGATAACACGAGCGCGGGTACTCTCCTAGTTGCGGCTAACGGCGTCGGATTCCAGGCTTCGTACTTCCGCAATTGGGGCGGGGCCACGGGATGCCAACTGCTTGATGCAACGCAGGAAATTGGTTGCATCATCGGGTCGCTCCAGACTTGTGGACTTGGTTTCGCCGGTCTAGGCGCCGTGCAACAGGCCAACGCGGACGCAATGCGTCTGGACGGCATTTTGCCCGTTACCGGCAACGTTCAGGCATTCAGCTATCCGATGTCGCGTAAGTTGTACCTGGACACATTGAAGGGTTTCGCCAATGTCGCGGACACCAACGGCGAGTTGACGTTTGCGAAAGACGAAGCTGGCAAAGCTGAAATCGATTACTACGTGAGCAATGACGGGTTCATCGTGTTGCCCAACAGCGTAACGCTCGGCGGCAGCGCCGGTGTTCCGTACTGCGAAGACTTCAACGAGACCATGATTTGCAGTGCGACCACTTACCCGACCAACTCGAATGCCTGCGCAACCAACCCCTCAGGAATTCCAACGGGCGGAACGACTTGCGGAAATGCTACCCTGGAAACATACGAGCGTTGTGACTCCGGTACGGCCGGAACTTCCAATGCAATCAACGGTGGCAACGGCAGTTCTACGTCGAACTGCTCTACTACCTGCAGCTGCAAGGTGGGTGGCGTCGATCCTGTCGCCGGCCTGTGCTGCGTCAATGCGGCCGGCGTCGACTGCTGCAAGACCGGTACGTGCACACCTGGCCAGAACATCTAACCTTGCCACATCACACATGACCGCTGCTTAGTACTTCCCAGTTGGTCCGCTTGAAGGCGCATCTCACGTGAGGTGCGCCTTCGCTTGTTTGGGCCGCGAGAGTCATTGTACAGCTTCGCAGAGATTCATGTCCCAGAAGAGCCCTCGGTTACCAACCTCATTAGGTTCTGAAAGTGACGCAACGCTCGGCAAGGGGCCCGGTGTGCCGGCAGCTGCCAACGCGTCTTGGCGCTTCTTCTTTGTATTCGGCATGACGGCAGCCGTTCTCCTTGCAAGCTATTACTTTCCCTATCGCGCCGGCAGCGCCATGCGGCACTTGCTCGACCGCTACCTGCGAGGTTACGCGGCCATGGCTGGGGGTTTATTGCGACTCTTCGAGCCAAGCCTGGTGGTCAGCGGCCAGGATATCATTGGCCGCTATTCGATTCGCATCGTCAAAACCTGCGACGGAATGGACGTAAACATATTGCTCGCTTCCGCGATCATGGCTTGGCCCTGCGCCTTGCGCCGCCGCCTCATCGCCGTAGCAACTGGTCTGGCTTTATTGGTCGTCACAAACACGGCTCGCATCTGCACGTTATATTACGTGGGCGTTTTTGCCCCTGCCTCGTTCGATTTTGTGCATCACGAGCTGTGGCCCGCCGCGATTCTGGTAATTGCGGTAGCCGTATTTCTGGTGTTTATTGCCAACACGCGAGCCCATGCAACGCCCTGACCGTAAGCAGGCTAGGCTTTTTCTGTTTCACTTTGCCATGCTCTTTACGGCCTTTCTCTTGCCCTGGCCGTGCCTGGCGGACGCTTACACCTCTGCATTCGATGCCACTGCCAACGGAGCACTTGCTCCGATCAATGCGCTAACGCACGTAAAGATGCAATTCGAGCCGCCTGAGAGCATCGAGATGCATGGTTCGTGGAAGGCCAAGCTGCGACTGGAAGATGAGCAGACAGGGCAGGTCGTGCGGACGAACCTGGACGTGCGTGGTTTTTCGTACAGTCCGCTCGCGACGTACCTTGCGTTGGCTTTAGCTGCGCCACTGCGTGGGCGGCGAAGAACGGCTTTGATTGTGGCGGGCGGTGCATTGCTAATGGTCGCCTTGGGCTTGTTCTTTTCCGCTTTGCCGATCCTTGCTCACTTCGGCGCCGGGGGCGTTTTTGGAGTGGGACTTGGCCTCGCGGTGAGAACACTTTATGAGGCCATGGCGACGCCGGTCATGATTTACGCGGTTCCTCTCATTGTTTTTTTGGCCCTCGCGTACAGGCGCGGAGCGTGGACGTGAAGGACGCATCGACGCTGAACGGAAAAAAGCCGTAGTTGTCCAATTGCGCTGGGCGTCCGCTTCGTGCTAGTCCAAGTTCTGAGCAATGTGCCATTTGGTCAGTGTTTTTAGGCGCCCAAACAATGACTAAACAACAGCTTGCATTAGTAACTGTGTTGTCAACGGCGGTCATCTGTGGATCTCTAAGTAACGTTTGGGCTGCCGACAAAGTACCTGCCTACGCGTTCGGTCGCGTGAGCTGCGGCGACGTGCACACTTGCGCCATCAAACCGGATGGTGCCATCACGTGCTGGGGCTCCAACGCCTACGGCCAGGCGCCAGCAACTCCACCGGCTGCAGGTGTTGTCGTGGTTGTAATTGCCTGGCTCGCGAGCAACGAACAAAAACCCATAGTCGACAAACCCCAAGATGGCGCTCCGAAAGAATAACCCGCCAAAGCTGTCGGTCCAAGAGCTTCTGGAGAAAGGCCTCACTCACCACCGCGCGGGTGATGTCCAACATGCGGAGCACATCTACGGGCAAGTGCTCCTGCGCACGCCCGAAAATGCGACGGCGTGGTATCTTCGCAGCGTCATAGCCATGAGCGAGAAGAATTATGCTCGGGCAGCCGAGCTGCTGGAGCGCGCCCTCAAATGCGCGCCCGAAAATGCTGTATTTCTATGCAATCTCGGGGAAGCTTATCGCCGATTGGATCGCCGAAGCGAGGCGCTCGCCGCACTCCAACGCGCCACGGCGGCCAATCCAAATCTCGCTGAAGCGCATTACAATCTCGGAGTGGTGCAAAAGCAGCTGGGAAGGGTCAACGACGCGATCAAGTCTTTCGAACGTGCCCTTGCACTGAACCCGAAGCTACCGCGCCTGGGCGAAGAGCTTTTGAACACGTGGTCATTGGCCGGGCGCCGTGACCTAGCGATTGAGTTTTACGAATGTATGCGGAACGTCGTACACGATGAGCTAGCGATTGCGGTGTACGAACGTATTCGGAACGTTGTACCTGACACTGCTGGCTTGCGCATCGCGCTCGCCGATTACTATTTTGGGGCATTCTTGTTCGACGATGCCGTCAAGCACTTCGAGCATGCGCTCGAACTGGACTCAAACAGCGCGCCGGTGCATGCCAGCTATGCCAGCGTTCTGGCGGATCAGGGCGACCTTGACGCAGCTATCCACCACTACCGCAAAGCACTCGAGCTTGATCCAAATGATCACATTTCACACGGTAACCTGCTCTTCATCCTTTCGCACCATACCAGCTTCGATGGTCGCCAGATTCTTGCAGAAGCGGAGGCCTTTGGACGACAGCATATCAAAAACCCTCCTTTGAGTGTCGATTACCCTAACGTTCGTGACCCGACACGGCGTTTGCGAGTCGGTTACGTCTCCCCGGACTTCCGACAGCACAGCGTTGCGCACTTCTTGCTACCATTATTTCGCCATCACGATCGCGACAGTATCGATCTACTTTGTTATTCGAATGTGAGTGACCCGGACTCACTGACCCACCAATTTCGCGAACAAGCGGACACATGGCGAGAGATTTGGGAACTTGACGATCAAGTCGTAGCCAACCAAATTCGCGACGATCGAATCGATATCTTGGTCGATGTCGCCATGCATACGAAAAACAATCGGCTCATGGTGTTTGCCCGAAAACCGGCGCCAGTGCAGGTCGCTTACCTGGCCTTTTTGGGAACAACAGGCATTCCCACAATGGACTACCGGCTCACCGAACCTCGATTGGATCCACCAGGCAACACCAAGGAACTATATACCGAACGTTCATTTTGGCTGCCCGATGTTTATTGGTGCTACGACCCACTCACGACCGTTCCGGAGGTGAATGCACTGCCAGCCGTAAGTGCCGGTTTCATCACGTTTGGGTCGCTGAACAACTTCCGAAAGGTGAGCCCGGAGGCGCTGGCACTTTGGGTCTCGGTGTTGCAGGCGGTCCCTCGATCAAGAATGATTATCCACGCCCCACCGGGTGCAACCGTCGAGCGGGTACGAGTTGCTTTCGAAAGTCAGGGGGTGAATCGAGACCGGCTCGACTTCGTGGGGCGCCTGTCGCGAGAAGCGTATCTAGAAACCTACCAGCGCATCGATGTTTGCCTCGATACCGTGCCCCACAACGGCGCAACGACAAGCCTCGACGCGTATTGGATGGGCGTGCCGGTCGTGAGCCTGTTGGGACCCACAGTTGTGGGCCGGGGCGGCTACACAATTGCGCATCACCTGGGCCTGCCTGATCTCGTGGCGACGAGTGCCGATGAATATGTGGCCTGCGCCGCGCGCCTGGCTGCAGACCTGGGCCGCCTCTCGGAATTGCGCGCGCAACTGCGTTCACGTTTGGAGCAATCTGCGCTTATGGATGCGCCAAAGTTCGCCCGAGCCATCGAACAAGCATACCGAACCATGTGGACTGAATGGTGTAGAGGTGGGCCTGATTAGTTCGGAGCTATCGACGGCGTGCCGCATAAACACTCGACCTTTAATAATGCCACATCGGCACGGAAAACTGAGCTGCCCCATCGTGGGTGATTTCTTCAACCGCCCAGGTGAGGTGGGCGAGCGTGATTGTGTTTTGACTGGACGGGTCGCTGGGCCCGGCTCTCATAGCGTGCGGTGGAACGGTTTTCGACTAGATTGGGCGCCATGCGACCACGCCCCAAACCTGAACTCGATCTGGCACAGGCAACGGAGCATCACCGCGCTGGAAGACTCGTTCAAGCCGAAAAACTCTACCGGCGCGTGCTCGGTGCCGATTCGCGGCACCCGAAAGCACTCTATTCGTTCGGGCTACTGGCGCTACAGACGCGACGCAACGAACTCGCAGCGGAGCTGCTCAGCCGTGCGGTTGAAGTGGAACCCGACAATATTGCATGCCACTTCAATCTCGGTGAAACGTACCGCCGGCTCGGGCGGCGCCGCGAAGCAATAGATTCGCTAGGTCAAGTCCTGAAGCGTAATCCCGAATTCGCTGAAGGGTTCTACAATCTCGCACTGGTCCTCAGGGACAACGGCGAGATCGAGGGCGCAGTCAAGTGCTTCGAGCGTGCTGTGGAGCTCAAGCCCGATGTCCACCTATTCCAACAAGCGCTGGCCGGCGCCTTGGAGCAATTTGGAGATTTGGCTCGGGCTATCGGACACCAGACTGGTGCGTGGCTACTTGCTGGCCTCGATGCAACACAGCTCGATGCGCTCGTTTCCATGCTGTCCGCTTTGGGACGGCTAGAAGCCGCTGACGAATTACGCCACCGTCACCCGGCAACGGAGAAGTCCGTGGGCACGTCCGCCCCGACGATCTCCGAGGCCGCGCACCAGAGGGCCTTGGCGCTGGAACAGCTCGGCAAAGCTCGAGATGCGCTCGCCGAGCATGAGTTGGCCGCCTACGCCCGGCCCGATGAATTCAGTTTCCAGACTGCGCTCGCCAATGCGCTGCGCGATCTTAGGCTTTCTCGAACGGGCAGTTGCGCATTATTATTGCGCGCTGGCGCTCACGCCGCGTTCCGTCAACACGCTGGTCTCGCTCAGCGCCGTGCTCAAGGAGCTCGGGCAGACGGAAGGCGCCGCTCGAGCGGGCCAACGCGCTTTAGAGGTTGAGCCCGGAAGTGCACTGGCACATGCTAGCCTTGCGGCAGCCCGAGCTGACCAACAGAGAAACGAGGAGGCTATCGCAAGCGCCAGGCGCGCTATCGAGATTGATCCTTCGGTTGGGCTAGCTCACTTTGAGCTCGGCTATGCGCTTGTCGGGTGCGGAGAGGTCGAGGCGGCCATTGACTGTTTCCGACGCACCATTGCAGTGTGTCCAACGCACCATATCGCACACAGCAATATTGTCTTGCTCCTCTCATACGTGCCGGGTGTCACTGCTGCGCTCATTGGGGCAGAAGCCAGGGGTTGGGCGCAGCAACGCGCCGATCCCTTGGCGCACGAGATTACGGCCCATACCAACGATCGCGAGCCCAATCGGCGTCTGCGTATCGGCTACGTGTCGCCCGATTTCCGCAACCATTCGGTGGCTTCGTTCATGCTGCCGCTGCTTGAGCACCATGACCACAATGCTTACGAGGTCATCTGCTATTCAAGCGTGCGCCATCCGGATACTGTCACCGAACGCCTACGCGTGCACGCCGGTGGCTGGCGTGACATTGCCGGCGCTGGAGACGCAGTGGTTGCGGAGCTTGTCCGCAACGATGGCATCGACGTGCTCGTCGATTTGGCCATGCACACCGCCGGAGGAAGACCCAGGCTCTTCGCGCGCAAACCAGCACCAGTTCAAATCTGTTGGCTTGCCTACGCGGGCACGACGGGGCTTTCTACCATGGACTACCGCATAACCGACCCTTATCTTGACCCGCCCGGGCTCGACCCGGGCTGGTCCAGTGAGGCACCGTTGGCCTTGCCGGACAGCTTTTGGTGTTACGCGCCACTCGAACCAGCACCCGATGTTAACGCTTTGCCCGCGCTATTCTCAGATCACGCAACGTTTGGATCGCTGCACAGCTTCCACAAGATTCGCCCCGGTGTCCTTGAGCTCTGGGCACGCGTGCTGCAATCAATCAAGGGTTCACGCCTTGCGCTGTATGCCCCGGCGAGCTCACACGCAGCCATGCTCAGTGTCCTGGCGTGCGAAGGCGTCGAGCCACGTCGCATTGAGTTTTTGCCTTGGAGGCCGCGGCACGAATACCTCGCGGCATACCACCACATCGACATCAGCCTCGACACGTTCCCCTTCAACGGCGCGACAACCAGCCTGGAAGCCTGGTACATGGGCGTGCCGGTTCTTAGCCTTCTGGGTCAGACACCGGTTGGTCGCGCCGGGCTCTCGATCGCGTCAAACTTGGGCCTGTCCGAGTTCGTCGCGACCTCGGAAGATGACTATGTGAGTGCGGCCGTCAATCTCGCCCGCGATCTCGGTCGTCTGAGCGCGTTGCGCGCAGAGCTACGCGACCGCATGACACGTTCGCCGCTCATGGACGGTACGCGCTTCACTCGCAATCTCGAGGCGGCGTACCGGAGCGCGTGGGCGGCGTGGTGCGAACGCGATCCGATCCCCTCACCGCCCTGAAATTTCCAAAACGTCGGGTTGAACGGAACCCACTACGGCCAGGCGACGCGGCAGCCGCCGCGGGCTTTTAGCCGCAAGGCCAAGAAGGGCAGATTGACCTCTGAAGCCGGCTATCTCGCCACGCAACGAAGCATGGGCTATACGGGTCCACTGCCAATGGCCAAACGAGTCGGCTCCGCCTGGATCGCGCCAACAATCATGGCACTGGGCGTCGTAACGGTCTACTGGCCTCCACCGATTACACGCGGGACAATCCAAGTAGCGTTGGATTACTGGGCGCTCCACGTGCACCGAATGGAGTTTGCCCGGCAGGCGCTGTTGAGCAAAAGTCCGCACCTGCCTGCATGGTACCCGCGCGAAGCGATGGGCACGCCCTTCTGGTCGAACATCCAGAGCTTTCCGTTCCTTCCAACGCGGCTTTTGATTTTATTGCTCGACCCCAAAGAACCCCATACGTTCGCTATTGCATGCATCGTAGCGGCGCTAGCAGCGGCCCTCTTCACTTTCTTGTTGGGACGCCGATTAGGGCTTGGCGCGATCGCCGCTGCGGCGGCGGGTTGGACTTTTGCCTGTTCGGGATTTTTTGCGGGCAGAGTGACCGCTGGGCATCTCCCATTGCTTGAAGTGTTCGCTTCGCTGCCGATGATGCTTTGGGCCGTGGAGAGTTACGCTCAGGAGAAAAGCGCGCGCCGCTTGTTCGCGCTCGGGGCCTGCAGCTGTGTGGTGCTTCTGGGAGGTCACCCACAGTTGCCCGTTTATGCGCTAGCCGTGGCTGTGGTTTTCATCCCAGTGCGGTGTGGACTCGCCCGCGCACGTTGGGGATTGGCCGCACTCTCATTGGGAGCTGGGTGCGCCTCATTTGTCTGGATTCCGATGCTGCGCCTAATTGGGCGCAGCACGCGCGTGCTCTCATTGGCACCTGCCGGAAATGACGTCCCTTTGCCCTGGGATCGAATCGCGAGTTTCTGGTTCCCGTGGATCGACGGTGCGCCGGAGCCACTCGGCTCGTCTATTGCAGCGCTGCGTTCCCGCTTTCCGCCGCATATCTTTTGGGACACTACCGCGTACGCAGGCTGGGCGCCTTGGCTGGCACTGCTCGGTTTGGGCGCTTTAGCGCTGAGCGGGCGGCGTCCGATATCTCTGACGCGATCGCACAAGTTCGTGCTGATAACGGGCGCCGTTGGGCTCGCTCTCGCCCTACCGTGGTTCAGCTGGGTCGCAGCGCATCTCCCCGGCACCTATTTGCGGAGCCCGTCGCGGTTACTCTATCTAATGGAACTGGCTCTGGCGATTGGCTTGGGAATTGCGGTCGAGCAGTTGAGCAAGGACCCACGTTCGCTTGTGCGACGTGCGGTACCGCTGCTGTTACTCTTGCACGCGTTTGATTTGGGATCGGAGAGTCGGAAGTTCATATTCACTGTGCCTAGCGTCACTCAGAGTCCAGAGCAGGAGGCGGGCTTGGCCGGTGCCGTCGGAGAAGCTCGCGTCGCTATCGACTGTTACCTGCCCCTCGCTTTGAACCGAAGGGTGGACGACGTCGGCTTCTTTGATTCGATAATATTGGCGCGACCGTACCGCACGCTGCTCGACTGGGCGGCGTTTTCGTCGGACTTTAACACCGAACTCCTATTCGGCTCTGTACTGCCTCGCCACGTGCTAGAGGGCACTGGGGTAAAGTGGGTCGTCACGCTCGACGCTAACATCAAAGACTTGAAGCCGGTCGCCTCGAAGCCGTTTCACGTCTACGAGGTAGAGCAAACCATGCCTCGAGCCGCGTTCTACCCCCTTGCGCGTACACGTTGGCTTGAACGAGAAGCCCTACACTCGACCCTACGCAATGCTGGGTCGGCGGCACTCGGCTGGCTCCTGTTGCCTGGCGCAGACCCCGAGATCCCGCGAGACTCGGCTGCTACCCTCGGTCCCGTCGAATATCGTCGAAGCAATTCCGACGCGATCTCCTGCGGCGTAAATTCGACTGTTGATGGGCATGTCGTCGTGCTCGAATCATTTGACGAAGGATGGTCAGCCCACTTGGATGGGCAGCCGGCAAAGATTCTTCCCGCGATGGATGCCTGGCTCGCAGTGAAGGTGCCGCCGGGACGCCATGAAATCGAATTGCGCTATCGAACGGACGGCGCATTTCTCGGCCTAGCACTTTCGGCATTGGCGCTGGCCGGACTCACCGTGTTGGTCGCTGCGTCTCGACGCTGCGTTTCAGCGGAACGCTGAACCTCGTGCTGCGTGGAGCTATTGCGCGTTGGGTAATGCGAAGGTGCGTACGAAACGAAAGCCCCGACTGCATCAAACGTTGGCTTGCATGCCAAACTCTTCGGTAAGTGTATCTGCAGTCAACAACCTCGCTGTGTCTTCCGCCGTCGCTGCAAGTGCCGCACGGCCAAAAGCCTTTGCCCCCTGTTTATGTCACCTACGCGCTCCAAGGCGGTTTGCCCGAGCCGGCATTGTCATGCTAAGCGCGCAGACGATGGCGCAATAACAATGGCTACCCTGTTCGAGCGGGCGCTGGAACACCATCGCGTGGGGCGATTGACCGACGCCAAGGCGCTGTATCTTCAAGTGCTTCGGCAAGAACCGAATCACGCTGCTTGCGCGTTTCTGCTTGGTGCAATCGAATTGGGTGCAGGCGCTGCGGCGGCTGCGGTCGATCTATTCCAGCGCGCAACCACTTTGGAACCGACCAATGCGGCCTATCATGCCAACTTGGGTGAGGCCTACCGGCGACTGGGGAGTTTTGCGGAATCTTTCGACGCGTTCGAAGTGGCTTTGTCGCTTAAGCCAGACTTGGCGGAGCCAGCCTTCAATCTGGGTTTGCTCTTGCAGGACGTCGGTGACTTCGAGGCAGCCATTGCGTGTTTCGAAAGGGCGGCGGAGGTCAAACCGGAAAGTGACGCCATTGCTCGTAAGCTTGAGCAAGCGCGTGCCAATTTCGTTAACTCGGCGGGTCGCAATTCAACTCAGCGTGACGCCTCGTCCGTAGCCGTGTCAGTTCGCGCTTGGCTCATCCTATCTGTGGTGCATCGGTCCATTGGTCATCACGATACTGCCGAAACATTTTGCCGTCGCGCGCTCAAGCACAATCCTCAGTCGGTCCCGGTGTTAATGTGCCTGGCGGATATGCTCGTGGCAACGGGGCGCACGGACGAAGCAAGCTTGCACTTGCGTCAAGTGCTAAAGATCGATCCAGCTAATCGAGAGGCTCCCGCGTGTTTAATTGAGGTACTGCAGCGGTCCTGTCGTCTGCAAGAGTTCGTCGAGTTCGCCCGGCAACTTCTAGAAATCTCGAACGCTTCGCCCTTACATAGCGTGATGGTGCAGATGCTGTCCTATTTACCCGGTTACGATGACGTTGCCATCTTGCGCGAGGCGCCGGGCTGGGAGCGTGCGCATGCACTGCCAGTTAAGGGAGATTCGAAACCCTGGAGCAACGACCGTTCGCCTGACCGTCGGTTACGCATCGGTTATGTGTCACCCCATTTTCGGGAACATGTGAACAAACAATTTCTGGAGCCCCTGTTTGCGAACCAAGATAGACAATCTTTCGAGGTCTTTCTCTACTCGGACGTCAAGCAGCCCGACGAGGAGACCGCGCACATGCGGCAATATGCCGACGATTGGCGCGATATCGTCTCGCTGAGCGACGCGCAAGTTGCGGAATTGGTTCGCCAAGATAGCATCGACATCTTGGTCGATCTTCAGATGCACTCGCTACATAATCGGTTGCTTGTATTTGCGCGAAAACCCGCTCCAATTCAGACGTGTTGGCTTGCCTATGCTGGGACTACGGGGCTCTCGGCCATTGACTACCGATTAACGGACTGGTTTCTCGACCCGGCCGAGACTGACACGACGGTGTATGCGGAGCAGTCGCTGCGACTTCCCGATTCATTTTGGTGCTACGACCCGCGAGTAACTGGTCCGGAAATCAACCCACTTCCCGCGCTCACGGATGGGTTCATTCGCTTTGGTTCCCTAAACAATTTCACCAAGGTCAATGACTCAGTGCTTGAGCTTTGGGCCCGTGTCTTGCGCGAGGTAAAGGGTTCGAAGCTGATTCTTTTTGCGCGACCCGGTGACGTACGGCGCAATGCGCTCGCGTCGTTCGCCCAGCAAGGCGTCGAGCCCGCCCGCGTAGAATTCTTGGATTAGCAGCCACGGCACGAATACCTTGCCACCTATCACCGCATCGACCTATGCCTCGATACGTTTCCGTACAACGGCGGAACTACGAGCCTTGACGCATTCTGGATGGGTGTGCCAGTTGTCACGTTAGTCGGTCGGACCGTCATGGGTCGCGCCGGGTTTAGCCTGGCGATGAATCTAGGCCTAAAGGAGATCGTCGCCGTTACACCGGACGATTACGTGCGAGTCGCGGTCGAGCTAACGAGTCATTTGGGTCGCTTGAGCGCGCTTCGCGCGGGATTACGCAAACGGATGCAGGAGTCCCGCTGATGGATGGCCCAAGATTTGCCCGCAATATGGAGCGATTGTATCGAAATACTTGAAAAAATGGTGTAACGTGTGACGGCAATCCCGAGCCGCTCGTAGTGATTACGAGCTGATTGACTCTCGTCACCGGGTAAGATGGATCCGTTTATGAAGAGCTCAGTCCACTGTCACCCAGCCCCATGGCACCGGCATGGACTCTTCTGTTACCTATGTCCTTGGATCGCACCCCTTCCAGAGTCCCTTCCGGGCTCACGTGAGCCCCAAGGTCGAGTTCAAAGTCCTTCCGAGGCTCACGTGAGCCCCAAGGTCGAGTTCAAAGTCCTTCCGAGGCTCGCGCGAGCCTCGAGTATATTGTCACCCGTTGTCACGGAGGCTTACGCGAGCCTCCAATCGAACACTCAAGTCCATCGGAAGGCTCACGCGAGACAGCGTTGCGAGAATTCCGAACGCGTCAGGGCTCAATTGGCAGTAACGACGGAATCGGACAGTCGATGGGAGGCTCACGCGAGCCCCAGGGTCAACTTCAAAGTTCGATCCGCGGCTCACGCGAGCCTCCAGGTGGACTCTAAAGTCCGATTCAGGGCTGACGCGAGCCCCAAGGTCAACTTCAAAGTCCGATCTGGGCTCGCGTGAGCCTCCAATCGACTCGAACGGGATCCCTGAAGAACCTGGGACATAGGTAACAGATCAGACCGGTCACATAGGTGACAGGGTCAAAGTGTTTCCTTCGGTTGAATTTTCGGTGAATTCGATGGAATTGTATCCGTCACCTCCTGGACCGGTCTCATGGGTAACGTTACCTCGAGAGCACAGGGTAACATCTTTTGTCGTTTCGTGAAGCGTGTCGATGGTTCCGATGTGGAAGTCTAGGAAGTAGACGTCGACGAACCGCCAGTCGTGGTCCGCGGGTTCGAGAAGAACGGTTTCACCTTCGAGTGCTTTGGCGAGGTAGATCGTGTCGCTGCGAAATGTGATGGTTCCCGCGTGGGGCGCGTTTCGGGGGTTCGAGAGGTGGGCCGCAGCTCGATCCGCACCAGGCTATCGGGCAGGACGTGCAATCGCTCCTGCGCGATCGGCGGCCTGAGCGCATAGCGCACGAGGGCCTCGCGGCCGCGCGCATCCTCAGCGCTGGCAGTTGTGGCGGCATGCAGGCTTGATCGTTCGCGCAACCGATCGGCGCTCGCTTTAGGTCTTGCGATAATTCCAATTGCCGCTTGTGGGCCAGAGACCGCTGACCCATAGTCAAGAATTTGTCTGAGTAGTAATGCAACAGAACACGAGTCGCAATTGAAATAATCGTCAAGCGGGAAGCCATTGCGATTCGAGCCGGAAACATTGCGAATTATTGGCGCACTGCCTCTGAAATCTGGAATGACTTTCCGGTTTTCGGTGATCGTGAGGTTGACTTCCTACACACTTCGAATCAAAAAATCTCGTGTGAGTTAGCCATGTTGCGACTTATCGACAGCTAGCTCGACAGTTGGTGCGGTCCTTGTATGCATGACTGAGGCAATAGCCTGCAGTAGAGAGGGAAGGCTAAGTCGCGAATGCAATATTGCGCAATCGGTTGCAACCATGCGTCGGTTCCTTAACTAGTTCCCGGCGAAAAATGAAAAAATTTGGGAAAAGTTCGGGGATGAGGGCGAGCGAGGACACACGAAATGGTTGAATCTGCGGTTGGTGGGTGCGTCGAAGTCACTGGAAGTCGCCGTTTTGGACGGTGGACTGCATAGCTCCGCCTCTCGACGCGATATCAGCGTCGTGCGCATTGGGCGCTGAAAGCGCCGGACAACTCAGGCGTCGCGGGCGAGTAGATGTCGCGCAACAACGACCAGGTTACACGCAAGCACTGAGGCTGAAACGTAAGCTTTGAATGAAGCCCATCCACTCCAGCAACAGCGCGTCAGGTCAAAGCCCCGCTTGAGAAAGGAGATGACACCTTCAATGCCCGCGCGAAAGTTACGCAAACGTTGGTAAACCCACGACGACTTGACCATGTCCGATATCTGCAAGTGGCACTTCTTGGCAAAGGCCACATCCTGCACGCCCAACTTTTTGATGTCTTCAAGGTTGCTTCGCGAAGCAAAGCCACCATCGAAACTCGCTTGTCGCGGAGGCTTGCCGAAGAGTTCACAATGCTGCTCGATCATTTTGACGGCAAGGGTCGAATCGGCAGGGTTGCCTTGCTCAACCACCACGTCGGTAACAATGCCCGACGCGCCCGCGGTCAAACAGATCTTATGCCCATACAGCACCTCGCGTCGATCTTTGACGATAATGTCGGTGTGGGGCTCGAAGATGGAGACTATCTTTTCGGTTGCTGGTACTGATTCGTCTCGCAATACGCGGCGCTCGGTTTGCGAAACTACGCGACCCGTCAATTCTGCGTAGCGCCGCAGTTCGGATGCCAGTGATTGGACCTTTGCCAGCGTCGTCATGTCGCCGACCACGACCTGGTCAAGTTGCTCAGCAACGCGCTCAGCTTGGACAACGGTCTTGGCGGTTACCTTCAGAAGGTCCCGATAAAGACGCACTCTAACTGAGTGAGTCTTGGCGTTGAGAATCCCCAGCGCCCGTCGCTTGGCGCGGCGAGTGTGGTCAGCAAAGTGGATTGCAAAACTATCTTGCGCAACGCTCATCAAGCGAGCCATGACGCGGACGCAATCGAACAACAATGACGAGTCTGTGGGATGATGAATGTTCGACTCGACGACAGTGCAATCGGTGCGTATCTTATGTCCCAGCTCGATGCGCTGCTCGATGGCGAAGGTGACGATCTTGCGATTGATGGTCTCCCAGGTTTCGGCGCTGACGTGCTTGATGGCTTTCTGAAGTGTCGAATGGTCCGGCGCGGCATCGCCAATTCCCAAGCGGCAGAACCAGCGATAGCAATTGGAATCCGCCAGATGAAACGCCAACTGCACATAACTCCAACCATTCATTTGCTTGACGAGCAGAGCGCGCAGAACCTGCTCGGCGGGCAGGCCTTTGCGGCCCTTGTTGGATTTGCGTGCCCGCCGCACCAAGTCGGCGTGAACCAGTTCGGTCACCCCAGGGAGTTGGTCAAGCACCTCACTCATCCGTTGCAGCTCTCGGGCGTGCTTGTGGTTGATCGGGGCTGGCATCAGGGGGGCTTGTTGAGCTATCTTTTCGCGCATCGGGGTTCTGCTTTTTCAGTGGGTTTAGCGATTTCACCGAGAAAACAGACACCCCGACCTGATTATTTCCATTGTCGCTCAGATAATATCCAGCCTCTTTCAAGCTGAATTCGTATTTTTCGCCGGGAACTAACTAGATATGCCTCTAGTTGATTGCGCCATGGGGCGCTGACTTGCGTCGGCGCCCCATGCTTTTGGGAGCGCCCCAATTATCCCGAAGTCCGAGGGTCAATGCTCATATGAAACTTATCCCAGGCCCACTACTCAATATACTTCGCTTCACTCCATCTGCTCGGCTCGATACCCTAATTGTTGTCCTTGATCGTTCCCGCAAGCGATTGGCGGTGGCGTTGGGGATTGCAATTATTCTTCACTTGCCTTTTACGCCCGCGATGCCGATATTGCGCCTGCTGCATCGAATCACCGGTCACAAGCAATTGCAGCAGGAAAATCGCGCTCCTGCGAAACCGCGCGAAGTGGAGGTGGAACTGCGCGAGGCCGCGAAAAGCGACCAGTTGCGCCAGGAAACTCCCCAGGTCCCTCCGACTGGCCCCAGTATTACCGTCGGAGCGCCGAGCAACATCAAGTTTGCAAAGAATGCAGATTCGAAGAAGTCCGATCCGGACAAGCCCAAGGATAAGCAAGAGAAGGCAAAGGTCAAGGATGTCGGACTGGAAGGTAAACTCGAGAATAGGATTAATTTGAAGCCCAACGTCACATTGGGCTTGTGGTTCACCAGCATGCGCGACCACCCGCTCGGCAAGCGTTTGACCGATTTGGCTTCCTGTGATGCCGAGTGGAAGGCGTTTACCAGGCAAGGCGTGAATCTTCTGCAGGACTTCGAAGGTGTGCTCGTCGTTGGACCGAATCTGATGGAACCGTCGCAAATGACGGCTGCGGTACGCCACACTTTGTCAGGCGAAAAGGTTCATGACATCATGGATAAGCTGGTTCGGGAAAGCGGCGCCAAGGGCCGCTGGCTATCCCCGAACGTCGCGAGTGCACACGTCGGCAAAACGCAGCGAGTACTTTTGCCTCAGCACTCCGAAATGTTCTTCATCGCGCCCACTAAGGGATGGGAAGCGTTGGCGAACGTCAAAGAACCTCTCCGAGTACCAAGCGCAGAGGGCCGGGTCGCAAGCTTGGTTTTGGTGCATCCGAACAAGTTATTGGAACGAATTGGCTTGACCTTGCCAAAACGTGTCTCGGAGATGCGCTTGGAAGTGTTCGCAAATCCCGACGCTTCCATCGATCTCAAGGTCGAGCTGGAAGACAGCAGCGAACAAACGGCCAAACAGGACGCGCGCCGGGTGTCCGAGCAATTTCACGACCTTTTCGCGGATCTTTGGGTGACGGCCGCAGCGGTGCGTACCTTAGCTGGGTCTAACATAGGTGACGCTCAGCCAGCCGAAAACGCGCCAAGACTGGATCTCAGCGCGCAAGAACGCACCTTGACTGGGATGGTGCACATGTCGCCAGCGCAGGCGGGCGCGACTCTGGACTTGCTCCAGTCGTTCATGTGTCGCAAAAAGTCGCACGGTCACGTTGCCAAAGCAAGCATGCCGTAACGTTGCCTAGTTGAGCCAAAGCTGCTTGCGACCCCTTTCGCGCGAATGCACCCCGCCAGCGTTCACCTATGGGTTTCGACGCTCACAGCGACCATGGAAACCCACTGGTGCGTTTTGCAACAGCACCCGTTCTGCCGCTATTCTGCCGAATTGTGTCGGTTTGTCGACGAGGGCCAGGGTCTGCTGACCCATAGTAAAGAATTTGTTTCGAGGTCCCGATAACAATTACAACATCAGCACGTTCGAGTCACAATCGAAGTGATCACGTCAACGCCTTGCTACAAATCTAGCTGATTCTGGCTGGAAAACATAGTTGTTCCAAGAGGCGACACGTTGCGTGCCGCCTCCGACTTTTGGAATGACATTCCGGTTTTCGGCGACTGCGAGGCGGAATACCTACACACTTCGAATAGAATATTCTCTTGTGAATTAGGTACATTGCGATGTTATAAAGGCAAGTTTAGGATTTGGCGTGCTTCTTGTAGGTTAACAACTCGACAGGCGGGCCAATGCCCGCAGAGGAGAGGGAAAGCCAAGTTGCGAAGGCGACGTGAATCGTATTTTCGGTTGACGTCCCTCCGCGCGTGGCACGGCTGTAAGCCGGCCCCCATCAAAACAAGCCGGGCCAACCATCGGAGACGTCATGAAACCAATTTTATCCAGAAAAGTCAGTCACATAGCGATTGCTTCCGTACTTGCTGCAATCAGTATTCAATGTTCATCGGGCACGGAGGAGGACACCACCAACGAAGGCGACACTGCTAGTGTTGCCCTGCCTCTCACGATTACGAGTCTGACTTCGAGTCCCAGCGATAGTCTTGCGGAACAACTATGCAGGGCTGCGCACCTAAATATTATCAAAGGCACGCCGGGGAACGACATACTCATCGGTACCCCCGGTAATGATTGCATCCTCGGTTTGGGTGGTAATGACACCATCAATGGCATGGGTGGCAACGACGTAATCTTTGGCGGCGACGGCGATGACGTCATCGATGGGGGCGACGGTAACGACCTGCTCTTCGGAGGTAACGGAAACGATACGATCCGCGGGGACGCTGGTGACGATGTGCTGTCAGGCGATGCTGGGAATGACACTCTCACAGATTGCCAAGGCCATAATGTGTTTATCGGCGGCACTGGAACGAACAGCTGCAACGGCGATACGAGCGGATCGAACTCGAGCTTGTTCGCTCAGTGCACCACCCGAACGTCGTGCGCTACGGGCACAGGCGGCGCAACTAGCACGGGCGGAGCACCCTCAACTGGTGGCTCGAAAGCGACGGGCGGCGCGCCTGCTACCGGCGGCGCACCTGCGACTGGTGGCGCTCCCGCAACCGGTGGCTCGAAAGCCACCGGCGGGGCACCCGCAACTGGTGGCGTACCCGCAACTGGTGGCGTACCCGCAACTGGCGGCGCACCCGTAACTGGTGGCGCGCCGGCAACGGGCGGAGCACCGGCAACTGGCGGCGCACCCGTAACTGGTGGCGCGCCGGCAACGGGCGGAGCACCGGCAACCGGCGGAACACCGGCAACCGGCGGCACGCCGGCGACTGGTGGCGCGGCGACGGGCGGAACACCCGCAACCGGTGGCGCAGCCACGGGCGGCACACCTGCCACCGGCGGCACACCTGCCACGGGCGGCACACCTGCCACCGGCGGCATGGCAGCCACTGGCGGCGCAGCTCTCGGCCCAGAGGCAATGGTAATTAGTGGCCTTCCCACCGTTGGCGCTTCTTGCCTAACTTGCGCGCAGTCCAAGTGCTCGAATTATCTGGACAACGCACCCATCAACACCGGCACTGGCTTCGGCAGCTGCCAGACAGTCACTGGTGCGGCGAATGGCTCGAACTTCGACCAGGTGAACGAGCCCTGGGCCGCCACCGGATGGGCAGGCGACCCAATCCAGTTCACAGCGGCTCAAGCACAAGCTGGTGGCGTCGCTGTGACTCCAAACCAGTTGTGCATGGACTTGGTGACCTGCCTCGTTCAGTCCCAGTGCGACCAGGGCAGTCTCTCGACCTGCTTCTGCGGCGCTGCCACTGGTACGGATTGCCTCAACTCGAACAACCTGCCCGGTGGTTGCGCGGATCCCACCAATCCGGTCGTCACCAAGGGTTGCACCAAGGCAGCCACTGGCCCGATCAACGGCACGTGCTTCGCAGAAGAGGAAAACGCGTTGGATTCCAACACGCTGTCCTCAATCCCCACCGCGTTTGCTGACGTGACCCTCCCGGGTGGCCCAGCCAACGAGTTGACCAACTGCTTGGCCAGCAATTGCGCCACGAACTGCGGCATGTAATCCCAAAACAGCCTGGCTAAGTACCTAAGCAGGCATTGAAGCGAAGGGCGCCGGTCATCCGGCGCCCTTTGCCTTTGGTGCGCCCAGCATGGGCGCTGTCTTGCGGGTGCAAGTCCCGCCGAAAGGAGACCATCTTGATCGAAGCAAACCGCAACTGCGAAAGGGTGACCAATCGTGGGAAGGAAGCGGGGAGCGAAATCGCGAGCCGATGTACAAGAACCCGATTCGAGGCGATGCCGAGCGGGACGAGCGGGCCCGAGACAGCGAAGTTCCGATGGTCAAGGCTCAGGCGGCGTAAATCGTGCGGCTGCGCGATGAAGGACAGCGTTCTTACCTGGGGAGAGCTCGCTTTATGTCTGAAAGGGCAAGGCGAAAGCGGTGTGAGCAGTCAGCAAAGGTTGTAGTAGCCGATAGCGGACGAAGGACCAAACGAAAAGGCGTCGTGCGCTCGCTTTCCAGGTCGAAAGCCGTGGCTGTGTGTCACTGAAATCGCAACCGACACCGAAACAGCAACGGGCGCTAAGCCAACCCGAACATCCCGCGCCGTCACAACAAAAGTCAAACCCAATGGTCCTTCGATGACGCTGAGCAATGGTCGAAGGCCCACCACTCCTCGGCGTCGCAAAAACACATCGGCCCCGACCTTTCGATCGGGCCCGAATGCCTAGGGCGCGCCTGGTCACTGGCCGGCGGGGGGTTGCCAAAGTTCTACCTTGTTTCCTTCTGGATCGATGACCCAGGCAAACTTTCCGTACTCGGAATCGTCGATCTTCTCGAGAACGTTGCAGCCTTCTTCGCGTAAGACTTTAGCCAGAGCGTGGAGATCCTCCACCCGGTAATTGACCATGAAAGTTGCAGTGCTGGGCGCAAAGTGGTCACCTTGTGCCGAATCAATGGACCAGACGGTTGTTCCGGCAACCGGCTTACCTTCACCGTCGGTCCAGGTGAAAGCCGTACCACCCCATTGTTGGACATCGATTCCGAGGTGCCGCTTGTACCAAGCCTGCAGCGCCGGAGCGTCTTTGGCACGCGTCCACGTGCCGTCACGACCCCAGTCATTTGATTGCCGTTATTGTTTTGCCGACACTCGAAAGGATGAAAGCGCCGCGGCGATGAGTGCAGTTGCCAAAAGCGCAATTAGCCACCGGGGCGAGGCTGGGACTGGTGACGTCTGTGGCTGCGGCCAACCCAAGTCTTGCATCAGGGGTAGCGCCAAGCCTGGATCGTGCTGGGCCTGGACGTAATCAGGCCGCATCATTTGCGACGGCACGATCGCCGAACTGAAGTGACTCACCGAAGAACCCACTTGCACTGGATTGGGCGCGTAGAGCCGAACGAGGCCATGGTTTAGACCCGCTGTAAGCGACGAGAGCGCAGCCGCAGTCACCTGCGAGCCTGTCCAAAGTAAATTGGGCTCTGAAGTGGATGCTTGCACGCGCTCCGCGTTGGTCATGGCCTGCAGCGCAGACGGGGTTGCTCCGTACTGCTCCAACTTGAGCAGGAACGCGTCGTCCATACCCGCGTACTTCGCTCCCGTCGTGACATCGAAGAAGCTTTGGAACCCGAGCCCGTGCGCGAGCTCATGGGCTGCGATGGTGACCAGATCGACGGCATTCGAAGGACCCGCGCCGTCGAGGCCGTAGTACCATGGGTTGTTCGCGAAACAGGCTGCCGTACCGAGGGCGCTGTTGAACGTTGCGGTTATTTCTGAAGACGTGGGACTGAGATCCTCGCCCGCTAGCGCATTGGCCAACGCGCCGGTGTACGAGGTATTCGCAACTGGGGCGTTGGGGAAATTCTGAAACACCGCAATAGTGCCCGCTAGACTCAGAACGCCGGAGGTGGCCGAGCACGTGAGCGACGCCCATTGGGCATCGACGTCGATCTCGACCTTGCTCTGCAGTCGAGTTGCCCAGATCGCAGCGGCGGCTTGAAATGCATTCATGCGGGCTTGACCGAGCGTCGTGGCATTATTGCCCCCGACACGCGTGAACGGCGTCGGATCGTTGAAGCCCTGCCCAGCCGCATCCTTGTTGATGATCACAATCGGCGCCGTCGCGTGCGCGGCAGTCGCTGAGAGAACGAGCCATGCCGAAACTAATATCGGGGTGGCGCGAGTCATCAATGCGTTCCTTGCCCGTCGAGACACGTTGTCGAGATGCCGCCGCTGTTCGACGCCTTGATTACGACGTAGCTCTGCGAGGCCCCGTGCAAATCGATGAAAGTTCCTTTGCCCGAAGGAAGTACTTGCAGAACGGGCGCAACCGTCGCGGTCTGGACGTTGGCCTGGGGAGTGTTCCCAGTCGGTTGTTTCGCCGATCCTGGCGGAAGCGGGACGAACGTACGCCTTTCCGGGTCCCAGTTGGCGACCATGCCCGGTCTACGAGTGTTACTCGAGCGACGTTGCAAATTCCCATGGCCCGCGCTGTGACACGCCATGACTACGGCCGAGGCAACTACCAGTAGGAACAGGGAACCACAGGACAACAAGCACCCGACAGCGCGCGCGGTGAATTGTCGGGCAAGGCGCGCTGCCGCAGCTGTTCCGGGTTGTATCGTCGTGCGGCGTGCCATTGAGGCGCGGTATCCGCGACACGTTTCGAGACGGAGGCGATCGAGCAAATTCCTTGTGGCTTATGCCGTAGCTCTCAAAGTGTGTCCCCGCAGCCTCAGGCCGGAAGGCGGACCCCACGCGAAACTCATAAAATTTTCAACCAAGGACTCTCGTGTGGCCGGACCGTTGGGCGGTCCTTACGGCTCTTCATGCGAAATCGCCGTCACTATCTTGGCACGCTGACGTTCGATTATCGTCATTTGAGCGTGCAAAATTACATTCCATATAATGGCTTCCCTGAATGCAGCTAGACAACCTGAATCAACCACGGAGTCGAGTCTAGGTTACAACGAGCGGCCGTTGCGCAATACCACGGGCACCGTGCTGCTCGTGGACGATGAGCCATTCATCCTTCGCGTTTTGGCTCGCGCATTGGAGCACAGTGCATACAACGTAGTGCGCTGTAACAAACCGAGTGAAGCGCTACAACTTGTCTTGCATCACGACGTCGTTCTCATAGTCAGTGACATGACGATGCCGGAAATGTCAGGGTTAGGGCTGCTCCGCGTGATTCGAAATCTCGATTCGGACCTGCCTGTGGTGCTCATGACGGGTCGCTCCGATCCCGAAAGCATCGTCGAAGCACTCGAATGCGGGGCAAGTGAGTACTTGATAAAGCCATTCGACATTTCGAAGTTTAGACAAACTGTGCAACGGCTTGCACGCCCGCCAAGAACTTCTGCCCAGCGCGGCCCGGCGAGCATATCGGCTGGCGGCTAACTCGGCGTGAAATTGATCGGCGGCGCTTGGTGCCACTTCGGCACGAAATAATCGATCTGGGGAGATATTCCGGAGACTCGGTGATTTCCAAGAGGTCAGCCCCCATCAATATGTCAGAATTGAACCGTGTCTCAGCATCTGAGTCCTCCGCCTAACAAAGGACATCTGTCAGTCGCACGCCTCGCGAACTACTGGTACGTCGCTTGTCGTGGCGCGGAGCTAAGGCAAAGGCCATTGGCGCGCACGATTTTGGGCATACCGGTCGTACTATTCCGCAATCACGAGGGTAAGCCAAGCGCCCTGCTCGATCGCTGTCCGCATCGTAACGTGCCTTTGTCGCTGGGAAAAATCTTAGGGACGGGGAATATCCAATGCGCCTATCATGGTTGGCAATTTGACAGTCAAGGACAGTGCCAAATGATTCCAGGCCTCGTCGAAGAGTCGGGGGTAAAGCAGCGCAATTGTCCCCAATTCGAGACTTGTGAACAAGATGGCTTAGTATGGGTCTACCCCGTACCCAATGAAGAGCCGGTAAGTAAACCATTTGAGCTCGAATTGGACAAATTGCACGATCACACAATCGTAGTACGCCAAGTCGAGTCACAGGCAACCCTGCACGCCACCGTGGAGAACGCGCTTGACGTGCCGCACACGGCTTTTCTGCATCGCGGACTTTTCCGTGGTGGCAATCCAAAAAACAAAGTGCAGGTTCGAATTACACGAACATCCGTGAGCGCACAAGCGGAGTATATCGGCGAACCCCGTCCGAGCGGACTCATCGGACGCGTGCTTTCGCCTGGCGGCGGAGTAGTCGAACACTGGGACCGATTCATATTGCCCTCAATTGCCCAGGTAGAATACAAACTAGGGGCCGAATCTCATTTTGTCGTGACGGCACTTTGCACGCCAGTCAGCGATTTTCACACGCAGCTGACTGCAGTCGCGGCGTTTCGCACGCCGCTCCCGGGCGCGTTACTGAGACCCCTATTGACGCGACTCGGCTTGTGGATCTTCTCAGAGGACGCTCGCATTTTACGAGCGCAAACGGAAAACATCCGTCACTTCGGCGGTGAGCAATTCATGAACTCGGAATTGGACATGCTGGGGCCCCACATCTGGTGGCTCCTTAGACAGGCCGAACGCGGCGAAAGCACGGAGTCACCTTTCGAGAAGGAATTGATATTCTTGGCTTGACTGTCGCCCCGCTGATTGATTGACTCCCAAATGACTTCCTTGCCCATACTCAGTTGGCTATCTGGTAGCGTTCTGTCACTTGGGCGCCACGCACACGCCGCATGGAAGTCTCAATCGACGACCGAACGAATCACCACGGTGTTTCTAGGCGTCATGATCGCGGGTGGATTGTTAATTCGAATTCAGGGTCTGGGTTCACCAATTACATACACATTCGACGAAGTGTATTTCGTGCACAACGCCCAAAACTACGCGGTGGGCTTGGCGGACACGAACGACCATCCCCCTCTCGGCAAACTGTTGATTGCCGTGGGCATGGTGCTTTTTGGATTCAATTCCGTGGGTTGGCGTTTCATTCCGCTTTGCTTCGGCCTGCAAACGATTGTTTTAGCCTATTGGGCGGGTCTCACGACTTTCCAAAACGGACGTGCGGGATGGATGGCTGCAGCCTTCGTCGCGGCCGACGGCTTCTTTATATCATATTCCCGATCAGCGCTGCTCGATGGCATCATGGTTTGCTTCGTAATCTGGAGTTTCGTGGCTGCCGTAACCGCAGAAACGTGGCGCGGTGTGGTCGCTTCTGCGATATTGATCGGGCTTGCCACTTCGGTCAAATGGAGCGGCGTTTTTGCGGTCATTCCGGCGGCAACTGTAATTCTCATGCACCGGAGGGTGCCGCCACGAGCACTGTTATGGTTGGGTTTAGCACCGCTCGTGCACATTCTTATTTCGGATGGGCGCGTTGGGTCTCAGCGGACAATCCAACGATCTCTTTTCAACCTGGAAAGTCATCGTTGACCTTCTCCATCACCACCTCGATTTGGGTCACTATCAGAATAATCTCTCGTCCCCTTGGTGGGGCTGGCCAATATTGTGGAAGCCGCTCATCGTCAAACTGTCATACGACCATATTTATTGGCACTACTCGTCGAGTGTCGGAAATCTAGTTTTCTGGTGCGCTGTGACCCTATCGATGCTCGCTGTACCGGTCACCTCATTATTAGTTGTTGCCTTGCATACACGACTAAAAAGATACTGGTTGTCCTACTTAGGCGAGCAATTTACCAGGTCTACTTTGTTGATGGTACTTGGCTGGTATTCCTTTTTGGTGCCTTGGATCGCCACCAGTTCAACGCGCGGGACGTATACATTTAGCCACTATTATCTGCCCTGCTACGCCTTCGGATTGATCATGCTCGCCGGATTGGCGGCTTACATGGAGCGCAGGCGGCCCCAATGGGTGGTGAACTTCATTGGCGCTGCGCTTGTAGTTTCAATTTTCTTCGTCCCGGTTTGGGGCGAATTCAAGATGACACAAGCTGAGGCCAATCACCGGTTGATCTTCGCCAGTTGGCGACCGTGAAGCACTGCACCTGATTTTGCGCCCACTGTGAGGCTGTTGCGGCCCCACCGAGCAGCGACATCATCGCAGTGTCAAAGGAATTGGTCACATGGCCGCGAACTTGAACAATACAATAGTACAGCGATTGCTATTTTGAACGCGCAACCCGTCACAAGAACTTAACCGGACCGTGACGGACGATGCCAAGGTAGTCTGCCATATAGCCGCCCGTGTCTCTCGTGCGTCGGCTTGCGCTGTCGTGGCTATGCGTTGTGGTGGCAAACGTGCTGCTTCCCGCCAAAGCTGCGGCTGATTCTGAAACCTACTGTAGAAAGGTGCGCGCGCGGGCTGCGGCCGACGCAGCGGTGCGTATTGCGCCCGACGTTGTAGCGCAGGTGATTCGATTTCCCTCCGACGGTCGGACGGACCTTGCCAGCGGTACACAACCCACTCACGCAATCCAGCTGCGTGGGGGCCTGTCGTTTTCCCCGGTTGAGGCGCTACGCGGTTTGCGCACCATGCGCGTGGCGGAGGCCGATTGTCGTCAACATGATTCAGCCGAGACTCTCGACCAAGTACTATCGGATGACACTGCCGCTGCTGAATTGCCGGCCCACCGTGCACAAGCTGAGTACCTTTCCAGGCACCAGCCCGAGTGGCGCGCCATCGTAGCCAAGGCCGACGATCGTCGTAAGGCGGGCATGATCACAATCATGGAGTTTCACGAACTTCGAAGGCTAACAGCCGAGCTCGAGCGAAAAACCGCGCAGGAGGAGGGTGAAGTTCAGCGCCTGCTCGCGAGCGAGCCGCAGCATCGGTCGGGAAAACTCGCAGCGCTTTCCAAAAACTACCTCGAAGCAACCGACGAGTTCGAACGCCAATCCTCGAAGTTGCGGTCGCTCGATCCTTGGAGTTTCAAGATCACAGGCGGTGCGGTCCCGTATCAGACTCGGCAAGTCAACTGGTTTGGTTTCGCGGAGCTGACTTATAGCCTGGGCGGGCTCGTCCAGAGCTCTCAGGAGAACCGCTACCTAAAGGCGCGCGCAGAGGAACTGCGCCAAGCGCGCTACGAGATTCCGAAGAGGTTGGCACTTCTCGAACAGCAGATGAACGCCCAGATGACGCGATCCAAACGCGAGCTAGAGGTCGTGGACTCAGAGCTTTCCTTCATTCAAAAAACGCGCGACGCACTCGAGGGCTATGATGCTCCGGACGTCATTCATGCGCGGGCTACCTTAGCCATCGAACGATTTTCGGTTGAGTCGGACGCGGTGTACCTGCGTACTTTGATTCAAGGATTGACTTCACTCTTGGAGCAACATCATGACGCTTGAAGCCTGCATCCCACCCGGCCCGGTACCAGTTCGGGAATTGCCGAATATTAGCTCTGCAACACCGAAGAGCGGCCTGCTGCGGCGAACTCGACTCCTATCATTGTTAGCGCTTTGCGGGACGTTGGTCGGCGTTGGATACGCAGGGCTGACGGCGTATCGGCTCATGACCGACTCGTTTATAGCGCCCATCATTTTATCCAAGGACAGCGATGTCGTTGTACAGAGTAAGCTCAGCTTGAGCCGCGTCCTAGCGGAACGGCACACGCTAGTTTCCCGCATCGAGGATAATCAATCAACGATTGAGGCCTCGGAAAAGGCGATTGCGCGCTTGAACGAGGTCAAGACTTTGGCGGAACGATCACTCGATTGGACCGTGGCGATTACGAGCAAACAAGCCGCGGTGAGCGGCCGAGATCTTGCGGCTCTGGACGGGCAAAAGGCAGTCATCCAGCAGATGATTGAGCACGAGCAGACGACCGTGGCAGAAATGAAGGAATACCTGGCCGCCGGGTTAATTCACAAGTCCGAGCTGACGCGTGAAGAAGCGTCGCTGAATCAGCTGCGGGTGGCTGCATTGAGCAACGATCGGGATCGACTGGCGACCGAAGTTCAGCGTCACACGGCGACGCTGGCGCAAGCATCGCTTCGCCAGCCGAATGCGAAGGACCTGCCGTCTACACCAGAGATGATGATGCACCAGGACCAAGTAGTGAAATTGGACCTCGATATCCTAAAGCTCGAAACAGAAGCACGCTCCAAGCGGGTGCAGCTGCGCTACGACGAAACCGAATTGGCAAAGCTCGACGAACTCGTCGGCGACATGAAGGCGCGACCTATCTTTAGAGCTATTGAATCGAGTCAAAATGTGGCGTTCGTGCCGTACAATCAAATAGAAGGCGTTCAAAGTGGTGGTACGGTGTATGACTGCGCATTGTGGGGGCTGTTCGCTTGTAAGCCGGTGGGTCACGTCGCCGAGGTTTTGCCTGGGGAAATTGCGGCTCAGGACCCCTGGGGCACGCCGATGCGCGGGCAATATGCGATTCTCAACCTCGAAGAACAGCGAGCAGCCCAGTCGCGATCGCTTCGCGTTCGCTCGCACGGTTCGAAAACAGCGCGCCGCAACGTTAACACCCTGGCAAAGCGCTAAGCCATGGAATGCCTAATCTGGACGCTGCGCACGATCAGTGGCTTTTCCGTTTCAACGTCAGTTGCGTACTCACTATTCATTCTGCTGCTTTTGTGCTGGGATTATTTGTTTCTGTTCCCGTATCACATCGTTTACTTTGCGCTGCGCGGTAAGCGCAAGTTGCACGCCCATGGCCCGCTGCCAAGCGCGCTGATCGTCATACCGTCGCTGCTTCGTAAACGCGACGAGCTGACCAGCATGATGAGCACGATTGCGAGCATTGGAACTAACGGATACCCGAATGACCTTATCTTGGTCATCACCATCGACGGCTGTGACGACGCGCCACTTCTGTACGCCGAGCTCAGAGCATGGGCCCGTACCCAGCACTTCAATAGTCACCACTGGCTCTACGTGACAGGCACCGCGCAGCGGCGCGGCAAACCGATGGCGATCGACCACGCGATTGAATTCGTGAAAGCGCTCGTCGCGAAAGGCGAACACACGAGTTTTCCGGCTGTCTATATCAGTACCGATGCCGACGCGGATCTCGGCGAACATGCGCTCGAGGTTCTCGTGGCGCGGCTGACGCGGCGCCACTTGTTGACGGGGTGGCCCGGTCGCGCAGTTGCAGGGAACCTGTATGTTCGTGGCAATAGCTTTTGGCGTGGGTGGAAGAACTTTTTCACCATCGAAGGGCAACTGTGTTTGCAGGTCGCGCGGGAGTACATGGTTACCAACATTGCGCGATACAACTTGCGATGGATGCCGCTGAGCGGCGTGCCCGGGGTGCTGTATTGCACTTGGAGCGAGATATTTCTCAAGGCTCCCAAGTTCATGGGCTACATGCGAACGCTACGCAAGCGGGATTGGCTCAAGTGGTGGCTCGGTGTGCAGCCGCCGAAATTCTCGGAGACCAGGGCCGCCCCGATTCCGGAGCTCATGGCGGGCGACACCGATGACACGGTGAGCGCGTACCTGGCCCTGATTGCGCGCTGGGAGCAAGGGCGTTTCTGCTTTGACGCACCGCGAACGCCGCTGCACGCATTTGTTTACATGCTAAGGGCAATCTTCGTCAACCGTGCGCTTCGCTACGAACCCGAAGCGCGCGTTTACACCTCCTCGCCTACCACCATCAAGAGCCTTTTCAAACAGCGAAAGCGCTGGAATGCGTCGCGGATCGAAGTCACGCTCCGGTTCTGGCGCGCCGTCGGTTACCACTGGTCGCTCGGGGCGCCGGCTGCGGCCGTCATGTTCTTGGTGACCCGATATTGTCTCGTCGGCGCCTTGATCTACTTGCGCCTGCCTGCGGCAATATTGAAAAACACGATTCTCGGCGCCTTCATACTTGGGTACTCGTTCCAGTTTGCGGGTTACTCGATGTTGACCATCATGGCGCTGATCATGAACGCCGATTGGGCGTATTGGCGCTTGGCGTTGGCAATGCCCTTGTCGCCTCTCTATGCGATTGCGTTCACGTACTCCCCGACCGTAGCCGGGGCGGTTGCGGATGTGGTTTTGTCCGGCAATGTAACGGGGTTTGCTCCCGAATCCACGCTGATTCGAGGCGGCTCGTACCGCATTGCACTCGGCTATCGACTGCGGCGCGCCTTTCTTCTGATGGTGCGCTCGGTAGTCGTTGGAGACGTACCCCTCGGTGCGTTTTGGTTTGGCTGGCAAAAGACTCCCTTCACTCCCAATGGCTACGAGGGTTGGACCACGCGTAAGCGGCCGCGCTCCATCGTGCCGCCGGTGTCACAGTGGTTCCGTGCTCCCGTGCATGCTGCAGAGCCCGATGCGTCACTCAGCGCGCCATTGCGACCCATTGCCCCCTCGCATTCGGATATTCGCGAGATATTGGCGGGCGCTACGGCTACGCGTGAGGTGCCCGTTGATTCGCGGCACGTGGGTTAGAATGACTCTCAGGGGCGTCCAGTGGGCAACCTGCTTTGCAATTCTCTTGTTGCTGGTGGCGTGTGCAGGTCCTGCGCACCCTCGGGGCCCTGTCTTGCCGTCTGATTGGTCGATCACGAGCGGGACGGCAGAATTGCTACCCGGTGGCAGGCTACGCACTCGTTCGCCCACGCTGCGTGCGCTTTGGGGCAAAAAACCGGCTGAATCAATCCAAATCGATTTTATCTACCGAGGTCCGACCCAAGAAGTGGCGCCCCTGGCGTCTGGCGAACTGCGTCGGCAACTGGGCCTCAAGCTTCGAGCGCAGGATACCTGCAACGTCCTATACGTCATGTGGCACGTCGCGCCGACCGAGGGAATTCATGTTTCGGTCAAAGTCAACCCCGGGCAGCACGAGCATTGGCAATGCAGGGACGGGGGCTATCAGGGCATTGAACCGACTTGGACTCACCCCCACATTGAGCCCCTCCGAAATGGGCAGCGGAGGTCGCTATCCGCCGAAGTGAAGGGCAATGAGCTGCGCGTGAACGTGGACGGAGCCCCTGCGTGGGTGGGCAAACTTCCGGCGCAAACCTTCAGCTTCGACGGGCCACCCGGGGTTCGCTCGGACAACGTGGAATTCGAATTCAATGCCCAAGTTCCCATGCAACGTCCTTCGGGCGAAATGGCTCCTTTAGCACTCGCGGCGAGTGGTTCATCCGACAATTCAAGTGAATTTACCTCGGCCCGTCCACTCGGAGTCGGTTATCTAGATGAGATCGGTGGACTGCCGCAAAAGGTCGCGTACTTTACATTCGATGACGGTCCGTCGGAACCAACGGCGGACATCCTCGATATCCTGAAAGCAAAGTCAGCCAAAGCCACTTTCTTCGTGGTAGCCCGCGGCAGCAAAGGGGCCGCTGGTCTCGAAGCAACATACCGAAACCGTTCCGGGATCAGCGTCAAATACCAGTCGATACTAAAGCGGGTTATCGATGAAGGACACTCGATAGGCAACCATACGGTCAACCATTTGGACTTGGCCCAGCTCGATACCCGAGCAATCGAAGTCGAGTTCGATCTCAACGAAGAACTAATCAACCAGGCGCTGGTGTCCGAAGGTTCCGCGCCGCGCCAGCTAACGCTGCTCCGCGCGCCATTTGGTTCACCGTGGAGAAGTCATGCCGCGCACGATAACGCAGCGTTTAGCCGAGTGGGCCGCGCACTTTCGGATCGCGGCGTCAACGTCCTGTGGACGGTGGACTCGACTGATTCGCAAGAATGGTGCCAGGGAGAATTGCTTTCAACGGATAGAAGCCGGGTTCACGTGGACCCATCCGCGCCAAGCTTCGCGCAAAAGGTTGCGCGGATTAAACAATCTGTGCTCAGTGACCCAACTGTGGTCGCCAAAATGGGCGTGATTGTGCTCTTTCATGACACGCACGATACGACGCGCGCTGCGCTTTCAGATATCATCGATGGGTTTCGTCAAGCGGGCTATTCCTTTGGCACACTTGAAGATTACGTCGTTACCCGTTGGGGTAGCGTCACCAGAAAACCCCGACTTTCGCAATAGAATCGGATAGAGTGATGACCGTCAATATGAATTTGGAACCGCTCGATGACAGGATCAAGTCCAAAACCGCAGTGATTGCCGTGATTGGCCTCGGCTACGTTGGGTTACCGCTCGCGCTCGAATTCGTGGCTAAAGGCTATTCGGTGCTTGGCTTCGATGTCGATCCGAGTAAGGTCGAGAAGATTAACTCAGGACAGTCGTACATCCACCATATCGCGTCGGTTCGCATCGCTCACGCTGCACAGCATGGATTTACGGCGACCAACGACTTTTCTCGCCTCGCGGAGGCAGATGCAATCCTCATCTGCGTACCGACGCCACTCACGCAGCATCGGGAACCAGACTTGAGCTTCGTAACAACGACGGCGCGATCGATTGCGGAGGTCTTGCGGCCAGGTCAGCTAATTATTCTCGAGTCAACGACTTATCCCGGCACGACCCGAGATGTAGTGCGCCCGATTCTGGAGCGGGGCGGTCTGGTAGCAGGCCAGGACTTTCATCTCGCGTTCTCTCCGGAACGGGAAGACCCCAGCAACCCCACATTCACGACGGCCTCGATTCCGAAGGTGGTCGGCGGCTTCACGCCAGAGTGCGGCCGCCTGGCTGCGTTGCTCTACGAAACGATTGTCGTTCAAGTGGTGCCTGTTGGATCCTGCGAGGTAGCCGAAGCCTCGAAGATTCTGGAAAACACCTTTAGGGCCGTAAATATCGCGCTCGTCAACGAGCTCAAGATGGTCTTTACGCGGATGGGTATCAACATCTGGGATGTCATTGAAGCTGCGGCGACGAAGCCTTTCGGCTTCATGAAGTTCACGCCAGGTCCGGGCCTCGGCGGGCACTGTATTCCGATCGACCCATTTTATCTAACTTGGAAAGCCCACGAATACGACATGCCCGTTCGATTCATCGAAATGGCCGGCGAGGTTAACACGCAAATGCCCACTTGGGTGTGTCAGCGGGCGCTTCAGGTCATGTCGATGCGCGGGGTGCCGATCAAAGGAGCACGTATTCTCGTGGTCGGGTTAGCCTACAAGAAGAATGTCGATGATGACCGTGAAAGCCCGGCTTACAAGTTGATGTCGATCCTGTCCGGCTATGGAGCAACCGTCGATTACCACGATCCATTTGTGCCTTCGATCAAGCTAACTCGGAGTCACCCGGAATTCGCGGGCAAATGCAGTGTAGACTTCTCCGAGGTTGCGAATTACGACGCCGTGGTCATAAGTACGAACCACGACGCAATTGACTGGGCGACACTAAAAGACAAGGCTCGCCTAATCATCGATACTCGCGGTGTATATCCCGGCGGCGGCAGCAATATCGTGGCCGCGTAGGCAGATTCAATCCCAAGCCGTTGCACGCGACGAGACGGAGGGTTGAAGCCCACGGCGGAGCCGGTACAGGCCGCTTATGGCGCGGCGACGTTGCGATCGGCCTAACGACGGTCACCAAGAGTTGTTTCGTTGCCGCCAGGGTGGCATGGCGTCGTCAAGTTGTGAAAGCTCAGCGAACCCTTCTGCAATTTGCCGTTGCAATCGGAGCGGCTGCGATCGTGGTTGCGGCTCGAAACTCTCAGCCACGCGCGCCCGCTGCAAAAATGTTGATCGGCGTTCCCAGCGCTTCGGCAGGCGCAATCCCGGTGCTCTGGAACGCACCCGCGTTCTCCTTTGTCAGCCAGAAGAACCAAAGGATCACGAACCATGATCTCGCAGGCCACGTCTGGATCGCGAACTTCATCTTCACCCAATGCACGAGCATCTGTCCGCTGACGACAGCAAAAATGATACTGCTGCAGCAACGGCTGGCGGATCCCAAACTGCGCTTTGTTTCTTTTTCTGTCGACCCGGCCCACGATACGCCAGACATTCTCGCGAAGTACGCTGACGCGTGGCAAAGCAATGAACAACGCTGGCTCTTGCTTAGCACCGATCCGAGTGGGCTCGAAACCGTTACACGGGGCATGCGTGTTGCGCTCGAGAAAACCGGCGACCCGAAGAACCCGATTGCTCACACGTCACAGTTCTTCTTGGTGGACGCCGAAGGAAGCGTGCGCGGCTACTACGCCAGCGACAATGATGACTCCCTCAAGCGACTCGCTGAGGACGCGACAGCGCTCGCCCAAGGTGCAGCTCCTGCGTCGGCAGTCGAGCAAAGTTCGGGGGCTCGGCTGTATGCACGCCTTGGGTGCGCCGCATGCCACACGCGCCCGGACCTTGCTCCATCGCTCGTGGGCCTTCTCGGGCGACCTATGTTGCTTGATGATGGCGTGCGCGTCACGGTAAACTCCGAGTATATTCGCGATAAAATCGCCAACCCGAATGCCAGGCCCTTAGCCGGGTATGCTCAGCTCATGCCCGAGTACGAAAAGTCGTTGAGTGCGCACGAGATCACGCAGTTGGCGGAGTACGTCGCGTCGTTGCGAGCCGGCAACACGATGGGCCCTCGCGGCGCGGCGTCCAACAACGATTCGAGCACCGTGCTCGAATTGGATCGGGTGTGCGGGATGAACGTGCGAGTCACCGCCGCAACCCCACGAACTGACTACGCCGGACGGCAATACTTTTTCTGTTCGGATGCTTGCCGCCAGCGTTTCGAGAAGGCACCGGACTTGTACGTGAAGCAACGACAAACATTGGACCGATAAGGCGAGTTACGTCTTGTGCCGCGCAACGACCTCGAACGGCCGCATCATTTCATTGTCGCCGTGTTCGAGCACGTGGCAATGCCACACATAGCGGCCCGCGTAGCCCTCGAAACGGGTGATGATCCGCGTGATGGTGCCCGCCTCCGCGCGGACGGTATCCTTCCAGCCCTCTTCTTCGGACTTTGGACGCACCGGTTGGCCCTGCAAAAGCAATTTGCCCGAGGTCTTGTACTCGTCGGCATCGAACTTTTGGCGATCGAGAATCTGAAACCGCACCAGATGCAGGTGGATCGGGTGGGAGTCTTCCGTGAGATTTAATAGGCTCCAAATCTCGACCGAATCGAGCAGCGGCTTTTCCGTGACGGGATCGGCAAATCGCGCACCATTGAGGAGCATCAGTTTCATCTTGGTTTTCGGATCCAAGTACTCGTTGAGTGTAAGCCTGCGCGTCTTAACAGCCAGAGCCGGCGATATTCGGTTCACTTTACGCAAGGTTTTCGGCAACGGCCCTTGCTGGATTCGGGCTTTCGCTGCCACGCGAAATTGCATTAACTCGAACGACTGACTGCGCAACACGATATTTTGGCCCGCCACCTGAGAGAAATCAACGATTAGATCGGCGCGCTCGGCCGGCGCGAGCGTGAGCGATGTGACCGCCGCGGGTTCGCCGAGCAGCCCCTGATCGGTACCTATTGCGTAGAAACTCAGGCCGCTAGCGAGTGACAGATAGTAAAAGCGCGAGTTCGAGGCGTTCACCAGCCGTAAGCGGTAACGGCACGGCTCGACCTCGAGGTACGGAAATAGCTTGCCGTTGACGAGGTGTGCGTCACCGTAGAATTCTGGAACCCACGGCGAATCAGGAAACCCGGATGTTGGATAAAGCAACTGCGCGTGTTCATCGAGCTGCCGATCGCAGAGCAAAAGGGGAACTTCGTAGACGCCGCGCGGCAAATCGAGAGCAGCCTCGGTGTCGTCGCGGATGAGAAATAGGCCAAATAGACCCGCGTATTGATTCAGGCGCGTTATGCCCTGAGCATGGTCGTGGTACCAAAGTGTCGCTGCGTCCTGATGGTTCGGGTAGTGGCTGATGAAAGAGTGGCCCGGCGCATACCAGTCGCTCGGGTAGCCGTCGCTTTGCGGTGGCGCTTTGGCGCCGTGCACGTGCACCACCGCGCGCACTTCCGGTATATTCTTATCCTGGCCGCAGAGTGCACGATCGACCGGCAGGAAATGCTTTTGTGGCAGCTCGTTTTGCCATTCAATCAAGATGCCCTGTCCGCTGCGAGCCTCGATGGTTGGACCCGGAACGCTCCCGCCGTAGCTCCAGACTCGAGTCGGCGGCAGATCGCGATGCAATCTCGACTCGGTTTGACGCATTGCGATGCGGTAAAAGCTGAGCTCTGCGCCGGAATTTTCGGGATCGGGTCGTGTGCCGTCTGGTTTGAGTACTCGCGGGATTGGCAGCGAATCCACGAAGCGGGCGAGCGACTCCGGATGGCTCGGCGACACTCGAGGTACGAGCGAAGGATGGGAGCGCCGAATCCTTCGCGCGAGCTCGCGTGAACGAGGCGCGCCCCTGCACGCCCAGGGTGCCAATAGCGCTGCAATGAGAAGCTGTCTTCGGTCGATCAAAGTGCGACTGAGAATAACAAAGCTAAGGGCTCAAGCCAAGGCGGCGGTTCCGTGCCGTAAAAGCCCCAAAAAAGCCCATTATCGACGAGACTACCCACGAGCGGCATTCAAGATAGCGGAATGCCGCTCGCTTGGCGGGGTATTGTCGGTTTTAGCGTGGCTCGGGCTCAGAATCGGAACATGTGTTCGAGCGTGCCCGCGATTGCGTCAAACGAGCCACCCGGCTGCACACGCTCGTGGTCAAGCCAGTTGTCCTCGATGAACTTGAGGACGGAACTCTGATCGGTGAGCGTGTGATCGATGTAATTCTTCTTGGCCCACGGGGAAACCACGAGCAGCGGCATGCGCGTGCCGTAGCCGCAGCGACCGAGCGCAGGTTTGCCATCGACGCCCAAAAGCGGCGTTGCGGGAGCCGGACCGCGCTGCTGCGCACCGCTGTTGCAAACACCGGCCGCGTTCAATGCATCCGCTACGCCGGTCGAACGGATTGACGATGGGCGGAGCCTGATGATCGTACCAACCATCCGAATCGTCGTAAGCAATGATGACGGCAGTAGATTCCCACTCTGGGCTATGTTTTACCGCGTCAACGACCTTGACGATGAACGCCTGCTCGTCGATGGGGTTCGAATACCCAGCATGGCCATCCTGATATGCCTGCGCCTTCAGGAAGTTGACCGCCGGGAAATTTCCAGCCGAAAGTGCGTCGAAGAAGTCGTGGCTGTCGTATTGGTGATTGGCCGGATCCTTGGTCTTGTGATCGGCTTGCAACGTCTTGCCGATTGCCGTGACCGAGCTTGGACGCGCGTGGGTTAAGTTTGCCGTCGATGGGTAGTATTGAAACGGTTGATGGTGAGGAATGTAATCATTTGAATTGTACGCCGCATTGGCTGCGGTCTGATCCGTTTCACGGCTGCAACCGGTCGTGCCGTTCGGATTGGTCACCGTGAGATCGAAGCCACCCTCGAACCAACCCCAACTTATGTTGCGGGCGTTGAGCATGTCGCCGATGTTCCTACCCTTGAACGTATTCTGATCGGAGGCCGTGGAACACACGTCGCCTAGTGGATCCGTGTCGCCAATTAGCGTAAAGCCGCCGTTGCCATCGGGAGTCACGTGGTTCGGCGACATGGTGGTGGGATCTTTGTTGGTTTGATCGATGCCTGTCGTCTGGCCCGCGATGAGATTGACCGCACCGGGAGTCGATGGCCCGAAGGTGGTGGTCCAAGAGTTATCGTTTAGCGCGAACTCTTGGGCATACTGCCAGAGCGCGCTGACGGTGTTTCCGTCATAGTAAGCCATCACAGCGCCCTTGGTGAGGGCGGCGGCCGGCGACGAGGGCGGTGGGCCCGCGGTGCCGGTGAATTTGGGAAACAGGTCCATGGCGTTGTTGTCGGAAGCTTGCTGCTCTGGCTTGTAGTTGTGGCCCATGTCTTGAGTGGCGCCCTGGGCGGGCGAAAGTCGGAACGGATTGGCCGCATCGGTGCCATTGGCAGTATTCGTGAAATTCGGGTTGTTATTCAAGAGGTCCACGCCGTGGACTTCGCTGAAGCCGTGTGTCGGATCGAGCGGCGTAACGAGATTGTTGGCCTTCTGTGTCGAGCGGGCCGCGTGAAATGGCGTCTCGCCGGGATTGTTCTGGGCGTGAGGGTAAGTCGCGAAATAATGATCGAATGAGACATTTTCACCGAAAATGACCACCACATGTTTGATGGGGGTGGCAGTCTTCTTGTCATTGTCACCGCGGTGGTCTCTCGAACTAATACCCTGTGACACTTCGGCACCCGAAGCCTCGGGTGAACCATCCTTGCTCGCGCAACCGATCACGCAAAGTACCGTCGCCGCAGCGACACTCAACTCGACATGCTTCATTTTCGAACTCCTTTCACACGACCTATGGTTTGTATGTCCCGGCGCACACAGGTGCCGTCCCCTCAACGTGCACCGGTCTTCATTGGACCCATACCATCGGCTTGTTGGACCACGATGAAAGCGTTGCAACATTAACGTGTCGAGTTGATTGCTCTTGGGGTCTGCAGGATCATGCGTAGTCCCCACATGTTGGTGGTTAGTTAGGTTCGCCAAAGTTTTCTTACCAAGTGTGTACTTCCTCGATTCTGAATTTCGTGATGAACGACAAGAACATGGCCGCGACGCAGAGTCCACGCGAGCGTGAGCGGGTTTCGCGTTAGATGAGGTCTACATCCGGGGACCGCCGAAACCGGCCACGTTCGTGACGCGCGGCACCGCAACCGCGCGAGTTAGTCGAGGCAGTCTGAGTCAACCTTGAGCCGCGCCTTTAGACGCCGGTGCTCCCTGACCCACGAGTTGCGACAGGATGCCGCTGCGCGAGCCTGTCCCTGACACTCATATCGTTACACTGAATATTTCCGACTCTGATGTCCGGGCACATTCCGCCCGACGCAATTTCTTGAGCCGTTGTGGGGGGCAAAGTGCGCAGTTGGGGTGCAGCTATCGGGCAAAGGCGCCTCGACGGCTTGGAGGTGTCGGAGCATGCATCACGCAACAAAATTGGGTTTGGTCGCGATTCCGTTCGTTTTAGTCACTGGCTGCAGTGGTTCGAGCACTCTGAACCCGCCCGGCGACGAAACGGGCGGCGCGGCCACGGCTGGAGGCAGTTCGACCAACGCTGGGGCTGGCCCGGTAACTGGAGGCGCTTCGAACGCCGGGGGTTCAGGGGCGTCCGCCGGCAAGGCCAGCATTGGCGGTTCGGCAACAGGCGGCACGAAAGGTTCTGCTGGAGCCCCTGCAACCGGCGGCGCGGCTGCAATTACCGGCGGATCGGCAAGCACTGGTGGCGCCAATTCAACAGGCGGCGCCGTTTCAACGGGCGGGAGCAAGTCGTTAACAGGCGGAGCTGTCTCGTCCGGAGGCAATGCTGCAACCGGCGGTTCTAAGGCCGCCACGGGTGGTACTTCAACCACGGGCGGGTCCAATGGCACCGGCGGAACGGCTGCAACAGGTGGGTCGAAATCCACCGGCGGAGCACCTGTAACCGGTGGTTCCAAAGCCACCGGCGGAGCATCTGCAACCGGTGGTTCCAAAGCCACCGGCGGAACGGCGGGCGCGGGCGGCACGACGGGGCCATGCACGCCCGTTTGGCAAGATCCGCCGTCGAACGTGTCGGCGTGGATCGACGAAAGCTGGAATGCCCAACTGGGCAGCAATGTTACGAGCCGAAAGGATTGGCTGCTCGACAGCGTCATGGCGCATAATGGTCAAATCAACCTTTGCGTGCGCTGGGCCGCGTCCACGGCCCCGAGCAGCACCTTCAAGACTCAGATCGGCCCATCCGCGGAGCGGTGGTTCAACAATTGGTTCAATAACCTCGTCGGTTACGGCTGCTTTCCATACTCGCACATCACCGTCGCGGTCACCGGCTGGGCCGTGAAACCCGGCAACGAGTCTTGGGTTTCCGATCTCGATAGTACCGTCACCAAGGTCTACACGGGGACGGATTCGGATGGCGAACCCATTTGCCCCGCCGCGTGCCAGTTTTTCACCGGCGATGGTGCAGGCAATCGAACCCCCCAGAACTGCCCGGGCGGGGCACAATTCTTTACCGATTACTGGATGTGGATCGACGACACGATCAGCGGAGGCGCTACGTCGGTTGGCGGTGACTGGGGTCTGCGCATCGCGCTCAATACCGTTACTCCCATGCTCGGCAAGGACAACCTAGTTACCGAGCACGAAATGGGGCATGGGTTCGGTTTCCAGGACTACTACGACTGGACGCAAGACACGCCGGCGGGTGGCTCGCTCATGATCGTGGGCTCAACCAACAGTCAAGTGCCGACCACCGGCGACATCTGGCTTTTGCGGCGCACATGGAAGGAAGTCAAAGCCTTGCGCGGCTGGTAGCCGCTGCCGAGGACTCACCAGCATTCAGCGGTTGCCGTCAGCCAGCGGTAATGAAGAAGAGATATTCAGGTTCTGAGCCCAGAAGCTCGGTAACCGCCGTATATTGGACGTCGCCCAACTGGGTACGGATGATGTGAAACAGATCAGTGGCAACCAGAGGCGCAGTTATGGCATTTAGGTTACTTGTCCCACTCATCGACCCGAATTGAAAAGGAAATGTTTCGCGCCCAGGTGCGCACGTAGTGCCGAGATCACTGGCCGGGGACCATGCGATGCTGAAAGAGATACCATCAGTGCCGGCGTCCGATATTTCGCCCTGGGTCACCAACAGTTGATTGCCGGTTTCGGCGCTGAAATAGTCGGTGTATTGGGTCGGGCCGTTGTCAACTTGAAACACGAATAGGCCCGTCTTTGTCGGATCGGTGATTGACACGGCGTTTGCCCAGTCAATGGAGTTCATCTGCAGCAGACCATTGAGCAGACTGGAGCCGGATACCTCGCGCAACGGACCGCAGTTGACCGCGTAGTCCGTAACTACCAATGTTTCTGCATTTGCCCGAACGATGACCGTGCAGCTGTCGCCCGTGAGTTGATCGCTGAGTGCGGTGCTCGTTGCGCCGCAGGAACTCGTTTGGTAAGGAGCACAAACCATCCAACACAAGGCATGGCACCTGGCACAGTACTGAATGCCGCAATAGGCCCCGGTGTAGCAATCCTTGTCGTCTCCGCAAATTGGGGGTTCGGTGGGGTCCGGGCAGGATGAGAATTCCCCGCCTCCGTAACTGCCGGTGGTTGGCTTGGACCCACCGGTGCCGCTTGCGCCGCCGCTGGTCGAACGTGTGCCACCGGTTGCAAGCTTACCGCCGCTGGCGCCATTGCCAGCGCCTCCGCTGCTCGTGACTCCGCCAGTCGTGGAGGAACCGCCCACGCCATTGCCGTTGGCAGCGCTTTCAGTTTTGCCGCCGCATGCCGCGAACACAAACGCGAGCGTGACCCGCGGGAGGTAGAGTCTAAGCAAGGAAAGCGCAGACATTTGAGCACTAGTATTGCACATTATACACGAAATGCAGCCCACGCACGCCGAGGGTTGGTTGGCGAGGCGCAGAACCAAGTTCCACGGCGCACGTCGGTGAGATGAGCCGGGTCGCTCCGACCGCGGCTATCACATTTGCACATCCCATATGGCCGCCGCCAATTCGACGCTGACCAGGGCATGCGCTGAATCGGCGAGGGCGTCGTAGTAAGCCAGGTACACTTCGTCAACCGTGCGCTGCGCGACGAGAACCTCCACGAGCGTGGCACCGCCGTGCTCGTAGTTGTACAAAGTCTTTTCGTAAACCTTGTCGGCGTCCGACAACACGCCTTGGGCATAGAGCCTTACGCGCGCAGCGGCTTTGGCGTATTGCGCAACCGCTTGACGAACCTCGACCTCGATTCGGACAGCTGCCGAACTTGCCATGATTGCGGATTGGTCTTTTACGGCACGTGCGGCATCGAGGTCCCCTCGATACATTCGAGAAAATGGCAGCGGCACGGTGAGCGTACCGCCGATGAAATCCGCGCTTGGCAGCTGAGCGGCGCCCGAGGTTGCAAAATAGTGCTGCCAACTCGCACCAAGCGTGACATCGACGATGCGGTTGGCTTGCACCAGCTCCGCTTGCTTGTGTGCCAACATGACGTGCTTTTCAGCCGAAGTAAGATCGGGGCGATGCGTGAGGGCAAAGGCCAGTAAATGTTCCAAGTCGAAACGGCGGTCGGCCGTTTTTTTGAGGTCGCCGGTGACTTCGAGCGCACGCCGCATGTGAGTATTCGCCGACTTGCCGAGCAGACTGATGAGTGTAAGATCTGCCGTTTCGACTGCCCCCTGCGAATCGAGCTCCTGAGCGCGAAACTGCTCGGCCTCCACGCGGGCCTGTGTCACCTGAACCTCGCCGATGTCTCCAGCGGCAAATCGATGCTCGTTGACCGCGACCAGGCGCTCTAGGCTGGCCAGCGTCTTGTTCTTGCGGTCGAGCACGAGCCGCGTGTAAAGGGCATCGACGTACGCATTCGCAGCGGTTGCCTCGAGTGTCCTGACGAAGTTCGCGAGATCCGCCGAAACAGCCGCCACGCCGACATCGGCGACCGCGATCCTCGCACTGCGCTTGCCCCCAAGCTCAATCGGGACGTCAACCCCGACTGTCGTTGCCGTGGGGTTACCTTGCCGCGAAACGTCGAATTGGGCCAGGCCTGCCGTCAATTGTGGATCGGGGAACACCTTGGCAATCGCGATCTGCGCCTGCGCAATTGATACGTTCGAACGGGTGGCAGCAAGCTCGAGATTGCCCGAAGTCACGCTTCGAAGGTACGTCTCGAGCGTGAATTGAGTTGGCTCCAATCCTGGATTCCGTTGCGCGGCTTCGAGCTGTTGGCCGCGCGACGCAGGCGCGACTGCCATGAGCCCCGCGAACCCGGCAACAATCAGCTTCTTCATGCTTCCTGCTCCTCAAAGCCGTGCCGCTTGCGGTTGATCCACCAGTTTTCAACAACGTAGTAGAGCGCGGGCAGCACGGCGAGCGTCAATAGGGTTGCGCTGATGAGGCCCCCCACGATGACCGTGGCTAACGGCCGCTGCACATCCGACCCGATGCCGCGCGCGAGCGCCGCTGGTAAGAGCCCAAGGGTCGCCACAGTGGCTGTCATCAGCACCGGGCGCAAGCGGTGTTTGGCCCCTTTGATCACCGCCGCCGCGAGACTTGGCGCCGTTTCACGAGTTTGGTTGAGATACGAAACCATGATGACGCCGTTTTGAACCGCAACCCCGAACAGGGCGATGAATCCAACGGCACTCGATACGTTCAAGGTCATGCCCCGCAGATGAAGCGCGAGCATGCCGCCGAGCAGCGCCAGCGGCACGCTCACCAAGATGATCATGGCGTGTCGCAACGTTCCAAAGGCCCCATACAGCAACAAGAAGATTAGACCGAGCGCGAGCGGCACGATGACTAACAGGCGCGCCTGGGCGCGCACTTGATTTTCGAATTGACCTCCCCAAGCAATTTCATGAAGATGCGGATCGTAGTGAACATCACGCTCAATCCGGGCTCGGGCGTCGGCTAGAAAACTACTCAGGTCGCGGCCCCTCAGGTTGAGCTTTACCGTAATGTGGCGGCGGTTGCTCTCTCTGGTAATCGTGCTCTCGCCAGTGCGGTAGTTGACACTTGCGACCTGTGAAAGAGGAATTCGTGCACCGCTTGGTGTGGTCAGCGTCAAATTGCCGATGGCTTGTTCATTGCCACGAGCCGACTCGATGAATCGCGCCGTGATATCGTAGCGTCGCTCGTTCTGGAACAATTGACCCACGGGTCTGCCCCCAATCCCGATTTCAATCAGATCCGAGATGTCGGCCACATTGACTCCAAAGCGCGCTGCGGCGGCTCGGTCCACCAGGATCTGCAGTTGTGGCAATGGGGGTTCCTGGTCGATCGACACATCGGCGGCGCCGGGCACGTGCCCGAGGACCTCGACGATTTCAGTCGCAATCCGTCGCATTTCCGAGAAATCACGACCATAAACCTTGATGACCAACTCGCTATGCGCGCCGGCAATCTTGTCGTTTACCATGTCGAAAATCGGCTGAGAGAAGCCGACCGACATCCCAGGGATTTGCTGATAGCGTCGCGCAAGCTCCGCAATCAGCTGCTGTTTAGTCTTGCCCGCAGGCCAGCTTCGGTAGGGCTGAAGTGTCACCGCTGCTTCGATGTGAGACGGTGTCCAAGGGTCCATTCCGTCGTCGGTGCGACCGAGTTGTGTGACAATGCTTGCAACCTCGGGAAACTCGTGGGTTACCTGTCGTAGCTCGTCGGACATTTCCTTGGCTTTTTGCAGTGAAATCCCCGGCGGCAGCGTAACTTGCAGCCACAGAGATCCCTCGTCCAACTGAGGGAGAAACTCGCGCCCGACTGACAAGCTGAAGATGACGCTCAGCACCAGCGCTGCCCCGCCGCACGCGATCGCCGGCCAAGGCCTGCGCACGACGCGCTCGAGGTACCTCTCGTAACGCGCGCCGAGCCAGCCGAGGACGGGATTGCGGAATGTCTTTTTTGGCTTTCGCAGCGCGCTAAAGGCTAGGCCAGGTATCAGCAAGAGCGCACACAGGGCAGCGCCTGCGATGGCGTAGCCGACCGTGTAGGCCATCGGGGTAAAAAGCTTTTTTTCGACGCGTTGAAATGCAAACAGCGGCAGATAGGCGGTAATGATGATCACGGCCGCAAAAAACATCGGGCGCGCGACTTGCGTCGCGGCGATGCGAGCGTCCGCCACGGTCAGCGTCTTTGTAGGCTCGTGTTCGCGCTTTCGCAGAATATTCTCGAGCACGACGATGGCGCCGTCCACGATGATGCCAAAATCGATGGCTCCGAGCGACAGCAGGTTCGCCGGGATATTCGTCGTGGCCATCGCAATGAATGCGATCAGAAGCGAGAGCGGGATCGTGAGCGCTACGATGAATGCGCTGCGCCAGCTGCCCAAAAAGAGCATCAGCACAATGACCACCAGTCCCATGCCCACCAACAGCGTGTGGGAAACGGTGGACAACGTCGCGTGGACGAGCTCGGTGCGATCCAGATACGGCACGAGCTTGACGTCAGCTGGCAGCAGCGAGTGGTTAAGCTCGTCCACTTTCTTGTGCACAGCTTCGAGAACTGCCGAGGGGTTCGCGCCGCGCAGGAGCAACACGATCCCGGTGACAACGTCCGACTCATTGTCTTTGCCTGCGATGCCATTGCGCGTCAAAGCCCCGAGTTTCAGCAGGCCGAGGTCACGCAGGAAAACCGGTGTTCCGTGGCTCTGGGTGACGACGATGTTGCCGAGATCCTCGAGGTTTCGTACGAGGCCAATCCCGCGAACCACGGCCATCTGCTCGCCTCGCACCAAAACACTGCCACCGGCATTGGCATTATTCGCCCCAATCGCGCTCACCACTTTGTCGAGCGAAAGACCGAATTGAATTAGACGCGACGGATCGAGAGCAATCTGAAACTGCGTCGTCTCGCCGCCGAAATTGGAGATATCCGCGACGCCCGGAACCTGTTTGAGAGCGGGGATCACGACCCACTGTTGAAGCTCTCTGAGTTCGCGCTGCGAGCGCGACGTTGATGCCAGCGAATACCGGTAAATCTCTCCGATGGCAGAGGTCAATGGGTCGAGCACCGGTTGGGCGCCTTCCGGTAATGTCACATCGGCGATGCGTTCACGGATCCTCGTTCGAGCCCAGTAGTCCTCGACGCCGTCGCGAAAGACCAGCGTGATGAGTGACAGACCGAACGTGCTGCGCGAGCGCATCACGTGCAGCCCGGGGATCCCGTTGAGCTCGCGCTCAATGGGAATCGTGATCTGCTCTTCGACCTCTTCGGCGGCATGCCCTGGATGCTGCGTGATGACCTGCGCCGTCGTGTCCGAGATATCGGGATAAGCTTCGATGGCGAGTGTCGTAAAAGACAGATAGCCGAAAATGGCCAGCATCAGAAACAGTGCCGCCATGAGCCAGCGTCGATGCAGGCACAACGCCACCAACCGGGCGATCATGGCAGAAGCACGGCGTTCGACGTGACGATCCGCGCGCCGAACTGCAAACCCTGTGTCACGATTACGCGATCCCCAACCTGGTCGGCAATCTCGATCGGGCGACGCTCGAACTGAAAGGGCGCAGTCTCCACGTAAACGTTACTCTTGTCGCCGACGACGACAATCGCCTGCGAAGGACACATCAGCTCCTGCACGCCGTCGTGTCGAAACGTGACCGTCGCGAACATGCCGGGTTTCAAGCGTGCGCGCGGGTTGTCGAACATAATGCGCACCTTGACGGTCCGCGTGTCCGGGTCGAGCAAATCCCCGACGAACAGGACTTTGCCAGCAAAAGATTCGCCGGGATACGCCGCGAATGTTGCCACAACGTCGCCCCCAGGCTCGACGCGGCGAATATCTTTTTCTTGAATATTGGCGGTGACCCACACGGAAGACAAGTCGGCGATGGTCATTAGCACGGCGGCTGGATCGTTTTGATACTGGCCAGGTGCCGTCGAGAGCTCGACGACGCGCCCGGCAATCGGGGAGACCACCGTAAGCGGGCCGCCAACTGCTCCCGCGCTCACACCGAGCAGGTGCAGGCGCATCGTTGCCCGCTCGATTTCGCTCTTGGCCGTGTCGCGAGCGGTCTCGGATTGTTCCAGCTCACGTTGCGCGCCGATGCCATGCTCGACGAGATCCTTCTGCCGCGAGACATCGCGCTCGGACTGAGCGAAAGCTGACTTCGCTTTGAGATAGTCGCTCTGAGCAGCCACTAGATCTGGTGAATCGATGCTAAAAAGCGGCGTACCGGGCTTGACGGCATCCTGGAACTTCACGAACAACTTTACGACGCGGCCGGCAAGGGGCGGAGCAATCTTTGCGAGACGCGAGGGTTCAGCCTCCACCGTTGCCGGCGCGAGAATCTCGCGCTTGACAGTTTGCATTTCGACTGGCCCGACCGCAATGTGTCGGCGCAGTGGAGATCCGAGCGGCAGCAGGATCTTTCCGTTGCTCTGCAGAACGGCGGGAACCGAGTCGGACCTGGCCGTGTGCGCAGAGGCGCTCGCATTGCAAGCCGAAAGACCGAGCGCCATCATTGAAGTGGCAAGGAACAAAGTTGAACGCAGCAACGCGGGGCAGGGGTGACTGCTATTGACAAGCGTAGCGTTCGTTTTATGAAAAGGGGTGAAGCTAGACATGAGCGGTTTACTCCAAATGGTGGCTTCTCAGGCGGGTGCGCTCGTCTTCTTGAAGCGCAAGACTCGAGTTTGTCTGGCCGGTTCCAGACGGCCAACACAATCAAACGTCGGAACGGATGGTCCTTCGACCGCTCCTCAACGTCGCGCACAGGTGGGTCAGGCGCGGTTAGCCGTAGTTGCCCTTGTAAAGGCCCCATTGCTTAGATGGGCTCACGGCATTGGTGCGTCGATTCCTTTGAATCGATGTATATGGAAAATCGCGGAGCGATCAGTTCGCGATGAATTACGCCCCTAGGCTGCTTCTGGTGGCGACTGCTTCGGCGCGACGCGCAGGATCTCACGCGGCGGAACGTCCATGTGGTGAAGCGCCGCTAACGTGGTCACGGCATCGGTGCTGGTGGAGGCGCTGCCTGCCACGGATAGGTTCAACGAAACGTGGATGGCGAGACTCGAGAATTGGCAAGCCCGGTGGCCACCGATGTCGCTCGCCGAGTTCCTCAAATTTGGATTGTTGCTTTCGACGCCATGCAAGCGCGCAATGAGCCCCGCGTCGTCGAGTTTGGGTCCGGCATCCTCGAACCTGTGATGCTGGGCGCAGTAGATATGTCGGTGACTCGCGAAGGCCTGATGAAGCTGCGGAATGATCGACGCAATCGAAATCCAAACTGCGCATTGAATAGCGAGCAGCCTCGTTGCAATTCGAGGGCGGATTGCGCGTTGACGGCTCACACGATGCAACATCGGATATTCTTTTCTACCAGCGCCGCGAAGACTGGTCAAGCACTCACACTTGGTATTTGCGGCTCGAAAACACGAACAATTTGCGCCCTTCCACCGCTGTGTGTGACCGCCCAGTCCTAACCGCGTATGCAGAAGAATCCACGGCTACGCAACTAGGTAGAATGCCGATCGCCGTTCCGTTGTTACCGCCAATTGTGGACTTACATTGCATTGTTTTTCCTCTGCAGTTGGTGCGAGGGAATTCCCCAATTTCAAGGCGAATGCCTCCTTCTTCGAATCGGCATTCAAACGACACGACTAAGACACAATCGTTCGCTGAATCGACCTCCATAAGTGAGGCAGCAACATTGTTGCCGCAGCGGCAACAATCTCGTCGTCGAGGATAGCCTCGAGATAGACGCCTGCAATCGGTACATCAACCGCATGAATTGCCTCGACCGCAACAGACGATGCATCAAGGTCTGCTTGGTTCGTTACTCCGGCGACGTTGCTGGGCGTCGAGTCGCTGCAGCCACTCAACAGTGAGATGACAACAAAAGAATTACAAAGAGTGTGTATAGTCCGAACGGACAACCTGACTTGACTGGTGCCTGCAGCCATGGACTGATAGGTACCTTAATTGATAATGATATTCAAGTTCGACAACAGAATCTGGCTTACAATTTAAAATATATAGTAATTTCAATGTGTTACGTTGTTCAACAAAAGCTGTTGCGCTCGCGCGGGCTCCACCACCCGATGGTTTTCGCCCCAATTCCCGAATGGAAGTAGAGCATTTCTTCAGCCACACCCAGGAAGGAAGAGAACATGTCGGACCGGAAAACGCTGACCACCAACGCGGGTGCGCCCGTCGTCGATAATCAGAACATCATGACTGCGGGGCCTCGTGGGCCAGCCCTGCTGCAGGACGTTTGGTTCCTTGAAAAACTCGCGCACTTCGATCGCGAGGTGATTCCCGAGCGACGCATGCACGCGAAGGGTTCGGGAGCGTACGGCACGTTCACGGTTACCAAAGACATCACTCACTATACCAAGGCTAAGATATTTTCCGTCGTTGGCAAGAAGACCGAGTTATTTACTCGCTTTTCCACGGTCGCGGGCGAGCGCGGTGCGGCTGATGCCGAGCGCGATATTCGCGGTGTGGCGTTTAAGTTCTACACGGAAGAGGGAAACTGGGACCTCGTGGGGAACAACACGCCAGTGTTCTTCCTTCGCGACCCGCTGAAATTCCCCGACTTGAACCACGCGGTGAAACGCGACCCGCGCACCAATCTGCGCAGTGCCCGCAATAACTGGGATTTTTGGACTTCCCTGCCCGAAGCACTTCACCAGATAACGATTACAATGAGCGATCGTGGGATCCCCTACTCATACCGGCACATGCACGCTTTTGGTAGCCACACGTTCAGCCTCATCAACGCTAAAAGCGAGCGCTTTTGGGTGAAGTTTCACCTTCACACACAACAGGGCATCAAGAACCTATCGGATGCCGAGGCCGAGGCCATCATCGCCAAGGATCGCGAGAGCCATCAGCGCGATCTGTACGAAAGCATCGAGAACAAGGATTTCCCGCGTTGGACACTGTTCATTCAGGTAATGCCGGAGAAGGATGCGGCAAACCGCGCCTACAATCCGTTCGATTTGACCAAGGTTTGGTACCACAAGGATTACCCGTTGATTGAGGTTGGAGTCTTGGAGCTCAATCGCAACCCCGAGAATTACTTTGCGGAAGTCGAACAATCGGCGTTCAACCCGGCCAATGTCGTACCCGGCATTGGCTTCTCGCCGGACAAAATGCTCCAGGGTCGCTTGTTCTCCTACGGCGATGCGCAGCGTTATCGTCTCGGCGTCAACCACCACCTGATACCGGTGAACGCCGCGCGCTGCCCGATCCATAGCTACCATCGCGATGGCGCAATGCGCGTGGACGGCAACCACGGCAGCACGCTCGGTTACGAGCCCAATAGCTATGGTGAATGGCAGCAGCAGCCTGATCTTGCTGATTCCCCACTTGGCCTCGAGGGTGCGGCCGATCACTGGAACCATCGCGAAGACGACGATTACTATTCACAACCGGGTGCGCTGTTTCGTTTGATGAAAGCCGACCAGAAACAGGTACTCTTCGAGAACACGGCACGTGCCATGGGCGACGCACCCAAGGAGATCAAGATCCGGCACATCGGTAATTGCCTGAAAGCCGATCCGGACTATGGCAAAGGCGTCGCTAGGGCGCTTGGGATCCCGATGAGCGAGGTCGGTGAATAAGGGTAACCAGCCGAGCCAGAGCAATTACCAAGTCGTGTCCGGCGGGCAACGCGCCCACCGGCGAATCCTACTGCGTGTACTCATCACAGGGGTTTACGACGTTCGCAGGCTTCGGATCGATCCGGGAAATCGTACACTCGCCCTCGTGGCGGTAATGACCGATAGTGCGAGCGAGCGATATCACGAAATCACCGATGGTGGCTCCAGGCAACCCGGACGTGTTGTAAATCGTCGGATCGATGTCAGCGTTGCATAGCTCCTTGATGGTGATTTCACCATCACCATTGCCGGTAGGAGCATCGTCCGCTGCGGCCTTTTCATTGAACCGAATCAGTGTGGGCTTGGCGTTGTCGCCTGATTGCAGGCTGTCGTAGTAAAGGTGATCGCCGTGTGTGGTGAGCTGGCTCACGTCGGTCTGCCCATTGGTGATGACGATACCCTCGGTCGAAATGCCGTTCTCTGGCGCAGAGTGGCAATCTTTATAGGCCGTTTGCGTGATGAATCCCCAGTGGAATGTCTTGGTAATCGCCTTGGTCGAATCGTTCGGATCGGGTTTACTCGCCGACCCAGACGCGTAAAATGAGTACCCATTCTGTACCATCATGGCCAGATCCGCCGCGTCTCCGGCGACGACCTTCGCGTCTGCCGTGCACGGTTTGATCTCGTAGCTGACCTGCGTGTACGCTTTGGCGGTCAAGTCAGGAAAAGTGATGAGCTCCTTTTCACCGACCACAACGTTATTCACGAACGTCGACGTTGTCTGCTGAGCTACTACCGTGCCCGAGTCGTCGGCTACCGTGATGGCGTGGTGACAGACGAGGAATTTGTCGTATTTGAGTGACCAGCCGTCGACGAAGCCGGACGTGCCGTCGCCCGCGGGAATACCGGTTTCGATGAAGGCCTCGCCCCAGGTGGTGAATTCCTCGGTGCCACTGCCTTGCGCCGTAGGACTGGACGAACACCCCAGCGTCGAATGCACTGCCGCGGTGACCAAGAGGGTAAGCAATCGATTCGTGACCATGACTTTCTCCCAAGCGGCACGCCCCGCAATGATGGACTCAATGCGTAAATACGAAATGATAGGCGCTTAGCTGCGTGACCCCTTGCGAAAAGCCTGGATCTTTGGCTTCCGTGGGGGCATCCGCACTTCCCGCGTCGATCTTCGAAAAGTCGACGAGGTTGAGCCAAACGATCGGCAGCACCTGCAGCGTGATCGTGCCGTCGCCTTCGACATCAACGTCGATTCCATCGTTGGTTCCGTCGTCCAGCACGCAGCCGTCAACCGCACCGTTCTGAATACTCGCCGAAATATCGGCGTAATCCGCGGTCAGCCGGAAATAGATGGGCGCGGTACTCCCGGCGTCGTTTGCCGCAACTGCGTGCCCCTCGGCGGTCGCGATGTGTCCGTCCAGGGCCGGGTCCGCAGGTGCAGTCATCGGAAGCACCACGCGCCCTGAGCGGTAGGGCCCTGTGATGCCATTGCCATCGCCGAAGTCCGTGAGCGCTGACGATAGCGCGTTCAACCGTAATCGGCGCCGGCAGTAGCGTTTGCCCGCGCGCGGTGCCCGCCTGGTAGTGGCCAGGATGGGCCCAAGCCATGCCCACCCCCATGACCTTCTCTATTTGCTCCAAAGGCGTCAGCGGTCGCGGCAGCAGCATTGTCGTTGGCGGGGGGCCGTCGAAATAATATAAAGCGCTGATCGCTACGGCTGCCTTCGTCAACGTAACGTCCCACTTGAATCCTGTCGTGAATTGCGCGGTGGCGCTCGAGTCACCTTTGGCGAACGTGTGTAGAACGACAGTGGACCCGGTGGTGGCATTTTTGCTGCTGCAACCCGAGAAAATAGCGCAGAAAGCGAACAGACCGAAAGCAGAAATGCGTTTCATGGGTTTACTTTCACAGGTAGATCGCCAGGGTGAACAACGCGGTGCGCGGCGCGCCCACGGAGACATGACGTTGGGGGACCAGTGACGGCGTTTGAGAGCGCGTGAAATTCGACGCGTAAACGTATTCGCCGTCGTACCACTCGGCGTTCAGAACGTTGTAGACGTTTGCCGAGAGCTGCACCTCTTTGAGGCGCAGACCCGCTGTCATGTCCACGAGGAAAACATCATGACCGAATTGACCATAGGGTAGCGGCCGCTCCCCGAGGAACGTCAGTCCGCTGCCGAATCTAGCTTTGAGCGGGCGCTGCCACAGCGTTCCCAGCTCTGGCGTTACCGCAATGTCCGAACGGGCCACGATCTGGGGCGCGTAGGGTAGCAAGTCGCCCGCGTTGTAACCGCCGTCGGTGTTGGTGAACTCCGCGCGAGTGTACGTGAGGCTTGCGCTGCTGGTGAACCATTGCGTCGGTGTGGCAGTGAGGTCGGCGGACACGCCGGTGCGGCGCGTGGGCGGCGTGCGCTCGTTGCGCGCGGTTGCTTGATCGAACGCCAGGTCGTCGGACAACAGCGTACGAAACACGGCTGCCGAGGCGCGAAAGCCGGCTTTGAGATAGCGCAGGCCGCCTTCGAAGCTTTGGACGGTGGTAAACGGTGCGGCCTGCCCCTGCTGCAGACTTCGCGCTTGGGGCGAGCGAAAACCTTCGCCATAGCTGCCCACCACCGAAAGCCCATCAGCTAGTCGCACTTCAGCGGTCGCTTTCTTGCCGATGTGTGCACCTTGCGCGGCTCGCCGCGCGCCGAGCCCCTGCGGGCCATTGTCTTGCACCGCATACGACAGCCCGTCGAGGCGTACGCCGCCGCGCAGCACCAGACGTGAGAGTGGGTGCAAGGCCAAATCCAAATACCCGCCGAGATCCGTCGCGCGGATGCTCGCGTCCACTTCGTCGAACGTGACCTCAGAGGTGTCGATGGACAACTTCTTTTGCGACTGCGTAATCCAATCGTTTCGCGCGAAGATGCCGCCCTCGACCGTATCGGTCGTCGCGAACAAGTGCAGCGCGCGACGGTAATACGCCCTGATTCCAAACGTCAGCGCCTCGTTGATTTGCTGCTCGGAGTTGCCCTGGGCTGACGCGATGTCGAACGCGGTAACCTCCGCCGCCGTCCCCGTGTAGGGCTCGACGAGGTAGCCCGTATAATCCTGCCGAAGCTGCATCGAGTGCAGCACCAAATAGGGCGCAATCGACCAGCGCGAGTTCTCGTCCACTCTCGTCACGTCCAAGACGATTTGCGAGCGGGAGGCATCGCCGCCCTGCTTTTGATCGTACGACGCAAACCGGTTGACGCGTCCGCTCTCGATGTCGGACAACACCAAGACGCCCGGCGAATCGTAACGGGTAGCATACGTCGATGCCATGACACGCGCGACCGCACCATCCGCGATCGCAAATTCTGCCTGCGCGACACCTGAGGCACGCGTGGCGGCGCGTGCGGGTCCGAAACCATCCGTCGAATACAGCTCGAACGCAGCGAACGTCGCTTCTGGAGTGCCCTCGGGGTGGTAACCAAGAAATAGCGCCGCGTGCCGAATTGCCCCGCGGACGCCTTTGCGGTGATCCCCGGCTCGTCATAGCCCAGGTCGAGGCTCACGCTTCCCGCGACGGCAAAATCACCCTGTCGAGGATCGTACGTGCCCGGCATCGAGCGAATTTGCTTTACGATTTCCGCCGGCAAAAAGTGCAGATCCGCATAACCCTGCCCGTGGATGTTCGACACGTCATTGACAGGCGCGCCTGCGGCCCAAATCTCCAGGTCTTGACCGTGAACAGCGTCGAACCCGCGAAAGAAAATCTGATAAGCATCACCCTCGCCGCCGTGCTGCGCGATTGAAAACCCGGGTAGCGTCAGCAACATGTCGTTGGCGGTGCGATGCGGTGCCGCGTCGAGCACGCGCCGTTCTTGCACGACCTCCGAAGCCGAGCGCGGTGGCGCGCGGTCCGAAGTTACGCGCACCTCGAGGTGCTGTTCTTCTCCATGACCCAGCGGCACAACGGGCTCAGGGCGAGCGTTCGCGGCAGTCGCTGTGCCCGATGGTGTACCGTCACGTTCCGCACTAGCCGTATTCGAAGCCGTGAGCGAGCCTGAAGCGGCACTCGACTCGGTTTTCTGCAGCGCCCGAAACCGAACTACCGAGCGCACTTTGACTGCCACCGGTTCACCCTCATTGCGAGCCGGCGTAAACTTCCACCGTCTGGCCGCGGCTATGGCCGCTTCATCGAAATCGCTGCCCAGACTGGCTTCCACCGCAACGTCGGTAACGATGCCTGACGATGATATGGTCAAAATCACGGGCACCACGACGTCCCGCTCAGTGGAGACACCGCTCGGCCAAATCGGCGCAGGCTCTTCGAGGGGTACGGGCTTTTCGAGCTCATGCCCTTTTACTGTCAGCGGCCAGACAAAAACCATTGCCGCGAGTGATATGCCGCAGCGCCAAGAACACGTGAGCTGGCGAATGACCGTCAATACGGCGGACAGTAACACGAATTTAATATACGTAGCACCCATTTCGTCTGGTGGCTGAATAACGACCAAATCGCCGAAATGCCGATTAAAACTGGTACACTAGCCGGAACGACATCTCAATGATAGTGTCCGAACCAATGAAGGAAGACTTGGTGCGATTCGGCGTCGCGATGGAGGCGAATTTGGTGGAGCAGCTCGACGCGCTTGCCACGTCTCGGGGCTGCAATCGTTCAGAACTGTTGCGCGATTTGACGCGTGCCGAGGTGAGCCGCACAAAACTCGACGACAAGGTGCCGGCATTTGCGGCAGTGACGTTGGTTTACAATCATCACGTGCGTGAATTATCAGAGCGGCTGACAGCGCTGCAGCACGACCTTGGAGAACAAGTGCGCTCGACGATGCATGTGCACCTCAACCACGAACATTGCTTGGAGATGATTGTAATGCGTGGCCGCTCGGACCAACTCAAACAGGTTACGAACCGCATGATCGGAACGCGGGGAGTGATCCAAGGGGCCGTCGAGTACGTGGCCGAACACACTTTGACCTTGAGTGGAAGCGGCCGCCATGCAGAATCCCAAGCTCACGAGGGACACGCGCACCCGCACCCGCCCGACCACACTCATCCCCGAAAGCACCGGCGCCCGACTAAAACCGCGAAGGCCTCACGCCACTGACGCAAACTGCACTTAGCGAGCGCTTGCCGATTGCATCACGACACGAAACCCAACGTTGTCTGACTGATCTTCATCGTCCAGGCCGGCTCGACTCGAGCAATGTGTGAACCGTTCGGCATTGCGGAAACCGCCGCTTCGGTAGACGTGCGAATCAAAGTCCTTCGATGCGTACGCCGTGCCGTCACTCGGCGCGCCCTTGTAGTTGTCGCGATACGAGTCCTGGCACCATTCCCAGACATTGCCGTGCATGTCGAAAAGGCCCCAAGCGTTCGGTTTCTTCTGTGCGACTGCATGTGGATAATTCTCCCCGACTTGGCTCGCATTTTCGTCGAGCCACGCGTAGTCCTTGAGTTTGTTGCTGTCATTGCCAAAACCATACGTACCCGTTGAACCCGCTCGGCAGGCGTATTCCCATTCAGCCTCGCTCGGCAGACGATAGCTATGTCCGGGATCGAGTTCGTTCAGCTTCTTCAAAAACTGCTGAGCCTGGGGCCAAGTAACTAGGATCGCTGGAAAGTTGTCCCCCATTCGCACGTTGGTTGCATTCGACCAGGGGCTCGTACCCATGATGGCCTTCCATTGCCCCTGCGTCAGCTCCGTTGTCTGGATCCAAAATGGAGTAGCTATCGTCACATCGTGCGCAGGCTGCTCATCCCGATTTTCGGGATTGCCCATCCGGTAGTTTCCAGCTGGAACTTCGACGAATTTCATCCCCAATCGATTGGTCACGGGCGCTGACGTTACAGCCCGACGCGCACAGGACCACCCGGCGCCCGCAATATTCACTACAAGTGCCGCACTAACCAAAAAACGAAACGTCATCATTTGTGCGCCGGCATATACCATGATCGGGAGCGACTGCGAGCCGAGCAGTTCCGATTTCGCGTCGAGCTCCCGATGATTTCGCAGAGCGCAGGCCGTTAGTGTCGTGCCAACACTCGGCAGTGTTTCGCGTCTTTGTACTGAGATAGTAGGCTGCCAATGGCCGCGAGAATCCCCGCGAGTAACCAAACGAAACACCGCGGAATCGGCACCTGAGGCGGCGCGGTGACCACGGTGATTTCGAAGAGTGGTGCTAGTGACTTCTTGACTTGAATCACGCACGGAAATGGTGATCGGATACGTGCCTTCGGTGGAAGGTGCGGTCCAGGTGGTTGACTGCGCAGTCGCAGTTGCGAACGTCCCGGTTGAGGCTGTCCAGCTGAACGAGAGCGTATCGTTTGCGTCCGGATCATGCGCGGTTACACTCAGGTTGAGGACGCCACCGGGGGCAACCTTGTTCGACGACGCCTGGGCCAAGTCGATGACTGGGACCGAGTCTGCAAACGCGCCGCTTTGCGATGTCTGTTGTGCGACAATGACCACCGACTGAGTTTGACCCGGCGAGATCGTCACGTTGCTGGTTGCGCCGTGGTATTGCTCGACGCCATTTGCGTCGGTCGCGGACAGAGTAAATGTTCGACCGTTGCCGGCGGGGATGCCGTCAATCGTTGCCTGCCATCCATTCGACGCGGAGAGCGCGGTGGTGATGGGAGATGAAATATCCGTAGCGGTGACTGAGACTGTTGCAGCTGCTACATCGCTCGCGCCAAGCGCGGAGATGACAATTGCCGCCGAACCCGAGGGCCCGTCGCCGGCATTACTACCAGGCGCGCTGCAGCCTGGCATGAGGAGCACTAAAATCAGGGCCGCGAGCGCCGAAAGCACGCTCTTAATGAGTCGAAGTGGGGAAACTTCCGAAGCCATACGTTTCATCGGAGAAGTTCTTTCTTGTCGTAAGACTCACGTTTCAGGAGAGCGAGCGCCGCCCGCCCAGTTGGGTTAGGCAGGCGGCGTTCTGGAACAGATTCCCAACCGGATGGCACTTTAGAGGATAGAGCTGTGGTTGCCGAGGGGTGCAGCGCCATACCGGTTGGGAAGAATCCTGGTTAATTCGAGAACGACGCGACCGCGAAGTCGCTGCTGTGGTTGATGACGGCCCAAGCAGTGTTGGTTGCGGGATCGACGCCGTAGGTACCGAGCGCATAACTCGCCTGCCAGGGACCGCTGACGAAGGTCTTCGTGCCGCCGAAGTCCTTGTTCACCGCGTTGACCCAGTTGCCGTTCGTATCCTTGACGGCAAGACCGAACGAGCCGGTCCCGAGCAGACTGGCAACGCCGGTCGGGTCGAAGCTCATCGACAAGACGTACGTGTCCGTCTGGTCGCTGCCCATCGTGCTGTCAGTCATCCACAGGCTGAGGATGGCGCTCGACGTGGAGCAGCTTCCCGTGTTCCAACCCGTGTCAACGGTCTTGACTGGGTTGCGGCCGCCACCTTCGACATTCGTGTTGGCATTCGTGCCACCTAGGATCTGCGCGGTTGTACCCGCGAAGCTGTCCTGCACCGAGGTGTAGCTCTGACCCTGCGCGACGACGAACTGCTTGCCGTTCAGGCCGTAGCCGTACGTCTCGCGCTTGGTGAAGTTGAGCTGGGGTGTGAAGGAGATCAGGTACTCGCCACTCGCAAGCGTGGGGTTAACCACGGCCGAGTAGAAGTCGACGGTCGCCTTAACCCCGTCCACCGTGACGATGTAGTAGCCAACCGTATTGAGCTCCTGGGCAATTGGCGTCTCGCGCGTGTGACTAAACGCGGGAACATCGTACTTGACGTCGTTTGACGGATTCGCCGGAATGTAGAACTTCGAGCTGTCCGAAGCGCAGATGATATTCTGCACCTTGGCTGTGGTTCCGTCCGTCGTGGTCACGATGGCGCGGTTATGCATGTGATCGTGGCCGCCCATGTGGTAGCGCACCCCGTTGGTGGCTAGGGCCGTGATGAACGCATTAGAACTCACTGGGTCTATGCTCGGGTCGGCACCGAACAGAGTGTCCACGTGGTTCTCGGTGATGATTCCCTTGTGAGCGAACTCGAACGCGTGGGTCCCTGCCGGTCTGCTCGCGAGTGTCGCGCTGATCCAGGGCAGTTGCGGCGCAATCTGGTAATAGCCACTGGCCGAGGCGCCGTCTGCCCTCATGAATTGATCAAGAAGGACGAAACGCGCATTGTTGTAGTCGAAGGAGTACGACAGGCCGTCCCACACGGTGTTTCCGGTTCCAGTGAGCACTGACGAGGGCTCGCTGAAGTTCGAACCCATGGCGAAGGGCGAGCCTGAAACGGCTACTGGCATCGTGTTCACGTCATCGGCGTTGGCGATGAAGGCGTTGACCGGGGTTGCATTCTGCATGCCGCCCATTGTCTGCGGGAACAAGCGCTTGAACTCGACCGCGGCGGTCGGCGTGGGCTCGTGATTGCCGCGCAGCGGGAAGAAACCGATATTCGCGTTATAGAGGGCCTGCGCGAATTCGGCACGGGTGTCGAGTGCGAGGTTGCTGCCGTTGTCCGTAATGTCACCCACCGCCACGACCAGCTTCACGCCCTTGGCGATGAACTGCGCGTTCAGTTGGTTGATAATGTCGATTGCATCCGAATTCGGATTCTTGCCGTCGTCGGTTCCGATCCACTGAGTGTCAGACATGACGCCGAAGGACCAAGCGGACGAGGGAGCAGCGGCGACGCCGAAGCAGCTCGAGGGCTTGATGCTGAATGTCTTGGTTGCTGCGGCACCTGAACTGTCGGTGACAGTCGCTGTGACGAGCCAGCTCGAGGCGGCGGCTGCCGGGGGCGTCCAGACAACCTGGCTCGAGCCCGCAGCATTGACCGGTGTCCCGAGGGTCCCGTCGCTGGCGGCCCAGCTGAACGTCATGGGCAGACCTTGTGGGTCGGTGGCATTGATCGTCATGCTGACCGTATCGGTCGCGCCGACGCTTTGCGTCGATTGAACCGTTTTGCCAATTGCTGGCGCCAGGGCGGCCGTAGGCTGCCCGACTGGCAGCGTGAGTGAGCCCGACGTGCTGCCGCCACGGTTGTCCGCAACCGCAACTGATAGCGTGCACGAGGTGGCGGTTTCCGTGCTGGCAAGGGTAAAGCTCGGCGTTGGCACCTGCGTGTTCGTAAACGTGCCGGCACAGCTGCTCGTCCATGCATACGTGATCGGGTCGCGGTCCGCGTCGCTCGCGATGGCGGTCAGGAGCGTCTGAGCCCCTTTGACTAAGTAGTTTGGAGTGCCAGTAACCTTGGAGACGACCGGCCAGGTGTTCATGGTCGCGGTGACGTGGGCTTTGCCCGTCGCGTTACTGGCGTTGACCACTACATTCGCTTGAACAGAAACTGTCGCGCCGGTCTGATCGCTTACCGTCAGCGTGATGGGGTAGGTTCCCGCAGTTGCTGGGGCGGTCCAGGTGGTGGAGGCTGCACTCGAAGCGGAGAACGTGCCCGTGGTCGCGGTCCAGGAATACGTGAGTGTGTCGCCCGCGTTGGGATCATGCGCGGCCGCGGCCAGGCTAACAACGTCGCCCGGGGCAACGGTTGTCGAGGACACGATGACCGAATCAATTACCGGCGCCGCATTCGTGGAAGGCGTGGGTGCAGTTGCTTGCTGGCCTGAAATCAGGACCTCCGCGGTTGTGGTCTGGGTGACCGATACGGCCGTGGCGGCACCTTGATAGATGACGGTGCCGGTCGAATCGGTGGCGGACATCGTGAATGTGTAGCCGGTACCAACCGGCAGACCAGTGAGCGTGCCTGCCCAGGTTCCGACTGCACTGCCCTTGCTCAGGTTGAAAGTAGTTGTTCCCGAGCCGGAAGGACCACCGGTGACGGTCACTGTCACAGCAGTAACGTCGGCCGCGGTTAGCCCCATTGTGACGACCTGGATTTGGCCTTCGTCTTTTTGGGCAGCGCCACCGGGCTGACTGCTGCATCCTACGAGTGCCGTGGTGGATAGGAGAGCGGCGGAGCCGCAAAGAGCCATGACGCACGCCAATGGCGCACGCAGTGTTCTGCGATGGTTCATGATGTGATTCCCTTTTACTGTTTGGTCCGTGCGAGGCACACCACCGCGCCTGCGCGCAATTGGGCGCACACGGGTGGAAGGCCACCTGCTCGAAGTCACCCCGTAAACCGCTTACGAGATGAACATTCGACTGGGGCTAGCTACCACGGGGTAGCGTTGCCCTCGTTGACAATTGAGTAACGTTCGCACGACTCACGAAAAGCGAAAGTGACACTCGTTGATCAAACCGGATCTTTGATTGTATTCGAAATTCGGTCTCTGAATTGCGTAATCAATAACGTTCAACGTAACTAGTCACGAGCAGTCGATAGATCCTTTTACCTGTTATTTCAGCGTTCATTCCCAGATGCATTTCGCGTTTCTAGAAATTGACCTCGAGTAGATTGTGGGAATGCAACTTCCACTAGTGGCGAATGTTTCATCAGCGATTGAATGGCGACGGGGAAATTTTACGTCCGCACCTGGCTAGCTGACTTTGCGTGCGGCTCTGCCTAAGTTTTCGGGCGCTAGTCACGAGTGTGTAGACGCCATCGCGAAAAACTTTCGCGCGAATCAGCTGCAAAAGAAATATCTGCGCGAGTCGTGGCGCCCGATTGTGTCAGTCGAACGCACCCGTCGTATTGAATTCGTCACGCGAACAATGAACGGAACAGCCGAAAGGCGCATTGACTCGCGGTGAAATTGGTCGCGCACGCATAGCGCCACGCCGTGTTAATGCGGTGTTGCAGGTTAGGTTCGAGTCGTACCCGTGAAAGCTCGAACCCCAGGTCATCACTTTCAACCGTCTTTGACACTGCAACGTCACAATGCGCATGTATACAGGGTAAGTTCGGGCAAAAGCCCGTTGAGATAATTAAAGTTAGCCAAACAGGTAGATGACATGACTCTTAGACGCAGCGTTACTGGGGTACTCCTAACGACATTTGTGGGTTTGACATTCGCGTGCGGCAGCAGCGGCACGTCGAGCGCAAATAACAACGCCGACGCGGGTACGGGCGGAGGCAACAGCCAGAACAATCATCCCGACAGCGGCACTCCGTCGGGCGATGCCGGTCAAGGGTTGAGCTTCGTTCCATCAAACGCCCCGAACGCACAGCTCAATCTGACCGCAAAGGCTGCCACGATTACCGGAGCATGCACAATTGACACCACGGCGGGAACTATTGATTGTTTGGACAAACTTACCGACTACACGTCGCAAGCGATTACGCAAAACAACGTTGACGCAACTGCCGCAATGGTTTTCTCCCTGTCTTCGTTGGCCGTGACCGCCAGCGCAAACGTCACCGTTGTCGGCAATCGGCCGCTCATCATTGTCACGGAAGGCCCAATTAGCATTGCGGGAACGCTCCAAGCAACACCAGCGTCGTTCGCCCAGGGGACTTCCCTCGGCGGCGGCTTTTCCGCGCCGAGTGGCGGAAGTATCAAGGGCCTAGGCCCGGGCGCGGGCGGCGCTCCATTGCTTACGACTCACGTAGGCGCTGGCGGTGGTGCCTACTGCGGCAAGGGTGGTAATTCGACGGGCGGGGTGCCGTACGGAAAACCAGAGATCACACCGCTCTTGGGCGGCTCGAGTGGCGGGGATGGTTTTACTGGTGGGGGTGCGGGTGGCGGCGGCATTCAACTGATTTCAGGCGAATCAATCAGCATAGCGACCACGGGCGTCATTCACGTCGGCGGTGGTGGTGCCTTCTTCGGTGGCAACGGTGGCGGTTCCGGCGGTGCTATCTTGCTTGAGGCTCCGACGGTGGCCGTTCGCGGCACGCTTGCCGCTAACGGTGGCGCGGGCAGCGCCAATTCGGGCAGTGGCGCCGAGAGTGCGAATGCGTCACCCGACGCGGTCGCAGCTCCCGGAGGCACGACGACTTCCACGACGAGCACGGGTGCATTTGTAAACCTCGGGGGAGACGGCTCAGCAGCTGCCGTTATTGACGGTACTGCTGGTCAATACACCTTAAACCCAGGCGGCGGGCTCAGTGATTTCGGCGGCGGCGGCGGTGGTGGAGCCGGTCGGATTCGCATCAACACGACGAGCGGGCAAGCAACACTAAGCGGCACCCTGTCTCCTTCGGCGAGCACCACTTGCGTGTCGCAAGGAAAACTGGTGGCCAAATAACGAATGAGCGCGCGTAGCCCCGCGACCACCGACATCAGTCTTACGAGTGGGAGCACGACATAAAAATTCAAATGTCTCTAAATCTACAATGAAGCTTTTTGAGAGCCGCTGTTTTTTTGTCGTGACGGCACGCTAAAGCCCGGTTGCGACCCCTCGCGCAAGAGCTCGAAAATCGCGAGATCGGCTCGCAACGCCTTCACGTTCGCGGAAACTCTTCGCGTGACAGGCGCTCGAGCTTTTCGCGAATGGCGTCGCGCGCGGCGCGGAAGCGCTCGAGCATTTCTTCTCGCGTGATTGCCGGGTCGTTGCTGGCTGGGTCGGGTATTGGCCAATGCAGCCGCTGCGCTTGACCCAGAAAGATCGGACAAACTTCCTCGGCACATAGCGTGATAACAGTACCGACAGTGGCTGGATCGATTGTCTGAACGGACTTCGAATAGTGGGTCGTCAAATCCACGCCCAATTCGCGCATCACTTCGATGGCGTAAGGATTTACTCGAGAGGGTTCGCTGCCGGCGCTCTGCACGGGGACGCGGCTTTCGAAAATCATTCGGCCTAGCCCCTCGGCCATTTGACTGCGCGCTGAATTCGCGACGCAGAGAAACAGAATGCTGCGTTGAGATTGGGTCATGTAAATCCGGTGATAGTTGTAACAGAGAGGTTTCTACGTCGGACAAGTGCCAGCAGCTGCCTCGATGGGCGCTCGGGGAAAGTAGCGTTTTTGCGCCCAGAGCGCGACGTTGACCAACCCGATGAGCACGGGCACCTCGACAAGTGGCCCGATGACAGCGGCAAAGGCGGCCCCACTGTGAATGCCAAACGTTGCTACGGCAACCGCGATCGCGAGTTCGAAGTTGTTGGAGGCGGCCGTAAACGAAAGGGTGGCAGATTGTTCATAGTTGGCGCCGACGCGCTTGCTCATGAAAAAGGATATCGCAAACATCACGAGAAAGTAGATCAGCAATGGCACCGCGATACGCAGTACATCGAATGGTAGCTGCACGATGGCCTCGCCCTTGAGCGAGAACATCACAATGATCGTAAATAGCAGCGCAATCAGTGTGATTGGACTAATGCGCGGGACGAACCGAGTCTGGTACCATTGGACCCCCTTTGCCCGGACGAGCACCCGCCGGGTCAAAAACCCAGCCGCAAAGGGGACACCCAGGTAGATAGCGACGCTCTTGGCGATTTCGCCAATCGTGATGTTTACGACGGCACCTTTGAGCCCCAGCCAGCTCGGCAGCAGTGTGGCAAAGAAGTACGCATACACCGAAAAAAACAGCACTTGAAAGATCGAATTGAAGGCAACCAGGCCCGCGCAGTACTCTTTGTCGCCCTTGGCCAAGTCATTCCAGACGATGACCATCGCAATACAGCGGGCCAGGCCAATCAGAATCAGCCCCAGCATGTATTCCGGCTTATCGCGCAAGAACAATATTGCGAGCCCAAACATCAAGAGCGGACCAATAACCCAATTTTGCACCAGCGAAAGGACGAGTACCCGGCGATTGTGAAACACTTCGCCGATCTTTTCGTAGCGCACCTTCGCAAGCGGCGGGTACATCATCAAAATAAGACCCACCGCAATCGGGATTGACGTCGTCCCGACGCTCGTCTTGCCGCTCATCTCCGCAATAGATTCGGGAAATAGCGACCCAGCTGCCACACCCAGCGCCATGGCGACAAAGATCCAAAGCGTGAGGTAGCGATCGATGAAGGACAGGCGTTTCGGGGTCGCTGCCTCAGCCGTCATGGCTTTCTCGCGCGTACGAAGGCGCTCATTACTGCGCCGTCCAGGGCATTGAGTGTAGCGGTCATCTCGCCGCCACAGCAGGCGGATGACGCCATTTCCTCGGCATCGTCTTTGGAGTAGATGCGCGTCGGTTCGACGTCAACATCGGTGAATCCGGCAGCTTTCAGTTTGCTCACGTATTCGCTTTCGAGTAGCGCTCCGGCGACGCACCCGGTCCACAGATTCATCGATTTCTTCACTGAATCAGGCAGCTCACGCCGAATCACGATATCGGAAACCGCAACGCGACCGCCGGGACGTAGCACGCGGAAAGCTTCCTTCAGTACCCGATCTTTATCGGTCGAAAGATTGATGACGCAATTGGAGATGATAACGTCTACCGAATTCGACGGAAGCGGGACAGATTCAATGGTGCCCCGGAGGAATTCCACGTTCGTGATGCCGGACTTGGCTTTGTTCTGCTGTGCCAGGTCGAGCATTTCATCGGTCATGTCGAGGCCGTAAGCCTTGCCGGTTGGACCCACTCGTTTGGCGGAGAGTAAGACATCGATCCCGCCACCTGAGCCCAAATCGAGCACAATTTCGCCCGCCTTCAACTCTGCCAACGCCGTAGGATTGCCGCAGCCGAATGACGCCAGCAAAGCCGCTTCCGGCAGCTCCGCGGTCTCGAGAGAATCGTAGAGATCCCTTGTAATCGGATCGGTGCCGCCGAGAGGCTGGGCCGTAGTCGAACCGCAGCAGGCGGGCCTAGCACCCTTGAGAACTTCTTTTACGGCCTGGCCGTAACGCTCCTTTACGATTTCGCGAATATCTTCGGTCGGCTTAGCCTTGGCTTCACTCCCGCTACAGCAATCGGGCGCACAGCAGCTGGTTGATTTAGGTGCAGTTTCGTTATTCGTGGTGGTTGTCACAATATTCTCCCAGATTGAATAATTTCGATATAGCAGACACAAGGCGACTATTCTTTAATTGCCTCTACGAACTGTTTCACGCGCATGAGCAGGGACTTGTCGAGAGAGTAATACACCCAAGTGCCACGCCGCTCCGCCGTGACCAGACCTTCTTCTCGAAGCAACTTCAAGTGATGAGAAATTGTGGGCTGCGAGAGATGCTTGATGTGCTCCTCGATATGACAAGCGCAGACTTCGTCTTGCGCGGCGGCGAGCAGCCCCAGAATCTCGAGCCGCGTCTCATCGGCCAGCCCCTTGAACAGTGACGCAAATTGTTTGACGGCCTTGCCACGCAGCCGCACCCGCGGAGCACAACAACTCGACTCAGGGGTAGACTCAACCGCAATGGGAAGGCGCGACGTCACGCAGCCAAGTATTGACCCTGAATTGATACTTGTCAATATAGAAGATGTTCGATATAGTTTTCCTACTGGGGGCCCGCTGGTCACCGTTAGGAGAAGCCGTATGAGCAATGTCACAAAGGTCTTATTCGTGTGTGTACACAACGCAGGCAGGAGTCAAATAGCTGAAGCGCTGCTCAAAAAGCTGGGCGGCCCGTCGTTTGATGTGGTGAGCGCCGGTTTCGAACCCCGACCCGTGAATCCGCTAGTTATTGAGGCCATGAAACTCATCGACATTGAGCTAGCCAACGCAAAGTCGAAGTCCGTATTCGATTCGTTTAAGGCGGGCCGCTACTTCGATTACGTCATCACCGTATGCGATGAGTCGTCCGCTGAGCATTGCCCCATCTTTCCAGGCGTGACGCGACGAATAGGTTGGAGTTTTGACGATCCAAGCGCCTTCAAGGGAACACATGAGCAGCAATTGACTCAGACCATCCGAGTGCGTGACGAGATCCAGGCTCGACTCGAAGCTTGGTTGGCGGAGCTGCCAAATCAGGCCCAGTCCTTACACCTGCCAAACCGCGCGACTAAGTAAAAGTACCCCGCCGCAGGCACCGCACTAACACTTGCTCACAACGAGGCGCGTTACCGATGGCGGGCCAATGAATTTCCCGCTTTCCTCGGAGGGTGACTCCATGTCGGTTGCGGGGCGCCCATCGCCCCAACTGATTTCCTGGAAGCCCTCGTCCGGGCCTTGCAAAATAATATCCCTGGAGCATGTCGCACCCGAGCCCAACCAGTGTATCGCACTCGGCTTGAGTCTCGATGCCCTCGGCGATAATTGAATGCCCCATCGCCTGACTGAGCGTCACCAAAGACGTAACTAACTTCTGTTTGACACTGGACTGGTCGATATCACGCACGAGCGCCATATCGAGCTTGATGAACTCGGGCTCGAGCAACGCTACATTTGCCAGCCCCGAGTAGCCCGCACCTAAGTCATCAACTGCAATGCGAAAGCCCATCCGCCTCAGTTCCCTCACTTTGGTCGGGAGCCCGTCGATTTTCGACAGCCCACAACGCTCGGTTATTTCGAGCACGACTCGAGAGGCGGCCAGCGATAACCCCATCTGGCTATCCAGCAATTGCATATCCATCAAATCCTGCGGGTGAAGATTGACGAACAGCGAGGCACCATTAGGTACGACCCTGAGTGAATCGGCGGCTCGTCCGCGAACAGCCCTGCCCAATTTGTTCAGCGCACCGAGGCGTTCGGCCGCGTGCAAAATGGCTTCAGGATTGTTCAGCGCGGCATTATCGCTTCGCAGCAGCGCTTCATAGCCAAACGCCGATCGATTGGAGAACCGTACAATCGGTTGGTGAGCGAGCCATAGCGACGAAAGAGAATCGTCAAAGGCGCCTTCCAGCGTTGCCAACTGGCTTGTTTCGTCGGTAACTCCCAGCCGTGCCAGGCTCTGTCGTCGGTGCTTTGCAATTCGATAGCAGTTGGCGGCGCGCTCGATCGCAATTGCGAGGACTTCGGGTGTGACGGGCTTCATGAGATACATGAAGGCTCCGTATTCCACCGCTGTAGCTGCTGATGCGACGCAGGGTACTCCGGTCAGCAATATCACGGGCAAGTCAGCATCGAACTCACGGATTTGCCGCAGCAACTCGAGGCCCGACATTTCAGGCATTGAAATGTCGCTCACTACGACTCGAACGTTCCTTTCGGCGACTTGCCGCAATGCTTCCCGCGGCGACCCGCAGCTTATGATCGACAGCGGACCGTTCTCCAATGAGCGCTTCATCCAGCGCAATACCATCGGGTTGTCGTCGACAATCAATAGGGAATCAGCTCGAAGAAATTCCTCTTGTCTTTGAACGGCGTTCATCAATGTTCTCATCAGATTATCAACAGAAGTATCGGAGGCCGTTTGGCCTTGCAATACCCGATTTGAGACCGCAGCGTTGGTTAACGATCCGTTACAGAAAAGCTGAAGCACTGAAGATGGACTCAGTGTGGTGCCGGCGCGCGGGAATCGTTTGAATTCCGCAATCAATCCGCATCGGGCCGTTTTGTGCAGGTGCAATCACGATGCAACTGGAGGCCAGGTCGGGGAGCGGATGACCATTCAGTTTATTTCGTGCGTGTTTAGTGTTCGTTGCTCAATTGTCACATGCCGAATTCAGGGGTGGCTTCCGGTTGACGCAAGATCGACGAGCGGCGCTTTTCAGATCATTTGTTCGGTGGTCACGAGCGCAACATTTGGACACATGGGGAGAGTTTAATCTGGTGCCAAGTAGCTACTCCGACGAGCTCTGCGTAGCTCTCGGGGTTGTCCAGTCGTTTCCGGGTGGCATGCAATTCGGGAATCTTCCAGTGATACGTCCGAGGATAGAGTCAAAACCGCCGTGTGCACCGGTCGCGCATGCGGAGCAGTCGCTGTGCCGCAATGGTTTGGGACTAGCCTCGTGCTTTGGCGTGTTCTCTATTTGGATTCGCCGGCACGTGGCCACGTGCTTGCACCCCAAAAAAGAATTCCGAAAATCAGTCACCCGTTGCAGGCGACCCACAGAATTAAACCCACCAGTACTACTTCGCGTTCACGAACATGTCATGGGAAACGCGCAGTTTTGACCTTAGGATCGCAACCAATGTGACATTACGATGACGGCGAATTGCCTGGAGCGCGCGATGTTGCAATGCTAGACACTTGCGTTGCGTCATCTGGCAATGACCGTGCAATACTGTCAACTTGGCTGGAGGGTCTTTCTGTGATTCAAGATACATCGAGCAGCCTTTCCGCCCCGCTGGCGCAGGGAGACGAATTGGAGTTCGAGCCAACGTTGAGCGTCGATGTGGCATCGTTAGCTGAAAGTCACGCCGGCTCTGAACAAAGTCCGGTCTACGCGGAAGAAAATCACGCTGACTCGGCAGAGGGTCGGGCTTACGCTGACGAAAATCACGCAGACTCTGACGATGAGGGTGAGCAAGTTCGGGATGAAGATCTCATGGTGGGAGATGAGAGTTATATTTCGCCCGATCCGTTTCCACCACTTCGCTCCAGTCAACCCGTTGCAGCGGGCACTTCATCCAATTACTTCCCGCACACTATTAATGGAGGCTTTGAAGCCCCGCGGCGCGTGGTGCCACCTCCGCTCGGGCCACCGCCACTTTCAGTAAGGCCCCCGGATTTCCGCTCCACGTCCCCACAGCAATCACGCATTCCAGCTTTCGTCGATCCGATTCATGAGTCACCGGCTTTCGGAGACCGGCTGCACGAACCGGTGACCAGCGTTCACCAGATATCCCATTCACCGGGCCGCTCGGATTCGTTTAGTCGAAACGTTGAGGAGCGCCCAATACATTCGCAGCGGCGCAATCCGGCTAGCTCTAACGAACCACGTTTGAAGCGCGAATCGAATCCTGTTCGCAGCGGGGAACCAGGGGAATATTCTCGGCCAAGTGGGTCAGATCGGCCACTTCTGGAACGGCGCCGAATCCAGCGCAAGGACATTCTTCGCGAAGGCGATATTTTGCTCGGTAAATTGCGGATCGAGAGGGTCGTCACCGAAGGCCTTTTGGTCACCGCCGAGGCCGTTCATTTGGGGCTTGGTACGCGCGCTCAGGTGGTACTTCTTTCCCCGCATGGTCGTGGCTTTGCCGATGCGCAGGAGCATTTCGTGCGTACCGCTCGCACGGTGGCCCAAATGCAGAGTGAACATGTCGCCCGGGTGACGGAAATTGGGACACTAGAATCCGGCGCGCCATTTCTCGTGACCGAATTACAGGGCTACTCGGATTTGGCCGAATTGCTTCGGGTACGCGGGCCCCTTGCTGTGTCGGACGCGGTCGATTACGCCATTCAAATTGCGGAAGCATTCGCTGAGGCTCATTCAATAGGAGTGATTCACGGCAGTCTTCGGCCTTCGAGTCTTCGTGTGTCGGAGGGTATGGATGGGTGGCCACTCATCAAGGTTCTTGGCTTCGGTGCGATGGCGCAGTGGTCGTTGAGTTCGGCTTCCGTTCGCCCCGTGAGCCATCGTAGCAATGCGGCAAACAGTGCGCTGCCGTATCTGTCGCCCGAGCAAATTCGCTCCCCAGGGGAATTGGATACGCGTACGGATATTTGGTCGCTCGGTGCAATCCTACACGAAATGCTCGTTGGCTGGCCGCTATATCACGCGGACAATACCGCGGCGTTACTAGCAATGATTGCCGCCGATCCGCCGTCGCCGATTACGTCTATGCGAGGCGATGTGCCGCGCCAACTCGAATCGGTAATCCTTAGGTGTTTGCAGAAGGATCGAACTACGAGGTTTGCGACCGTCGCCGATCTAGCACGCGCGCTCCAGCCGTATGCGCCCCCGGAATGTCAGGCGACGGTTGACCGAATCGTTCGAGTGATGGCTCGCGGCTCAACCGTGCCCTCCGCATACAGTCGTCCGAGTAGCGCAATGGTTCACGTTCGATCCCACAGCGCGGGGCCCCGCTCATTCGAAAGTAAGATGCCCCCGAAGCCTGCCTCGACGTTTCGAATAGGAATCGTCGCGGGTGTCGTGGCGGTACTGGGAGCAGCTGCGGGCATCGCGGGTGCCGTTTTCGTGCAAACGATGCGATCGCCGGACACACAAGGTCAAGCTTCGGATACGAGACAAGCGGCGAGTGAACCGGCGAAAAGCCCGGAGCCCGCTATGGCGCCCGTTAATAACGTCGCCCCGCCTAGTGTTGCCGTGCCAGCCGTTAACCCCATAACGCCGGTAGCGTCGGCGAATCCGGTAAGCCCAGCAGTGGCTAATCCAGTAAGCCCGGCGGCGGCAACTCAAGTTGTGGTGCGCGAAGTGCCGCGCCCGGTGGTTATGGTGCAGCGGCGTCAACCATTGGTAACGACTACTCCGCCTCCACAAAAGGAGGCACAGGCGGACAAAACCGTGAGCTCTTCGTCCACGAAGGGCGCTGATCTCTTTGGCGACATCAAGTGAGTCAACATTTATGGCAGGGCGAAATAGGCCGGCTTTTTTAGCCAATTGCAGCATTATCTTACTGGTGGCAACTTCCGGGTCCGTGGCTTTTGCTACTGAGGACACCGATACCGCACGGGCGCTTTTCACCGAGGCACGCCGTCTGGTGTCCGAAGGCCAGTTCGAACGGGCCTGTCCACTCTTTGAAAAGAGTCTAAAACTCGAATCAGGAGTTGGAACTCAATTCAATCTTGCCGATTGCTGGGAGCATGTTGGGCGAAATGCCAGCGCATACGAATCGTTTCAAGCTGTCGCCGCTGCCTCCAAGGAAAAAGGTCAAACAGAGCGAGAGCGCGTGGCAACGCAAAGGGCCGACGCATTATTGCCAAAACTATCACGGTTACAAGTGAGGTCCAAATCCTCCGGGAAGGGTATTCGTGTGTCGCGTGATAACGTGATACTCGCAGATCATCAGTGGCGTGAGCCAACTCCCGTTGACCCCGGCGTCTACACTGTAGTGTCGCTATCCGGAGATAAAGAACTGTGGAAAACGCAGGTTACAGTTCCGCCGCAGGCACTAACGGTAATAGTCGCAGTGCCTCCAACCATTGCATCAACGACCGTTGTGATGGATACCTCTTACAAGGTTCCGCCAAAGCCCACGACTTCGGACTCGACGGAGAGGCGTCTGCACGAAACTGCGCCGCCTCCGGTTGTAAGCAGCAAACATGATTCGAGTGGCATTTGGCCAGCCGCGGGGCTTCTGGTAGGGGGCGCTGGTCTCGCGGTCGGAACCATTTTTGCGCTGATGTTCGAGTCAAAAAACGGTCAGGCGCGGGATATCTGTCCAACCAACTTTGGCTGCTCCCAGTCCGATATTAGCACACACGATAGTTTGGTGAGTGATGCCAAAACTGCCCGCATGGGCTCATACATCGCATTTGGACTGGGTGCCGCGAGTATCACTGCTGCGACCATTTACTACGTAACGAAGCCCGCAAACCGTGAGAAGCCGCCTACGTCCGCTTTGAATTTTGGGCCCGTGTTGGGAAGCAGTAATGGAGGTTATTGGGGTGCTGCTGCTCAAGGGAGCTGGTGATGCGTTGGCGCGTGGTAAAGCTTGAGACATGGGTGTTGATTAGCGCAGTTACTGGCTTGCCCGCTTGCGCTGTTGACGATCGTAGGTTGACGACCGTCCGTTCAAGCGCTGACATGGGCGGCGCAGGTTCTGCTGGGGCCGGGGGAGCCGGCTGTGGCGCGGATCAGGTTTGCGATTCTACCGATGTCAGTGATTCCGGGGTTGCAGCTGCTGACTCAGGCACTGTGTTACCTTGCTCCAGCGTGGGGCTATGTCCCGATCTAAACAACGACAACATACTGGACGATACGGAAACCCTGGTGCAAAATTCCACCTTCGACACCAATATCGATGGTTGGAATCCAGAACCCGGAATTGGTCTCGGGTGGACTAAGGTTGACGCTTGCGGCAGCTGTGATTTCAGGTTCTCTTTCCGTGACGAATTCATATGCTGGTACTTCCCAGGCAGCCCTCGTCAACGGTAACGGGGCCGTGCAGTGCATTCAAATTCTTCAACCAGGCCCAAGTCGCCCCTATACAGTTATTGGCAGAGCCAAGCCCGACGCAATCAGCAGCTATGGCCAATTTGAATTGGACTTCTTCTTGACGGCCGATTGCTCTGGCGACGCCAAGAGGTTCGCTTCACCACCGGTCACAACCGAATCGGTTTGGCAGCGGGTAACTCTCACCGGTTTGGCACCAGACTCCGCCCAATCCGTTTTGGTTCGCGCCTTCGTGACGGCTCCCCCAGGGCGAGCGGCAGACGCTCCCCCTGCTAGCGTGCTCTTTGACAATATTTTGGTGACGTCGCAGTGATCTCCGGACCTGCAAGGCTAGATTGATATGTGTCAATAATGAAACATTTGTGACACGTTAACTACATTTACTAAAGTTACGTGGATTCATTGTCATAACAGTCGGACTGTACGTCGCGTTGGTGACTACTTGAACCGTTTTGTCACCTTAACTTCACACACTTGACCTTAAACTTGTCTCTTGGCTAGTCAAGATTCCCCTCGCGCCTCGACCGTCATGGACGGCGCCGAGGATTGCAGGAAGGACCATAGTAGGATGAGTAAAAGAATGCGCTTTCCCGTAGCTCGGGCGCTGCTGCCGGTGGTGGGGTTCGTATGTGCGCTTGGTGCCGCTTTGTCGGCCCAGGCACAAACCGCAGACTGTAGCAGTCTCACGAATCCCGTGTACATCGCGGGGTCTACGGCGGTGCAACCGTTCCTGGCCATTATTGGTAAGAACTTGGCGGCCTCGAGCCCTGTCATAACGGTTGTTTATCAAGGGCAAGGATCGTGCACTGGCGTCGGTTATCTGGCTACTCCAGACGACACAACGAAAAACTTCATCTCAGGCACGGGCACGTACTGGGACACGACCGGTACCGCGCAGACGTGCAATTTGACCGCAATTACGGGCAACGTCGTGGATATTGGTATGTCAGACGTGTTTGCCTCAAGCTGCGGTCAGACTCCGCCGGCGACGGTCAAGGACTTTCACGGGCCGGTCCAGAGCATGACATTTGCGGTCCCCATTACGTCCACGCAAGTGTCCATTAGCGCGGAAGCGGCTTATATGGTTTTTGGCTTTGGCGGGGACACCGCGGCACATACAATTGCACCGTGGAATGATCCGACGGCCATGGAAGTACGCAGTGCTTCTTCCGGCACCCAACAGATGATATCTGCGGCGCTCGCCCAGGTGGGCAGCGGATTTAGCGCGTCGAAAATGAAGGGCGTTGCAAACGCGGGCAGCGGTAATGTGTTGACGGGCCTGACAACTCTGGCTTCAGGCGGCAATTCGGATAAGGCGATCGGAATCCTTTCCGCGGATTATATGGACAAGAACCGAGGCTCGCTAAAAGAGCTGTATTACCAGCATGTTGGGCAGAGCTGCGGTTACTTGCCTGATTCTTCGCCAACCGCCTTTGATAAGCAAAACACTCGTGACGGACACTACGGGATCTGGGGCCCCGTGCACATGCTAGCCCGCGTCGACAGTAGTGGAGTCCCGACTAGCGCCAACGCCAAAACGATCTTGGACATTCTCACCGGAGCGATCGAACCGGCGTTCGACTTGCTAACATCTGAAGCCACCGGCGGCGTGGTGCCCGATTGCGCAATGCGAGTCATGCGTACTTCTGAAGTGGGCCCAATGGCAAGTTACATGCCGGCAAAATCTTGCGAGTGTAAGTTCGTCGCCGCTTCCACAGGTACTGCACCCTCAGGCTGCAAGGCTTGCACGAAGGCAACAGAGGCGACGGATTGCACGTCCGCCGCCCCCCATTGCAACTACGGCTATTGTGAACTGTGAGGACTAAATCAATGAGAACTTCAAGACTTCATATAGCCCTGGGCACTTTGGCGGTTGCCGGTAGTCTCGCCCTGTTGGTGGCCGGCTGCTCTTCGAGCAAAAACACCAACAATACACCCACCACCAACGGCGGCAATTCCGCGACTGGTGGCTCCACCAGCAACGGTGGTGCTACTACCGGCGAAACAGGTGGCTCAACCGACAACGGAGGATCCACCAGCAGCTCGGCTGGAAATAGCAGTACGGGCGGCTCGATGGGGGTCGGCGGTGGTTCTGCCTGCGTACCGGACACAACCAAAGACTGCTATTCATGTCCCGCAACAACGACTGATCAGTTCCTGAATGAGTGCAGCGGAGCGTCTTGTCAGAAGTTTGACAATACCGCTAAAGGTGTTCCTGCCACACTACCCACGATACCGTAAGCATGCGCTTTCTCAGCGCAAATTGTTGACATTTCAGCAACTGGCCCCAAGCGCGCGCCGCCTTTTTCTGGTGGCGCGCGCGTGCGAGGGCCCCTGGTTTGAAACAAAACAGTGACAAAAAAGACAACTTCATCAAATAAACTACACTTTCGTGCTGTCGCAGCGGCCGCGCTGGTGATTCTTCTACCAGCCCGTGCATTTGCGGCTGTCGATGACGCCAAGTCGGACCTGGAGGTCAAAGCGGGCGAGCCAAGCCCGCAAGGTCTCGACGCGGGCACCACCTCGACTCCCACTTCGCCGACTCCGAATGCTCCGCGCGCGGTGTCGCCTGGTGTATCAACGGCGGCAGCGAGCGTGCCCGCGCCGGCTCCGGGTTTGCCCAGCGCACCCGCAACGTCCGCACCGCCTGCGGGCCCACTACCGGCTGGTGCAGCGGCACAGACGCCAGCTGCGTCAAGCTCGACGGCTAGTGCACTGGAGCCACCACCTGGATCCGAGGTTGCCGGCACGGACACATCCCATTGGGGTACGTCACTCGTAAAAGGGCTTTGGATTGGTGGATATTTTCAAGCTCAATATGAATCTCATCAGGATTCGGAGGATCAGCTGCGGCAGGGTGGCGCGTTGCTGAATCAGAATCGATTTCTGTTGCGCAGAGGTCGAATTCGAATTGGCCGTGAGTGGGATTATGCTGAGTTACTCGTCGAGGTTGACGGCAACACCGTGCACGGGCCGGCATTTCGTTGGCAAAAGGCCGAAGCGTCGCTGATTTACGGTCGATCAAAGGAAAAGGACGTCGCTCCGCTGGTTCAATTTACCATGGGCATCTTCGACTTACCTTTTGGCTACGAGTTGCCCGAGCAACCCAAAACCCGACCCTTCATGGAGCGCTCGTTTGGTGGCCGGGCATTGTGGCCGAGCGAACCTGACGTAGGAGCGCGCCTGTCTGGGCAGATCAAGTTTTTCCGCTATGCACTGGCATTGACCAACGGCGAGCCTCTCGACGAAAAATCAGGCTATGGCCTTCAGGATCCGAATAACAATAAGGACGTTACGGTGCGCCTGGGTGCAATTACCAAACCCTGGTCCAAGTTCACCGTCTCGGGTGATATCACGTACAACGCCGGTAAGGGTTTTCACCCGGGCACAGATGCTACTAAGCCGGTTGTGATATGGAGTGACGCCAATCACAACGGTGTCGTTGATGTCGCCTCGAACGAACTCATCGGTTCGGCCGTGCCGGCTACGCCTTCCCAGAATTTTGGGCGCTGGGCCCTGGGTGCCGATGCTCAAGTGGTCATGGAGAGCAGCCTGGGCAAATCCACGCTCTATGGGGAAATCGTCGTAGCTCAAAACATGGACCGTGGGCTTTTCATAGCCGATCCAATCGCCCTTTCCGGAACGAATACCCGTGAAATGAGTTACTACGTTGCCTTCATTCAGGAAGTGACGCCCTACGGCCTTGTGGGTTTTCGCACTGACTTTTACGATCCAAACTCTGACTTTGCCGAGCCACGAGCAGGCGTGTTGGTGCCCACATCGCAGGCGATTCGTAACTATTCACCGATCGTCGGCGCCGTGCTCCCCGACCGGGCCAAGCTGCTCTTTGAGTGGGATATTCAAAGCAATCTATTGGCCAGAGATGTCCGCGGCGTTCCAACACGCTATCCAGACAATCAATGGACTTTGCGTTTGCAGGTGAACCTATGATGCGGCAATGGTTTCCCGTAGCCGTGGTCGTCGTCGTTTCGGCATGCACCGGAAACGAGGCCTCGAGAACCGGCGTTGGGGATCCTTTCGTTGTTAAGGTGACTCCACCGCCGCCAGCGCAGGGCAATATCCTGGCTCAGTTCATCGAAGGCGATTTGCCGGGCGCCCCACCGAACGATGCCGGCCTTGGAACTGCTGATGGCGGTGTCACGACTGGCGGGGGAGTCGTCTTCCAGTTCAGTGCACCTTACGTTTATCAGGGCCAAGGCAACTTGACCATAACCGGAACCGCGCCACTCGATGCCTCATCACTTGCCGTTCGACTGGCGGATGTGGGTACCGGCTATTGGGTGATACCCATGGGACCGCTGGACACTCAAACCAATCAGCTCAGCTGGTCAGCGATTGCGGATTTTGGGTTCAATATTGCTCCGGGCTTTCACCCCCTAAAATACGTTGCGATCGACGGAAGCGGCGCGGCCGGGAGGCAGCAGGTTTACGACAAGTTGTGCGTGGCCAATCGCGTGCCGGACAATTTCAATTCGTGCATCTCCACACTTGCGCCTCCGGCAGCCGTGATCTCGCTCAGCTGGGACACCAATGTGGATCTCGACTTACAGGTGAGTATGCCGGATGGCACGCTCGTAACTCCGCAGAACCCGGTAACCCCTGACAAGAACGGCACTATCGATCGCGACTCGAATGCCAACTGCGTGATTGACGGCATAAGGTACGAGAACCTTATTTGGAACAAGGTCGCTCCCCAGGGACGCTACGGCATCTATGTGAATCTCGTTGACGCTTGCAAGCAAGCGATCGTTCACTTCAATGTTGCGGTCTATAGCGCGGTGGACGCTGGCACCGATGCCAGCGGCAAACCACTTAAGCGGTTACAGCAGTACTACGCAACTAGCGGTGAATTGCTGGATATCCAGGCGAACGGGGGTTCGAGTATTGGTCTGTTCGTGACGGAGTTTGTTTTCAATTGACCAGGTAGGCAATCATGCTGATAGAAAAACTGTTGAAAGTGGCATTACTCGGCTCCAGCTGGGTCATGTATTTGCTCCTCGCGTTGTCGGTGTTTTCCTTCGGCGCCATGTTAGAGCGCTGGTGGTATTTTTTTAAGCGTCGTGGGGATATTGACGACCTCAGTGAGAAGCTGCTCGCTCTGTTGGAAAACGGCGAAGACGCTGAGGCCCATGAACTATTAAAAAAGAGTCGTTTGGTCGAGGCTTCGATACTTGAACCAGCGATGAAAATGCTGCCGGGCGGGCCCGAAGCTCTTCAAGACGCCATCGATAGTGAATTAGTGAAAGTTCGCCAAGATATGGAACGCGGCACGACTTTGCTAGGAACGCTTGGTAATAATGCCCCATTTATTGGCCTATTTGGCACTGTGATTGGCGTAATTATCTCGTTTCAGCAACTCAGCGTCAACCAGGCCAGCACCGCCATGGGTGCCGTTATGGCGGGCATCGCGGAGGCCTTGGTTGCCACCGGCGTAGGGCTATTCGTGGCGATTCCGGCGGTCGTTGCCTACAACCTGATTCAAAAAAAGATTCTCGACATCGAGGGCAACGTGACCGCGTTGACCAAGCAGATTACCGCGCTGCTCAAAGCCGAAGCCAATGGCATGCACTTCGGGCGCGGCAATTCACATCACGCACAACTGGCGCTCGCGTCGGGCGCGGAACGTCGTTAAGGACAAGGTAAAAAAACATGGCAGCCGTAACAAAGGGCCGCGGCGGACCCATCGTGGGCATCAACGTGACGCCCATGGTTGATGTTGTGCTCGTGCTCCTCGTCATTATGATGGTATCAGCCGTCTACATCGTGTCGCAGAGTCTGAAGGTCGAATTGCCGAAAACGGCGACTTCCGACCAGCCCGCAAGTTCACCTCTAGCAGTGACCATTACCAAAGAAGGTCAATACCTGTTCGAGAAGAAGCCAATCGATCAGGCAGGCCTGATCGCCGCCATGAAGAGCGCCAAGGCAAAAAACGCGGACGCCAGTCTCGTGATCACAGCTGATCGACTCGCCTACCACGGTGAAGTCGTACACGTCATCGATCTCGCGAAAATAAACGGCATTACGAAGTTCGCCATCAACGTAGAACGTCAGTAGAGGCAAACGTGGCACGCCGGAAGAAGGGTCGCTCAACCATTTATATTGTCAGCATCGGGTTTCACGTGCTGCTGGCGCTAGCGATTGCCTTCATTCCTCAGAAGCGCTTGCGCGAGGTCGTCGCGATAGCGCTTGCCGAGACTAAGCACGAGGAAAAGAAAGCACCTCCACCTCCGCCACCACGCACGGAAAGCCGTCCGGCGCGAGCTGCTATGGCACATGCCGCGGCTGAGGCGCCGGCCGCTGAAAATGCTGCGGCACAGGCGAATGCAGCGTTCGCGGACATTGGCATCGCATTGGACTCATCATCAGCGGATGGCCTGCCAATGCGTATTGGCCCCGCTACTAAGGCGATCGCGACTGAAAAAGCGGATTTGGGCCCTTCCAAGCCCAAGCTGCTGTTTGCAAAGGGCAATGAGGTGCCTTGTACAGAGGAATTGGTTAAGGCGGTGCCGCTGTCGAGGCCTTCGCCAAAGTACACTCCCGAAGCCGAGAACGCCGGCATTGAAGGAAAGGTGAGGTTGGAGCTTAAGGTCAATGAACGCGGTGAAGTGGAAACAGCCAAGGTGTTACAGGGGCTGGGTTTTGGGTTGGATGAATCGGCAATTCAAACCGTGAAGCGGTGGCAATTTCGACCTGCCACGCTGTGCGGAAAGGCTGTTGCCGCAACGTTCGTCGTGTCTGTGTTGTTCTCGGGATCATGAGCAATAAACTTTCAATCGCCGCTTTCTTATGTGCGGCCCTGGCGACCGAAATCGTCAGTGGCCAAGTGCAGGCTTTCACCAAGGAAAAACCCCGAGCTACGGCTCAGGGTGCATCCGCAGAACCAGCCAAAAAGCCCGGAAAGGTGACTAAGGTCCCTAAGCTCGTTCATATAGAACGCGCCATATTACCACCCGAGGCCGAGAGCTTGGCGGCATCTGCGGCAGTGGTTCTGGAGCTGTCCATAGATGCACAGGGCAAGGTGGAATCGGCGACGGTCAAAGAATCCGCAGGCGACGTTCTTGATAAAGCCGCGGTCGACGCTGCTCTCAAATTCGAGTTCGAGCCAGCGGAAATTGATAATCAGCCAACGGGCGTACGCATTCAGTATCGTTACGTCTTTAGTGCCTTTGCCGAAGCAACCGAGGAAAAGCCAGCTGATGTCGAGTTTACCGGCATCGTGCGCGACAGGAAATCTGGCAACCCCTTAGTCGATGTGCGAGTGGAGGTTAACGGCAGCCCGCCCCAAAAGACGGACGCTGCAGGACGGTTCACGTTCGAACACGTGATGCCGGGCACGCACAGTGTTACCCTAGTCGGACCGAATTTTACACCGATTGGAACTGAAGAAACACTGGCACCCAAGACGACGCACGACGTCACTTACGACGTCGAAGTCGAGGTCGAGCACGTGCCGAAGGAACTTCGCTCCGACCTTGAAATCGTCGTTATATCTACGCATCTGCACAAGAGTGTCGCCGTCACGACCATTAGTTCGGAACAGGGCGCCAAAGCTGCCGGTACTGGAGGTGACGTCATCAAGGTCGTCGAGAACTTGCCCGGTGTGGCCAGGGCTGCTGTCGGGTCGGGCCAGCTAGTTGTGTGGGGCGCTGGTACTGCCGATACCCGGGTCTACGTGGACGGCGTGCACGTGCCTTCCCTTTATCACGAAGGCGGTTATCGCTCGGTCATTCATTCTGATCTCGTCAAGAACGTAGAACTGCAACCGGGTGGATACGGTTCAACGTACGGTCGCGGCCTTGGGGGTGTTGTAACCGTAGGAATGAAGAGACTGACCGCAGATGGTTACCACGGAAGTGCCGAACTGGACGCAATAGACGCTTCGGCAAGCCTTCGAGGCAACGTTGGGAAAAACTGGCGCTTCATGGGCGCAGGGCGACGCAGCCACTTGGACACGGTGCTGCGCGGAGTCTCCTCTGAAGACGTGGGTCAATACGTGCCCATCCCCCGATTCTGGGATGGGCAGATGAGACTCGGCTATTTCCCGTCGGAAGATGAGTCCGTCGAGGTCGGGGTGCTCCTGTCGTCGGACTCAATCAATTATTCTCTAGTTGGGGCCGATCCCCAGGATACCAAGAGTGACCTGAAGGAAACTGGATTTCAGCGCTACTACCTATCGTATAGACGTAGTTTGGCAGATGGGGGCACCGTCAATGTGGTCCCCTATTTCGGTACCGACCGCGCGGACCGAACGAGTAAGTTCGGCGATATTCCCGCCGAGATTTCGAATCGATCGAAGATTTTTGGCTTTCGCGCAACTCACATTGCAAGCGTCAATGAATTCGTTGCCACGACGATTGGCCTCGATACCGAATTTACGTGGAGCCAGCTCAACCGGCAGGGTTCAGTGACAACTCCGCCGCGTGAGGGAGATATTTATGTGTTTGGGCAATTGCCCAGTGATCAAGTAAACGCCGATCAATGGAAAACGATGATTGGCGCTATAGCGCCGTATGGGGAACTGGACGTGACGCTTTTTGGAGGGCAATTTCACGTCATTCCCGGCGTTCGATTTGAACCGACCTTAGTTGGAGGAAACCGGATTCAACCGTACCAGGCGGGACAGCCCCCGAAAGGCTATTACAACGAGTCGGCTCCGCTTGAGCCTCGTTTGGCGGTACGCTGGGACGCCACGTCGCGGATTGGCCTGCGCGCGGCAGTTGGTATCTATCATCAGGCGCCGTTGCCCGATGATTTGAGCACCGTTTTTGGTAACCCACAGCTGGGCCTGTCACGCGCTTGGCATGCGGTCCTTGGCACCAATTTTCGCTTGAGCAAACCGATGTCGGTGGAAATCACGGGATTTTGGGTCGGTCAAAGTGAGCTTGTAACGCGTAGCCCCTTACCGAGCCCGATTCTCTCTCAGGCGCTGATTCAAGACGGGCTTGGGCGTGCCTATGGAACGCAGATCTTGATTCGGCATGATATCGCCAACCACCTCTTTGGTTGGATCAGTTACACTATCATGCGAAGCGAGCGTACGGACGGCGGGAGCCGTGTTTTTCGATTATTCGATTTTGATCAGTCTCACGTATTTACGGCTCTTGCTTCGTACGATCTCGGACGTGGCTTCGAAGTCGGGAGTCGGTTTCGTTACTCGACTGGCTATCCGCGAACACCTGTGGTGGGCGCTCTGTACGACGCACGGGTTGACGCCTACCAGCCTCAGTTTGGTCCCCACAATTCAGCGCGTATTCCGGCGTTCGTGCAGCTTGATGCGCGATTTGCCAAGAAATTCGACCTGGGTCAACAAACCCATGCCGAGTTGTACTTAGATGTTCAGAATATAACATACCGGAAAAATCCGGAAGAAATTGTATACAATTACAATTACACACAAAAGACCTTCATCAACGGCTTACCGATCTTGCCCGTCCTCGGAGGGAAATTGACATGGTGAGCAACTGCACTTCGTCTACCAAATCGCAACCGTGGCGAGCCCTTCGTTTCGATGTAGTTGTATTGATATTGGGCTTCGTTGCCATGGTCGGCTGCAAACCGGACCTTGAAGGTAGACCGTCGCTGATTGACTCCCCGCGAGTCATTGCCATTCGCTCAGAAGCTGCAGAAGCCGCCGGTGAAGCATCGGTTAACTATGATGTCCTTCTTGCGAGCCCCCTCGATTCGACACTAGTTCCGACTTACCAATGGGCACTCTGTTCAGCCAGAAAACCGTTGGCCGCATCGGGCCCGATTGCGCAATCCTGCTTAGCTCCGTCGGGACCCGATTTGCAGGATTTGGGAGATTCACCCACCGTTTTAGGCGTTTTACCCAAAGACGTCTGTAAGGTATTCGGCCCCGCACCCCCCACGCAAAAAACGGGAGAACCAACGCTTCGACCCGTCGACCCGGACACGACCGGCGGTTATTACCAGCCTGTTCGGCTACTCACGCAATTCAGCTCGAGCGACTCCGAATACGACGTCGGCGTGACTCGGCTGCTCTGTGGCATCGCACAAGGGGCGAATCAAGCGCAAACGGCGACTTTCGGCAAGGACTATCGAGCGAACCAAAATCCGAACATTCAACAAATCTCGTTCACGCAAGACAACGGGGAGCCTACTATTATCGATCCCACTTCGGTCGATCTACCGTCTGTGCCGAGTGGGGCCAATTTGAACTTCGAGGTATCCTGGCCCGATTGCCCCGTATCGCCGAGCTGCGGAGACGATATTTGTGGCGCGGGCGAAGACCTCACCAATTGTCCAAGTGACTGCCAAAACCCCCAAGGCTGCGAAGGTTCGGAACCTTACTTGAGTTACGACACCGTTACGCAATCATTGGCAGATAGACGCGAATCGATTCGCGTTTCTTGGTACGCGACCGACGGTAATTTCGATCACGACCGAACCGGCAGAACCGAATTGGAAGCGTCTATAACCAACACGTCGAATGGCTGGTCCGCGCCTGACAAGGCAACGACGGTTCGATTTTGGTTAGTGATTCGAGATGATCGCCGCGGAGTGAATTGGACAACCTTTGACCTGAACGTGACGAAATAGTCACGATCAAAAATGCTCCCGAGCGCGCAGGCACCACGGAAAAGGCTTCCGACGCCTTCCTTATATAGGACTGCGACAGTGCCACTTAAGGGCCCCAGGCGATTTAGCAAAACAGTTTTCAACTCTGTCACGAAATCTTCACGGTTCGCGGCTAAGAAGACCCCGCAATGGCGCGCGTGTTAGTTATCGAAGACGAGCCAGACGTGGCGGAGCTTCTGGAATATAACCTCCAGTCGGCCGGCTTTGAGACTGTCGTTTGTGCCAACGGCGTCGACGGGATTCGGATGGGTCAAGAAGCTCACCCCGATATTGTGCTGCTCGATCTGATGCTTCCTGACATGCCGGGCATGCAAGTTTGTCGGACGCTCAAGTCTCTGCCAGCGACCAAGGACATTCCGGTTGTCATCGTTTCGGCGCGCAGCGAGGAGATTGACCGCGTCGTCGGCTTCGAAGTGGGCGCGGACGATTATGTCGTAAAGCCTTACAGTGTAAGGGAATTGCTACTGCGCCTGCGGCGCTCGCTAGACCGACACGCGGAGTCCCGCAATAACGAGGGGATTATTCGGGCGGGAGTGATTCGGTTGGATCTCAACTCGCACCGCGCTTGGGTGGCCAACGACGAAGTGGAACTTCGAGTCACAGAATATAAGCTGCTGGTCGCGCTCTGCGAGAATCCAGCGCGCGTGATGCAACGTGAGCGACTCCTCGAACTAGTTTGGGGCAAAGGCTCCAACGTGGCGTTGAGGACTGTGGACGCGCACGTTAAGCGGTTGCGCGACCGTCTGGGCGCCGGGGGCGCGCAAATCGAGACGGTCCGAGGCGTGGGTTACCGGTTGACTGACGAGAGGTCATTGCGTCGCGTTGAACCCCCGACACATGCTCCAATTGCAGCGGGTGGCGACGCCAGTTAGGCTCGAACAGCGTCAGGTGGCAGCAGCGGCATCGCCTGCTAAACCGCTTGGCATTCGGATTTGGCCTGATGACCGTATTCATTTTTTCACGAATGTTTCATATATGTCACAAACAAGGGGCATGAGCCCCGGGCAACCCGACTACGATTCGCGCATCGACTGGACCCACATGTCCGATCCCCCAGACAAAACCGATGGTGATCTCGACGACCGAAGCCTCTTCGTCAATCGCGAAGTGTCTTGGCTAGCCTTCAACCAGCGAGTCTTGGACCAGGCGGAGGACCCCAATTGGCCCCTGCTCGAGCGCGTGAAGTTCCTGGCCATTCACGGGTCGAATCTCGACGAATTCTTCATGATTCGCGTCTCGGGTCTTCACGAACAACTCGACGCGGAAATTACGGAGCCAGTTCCCGACGGGCTGAGCACTGCCGAGCAATTGGCGAAGATTCGTGAAATCGCTCAAGGGCAGTTGAACACGGCTGCCAAGCTTTTTCTGGATGAATTGATGCCCGCGCTGTCCGACGTGGGTATAAAAGTCCGAAGCTGGGCCAGTTTGAGCCCGCAGCTGCAGGCGGTTGCGCGTGCATACTTTCGCACGTCGGTTTTCCCCGTGCTGACCCCGCTTGCGCTCGATCCTGGGCATCCGTTTCCGTTTCTGTCTAATCTCTCGTTGTCCTTGGCGGTGCAAGCCGCCGATCCGAAGACTGCCGAAAGCCGCTTGGCCTTCGTGAAGGTTCCGGAAACGCTGCCGCGTTTCGTCCATATTAACTCTGTCGCATCGAACTCCGAAAATACTTCCGCCGATCCGCCGGTTGAGTTTTTGGCGCTCGAAGAGCTGATGCAGAACAACCTGGATGACCTCTTTCCCGGGATGATCATCGAGGCTTCTTACCCATTTCGCGTGACGCGCGACATGGATCTGGACATCCTCGAAGACGAAGCCTCCGATCTGCTTTCGGCTGTCGATCGCGAAGTGAGACAGCGTCGCTTCGGGGCGGCGGTTCGCCTCGAAGTCGCGCCGCGGATCCCGGCCGCCATTCGCGCGATGTTGCTCGAGAAGCTCGAGATTGAAAGCGAGGACGTATTCGACGTCGAAGGCTTGCTCGGTCTTTCGGGGCTGATGCAAATCGCGTCGCTAGCGCGCCCTTCACTGCGTGATCCGGCTTTTTCGGCGCGGGTTCCCGTGCAGTGGCAAGAAGCGAGCGATCCGTTTGCAGCGATTCGCCAGTCCGACATACTGCTGCATCACCCCTACGACTCGTTCACCCCGGTGCTCGAGTTTCTGAGCTTTGCGGCGGATGACCCGAATGTGCTCGCGATCAAGATGATCATGTATCGGACCGGAGCCAAGTCCGAAGCCGTCAAGGCGCTGATTCGTGCCGCGGAAAACAGCAAGCAAGTGGCGGTTTCAATCGAATTGAAGGCACGCTTCGACGAGGAAAACAATATTGGCCAGGCCCGCGCCCTCGAGCGCGCCGGGGTCCATGTATTTTACGGTACAGCCGGCATCAAGACCCACGCCAAGGCGCTCCTAGTCGTACGCCGCGAGGGATCAGAACTGCGTCGCTACGTTCATTTGTCAACCGGCAACTACAATGCGACAACCGCCAAGATTTACACGGATACAGGGTTTTTTACCTGCGATCCGAGTATAGGCGAAGACGCTTCCGAGCTTTTCAACGCGCTTTCGGGCTTTTCGAACAAGTCGGAATATCGCCGATTGTTCGTGGCACCGGTGCGGCTTCGGTCTTGCGTATTGGATCGAATCGAGGAGCAAACCGCTCGCGCTTTGGAAGGCAAAGAAGGCCGGATTTTTGCAAAGCTGAATTCAGTTGTCGACAAGAAGGTAATCGTCGCGCTTTACCGGGCATCGCAGGCGGGCGTGCAGATTGAATTGGTCGTTCGAGGTATCTGCTGTCTGCGTCCGGGCATTCCCGGAGTATCGGACAATATCCGAGTTCGATCGCTGGTGGGGCGGTTTCTCGAGCACGAGCGGGTGTTCATGTTTGGGCCCGCTGGCGAAGAGCAGCTGTTTCTTTCATCCGCGGATTGGATGCCGCGCAATTTCGACAGGCGCGTCGAGCTCATTTTCCCGATCGCAAATGAAGTCGTCCGTCGCCAGATAGTAACCGAGTGCTTGACCCCGATAGCCCTGGACAATTCTCGAGTCTACGAGATGCACTCGGATGGAAGTTACCAAAGGCGCCGGCCTTCGCCGAACGAGCCGATGATAGATGCACAACTGCACACGCTCGAGCGCGTGCGGCGCAATCGACCCCGCTCGGTCAATTACTCGCGTTCAGTGCGACCGCTGCCGATGAAATAGCGGATTAGCGGAGCTGTCAGCTATCAGCAGTCAGCTATCAGGATTTCTGATTCTGGCCGAGCGCTGATACCTGAAGGCTGATGGCCAGGTTCCGACTACGCCGGTTCGGGATAAAGAAACAACCTTGAGCCGTTCTGCCCGTCCGGTGAAAGTAACGGAAAAAGGGTAGTTCCTGCCGCGGAATTCGTGTCGGCGGCGAGACCGACGGTCGAGCGAATCGTCGGCGCAATATCGGCGAGGCGCCTTTGCGTCGTGATGGGGCGGCCGCGTGCCGTAACAACAGATCCGGCAAAGAGGGCCCACACCCGGGCCGCTTCGGGAACGCCCCCGTGATGCATGAATGCGTTCGAGCGGCCGTGGTCCGCGGTGACAACGAGCAGTGTGCGATGCCCCTGCCGCTCTTGCTCGCGCAGCCAATGGTGTACCGCACCGAGAGCGTCGTCGGCGTGCCGTAGCGCTGCTAGGTAACCATCGTAGTCCCCGTGGTGCGCGTACTCGTCAGTGTCGCCGAGCCCGATGAAGAGAAACTGAGGGCGATGGGTTCGTAAGTAGGAGAGCGCCAGTGACGCGGTGGCCCTGTCGGGACGGTAGTCTTCGTTTCCCGGCCAGGGCGAGAGTTGTGCACCCGCATTGAACTCTGCACACAGTTCAGCCGAGTTGCAGAACTCATCGGGTCGCACGACGAACGACCTGCCCGCAGAAACTGCAATTGGCGAAAGGTCCTTGGCCGCCGCCCGCGGGATCCGCGACCAAGAGCTGATAACGGCCATCGGCGTCGCTGGGTGCGCTGCCTGCCATTCATCGAGCAGTGTCGGGCGCTCGGTTGCGGCGCATTCATTGCTGGAGCAAATGGGGCTACGCCCGGTGAATATTTCGGAATAACCGGGCAAGGATATCGTGGTCGGGCTGCTTGCGGCAATTGGAGCCGCATCGTCCCCTAGCAGGACTCCTTCGGTCGTAGCGAGGTTATGCAAGTGGGGAAGCAAGCTTTCGGGGCTACGATCGAGATGCACAGATTTACTCATTTGGCGCTCGAGCTGGGCGTCGATGCCATGCATGATTTCCTGCCAGCGCACTCCGTCCCACGTCATAACAACGACTATTTCCGACGAATCCCGCGCTTGTTCCAGGGGCGCCGACGGAACTTCTAGAGTATGGTTTGGCAGAGAAACCGGGCGAGTCCAGCAGGAAGCGAGCAATATCGCGGACGCAGCTGCGGTTCCCAACAAGCCATAGGGGTCCATGGACCGCGTGCGCTTCTTGATTTCTAGTCGTCTCACGCTAGCAATGTAGGGGACATCAATGGCGAATGGAGGTCGCGGTTGAAACGACTGTGTGAGCCCATCTGGAATTTACGCGTCTCGCCGTTGCCTATTCGTCACTTGTATGTCATCAAGGCCAACAAGAGATTCAAAGATGAACCCTCAATTTAGCGCATTTGGTCTCCTATTTGTAACAGCATGCGCGGCTCAGAATTCGCCCGGCACGGTTTCACGACCCGTAATCCCGGCGGTTACGCCCACATCTGCACCGTTGGCTTCGAATACCGCGGTGAATCGCGGTATCGCTCCGGTGACGGTTGCACTAGTCGTGGATCAATTTGCGGCCTGGGTTGCAGCGGATCGCCTGGCGCGCTTGCCGGCATCCGGCGGCTTTGCGCGCTTGCGTCGGGAGGGCACTTGGTATCAAGACATGCGCTTTGCCCACGCCGTCACAGACACCGCGCCCGGGCATGCCTCACTCTTCAGCGGCAAAGTCCCGCGCGAACATGGCATTGTAGCCAATGAAGTGTGGATTGCTGGCCACGTCAAGGCCATCGTCGCGGATGACGCGACGCACGCGGTGACGTCAGAGGGTGAGCGACCCGAGTTTGCTTCCTCGGCGAAGGCCATCACGAGCGATGTCGTTGCCGATCGTTTCAAGGCTCAATACCCCGAATCCCGTGTGTACTCATTCTCGCTCAAGGATCGCGGGGCCATCTTCGGCGGCGGGCGCCACCCGGACCTAACCCTTTGGTTTGACGCAAAATTGGGCCAATTTCTATCGTCAACGGCGTTCACGGAGCGGCTTCCTGATTGGGTATTGCCGGCACTTGACTCCGCGTTACTCAAGCAACGCTTGGAGCAGGTATGGATGCCGATGGCAGTCAACATAAGTTTTCCCGGCCCGAGTACGAGCGATGATCAGCCGGGCGAAGGAGACTTTGCACAGTATGGCGCGAAGTTCCCGCACCAGCCCAGTCATTCTTCGCAGCCGTTCGCGATGTTTCGCGCCAACCCCGATTCGGATCGAATGCTGCTCGAACTCGGCCTACTCGCGATTGACAATACTCCAAACGATAAGCCCATACTTCTGTCGATATCGCTCTCTGCCAACGACTACATTGGCCATCTCTTTGGTCCGGATTCTTGGGAGGCCAAAGACGAACTGCTGCGGCTCGATGCGTCTCTCAGTTGGTTCTTTAGCGAACTCGACCGACGCCGGGGTTCCGAGCATTGGGCGCTAGCCCTGTCGGGTGACCATGGCATCGTCCCGCTTCCTGAGGTCAGCCGCATGGACGCCAAAGCGTTTCACGAAGCGGGGACGCTCAGCCACCGCCCTTCAGAATTGACTGAGCGAATATTGCCCGTAGGCTTGGAAAAAGCCGCTCAAGTGGCTGCTAAGAAGGCCCTGGGCAAGGGGGGGTGGATTTCGACATTCGTCGATCCGTACCTGTATCTCTCGGACAAGGCGCGGGGCCTTTCAGCAGACGACGGCTCCAAGCTGCGGCGCGCGATCAGCGAGGCGCTCGCCAATGCGCCGGGGGTCGCCCGAGTGTTCGATGTGCTGGCGCTGCCGCCCAGTTGCCCCAATATCGAAGATGATTCACTCGACGCACTCGTGTGTAGATCGAGCCAACCGGGACGCGGTGGTGATTTCTACATAGCGCTCAAGCCCGGCTATTTCTTCGACACGGGTTATGTTGCCGGGTTTGGAACGAGCCACGGAAATGCAGAGCTTGCCGATCGAGCCGTACCACTGTTGGTGCGTGCCCCGGGAAAAATCGAAGCCGGCAAGGTCATAGATTCCCCCCAATCATTTGAACTTTTTTCTCGCGAATTGGAGATGATGTTGGGTTGCCGGCGGTAAGTGAGCGCGTGAGCCATCACCAGACAATACGGATCCGATTCGACCCGGGTTTGGTGACGGTGATGCGCAGTGTGTGCGTTGTATCGTCAAATTCACACTCGGCGTTGACGTCGTTGAGTTGAATTGAAGTGGGTTGCTTTGCGCAATAGGCCAAAAATGCGCCCGAGTCCTTTACTGTGAGCTCGCAGACCCTCCCCGCAGGCCAGCAAACCCCTGCCAGCGCACCTGCACTATTGAACTTATCGGTGAACCCAATCGGTGCAAAATCATTCTCGACCGGGACAAGCGTGAAAAGCTCGAATTCTCCCGGCCCGAGTGACACCCCTTGCTCTTGCAAGGCAGTCAGCAACGTTAATGAGCCCGCGACATGCGCATAGCAGGCGAAGCAGTTGCCGGCGAGATTCGGAATGTCTGCTGGTTTGATGAGGGCCGTGGGGCGCGAAGCGGACGCATGGCTTTTATCCCATTTTGCGTTGAATACCCCGATGATTCCCGACTTGCCGTTGCGGTTCCAAATCTTGAGCAATGCGTCGTCTAGCGTGGGATCGATGCAAAGTGAATCCAAAGTGGGCACAGCGGGGCCATCACAGCGGAGCACCGTGCCGTCGCTGCACACGAGCTTTCGAAGCAGGTCGAAGTCATGCTCGCCCGGCTTGTCGGAAACGTAAATCGGCCCTCCCGAGACGGCCCTGCTCGCGGCATGGTAGGCACCCCACTCGTGGCCGCTTTGGAACATGTCCCAGTCGGGGTGCATGAATTGCCCGAACCAGAGTCCAACCTGCGCGTTGGTATAGATATGCAGGCCATGACTGTCGGGTGAGCGCGGGAAGAAATCGATGGAACTTCGCAACAAAGTCGAGGAGGGGGATCCGTACCAGGTCTCTTGACCGTTCGACATGCAGTTGATCAGCCGCCCCGCGAAATGAGTGCTGACGCTCTTCTCGAGGGCCTCGCGATAGATTGCCGTTACGCGAACACGGCCGCCATGCCCTCCGGATATGGCCTCTAGCAATGCTTGGCTATCGACCTTGACCCCATCGACGCCCTCGCTGCGCAGATAACCGTGATAGTCATCATAGAATTGAGCAACCTTGTCTGGGCTTACGAAGCCTACCAGACTGCCCCACCAATCTTCGTTGAACTTCGGTGCATGCGCCATGATCCCCTCACCGAAGCGACGAGTCTGATCCAAAACGCCGTAACCCGGTAACTTCTCGCCGTCGAGACCTCCCCAATAGCCAACGATAGTGTGCCACACGAGAAATACCCTCACCTGAAACTCATTTTTGGCAAGGCTTACCGTAGTGCGCAGTTCGCCATTGAATTTCTGATTGGGCTTGAAATCCGTCTGGCGAGTTTCACCAGTTGGCTGCAATTGAGTGCTCTGCCAGCCATCGTCGAGGATCAAAAACCGAGGTTCCACGCCGCCTCTGGCGAATTGTTCAAGGCCGGCACGCACATTTTCCGCGCTGACGTCTTGGTAAAATGCATCCCAGGTGCACCAACCGAAGTAATCCGTGAAATCGGGCAGCGGCTTATCGGGGCGGAGTTTTCCCTTGCCCAGCCTGTCGTTGACACGCTTCGCACCCCGTTCGACCAGCTCGAATGGATCGGAACCGTAAGCGACATATAGAGATACCCCGCCTTGGCCTACCGTGTGCGGATCACCCGTTTCAGCGAGCAATTCGAGCTGCTGGTCACTGCGGCCCCTGAGCGAAAAGCGAAAGGGATCGTCGAGCAGCGGTACGCAAAGCAGCCATTTTCCATTCGTCAGTTCAGCGAGCAGGAACTGAGTTTCATGCGGTACGTCTTTGATCTGCGTACCCGCTTTCGGCTTCATCCAGTAGGGTTCGTACCGATGGCACAACGTAAAGCGCCGCATTGCCGGCAATTGCCCGAGCTCGAATACGAGCCTTGAACCCGTGTTGGACTTGCGTGCTACGAGGAACGCGTCATCCGAGCCCGAGGTGTCTTCGAGCGAAATTTCCTTGTTTAGGCCCACGAAAAGAATGCAACCAGCGTGGCAAAGTTTCTGTTCCGAAACGATAAAGGTCATGAGGGATTGTCCCTTACAGCCGAATTTCGTCGCATGTAAGCGAGAATTTGAAAATTGCTCGACAGCCTTCTTTACGTCTGGTTGACTCGGTCCCGCCCCACCGTCCGGTAAGCCGAGCTCGGCGGATTTCTGCTCAAGCATCAAGCAATAATGACTACCTTGGGAGCATCCCTATCAGGATCTAGCGCAATTGGCGCAGCACCAATATCACACACTCAAAGCGACGCCGTGAATCCTGCGCAGCGCCGGACCTCGAGATTGCCATTCTTGGATTTCCTCCGTGCAGTCGCATCGCAGCTTATTGTTTGGCACCACCTGTCATTTTACGGTCCACTTGCGGAGCACGCCTATCCCGCCGCTCCCGTTCTACTGGATTGGTTGGCCCGCTACGCGCGAATGGCCGTGCAAGTTTTCTTCGTATTGGGTGGTTTCTTTACCGCACACAGTTTGAGTCGAAGCAAGGTGTTGAGTGCCAAGTCCGTGGCCTCGTCGATATGGCTTCGCTATCGGCGTATTGGTGTCCCCTACCTGGCCGCGCTGGTGGTTGCGATTGTTGCCAATGCGCTGGCTCGAAAGTGGATGGATCATGAAGCAATCTCGGCATCCCCCACGTTCGGACAGATTCTGGCACATGCCGCCTTTCTCCATGACATCCTCGGTTATCAGGCCTTGACCGCGGGCATTTGGTATATAGCTATCGACTTCCAACTTTTCCTGGCTACGCTTGGTCTTTTTTGGGCTGCCCAATCGTGGTTAGCTCGCCATGGGCAAGGCTCCAGTCAGGACGCGCTCAAGGTCTTGGTGAAATGGCTTACTCCACTAGCTGTGGCATCGCTTTTTTGGTTCAACCGACATCCAAAATACGATGCCTGGGCGATTTATTTCGTTGGAACATACTTTCTCGGTATTGTGTTGCATCAGCTATTGGAAAATCGTTTGACGCTCCCGTGGGCGGCATCTTATTGGGGGCTCGCTATTGTCGCGGCCATCGTTGACCCGCGGCCTCGTTTATTGGTGGCAGCTGCTACGACGCTCATCGTCTATATGGCGGCTCGGTCGGGAATTCTGAGCCAATGGCCCAAGAATTCGGTGGTCAACTACTTTGGTCGTATATCTTACAGCCTGTTCTTGATTCACTTCCCTGTACTTCTGGTGATTAACGCCTGGGGGGCGGAGCGGCTAACAACGTCCACGAGTATGGCTGTTCTTGGCTTGTTACTCGCGTATGGGCTGAGTTTAGTGGCTGGAATTATGTTGTATCACGGTGTTGAGAAACGTATTCGGTGAGCGCCTATTGCTGCTTGCTAAGGAGTGCGGTGCTCGAGCTTTTCAAATCGGCAGGGGCGGATTGGTTGATCCCGGCGAGACCTTCCAACCAGGCCAGTCGCGGGCGAATTCTCGCCAAAATGCCGCGGCGCGGTGCATTCTGCATCTCCGATTCCCAGCTTCTAATTCTTGGGCGACCCGCGTTGGCCGCCACCAAAGTGGGCATCCGCGTGATCGGGTCGTTGGCGACGATAAAGAAGGAATGATAGTGAAGTTTTTCGTCGTCACGGGGGCCGAGAATGGCGACCACGTCGCCCGGTTGAAAGTCTGCGCGCCGCTCGAATAGCCTCTGGAAGAAGCGATGGCGGTCGTAAAATCTAACGCGATCCGTCTCCGCAAACTCGAGCAAATCGAACCATTCCGGTCGGGACCTTGCGAACTCGATCAATCGATCGACACTCCTGCGATTTTCGATGTCGAGGGTATCGAAATTAATTCTGCCAATCTTTCTGGCGCGACCTTCGTCACGTGTCAGCCAGCGCGTACCGGCCATGCGCTCCCAACTATCCACTATGAAATCGACACACACTTGGGGCACCCGCGGGCGACCCTTAGTGCCAAACACCGGATAGCGATCCCCGTTGAAAGAATAGACCCAATGGCCCTGCAGGTAAGCCCGTCGCCATTCTTGTCGCAATTTGCCGTCCTGCTGACCCTCCTCTGTTTTAGGTTCATCGAAGGGTAACGCCTCACTAACTTCCTCGTCAATTGAGGCGCGAAGTCGGGCTAATACTTGAGCTTTGCGCTTGGCGATAGTCTTTTCGACTTCTACGTTCGCGTGTGAATCCTTGCGCGTCGCTTCGCAATCCAATTGCAGTTCATTCTGTCGAATCGACAGGATTGCCGGAACGCGAATGTCTCCGTAAACCAACTGAGCTAGCACTGCGCCAGCGGTCAGGCGCTCAATCTCAATCTGGCTCGCCCCAGTCTGGCTTCGCACGTTGCCGAGAGCTATCAGTTTTGCTGGCCCCAACTTTTCCCCTTCGGCAGCGACCCGATCGAATAACCAGAGCCTCGCCGCTTTATTGGACTCTGGCCCATCCGACCAGAAATAGTCACCATTCTTGCGCGTCGCGTGAAGGGTTTGATTGCCGCGAATAACGACGATTGAGCGATCGACGAATAGCGCACTCAAATTGATGGAGTTTGCGAGCATAGCGGCGACCGTTGGCTGCTCGGCGTACAAGTAGCCATCCGTGAGCAACACTTGTCGAAGCAGGGAAGGGTAGCGGCGATATCTTGCGAACGCTTCTGCCAGGGCCTTATAGGGGAATGCTCCGTGATAAAGACGCTGCCGCAGTTGGTTTACTTCGGGTGACGTCGCTTCTGGTTGTGGAGGCTCAAGAAAAACAACGGGCTCGGCCTTGGCTCGGGCAACAATCTCGGCACGCGCGGCGTCGAGCGCCGGCGCACCCGGCAGTACCGGTTCATTCTCCAGGGCGTGGCGACGGCTTGCACAAAGCTCCTCCGGTGTCGGCCCTGAGGGCGCCGAACCCAATATCGTCGCGCTTGGGGTCAATTGTGTCCTCACCTTCGGCCCATGCGCCCGGTAGACCAATCCAAGCGTTGCCGCGCCGACTACCGGCAAGGAAATGAGCAATATTGCGACGAGCCTTCGAGACTGCATGGCGACCGGCCATTTTCGCTAATTTCTAGCTAAAAAGCTATTTTTCCGTGCCGCCAGCTCCAATACCCAAAAAAAGACCCCCACTTGTCGCTCCGGGGGCTTGGCCCTAGGGGATGCTGCAATGCGAATAGATCTGAAAGGTCGGCGTGCGCTAGTTGCAGGAGTCGCCGACGACGGGGGTTTCGGTTTTGCGATCGCCAAGTCATTTGCCGAATGCGGGGCGCGCGTTTGCGTAGCCACCTGGCCGCCAGCGCTGAACATCTTCGAGATGATGTGGAAGCGGGGCAAGTTCGATAGCTCACGACGCTTGTCGGACGACACGCTATTCGATTTCGAGCAGGTCTTCCCGTTGGACGCTGCCTACGACAATCTCGACGAGGTCCCCGACAACGTGCGCAGCAATCGTCGCTACGCTGAGCGCGGCGATTTCACCATCCAAGGATTAACGGACTCGGTGCGTCGCCAATTTGGGCCCTCGTCGCTCGATATCGTCGTTCACTGTCTCGCCAATGGACCCGAGGTCGCGCGTCCGCTGATGGAACACGACGCGACGCGGGTACCTCTCAGCCATCAGTACCAGCGCTTACTCGAACGTGTCCCTCGTGAGTCACCTGGCGCCACTGATGCGTCCCGGCGGATCATTTCTGTCACTCACTTACCTGGCCAGTGAACGAGTCGTTCCCGGCTACGGCGGCGGAATGTCGTCAGCCAAGGCAGCCTTAGAGTGCGACACGCGCTACTTGGCATTCGAAGCGGGGCGGCGTTTCGGGCTCAGAATTAATGCTCTTTCCGCGGGCCCCTATGCTTCACGCGCGGCTAGCGTCACCGGTATGATTCATGAAGTCGTGAATTATTACGAAGACAACGCGCCGCTTCCGAACCGACTCGAGCCTTCGCAGGTTGCCCATGCAGCCGTGTTCATGTGCAGTCCCTGGGCTGCCGCCATCACCGGCACTACGCTGCACGTCGATAACGGCCTGCACGCAATGGCCAAGGGCCTCGGCCCCAACGACTTGAATTGGCTCGGCCTAGACCAATCGGTTGCGAAGACCGCGTAAGATCTCTTGGCGACATTGGGGCGAAAAGCGCATCTTTGAGTCAAATTTCTGGAATACAGTTGTTTGGGCCGGGCCCCAAACAACCAAACAAGATAGAAACGTCGCGACGGACGCGCAGGTAGCCAATGAAAATCTAAGGTACAGGTCACCGACTTTTCGAGTCGGAATAGCAGAAGCAACCTTTCTGGTTGCGATAAAGGCCAGTCAAAGAAAGCACTTATTTCAAAACCGGCGTGGTTCCTTCGGGCCAATCGTCTTTTCGCGAATACTTGGCGTCCTGTGCAATCAAGGCCTTCCCACCAATATTCATCTCTCGCCAGTGACGTCGCGGCGGAGAAGCGTCGAGCCAATGAAAACTCTGATCGCGAACATCCAGGTGAACGAATTGAGTCTTGGGGTGCGTATAGATGCCAACCCCGACCCGCGGAATCGTCCGCAAATATGCGGCCAATATTAGCGCTTTAACCCCGGATAGCCGGAAATCCATGGCGCGCCCCTGGGCATGCATCCCCTCACGCTTATGAATTGCTTTACGATATGCGGATACGACTTCGACCTTGTCGCTCGAAAAGTGATATGCTGCGCGATAAACCAATTGCAGCAGGCGCCTGTCGATAGTTATAGTTTCTATGTTGTCGCGATCCCTGGCATCGCACAGCAGCGAATCGAGCTCTTCTGCCGCCTGCTCGTCCACGGCTCCCGATGAATCGTAAAGCCTAAGCGAAACGGTTTTGCGAGTATTGTTGTTGGTGATCGAAATCGGCGATAACTTGGCGAATGACGAGTTCTCGTTAACCGGTGGTTTGCCTACCGAATATGAAGCGGACGTTGCCGTCACACGCTTGGGAGGCGGGCTTGCCCTGCGAGTCGGGGGCTGACTAGCATTCGAGACTGCTGCCGTCAGGCTGAGCACTATCACTTGAATGGCAGCTCGGACTTGATGCATCAATGCCCGAAATTTGTGACGAATCGGAGATCAATGCATCACAAATCGCCTTTGGGTACCCGAAACCGACGCGGATTCGCTTCACAATGCCGGAATTCCTTCGAGTCGGTCGGATGCAGCCCCGCCGCGCCAAATGCCGAATACCGGTCCCGTGTGCGCCGCAGTGGCTGCTACCGACACCGGTGCGCCTCGAGCAGCTAACTATTTCTTTGCCTTGCCGATGTCTTTCCCTTCACCGGGGTGGTGCATGGGCCTTTGGTCGTCGCTGTAGTCCGACGAATTGCGGACACTTGAACTATCGACAAGTTTTGGAAGCAAAGTCCGAAAAAGCGCGCGCTCATTGCGCCACGAATAATGACTCGCGTGTGCCGAGATACATATCGAATATGCCTGAGAAATGCGACGAGCATTCGCGATGACGACTTGGTCAGTCTCGAATGCACGCCTGCCGAGTACGGCAGCGACCGTGTCCAATTGGCCCGACAACGTGACGAAGGGTTCCAGCAGCAGTGCAAACTCGCGCGCCTTGCGCAACGGGTCGAAAAGCTCCAAATTCAATCGAAGTTCTTGATCATGAAATCTCGTTTTTGGATCATATGCCTCGCAAGTCTTGAGGTTGCCTTATCATTTCCAGAGTCGAAGGCAGCAGGCACCCGGGCAGATCTGAGGATTCCAATTTCCAATTGGCGAGTGGTCAAGCGAGAGTCAGGCCCTATAAATTACTACACACTGCACCCCGAAGGTGAGCCGCCTTATATCCGTGGCAACTATCATTCGCCTTTGGAGACGACCGTGCTCGGCTATCAAGTGCCAGACGACGACCGAGCCCGTGTGCGGCTGTTACATTGGAAGTGGCGTGCCGTGACTTTGCCCGAAGGGGGCAATGAGTGCACCAAAGGCAAGGGTGACTCGGCAGCTGTTATCTACGTGAGCTGGCGACGTTTCCTTCGCTGGTATGCCCTGAAATACGTTTGGAGCAGCGTGGGTCCCAAAGGTGCGGTGTGCGACAAGAAAAGCAATCCGTTCATGGCGCAAGACACGGTAATTTTGGAATCAGGCGGGCCCCTAAATACTTGGCACGACGAAACCATCGATCTGGATGCGGAATTTCGAAAACACTTCGAAAATGGTGATCCAAAGTCGGAAGTTCCCGACTTCATGGGCGTGGGTATCATGACGGATGGCGATCAAACCCACAGCAACAGTGTGGCAGACTATGCTGATTTTTACCTGAGCCGTCGTTAGGGTGCCCAGCCACCGGGGGCTCCGGCCTTCTGCGTGCGTCACATTACCTTGGCACTTTTCGATCTTCGACCTAACTTCTGCCTTGTGAAGGAGTCAAACGTAACCCGGCGCTTCGCATTCCACTCATCGTGTGTGTCGATCACGGTGTTTTTCTTGTGTGCTTGTCACAGGTCCAGTAATGAATCAAAGGCGTTGGCGGATGGGGCGCTGATTTATGCATCCACCTGCGCGCGTTGTCATGGCGCGGACGGCTGCGGTGGGCTAGTAGTGGGTTCTGCTAGTCGTGCTCGCAATTTCTGCGATTCGGGGTTCCAGCGTAGTACGAGTGATGTTCAGCTGAAATCTATCATCAGTCAAGGCAAGGGAATGATGCCCGCCTTCGGTGACGACTATAGCGAGGAACAACTCACGGCGCTGGTGCGCCAGATTCGTAAATTTGGATCGGGGCGTTAAGCTGCTCGCGAGTGAGCTTGATGCGCGCTGCGCTGGGGCCCTTCCGGCCTTTTCTTTGCGGCTGCTTACCTTGCGCGTCGGACGCGCAAGGGCGCCTACGTTTTTGGTCCGCTTATGGTAACCGTAGCCGAGTCGCAAGACTCTCGAGTAGCCTACATCCCAGCTCCGCGCGCATCAAGCTCACTCACGAGCTATTAGATATACATTGTGTGGCGCGCTGCGCTGGGGCCCTTCCGGCCTTTTCTTTGCGGCTGCTTACCTTGCGCGTCGGACGCGCAAGGGCGCCTACGTTTTCAATCAGTCCGCATGATCACATGAAAGCCTCGGTAGCTTTCGACTACGTAGGAGATCTCATTGACATCGAGGGCGAACGCGGCGGCGGCGAAGCTTGGGTCGAGATCTTCTTTGGTTACGCTGCCGAGGCTTCCCGCATTTGGGCTCTGCGAATCGCTGTATTCCTTGACGATGTCGGCCCACGGTGCTCCGTCCTTGAGCTTGGTCAATGCTTCTAGCGCGCGCAAGCAGGCTTGCCCCTTGGTGCGCGTTGCTCCGTCTGGGTGCGCAAGCTCTGCATGACGAACGACGATTTGAGATACCTTGATGTGAGTGGGCGCGTCTGCTTTGGGCTCGGCGTGTGACGCTGCTGCGGCCAAACAATCTTTCTCAGCGTTGGAACCCGAGGCGCCTTTGGCTGACGTCTCTTTTGTCTGCGTGCCGCCACAACCCAAAAAGGCCAAACCGACGAATAGTGCCAGAGTTCGGAAGTTCATACGGTGCAGTTTACGTTGACTTCGTCGCTGATGTGTAACCCGCGAAGCGGGGCAGAGCCGCGGGCCGAATCGTATACTGATTCAGAAGTGATTACGCTAATTGCATTGGGATATATCATGTAAGTAAGGCATTCCGTATTCCGTCTGTATTCTGAAATGACGGGGGCGCCCTTGCCGGCGACGAGCGCCTGGTGCACAGTGAAAACGTGATGGCAAAAGCCCGAACCGCAAAGAGCCCGAAGGACGACACGCCGAGCGTGTTCGACTTTCTGGACTACCGGGCGTTTTTGCGCGGCTACTACGATTCACGCAAGCGCACGCGCGCCGGCTTCTCTTTTCGCACATTTTCGAAGCGCGCGGGTTTGCGTTCCCCGAATTTTTTCAAGCTCGTCATGGATGGCGACCGAAACCTCGGGATAGAGACCGTGCCAAAGTTCGCCGATGCACTCGGCCTAACGGGCGCGGAGCGCGAGTTCTTTGCGGACTTGGTTGCCTTCGATCAAGCAGCGGATAGCACCGAAAAGAATCGCGCCTTCGAGCGGATCGCCGCTTCACGTCGCTTTCGAACTGCGCGAAGAATCGACGGCATGCTGCTGACCTACTTGTCACATTGGTATCATCCCGCGATTCGCGAACTTGTCGCGAGTCAAGACTTTGTCGAGGATCCGAAGTGGATCGCCAAGCAATTGCGCCCCACCATATCGCCCACGCAAGCGGCCCAATCCTTGGCGTTGCTTCAAAGTCTAGGGTTACTCGAACGCGACGCCGCCACGGGTCGTCTAATACGTGGGGAACCAACGCTTACCACCGAGCATGAAGTCAATGCGATTGGCGCGGCCAATTTCCACAAGCAAATGTTGCAGCGGGCTGCGGAATCGATCGACGATATCCCCGCAAAATTGCGCGATTTAGCCGCTTTGACGGTATGTGTGAGCGCCAAGACGGCAGCTCAGGTCAAAGAACGGATTCACCAGTTTCGCGAGGCGCTCACTGAACTCTGCGATGCCGAGCTCGAGGGAACAGCCGTATACCAACTCAATATTCAATGGTTCCCACTGTCGCGCGATGAGGAGCTGGCTGCAAAATGAAGTTCTTAGCCCCGTCGGCCCTGCTAGCATTGCTAGTTGCAACCAGTTGCACTTCTACGGGCGTTGGCAACCCCGGTGCCGAGCTGAATGTAACCGTGGTCAATGATCTCACTGCGGAACCCCAAGCAACGGACCCATCGGTAGAGCTGAGTACTTCCGAACTGCGTCACGTGGTGCTCGCATTCCGCGAGCTCGATTGGAAACCTTGCGATCCGACGGATGGTGATGTCGTTACGCCCGGTCCCATCGTCGTCGATTTGGTTACGAGCAAGGTCGAGCCGCCGTTGCCGCCGGTGCCGGTGCCTCCGAGCGGTTTTTGCGGCCTGGACGCGCCACTCACACTATCGGCGCCTAACGCCGCGCTGCAGGGACGTTCGATTCTATTTTCGGGGCTTCGTAGTGACGGCACGCTGTTCATCCTTTACGCGGCAATGTCCGGAACACTGCACATGGTCGCCGAGCCCGGGGTCAAATGGGACACGACGCTGAGTAAAGCCGTTATCTGGGCGCTGCGTCCACAGCGTTGGTTGGCACCCGCGGAACTCGATGCGGAACCGAGTGATCCCCTGGGAGCGGTGCTACGAGTCATCGCAATCGACGTGAATCGACATCCAATTCTTTACTCTTTGATTCGAGACCGAATCGGTGGCCGCAGCTCGCTTTACGCCGACTTGGATGGAACGGGCACGATTACCGAACATGACCGCACGAACGGTTTGATTGGAGAAGGCTTGCCCAGCCTCGACTAACTAAACTCCCGAACGGGAGCCGCACACTGAATTACAATTGCATTCTTTTCATCACCGAGTCCGCTCGGTTCCGGTTTCGTTTACCCAAAATTTCCCCCAAGGTCCCGAAAATTAGGAGTTGTCACCATGAAATTGAACCCTCATCGCAGTTTATCAATCCTGTCCATTCTGTCCGTTTCCCTGCTAATTGGAGGCTGCAGCTCGGAAACGACAACGAGCTCCGGCGATGACTACTCGGATGGCGTTCCGGAGCTAGCCGCGGTCCAGATGAGAATTACCGGTGACCAGAACAGCGAAGCTCTGGCGACATCAGACGACGCCGTTGACCCAAACGCCATTGTCAGTGATGAGCTTGCGTTGACGATGGGTGATGCTGGTAGTGACGGTACACCCGATCTGAACGGGGCGCGTGAGGCCGTGCGTGACCTCAACCAGGCATTGCGCAACTCATTGCAATCAATTGTGGCGCTGGTTCGCAACAGTGACCCGACCTACAAGTCAGGAGACCTTCGCATGTGGGGACCGGTCGAGCGCGGCCAGACTCAATTTCGCTTCTTTATGCGCCATCCGGCACTGCACACTTTCCAGTGGCGCTTGGACGGTCGGATTGCCGGAACGACTACCGCGTATTCTCGCATAGCTGCAGGCGAGATCGCGGTCGGAATTCGCGCTCGCCGCGGCGTGGGAGTTGCCGGCTTTGACCTGAACAACCTTGGCGATGTCAACCCAACGGTCACAGCGCGCGGACAGATACTAGCTGGCTTTGCCCATGGCCCAAGGGGCACGACACTCGCCTTCGGATTGAAACAGTTCACCCGTGATCCTGCTGCAAAACCGGGCATAGACGCTCTTTTGCAAGAGGTCCATCTGCTAAACGACGTCAATCGGGTGCGCCTGGCTTATCACGGCGATGTAGAAGGGACGGCGACGTCCGCCGAGGAGCTGGTCTTAGCGCGTGTTCGTCACACGGCGGGTGTCGGTGGTAGAAGCGACATGATTGTCACCAGCGGTGATGTGCCTGCCGGACAAGCTTGGGTGATCAGTCAATGTTGGAGTGCGGCACTCCAGCAAACGTATCGTATCGTGCGAGATTGCCCACTCGACGGTCTTGGCGGCGCAAGTTGCACCGTGGTGAGCACGGTGGGCGACAATGACGCCTGCGACGTCAATCTGCGACTGCCAGAACTCCCTCCGAGTGATCAAAATCAGACTATGACCGACACGGAGAATCCCAATAGTGATGTAACGCCGCCAACGGCAATTCCCGATGTGGTCGGGGACGTAGATGCAGGCTAAGGAGGCGCAGGAGCCCGCGCAGCCCTTTGCCCCAATACCGAACCATACACGACACCAGTGATGCCCAAACCCACTCCTAGTATACCGAGCGGCGCGAGCCGCTCGTCTAGGAGTGCAAGCGCCCAAAGGTAACTGGCGATTGGAGTGAGTTGTTGCCAGATAGCGGCTCCCGGCACGGTGAACTTACCGTAAGCATGTGTCATCAACATTTGTGCGGCAAGGGAGGTAACGCCCACTCCGCCTACCGCCAAAGCCCATAGACCGGCGCTCGTTGGCCACGGGCCTAGAGCGAATGGCCACGACACGATGAGCCCGCCCAAGCAGAATGCGAAGAAGATTGTTGGAGCGTTGTCAGTGGTGCGAAGTGCTCGAATTGCGCTCACTGCGCCTGCTCCGAGGATAGCAGACGCGATCCCGGCCATCTCGCCCCAGCCCCATGCAAATGAAGAAGTGCCCCCTCCAAGCACCAAAAATACGCCAAGACTCGCGATAGTCAGCCCGATGGCAAGGTGAATAGTGGGTCTTTCGCGCAAGGTGAAATAGGCGAACGCTGTAGCAAGTATCGGGAAGGTATTATTGAGTAAAGTGGCCTCGCCGGCAGGGATTCGCGACAAAGCTACGAAGTAAAGGAATGCCGCAAGACCACCCAGGGCGCCCCGAGTAAACAGCAGACCGCGCATGACGGGAGCAAATGTGCCAGGGCGTGCCGCGAACAGACCTAAGGTTAGAATTGCTCCCGTGCCAAATCGGACTACGGCGATTTGCCCGGGGGTAAAGCCGCCGGTAGCGGCCATGCGAGTCAAGGCGGCAAGCAATCCAAAGATCACCCCGGCGGCAAGTAGTTGTGCTCGCGCGCCGACCCGAACAACGTACCGCTCGCCGATACTCAGGGTGCGGCGAATCATGATTTCAAGGTTACTAATAGGGCCATGCGAGCCTGATCCTGGTACCATAAACTACTGACTGTTGCATACTCGGATAATACGAGTACTGAGGGCCTGAGAGTAGCAATGCGTTGCCGTGTGGCGGACCGCCGGCAGTGCCACGCACGCTGCCGGGTGAGTCAAGTCGTTCGACTCGCATGCCGTGAATGTTTCGGAGTACCTGTTGACGAAGTGCTGCTCAGCGGTGGATAGGAACGAGTCTGCATAATTGTGCCCCCGATGGCTTTGCCACCGCGTGATTTCGTGGGGCGCGCTCCACGGCTTATGAGCGGCTCCGGGAGTCAAGCGGCGATTCCGTGCCGTAAAGCCAAAAATTCGCAACAAGATCGCCGGGATTTCGCCAAGTTTTGGTCCTGGAGAACCTACTGCAACGAACTCCACACGGCTCCACAACGAACGTCTGCGACAACACTTTGAAAACCGGCAGCCAACTTCTCGCTTCTTTGCGCGAAGTGGCAGGCAAACGAAGTCTGCGGGCGGACCCACGGCATCTGCTTTTTTCGAGTGTCTCGCGTGTTACCGAAATGTAATGGGTACCCGGAAACGATTTGCGTTCGTGCAAAGAAATAGAACGATTGCCAACATTCCCAATTCTGGCTATACCGCTTCGCACAGGAGCTAACATCATGTCAAGTCACTCGCTTCGACTTTTGTCCGCGCTGATGCTGAGTCCCATTTTTGCGTCGCTCGCAAGTTGCAGTGGGACTCCATCCACTACTTGCGATAGCAACAGTACCGCGGACTCCGGGACAGATCCTTGCGCCGAAACGGGGGGCGAATCGTCGGTGGGTGGTGGTACCGCAGCGGGTGGGTCGACCGCAACGGGCGGAACTTCAGACATAGGGGGTTCACAGAATTCAGGCGGGTCGCCGAGCACTGGCGGAGTGCCGGGCAGTGGTGGAACGCCCGCATCGGGTGGCACCGAGTCCACCGGTGGCGTGCCGAGCACCGGAGGTACGCCGGCCACGGGTGGTGTCGAGAGCACAGGTGGAGCGCCGGCCACAGGTGGAGCGCCCGCCACTGGGGGCGCGCTTGCGACGGGAGGCAACGAAGCGACCGGCGGTTTGGAGAGCACGGGCGGTAGCGAAAATACCGGCGGTATGCCCGCAACTGGCGGCGCGGAAAATACCGGTGGCGCCCCCGCCGCAGGAGGCACTGAAAGCACGGGCGGTAGCGAAAGCACCGGCGGAACGGAAAGTACCGGCGGCAGTGAAAGCACGGGCGGCATGCCGGCAACGGGTGGCATGGAGAGCACTGGAGGCATGCCCGCAACCGGTGGAATGCCCGCAACCGGCGGTGCTGAGAGTACCGGCGGTATGCCTGCAACCGGTGGTTCCACTGAGACTGGCGGAGTTCCGAGTACTGGTGGCAGCGAAAGTACGGGCGGAGTGGCAGCCACAGGCGGAGTTCCAAGTACAGGCGGAATTGCAAGCACGGGCGGTGCTCCCGCAACTGGCGGAATGGCAAGCACGGGTGGCATGCCAGCGACCGGCGGCACGAGCAGTACGGGCGGCACGTTCGCTTTGGGTGGCACGAGCAGCCTCGGGGGTGCAAGTGGCACCGGTGGTTCGTCGTTGACGAACGCCTACTGCGGCACGGCGCCCATCACTGATCTCGGACTACTTCCAGGCACAAACTCGGGCCAGATCGCGCTGCCGGACACCGGAGCGCGTTGTTACCGCTTCACGGCATCGCCCACGGCCGCAATTCTGCACGGCATCCAGCTCAGCAATTGCGATAACCGCGAGGTCCGCATCGACGGCACTCTCGTATGCTCGAGCGGTGTCTGCTCGACCAGCGTCTCGATACCGCGCTCGGCGGACGGATACTGGTACGTGCAGTTCACCCCGGGCACTATCACATACTGCACGAGCAGCTGGTGGTGGTTCCAGTAAGCTCGAGATCAATCCCGGAAGGAGCCATTCGAGTAAATCGGGGTGGCTCCTCGCTCGGGGTCCTGATTCATAACGGCTTTTTGTTTGTCGCGGCGGCACGGAAAAGCGCCGTTGCCGAGCCGTGCGAGCGCGCTTGAGGCAGCAGCCACGCTGCCCTACCGAGTATTGGTCATGTTGATGAAAGTCGCGCTGGGGGGAGGCCCTTCGTTACTGCGTTTTCAATTGTTCCATTGCTATTGTCGCGTCCACCATTCTTCGCGCGGCGTGAGCCACGTCGCGGATGGCCTTTTCTCGATTTTCAATGATGGCTGGGACCTTTTCACTGAGCGGTCCGTCGATCAATAGGCATGCAAACCCATGAGCGATTGACCAAATCAGCGTAGACATGACTTCGACGCCCACGTCAGCGGGGAAGCCGGCTTTCATGCACTCGATGACCATTTCCGGCACATGCTGGAAGGCTTCGTTCGCGCAGCAATCCGCGTCGTGATGATTCGCCAATGTCACGAGCTCCGGGCGAAACATGATCCGAAAGTGCGCCGGGTAATCACAAGCGAACGTTACATACGCCACCGCTGAGCGTTCAAGGGCATCGCTCGCGCCCTGGGCCTCGCTTCGCGATTGCCGGATGCGTTCGTGGAGCAACTCGAAGCCACGTTCCGCCACGGCAGCAAGAATAGATTCGCGATCGGGAAAGTAGTGGTACGGGGCTTGATGACTGACGCCCGCTCGGCGCGCGACCTCGCGCATACTCAGGCCGGCGAGACCTTCCTCTTCAATTAATGAGACGCTCGCGCGCAGTACGCGCTCGCGCAAATCGTCCTTGTCCTCGGAAGCAACGGGGCTTGGAACCACCGGTTGCTTATAGCTCGAATTGTCACTTGACACTGTCTGCTCTCTAATTTAGACACTGTCAGGTGACACTGTCAAGGAGCACATTATGCCTCGATTAAGCCCCGTAATTGGAATCGGCCTGTTTTTTGGCCTCGGTGTCGTTGCAATTGCCGTCTCTGCCTTGCCGGCGCACCCCGGTCCTGCCGCTCAGGCTGTCGAGCCACAGAGACTGGTGCGCGTGGCGAGCGTCGAGCACCGTGCAATTGCGCACCCGATTCGTGGCACGGGTTTGGTTCGTTCGAAGAATGAAATCGAGCTCAGCTTCTTGGTGGGCGGTGAGGTGACTTGGGTAGGCGCCGATGTTGGGACGAATGTGCGGCGCGGCCAAGTGCTCGCGCGCATCGACGGAACGCAAGTGGCCGCGGATGCCGCGCGTGCACGTGCCAATGCTGACAAGGCGCGCCGCGATCTCGATCGAGTCGCAGCCTTACAGAAGTCGGGCGCTCTGCCCGAGGTCTCCTTGGACGATGCGAAAACGGGTGACGCCATTGCGGTTGCGCAGAAGCGGTCCGCCGACTTTGCGCTTCGGCATGGCGTATTGGTTGCGCCTGACGATGGCGTGATTGAATCGCGCCTCGTCGACCCAGGCGAAGTCGTCGGTCCGGGACAGCCCGCCTTTCGACTGAGCGGCAAAGCGCGCGGAGCGGTCGTGTGCGTCGCGCTCAGTGCCCGCGATGTGGTCGGGCTCGAGGTAGGGCGAGGCGCCGTCGCTTCGATTGATGCCTTGGGCGATGAAGGGTTCACCGCGAAGGTTTCACAAATTGCCGCCGCTGCCTCACCGGGCTCTGGCACGTTCGAGGTGGAGCTTCGCCTCGATAATGCGCCGAAGGAAATCAGAAATGGCATGACCGCGAAGCTCGAAATCCAGCGAATGTTGCACCCCGGCGCGCTGATACCGATCGCGGCGCTTACTCCTGGTGAGGCCGACGTGGCCTCGGTGGTTGCGCTTGACAATGACGTAGCTAGGCGCCTTCCGGTGCACGTGTCGTTCTTCGAAGGGACCGAGGTTGCGCTCGACGAGAGTCTTCCCGGTGTGACCACGGTCGCCACCGAAGGCGCTGCGGCATTGACGAATGGCCTCCTGGTGAAAGCGGTCAAGCCGTGAATCATCCTGCATCATTTTCGGTGCGCCGTTGGCAATTTACCTTGGTTGTATTTTTTGGATTGATCGCCATTGGCTTCCAGTCGCTGCGCGCGATCCCGAAGGCCGAGGATCCCAGTCTGCCGCTAGCGACATTTCTCGTGGTCGCCGTTCTGCCAGGCGCTTCCCCGAGTGACGTCGAGCGATTGGTCGTTGATCCCATCGAGTCGCGCCTCGGTCAACTCGAAGACGTCAAGCGTCAGAAATCCGATATCAGCGATGGCCTCGCCGTAGTCCAAGTCGAATTCCGCGAAGGCGTCGATGCAAACCGCAAGCACGACGACGTACTGCGGGAGATTTCGAGTCTGCGCCCCACTCTCCCAGCGGAGCTGTTGCGTCTGGACGTAAAGCAATTCGATACGGCCAACGTGAATGTCCTCGAGACGGCCCTGGTAGCCAATTTTGCCCGCTATCATCAATTGGACTCGATTGCCTCGGGGCTCAAAAAGCGCCTAGAAGCCGTCCCCGGAGTGGGGCACGTGGAGATATCGGGGTTGCCCGCGCAAGAGGTGACGGTGGCCATCGATCTCGACCGCATGGTTGCGCTCGGAGTATCGCCGTACGAATTGATGGCAGCCATCGGTGCGGATGCTCAAAACTTGCCGGCAGGCAGTGTCGAGCTTGGCTCGCGTCGTTTCAATGTCAAAACGAGCGGCGACTACGCGTCGGTCACCGAAATTGAAGATACCATCGTTAAGAGCAGCGCGGCGGGTGCCATCAGGGTCCGCGACATCGCACAAGTCCAGCTGGGCGATTCGGAAGCCACGGCGATAGCTCGTTTCGGTGGCAAGCGCGCCGTGCTGGTGGACCTTGCCATGCGCGAGGGCGGAAACCTCCTCGAACTCCGGCCGCGGCTCGCCGCGGAGCTTCAGGACTTTAGGCGGAGTTTGCCACCGGGCGTCAATCTCGAGATTGGATTTGACCAATCTAGGAACGTCTCGCACCGATTGGCAGGCTTCTCACGAGATTTCGCATTGGCCATCGCGCTCGTGCTGCTCACGCTGCTTCCGCTCGGGACGCGAGCCAGTTTGGTGGTGATGGTGTCGATACCACTTTCTCTGGCTGTGGGCCTTTCGATGCTTTATTTCATGGGTTTTTCTATCAATCAACTCAGTATCGTTGGTTTCGTAATTGCCCTTGGCCTACTCGTGGATGACTCGATAGTCGTCGTCGAAAACGTGGCTCGACACATTCGTGAAGGTGCAGCCACGCGCGACGCGGCGATTGCCGCGACTCGGCAGATCACCGTTTCCGTAGTAGGCTGTACGATTGCTTTGATCTTGGCCTTCGTGCCTATCTTGGCGCTGCCAGGCGCCGCGGGCCTTTACATCCGGTCGTTGCCGCTGGCAGTCATCGCGAGCGTGGGTGCATCCCTACTCGTCTCACTCACGGTTGTCCCGTTCTTGGCGAGCGTCATGCTCAAGCCGGAGCATGGCAAGGGCAATCGCACATTTCAATTATTGACGAGCGCCATCGAAACCGTCTACCGGCCTCTGCTGTCTGTCGCACTTAGCCACCGCAAGACGACCCTTGCCCTGGCGCTGGGTCTCGTGCTCGGGAGTTTGGTTCTGGTGCCACAGATTGGGTTTGGACTATTTCCAAAAGCAGGGCTCTCGCAGTTCATGATTCAAATTGAAACGGATGACGGGACTAGCCTCCCAGAAACCGATCGCGCGGCACAATTCGTCGAGTCCACGCTAAGACAATTTCCAGAGGTACGGATGACCGCAACCGTTGTGGGTAAAGGCCATCCGCAAGTTTACTACAACGTCGGGCCGCGCAGCGAGAGTGCCACCGTTGCCGATGTAATGGCTGAAATCGAACCCATGTCGCCGGAGCGCTCCGAGCGACTAATTGAGCGGATCCGTGACGCCGTTGCCGAGTTCCCGGGCGCACACATAGAACTTCACGAATTTCAGAATGGCCCTCCAGTTGATGCCCCACTAGCGCTGCGGCTATTGGGAAGCGATAACGACGCGTTACGCGAGGGAGCAGCCAAAATCGAACGGGCATTGCGCGGTGTCCCGGGAACTCGCGACGTCCGCAATCCCAGTGCCGATCGACGAATCGATCTGCGATTGCGCGTTGATCGAGAAGGGGCAGCGCTCTTCGGTGTTGCCGTCCCGGATGTCGATCGAGCCGTGCGGCTCGCAATTGGTGGCGTGAATGCCGGTTCGTTCCACGAACCCGGTGCGGACGAGCCGCGGCCGATTCGCGTGGTTGTAGAGCGAGAGTCCGACGCGCGCTTTGGAGGGGCGAAGCGTCCTTCGCTCGGCGTTTTGGACCACGTTTACGTGCCGAATCAAAACCATGCGGCAGTTCCGCTGGGACAGGTAGCCAGGCTCGACCTAGAACCGTCGCCGACGGCGATTCGTCACTACGATAGGGAACGAGCCGCCACCGTTACCGCTCAGATCGTCAACGGTTACAATACGAATGCCGTCACGAGTGCCGCCATGCTTCGTCTCAACCAAATTGAGTTGCCAACGGGTGTCAGAATGGTCGTGGCCGGTGAGGTCGAGAGCCGAAAAGAAAGCTTTGGCGGCATGGGTACAGCCGTCGTAATTGCGGCCTTTGGACTACTTGCCGTGCTGGTACTTGAATTTCGCACATTTCGCGGGACTCTTATCGTCGCCTCCGTGCTACCACTCGGCGCGGTGGGTGGTCTCGTCGCTCTCCTAGTGACGGGTTACACATTGTCTTTCACCGCCAGTATAGGATTTATCGCACTAATGGGGATCGAAATAAAAAACTCGATTCTCCTCGTCGATTACACCAATCAATTGCGAAAAGCCGGCTTAGGGCTCGATAATGCGATCCAAAAGGCCGGAGAGGCACGCTTCGTTCCGGTGTTGTTTACAACGCTGACAGCGCTCGGGGGGCTATTGCCATTGGTGTATGAACACTCGGCGCTTTATTCACCCCTAGCGGTGGTCTTGGTGGGGGGCCTGATCAGTTCGACCCTGCTGGCGCGAATTGTCACGCCCGTGCTGTATCGTCTACTGCCCCCACCCGTTGAAACGGAGCCGCAACAGCAGCCCATCATTAACCCGGCTGCGCGCGCACTTCTTGCGTGAGTTTGCGCGGGGTAACCCGGCTAAAGATCTGGCAATTTGCGGCAAACCGCACTACTTAGCTCATACGAATTCATCACCAAAAACCGGAGGTTCGTAATGGGTACTCGAGCACGCGAAATAGTTGGAATGGACGTCAACGAGTTGTTGCGATTGCTCAACGAGGCTTACGCTAGTGAGTGGCTGGCCCATTATCAATATTGGCTCGGTGCCAAGCTCATCAAAGGCCCCATGAAAGACGCTGTGGCAGCCGAGCTCACCATTCACGCGAACGAGGAACTCAATCATGCCGTGCTCGTGTCCAATCGCATCATTCAACTAGGCGGTACGCCTGTTACAGATCCCAAAGACTGGCATGCCATAAGTCCATGCAAATACGACGCTCCCAATGACCCCTATGTAGCGGTGCTTCTCGACCAGAACATATCGGGCGAGCAATGCGCAATTTCAACGTACAAGGCGTTGATGGACGCCACCAACGGCAAAGACATGGTCACTTACAATATGGCCCTGACGATTCTCGAGCAGGAAGTTGAGCACGAGGAAGATCTGCAGAGCCTCAAAGAGGATTTGGAGCTGATGGTGACACGCGGCAGTCATTGAAAGCTCTTTGTCGGATCGAGTCGAGAATTCGTTGCAATTGGAATTCACCACGGCTGCTGCACGTAAGCCCGTGCGCGACCGAGCATATTATTGATACGACTGCCGGAAACAGCGGCAGCCGCCACCGGGCGCATCGATTCCAGGAGGCGCCGGTATTCGATACCGGCTTGCAACCCGCATGCCGTGATTAAGATAGCCCGGGTGTTAAAAACATCGCAAAAGAACGGCATTCAACAATACCCTGTTCAGTTGCGACATGGGCCAATCAAACCCGGTCCCACTCGGGTGATCCGTGGAAAGGGTTGTGGGAATCTAAGGCGTGTGGACCCAATTTGGAGTAAATAGCTAGCTATGTCCTCACTGAGCCAAGAGGATTTGGACGCGGGTTGGGATGACGAACCTGAGCCATCAGCTGCAGCAAAAACTGAAGCCGCGAACGCCGCTTCCCAATCATTAGCGCCTCCGAATTCAATAACAATTGAGAAAACTCCGGCGCCAGTCGAATCCATCATTGTGAGATCGGCGCCGCCGGACGACACGCAGCTCGTCGCCCCGGACGCCTCGGCGGCCTCACCGTTGCCGGCACTAGATACGTCGCCGGAAGTCGAGTCGAGCTTGCAAGCGGCTGCCCCCGAAGCCCAAACGAGCTTGGAGGCAACTGCTCTCGAAGCTGAGTCCAACTTGGAGCCGACGGTACCACCGGCTTCCGGCCCCCTCTCGCCTACACTGGCCATACCCGCAGAAACGACGCAGTCGTCGGTTTCCGATTCGCTGGCTTCTTCAATTGTGGGCGAAGCAGTTGCACCCGAGGCTAGTTTAGATCAGGAGGCTATTGAGCATTCTTTGGCCGAGGCACCACGGGCGGCCGAAATAGATGTGCAACTGGACCTTTTCACTACCGTTGCCGAAAAGCCGCAACTGCTCGCGGAAAAGGGTGTCGATACGGGTGTAGCTGCAGAGCCCTTTGCGCTCGAGGGTCCGGCTAGCGAGGTCGAGGCTCTGGTCCCGTTCAGACCTGCCGAAATTACCTCGGTATTGCCTGAGACCGACGTGACAGCGAGGCCCGAGGCAGCCCTAAACGACAAGTCGGATGTCAACCCCGTAGTATCCCTGGATCCCAGGCAACCTGAGCCAGTCGCTCTTGAGGCGCCTTCGAGCGCGACCACCGAAAGTTTCGCAATCCGACATTGGCGAAGTATCGCTCTGGCAGCAGCCGTGGCGTTGTTCGCGGTAGCGGGACTTTTGTCCATTCGGTCTAAGCATTCACAAGCAAGAACCGAGAAACCCACGGTATCGACGAAGATTGGTGACATGCAGTCAGGGCGGGCGACGCCCGGAGTCATATCGAACCCAGCTGCCGTACCGATTGAGGCAGCCGCAATAGCGAGAACAGCAGCACCGGTTGCAATTGGCGCCCCTGAGCCGGCGCGTCCCACGCCGGCTGCGGGAGCCCAAGCTGAATCATTTTCGGATGCCTTCGTGAAGCATGCCGCCACCGTCAATTCAAGTTGGGCCGATGTGAAGAAACGGCCCAAGGCCGTCGAATCCAGTCAATCGAACAAGCCCGTTGCCGCGAGTGCTGCCAAGACAAACGATAACCCGCTGGACGTCCTCGATAAGCTTGAAAAGGCACGCAAGGCCAAAAAAGCAGGCGCGAAATAGCCCAAGGCTAGTTTGCTTCCAGGACTTCGTGTTGCCTGCCATTTGGCCGCAGCCAGATTCGGTAATCCTAGCCTGTTAGAAAAGCACGGTACGGATAATCAATTCGATCGGTTGTTATTGTGTAGCCGCCCCAGGCTCTTTTCCCATGGGGTTTCCCACAATTTCACAATTTGTAATTCGGCCGCAGCTGCCGCAACAGATCCGTGTCATAATCGGCGATACGTCTTGAGGGGCTCTGTCGCGAACGCGAATTCAAGCCAAGCTTTTGCCGCAATTTCTTAACGCTGTCGAATTGTCGGGAATATCTAAGGTGCTTTGATGTTCGCAATTAGAATAGCGGATGCAAAGGTGCTCCGCGATTCAGGAAGGGGTCACGAGATGAATGCTTTTGGAACAATCGCCAATACGGGAACAATCCGCTTCGAGCGATTGTTTCCCGGGCCACCGGAACGTCTATGGGACTATCTGACTCGGCCGGACCTGATAGAGACATGGCTCGCCAAGGGGGAAATTCAATTGCGCGTGGGGGGTTACGTAGAGCTGCGTTTTGACCCGCCCAAAGGTGCCGCTGGTGAAAAATCGGGCACCGTTATCAGTGGAGTTGTCACTCACTGCCAACCCCCTGATTCCCTAGCTTATTATTGGACCGACGCGAACACGATATCCAACGTGATATTCGAAATCGAGAGGCGTGGGCGAGAAGTCGCATTACTTTTGACTCACGCTAAACTTCCTAAACCATTTGTTCCAACGAGCAGTGCCAGCTGGCATGCTCGCCTCGACATACTGGAAGAGCAGCTCCAAAATCGCCCCTCGAGTTCGTTCCCTGTGTTGTATGAAAGTCTGGTCCCACACTACGAGCAGTAGGTCATGATCTCGTGGCTGATGGTGCGCTCGTAGAAAAACGTAGCGGAATCAGCTTCCTGGCGCTCGCTGCAAAAATGGTGGTTGCCTCAGCCTGCAGTCCGCCCCAGCCGTCCACGCTCGGCCGCGGAACTAAGGGCAATATCGGATAGCTCACAACATCGGCGCAATGCTAAATTCCCCGGCGTCATGCCCGAGCTTCCAGACGTTACTGTCTATGTCGAGCGCATCGCGGAGCGTGTGGTTGGCCAGAGTTTGGAGAGGATTCGCCTAAAGAGTCCTTTTGTTTTGCGAACCGCGGAACCTCCAATTGTCGAAGCGCACGAAGCAAGCCGTGCTGGGCGTCAAGCGTCTGGGCAAGCGAATCGTATTTGCCTGCAGGGTCAGCGGTACCTAGTGATTCATCTGATGGTCGCCGGTCGATTTCGATGGGGCGCGTCCGGCATGGTTATCCCGGGACGGCTCGGGTTGGCTGCATTCGATTTTACCAGTGGGACGCTCCTCTTGACAGAGGCCGGTACGCGCAAGCGTGCTTCGATTCACTACGTTGACGGCGAGGCTGCACTTCTTGCGTTCACTCGCGGTGGCGTGGAAGTATTCGAAATCGATGTTGGTGGTTTCGCTCAATCGATGACGCGTGAACGGCACACCCTCAAACGCGCGCTTACCGACCCCACGATAGTTAGCGGTATCGGCAATGCTTACTCGGACGAGATATTGCATCGGGCGCAGCTGTCGCCGCTGCAAATGACGGATCGACTCAGCCCCGAACAGTGGTCAAGACTGTTCGACGCGGCTCGGCAAGTCCTGCGCGAGTGGACTGAACGTTTGCGTGCCGAAACAACACAAAAATTCCCGGAGAAAGTTACCGCTTTTCGCGAAGAAATGGCGGTTCACGGTCGATACGGCAAGCCTTGCCCCGTTTGCGGCGCTGTCGTTCAGCGCATCGTTTATGCGAGCGCCGAAACCAACTATTGCCCCATTTGCCAGACCGGCGGCAAGTTGCTTGCGGATCGATCCCTCTCGCGTCTATTGCGCGATGACTGGCCGCGCAGCGTTGAGGAACTCGAGGAGCGCAAAGCCAGTCGCTCGGTGGGCTAAATCGATATTATTCGAGCAGAGCGGCGAGCACCGACGGATCCTCGAGAGTCTCGAAGGCGTGCGAAGCGCCGCGCGATAATAGATCCTGCGGGCTCTTGCCCGAGGTTCCAACGCCAATTGAGCGCGCGCCGATCGCGAGCGCCGCGTCGATGTCATGGTACGTATCGCCGATGACGACGACCTCGCAATCTGACATCGAACAGCCTAGTTGCTGACAACCGCGGGCGGCGCCCATGCGAATTATTTCACTGCGGATTCGATGATCGGAGCCAAAACCGCCAAAGTTGAAATATTGAGAAAGGCCGACTTTTCCGAGTTTCATGTGCGCCGCGGCTTCGATATTTCCCGTTCCAAGGCCAATTGCCAATCGACCTCCCTGCGAATGCAGCGCCTTAAGCAAAGGCTCTACACCGGGCAGCGCACGCGCACTTTGGAGCCGAGTTAGCTCCCGCTCCAGATGCGTCAAGTAGACGGAATAGACCTGGTTCAGGTCGAAGTTTTGCGCCGATTCCGATGCGGCCGATAATGCCTGCTCGATGATTAGAGCATCGGTCATCCCTCGAAAATCAATCCCATCGACGGCATTGTTGCGGCCGCACACATCGCTCAAAGCTAGCGCGAGCGCACGCCGACCCGCACCGTCCGCAGTGAGCAAAGTTCCGTCGATGTCGAACAACAGAACTTTCGGCGCAATATTGGTTAGGGTCGTCATGCTTTTCGTTGACATTCTGATGGTGATTCGGGACCTGACCCGAAACGCGGCATCACCGAAGGTTGACTCAAAGGGTAGATGCGGCCTCGCGGTGACTATCGCAAGTGACATTCATTCTCAATAGAGGAGTTTGAGCCTTATGGTTGTTACGGCACGCCTTGAAATCGCGCAAAACTTGCCGTGTGCCCTTCCATTTGCGTCGCGCTTCAAAGTGTATTGCGATGACGGCTGCGGTATACTTCGTGAGCGCTGAGGCAATCGGCTTGGGAGAGCGGGTTGCTCCAACTTCGAAGAAGGGACTCTCGCCATGGCCAAAAAGACTTGGACCCGTCGCAATTTCATTACCACAGCGGGCGCTTCGGGTGCGACGCTCGTGCTCGGATCGGCCATCGTCAATTGCAGCGGCGTTGCGCCGACTGCGGCTGGTGGCGCGACTAGCGTAGGCGGAGGTACCGGGCAGGGAGGGGGAGCTACTGGAGGAGGTCTTGGAACCGGTGGCGCCGGTGGCAAAACCGGTAGCGGCGGGACCTCGGGCAAAGCCAGCGGAGGCACGACGACTACCGGAGGAGCAGGAACAGGTGGGACCAGCTCAACGTCACCGGGCAATGCGCTGGTGTCGTTAGTGCGCGATCCGAACAACAACATCGAGCAAGCGGTTCGCGACGCGGTCGCAATGGTCGGAGGTTTGCCCGACCTCACCGGCAAGACCGTGCTCCTGAAGCCAAACTTGAACTCAGGTGATCCGATACCCTATTCGACCGGTCCTGACGTTATGAGTGCCGTGATCAACATGGTACACGAAAAAGGCGCGACCCGCATCATCGTGGGCGATCGCTCGAACCCCGCTTACGACACGATGACGGCCATGAGCAACAGCGGCATTGCCGCAATAATTCAGACGCTCTCAGGTCAAGGAATACCCGTCGAGTCCATGAACTTCAACAACCAGACGACGGTTGCACTGAAGCCGACTGGTGCCACGCATTGGACCAACGGCTTTACAACTTACAAGTTGTTGACCGATGGTACCGTGAACTACATCATCAATTGCTGCGTTTGCAAGAATCACACGCTCGCCAATTACTCGATGGCCATGAAAGCGTGGATGGGGACAATTGTGCAAACTGACCGAAGCACGGCTCACTCTGATCTAGGCAATCGCTTGCCGGAGCTGCACTTGGGTGTGAAGGAAGACTTTACAATCATGGACGCTACCAAGCTCTGTCTCACGAACGGGCCGGGCCCGACTGGCAACAATGTTGTCGTGAGCGACGCGAACATCGTAGTGGCGTCGAAGGATTCGGTGGCTAACGACATTACCGGTCTTTGCATACTCAAGCATTACCTGGCAACGACCAACACAGCGAACACTCAACTGAGCCCGTCGCTCTGGACCCAAGCCCAGATTGTACGTGCGTTAGCGCTCGGTAATGGTTGGATCAGCAGTAAGACCCAATACTCTTATCAATCGAAGGGCATCAGCGAGATTCAAACCATGATGCAGTACATCAACGCGTAAATGGCTGCTCGCCGCGGGTAGCGGGCCCCTAGACCGACATCGTTGCTGGTTTACGGACGTTCCCCCACGTTGCACGCGCATCGCCTACCTTCCGGTTGTTGGTAGCGCGGATTGTGAGTATCCACACAAGCGGTAGTTTTTCTCGTTTGCTGCATTTCATATCGTGCGGACCAACTTGCGTACGGGCAACTCCAAGCCTCGATGCATCCCGACCCAACGCGCCCATACACTCTTTTGAGAGGTTGTTGTTCGATTGCCCGTGCCAATTCGAGTTCGGGCTATCATGATGGCTGATCGTGGCGCAGTGTTCATGATGCGACCGGGTAGCTGAAGGGAACGGCGCGCGTGAGCGACCTATTACTCGAAGTCGAATCTTCCCGAGCGCACAGCCCGTCCTGTTGGGGTCCGAATGCCAGCGTTTTCAAATCAACCTGGCAACGATCCCAACTGACGAATCAGTTGATTAGACACCCTACATGTGGGAATTAGATCGGGTCGTTCTCTAATCGTGTCAGGATCTCGGGTACGGCGCCGACGCTCCAGTTTGTCTTTGCCAGGGCCTATCTTGGTTTAGTTAGTTTGTCCCCGCCTCGGAGGGTTGTCATGTCAATGGACTTTGTCGCAAAAAAGAATTCACTTCTTGTCTCGTTGGCAATTGTTGCCATCAGCTGGTTTGCCGGCTGTTCTTCTTCGGTTCAGGGTGGCTTTCCCGGTGGAAGTGTCGGAGGGAAAGGCGGCGCGAACAACGGCGGTTCCGGCGCAAATGGAGGCAACGGTTTCCACAATAATAATACTGGCGGCAGCCTGAACGGGGGAGCGTCCGGTGCGTGCAAGGCGGACGGAGGTCCCTGTTACAAAGTAGTAGACGCAGGACCCTATTGCGGAGACGGTCACATTGACGCGGCCAATGGCGAAACCTGCGATGACGGCAATCGCATCGGTGGCGACGGCTGCTCTGGTGTTTGCACCGTTGAGCCCAATTGGGAATGCCCCACCCCGGGGCAACCTTGTACGTCAACCATCATCTGTGGCAACGGCGTTCGGCAAACGGGTGAAGGTTGTGATGACGGTAATAAGACAGCCGGCGACGGATGCGACCCTTCATGCAACGTCGAATCGGGTTGGTACTGCGCCGGCTCGGACCCAACCAATCCCGCGAGTACGTCAGCGTGCCAGAAGCTTGCTAGTTGCGGCGACGGGCGCATCCAAACCGGTGAGAGTTGCGATCTAGGTAGCGCCAACGGCACTAACGTGGGATGCGACGCAAGTTGTAAGACCCAGGACGGTTGGATATGTCGGCCGCTTCCCAAGGGTTGCGTCAAGTTGTCCGTTTGCGGCAACGGCAAGCTCGAAGCCAGCGAAGAGTGCGATGACGGCAACACGAATTCCGGTGATGGTTGTTCGAGCGCATGTAAGATTGAAGCCTCCTACTACACCTGTACGACACCGGGACAGCTATGCACCAATACGGCCAGGTGTGGTGACGGCATTCTCGAGAATTCGGAAACTTGCGACGATGGCAACACGACACCAAATGATGGCTGTTCCGCGACTTGCCAGGTCGAGGCAGGGTACCAATGCCGCATGCCGGGCAAGGTCTGTGTTCCACTTTGCGGAGACAGCGTCATTACCGGGACAGAGCAGTGCGACGACGGCAATGCTGTGAGCGGTGACGGATGTTCTAGCACCTGTCTCATTGAGCCAGGATGGAGCTGCACAAAGCCCGGACCTTCGACTTGCTCCCAAAGTGTCTGCGGTAATGGTGTGCTGGAAACTGGAGAGAGTTGTGATTGTGGCACTGACCCCCTAAAACTTCCGACCGGTTGCCCCGGTCCAAACGGCCTTTTCTACGGTGACGGAACGGGTTGCACCAAGACCTGTACTAAGGAGCCCACTTGTCGCAACGGCGGTGTGACGGGCCCCTGCTCGCAGACTTGCGGAGATGGCAACAAGGATGCCAATGAGGGATGCGACGATGGCAACCAAGTAAGTGGAGACGGCTGTTCAGCGACTTGCCAGACGGAAGCCGGATTCACTTGCACGGATTCTGTTCAAAGCGATGCCGTACCTTGTCCCAGTAACCCCTCTCTGCAGTGTCTTGTATTGCCCGTCATTTATCGCGATTTTGACGGACATAACCTGTGAACAGGCCACCCCGATTTCTTTTTCTACGGTGCAGCCGCGACCGGCGGGCGCACGACCGGCGTGGCTCCGGGAGCGACGACGACAACTTGTGTCCCGAATGCGGGTGGGACGAGGGTTGCATTCACCGCCGGTGGGGCTTGCCCGAGCTCGGATGAAACGGGTCCCTGCTTAGGGCTCGTAGCGAACACACTTGGATCCGATGGCAAGCCCGTATATGCCAAAGGTAGCTGCCCCTGCGTCTTCACCGATTGGGACAACACTGGCGTGCTGGGTACCTGTACGGGTAGCGGAGCTTCCGATGTGTGTACCCCGTTGTCTACTGTGCCGAGTATTGGGACTTGCTGGGTAACCAACGTGGGCAATCACCATCTGCGTGTTGACACAACCGTGACGGTGATTCAGAGCGCTTCTAGCTTCAAACAGTGGTACACGGATTCAACGTTCAGTACGAAAGTGCTTGGAACTCTCGAACTCGCTGCGACTGGTACAGGTCAATACCAGTTTAGCAGCAGCGTACCCGGAGCTCCTGCGGGAGCCGCGGGTCGTACTGTGTACGACGATATTCACGCGATCTTCATGGGTACGCAAACCACGCTGACCGCCGGGTTTTTCCCACTCGAAAGTCAACCGCGGCCCAAGGTATGTAACATTTGGCCCTATTGGCTACCCGCATTAGCCAGTGCCGCCAACTGCCAGGCTGCGGCTGGTACAGCAGTGCCCAGCCAATGGGACCCGCTGGGTTCTTACACCGCCAAGACCCCGGGCACAGGCGGGCCGGTTGCACCCGTAATTGGCACGATGCGGAATTTCTATACAACGACGGAAGCGCGGTATCTCTTCCATTACAATGGAACGCCAGGAACCCTCGCCTTCTTCGGTGATGACGACGTGTGGGTGTTCGTCAATGGGCAGCTCGCGCTGGACCTCGGCGCTCCGCACGAGCGATTGTCGGGCACGGCTTCTGTCGGGACGGGTCTTACGGCAGGAAATACGTATGAAATTGCGGTATTCCACGCGGATGTGCATCCGAGAGAGTCGAACTACCAGCTCACGCTTTCGGGTTTCTCCACGACTCGTTCCGTGTGTCAGCCCCGCTGTGGCGACGCAATCGTAACGGCCGGCGAGGAATGCGACAACGGCGCAAATAACAGCGACACAACGTACGATGGCTGCACCACGCAATGTAAGTTCGGACCGTTCTGTGGTGATGGCGTCGTCAATGGAACTGAGCAATGTGACGATGGGAGGAATACCACCGTCACCTCGAGCGGTTCCACCTCGACCGCTTGTGGCCCGGGTTGTAAATTTCCACCTCGCTGTGGCGATGGTCTAATTCAGCCCGGTGAAGAGTGCGATGACGGTAACAGTAACGCCAATGTTCAGTGCGGCGGGTGCAGCACTTCATGTACGCTCAATCCTTATTGTGGTGATGCGCACGTGGACGCGAGTTGCAACGAGCAATGCGACGATGGCGTAAATATAGGCGGCTATAGCTATTGCGGGCCAGGCTGTGTATGGGACGCGCGCTGCGGCGATGGTGTAGTGCAGCAAACGTACGGTGAAACTTGCGACCTTGGCAGCCAAAACGGTGTACCCGGTAGCGGCTGCAATGCTCAATGCGGCATTCCCGCCGTATGCGGCGATGGAGTCGTTCAGCCTCCGGAAACTTGCGACTATGGACTAAGCGGCAACGGCGTAGGGACATACGGGGGATGCACTCAGGATTGTCAGCTTCAGCCCTACTGCGGCGATGGCGTCAAGAATGGTCCCGAGCAGTGCGATTACGGCACCGCGAACGCACCACTCGATAGCGCCCCCTACGGCAGTTGCCTCATAAACTGTACTCTAGGTCCGCGCTGCGGCGACGGACAAGTGCAGAAGCCACAAGAACAGTGCGACGACGGTGCGCGAAACGGACCCAGCGATCCGTGCAGCAGCACCTGCATTATTCAAGTGTCCGCGGGCTAGCGTACCGGCACCTCGCGAAAATCAGGGCCCCGCGCTCAGTGTTCAAAGCGAACTTTGAGACTTGCGCGGGGCTCCGGCTTGGTCCCAAAATGCGTGGCGCCCTGACCCTAAGCAATCGAGAGAACGTCCAATGGTATCAAAAGAAACCCGAGAAAACTCACAAGAGAGACCGTCCATGAACCGCGGAACCGACAATCGAGTTGCTCTTACTTCCCGCAAATCCGTCGGGAGATTAATCATCGTAACCGGTCTTGGCACTGTCCTTTTCGCCTGCTCGAGCTCGAATCCGGGGAGCACGGCGGCGGTTGGTGGTGAAGGTGCCGGTACCAGCATGGGCGGGGGTGCCGGGACGAAGTCAACCGGAGGAAGTGGGGCACAAGTCGGCGGAACAGCCTCGACAGGGGGCTCGTCAACCGCCGGGAGTCAGGGTGGCAATACAGCGCAAACGGGCTCCTCGACAGGCGGTGCTTCGACCACTAGCTCGGCTACGGGTGGTGCTGCGACCGGTGGAACTCCCGCAAACACCGGTGGCGCTGCGACCGGTGGCGCCGCAACCGGCGGAGGGCCCTCACTGGGAACGGGTGGATCAGCGACTGGCGGAGCAGCGACGGGCGGTGCCGCAACGGGAGGACAAACTTCGGTTGGGACCGGCGGAGCTGCGACGGGCGGAGCCGGTAGTGGTGGCTCTTCTGCATGCGCCGCAGCGACTATTGCAATGGTCTCGAGCTCGGATTATCAGATAAAGCTCTGCGATGTTACGCTCGACATCAATCCGCAGGTCGGGGCTCGCGTCTCAAAATTGGCTCTGACTCCAACTGGGTCAACGATCGCTACTAACATCATCCAACCCTACACTTGCGCTAGTTACGATCCTAATTCCACATGCAACAATTCGGGTTCTACTTTCTGGACGAGCCCTCAATCTGGTTGGGATGGGACTGTTGGGGGCAGCAACGTGTGGCCCCCAGTGGCCGCAATCGACGGAAACGCCTACACAGCCGCAGTTACCGCTAACCACCTGGTATTGACAGGCTCCGCGGATACCACATTGGGCGCAAGTGTCACCAAAGATTTCTCGGCTGATTCAGCAACTGGTTGGTTCAACATTACTTACACAATAAAGGCGACCAAGTCGATTCAAGTCGCTCCTTGGCAAATCACGCGCGTGCCGCGCGGTGGCCTTGTGTTGTTTCCGCTTGTGTCACTCGTTAGCAATGCTACAAGCCCGCAGTGGGTTCTTTCGCCGTCAGGCGGCTACGAGTGGCTTGACGACTCGACTCAAACAACAATCACCAGCGGCGGGCCCAAGGTGATTGCTGACGGTGGCGTATCCGGACAGAACTACACTTGGCTTGCATACGCTTTGGGCGGTAACTTGCTCCTGATCAAGTACCCCGACGTGCAGGCGAGCGCGTTTGCCCCATCAGAAGGCGACACCGAGGTCTACCCGGGTTCGGGCTATATAGAGCTCGAGTCTCAGGGTGCCTATGGTACGGTGGCCGCAAGTGGTACTATGCCGTGGACCGTGCAATGGCGCGTCGTCGCAATTCCAAGCACCGTCACCGTCGCCGCGGGCAGTACCACCCTCGCGACATTCGCGCAGCTGCAGGCCGCAATGTGATTGGGTCACATCGGCACTGAAACATTAGCTTTCGACTTGGCGTGATAGGCCAGCATCGAAGCTAAGGCAACCACGGCCAGGCGCTTCATACGGCGATTAGTTTGCACTCAATCGTCGAGCCTGTCACCGTTCGTAGTCGCGCGGGGTTGCTTGCGCTTTGCGCGCCGTCGTGCGGACCCGCATGCTAGTTGGTGTGGCACGGGACTCGGGGGATTACCACGAGTCCCTATGCGGATTGGGGTTAGGAAAGGCTCCCCTTACGTTGGCGGCCCCGCTAAGTAATTCTTGCAAGCCGTCGTGCAGCGACTCGTGGGCGAGCCGTTTCCTGTGGCTCCGGTGCCATCGTCGCATTCCTCGGGGCCATTCTTGACGCCGTCACCACAATGCGGGCCCAGAATGCAGGTTGTTAGGCAACCTCCGTACGCCGGGTTGTCCAGCGGCGAGTTTTGACTTCCAAGGTCACAGGCTTCTGGTCCGTTGGTGACACCGTCGCCGCAGTACGGGGCCGGTGTGCAGTTGGAATTGCAACCGCCGTATTCGCCCGTATTTTTGGCCGCGCCGTAATCACAGACTTCTCCCAGGCTTGCTGTCACTACACCGTCGCCGCACGCGCCGGGGAGCTTACAGTCGGCGGAGCAAGTCGGGTCTAGCGACGGTTCGCATTCTTCGCCCCAATCCGCCTGCAATACTCCGTCACCGCAGCGGGGCGGTAGCGTGCAACCGGGGCTGCAGGTTCCATACGTGCCGTCATTGACACCATCATCACAGGCTTCGGGATTGGCCGCGTCACCGTTCACTACGCCGTCACCGCAAGACGGACCAAATTGGCATTTCGTCGTGCAACCGTGATAGACCGTATCGCTGTTCGCCGGGCCATCGTCGCACTGCTCGTTGTATTCGAGCTGAACCTTGCCATCGCCGCAGCTTGGAGGAATCGTGCAACCGGGGCTGCAAGAGTTGGAACCCGCGGCGTAGCCGTCCGTATTCTTGCCGTTGTCGCAGGCCTCGGGCCCATTGAGTATGCCGTCGCCGCAGCGCGGGCCGAGTGTGCAGGATGTCGTGCACTGGTTGTAGCAGCTGCTGGTCGAAGGATCGCAGTTGCCCGCCGTGCCATTGTCGCATTGCTCCCCGGGTGAAACGCCGGGATTCGTGCCGCCACAAACAGGTTTGCAGACACTGTGGGCAGCATTGAAACCACCTAGGCTGAGCTGGTAACTGGAGGCCTTCGTTTGACGCTCGGTTTGAAAGACCGCGATTTCAAAAACGCCACCATTCGTAAGACCTAGATTGGGATTGCTCGTAATTGGAGTCGGTGCGGGTGTCACATTGGTGGGCGAAACGACCGTCGTTGCGGCGCCGGTGCCAGTGAACGTAATTTGACCTTGTACTGCCGTATGGATGCCACCGAGATCCACGGCAAGTTTCTTGTTGATGAATACCCACACATCGTCGTCGCCCACGAAGGTCAGTTTGTAAGTCTGCGTGGCGTCGTACTTGAACCAGAAGCGAACTTCAGTGGTGAAGCTGAAGTTGTGAGTTCTACCGGTTACCGGATCATTGGGCCAACTCGGATCGTAGTTTCCCGAGATTTGTGCCGCGGAGTCCGGGCTCCAGGGCTTTGCAAAGGCGTCCGCTGGGAAGAACAGTGGGTTGCCGTCGAAGGCCGTTTGAACGTAGACCCCGTGGTATTGGGTGCCATCGTTGTAGCACTGTAGGTAGTTCGGGTTTACGGTGCAGTCCGTGGACTGGACGTTGCTTACGCATGCCACGGCGCAAGTGTTATTGGGCCCGTAATTGGGGCACTTATCGCATTGAGGTGTGCCACATACCGGATCATCGAACGGGCAGAATGTGCACGGAATGGCGGCGCCAGTGACAGGGTCATGATCTTCTTGGCCGACGGAGCCGCAGAAGTGATCCGTCAGCCCAGAGGTTCGTTGGTATTGCGCGCTCGTGAGCCCGTCGCCGTTAACTCCATACCGGTTCACGTACGTCGGCGGATTCGACCCGGTAATCAGGTATAAGTTTAGGGTCGTACCCAATGTTGCGTGATACGTGTTGCCCGCGGCAGGTGCCGCGTCATTGTACCATTGGGCAAAACTCGCCACACTTGCAATCCCCGACGGTTGCCCCGCGGTGCCATTGTAAGTGCCCGTCGTGCCAGCGAGTATGGGTTTGAGGCCATTGGCGTCGAGTGTAGCTTGCACCAACCCTTGGTTGGCATAGTTGAGACCCGTGGCGAACGACGAGCCTTTCTCGAAATCGCCTCCCGCGTTGAAATCGCGCACGACCATCGGCACTACCATGGTGTCGCCGAGCGCAGGCTGCAGTGCAGGTGAAGCCGTCCTCGATCTTGCAATCCGAAGAACAGCCGTCGCCGCTCACGGCGTTGCCGTCGTCGCACGCTTCGGTGCCGAGCAAGAGACCATCACCGCACTTCGTGGTGCAGCCGCCGCCAGTTGGCGGGCAAGTGGGTTCGGCCATACAATTGGCGGTACACCCGTCACCGAGGTCGTTGTTTTTGGTCGCGGGATCGCAGCCTTCGGAGCCCTCAACCACGCCATTGCCGCACACCGTGGCTTGGCAACCCGCGGTGGTGCATACCCAACCCGGCTTTACGGAGCAATCGGCATTGCAAGCTTGAGCGACGTTCGGACCGGTGGATGCAGGGTCACATTGCTCTGCGGGTGCGACCACTATGCCGTCCCCGCATTTGGGCACGCACGGCGCTCCCGCGAACGGGCATTGGTAACCGGGCTCGAGTTGGCAGGTTGCGGAGCAACCGGGATACTGGCTGTTCTTGTCGTCGCATTGCTCGCCCACCTGCACGATGCCATCACCACAAGTGGGTGTCTGACAGACGCAAGCTTGGCCGGGGATGCAAGTGCAGGTGGCGTTCCATCGACAGGCAGTCTGCCGAGCAACCGGGGCTGCCTTGATGTGTCCCTTCATCGCACTGCTCGCCTTGATCAGTCTGCACGATACCGTCGCCGCAGTACGGGAGCTTCGTGCAGGCGCCCGGCTTACATCGCCAACCGGTTTCGGTCTGGCACGTCGCGCTGCAGCCATTTCCGGGGCTCGGCGGATCGCAAGTTTCGCCCGTTTCGATTCGTCCGTTGCCGCAGCTAAAGAGCGCAACGCATTGCTGACCGGGTAGACACTTGTACCCGTTATCTTGCGTCTTACAGTCCGCCGAGCAACCCGGGCTACCCTGGAATGTTCCCTGATCGCAGACCTCTCCAGGATTGACCACGCCGTCGCCGCAAGTAAAACTAACTACGCATGCCCCGCCGGTGGGAGGACACGTGTGATTCGGTTCTACCTGGCAGATGCCGTTGCAGCCGTCGCCGGCTAGCGCATTGCCATCGTCGCAGGCCTCGCTCGCTTGATTGACTTTGCCATCGCCACATCCGGGGGGCGCGGTCATGCCGCAACTCACCGGTGGATTGGCTCCCAAGCAGGGATCGCTCGTGCTGCCACCGGTTGCGTTGACGAACACATTGCCGCTGCCAGCATTGTTGCCCGCAATCCCGCTTGAACCGCCGACGCTGCCCGCATTGTGGCCGCCGACGCCGGAACCGGGAGGACCTGAACTCCCTGAGCTAGGGCTCCCGCAGCCGGCCAGCTCGACCGAAACGAACGCCAAACCCAGAATAATAAAGAAGGAATCGAACCGTCGCATAGCAAAATACCCTTCAGGCAAAGCGAACCACGCTTAGGGTATGCCCGTATTTCGACAAAAGCTTTCGCAAATCGGTTCCACCTGCGAAACAAGTGGTACGAACAACCACCTTGCTTCGGCGGCAGACTGGAGATCATGGCGGCCATCCCCATTGCTGACCGCGGGAGGGCCAATCCGGGGCCGGAATTTTTGTTTGCGACGACGCGGAAAGCCAATTCAAGCCCGCACAATTTGCAGCCGTGCCTCAGAGGGTGCGGCCACCGGGCGCGAGGAGCACCAGACAGAATCTCTGGCGCTCCCAGTATCCACGCATTTGTTCGGCTACGTCGGCGGGCCCACGAGGTAATTCTTGCAGGCCGTCGTGCAGCGACTCGAGACCGTGCCGTTGCCATTGGGCCCTGTACCATCGTCGCATTCTTCAGGGCCATTCGTGACACCGTCGCCACAGTGTGGACCGAGAATACAGGTCGTTAGGCAACCTCCGTACGCCGGGTTATCTAGTGGCGAATTTTGGGAACCCAAATCGCACTGTTCTGGGCCGTTGGTTACGCCGTCACCACAATAGGGGGCTGGGGTACAGTTGGAGTTGCAACCGCCGTAGTCTCCCGTGTTTAGCGCGGCTCCGTAGTCGCAGATTTCTCCGAGACTGGCCTGCACCTGACCATCACCACATGAGCCGGGTAGCTGGCAATCGGCGGTGCAAGTTGGATCGAGAGAAGGCTCGCACTGCTCGCCCCAATCCGCCTGAACGATTCCATCGCCACAGCGCGGTGGTAGCGTGCAACCGACGCCGCATGTCCCGTACGTGCCATCATTGACACCATCGTCACAGGCCTCCGGATGGGTCGCGTCGCCGTTGACTATGCCATCCCCGCAGGAGGGACCAAACTGGCATTTCGTTGTGCAACCGCCGTAAGCCGTGTCGCTGTTGGAAGCGCCGCTGTCGCACTGCTCGTTGTATTCGAGCTGAACCTTGCCGTCGCCGCAACTGGGAGGAAATGTGCAATCCGGGCTGCAGGCATTGGAGCCCGCCGCCCCGTAGGCGTCCACATTCTTGCCGTTATCGCATTGCTCGGGACCATTGAGAATGCCATCGCCGCAGCGCGGGCCGAGCGTGCAGGACGTGGTGCACTGGTTGTAGCAGCTGCTGGTTGAAGGATCGCAGTTGCCCGCTGTGCCATTGTCGCATTGCTCCCCGGGCGAAACGCCGGGATTCGTGCCGCCACAAACAGGTTTGCAGACACTGTGGGCAGCGTTGAAGCCACCGATGTTGAGCTGGTAGCTCGAGGCTTTCGTCTGACGCTCGACCTGGAACACCGCGATTTCGAATACGCCGCCATTCGTAAGCCCTAGGTTCGGATGACTAACAATGCCGGCTGGGACGGGCGTTATGTTCGTGGGTGTCACAGTTGTGGTGGCAGTGCCGGTGCCAGTAAATGTTATCGTCCCTTGCACGGCCGTGTGAATGCCACCGAGATCCACGGCGAGTTTCTTGTTGATGAATACCCACACGTCGTCGTCGCCGATGAAGGTCAGCTTGTAAGTTTGGGTGGCATCGTACTTGAACCAAAAGCGAACTTCGGTGGTGAAGCTGAAGTTGTGAGTTCTTCCAACAACGGGATCCATCGGCCAACTCGGGTCGTAGTTACCGGAGATTTGCCCTTGCGAGTCCGGGCTCCAGGGCTTTGCGATGGCGTCTGCCGGGAAAAATAGTGGGTTGCCGTCGAAGGAGGCCAGCACGACCGTGCCGACGTAGTTCGTTCCGACGAGCGCGCAGCTGGTCGGCTGCTGTCCGTTGATGTTGCAGTACTGAGGGCTACCACCATTACCGTCACATTGCGGCGTAGTCGGGTCGGCATCGTAGTAGCAAGCCACGCAGGGAATGTCCGCCCCGGTTGCGTCCTTGGCAACCTGGGCTTGGCTGATGCAGGTCTGGGACTGCGTGCGCTGATACTGCACGTTGGTTAGGCCATCGCCGTTCACGCCGTAGCGGTTCACGTACGACGGCGGGTTAGAGCCCGTGATCAGGTACAAGTTCAACGAGGTTGGGAGGGTTCCGTGCGGCGTATTGACCGAGGCCGGCGCTGCGTCATTGAACCATTGGGCGTAACTCGCCACGCTCGTGATGGCAGAGGCTTGCCCCGCGGTACCATTGTAGGTGCCGGTTGTGCCCGCGAGCATCGGCTTGAGGCCGTTGGCGTCGAGCGTGGCTTGCACTAACCCCTGGTTGGCATAATTGAGACCGGTGGCAAAGCTTGAGCCCGGCTCGAAGTCACCGCCCGCGTTGAAATCGCGCACGACCATTGGCACGACCATGGTGTCGCCGAGCGCCGGTTGCGAGCAGGTAAAGCCCGCTTCCACCTGGCAAGTGGCGGAACAGCCATCGCCACTCACCGCATTGCCGTCATCGCACTGTTCAGTGCCAATAATGAGGCCATCGCCGCATTTAGTGGTACAGGCGCCGCCCCCGGCCGGGCAAGTGGGTTCGGCGATGCACGTCGGTGTGCAACCGTCGCCCAGATCATTGTTCTTTACGGCCGGGTCACAACCCTCCGCGCCCTCGACCTTACCGTTGCCGCACACGGTTGCACTGCAACCGGTTGAGGTGCACACCCAACCGGGCTTCACCGAGCAATCGGCATTGCACGCGGTCGCTATATTGGGGATCGTCATACCCGGATCGCATTGCTCGGCGGGCGTAACCAAAATGCCGTCGCCGCATTTGGGTACGCAGGGCGCGCCGGCAAAGGGGCAGGCATAGCCGGGCTCTAGTTGGCAGGTTGCGGAGCAGCCGGGATATTGGCTGTTCTTGTCATCGCATTGCTCGCCGACCTGAACGATGCCGTCACCGCACGTCGGTGTCTGACAGACGCAGGCCTGGCCCGGGGTGCATGTGCAGGTGGCGTCCTTGGACAGGCAGTCTGCCGAACACCCTGGGCTGCCTTGATGCGTCCCCTCGTCGCACACTTCTCCTTGATCAACCTGAACGATGCCGTCGCCGCAGTAGGGAAGCTTGGTGCACGAGCCCGGCTTGCATCGCCAACCGGTTTCAGTTTGGCAAGTCGCGCTGCAACCATTGCCAGGGTTGGGCGGATCGCAAGTTTCGCCCTGTTCAATCCGACTGTTGCCGCAGCTGAAAAGCGCGACGCATTGTTGACCGGGCAGACACTTGTAGCCTTTGTCCTGGGTTTTGCAGTCCGCCGAACAACCGGGACTGCCCTGGAACGCCCCTTGATCGCAGACTTCGCCGGGATTGACTACGCCATCGCCACACGTAAAGCTCACGACACAAGCCCCACCAGTGGGTGGGCAGGTGTGGTTGGGTTCCACTTGGCAGATGCCGTTGCAGCCGTCACCGGCCAGGGCATTGCCGTCGTCACAGGCCTCGCTGGCCTGATTGACTACGCCGTCCCCACATCCGGGCGGTGCCGTCCCTTGGTGAGCGCTAGCTCCAGCGGTTCCCGGGCTACCACCGGTGTAGACTTGATACCCCGAGCCGGCATTGCTAACGCTTGTGCCGCTGCCAGTGCCAGTTCGAGCGCCACCAGCGCCGCCTACGCTCGATGGAGGTGGGCCGCTGCTCGCGCCCGGGCTCCCGCAACCAAGCAAGTTACCCGTTATTAATGCCAAACCTAGTATTGCAAAGAAGAACTCATTACGTCGCATAGCCAACTACCCTTCGGGCAAATCGCGCCACACCTAAAGTATTCTCACCAATCGAATAAAGCTCTAGCAAATCGGTTCCAGGTAACTAACAAGTGGTAGAAACAACTACCTGGGGCTGGAAAAGAAACCTGCCATCTTGCATTATAGCAACGTTGGCTGCTCTGGCCGCTAATAAACTTATAACGACTGACCTAACCGCGAACCGCGCTTCTGCAGTCTTCGTTGAAAATCCGCAGCACCAGTGGATGAACTGGGGACGTCGGCCCCTGCGCGAGATCGTTTTCTGACAAGAAAGTGAAGCCTATGAAGCTTTTCTTGCCAGGCACTGAACCGTGGCACTTTGCCCTTGGTGAAATCGGCCTTCATGAATCTCTCGGGTAACTTCGGTCAACTCTAGAAACTCGAGCCCAGCCAGTTCTACTCGTAAGTCATCCGTCGTGACGAGCAGTTCATGTTGCTTAGGACCGCCGGTTCCCAGTTGTAGTTGTTCGGGTCGATATGCCTCGAGCACGAAGAGCCCACCGGGAGCCAGCGCTCGTACAACGGCTGCGAGGCACCGCCCGCGAACGTCGGGCGGCAAATGACAGAAAATGGAGATGATGGCCGCCCAGCGCGATACACCGAAATCATACGTGGCAAGGTCGGTCACCTCGGTCGTAATCGCTACGCCGAGGTCGCGAGCGAGTACTTGGGCCTTTTCCAATCCCACCCGAGAGCTGTCTACGCCATGAACGGTGTGTCCACGTGTTGCCAAAAAAACAGCATTGCGACCCTCGCCCTCCGCCATCGATAAGATGGGTCCGGATGGCAACTGCGGTGCGACGCTCACAAGAAAATCATTGGGCGCGGTGCCATATACGTAGCCAGGTTCCGAATAGCGCTCGTTCCACATCGGAGCATCACCTTACCTAAAAATCGTCAAATCTCACAGCTCTCTGTCGCTTGGCGCCGATTTGCGCAGCCATGACCAGGATCCCTAGGCCGACCTGTTCGATATCGTTCGCCTATTTTTGTGCTCTTCGATGCAGATCCCTGCCAGAATTCACTGCGCTTTGAGTGCCCATTGCGCAAAAGTCGGTAAATATTGACGCCGGTGGGTTGATGCACTACGGCTTGGGCCATGAAATTCGGACGATCGATGGGGGTCGCGCTGTCGACTGGCATTGTGAGTGTGAGCATTGTTAACGTGTCGTGGGCACAAACGGATGATTTGGCAAAGGGGCTCACCTCGGCCAAGCCAGCGACTTCGGGCAGCACCGACGTGGCAACCTCGACATTCGAGGCCGCCGAGAAGGCTAAACCCGACGATAAGGACGCCACCGAAGCCAAGGTGTCCGGCGGTGGGTTGTTCACCGCTGGCAATGCTCAGTCAACCTCAATCACGAGCGGGGCGACTCACCGACTACGTCGCGGCGACAACCAACTTACGTCTGCGGCGGCCGCTAACTACGCGACTGCTCGCCCCGCGGGTGAGCCGGCTACTCGGAAAACCGTGGAGAATTTCCAGGGAAAGAGTCGCTATGATCGATTCCTGACTCCGGTGGTCGTTGTATTTGGCGCCGCGTCATTGCGCAGTGACCGCTTTCAAGGTTTGGACCTTCGTCTCAATCTGGACCCGGGCTTCGCGTTTTACGCCGTTGATACCAAGACAAGCCAACTATGGACGGAAATTGGCTATGACTATCAGCACGACATTCGCAATCAAGCGGCCCTGGACACGGCCCGTCTAAAGGACCCGGCATTACCGAAGACTGAGGATCGGCACAGTGGGCGGCTCTTTCTTGGATATAACGACAGTTTCAACAAGAATGTGTCACTGTCGACCGGCGTCGAGGTGCTGCAGGCCTTGGCTCGCACGGAAAACCGCAGGATAAATTGGGACATTTCGCTGTCCTCAGCGATTGCTGGAAGGCTCAGTGTCGCCAACACATTCAGCCTGCGTTACGATCACCATCCATTGCCCGGCATCAAGACCACTGACGCAATCGAATCGGTGAGTCTCGTTTACACGCTGATGTGAATGCTGCTCGGGCCTTGCCGACCTAGGTCTGCGTGTAAACTATCTTCTTACACGCGATGGTGCAATTCGGGTCCTTGCCGTTCATGGCGCCGTCGTCGCACTCTTCTGGGCCGTTGGTGATGCCGTCTCCGCAATGCGGCCCCAGCCTGCACTGTGGCGTACAGCCGCCGTATGAACTATCCAGGATCCCGTCGTCACAGTCTTCGGCTGCTGGCACGGCTATGTTTCCGCTGGCATCCAGCTGCGCCTCGGGTCCGTTCTTGATTCCATCGCCGCAGCGGGGAGCGGGCACACAACCGGGCGCGCATCCACCGTATTCACCGGTGTTGAGAGCCGAACCGTAGTCGCAAAGTTCGGGAGGTTCGATTTTACCATCTCCGCACCCACCGGGTTTTCGACAGGCTTGCGTGCAATTGGGGTCGTCCGAGGAAATCGGTTCGCATTCTTCTCCGTAATCGGCCTGCACGATAGTATCACCGCACTTGGGCGCCGGAGTGCAGTCGGTATTGCAAGTGCCGTAGGTGCCGTCGTTCGCTCCATCGTCGCAGGTTTCCGGACCGTTGATCTGGCCATCGCCGCAATAGCCGCCTAGCGTACAGTTGGACATACACAGCCCGCCATATGCGGCATTGGCATCAGTGCTGGTCAGGTTACTCGCTCCGTTATCACATTCTTCACTGTACGTGTATTGCACAATGCCGTCACCGCAGCGCGCGGGCAACTTGCAGTCGGGACCGCAACCGCTGAGATTGCCGTACATGTCGTTGTTTATGCCGTTGTCACAGGTCTCACTCGGTGCGTCTACGTTCTTGTCGCCGCAGTAAGGTCCCAGGCGACAATCTGCGGTGCATTGGTTGTAGCCACCGAGGTTCTTCGCGGCGCCGTTGTCGCATTGCTCACCGGGTGAAACTACACCATCTCCGCAGATCGGTATGCACGCGCTCGGCTGGTCGTTGAATCCGCTTAGCGTGAGTTTGTACGTGGATGCATGCGTCTGGCGCTCGGCCTGGAACAGCGCAATTTCGTACACGCCGCCGCTTTGCATGCCTAGGTTTACTTGAGAAACGATTGGAGTCAGGGTTCCCTCCGTTGGAGTTACCGTCACCGTGCCCTGGCCCGTGCCGTTGGCATCGAGAACGATCGTCCCACCCACGGGCGTGTGAATCCCGCCCAGATCGACAGCCAGTTTCCGATTGATGAATACCCAAACGTCGTCATCGCCCATGAAGTCCAACGTGTAGGTCTTGCCCGCGACGTACCCGAACCAGTATCGGACTTCAGTTGTGAAACTGAAGTTGTGCAGCGGCTTACCAGGCTCATCGCCCCAGTTGCCGCCATATGCAGTGGCAATCAATGCCGTCGTGTACTCCGAGGTTGGAGTAATGGGGGAGGGGTTGGTCACATTGTCAACTGGGAAGAATACTGGGTTGCCGTCGTATTCGCCTTCGACCCAGATACCGTGGTAGACGCCGCCGCTGTCAACGACACACTGCAACATGTTGGGAATCGTTTGACAATCCGTTTGCTGAGGCGCCGTGCATTGGGGCGTCGTTGGATCTGCGTCGTAGGGGCAGAATGTGCAAGGAATTGCCACTCCGGCGGCAGTCTTGTCTGGCTGAGACGTCGTTCCGCACCAATGCTGTGTTGGCCCTGACAAGGTTTGCCATTTTTCGCCGTTGGCGCCGTACCGATTGACGTATCCACCTTTGCCGTTGCTGTAGAGCGTCAACGTCATCTTGTGCGTCGAATTCGTACCGGCGACGTCGCTATACCAGTTGCCAAAACTGGCAGCGCTAGTGATGTAGCTGTTACCACCCGTCATGCCCGAAGATACCGGCTTACCTTGGGTGTCCAACGTGTTCTGAACCATTCCGGTAACAGCTGGATTTTTCCCGCTGGCGCCGGGCTCGAAGTCTCCACCGAACCGGAAATCGCGTGCCACCATTGGCACGGTCATCGTAGTTGCCGTATTCGGCGGTTGCTGGCATTGATACCCAGGCTCCACTTTACAATCCGAGGAGCAGCCGTCACCGCTAACAGTATTGCCGTCATCACAGGCGCCTCCCGGCATCACTGGACCATCGGGTTGCGCCGGAACGACGATACCGTCGCCACATTTCGATTCGCAAGTTCCGGTCGCTGAACTACAGCTCGGTTCGGCATGGCAAGTGGGCGAACAACCGTCGCCCGGCGTCGTGTTGCCGTCGTCGCAGCCTTCGCTTCCCTCGATGATCTTGTCTCCGCATGTCGTTTGATGGCAGCTGGTCGCATTGCACGCCCAGCCTGGGTTCCACTTACACGTTGATGCGCAGGCCTGTGCTATATTCGTGATTGCCACCCCCGGATCACATTGTTCCATCGGCGCAAGGACGATGCCGTCACCGCAATTGGCAATGCAGGGAGCGCCCGAAAACGGGCAATCATAACCGGTTTCCACCGTACAGGTCGCTGAGCAGCCGTCTCCGCTCTTGGTGTTGCCATCGTCGCAAACCTCGTTGCCTTCAATCGTGCCATTGCCGCAAGCTACCTTGGGGCAGGCGCACAGCACGCCCGGCGTGCATCGGCAACCATTCGCTATAATCTTACAATTGCCCGAGCAGCCGTCGCCGTCGTTGGTATTGCCGTCGTCACAGATTTCCCCCGCGGCTACGTTTACCAGGCCGTCTCCACAACGCGCTGCCGGTTTGCATGCTGTCCCCGGTTTTGCGCAGACCCAACCGGCCTCGAGCTGGCAGCTCGCGCTGCAGCCGTCCCCGGCTGCCGGATTGCCGTCATCGCAATTCTCACCCGCTTCTATCCGGGAATTGCCGCAGGCTGACACTCGCTGGCAAGGTTGGCCCGCGACGCACTTAAATGCCGCGTCCTGAACCGTGCAAGTCGAATTGCAGCCATCGCCGCTAATCGTGTTGCCATCGTCGCAGACTTCGCCAGCGCCTATCTGCCCATCTCCGCAGATAATCTTGCGCGTGCAGGCACCCGCAGGTGGACAATCCCAGTTAGGCTCGACCTTGCAGGCGCCGTTGCAGCCATCACCCGGCAAAGTGTTGCCGTCATCGCATTGCTCGGCTCCACCTTGATTGTTGATACCATCGCCACAGCCTTCGGGTGCCTGTGCTTTGCAGCCACTGGTACTTGCGCCAGTACAGCCGCTGGTCGTTGCCGAACCTCCCGTGCTCGACGAGACTACGAAGGCGCCTCCACCCGTACCCTGCCCAGTATTCGAACCGGTGCCCGTCGAGTTGCCTCCGCCGCCGCCACCCATGCCAATGTTGTTGGGCGGAGGCCCGCTTGGAGTACTCGTTCCGCTGCAAGCGACTAAACCAGCCCCGACCGCGACCAATCCAAACAACGCCAACAAGGAATCAAGTCGTGCCATAGGTTGCTACTCCGACAGAGATCGATAACCGTGGAAAAATACCACCAAAGCCAGCTTCTCACTAGTATGTGACAGCATTTGCCGAAAACCGCTGACCGTCTGAGTGTCACGATCAACAAGACCGAGCCCAACAGAACGCCCACTTCGACAAATGAGAGAATCCGGACACCAGCCTCGGCGAATTCAGTACGCAGTATCGTTGCCACAGCGAGTTCCAACGGTAGGTGTTACGCGGGGCATGTAAGATACTTGGGCGAAAACTCCACGTCGAAGTTTCTGTCTTCCGCTCACGCAACAGTGTCGCATGCCCACTCGCAACCGGTGATTCCGTGCCGCAGCGCCCCAATAGACGGCACCGAATAACCCAACCCAATTTATCGAAAATGTCCCCGAACCCAATCGACGAAAGCCTGCGCAGATTCTGCCATGTCCGCCCAAGTTATCGGGGAAGGATGCGACTCGAGATTTACGCTCTCCCAAGTGTGCGGCGACGGGTAACTGACATCGCTGGTACTCACGCGATGCTGTTCCTCGGCCTCTACTTCCGCGGTGCGTTTGAGTCCGCCTTCACTCACGAACGACAACACGTGCGACAACTCTCCGACGTCGAACCAAGTTCCATGTTTGGCACACACGTCAACCACGATACCGCTGACCTTGCCAAAGTTGCGCCTTAGCATCAAGTCGCGACAAAACGGGCAGGGGATGTATGTCACGCTTTCTTTGATGGGATTGGCGGCACGCAGCCGGCGCGGCATCTCGACTTCCACGCTTTGGTGGCGCCGAATCATGGCGTGTAGGACTTCACCTGCCACGAATTGTCCGCCACAACGACCGCAGTCGAAGATCGTTCCGTCTTGGTTCGCGAAGGCGTCAAGCTCGCTATTCTTGCAGCGCGGGCAGGCCGAGCCCAATGCCTCTTGAACGCTGATGGGTTCGAGGCCAAGCTCGGTGCCGCAGCTCATACAATGCTGCGCTTCGGGCACGTTCATCGTGAGGCAATTGCTGCAACGGATTGTCGCAATCGGGGTCCGGCAATAGTTGCAGACTCGCGCGGCTTCACGGACGAGCCCTCCGCAAGCCGGGCATTCATATGATCGGGCAGCGAGCATGCGGGATTGCGAGGGGGCTAGCGTTTCTTCTTGGTACCCGGATCACCGAGTAGACCAAGCTTTGCTTCGAACACAATTTTTCCGTCATCCGGATCGGTCTGAACAATTTGATAGGCATTGGGAACGCTGAACGTGACTTCGTTCGGGACGTAGCCCTTGGCGCCCTTGGCTTCGTCCTTGCCGGTCACCTTGACCTCGACGGTCTCGTCGGTTTCCTTGCCGAATTCGATGGGCACACGGTGCAGATACACAATAGTGCCATTCTTCACCTTTACGGTTTCCCACCACCATTTGCCGGCATCGTCTTGTTCGAAGTGATAGCCGTCGGCTCCGAATTTCTTCTGTGCGTTAGCCATGCAGGCGGCTTGCTTTTCGTGATCGCCCTTGGTTTTTTCCTCGCAGGTTTTCTCGGCTTTTTCCTTCGCGTCTGACTCATTGAAGGAATACATGAACACGACGTCGGGCGCTATCAAGTAGTCTTTGGCCTTGCGATGCAGGGTCAAGCCGTCGTCTGACCTTCTTCTTTTTCTTTGCCTTGGTGTCATCCTTGGCAGACGCCGTGTCATCCGAAGAATCACCGGCGGTCGCCTTGTCTGAATCCGATTTGGATGGCTTCGGCTCGCTCTTCTTTGCGTTCGAGGCATCCTCGGCAGGCGCGCCGCCTTTTCCGCAGCCAACTACCGCCGCCGTGGCCAAAAATGAAAATGCTAGGGCTCGAAGTCTCATGGAGTGCATACCTGTTCTTTACCGACGTTGAGGCCGCGCTTCAAGTCCCGCGAACAGACCCAGGGCCTCGGCTGGTGATGGCTGGTCCACAACCAACGGCAAAATCGCGCAATTCTGTCGAATTTTAGCGCCGGCACCGGCCGATGCGACTACTTTGCCGCGTCGCGACTGTCGCTCCGCCAGTGCGGGCCGACGTATTGCCGGCAGCGCCTGGGCTACCACCGCCGCATGTCTGAGCGCGACGTCACGACAAGAAATCTTCAAATCGACAAATCGAGATGTCGTGCTGCCGAGCTGATTCAGCAAACTGTGTCAATCGCTCGGGCGTGATGCCCCATTTGGAGTCATTAAAGTGGTGGCTTGCGACGACCCAAAACTCGGAACGATGTTTGAGTTCCTTCAATTGGCGATTGAGCCAAGAATCCTCATGCTGATGAACATTATCAATCGAAGTTCCCCAAATTACTCCACCGGTTTGCAATTGTTGCTGCGTCGTGAACGCGACCTTGCTCCCGAATGCACGCAAAATATGGAAATGTGGGGTCAACACTTCGTCAGTAACGTCGTTGTGGTCGCCGTATGGGTAGGCGAATGCGCGAATAGGTTGCCCCGATAGCTCAGCGAGTATGTGGGCTTGCTCGAGTACGTCCGTGTCAAGCCAAGTTTGCCCCTCCCTTTCCCACATTTCCGTAGCCCTGCGATGGGAAATTGTGTGCACCCCCAAACTGTGCCCAGCGTCAACCAAGGGTCGAAGTCGAGCCCGCGCCAGGCCTAGGTCACGCAGGAAGTTACCGGTAATGAAGAAGGTTGCGCGTATTCCCAGTAATTCGAGGAGCGGCAAATGCTCGACCCATGTTTCCGAATAGTCGTCAAATGACAGGATTACCCCGGGCGGAGACATAGAGACAGTTGCGGAATTGCTGGCGGTGTCTCCCATGGTGGCTCTATTGTTCGCGACGGCGCTGAGCGGCGCGGGCGATGCGTTCGAGAATTGGCAACGTATCCTCCCAACTGAGGCAGGCGTCAGTAACGCTCTGACCAAAGGTTAGTAGGTCGCGATCGGCCGGCTCTTGGCGCCCGGCGACCAGAAAACTTTCGAGCATAAGTCCGACGATAGAGCGGTTGCCCGCTTCGATTTGGCGCGCCACTGCGTCGGCTACGACAGTTTGAACAGCTGGATCCTTGCCGCTGTTAGCGTGGCTACAATCTACCATGAGGCTTGGCTGGAGTTTTGTCTGACGTAGCAGTTCAACGGCGCGCGAAACGTTGTAAGCATCGTGATTCGGCCCATCTTTCCCGCCCCGTAAGATAACATGACAGTTAGGGTTGCCGCGCGTTGCAACTATCGCGGAAAGCCCCTGCTTGGTGACGGAGAGAAAGTGATGCGCTTCACGCGCCGAACGGACGGCGTCGATCGCAGTCTGCACGCTGCCCTCGGTGCTGTTCTTGAATCCAACCGGCATCGAAAGGCCCGAGGCCAATTCGCGATGAACCTGGCTTTCAGAAGTGCGAGCCCCGATTGCGCCCCACACCACCAAGTCCGCAATGAATTGAGGTGTAATCGGGTCCAGGAATTCGGTACCTGTTGGGAGGCCGAGATCGATGACATCGCGCAAAAACTTGCGAGCGATGCGTAGGCCCCGATTGATGGCGAAGCGCCCGTCAAGGTCGGGATCATTGATGAGCCCCTTCCAGCCCACGGTAGTGCGAGGTTTCTCGAAGTAGGTTCGCATGACGATCAGTAGATCATCGTGGAAGGCAGGGACTGCCGCCTTTAGCCGTCGCGCATATTCGAGCCCTGCCGCTGGGTCGTGAATTGAACAGGGGCCGACGACGACTAACAGTCGATCATCGCGCCCATCCAGGATTGCGGTAACACTCTCGCGGGCCTCGGTTATGAATTCGCAATGCCGCGTCTCGATGGGCAGCTCTTCCATGAGGATCGCGGGGGGAATCAGTGGGCGAACCTCTTGAATTCGTACGTCGTCGGTCGAAAGAATCATCAGGCAAGCCTTAGCACCGGGCTAGGCCAAGGCGACTTTTCGTAATTTTGCCGGAGAATATCAGGCAAGGCCGGAGCGTCTCAGTCGAGCCTGGCTAGCAATTCGCCGAGCGCTGGCGCGCCGGGCGCGCTTATCTCGACGCCAAATAGGTCGCGCGGCGATCCGACGCGCGCCAGGGTGAACGGGGTTTTGCCATAAACACGCCCGAGGTTTTGCCGAAGTGTCGGCGCCACCTGCTCGAAGGTCGCGTCCGAATTGGGCGCGTTCAGTCGATCCGCGATTCGAACTAGCATCGTGTCTGAGCCAAAGGTGAGCGGAGTTGCTGGCCCCGACTCCTTTTCCAACATTGCCGCGGCATGCAATGCTCGTTTGATTGAGTTCAGAAATCCGCCATTGAGGCCCGGTGCGCGCTTGTTCGCGTAGAGGAGCCCGAGTTTGCCTTGGGCGCGGTCCAGGACATAGTCCGACTCGTGTCCAATCAGGGTCACCTCGGGGCCATCGGCCACGTGCGAATAATCGACGACATCGATCAATAGCTCGTCGAGTACGTGCTCGCGAATCCACCTTTGAAACACGGGGACGTAACCGAGGACATCGGGGGTTCCCTTGGAAAATATTTTGACTTGAACCTTCTCGGATTGCATCGATTTGTGCTCTCGCTCAGGGCAGACTCGTGCCGATTCTGGAATAAGCTTGGTGGGCGGCGTCTACGAAGAGCTGGGCTTCTTCGATGAGTTGATGCGCGCTTTCCGTTGTGTGTAAGGCCGTGGCGCTACCACTATGAGCCCGAAATAGATACTGAGCGAACTTTGCGCCCGCGAAGGGGTCCCAGAATTCCTTGGTATCAACGAGGTTGGCCTTGAATTCATTGACGACTTCGGTTGGATCTTCACCGAGGTTTGGGTTTTTCTGTCGTGCCAGCGAGCGAGCGGCTTGCAGCATGGCGCTGTAGGCGCGGCTTGCGGCCTCACCCAGTTTACCCTCGTCGAGCAGTACCTGCGCTTCGAACACTTCGCGTTCACTCGCAGCCAGCCCGAATTGGGTGAATGATACGACCTCCCCGGCGCATTCGCCGACTCCCAAGTCGCCAATCGTGTATTCGCGCGGATCGCCCCAATCGGAATAGTAACTGCGATCCTCTTCGTAGCTGGGGACCTGCGTGTATTCGTCGACTATCTTCTTGATGGCCTTCTTGCCGATTCGCTCGACGAACTTGGCAAAGGATTCATTCGGTTCCTTGCCCTTCACGAACGTGTCCGTGAGACGCTGTACGACGTCTGGCACTCGTTTGGAAGGAATTGCGCCGATGGCGAGGCCGTACGAGCGACCATTGCCCTCGATTTCGCCGCCAACCACCAGCTGAAAATGCGGAACGCGCCGCCCACTCACGTTGCGACTTACGCCGAGGAACCCGAGGTCCGCGACATGATGCTGGCCGCACGAGTTGAAGCAGCCACTGCATTTAATGTGGAGCGCGGATGCTGCGGGATCGAGTGACTGTTGCACCGGCAACAGTCGCTTGCGAAGTTCACCGGCTAGGCCGCGCGACGAGGAGATCCCCAATTTGCAGGTATCCGTGCCCGGGCATGCCGTAATATCCGAGATGGTGTCGGCACCCGCGTCGCCGAGGCCGATAGCTTGCAGCTCCGAAAACAACTCGGGAAGGTCGCCCTCGGGAACCCACCGAAATAGTAGGTTCTGCTCGACGGTCGTGCGCAGCGACACCTCGGCAAATCGTCGTGCCAGATCGGCGAGTCTGCGACCCTGGCTGGGCGTGAAATCGCCGAGTGGCAGCGTTACCTTGGCGGTCACGTAACCCGTTTGACGTTGGGGTTGCACATTGGTGAGCTGCCAACGCTCGAAGTCATCGCTGCCCGCTTTTCCCGCCTCAGACGGTGGGCGCAACGGCTTTTCGTCGGTGTGCGATAGGTCTTGCAGATACGATGTCCAGCGGGGATCGGGGCGCAACTGGGCGCGCTCTTCGAGAACCAGCCGGCGAAATTCTTCTATTCCAAGCTTTTTCACCAGGAATTTAATTCGAGCCCGGGCGCGGTTTTCCTTCTCGCCCAGACGCGCAAACACGCGACAAATGGCTTGCGTCATCGGCAATAGCTCGGCTTCTGGGAGAAACTCATCGAAGAGTTGCGCCGATTGCGGCACCGAGCCAAGCCCGCCGCCCACGTAGTATTCGAAGCCTCGCTGAGGCTTGCCATTGTTGTCGCGCAGCTTGGCAATGCAGCCAAGGTCGTGAAAATTCGTGAGCCCGCAGGCGTTGTCCTTACAACCGGAAAAAGCGATCTTGAACTTGCGCCCGAAGTCCTGCGTGTCGTCATGACCCAAAAGAAAAAATGTAAGCGCGTGGGCGTAGGGCGTCGTGTCGAAGCTCTCCGTGTTGCAGACGCCGCTATACGGGCAGCTCGTCGTGTTGCGCACGGAATTGCCGCAGGCCTCGCGCGTTGTGATACCGACAGCGGCCAAGCGCCGCATGAGGTCGGGTGTGTCTTCGATATGCACGAAATGAAGCTGAATGTCTTGCCGCGTCGTCACGTGCAAGATCTGATCGGAGTATTCCTCAGCGAGATCGCAAAGCACATCCAGCTGATCAGCGGTCACACGACCCATCGGTAACTTGATCCGCTGCATTCCCGGCGCGTCCCAGACGGTCATCGGGCCCTTGGTGAGATCGCCGCACGGGTAAACCAGGGTCTGTGAGTTTTCCCCGTCGTGGCGTTGCCCGTTGTCGTAACGTTGGCCGTAAACGCCTCGGCGCAGTCGAGTTTCAGCGAAGATTTTCTCTTCGAGCTTTCCCTTTTTTCGCAGTTCGATCTGTGTTTCGTAAATATCGATTTCGCGCGCCCAGTCCTCGCGAATCTTGCCTGAAAGAGCTTGTTTCCAACTTGACGCCGACATTGTATTTGCTCGATGTTGGCCCCGCACAGAAAATGGGCCCAAGTGAACTCATAACCGCAAACTCGGGAATGACCAGCTACGCCTCACCGGGCAGTTCAGCTGTGAACCCAAAGGGGGGCTTTACCTGCGGTTGAGTGAGTTCCGTGATGACCTGCTCGGTGTCCAATATAACAGACAGAATCGGCAAGGTCAAGTGCGCTCTGTATTCCGAACACCCGAGACAACGGAGACTAGGCTTTAATGAAGCCGACGCGAGCATTTGAGCAACAAAGCGAGGAGTAATGAGGGCAAGTGGCCCCGTTCGGTGGTCGTCGTCGGGCGCCTCAATTGCGTCGTCGGGGCACGTCACCCGCGTCCGGTTCGCGCGTCGCTGGAGAAACGGGAAACGAGGGCCCTGACCGAATGCCGGGTTAACGCGTGACGTTATCCAGTGGCCTGAAGGATGCAACATCGCACGCTCCAAAGGCACCGAGTTTTTGACAAAGCTGCTATGTCAAAGAGATGTTAACAAATCGGATTTTGTCCTGCGCGTGGCGGAATAATTCCTGATCAACAAAGAGTCACGGCGCGTCGTGCAGCATGACGTCCAATCAACCGTGGTGACATTTTGCCTCAATCGATATCGTGTTGAATTAGGTGTGCTTCCTGCTAATGGTCGCAAGTCAAGTCGCCACTAACTGATGGCGTCGACCGAGTCCCCGGGTGACATCTCATCACCGCGGGGGCACCAATTTTGTGGCAGCTGCGCCGCCGAATCCGACGATTGATGAACCGCAGAAGCCGGAATCAGTCACAACAAGTAACGGTTCATGTTCCGTTGATAGTCCTGAAATCTGGCAGACGGAGATTGCATCATGGCGGTTCGAAATATTGCCCGTGCGTTATTATTGGGAGCCCCCGCAGTAATTTGCGGCTGCATTGGCACGACTCAGTCCACGGCATCCGGCGCGACTGCTCCCGCTCAACCCCAATCCAACAGCAGCGCGCATTCCAAGAAGGCAAAGCCGTGCGAGGCTCCTGAAATGACGACTGGTGACGTCGCCTCGGTCGGTACAGCTCCCTGTGCTGGTCCAGATTTGGAAACTGAGCAGCGTACCTGGGAGCCCCCCGAGGAAATTCACCCAGACTAGTCTGACTGAGGCTTCCTCATTTCTTCTCAGCCACACGATCCTTCTTCGGTTCTAGGCGTGGACAGGGATTTAACCGGTAAGGTGCCGGATCCCGTCGAACGCTCTCCGGTCTCTCGCACGAATCATCTCCGTTCGAGATTACGTCACTGCCTTTCTCGCTGCGCGCTTGACGAAATTCGTGAGCACGCACATTCGACAACCCGACTTTCGTCGAATCGACGCAGCTGAGGGTGATTAGACTCACCAATACTTGCGAAAACAACACGTAAGGTCGGCACTGCATTGTCGGCCTCCCTTCAACGCGAGTATGCCACAAAACAATGGTGGCGGGCGACCTCAGCCGCAAGATCATTCGGGAAGCAACAAGTCGAATCCTTTCAGAGGGCTGCAGGCTCTGATGAGCAGACACGCCCTAATCCAGGATGACCAACCCATGTCAACGGAACAGATTACATCAAAGAATGCGGCCCGGCAGGTTGCCCGAGAAAGTGCTTGCTGATTGGGTCGTTCAGGCACGGAAAGTCGATATGGAGACGGTGCGGCGCGAATCGGACAAGAATCGGACTACCCACGCGACGTCCGCATAAATGACGACAATCGTGAGTACCGCTAGGTGTTGACGCGGTCTCAACACCTAGCGTTTCGGTAACGATCGGAACAGACCAGCGCCGCTATTGCAACAACGTGCTGGGCCAGTTGGACATGGTTACTTCATGCCGCCCGACATGAGAAAGCCCATAAATGCTCCATATATCGTCGAGATAAATGGGTTGCTGCTAATTGGGCATGTCCCCGTGCGGCATCCGACGAAGCGGTAGTACGAGAAGCCGAGTGCGGCGCCACCTATAATGAACAATGCGAATCGCAGCATACGTTTGCCTTTGCCATTTCGCGCCAATTTATGCGCGGTTGCCTGAATCTGCGGCGTGTTTGCGGTGACATCAGACATGGACTTCCGGGCTCGTTAGATCGAATCGTACGCCGAGTAGGAGCCGCCCGGAACCATTGTAGGTTCGACAATTTTTGGTGAAATTGTTCAACCGATCGGTAGGCCAATCGCGTGGGGCTGCAGGGTGGACTTCATTGCTTAAGCTTTGCGATTGCCAACGCAGCGAGCCCGCCCCCGATCAATACGAACAAAGGCAAGATTCGGCGAGAAAGCACCAGCACGAGCACTGCGACGCTCGCAATCGCCGCCGGCCCGATCCCGTGAACCGACGTCCTCCAAAGGGCAATTGCCGCAGCTACCAATATTCCCACCATTGCCGGTGTGACACCGCGTAGGGCTCCTTGAATCATTTCATTGGAGCGAAAGGCCTCGAGTGATCTTCCCGCCACGACGCTCAAGATCATGGGTGGAGCAAACATACCGATGGTTGCTGTAGTGGCACCGCCGAGTCCACCAATGTGGTAACCGATAAATGTGGCCGCAATAGCGACTGGGCCGGGTGTAATCTGTCCAAGGACGATGGCGTCGTTGAACGCCGCTTCGCTAAGCCAATGACGGGCAGTAACAATCTCGCGCTCGATAGCGGGTATCATTGCAAAGCCCCCTCCGAATGTCGCAACACCAATTCGAGCAAAGACGACAAGTAACACGAGCAGTGGCGACGTTGAAAGTGCGACAACGGACAGCGCTGGCAATAAGCTCATATGAAACGTCGATTTGTTCAACCGATTTTCTGAGAGAGCACTTGGAACGTCCGGAGGCCGCATGAAGACAGCCCCGCACAAGGCTGCCAGCGCCATAACTTCGAGCAATGTCGCCGCATGCGTGACCAATAAAATTGCCGAAAATAGCGCCAATAGCCAATCGAATGCTTTCTTGAGGGCGCTCCGCCCTATATCAGCCGCGACACCCGCGACGACGCCGATAGTGGCTAGGCTCATCCCATCGAGAAAAGTGCCGAGTGATGCGATATTTCGGAAATGGCCATAATTGGCACCCAGCACTATCATAACTGCAACACTGGGCAGTAGGAATAGCGCTGCTGACAGAACGCCGCCTACGAAGCCTATGAGTCGAACCCCGATGATTGTAAGTAGATTCGTGGCCGAAGTGCCCGGCAATGCGCTTGCCACGGCGAAGAATTCCAGAAAGACTTCTTCACTAAGCCAGCGCTCTTTTTCAACAACGATACGTTTGAGCTGTTGAACGATTGCGAACCCGCCACCAAACCCCGCAATGCCAAGCCAGAGCGCAACGCGCACTAGCCGCACCAACGACACTGTCCTTGGAGATCTCGGCAGCGAGGTCATACGGGCACGTCGCGACGTTACCTGAAGTTCGACCGGATTAGTTCGGTAAAAGTTGAATCATCACTGATCTGGTGGTCAATTCCCCTCAGGGTTTCAGTTTGCCTCGCGTGCTTGCAAAGTCTTTTCCGTTGCGCTTGGGCTGGCCAAGTTTGGTGACCCGGACAATTTCCCTACCCGAATGGAAATATTCCGTACCGAGCCTGTCTCGGTCCTGTTCCTGCAGCCCATCGGTCCGATATCAATGACATGCACGAAGTGACGCGCTCACTCGTGCGTCACGCTTGGTCTCAGCACGGGAATTACTCCGAGTGCCTCGAGACCTCATCCGCACAATCCGAGGATAAACTCAGAAATGGCTCGGATTGTTCTGCATCAGCTGGGTGTTGATCCGCGCGAAAGAGCAAGCGACGTCTCGTGGGGCCCGACGGCGGCTTCGTACGCCCCGACTCATGAGACAGACAAGTTAGGCACAGGGTATGCATCGCTAATCAAAACCGGTCGAACACATCAAAGTTCGAATCCTCAAGGAGGATAACGATGAAGTGTGCAGCGATATTGTTGCTTGGGGCGCTGACCCAGACTGGCTGCGCCAGCCAGGATATTCCGCAAGCTTACCGTGGACGAATGTTCCACCGAACTGGGCCTTTCGCTTTCTACGGCGGTGGCAATGGGTTCGATGGGCCAGTGCTCAATCCGGGAACCTACTACACGGGCAGCTATGACGAATTGCACCTAGTCCAGTGCACGGTAGTTACATTGCGGGAGCCCTTGAATGCTCTGACGAAGGACGGCGTTCAGTTCCGAGTGGATGTATACATTCGATACTCCGCAAATTGTACAGATCCAAGTGTGGTCAAGATCCTCCAGAATATGGCTCCGGATGCTTCAGGCACGGTATCGGCCGCACAATTGTATCAAGTTTACGTACGACCCACCTTGCTTGAAGTCGTGCGCGAAGTGGTCTCACCGTTCAAGGCGAATGACATAAATGATCAGCGAGAGTCTGTTCTGCAGAGTATCAGGGAACGCTTCATGGCTCGCATGCAAAAAGTCGGGCAGGAGATGGTAGCCGTGCATGATATCAGCCTAGCGAATTTGGACTTTCCGGAAGAAATGGATCGAGCCAATGTGGAGCGGGCCGTTCAGGCGGTTCTCCGGGACAAAGCCATAGCCGAGCGTTCGCGAGTAGAGGCGGAAATCGAAACGGCCAAGCTCCGGATTCAACTTTCCGAACAAGAAGCTCAATCCGCCGCCGTTCGTGTGATGCGAGTCGGTGACATGCTCAAGAAGTACCCGGAATATTTGCAGTTCGATTTGCAATCAAAAATGCCCGAAATTTACCGTCAAGCGGGCGTCGCCGGCAACATGATACTTGCAGCACCCAACCCTGTGATGCTCCCGGCGTTGAGATTGACTCCGCCGACAATTGCGCCCCCAACCCCTGTGAACGCGCCCACGATTGTACCAAAGAAATCCGTGGCGCCTCCCAGCACCACACCCAAGAACGAGGATGACTGAATACCCTACTAGCCGGATCCTTGGTGATGCTGTCACGACGCACGCATGGCCGAATTCCGTGTCGGCAATTGGCAGGGCGCGGGCACTAATTGGGAACTATTGCGAATGTCGCCTGGAAAAGCTCCCAATGGTGCAATAGGGACGATGCACAACTGGCAGAAGACGCAGGTCAGTAGCCCTCGCCATCAGCTGCGGCGCTGGCTTTGCCTCGATGTAATCTGAACACTACCGAGAAGTAGCTTAGGACCAGGGGAAAGCCCAAAAACCACCACTTTGTGCCCGCAATCAAACCGTTTCGACTTGCCGATGCGTTGTACGCCGTAAGGCTAAAGGCCGAATCGAGTGTCGAGCGCAACATGACCGGGAATACCGATGCCGCGGTAGCACCCAAGATCCCGATGATAAAGATATTGCTTCCAACGAACGCCAACAAATCACGCCCTCTGTGTTGGGCGAAGAACACTAGTGTTATGCCCAGCAAAAATAGCATTAGGCCGAGCCACGCAAGCGGGGCTTTGGGCAAGTTGTTGTAAACGTCTGGGTTGACTCGTGCCGTTGCCCATGTAGCGGCTACGCCGAGCCCGGCTGCCGCGCACCAAAGCGGCAGTGCAAGCCTGCGGCACCGCGAACGCACCTCACCAGCGGTCTTCCAGGACAGAAAGAGGGCCCCGTGGGCCGTAATCGTGACGAACACAAACAGACCAACAAGCACCGTATACCAATCGAGTATTCCAACCGGGTTGCGCGTCCCGAAATTCGTGAAGAGCGGTAAATTGAAATGCCCGTTCTTGTCCAATGGGACGCCGCGTACGACGTTTCCGAGGGCGGACCCAAGGAAGATCGGCATGCTGCTACTCGACAGAAAGAAGACGGCGTCCCAAAATGACCGCCAGAGGTCAAGTGTTACGTGACTACGAAACTCAATCGCAACCCCCCGCAGAATTAACGTCCAGACTACGAGAAACATCGCCAGGTAGAGCCCCGAGAACCCGGCCGCCAGAACCTTAGGGAACGCGAGGAAAAGCGCACCGCCACCAGCCAGCAGCCAGACTTCGTTGCCATCCCAAAAGGGGCCGATTGCGGCCAAAACATCGCGTCGCTCGCGATCCGTTTTGGCTACGAATGGGTGCAAGATCCCCGCACCGAAATCGAAGCCATCCAGTGCTCCGTAGATGGCCACCATAATGCTCGTCAACCAAAACCAGAGCGTTTGCACCAGAATCTCCTCTTAGCTCGCATGCTCTGCGGCGGGGCCATGGTTGAGTTCGCGCAATACCAAAAAGACGTAGAGCAGGCCTAGAACCAGATATAGACCTGCAAACCCAAGCGTCGTGAATACCGTCTCTCCCGCATGCACCAGGTCACTATAGCCCCGATCCGTGCGGGCCAGCCCATAGATCAACCAGGGCTGCCGTCCGAGTTCAGCTGTCATCCAGCCCGCCGTGTTGGCAATAAACGGAAATGGAAATGCCAGCATCAGTACCCAGAGGTATGCGCGAAACCCGAATAGCTTATTTTTGTACAAGAGAAACGCTGCGACCGTCATGATTGCAATGAAGATTGTGCCAAGGCCGACCATGATGTGAAAGCTGTAATAAAGGAGCTCAATACTTGTCGGCCATTGGTTTTCGGGAAACTCAGACAGTCCGCGAACATTGCTGGAGAACGAGCCGTAGGCGATGAAGCTCAAAACACCGGGGGCTTGTAGTGGGTTGTCGAGTTTTTTGCGCTCCACATCCGGTTGACCAATGAAATTGATCTCAGCGTAGCGCCCGCTGTTCCAGCGCCCTTCCATGGCTGCAAGGGCTGCGGGTTGGTGCTTCGCTACGACTTTCCCTTGCTGATCACCCGTTGGGAACGCAACTAGGAGACTTGCCAGCAAGCCAGCGACGACTCCAGTCGTGACAAATACCTTGGCTTCGGCGGTGAACTGACCACGCAAAAAGTAATACGCCCCGACAGCCGCCATCACGAAAGCGCCCGTCACGACTGCGCCAATCATGTTGTGAGCATATTGCACCAACGCCCAAGGATTGAGCAGATATCTGAGCAGGCTCTGCAGATGAATCACACCGCTCGCGTCTACAGTGTGACCCACGGGATGCTGCATGAAGGCATTGGTTACTATGATGAAGTACCCACTTGCCCACGACCCAATGAAGAGAGCCCAAACTGCAACCAGATGCACTTTGGGTCCCAATCGCTTTTCACCCCAGAGTAGAATGAACAAGAAACTCGACTCGAGAAAGAACGCAAACATGCCCTCCATTCCGAGCGATTGTCCAATGACCTCCCCTGTCTGTTCGCTGAATCGTGACCAATTCGTCCCAAATTGAAATTCCATTGGGATTCCGGTTACGACGCCCACCGCAAACGAGAGCCCAAAAATCCGGATCCAGAACCTTGCCGAGCGATTGAGCAGTTCACTGCCCCGCAACGCGGCAATCGTCTTTAGAACGACGATTAGCAGCGCCAGCCCCATCGTGAGTTGCGGAAATAGATAGTGAAAAGTGGCGGTAAAGCCGAACTGCAGACGATGCCAGAAAAAGTGCGTCCGTCACGGTAGATGTAACCTTAGCTGGGGCTGGAGCGCCAAGCGAACACCGCGGCGCTCGGCTGGCCGCCGCCCCCAGAACCCCAAGTTCTTAGCCGCCAACGCGCCGCGGTGCACGTTTGCAAAGACACTTGGGGTTCAATTCAGCCGATTCAAAGTCGAATCAAGCGCGATAGCCGAGGTTCAGTCCTCGTCGTCATCCGCGTGCGTGCGAAGGTGCTCGGCAAACTTGGTGCGTTGCTCGGGAGTCAAGACCGACAGCACCGCTTCGACCATGTGGATTTTCCCTTCGGCCATCATCTTGACCATGTCGCCGCCCTTTTCGCCGACGCCTGCCTTCTTAGCGTCAAACTTGTCGGTTTCGAACGCGTCACCGATGGCCTTCATGCGCGCTACCATTCCGGCATGATGTTCTTTCATTTTGGCCATTTCGGCCTTCATGCCCGCTTCCATCTTGCCCTTGAGCTTCTCTTTTTGCTCAGGAGTAAGACCCAGCTGCTCGCCCATCTTGTCCATGCGACCATGTTCATGTTCGCCGTGGGCACCCTTGTCGTGGTCACCCTTTTCATGGCCCTTTTCATGCTCGCCCATCTCGGCTTTCATGTGCTCTTCGTGTTCTTTGCCCTTGGCGCGCATTAGCTCTACGAGCTTCTTGCGCTGGGCGGCGTCAAGAGTCTTGTGTAACTTGTTGACGTCATCTTGCATCGCAGCCGCGGTGGAATCTGCTGCTTGCGCGAGTTTCTTTACGTCGGCATCGATCTTAGCCTTATCGAGCTTGCCTGCTGCGGCTCCTTCGGCAACATCGCTTGAAAGCTGGGTTCGCGCCTCTTTAGTGGCGTCACCTAACTTCTCCAGATCAGCAAGGATTGCGTCAACGGCTGCCTTTTGTTCCGGCTTGATGCCAACTTGAGCAAGTTCCCCGACTAGCATTTCAACCATCGGATGACCGGACCTGTGCCCATGGTGTTCCGCTGGCGTGGCGACAGGAGCCGCTGCGGGTGCGGGTGCCGGAGCTGCGCTCGCAACTACGGGAGCAGCGCTCGGAGCAGGCATCGCAGCAACGGGTGCCGATGCCACGGGTGCGGGTGCCGCCGCGGGAGCTTGTGATTGTCCGCCGCAAGCCGAAAGCATTGCTGCTAATAGGCCCGCGCACAGAATTGACGAAATCTGGGTTTTTGGTTGATAGACTCTCATGAGGACTGCACTCTATTCGGATTATTCTGTGATGTCGAATACCTTTGACGTTGTGAGACCACCGCCCATCCTAGCGCGGGCTTTGCCCGGCTAGTTGGCGAATTTACAGGGATTTTTGCGTCCGGCTGACTCTTGGACCCCCGGCAAATGAACTTTTGGTTACCCGTTCAGCCCCGCCGAAGACACCTCGTGTGGGAGAATTCCAAGATTGGCGCAGCGCACTGATAACGGCGCTTGGTGCGTAGCGGCCGACCTCAGCGCGATGGCGGCATTAGGTCGCCTTGGGTGCAAGGCTACCCCCGAGCTTTCGGTCTAGCCGGGCCAAGCGATCCAGCAGGTCTTGATGCAATTGATCGACCTTTTCATGCATCTGGTGGATCTGCAATTCTGCCTTTAGGTTGATGTCGAATTCGATGTCATTGCGGACTCGCTCCCGCTCGGCCTGACGATTTTGACTGAGTAGCACGAACACACTCAGAAAGATTGCCTCGAGCGAGACGGCCATCGTCAAAAGGCCAAACGGGAACGGATCGAAGCCGCCGACTTCAGTGTGCACGAGCGGTGCCACGTTGAACACGATCCAAACGAAAAATAAGGCCAGGTGGATGAACAAGAACGGTAGGCTTCCGGAAAAATCACTAATCCAGTCAGCCACCCTCATCACCCGCGTTCGGTTATCCTCGTGCTCCTTATTCACGTTGCGTGACGCCGTGTGCCGAAGTAACCGTGAGGACTCGCGCAGCCTTTTGCCCGTTGCGGCAAGCATGTCGAGAGCCGAGTGGGGTTGCAATTTTAGTAGCTCGTCCAAGTCGCCGCGATCGATGACGAGTGCCTCGAGATCTTCGACGACGAGAGCTGAAGCGGTTCGTGGGCCCCCGTCGATCAGTGAAATTTCCCCGAAGAAGTCTCCGCAACGGGCAGTCTCGAGAACAATGCGATCACCCGTGTCGTTCTTGAAGAATATCTCCACGACCCCCGAGCGAACTATGTACATCGAATCGCCCGGCTCGCCGTAGCCGAATACGAGTTCGTCCTTGCCCAACTGCACCGTGTCAACTTGCGCTGCCAAAATGGCGCGTTCGTTGGCGTCGAGCAGGGAGAACAATGGTACTTCGGCGAGTGCGTCAGCGTGGCTTGGCATGGTTTCCTCCGGTTACGGTCGAGGATACCCTACCGTCACCACTGAGCAATTTTCAATCCAATCGGACACAAGGTTCGAATTCATGGAGCCCTGCGATTGTCCAAGTGCCGCCGCTAACAAAAAGGAAGGCGTCATCGTTAGTTTTGCCCGCGATTGCCCATTGTTATCCATTGGTTAGCGGGCATCAGAACAGCAAAACCTTAGATTTTCTCGGGGTTGGCCGTTTTTGACGAGAAGAAACCCTCATCAATTCCAAGGATCCCATGACTCACAATGCCGCTTCCAATGTTATCAAAGGGGCGGTAGCTGCGCCTCGAGTTTTGGTGGATGAAGACCTGTGGTTTGGCGAATTTGACGAAGAGGCCGCAAAAGCGGCGGCGGCTAGCAGCATGGCTGCGACCGCAGGCCAGGTACTAGGCGCCAAACCATTTCCCGAGTCCACTCGGCGCTTGGCCGAGCTGGCAGGCAATGACGCGAGTCAAACTCGCGAAATGGTGCAAGTGCTAGAGCAAGACCCCGCGCTCTCGGCGAAATTGTTGAGGATCGTGAACTCGGCGGGCTTTGGGCTGCGCCAACAATGCACCTCCGTGAAGCACGCCGTCACCCTGATGGGTTCGAAACACTTGTATCAAATGGCCACGACCGCTTCCGTGCTCGACATGTTCGATTCGGATAGTCAATTCGCGATTCAGATTCTCGAGCACTCGGCCCTCGTGGGCGCTTTTGCCCGCTACTTTGGTTCGCACTTGGCGCTGCCGACCGAGGAACTGTTTACGGTCGGTGTTTTGCACGACATTGGCAAGCTGATGTTGCTCGACACAATGCCAGAACGCTACCATCACCTTCTCGAACAGACCGACGGTCAAGCTGACGCGCTACACATTTTGGAGCGCGCGGCATTTGGATTCGATCACGGTGTGCTTGCGGCTCACGTACTAAAGGCCTGGAATATTCCCGAGCCAATTCCCAAGGTCGTTGCCTGGCTCCACCAGCCCGCCCGGGCCTATGAAAGCTCGAGCCTGCTGTCAGGTTTGGTTCAGACCGTGCGTCTGGCAGACGCTTTGGTCTACGCGATTGGCAACGGTGCGACTCGCGAAGACGTTGCAGAATTGGCGCGACACGAGGCCGCGAACTACCTCGACATCTCGGAGGCTCAGCTGGGCTCCATGTGGGACGAGCTGCAATCACTGCACGGGCGCGCCGTAGCCCAGCATCGTGGAAATTCAGAGCCGGGTGCAGTTGGCGACTCCTCCGCGTCGCGGCTCCGCACGCAAGCTAAGCCAAACGTTGCCAAGGTTCATGAGAATTTTCCCTGCGTAGATTGCGGTCAGCCCACGTTTGGCACAAGCTGTCCAGCTTGCAAGGGCTACACCTGCCCGAACCATCCGCTTGGCAGCCAGGGTTGGTGTACGGTCTGTGCCGCTGAATACGTCGGTTTCGCGCAGAGCAATCAGTTCCCCGTCGATGCCAAGCGGGCCACTCTCGGCGGGCTCGGGATCATCGCCGCGACCACAACGATCGTTTATCTCACTAACGCCAACGATGGTTTGAGCAAAGGGCTGCTCGCGGGAATACTCCTTCTGGCATTTGTCGCAGGCATTGTCTTCGTGACCAATCGTCTGAGCGTACGATCGCGATTCGTAAAGAGCCGGCCTGAGCGGTCTATTTCGAGTCCGTAACTGTAGGAGGTCACGCTGCGACGCCCAGCGCCGAACATGCCTGATCTGCGGCGTGCGGCGCACGCTCCCAACTTGAGCTACAATCCGCCTCCGATGGAATTGCTGATCGAGCGAGCGAAGGCAGGCGACACGGCTGCGATGGAACAATTACTGGCGACGGTCGCGCCTTCCATCCAACGCTTCGGAATTCGCATGTGCCGAAATGACGATGACGCAGCCGATGTTCTGCAGGATGCACTGCTAACGATTGCCAATCATTTCGGGGAATTCGAGGGCCGTTCGTCATTTTCGAGTTGGGCATTTACTCTTGCGCGTAGCGCGTGCAGCCGCAAACGCCGAGGCCTCAAGAATCAACCCCATCTGTCCTTGGACGATACGTCCGAGAGTCATGAAGTCGCGCCGACGCCGGAGCAGCAGGTGGCGGATCGTGAAATTGCACAGGCACTAAACTCCGCGCTCGATCGCTTGCCCGAGGATTATCGCGAAGTCATTCTTTTGAGGGATGTCGAGGATCTCACGGCTCCTGAAACCGCCGAGTCCCTCGGCATCAGCGTCGAAGCGGTAAAAAGCCGCCTGCACAGGGCCAGGCGCGCGCTCCGCGAGGCCCTAAAACCGGTACTTGAACCGCAACCCCAGGTTAGCCCTGCAGGTTGCCCCGACGTGTTGGCATTGTGGTCACGCAAGCTCGAGGGAGAACTCGACCAGCTTGACTGCGCGCAAATGGAAAAGCACATGGAAAGAATGTCCCGCTTGCACATCGGCTTGTAGTGCACTCAAGGCTGCACTCTTTGCGTGTCAACGAGCGGGAAACAAGGATGTCGGGCCGGAGATGCAGGCACAGATCAGGAAAGCCGTACAAAAATGGGTGGCGCACGAGACCTCGACCGGTGCCCACCCTTGAGGTTGCAGCCTTGACGCCGAGGAATGGTTGGAGAACCACACTTTGCGCGCCGATGTGACAAAAACCCCAAAAGCGCCTGCGCTAAGCAACACCAGTTTTTCGAAATTCAAGATTGCGAAACATGACGTGTCGCACTAGGGACCGCGCGTGATTCGACTGGATTCCGTAACCAAGCAGCATGGCCGGCAACTTCTGTTCATGGACGCGTCCGTCGCGGTGTTTCGCGGCGAAAAGATTGGCCTCGTAGGACCAAACGGTTCAGGCAAAAGCACGATTTTCCGGCTCATCATGCGTGAAGAGCAGCCCGATGCCGGACAAGTGAATGTGGATAAGGGCACAACGATTGGTTACTTCAGCCAAGACGTCGGGGACATGCAGGGGCAAAGTGTTCTCGTGAGCACGATGGCCGGCGCAGGGGCAATTTCAGAGGTAGCGGACCGCCTGCGTGTTATCGAACAAGGGTTCAGTGATCCGGCACTTGCGGATTCGATGGATCGGCTGATTCAGGAATTCGGTGAGGTCCAGGCGCGCTACGAGGAGCTCGGCGGTTATGCTCTGGACGCCAAAGCGCGTGAAATCCTGGCCGGTCTCGGATTTTCGAGCGATGTCATCGAGTCGGATGTCGGGACGTTGTCCGGCGGCTGGAAGATGCGCGTGGCGCTGGCTCGGATACTGCTCATGAGTCCGGATGTGCTGTTACTCGATGAACCGACGAACCACCTGGATATTGAATCAATTCTCTGGCTTGAGCAATTTCTGAAACAATTCGAGGGTGCGCTCGTGATGACTTCGCACGATCGCGAGTTCTTGAACCGCATCGTGAATCGGATTGTCGAGATCAATGGGGGCGAGGTCAGCGTATTTTCGGGAAATTACGAATTTTACCTGAACCGGCGCGCCCTGATGGACGCTCAGGCGGAAAGTAGTTTCGAGCGGCAGCAAGCCATGCTTGCTAAGGAAGAGGCGTTCATCGCTAAGTTTAAGGCACGCGCCAGTCACGCCGCGCAGGTACAATCACGCGTTAAGAAGCTCGAGAAAATCGAGCGGGTCGAACCGCCCAGGCGCCGAAAGAAACTCAATTTCGATTTTCCAGAATCCACTCGGTCGGGAGAGGATGTTCTGAAGTTCACGAGCGTCAGCAAGTCTTACGGCAAGCTAAGAATCTACGACGAGTTCGATTGGCTGATACGTCGCAAAGAGCGTTGGTGCGTAATGGGGATCAATGGCGCCGGCAAGTCCACATTGCTCAAGTTGGCCGCGCAAGCTATAGCGGCCGATCAAGGGGAGGTAACGATTGGCGCGTCGGTAAAGCTTGGCTACTTTGCGCAGCACTCGATGGAACTACTCGAGCCTGAAGCGAGCGTCTGGGAAACGCTAGAAGCGCGTCACCCCAAGGCTAGCGTCGGCTCGCTGCGCACGCTAGCCGGCGTATTTGGTTTCTCGGGTGACGATATCGACAAGCGCTGTCGATACCTTTCAGGCGGCGAGAAGGCTCGACTGGTGCTCGCGCAGATGCTCTACGTGCCCCCGAATTTTCTGGTACTCGATGAACCCACCAACCACTTGGACCTAGATACCAAGGAAATGCTCATTGAAGCCATGAAGAAGTACGACGGCACGCTGCTCTTCGTGTCGCACGATCGGCACTTTCTGCATGCGGTATCCAACCGTGTCCTCGAGCTGACTCCCCGCGGCCCGATCATGTACGGTGGGGGTTACGCCGAATATATCGAGACCACCGGCTACGAAGCGCCAGGCATTCGCGTGTAGTTGGGGATCAGTACACCGTCTATTCGTCGGCTTGCGTTATGTACTGTTGGGCACCGGCCCAAATTGTGGCGTGCCCTCGACATTGTTGACGGTGTCCGAGGTGCGTTTGGCGATGAATAGGAACATAGTAGGCACTAGGAAGAGAGAAAGTATAGTCGAAGACGTTAGCCCCCCGACGACCGCCAGGGCCAGGGGTTGGTTCGATTCAGTGCCTCGTTCGAGCGCAAAAGCGGTGGGTATGAGTCCAATGATGGTTGCTAGGCTCGTCATAATGATCGGCACGAATCGCGAGCGCGCCGCAGCAACCACAGCCTCGAATTTGTCGGTTCCCTCCTGGTAGCGACGATTGGCGTCATCCACCAGCAGTATGCCATTGGAAACCGCTATGCCTACGACCATCAGAATTCCCATGAGTGCCGTAATTGAAAAACCCTGACCTGCCGCCATTAGGGCCAGATCGATTCCCACCAATGAAACCGGTATAGTAAAAAGCATGATAAAGGGCAGGCGCAGAGATTTGAACTGCGAGGCCATGATCATGAAAACGACCATGACGGCCAGTCCAATGGCTAGACCTAGTCCTGAAAAGGTATTGCGCATCAGCGCCACTTGACCCACCCAATCGAAACGCAGACCACTAGTTCTTGGATCTGTCTTGAGCTTCGATTCCAATTCTTCCGCGGCGCTGCCGATATCGCGCCCCTCGGTTTGCATTTCAATGTGCGAAGCGCGTTCAAGCTGATTGCGCTCGACGGCAATTGGGCCAGCTGAGCGCCAGATGTGTCCGTAGCTCCCGAGTGTGACTGGGTCCGCGCGGGAGCCCACTCGGATTGGGATCTGTGCAAGCGCATTGAGGTCAACGACCTGTTTTGCATCATAGTAGGTGACCACGTAGTACGACTGACCATTAGCTCCATCGATCCACACGCTTGGTGTGTTGATATTGCCAAGCACAGCCTCCAGCGTCGTTTGTGCGGCATCGCGCAGACTCACTCCCACTAGACCGGCCATTTCTCGGTCAGTGTCTACGTGTAGCTCTGGGTAGTCCATCTGACTCGTGACCCACACGTCGCGAATACCTGCCACGCTGCGCGAGACTTCGGCGATTGCCTTGGCCTGCGAATCGAGTTCTTCCAGGTTGTCGTTTCTGACTTCGACGACGACCGGAGCAAAATAGCCATTTGAAAACACGCTAGCGACCAGACCGCCGGGCCATTGAAGAAAATCCACGCCCGGATAGCGGCGATTGAGTATCTCGCGTGTCCTGTCCGATAATTGTCTTTGGCTCAATTGCCGATGCTCGGGATCTGCGAGTTCGACGCGAATGAATCCCATGTGAGGTCCCCAATTGGGGCTTGTCATGGCACTTCTCGCGTTGCCCGGCGAGCCCACATTGGTCAAGATGAGATCCACGGTTCCCTTGGGTAGCTCCTGCTTAATGGCTTGCCCCATTGCCTGAACTTCTTTGGTCGCGTCCTCAAGCGAAGTGCCGGGCGCTAGCCGCACGTATACGCGTTCCATTGACTCGTCAATTTCGGGGAAAAACGTGCTCGGGAGCTTCGATGCCAACCAGACGCTCCCACCAACCAGAATCAATGCTGCGGCAACGACAGTCGCGCGGTTGGGCAAAACGCGTCTTAGCAATCCAGCGTAACCATCGGCCGTAGCATCTATGATCGCCTCGACTCGCTTTCCAAGTCGACCTTGCGTCGCATGCCCGAGAAAAAAGCTGCAGGCGACCGGCGTAACCATTACACTCACGAAATAGGAGGCAACCATCGATACCGCAACCGTGAGCGCAAGTGGTACGAACAATCGTTGCGCAAGCCCTGCGAGCAGGAGGACCGGCAACAGCACGGCGATCGTTGTAAGCATGGAGGCTAGAACGGGCAGGGCGACGGCATTGGTGCCTTTGAGGGCAGCCTCTTTCAGGTCTAGCCCCATTCTCTGGTGCCGGTGGATTGATTCGAGCACAACCACCGCATCATCTACTAGGCGCCCCATTGCAAGCGTCAAGCCACCCAATGTGAAGGCATTAAGTGTATCACCATGCGAATAGAGCACTATTAGAGCAATGGCAAATGACAGCGGGATCGCGACGGCCACGATTAGCGTTCCACGCACACTTTGAAGAAATACGAGAATGACCAGGGCGATTAGCAAAAGTGCGCGCCAAACTTCTGTCTTGAGACCATCGTAAGCCGTACGGACGAATGTCGATTGGTCGAAGATCGCCTTGACGCGCATCCCGGGCGGTAGTTTTGGCTGTATGTTTGTGACTACTCGTTTGACTTGGTCCACGATCGCGAGCGTATTGCCGCCGGGCACGCGCAGTACATTTAGGTAAACCCCCCTTGTCCCGTTGATCGTTACATCCTGAGTGGCAGGTGACCCGCCGTCTTCCACCTGGGCAACATCACGGATAAGGACGGGCTTGCCATCTTGAACTTTGACATCCGCATCACCGATGGCGGCTACCTTTTTCGGTATTGCATTGGTGTATACGTTGGCATCGAACTTGGGAGATATGAATTCGCCCGAAGGGAGTAACGCATTCGATTGGGCTACTGCCTTGGCTATATCCTCAGCGGTCAGACTGCGCGCTTGCGATTTTACGGGATCGACAATAATATTGATTTGGCGCTGGCGACCACCATTTAGCGCGGCGCTCGCTACACCACTGATGCCTTCCAATTGAGGTTCTATATTGTTGAACGCGTAGTCGTACAGTTGTGGTCCGCTGTAGCCCTCACCCCAGACCGCAACTTGCACGACCGGCGCATTGGAGGGATCGTATTGCAATACGAATGGTGGCAGAACGCCCAATGATTTGGGCACTGCAGCCATGGCGAACTGAACTTGTTGCTGAACCAATGTCTGAGCGGCGTTGAGGTCAGTGCCCCATTTCATCCAGACAAAGACGATACTCAAATTGTTCCGGGACGTGCTTTGGACGTGATCGACCCCCGGCGTCGCGCTTACGTACTTCTCAATGCGCCACGTAATCGTCTTTTCCATATCCTTGGGGCCAAGGCCGGGAGCCAAGGTGCCGACGACGAGCACGGGTGGCGTTAGTTCGGGAAATGTGTCTACCGCCATGCGCGGCGTCACGACGAGTGCGAATACCACAAACCCAATACACAGCATCAAGATCGCGATCGGATTGCTCAGGGACAGGCGGGTCAATGCTTGTCTCCTGAGTCGATTGATTGCGCCGACGTGAGAGGTCGAGCTGTCTGCGTAACAATCGCGTCCCCATCACGTAGCAGCGAACGCCCCTCCGTGACGACCATTGTACCAGAAGCCACGAGTGGTTCGACATACAGCGTTCCAAGAGTTTCCCCCAGCAAATGTACGACAACCTTTTTGGCACGATTTTCTTCCGCGACGAACAGGGTTGCGGCCTTTTCCCGCACCACCGCAGCACTGCCCGGAATGATTGAGGCCGGCTCGGGGCGACCCACTTTGACGATAATTTCCGCAGTGGTGCCAACCGGCCACTTTCGTTCTGGGTCGGGAAGATCGATTTCGAAATGGACGGTTCTGGTTGCACTGCTGGCCGCAGGGGAACGGCGCGCAATTGTGCCGCTGGTCTCGCCGGAAGTTGCGAGCATCTTCAAAGTCACTGGCGTCTTGGGTGCGACCACGGAGAAGTCGCTTTCTGGTACATCGGCACTGACTCGGATGGTGGATCGGTCGATGACCGACACCAGGGCTGTTCCAGGTCGGACAAAAGCTCCAGGATCTATCACTCGGCGCGAAATCTCACCGTCAAACGGTGAGCGCAGAACGCAGTCGTTCACCGCGAGCGACGTGCCCGCCAGTTTGGCCTGGGTGGCCATGAGTTCCGCGAGTTCGCTCTCACTGCCCGCTAGTTTTTGTTCCGCTTCATTGGGGGCCGCAAATCCCCCGTCAAGCAGGGACGTAATACGGGCCGCCTCACTTGCCAGCGCTTTCTGCTTGGCATCAATGGCATGCGCCTGCGCCGCCACGGCCCTATTTGATGCGCTCGCATCGCGGCAGTCCAATGTGGCTAACACTTGTCCGCGTTTCACGACGTCACCAGGACGAACCAATACGGTATCAACGAAAGCGGCAATTAGTTGTGGTCCGACGTCTGCCGACACCCAGGGCTCAGTCGTTGCTACGTAGTGCTTTTCCGGCTGATAGTTGCCTGCACGAACCTCGACCACCGTCACCAGTTTAGGTGTGCTGGTCAGCGGAACGTTGTTTACACGGCTGCGGGCATGGGCGTACAAAACGGTCCCGACGATTACGAGAAGCAGAGTACATAATCCGATAACTAGTCTCACAGATGCACTGGGTCGCGGCCTCGCAGATTTGGTGTGAGTCATCCGGGATTGTTATGGTTGAGGGGTCAAGACGTGCCAAGTGGGGTCATCGCGACGTAACGGCCTGAGCGCGTGAGAGCAACATTTGCACCAATAGATGAATTGGACATTTGTTGAGCAATCGGAGCCTCTTGGCTCCGACGATTGGGAGAAACTCCGATATCAGTCGGAATTTGTCCGATTGTGAAGGGACAGAGCTGTCAATTCTGATCAATCGAGGCGCTAGTCCTTTTCGGAACTATTCTCGGACCGCAGCCATTTCGCTAAGGTCTTCGAGTCAATGCCCAGCGCTTCGCAAGTAGCCATTTTTGCCCCGGAAAGGCGCTGGAGTGCCCAGTTCGCGTAACGCTTCTGCAATTCTCGAATCGGTATGACTTTGTCACCAAATTGCGGCTCACTCACCCCGTGGGGTTCGGAAACCATACTTTTTGGTAAATCTGACAGACTTGCCACCTCACTGCGGCAAAGCAGCACGAGACGTTCAATCACGTGCTCCAGTTCCCTAACGTTGCCTTTCCATTGTGCGTTTATGAAAACCTCCATAACTTCACTCGATATGCGAGTCACAATTGACTGAGGATTTCGCCGTCGGGCAGCGGCGAGAAAGTGCTCAGTAAGGCGAGGTATATCGTCCCTGCGGTGGCGCAAGGCCGGTAGGTCGATCGAGACGACGTCCAACCTGTACAAGAGGTCTTCGCGAAATTGACCCTGGATTACCCGTTCGCGAAGGTCTCGGTGCGTCGCAGCTACAATTCGTACGTCCACCTGGCGTTCGGTATTGCTCCCGACAGGTCTCACCGAACCTGTTTCCAAAACGTGCAGCAGCTTCGACTGCAGACCATTGCTCATCTCCGCGATTTCATCGAGGAAGATCGTACCTCGATGTGCCTGTTCGAATAGACCCACTCGATCGCTGGACGCGCCAGTGAATGCCCCCCGTATGTGACCGAATAACTCGCTCTCAAGCAGCGTATCAGGGATTGCCGCACAATTCACGCTAACAAACGCCTGCTCAGCCCGCGAGCTTTCGTTGTGCAAAGCCCTTGCAATCAACCCTTTTCCCGTGCCTGTTTCCCCAAGCACGAGCGCGGGGACCGCTGAATTAGCAACGCGCCGAACCAGCTCGAATACATCCTGCATCTCGCGGCTGTCACCGATCACGTTTTCAAGCGGTTGGTGTAGCGCCGTTCGAAGTTCTTTTGCCTCCTGTCTTAGAGCCGACTCTTCAAGCGCTCGTTTAAGAAACAACGCCAATTCCGCCACTTTGAACGGCTTGGTCATATAGTGGTAAGCACCGCGTCGAATTGACTCGATAGCGGTGTCGATGCCGCTGAACGCCGTCATGACAATGACCGGACGATCGGGTGCCGAATTCCTTGAAAGGGCCAGTAGTTCCAGCCCGTCAGTCAACGGAATTCTCAGGTCAGTCACCAGGGCATCGTAACCACCAGCCTTTATGCGGGCGATCGCGTCCGCTGCACTCGACACTGGCGAACCTAAAAAACCAAAGTCGGAAAGTCCCTCCGCAACAGTTTCGGCCATTTCGGTTTGGTCATCAACGACCAACACTTTGGGTGTATGATTCGAATTAGGCTGTGCTTTCACTGGGCTGCTCCTCCGTACGTGGGAGTTTCACTACGACGCGGGTGCCTGGTTGAGCGTGCCCTTCCGCGTTGTGTCGAAGTTCGAATCGAAATGTCTCCCCGATGATGAATCAGGATTTCCTTAGCAATTGCAAGGCCCAAGCCGCTGCCGCCCTTCCCTGCCTTAGTGGTGAAAAACGGCTCGGTCACTCGAGCAATGACTGATTCAGAGATGCCGGTACCTTCGTCCAGTACGACGAACGCGACCGTGCTTTGATCGTAATGAACTGAAAGCGTTACGTGTTGAAGAGGTTTTGAAGCTTCAAGTGCATTTATCAAGATGTCCACGAGGGCTTGTTCGAAAAGTGCAGGCTCACAAGCGACCTCCAATTCGTCTTTTTGACAGGGTTGAAACTCGAGCGTAACCCCTGCATTGGCAAATCGATATTGGACAAGTTTGATGGCACTGCGGGCAATGTCGTTCGCCGCTCTGTGAGTCAGCAGCGGCGCTTCTCCTCGAGCAAACGCAAGAAAGCTTCGAATTACCTGGTCGATTCGATTGACTTGCGCCGAGATCGTCGTGATTGCTCGTTCATGACGCTCCTGACCCTGCACGGCGGCCGCCAGCTGCTCGATGCGACCGGAAATGACGCCGAGTGGCGTCGAGATCTCATGGGCAATGCCCGATGATAGCGCGGCGATGGTGGCCATTCGGTTCGCTCTTGCAAGTTCCGCGTCGCGAGACCGCTCCATTTGGTGCACGGCTCGCTGGCGTTCCAATTCAAGCTCGCGTCGCTGTTTCCGAAGCGCTCCGAAGCCGAACCCCAATATGACTATACTAGCCAGCGCCACACCCAGGACCGTTCGCAATTGTTCTCTTTGACTCCGGTCGCGTTCGGCTTCAGCTGATGCGATGACTGCGACCCCCCGCAAGCCATCCTTGAGTCCGTCCGGTGCCAAGGCTAGGCCGGCTACGGCCGTCCGGCGCGGTAGCCCCAGCCGAGCCGCAATATCTCGCGACAATATCACGCCAACCTCGTGACGTGTCAGGGCTGCCACCACCGCAGGGACTTGAACCCATTTCCCGCTCGAAGTGAGCAACTCGTCACGTGATGAATACGAGAGCAGAACAACGAATCCGCCGCTCTGTTCAATCTTGAGTGACTTGGCGCGGAAGGCTCTGATTTCTGGTTCGTTCTCGGTTACTCCTATGTCACGCGCACGAATCGCAGATTCGCTGCCGTATGGTTCCAAGTACGTCGATAGCGTTAGCGCCAGTAAATGATGCTCTTGCATCAGTTGTTGCAGCGCCAGGACGTCCTGGTGGTGTACGTCCCACAGTCCCAGCGACAATACGATTCCGATCGCCATCGCTGTCGTTATCAGCGTCCGAGTGCGTCTGGTTGGTGAGTTTTGGGTCATGAACTGGAGTCGGATTAATCCCAGTCTAATACGGATAATTTCCGAGTCATGGTTTCGTATCACGGCCTAATCAGGCGATTTAGGCTTGGCTCGCTCCTTGCGTGCACATGTCGCGCCATGGGCACATTGCCGAGAAATCGCGCGCATTGTCGCAGAATCGCCTCATGTCATTTGCTGCTCGGCTTGGTCCTCTCTGCCGGCGACTTACACGCTCAAAGCATTCCAGCAAACTCGACCGACGGGCCCGCGGTGCCCTCGGTTCGAGCGCTGACTCTGCGCGAGGCGCTCGACTACGCACGCTTCCATCAACCGGAGTTGCGTGCGGCCAGGGAAAGGTTCCTGGCCGTTGCAGCCGACGCGCGAGTGCCCGCCGCTCAGTGGTTGCCTACAGCTGGAGCGGCCTTGGAGGTGGTGGGTTCATCGACGAACAATTCGACTTCAACTGTTTTTGGCGACGAAGCCGTGGATCTGCCGCGGATCGGCGGGACGACTATTCACGCGAGCCCTGACTGGCAACCTTACGCAACGACACTGGCTGCCGTTGGGCTACGGCAAGAGGTCTTTGACTTCGGTCGAATTGCCGCACAGACGGCAGCTGCCGAAGCCTTGGTTGCTATCGAGCGCGATCGTTTGCAGCTGACTCAGCTCGATACCACGCTCATTGTTACGCAATCGTATTTTGCTGTTAAGGCGGCGCGCTCAGTTATGGAAGCGGCTACTCAGGCGCAGCAGCGGGCGCAAGTGCACCATGATTTTGCTCAAATGGCGGTAAAATCTGGACTGCGTCCTCCTATCGAACTCACGCGAGCCAATGCTGACTTGACGCGGTTCATGGTGGGACGAATCCGTTCCGAGGGCAATTTGCGCATAGCCCGTAGCGTTCTCGCCGCAGCTGTCGGCTTCAGCGAACCCGAGTTGGATACTTCGTTAGCACAGGAGACCATCCCGCCGACGCCTGCGTTGGCTCAAGTCGAGCAGCGGGCTCTGGCGTATCAGCCTGAAATCTTGCAGTCCCAGGACAGACGCAAAGCACAACACGCGCAGACGCTTGCAATCTCGACTTCGACAAGACCCAACTTGTTCGCTACGGCGGCTATGTCCGCGCGTGCTGGGGGGGCCCCGGCAAACAATGGAACAATTCCCGATGGGCGAGGATTTGTTCCCAGTATCCCTAACTACGACGTTGGACTAATATTCGCTTGGCCCTTCTACGAGCCAACGGTTGACGCCGCTGCGTCCGCCTCGAGGCAACGCGAGTGGGCGTACGACGCCGAGATTGCCGCTGCGCAACAGAAGGCATTGGCCGCGGCACAGCAGGTTTACCGAAGGACGCGCGTTGCGGAGACGGCACTGGTCGCGCTTGCGCAAGCGACCGAAGCGGCGCGCGCCAACTATGAGCAGGCAGACGCGCGATTTCGCGCCGGGCTGGGGACTAGCACGGAACTTGCCGACGCAGAGGCGATTCGATTCGAAGCTGAAGTCCAGCAAGCAGTCGGGGGGTTCGAACTGGCGACTGCTCGAGCTAATTTGGCTCGAGTGATGGGAGACTGAGAAAACGGAATAACGGTTTTGATCTCAGACGAATTCGAAAGGCCAAACATGCATTCACGCAAAGCTCTGCTTTTATCAAGTTTAGTTTCTATTTTGACAGGCTGCATGGCTTCACAGTCGGGTCATCTCTACAATATGAAGACGGGTCAAACCTCCCTGCTGCAATTGGATGCGCCCGAGCAGTCAAATGGCAACGTGAAAGGAACATTGCCGAATGGCGCCTCCTGTGAAGGCCAGTTCAGTGAAATATCAAACGAAAATGTCCGAAAAGTCACTTCAGTTACACCGATGCTGACGGAAAACTCGGTTGCATCGGTAGCGGTCGTGAATTGCGGGCAAGGGAAGGTTCTGCATTGCACCTTAGCGCGGCGGCAATGGCGCGAATTTAGCTACGGAGAATGCCAGGACGAACAGGGGACTGAATACAGTCTGATTTTTTAGGAATTCGACTGACCGTGCGCGAAAAGGATATGAATTATGCTTCGTAGAATCGTACTCTCGATTGCCGCAGTTGCGCTGGCCGCCTGCGCTGCTGACCACCAGGGCTATTTACTTAGAGCGGATACTGGACAACGCAGCCCCGTCGTGTTCCACGACAAACCCAATGTTAAAATGGCAGTGTCGAGGCCACCATGGCCAACGGCGAGCAGTGCCGAGGCCAATTCAATACCGTCCCTGATCAGGTTACCAAGAATTGGGAAAGCAACGGCGACATTGAGACCGAAGAATCTCGAAATTGGCGTTGCTATTCTAAAGTGCGCCGACGACCATGTAGTTCGATGCAACTTCTCGAGGGCCCATGAAGGTCCCGGTTCTGGTCACTGTTTTGACAATCAGGGTCAGAAGTTCAGCTTGAATTTCTAACCAGGAACTGTTTGTGGAAACATTGCCCATAAAAAACGCCCGCGACGCTCATTGTGAATTCAGTGAGGGCTACACTCCGCGCAGTCACTCCAACCCACGCGATTAGAAGCCTGAGCGCGTCTGCGGCAGTCCAAATATGCCGATTTAATGGGTCGCGCCCTAAGGGTAAGCTCTCGATAATGATTGAGAATTCATAATTGTCGCCCCCTTGCCAGATTGTTACGTTCTTGTGACAATGCACAATTGGGTATTGGCCTAGGAGGGTGGATCCGGCTATGGGTTGGCCCGTTCGTGAGTGTTTCCTAGGGGGGATGACTCCCACGAGTCCGAACCGTTAATTCCCATTGATTGAGGCAAGTCTCATGCGTACTGGACCCACATTTTTGACGTCAATTCTCATCCTCAGTGCGGCCGGTATTGCGGCGGCGCAACAACCCAGTCAACCCAATCAACCTACCGATGCCGCTAATGTTGGCAGTGCAACGGAGACGCAGTCAGGCGCCTCAGCCGCGCCACCAGCGACTGCGTCTGCAACTACCCCAGCCGCAGCCGTCACACCGCCGCCCGCCGCGCCCGTCGCCGCCGCGCCGCCACCAACCGAGCCTGCTGGTCCGCCAATAATGCCTGCACCCATCGCGACTGAACCAGCAAAGGTAAATCCGGAAGCACCCCTCGAAACTGGACCGGTGCCTATGAAAGGAAAGTGGACCCCGGTCATGTACGGCTTCGTCGAATTCGATAGCATCCACGACTCAACGGAGAGCTTCAGCGACTTGCAGGGCAATGGCGCCATTGCAAACCCCACCGGCTACACGGGCAAGCACGGCAGAACGCAATTTGGCGTGAGAAACTCAAGGATAGGATTCAAGTTGGCTGCCCCTGAGAGTAACGGCATCAAAACCACCGGTATTCTCGAAATGGACTTTTTGGGGAATCAGCCCGGCAATCCAAATCAAGTGGGGAATGCGGCAGCAGCCCCCGTGTCCGAAGGCGGTTTCTTTACGAGCCCCACGTTTCGCATTAGGCATTTTGCCCTAAAACTCGAAAACCCCTACGTGGACGTGCTGCTTGGACAATATTGGCAGCTCTTCGGGTGGCAATCCTACTTTCACCCGAACACGGTCGAACTTCAAGGTGTCCCCGGACAAGTTTATTCGCGTTCGCCTCAGGTGCGGCTGTCGCACGTGTTCAAGACCGATCCGGTGAACTTCGAGCTAGCCGTAGCCGCTTCGCGACCCCCTCAGCGCGACTCCGAAACACCCGATGGTCAAGCGGGCCTTCGCCTGATGATCAATGATTGGAAGGGAGTGCACACGATGGGTGGCACGGGTACCGCAGCAGACGCGGCCGCAATTGGTTTTTCGGGCGTTGCTCGACGTTTCGTGGTTCCCACGTACGTCGCAAAACCCACGGACAACGTATCGACGACCGGTTGGGGCGTATCGACGGATATTCTGCTTCCGGTGATCCCCGCAACGATGGAGAATCGGGCCAATGCACTCACTCTCAACGGTTCCTGGGTCGTTGGGCGAGGCATTGCAGACCTGTTTACGGGACTGAGCGACGGCAATACGGCAAGCTGGGCGCTTCCAGCTGCTGCTAACGGTACAACACCTACGTATTCGCCCGCCAATATCAATATCGATAACGGCCTGGTCGAATTTGGTTCCACGGGTGCGCCCCACGCAATCCTTTGGCAAGTCTACATGGGCGGAGTTCAATATTACCTGCCACCGAGCGGCAAGCTCTGGGTTTCAGCCAACTATGCATACATGAAATCCAACGATATCATGCGATTCATCGACCCAGGAGCAAGGGCTGCTTTGTACAAGCGGGCAGAATGGTATGACGCCAACCTATTCTTGGACGTAACAGTCGCGGCCCGGCTTGGCCTCGAGTACGCACATACCAAGCAAACATATGGCGATGAATCGACGAGAAAGAATAGTCGCGTTCAGTTCTCCGGTTGGCTCATATTCTAGTTGAATTGGGTGGTTTCCAATATTGTTCAGGGCCCTCCACTATCTCAATAGTCGAGGGCCCAAGTCGTTTCTTCGCCCCACTTTTGCCATCGCGGAATTGCCAAATTCCTTGCAAGAGCGGTTGCGCCAAAGTTGCTAGGTTCCATCCTTTTACCCCACCCGGCACTCCGAAGCTTCGCGAGGCTACCTAAGCGTGGTCTCCCTGAACCTCACTAGCAATCATGTTGGCCCCGCCAATGAACTGCGCCAGTGGCGAGGTGGTCGTAGATGTCATGCGGTGCGCCTGCCTGAGCCACTTTACCCTCGAAGAGCACGACCACGTGCTTGGCCACCTCGAAGGCATCCGATTGGTCATGTGTTACGAGCAGACTCGTGATCTTGATTTCGACAGGTGTCCAGTATAACAGACACATGTCTGCTGGCAACGAAAGGCTTTGCAGTCGGGGCCACGAATACCCAGACGAAGCAGCTATGTTCCGACCGGAATAATGCAAGAGGTTGTCGTCATCAGCAGCGGGCGCCACTGCAATCGCAGTGCCTCTTGCGTCGCCGGCATCCCTGGGTCACTATCGGACCTCTGTTATGACAGAAAGCAGCTCGATTCGTGTGGGCGTCGCGGGAAGCGTCGGAGAAACTCCGCTCGTATTGCTAAAGAAGGTCTCGGACGCTTTGGGCAGAGAAATCTTGTGCAAAGCAGAGCACTTGAACCCCGGTGGTTCCATCAAGGATCGCGCCGCAAAGTTCATGATCGAAGCGGCCGAAGTCGCGGGTAAGCTACGTCCCGGCGGCACAATAATCGAGGGCACGGCGGGCAATACCGGTATCGGCCTCGCGATGCTGGCGTTAGCCCGAGGCTATCGCACGATTATCGTGATGCCGGACAATCAATCACCAGAAAAGTACGTCGCACTCCGCGCCTTGAAGGCGGAAGTACGCACCGTAAAGGCCACCAAATTCGCCGACCCAAATCACTTCTATCACACGGCCAAACGCCTCGGTGAGGAACTAAACGATGCCGTGTGGACCGATCAGTTCGAGAACCCAGCCAACTCCCAGGCGCACTACGAAACGACGGGCCCGGAGATTTGGCGCCAAACCGAAGGACGTATCGATGCACTCGTGATGTCGAGCGGCACCGGCGGAACGATGGGAGGTACGTCGTGCTTTTTGAAGGAAAAGCAGCCAAGTATTCGCGTCGTGCTAGCCGACCCGCCGGGTTCTGGGCTCTATTCTTTCATCAAGACCGGTGAGTTGAAGACCGAGGGCGATTCGATTACGGAAGGCATCGGCATAATGCGGATTACGCAGAACTTTGCGCGTGGCAAAGTGGATGATGCAATGCGAGTCGTCGATAAGAACGTAGTCGAAATGGCCCAATGGCTTCTCGAAAATGAGGGGCTTTTCGCAGGGAGCTCGACGGCACTCAATGTCTGGGCCGCAGCGCGCGTTGCCCGCGAATTGCCGCGCGGCGCGCGGGTCGTAACGTTTATTTGCGACGGCGGTCAACGCTACCAGAGTCGACTCTTTGACGAGACTTGGTTAGCGGAAAAGGGCTTGAGTCCCCATGCGCAAACCCTGGATGACGTGCTCAAGTGAATAGATACAGCGCGCAACCCCGGCGGCCTCCGTTCTCATCCTCAATCACGAGCAACTTCTTCGACATCTGCACACCATGTTTGATTGAACGAGCAACCGCCAAATCAGCGAACGACTTGCGTTGCTATCCATTGCCATTCTGGGAAATGGTTCAGAAAGGCAATTAGCACGCCATGCAACGGATGCTGATTTCCCAGCGAAAAGGCTGTGATCGCGCTGCCCGGCGCACGGAATGTTTTGGGGGCGGCCATAGGGATCGCACCGCGTTGCTCAAGTCGCCTTGGATGTGGTGTTAGTCCGAACTCCAATAAGCCGGTAGATCGGGCAGGTGCCGACTATCCCGGTCAGGAGGGGAACGATCCCAAGCCACCCTAGCGGCGTGACCGGCCCGATGAAGGCCAGCGAGATAAGCCCCAGCCCAAGACCGATTCTCACGATTCGATCAACAATACCTTCGTTGTGCTCAAACATGACGTCCTCCGAATCTGGTGCCGGGCAATCGGCGCACAGGCAGCTTCGCCGCAGTTGTTCACTCGATTGCCAAGTGTCTTCGGTGTGAGCCAAGGCCAGCTCGATTGGATTCGGATGGTGCCGGGCTTTGGCGCGGGCGCGCGGGCCGGATCGCGAAAGCATTCTTGGTCGATTTGACTTTTCTAGCGTTTCGAGCTTGGCGCAATGTCCGGATGTGCTCGCCCTCTGGTCGAGCAAGTTGGAAGGTGATCTAAGCCCCACAGATTGTGGAGAGATGGAGAAGCACCTGGAAAGCTGCGCAGCCTGTGCTTCAGCATGTACCGCGCTAAGAGCGGCCCTGCTAGCGTGCCGGCATGCGAGCACTAGTGAAGTGCGGCCTGAAGTGCAAACTGCAGTGCGAGCAGCGGTGAACCAATGGATTATATCCGTGAAGCCCTGAGCCACCATCTGCAAAAGTTGACATTCTCGGTCCATCGACCTTGAGCGGTCGCACTAGGCCCGGCGGTTATCTTCAAGACTGGGTTCTCATTAAGACCGAAGTCCTCGGCAAAGACCGCCGATGTCGGTTCGGCGCAATGCTTAGATAAATAGCGTGGACTTGCTCGTGCCGGCATTACCGAGGAAAGTCGCAACACCAGCGAGCTTAAGGCCGGGGTAATCGATGAGCTCCTCAAGCTTCATGCCCATGAGATCCATACTCATCTCGCAGACGAAGATTTCCACGCCCGATTCGCCGGCAGTCTTTATCAATTGATCGAGCGACATCACGTTTTTCTTCTTCATTAGACCTTTGAGCATGGCGGTCCCCATGCCGGCCATGTGCATCTGGGAAAGCTTCAAGTCGGGCGTTCCTTTGGGTAGCATCATTCCGAACATGTTCCCCATCATGTCCTTCTTTACGGGACCTTTCTTGGGGTCGCGCAGGGCAGCTGTTGCCCAGAATGTGAAGAACATTGTGACCTTTTCGAACATGGCCGCCCCGCCCGTTGCGATTATGAATGCCGCAAGCAGGCGATCGAGATCGCCACTCATGACCACCATGCTGAGCTTGTCTTCGGGTGCGTTGGCGCGAAGGGTTTCGACTTCCGCTTCCAGGGCTTCTATGCGAGACGTTAGGGCGGTGAGTTCTTCAGACATGGCATCTCCAAGGCGAAAAGTTCGCCGACATCAAAAGGCAAATGGGAATTCTCAATTGGCGCATCCGGGACGCGGAGCAGCATCGGTCGCTGGGTCGCGACGCAAGTGCATGAATAGGAGAGCAAGCGGTCGGTAAAGTGCATGCGCAAGCTTGGTGGCCCCCATGAGAAGCACGAGCTCCATGGCCATCACTGAGTGCACAAGCAGCATCCAGTCGTTTAGGGGACCCCGAATGGCGAAGGTGACTGCAATTTCAATCCAGAATCCGGTCAGCGCGAGAAGCAGGAGCAAGATTAGCAACCAGGCGTCCGCCGCACGGGTGGTCGCGGCACTCGGCCCATCGCGCCGCAAACGGCGCGTGATCGCGAGCAGCACACCGGCGAGCAAAGCGAACCCCGCCGCTGTTCCCAGCACACGTGCCGGCCAAAACATACTCAAATGAAACACGCCCTCAAGCATGTAAAGGACCGCGAAATCGAGAATCGTGGCAACCAGAAGTCCGGTGAACCCTCCGAGAATCAAGATGTGGATGAACCAAGGGTCGCGCAACCAGCCCAGGCCATGGGGGCGCGTCTCAGAACGGTGACGACGCATCGTAACGACATCTATCAACGTGCTGCGCAAAGCATTCAAAAGACTCGTGCGATTGTCAGGATCTATCTTCGTCATGCGAGCACGACGCAGCCGAACGAAACGCCAAACCGAGATGCCAAGAGAGAGCGTCAATATCGAGCCGATCGCTATTCCGACGGCGTGAATTGTGCCGTAGGCCACGAGCGCACGAAATGGCCAGCCGTCAAAGGCGTGCCCCGACTTGACTTTGATTCTAAGCAGGAAAAGTCCAAGCACCATCGCGATACCGAGCGTGACTCCCAACGCACCTGCAGTGCCACGAAGCATGAGTTGACCGATGCCCGTCGGCTCCAGGCGCGCGATGGTCCAACGACGAACTGCGGCCATGTACTCTCCGGGATCAGCTTGGCGCGGGCAGGTTTTCGTGCACTCACCGCAGTGGTGACAGAGCCAGGGTTCGTCTGCGGCGAGGAGTTCCTCTGTCCGCCCAAGCTGACCGAGTCGGATGACTCGGCGCGGAAAGCTTTCGGATCCCTCGGACAGTGGGCACACGGCAGAGCAATTGCCACAATTGAAGCAGGCGGAGACATCAACGGCGCCGTAGCGTTTGATCTCTCGAAGCAGTTGAGGTCTGACGATGGGAGCGTTCAATGCGGCCTCCTTCACTTGCGCTGATAGGCGATGTAGTCGCCCTGCTTTGGGCCATCCGCCACTTCGTTGTATTTGCGCAACGCGGCTACGTGCCAAAGCACGGCGCGAGCATCGGCACCAATTTCCGCGGCAAGTTCAGGGACCGTCTTTGGGCCCGCTGCAAGGGCCTCGAGCACGGCCTTGCGCAGGCGCATACGCTCTTTACGCTCAGCGTTTTGCGCTTCCGAAGGCTTACCGTGACGCTCGCGCGCAATCTTGAGATCTCGCTTGTACTTCTCTTGCATGCCCTTATCGGTCATCGCCATCTCCTCACGAAGCTGCGATGGCATCGACCATCGCCTCGTATTGATCTAGGGACCACCCGGCCACGTCGAGTGCTCGGGTTGGGCACACGGCGACGCACGCGCCGCACCCCTTGCATAGAGCTGGATTGATCCACGCGATCTTTTCCGACTGTCCGCTACTGACCGTTTCACGCGCGGTCATCGAGATGGCACCCTCGTATGAGCATTCGGAGAGGCAATCGCTGCAACCATTGCAGCGGTCGAGACGCACCGTTGCAATAAACGGGTCGAGCGACAATTCTGCCTCGGAGAGCAGGATGCCCGCCTTGGCTGCTGCCGCGCCAGCGCCAGCAGCTGTTTCAGAGGCGTCCATGGGAGCCTGACAGGTGCCGGCCAGGAATATGCCGTTGTTAGCAACTTCGACAGGTCGAAGCTTGGGGTGAGCTTCGAGCAGAAACCGATCAGCTCCCACTGGCAACTTCATGGAATCGACAAGCTCGGTTATGGGGCTAGGTAACATGCCCGTCGCAAGAACGACGAGATCTGCCATGACGGCGATTTCCTCGTTCCACGTGAGTGCATCCTTGAATCGGATCTGCAGTGGGCTTTCCGCCCGCGCCGGAGCGGCTTCGACAACCGGAGGTTCTTCACCAGGATAACGGAAGAATAGTACGCCGCCTTTGCTGGCACGTTCGTACATTGCCTCTTGTCCACGGCCATAGGTGCGAATGTCTCGATAGAGATCGTAAACTTGCGTTTCCGGAAACTGCTCTTGAACCTGATTGACGGCGTTCATGGCCGCGGCGCAACACACACGTGAACAGTAATCATTGATCTTTCCGTCAGGGCCGGGCTCGTGCACCCCTTCGATTTGTCGGCTGCCTACACAATGAATGATGGCGAGGTTCTTGACCGTCTTTCCCTGCCAAATGAGAGCACCGTCTTTGGTGCGAGGCAGCGCAGGCAACGCCTCGAGCAGAGCCGCCAGCGTGATAACGCGCTCTTCACCCCAACCAAGCTCACCCGCCGATGGCTGATAGAGTTCAAACCCGGTCGCAAGCACGAGCGCACCTGCCGTCACAGGCTCGCGATCACGGAGACGCACGATGAAATTGCCAACGTAGCCATCGACCTTCTCGACGGAAGTGCCCGTGAGAATTGTGATGAGAGATTCCGCCTTCACGCGGGTTTCGAGCGCGCCCACAACACTCGCACCGTCTTCGCCCGTTTGGTGGAGGCGTCCAACTTTGCGCAATTTGCCGCCTAGTTGCGCATCTCGCTCAATCAAGACTACAGGCAGCCCAATGCCAGTTAGGGCGAGGGCTGCTCGCATGCCGGCAAGGCCACCCCCGATGACTGCCACCCGCCGCTCCGCAGGCACGAGGATCGCCTCGAGAGGATCTTTCAACACTGCTCCTCGCACAGCCGCGCGGATCAACCGGGCTGACTTGGCCGTGGCGCCAGCGTGATCGGCCTTGTGAACCCACGAGGCCTGCTCCCGCACATTGACGTGCTGGTAGAGGTATGGATTGAGCCCGGCTTTCTGCATCGCTCTTCGGAACGTGCTTTCGTGCAGTGCCGGCGAACATGCCGCAATGACCACGCGGTTGATGCCGCGTTCCCGAATGTCGTCGATAATGAGATTTTGCCCCGGGTCGGAGCACATGAATACGAAATCTTTGGAGGCAACGACGTCCGTCTCGAGGCCGACCGAATCGGCAACGGCTTTTACATCGACTACGTCAGAGATGTTTCCACCGCAATGGCAGACATAGACTCCGACTTTGGGTTGTTCCGACACGGAAGAGCCCGTTGCGACAATTGGCAAGCGACGTTGCTCGGTCATGGTGTCCTCGCTGCCTTCGTGGTGCGGATGTGACCGAGCGCCTCCATGGCGGCCGAGCCGGCGTCCATAATCGAGTCCACGATGTCTTTGGGCCCACTGGCAGTTCCAGCCGAGAACACACCGCGAGCACTCGTGAGGGTTGGAGAATGCAGCAGCTTCGGCTGGTCCACGAAGCCATCCGGCGACACGTGCACGCCACAACTGTCGAAGAGCGCTGGATCGGCACCCGGCACCATCCCAAGCGACAACACGACCATATCGTGGTGTGCTTCTTCAACGCGACAGTCGTCTTCTTGACGCTCGATACGTAAGATGGGGTTGTGGTCCTCGTCCTCGGTGATGCGCGCCACCTTCGCCTTTACGAAGTTAATGCCCATGGCACGGGCCGAAGCGTAGAACTGCTCATAGCCCTTACCGAAGGCACGGATGTCCATATAGTAAATCGTAATATCTGCGATGGGCAGCGAGCCCGACAGTAACACCGCTTGCTTGATCGCGTACATGCAGCAAACGCGCGAGCAGTAGCCGGTGCCTAGAGACAGGTCCCGGCTGCCAGCACATTGAACGAAGGCAATACTATCCGGGATCTTGCCGTCCCCGGGGCGCAGTACGCGTCCATACGGACCGTGCGGGGCAAGCAGCCGCTCGACTTGCATCGGCGTGAGCACATTGCGCAGCTTACCCTGCCCGTACTGCGGTTTGGCGTCGACCGGCGTGAGGTGGCTGCCAGTTGTCATGATGACCGACGTGGCTCGCACGTCGAATTCCTGGGCTTCTTGTAGGTAATCGATACAATCCGTTGGGCAAGCCTTCGCACAGCGACCACACCAAGTGCAAGTTTCCGGGTCAAGCACGGCAATCTGCGGAATCGCATTCGTGAACGGGATTGCAATAGCTTTGGTTGCCCCGAGACCATGTTCATACGGGTCGGGTTGATATTCAGAACAAGCCTCTTCGCAAAGACGACAGCCAATGCAATTGGCCTCGTCTACGTATCGCGGCTTCTTGCGCAATCGCGCTAGAAATCCATCGCCGGAGCGCTCCACAGCGAGCACTTCCGTGTGCGTGAGCATTTCGATTCGCGCATGGTGCGATACCGAGGCCATGCGCGGGGTGGTAATGCAGCTCGCACAATCCAAAGTCGGGAAAACCTTACTCAGGTTTATCATGCGCCCACCGATGCTCGCGTCTTTTTCCGCGAGCACGACGCGCGCTCCTTGGTCGGCCGCATCCAGGGCGGCCTGCATGCCCGCAATGCCGGCACCCACCACCAGAACGTCCGTCTCTAGGATTTTTGGCTGCTCCATGCTTGCCTCACGCATCACAAATCACTTTTTGCGGGTAACAAATATGCTGTCGTAGCCGTCCCGTTCGGTGAACCCCATGAACAGATGGCCCATCTTTTTGCACCAAGCAGGAATGTCTTCACGACTCCCTTTGTCGCCGCTGAGGATTTCTAGAATTTTGCCCACAGGCACGGAGCCCATCGCCTTTTTTGCTTCGAGCAGCGGCCCCGGGCAGGCCATGGCACGTGCGTCCACTACTTTGTCACCTTTGAGATTTGTAAGATCGGTCATTCTAACTCCAGAGCTGTTCGTTGAGAGTGGCTAATTGAGTTTGAGCCCGGAGCAGTAAAGGCCCCGCACGCATTTCAACAACTCACCAATCTTTGGATCCTTGATTGAATAGAAAATGTGATTGCCGTCTCGGCGCTTGCTGATGAGGCCCTTATTCTCGAGGAGCCGCAGGTGCTGGCTGATGTTTCCCTTGGTAGTACCAAGTCTTTCGAGCAGCTCCCCAACGAATCGCTCGCGCTCGAGCAGCATGCAAATGATGAGCAGCCGCAGCGGATGCGCAACACTACTCAGAACTCTGGCCGCCTTATCAGCATGTTGTAATTGACGTTGGTCCAAGGAGTGCCTCAATCCGGCTTTGAGTTGGTTTCAGCGATACTCTTTCGCATTTCGCTGATTTCCTTGAGAAAAGCCGAGCGACACACAGTGCAGATCGTCGTCAGCTTGAGCCGAGATGTCGGTATTCCGCTCCCTTTCATGAGCGCATACACCCTGTCAATGCGCTTTGATAGGCGCTCATAGGCACCTTCATACGGACAGTCTGACCCCGAACTCATAATGATGATCGCGGCAATTCCCCTCTCGAAGGCCTTCAAGTAAAAGGATTCAGGAAACATCACCGGATCCGGCACCCGTAGAATGTACGTATTCGGGTCATACTGGAGCCTTGCTTGACCCACGGCATTGGCACCAGGGTCGGAGCTATGAAGTGTGGTCAGAATCAGAATCTTCGGGACTTCGGCAAGAATCGCACTGAGGTTTGCGCTCGATTCGCGGGGAATACTTGGTGCGGCGGCAGTCATGGCTCTCTCTTATTGTTTAGTAGTTTAGACGTTTCTAAACTACTGTCCACACAAATAACGCCGCTTACATCGGCAAGTTTGGCGGATGCTTGACGAACCGACGCTAGATTTGCGCGAACTGTGGATCTTGGTCTAGCCGCCCTGGGCAGCCAATCTGGTCTCGCACTCCACGATGATTGGTGGAGTTACCGAGCCAGCCGTGCAAAAATTTATCGCGACTGGTCGCCGGGCATGGCAATTGCGTAAACGGAACTATCGCTATCGAATCTGTCAGCACCCTCACGGCAATCTATGACCTATTTGCATACCATTCGCGTCACGGTTCTGGTTGATAACATTGCCAACGGCAACGACCTTATAGCTGAGCATGGTTTCTCGTGTTTGATCGAGGCTGACGGTCATCGGATCCTCTTTGATACAGGTGCCAAAGACGCACTTTCGAAGAATAGCAAGAGTCTAGGTGTTGACTTGAGCGAACTTGACGCGCTAGTGCTCAGCCATGGTCACTACGACCATACCGGCGGGCTAGCAGCGATCGTTCATCGTCTGGGGCTATTGAACGTCATCGTACACCCCAACATTCTCGGTCCGCATCGCAGTCGGCGCACCGGGCACGATCGAGACATCGGGACCCCGAGAGCATCGCGAGCGGCACTGGATCTGCTGCACTGCATGTTTCAACAATCCGCCGTTGAGGTCGTCGATGGAATATGGACCACGGGGGAGATCCCTCGAACGACGCCCGAAACCCACAGCACAGGACTTTATATCGATTCAGCGGGAATACAACCGGATTTGGTACTGGACGACATGGCGTTGGTGTTGCGGCATCAACAAGGGCTCGTTGTCCTGCTCGGATGCGCCCATGCGGGTGTCCCCGACACATTGGCCTGGGTAAGTCAGATGTTTCCGGGAGAACCGCTGCTGGGTCTACTGGGAGGCACGCATCTTGATGGTGCAACATCTGAAGCAATCTCGGCCGTCACGCAAGTATTGCAGCGCAGTCCACTACGCTTCGTTGCGCCGGGACACTGCACCGGCGACGCGGCGAAGCAGGCCTTGCTCACCGCGTTTGGTACATGTTACCGCCACGTGTGCGTGGGAATGCAGCTGGACATCAATGTCGATGGCCGTGTGATAACAACCCCGGCCAACTGAACCGTGCCGCTACTTCCTGTCCGGACCGCGGAGGATCCAATTTAACTTTCATGAATTGATGTTGATTACTGGCTATTTGGCGCCACCCTTCCGAATCTCACATGAGACATGTGGAACAGATTAGTCCACATTGGAACATCGGCCCTTGGCAGGTAGGGCGTCGTGATCAACCCAATTGGATACAATAGGATATTCGGTTATGTCGTGTCAGTCACGGTTTTCTAAATACCAAGAAAACTTGGTAGGGCAGGATATTTGGCTTTTCGCCGTCGAGCGCGAGTCCCGCCTTGGTCGCAAGAGAAACCAACTGGGCACGGGGGATCTTGGCGGTTTCGGGCGGCCCTTCCGGCAGTTTGCCTTCTTTGAACTCAATTAATGCGAGCCTCGACCCAGACTTCATTGCTGAGGCGATTCGCCCAAGCCAGACGGGTCGATCAGGAACATGATGTAGCACGTCGCAGATGAATACCCAATCTGCGTGTTTGGTAACCTGTGGGTCATCAGGTTTGATCAGGACGGCCTGAATGTTTGTTATGCCGTCACTCATGACCTTATGGTGAATATGGCGAATCATTTCGGCTTCGGTGTCAACGGCTATCACCTTGCCTTGCGGTAGCGCCTTTGCGAATCGAAACGTGAAGTACCCCGAGCCTGCCCCAACGTTAACTAATGTCTCGCTACCCTTGAGTCCAAGTGCCGCAACGACATCATCAGGTTTCTGCCAGACAGCACGTTCTGGCTTTTCGAGGAAGGCGATGTATTTTTCCACATCGTCGAATGGACGCAGGTGCATAGGGTTGACACCCAGATTGTGAAGTGGGCAGTCGATAGGCGGATGCGCCGGGTCGTGAGCTTGAGCGTCGCTCACAGGGGAAGCGCCATTGCCAGTGGAATTGTCGCCGGCAGGCTTGTTACTGAGCGTTGCGGCAGGAATCACAATGACGGAATTCCCGTGGGAGCCGTTGGTCGCCCCAATCTTGTTCCGACATCCCCCCAACAGTAATGCGATGGCCAACGCGGCCATCTGGAGAAGCTTCAACCGATACGTAGTGTTCATATCTAGCCAGTCCACACATTTATCCCGACTTCGATTCCGGCAATGCCATCAATTCATCCGAATGGCGCAAACGACTTGCATTGCGCTCACCAAACTCCGCAACTATCTCCGGGTCGAGCTCGACGAATGATGCACGAACAGTTGCGTGCTCGCGGAGGCACGAATCTCTCATTATCGCGTCCCCATGGATGATCCAGCCTTCGGGCTCCGCGAGCTGCCCTTCCACCGTCACCACCGAATCCACCGGCACAAACCGCTCGAAGCGAACATTGAGTTGACGCGTGACCACGGGGTTCCCCATTGCCCACGACAGGAGGCCCAAAGCCTCATCGAAGACACCGCTTATCGCGCCGCCGTGAACGCAACCCGGCATGCCCTCGGCAGCAACGCCGAAGGAAATCTCGCCACGAACTCGCCGCTCGGCTAGGCAAAACCAGTAATTGGCCGACACTCGAGGCAGACCGCTTCCCGAGACGAAGGACCTCACCTTCGAAAAGGTGAGCAACACGTCTTCGGCCTTTACCCAGTGCTCATCTAAGGTGATTCCACGCACAACAGACTTCAGTGTTCGTGCGCATCGTGCGGGTGATGCTCGCGGCCTCCGCAACTGCCGGCGGGATGCGCGCAGTCATCCGAAGCGACGTAGAAGCGGTCGTTTGCGCCGCTTAGCCAGAGTTGAACGACCTTTTCCGCATCCAAGGAATCCTCCCTGGGTTGAGCCACCGGAGTACCCTGCTCGACGAGGTGATGCATGGCGCCGTGCCCAATGCCACTGCACAGGACCACGTTCAACTCCGCGCACGCTGCTCGCTAGCCCGCCGCAGCACCCACCCTCCTGTCGAACAGTCTGGCGATTGACAATGGCTCCGCCCGCTACTTCCCAAATGAACAAATCAGACCCTCTACCAAAAGGGCCGAGCGCAGATTCTCCCGGCAAACAGCAAACGGCAATTTTCATAATCATGCTCCATTAGGCGGGTAGCCGATAATACCCATAGCGTGCATATGCACATTATGCAAGCTTTTTCGTTTCTTGCACTCACGGGTACTCAGTTTTTGTCGGCGTCGTTGACTCCGCAGCAGCGTAGTCGATGCCGGCCGCGCTTTTGGCCTTCTACAACAGGCCCTCCCTCAATAAGGAGCGCCTTGCCGTGGAGCAACGCATCCGCAAGCGTATGCCGCCCGTGCTCCAGAAGTCTTCCAATGGTACCGCGCGAGACGCCCATACGTTTTCCAGCGTCTTCTTGGGATAGTGCTTCGAAATCCACCAGCCGAATCGCCTCGAGCTCGTCCAGGCCGAGCACCGTCTCCTCAAGCTCCGTCATTGGAATTCCGCGCGGCTTGAAATAGGTTGCTCCCGGTGAATGTGTCACGCAACGGGGTTTCGGTGGGCGGGGCATCGCTAAGTGTCTCCAATCGGCGGGTCAATATCGTCCATCCACGTTACTCGATTCGCTGCCCATATGCCCGTTCCGCGTGCAAATATTGCGGACCAGTTTGTTTCTGGCGAGCGACGGATCTGGGAACCTACCGACGTACAAGGGACCGAGACCGAAAATAACGGCCAATACTCAAGGAGCGTTCAAATGATCACTAAAATTCTGTCATCGCTTGGATTCACGCTGATAGTTACATTAAGCGGACTCGCATTGGCTCAACCGGGACCGGGCGGGAACTGCGGTTTCCAACGCGCTGACCTGAACAATGACGGCAAGGTGACACTAGATGAAGCACTGACCCACGGTAAGCAGATGTTCGAGTTTCATGACAAGAATAAGGATGGTGTGATTACCCGGGACGAGGTTCCGGTCTGGAGCGACCACTTTGCACAGGCGGATGCTAACAACGATGGCAAGGTCACGTACGCCGAGCACGAGACGCTGCTGCGCGCGCGGTTCGTTCTGATGGACACAAACAAGGACGGCGTTCTCAGCGGGGATGAGCTGATGTGCGGACCGAGAGGCGGGCGTGGCCGACACTGCCACTGCTACTAAGATTGGAGCTAGGTGTCTCACTCGCCCGGCAAGGAGCAACCCGACAATGATGCTTTGCTCGTCGCGCGAGTGGGGGAAGGCGACGCAGAAGCCTATCGCGAGCTTGTGCGCCGCAACGCCGGACGGCTGTATCACTTTGCATTGCGTCTGGTTCGCAACTCGGCCGACGCCGAGGACGTTGTGCAAGAGTCTTTCTTGCGGTTGTGGCTACATGCCACCGATTACACTGCCCCCGTTCGGGTCACGACATGGCTTTACAGTATTGCTCACAACCTAGCGCTCGATAGATTCCGCAATCGCAAGCATACCGAGGAATTTGATGACGAATCCGAGCTTTCACAGAATGCCGAGCCTCAGCCCAACTTGCTCGAGGCCAAGCTCGATGCAGAAGCGTTGCACCGAGCACTCGATGGTCTTCCCCGGCGTCAAGCTGCGGCGCTCGTCCTTGTGCATCTCAACGGGCTGTCGGGAAAGGAAGCCAGTAACGTACTTTGCGTCAGTGAATCCGCGATGGAGTCGCTTTTGGCTCGCGCTCGCCGCAACTTGAAAGCTCGTATGGGCAACCTGTCCAGTGCCGATTCTGGAGACTCCCTATGAACGACGCTCCACTCACTCAAACTCGATTTCAGGCTCTTCTCGAAGCCTACGGCGCGCGGCCCGAGCATTGGCCAGAGGGCGAGCGCAACGCTGCGATCCAGTCACTCAATACCTCTGAGGCTGCTCGGATCCTGGCTCGGGAGCAGCACGCGCTCGATGCCTGGCTTTCCGTGCCGGGCACTCCAAAAATATCGGCCGAGCTCAATCAACGGCTGAATGCGATTCCACAGCAACATGGCAGAGCATTGCTCGCTCGTCGTCTGCGCGTTCGCGCACTCTGGGTACCGGCATTGGGATGGGCCGCAGCCGCAGCCATCGGCATTTGGCTAGGCGCGCGTTCCGCTGGCGTAGACAGCACAATAGTGAAATCAACGGCCGTCGAGGTAGATTCCGCTCAAAACCTGAACGAACGTCTCGCCCTCTCCGGTGGCATATTGGACGTATCGGAGGTTCCATGACGCCTTGGGCCAAAGGCCTTACAATAGCGCTCACACTCTCAATCGGCGGCAACTTGCTTTTAGCAGGGTACGTATTTGGCTACGGCCTGCGGCGGCCGCAGATGGCTGTCGGGAAATTCGGCATGGGGAACGGTCCGGGGATGGGTGGTATGGGTCGAGGGATGGGTCCTGGTCACGGAATGGGCATGGGTCACGCAATGGGCAACTGCCCGGGAATGGGAAGCGGCTCGGGATGCGGGCGCCCTGCTCTACGGGCTGCCATCGAACTTCGCGGCGGCGATCTGCGAGCGTCTCGCCTCGAGATTGATAAGGCTCTTGAAGCCGTACGCGCTACGCTCGAGCACGAACCGTTTGAGCGCGCAGCATTGGAGCAAGCGCTCACGAATTTACGAGCGCAATCGGGGAGAGGACAAGAGCTCACACACCAAGGCATCGTGGATGCCGCAGCTCGTTCAACTCCAGAGCAACGCCATGAGTTGGCAATCGAGTTAGGGCCAGGCGATCGTGGAATGTGATCCAACGCTGACCCCGCCAGGTGCTCCAATCAAATTGGCATTGCTTTTGACAAAACAACGTTCCGTTTTGCAAGATGGACCTAAAACAGAAGAAATGAAGGCCGACAAAATTCGATCAAATGGATGCTGACGTCCACTTTTCCGTGCCGCAATGACATCACAGTGCACATTCGCGGCGAAGCGTCGGAATTATGACACCTGAGTCGCGGTTGCAATGCAGCCCTGCCACGGCCCAACTGGGAATTAGTCGCACGGCGGACCTCTTCACTTTATCCATCCGTACATGATCAGTGCCAAGGTCGCACTACCGAGTGCAAACCAAAGGGCAACGCCTTGAACAACTGGCCTAAAACCGAGTGCGCGTAGCGCTGGACGCGAGAGACCGAGCCCCATCAGGAACAGCGTGACGGCAAGCAGTCGATGAGCCGCGGCTGAAACAAAGTGACCGAAAACGCGGAGCTGAGGCGCATAGGTAACAATCGTTGCCATCACGATGAAGCCTGCGATGAACCAAGGTCGACTGGGCTTGTCCGACGCCGACACGTCCGATTGACCTTCGCGAGCGCGAAGCAACGCAACTGCAAATGTTACGGGCACGATCCAGAGCGCCCTAGCAAGCTTTGTCACCGTCGCAATTTCAAGCGCGCGCTCCCCATATTGCGCCGCCGCCCCAACGACTGAACTGGTATCGTGAATGGCTAGGGCGCACCATAGACCAAACGCATGCTGCCCAAGCTGAAGGTGCCTTCCGATGACTGGAAAGATGAATAGCGCAATTGAGTTGAGCATGAACACAGTGACGAGCGCCATTGACACATCGTGGTGCTTGGCACGAATTGTTGGCGCCACGGCTGCGATGGCACTGCCGCCGCAAATGGCGGTGCCGACTGTGATTAGGAGCGAAACATCACGTGAAACCCCAAGACGGCGTCCGAGGAACGCTCCGAGCATCATGGCTCCGCTAATCCCTACAATGGTGTAACCGAGAACCCTGCAGTCCCACCCGCCCGACGACGGTAAGGTTCATGCCAGCTCCCAGTCCTACAACCGACCAAGTCAAAGCCTTGTGAGCAAGCAGCCTCGCTTGCGCCGGCCAAGGGTTGCCTACCGTAAGCGCCACGGTGATTCCCGCGGCAAGTGCGACCCCAGAGGACACAAGCGGAAACAGCATGGCGAGACCTACAAGGGGGATAAGGACGTGCGCGCCCTTCGGTATGGACCGCGTGGCTAGCGGCTGCGGATCGAGCGTGGGCATGGCCAAATCATGGATCCTATCTATCGACAAAAGTAATCGTAGTTTTCTATATCCCATCAGTCATACTGATGGCATGGCTGCCCTTCCGGTTGATCCAGCCCTGTTGTCAACGTTCCTCGCTGTCCTAGATGCTGGCCGAGTCTCCGCGGCGGCCAAGACTCTTCATCTCTCTCAGCCTGCGGTCACCGCACAAGTGAAGAAGCTTGAGGAGGCCTTCGGCACTGCGCTTTTCGTGCGATCAGTGCATGGAGTTGTGCCGACCGATGCCGGACTGCGCCTGACCATTCACGCGCGTTCGATGCGCCAACTTCTCGATGATGCATTTTCAGATGTCTCCGCGGCGGCCAACGTGCGTAGCGGGCCTCTCATCATCGCCGCGAGCACCACAATTGCGGCTCATCTGTTGCCGCCACTGTTGGCTCAATTTCGCGTCCTGCACCGCATTGTTCCGCTGCGGGTTCGATTGGGAAATACCGAGAGTGTGGTCGATGACGTGCGTACCGGACGAGTGCCCATCGGGCTCGTAGAAGGCCACGCGCGGGCTCCCGGAATTCGACTCGAGCCTTTCGTAGATGACGAAATTGTGCCCATAATCGGTCGCGACGCGCCATTCACACTGCGTCAAGCGCGCGACCTTGGGTCAATTCCGATCCTGTGGCGCGAGACCGGCTCCGGAACGCGAGCGGTGGTGGCGCGAGCTATTACTGCAGCGGGCGTCCGTCGCGGAAAAATCCGAGATCTCGATATTGAACTGGCAAGCACCGAGGCCATCGTAGGCGCTGTATCGGCCGGCCTCGGAATTGGATTCGTTTCGCGCTGGTCGGTTCGCGCGCATCTCGCGGCGGGTCTGGTACAAATTGTTCCGGGACTCAATCTCGTCATCCGTCGAACATTTCGATGGGCATTGCCAGCCGGGCCGCTGAGCGGAACGGCAGGGCGCTTCTATGCATTTGCCAATCGAGCATTGCCCAGTGAATTGAACTTGTAACGACGGGAATCTTGCTAGTTGCAGCCACGTCGACTCGACTTGCGGTGCTGTCGCAAACAAACAATGCTCGCTGAATTCGGGCATCGCTGCATCGTCCGAAAGATGCCCGTACATCTCTCAGTGATGGGCAGCAAGTCTGCCGAAGCGTTTATGGGAGAATAGCTCACGCGCAGCCCAGACTAGCCAATGCCACGTGCGATACTTAGTCAGCCGATAGTAGTAGCCCCAGCCCTTCTTGAGCCAGTGCCCGATTATAGGCAGAACGTCGCGCGGGCCTTTACCAACACATTCGCGGGTATCCAACCCACCAACGTTCCCGGATTTCTAATCGCACAACTCGTGGGCGGAGCGAAGGCTAAGAATGGATTCAGGATGGCCGTTGGTGGCGCGATTGAGGTTATTCGCATCCATTTTCAAGGTTGTTGGCTCGAACCAGGACAAGCAGCATGACTTCCGAAAACATACCTGAAATCACGGAAGATCAGTTCGAAACCGAGGTAATTGGGTCCTCGATTCCGGTGGTAGTCAACTTCTACTCGACTGAATGCGCCCCCTGCGAGGCGGTCGCGCCGAAGTTCGAGGCTTTGGCCCGCCTATATGGTGAGCATGTCAAATTTTTCAAGATCTTCCGTCAGGGTAATCGGGCACTGGCCGAGCAGCTCAACGTGCGGTCTTCGCCAACGCTGATCTTTTACAAAGGCGAACAAGAGGCTCAGGAGCGGCTGATCGGCGCCATTCGTCGATCAGTAATCGCAAGCGCGGTGGGGTCTCTGATCGATTCCGCTCTCGCCAAGCGCATTGCTGAATCGGAAAAGCCAACGCGAACTCAGGCGGATCTGCTCATTCTAGGTGGTGGTCCTGCGGGGTTGACCGCTGGTATCTATGCTGCACAGGCAAAACTGAAGGTGATTCTAGTGGACGCCGGCCTAGGCGGCGGCAACTTGTCCGTGACGCACCAGGTCTCCAATTTCCCGGGCTTTCCCCAGCCGCAACCCGGCTACATGCTAGCTCACCTCATGGTGGAGCATGCCAAAGCTGCGGGTGTAGAAATGCGGCTCGCAGCAGGCGTGACCGACGTCGATCTTGAGAATCGGAGCCTCGTCGTCGATGGACTGGAAACCATTTCTGCGAAGAAACTCATTCTGGCGACGGGGTCATCCCCGCGTTTGATCGGGGTCAAGGGCGAGCGCGAGTACAAGGGCAAGGGTATCTCGTATTGTGCCACGTGCGACGCCAAGTACTACGGTGACAAGCACGTGATCGTCATCGGTGGCGGGAACTCCGCCATTGAAGAAGCCTTGTTTATCGCCAAGTTTGCCTCGAAAATCACAGTCGTTCACCAATTTGCGGAACTTCAAGCCAACAAGGTTGCCCAAGAGCAAGCCTTTGCGAATCCGAAGATCGAGTTCATCTTCGAACATGAGCCCCGTGAGTTCATCCACGATGGCAGTACGGTGAGCACGGTGGTCGTCGAGGATCTGCGTACTCACGAGGTGAAGAAGCTCTCGTGCGACGGTGTCTTCATCTTCGCCGGCATGCAACCGAACCTAGAGCCCTTCCCAAAGCGATTCGAGCTCGACCGTTTCGGCTATCTCAAAGTCGATGACGAAATGCGCACGAATGTCCCGAACGTCTTTGCCGCCGGCGATATCGTGAGCAAGCGCTACCGGCAGATGACGACTGCCGTCTCCGACGGTACCGTTGCCGCGATCGTGGTTGCCAAAGAACTCAGCGCATAAGCCTAAGGGGCGGCGTACGTGCCACAGCTCCCTGAATATGCGCAAACTTTGCGGCAAGACTCAGGTTCCGGGCCCAAACTCTGACCAATCGTAACAATTCTGGAACCCAATCAAACCGACGACGACTCTAATCTGGCACCCGCAATGACTAACGCAATCGAAGCCCGTTACAGTACCCTCGCAGAATCAAGCTGCTGCCTCTCTTGCGGTTCGGCCGTGACTCATGTGACAGCGCAACCGGGGCAGCGATGCCTGGACCTTGGCTGCGGTCGCGGCACGGACGTGATGCGTCTGGCAGAGCGAGTCGGCGAGTCGGGACACGCCTACGGCATCGACATCACAGATTCGATGTTGGGCAAAGCACGACGCACGGCTGAGAAGCTTGGGATCAAGAACGTGACTTTTTTCAAGGCTGACTTGGCGGCGCTACCAATATCGGACTCTGAGGTTGATTGGGTTACGTCGAATTGCGTGTTGAATCATGCCGATGACAAGGCAGCCGTCTGGCGCGAGATCGCGCGAGTTCTCAAGCCAGGCGGGCAATTCGTCATCAGCGATATCTACGCCATTGAGCCCGTTCCCGAGATTTACAGAAACGACCCCGATGCGGTTGCCGAGTGCTGGGCAGGCGCCATTCTGAAGTCGGAGTACTTGGCGGCCATCAATGATGCTGGGCTAACCAACATCAACATTTTCGAAGAGAGCGCCCCGTACGAGAAGGGCAAAATCAAAGTGGCTAGCTTTACCCTTTCGGGCTATCGCCCTGGCCTCGCCCCGGCATCCCCCCTCCATGGCAAAGTCAAGTGTTGCAGCTAAGAGCCTTCACTCCCGTATCAGACTCCAATTATCCCGAGACATGAGAAGATTTCTCATGCGCTACCCAGAAAGGAGACGACATAATCATGAAGTCACTCATTCGCAAGGCAACCTGTACTGCCTCTGCAACCGAAGCGACGGAAATCAAGCTGTCAACTTCGTCAGCCAATGGCGAACAGGCCCAGTGCTGCGCGAAGATCAGTAAGAATGTAGCGGGCTGCCACGATTGATTCGTGTAACACCCTTGAAGAATCTCGGAGTGGGTCTACTGCTCCGGGATTCTCCTTTATCTCCTTGCTGAGTCTTAGCATTTGAAAAGGTCACCTCTATTTGCCAAGCTGTAGCGTCAATGACGTGTGCCTTGGATTTTCCCTAGCAACTCGTTCGTCCATCGCGAAGTTTTGATTGTGTTGACGTTTGAAGCCCCGACGCCAAAACGCAATATTCAAGAGGCGACTGGGAGAAAGAGCCCGCTTTTCCTCAGCAAACCAAGTGAAATAGAGAGCAATGCAACCATCAAAACACAACATCATTGCGCCCATCTCGGGCACGAATCTCTCGGTCATCGTCAATCTGCTGAGCGGCAATGCGGACGTGCTCGAGGCCAGTAAGGCGGAGAAAATTGTGGGCAGCGAAGGCCCGGACGATCCCGAGCTCGTCGAAAAAGGCTACCTCGTCGATCCGAAGCAAGAGGCAGAACGATTTCGCGACGCCTATCTCGAGTTCTTGGAAGGCCGCGACACCGATGAGATTCAGCTCTTTTACGTCCCGAGCTACGCGTGCAACTTCAATTGCTCGTACTGTTATCAAAATTCCTACGAATCGCCCAAGGGAAGTGAGCAAGATGCGACAATTGCGGCTTTCTTCGACTACATCGACCGGTCGTTTGCCGGTCGCCGCAAGTACGTAACGCTATTTGGCGGCGAGCCTCTGCTGCCGAATGAAACCTCGAAACGAGTTCTCGAAGGGCTCATCGCGGGTACGGTGGCTCGCAATCTTGATCTGGCCGTTGTCACCAATGGCTACAATCTGGAGCGATACATCGACACCCTCTCGAGCGGACGGATCCGAGAAATCCAAGTCACTCTCGACGGCCCTCGCCCAGTTCATGACGGCCGCCGGCACCTAGTCACGGGTCAAGCCACTTTTGACAACATCGTCAAAGGCATTGACGCCGCGCTTGCTCGCGGGCTTGCGATCAATCTCAGGACGGTACTCGATCGAGAGAATATCGACGCTTACGTCGAGCTCGCGCGGTTCGCCATTGGCCGCGGCTGGACGCAGAACCCGCGTTTCAAAACCCAAATCGGTCGCAATTATGAACTGCACGAGTGCCAGGCCGATCGCCAGAAGCTCTACACACGCCTCGAACTCTACCAAGACATGTTCAGGCTCGCGAGAGAGCATCCGGAACTCCTCAGTTTCCACCGACCAGCGTTTTCAATCTCGAGGTTCCTCTTCGACGAAGGAAAGCTGCCAAGCGCCCTATTCGACTCTTGCCCAGCGACGAAGACCGAATGGGCCTTCGACTACACAGGTCATATCTTCTCGTGCACGGCAACTGTTGGAAAAACATCCGAGTCCCTCGGTACCTTCTATCCGGAAGTGCGGTTAGACGAAGACAAAGTGACTGATTGGGAAGATCGGGACGTCTTGGCCATCGAGCAATGCCGCTCGTGTAATCTAGCACTTGCCTGCGGTGGGGGCTGCGGCTCTGTCGCAAAGAATCGAACGGGCTTAGTAAACACACCCGACTGCCGCCCAATCAAAGAGCTGCTATCGCTCGGAGTTGCGCTTTACGTACCGAGAGATATCCTCGAAGCGTAACGCCAATCCGTCCGAGCGGACCGCAGAGTATTATGCCGAAAGCCCTTGTGCATGACTCCTGGCCAGCGTTGCTAAGATTTTCTCACTGACCGCAACACACTCGTAAACTACTGGAACACTATGAAACGCGATTTCGATTCAGCAGCTAAAACTTGGGATCAGAATGATGCTCGCACTCGCATGTCGCATGCGATTGCTGACGTCATGATTGCTTCGCTAAAACTAACAGGTAGCGAGACGGTGCTCGACTACGGCACGGGGACCGGTAACGTCGCCCTGCGCTTTCAACCCGTTGTAAAGCAGGTAATTGCCGCTGACTCGTCGCGGGGCATGCTGGACGTGCTAGGCGAAAAGATCAAGGAGACGGGAGTCGCGAACGTCAGCACGCTGCTTCTGGATCTCGAGAAAGATTCCCTAAATCCCAAGCTGCACCCCGACGTTATCGTGAGTGCGATGACGCTGCACCATATCGCCGACACGGGCCGATTCGCGCAAGTTTTGCATGCGATGCTCCCCAGTGGCGGCAGGATTGCGCTAGCCGATCTCGATGCCGAAGGCGGCGACTTCCATTCGGACAACACGGGCGTTGAGCACTTCGGCTTCGACCGGGAGGCGCTAGCGCAAGCCTTTGCCGAGGCAGGGTTTCCACAGACGTACTTTCAAACAGCCTATGAGGTCACGCGCCCGAATGACGCGGGTGTCCCAAAAACTTACCCGATATTCTTGTTGCTGGCCCAGAAGTCGTGATTTTTACTACGATAGGGTTTCAATGATAGGGGGCAGTTTGGGGGACAACTGGAAATGCGCCCGTTGGATCGTTCGCTCGAAGCTGGGACCTACCAGCGTCCCGGCTGATCTGTTCCCAAACCAAGTCAACCGGGCAAATAAGCTAATAGGCGGCCGAACTTAGAGTAGCGGGCTTAAGCCACCATTGACCCTGGCGAGGATATTCGGCGAGTGCGGGCTCCAAACTCCGCGCGCAATGTCGGTTCCCTGACACGCGTTCGTTCTGAACATTTCAAATTGCTGTCGAGCTGCTCTTGTGTAAGTCGCGAACTGAATAAAGGCGACTCAACACTGCCGCACGCGCCTGTTCGGCGAATTGCTCGTTCTCGACTTCGTACGTTTCATCTTCCCACTGGTGCCCGCAGACAACGCAGCTCGATACGAGCACTAGGCAGCGTACGGTTTGACCCAGGTACACGAAGCTTCCCATTCGGGCTGCAGGTTCGGCTGCGCCGTGACACTTCTCGCACGACTTCGCTGTGGCTATCGGCCCTTCGAATAAATGGGGTACTGCTTGGGGCGACGTGTAATACATGCGAAGTCTCCTCGAGATTGGCTGTTCACCAGCAGGTTCAATGGCGGCAACTCGAACTGCGCCTTTCAACCAATAGTGACCTGAGTACATTCCTACAATGCGTAGCTTTTTGGGGTAACAAGTCTGCAAAAAGTCAATCTGTGCCGTGAGCATTCTGGGTGATCCTGTTTTCGCCCCGTGTGACCTTCATGAATCGAACGGAGCATTTCCGCCGCGGCGACGGAACTCGGGAACGGCAGCTGCTCTACGTTGATAAGAAGTCGCTTGATGGGAATCGCAGCAACGACGCCAAGCGCTGCAATGACACTAAACCAGAGCACCATCGAAACGGGGCTGAGGGTCATGCCCGTCACGAGCAGCAGTGCAGGGACCGCGGCCATGTTGCCGCCGCCAGTCATGAACCCAGCCGCGGAAACCACTGTGGCCACGGCGTTATTCTCGAGAATCCCGAGCGGTCGCTTCGAGAAGCGGAGCGCACGCAATAGCTCGAAAAGGGCGAACGCGACGATGCTTGAAGTAAGGGTGACACCGAGACTCCACCCCGTCTTCAGCACAACGTAGACGTTCGAAAGGGACATGAGTGCCCCAATGAACATGCCCGCGAAAACAGCTCGCAGGGTGAGTTGGGGCGCGTTCGGACGGTAGGTATTCGTTACCCAGTCTCGTTCATTGGCAGGCGCTTGCATCGACATTTATGGCGGTTCGCGTGGCTTTGGAACACGAGTCGTCCGCCCAGCTGCGGCCGCCTAACTCACTGAACATGAGAGCCAATCGAGGCAAGTCATGGATTCGCCAAAACGCTGAATCCTTCACTCATCCGCCTTGGCTCGAATGCGAGCTGCCGATAAGACCCCAATTGCCGCGGACGGCACGAAACGAAACCGGGTCGAGGAGCTGGTCCACTTTTCCCAGTCGCGAGGCCTGCGCCGTATTGGTATTGCGTTTTGCGTGACGCTCATCAAGGAAGCTCAAGAGCTGGCTCGCCAGCTTCGAACCGCTGGCCTCGAATCAGAGTTGGTTTGCTGCCGCGTCGGGGCCATTGACTATGCCCAAATCGGCCTACCAAAGGCCCACCCCGAGCGATTCGCGGCCATCTGCAACCCTGTCGCGCAAGCCAAATTGCTAAATGAAGCGAAGGTAGATTTGGTGACCCAAGTAGGGCTCTGCATTGGGCATGATTTGATACTACAAGAGCAATGCGCCGCACCCGTAACGACCCTCGTCGTGAAGGACCGTGTGCTCGATCACCACCCTGTGTTGGCGCTTCGCAAGCGTGAAAGTGCGAAGGACGAATCCCCCGGCGAATCCTTCTGAAAGGCACCAGGCTCTAATCAACAGAGGCGGACATGGCCTCGCGAAGGAGAGAGCCCCATGGCAACCGTGCAAATAACGTCCAAGAATTTCGGAGAAACCCTTAAGAAGGGCGGCATCGTCCTACTCGATTGGTGGGCTCCCTGGTGTGGCCCGTGTCGTGCATTCGGGCCCATTTACGAGCGCGTGGCCGCCGCCAACCCGGATATCGTGTTTGGAAAAGTGAACACGGAAGAGGAGCCGGAATTAGCCGGTGAGTTCAATATCAACTCAATTCCCACGCTGATGATAATTCGGGATGCGATGGTGATATTCGCAAAGCCGGGAATGCTGCCTGAGAAGGTTCTGACTGATTTGGTTGATCAGGCACGGAAAGTCGATATGGAGAAGGTCCGACGAGAAACGGCCAAGAATCAGCCAACCTCCCAAGCCGCAACCGGATAAGAGACGAAATATCGAGCAGCAGGCGTTACTCGTCTCCGTCAGTTCTACCGTCGCAGTGGCCAATCGAGAACGCTTGCCTTGCTGTTCAGTAGAATCGCAAGGTTCGTACCGTTTCATTGGGGACTTACTTCATGCCACCGGACATCATAAAGCCCATGAAGGCGCCGTATATCGTCGAGATGACCGGATTGCTGCTGATGGGGCATACCCCTGAGCTGCAACCAATGAATCGATAGTAGGCGTAACCAGCTGCGCCTCCGCCTACGACAAATAGTGCCAAATGTAACATGCGATTACCTCTGCTCTTTGGCAATTTCTCGGTTTGAAGCTGTTTGAAGATTCTGTGATTGAAGGGTGATTTGAGACATAGGTTCCTGGCTCAATGGACGCGCGACGGGGCTCACGGGGTGTCTAAAGTGTGGCGCATAGAACCCCATTGACGTCCGCGAGGGCGATGGCCAGCCGTTGACGTGGCTGCTCGCCAGTAAGTCGCCCCACTTCGTTGCCTTTCGAATCGATCATCAAGAATGTCGGAAGTTGATTGACGTTATAGCGCGCGGCTAGTGCCTCACCCTCACCCCCCTCCACATCGATCAGCAAGATGGTGCCATCCCGAGCGGTACAGTCGCGTTCCATCGATTTGACGAGTGCCGCCATTCGACCACAGCTTGCGCAGTGCTCGCTCGAGAACTCCAATAACCTTGGCTTTCCCATTGGGACAATTGCAGCCAGCGCGGACCGTGCCGAGGACTTGTGCGTTGGACAACTGCTCTTGTTACAGCTGATCGTCGTCTCAGGATTCAGTCCGGCTCGCGTGTGTGATGAATTTAGCCCGGCTGCGCCAATCAAAAAGTCCACGAGTACCACCAGCCCAACCGCTGCCAAAGAGGGGGCCTTGGTGAACGGGCGATAGGGGCCAGTTGTGCCCAGTGACTTTGCGAATGTGTTTTTCCAGAATGTGGACAATGAAAGCTCCAGTAACATTGATAGGAGCCGCTTCGAAGCGAAGTGGGTTCGAGACAAACAGCGGAACTTGATTCGGTCGCCCAATGGGCCGGTGGCCGTCTTTGTCTTGCTGCGATAGTCCAACGAGGCAGGAAGCCCTATCGGGCAGAACAGCGCTTCGACGCCGAGTTCGATCAGCCCCAGTCTATTTTCGCCTTAGACCGGTGATTCAAATGCTTCTCGACTTCAATGGCCGCCACGACCCCATCAGCAGCAGCTATCACCGCTTGCTTCACGTGCGTACGCAGCAGATCCAAATCCCCACCTTGCCGCAACGTAATTCGTATCCCCGTGACGCTTCCATTGCCCTGGACAACGCTCAGGCGCGCGCCAAAGTGTCGGACTATATTCGGGGCATGTTCGATTTCCTTCACCAAAACGTCACTAGCCTCGAACTGCGGGGCTCCGGTTCCATGGTACAAACCGTTGATGGCAGAAAACTTAGTTATTCGCAGCGCCACTCCGGACGATATCGAAGCCGCTGCAGTGCTAGGCGCACAAATCGTTCGGCTGCACCACGCCGCGAATCCGGAGCGCTTCTTTCTAATTGATGACGTCGAGAAAGGGTACGCCTGGTGGCTACGGCAAGAACTCGATCGAGCGGAAGCGATTGTCCTCGTCGCCGAGCTCAATCTGGAAATCGTGGCATACGCATACGGCGCAATCGAAGAGCGCGATTGGAACCTGTTGCTAGACCGTCATGGAGCGGTGCACGACTTATTCGTGGTTGAGGCGGCGCGCCGCAAGGGAGTGGGGCGCGCGATGGTCAGTGCCGTGATCGCCAGACTCGAAGATCTAGGCGCACAGCGCATTGTAACTAGAACCATGGTGCAAAACGAAGCCGCACAGCACCTGTGCAAGAGCCTTGGATTTCAGCCAACGATGCTCGAGATGACAAAGGAAATGACTTGATTGACGCTGGTTTCGGTCGCTCCGGACACCCTTGACGGACAACTGTGAAAAACTTCGCGGTTTCGAAGCCGATTGCTGAAAAGGCATGGTCCGAATCGTGGGCAAAAGGCGAGGGGCTGGCGCCTTGATGGCCCGGCCTCTATGGTTAAACAAGCCGCGCATGACACACTTCAAGTCTTCGACAGCTGCCCTCGGTCTCCTATTGCTTAGCTGCATTGCAAGAGCACACCGACCCGTCGAAAGTAAATTGCCGAACTCAGAAATGAAGAACACTACGCATTCTTTCGAAGATTGCGCGCACTTGCAACAGGTTATATGTGGAGCTGCGGGGGAGAGGTCTGGGGAGTGCAAGGCTGCCGCAAATACTCTGGCGCTATTGCCCTCCAAGGCTTGTGCAGCGGCGCGCGAGGATGAAAAGAACATCGAGTCACGCGTGCGTGAGCTTCGGTTGCCTTGCACTACCTTGGTCGACAAGCTCTGCGCGGATCTAGGCAACGACAAGGATTCCTGTGGCATGGTTCAGACCCAAACGGCTGGCTTTGCGGTCGAGCGTTGCAAATTGTTGGCGCTACATTACCCCGAAGTAATAGCGGAACTACGCAAGGCCGCGCAGGCCAATCGCCCCCTTACACTTCCACAGCAGTCACTCATCGCAGACGGCAATCGGCCTTCTTTTGGACCACTCGATGCAAAGGTCGTTGTCGTCGAATTCTCCGACTTTCAATGCCCCTATTGTCTGACTACCGCCAACACCGTTCACGAGATTCGGCTCAAATTCGAACGCCAAGTGCGCTTCGTGTTTCGCCAGTATCCTCTGAATTTTCACGTGCAGGCCCATTTGGCGGCCGAGGCGTCGTTAGCTGCCCACGCCCAGGGGAAATTCTGGGAATTGCATGATTTGCTGTTCGCGCATCAGAAGGCCCTAGAGCGCAAAGATATCGAGGGCTATGCCGCAGCCGCGGGCCTGAATATGGACGTCTTCCGCAAAAACCTCGATGAAAATAATTTCAACGCAGCGGTGGCCGAGGATATCGACATTGGCAATCAAGTGCACGTTCAAGGGACTCCCACGATGTTCATCAACGGCAAGCGAGTCACGAATCCCTCCGATACCCCAGCCGTATTGAACGCAATTCACGAAGCTTTGATTCTCGAATTTAGTCGCAGAAAGAGCAATCAAGCATTTGGCGGCTGATAGCTTACGTCGGGCAATGAAAGTCCGCCCGTAACTCGCCGCTTCTCGGAATTGCGGGCGAACCGCATACGTCGCGCTGCCCCGTGGCGAAATCGATCGAGTCGTCGAGCCGCAGTACCCTCGAATCGTGTGGCTCATGGGGTTTCGAGGCCTCGTAAGACAAGGTCTGCGAAATATCAAAAATCCCGCAAATCGGCCCGAAAGTGTCAGAGATGGACTTTACATATGTTGGACACGTATCCATAATAATGGAAGTCCAACCGTCGTTTTGGCATCGAATAAAATGCTATCGAGTGTCTATCTTCCCCCGCTCATCGGTGGCGTCCTGATTGGGCTGTCAGCAACCTTGTTGTTGGCATTGCTCGGTCGGGTTGCCGGTGTCAGTGGCATTGTTGGTAATGTCGTATCCGCTCCCAAGTTTGTTCAACCTTGGCAGTTGGGCTTCATCGGGGGGTTGGTCGCCACCGGCTGGTTTCTACTCGGTCATGACCGTGCCGTCTCCTTAGCCTCTCCCATGGTGTTGGTTATTGCTGGGTTGCTCGTCGGTTTCGGCACCCGCATGGGTAGTGGGTGCACTAGCGGTCATGGCGTCTGCGGTCTGAGCCGACTTTCTCGGCGTTCACTGGTTGCGACTTGCGTGTTCATGGCTGCCGGCATGTTAGTTGTGTTCGTCTCGCGTCACTTGCTCGCGGGAGGCGCGTTATGAAATTCTTGATTGGCCTTGGCGCGGGGGTTCTGTTCGGCTTGGGCCTTGTTATCGCAAAAATGACAGACCCACTTCGCATTATTGGCTTTTTGGATATTTTGGGACACTGGGATCCGCACCTGGCGTTCGTGATGGTCGGCGCAATCGCCGTGCATGCTCCATTCGTTTTTTTGTTGAGACGGCGCGGAAAGCCTCTTTTAGCCGATAAGCTGAGCTTTGCCCCGGAATCACGGGTTAACACAAAGCTCGTCCTCGGCGCTGCCATATTTGGTGCCGGTTGGGGCCTCGGTGGTTATTGCCCGGGTCCCGCAATTGTTGCCGCATCTAGGCATGGTTCGGCGGCTTTGCTGGCACTTTCGATGGTAGCCGGCATGTGGATCTTCGATCGAATTTTCGATCGGCGAAAGTCCAGCCTACGCGTAAATTCGAGTGCAAAGCTGTCTACCTGTGCGTCGCAAGCGTTCACCGGCCATATCCAGTGAATTGCCAGTGAATAGCCATATCCAGTGAATGGCCATATCCAGTGAATATGGGATGTCGCGGTGCCGCAGTGAAACCACCCCAAGTTGTAGATCACTATTCGCGGTCGCCGACTTAGCGTGTTATCGAATCTAGAAGCCTTTGTCTTGCGATTTTAAGCGTGTCGGCCTATCAACGTTAGGATCCTACGAAATAAGGGGTGCGATCCCCGCGGGGCTCTTGAGCATTGGGCCCCGGGGGCACGACCCGAGGGAGTATCGAGCGGTATGACTGAACCGATTCACGCACAGGATGAGGCCAATCGCGCAGCACTACTATCGCGAGCGCGGCATCGACGATTTGGACTGAAATTGTTTCTTGTGTACCTTGCTGTGTATGCGGGGTTCATTGGGATTGCAGGGTTTGACCACGCGGCACTGTCGGCGAAAAGCCTTTTTGGCCTCAACCTAGCGGTCCTCTATGGCTTTGGTTTAATTGGATTGGCATTCGTGCTGGCGCTCGTCTTTCTGTTCGCAGGCACCGACAACGGGGAGGGGAATTAGTATGAATTACCATGCCTCGCCCCTGGCCCTAATAATCTTCCTCGGCTTCGTCGTGAGTGTGCTGCTTCTGAGCTTTTGGCTTGGACGGCGCGCTAAGTCGTCGCGGGGCTATTTTGCCGCGCACGGAGAAGTCCCGTGGTTCGTCAATGGCGTTGCCTTTGCCGGCGATTACTTGTCGGCGGCCTCGTTTCTAGGAATCTGCGGCATGATCGCATTTTCGGCTACGACGGCTTTCTCTACTCAATTGGCTACCTTGCCGGCTGGGTGGTGGCGCTGTTCGTAATTGCCGAACCGCTAAAGAAGCTCGGACGCTTTACGTTTGCAGACGCCCTCGATAACCAATTTGGCTCACGCGGCATCAAGATTACTGCGGCGATCAGTACCCTCGTCGTGAGTATCTTCTACTTGATTCCGCAGATGGTTGGAGCCGGCGCGTTGATCAAGCCGCTGCTCGGTATTGAACAACACTGGGGAGTTCTCATCGTTGGCGCGGTCGTGACCGGCATCGTGGCAACGGCTGGGATGATTTCGACGACTTGGGTCCAATTCATCAAGGGTTCGCTGCTAGTCGTGTTTTGTGCCGGGCTCACAATCACGATTTTGGCCCGGGGCCTTTCGACGAATCCGTATCAGCTGTCGCATGGCAGCGGCCATGTGTTTCGTGCAGGTCCCGAGGCTGAGATTGCACAAGGCCAATCCGTCGTTAAATCCGAGGGCGTTTGGGCGAATAAGCCGTACGTGTGGCTGCGCAACGCGGAGGGACGCGTTGCTCCCTGGCGCAACGACAAGGGCCGTTTGAGTGAGACCCAAACCATAAAGAAGAAAGGCGCAACGACGATAATCAACGGTGTGCCAAAGAGTGAAGGCGGAGCCCTTTTTAGGAGGCGGCGGCTGGGGTGCAGTTGCACTCTGTGCTCCCGCTGAAGATGCAATTAGCAGCGACGTTACCAGTGGTGAAAGAATTTGAATAAATGGGCGCATCGATAATTCTCTTTATGGGTCTTGGGGCGTACCGCCCTAGCGTTTACAGAGCACCGGCGCTCCAGGGTGGCGCGGCTAAGCGTACCCGGATAGCTCGTTGAAGGATTAGCATTTTCGGATTGGTATTGGGTCCCCTTTCGATAGCTCCTCAGCAACGAGCATGCCAAACAAAAGAGCCACGATTATCCGTGATGGTGCGCTTCAACGTGTCCGGTTGGTCACGTCGGCACACCTCATAGTGAACACAGTCCAGTGCTGAATGCGGCTCATTCGCCAGGCCATCGGCCGCGTTCGGCTGCTGTCACGCGAACTATCATTACCTGGCGAGGGCCCGTTCGAGAGCCCCCCGCATTCGATCGAGGGCCTCAAGCAGAAGCGCGCGGGTGCATCCGAAGTTGAGCCGCACGTGACCTCGACCGGGCGAGCCAAATTGGCTGCCGTCACTCAAAGCCACGTGAGCCTGATTCAAAAAAAACTGATACGGACGGGACAGCGCTGGATCCTGAGTGCAATCCAGCCATGCCAAGTACGTCCCTTCAGGTTGAGTGACTCGGATGCTTGGCATATGCTCGCGGATGTATGAAGTGGCGATGTCCCGATTGACGATCAGGTATTGCAGCAACTCGTCGAGCCAAGTCTGACCCTGACTGTAAGCCGCTACCGCCGCTGTGCAGCCTAGCAAGTTGAGGTGCGCCATCAGTCCGTTGTCGGCCGCTCGGAAGCGTTTACGCAGTTGCTCGTTTTGAATGACTGCGAATGAGCATTGAAGCCCCGCCAAATTGTACGTCTTGCTGGGGGCCATCAGTGTAATCGTATTTTGCGCGATCTCCGCGTCAATCGACGCAATCGGTACGTGCCTATGTCCGGCGAATACGAGGTCACAGTGGATCTCGTCCGAGCAGATGAGCGTGCCATTCCTCAGGCAAATAGCCGCCATTTTATGCAATTCATCACGAGTGAAGACATGGCCCAAAGGGTTTTGAGGGTTGCAGAGGATGAAGAGGCGAGCCTGCGCCGCCATTGCACTTTCGAACGCATCCCAATCGACGTTGAAGCTGCCGTCGGTAGCCCGAATGAAGCCAACCTCTGAGCCGTCGCGGCCCGTTTCGAAAGGTGCTTTGAGCAGCGGCGGGTAGACTGGGGTTTGGACGACGACGCGCTCACCCGCTTCTGCATAGGCCAGGCAAGCTAGGTTGAAGCCGGGAACTACACCGGGCACGTAAACGATGTCTTCGGGTGTGACGCGCCAACCGTACAGCTTGAATAGCCGAGCGACTATGATATCCGTAAGTTTTTTCGTATCCGCGCCATAGCCAAATACGCCGTGCGCGACTCGCTCGTGCAGTGCTTGAAGGACTGCGGGCGGCGACAGAAAGTCCATGTCCGCGACCCACAGCGGCAGGACCTCCGCGGGATACTTGTTCCACTTGATACTATCGGTTCCAGCGCGACTGATAGGTCTGTCAAAGTCTTCGGCCATGCGTCGGCTGTACTTACCACATTTATTGCGCGGGCATCGTCACAACGACGGGCGTGCTCAAGCGAAACTCGAAGGGCTTTTCGTCGCAGGTCAATTGCGTCGTGCTCGGGCGCAGCCGCAGCCGGCTCGATTCAGGCCTGCTTTTGACGTTGATCTTCACCCCGCCCGGCCGCATCGAGCTGGAGCGCCAAGGTGCCGGACTCGCACTTGCGAAGGTTATTCGAACTTGATCCTTCGCGTCGCTTCAACGATCGATCTAGATCCTTGGCTGCTTCCCACAATTCATCCAATGCCGATCGAAACTTAGCGAGAGAAAATTCGTAATCCGTCGAGGTGACGTGACTAGCGGAGTCCGAAGGCGGCCCATCTGCGCGGCCATGTTTCTCGCAGAAACGCTCATGCAGTGGGCTCAGTAGCCGACAAAGTTCTCGTTGTTCTGGACTCATGCGCGTCATGGTGACGCGACAACGGACATTACTGTTGTCGGATAAGGTGAGCCGAGCGCAAAAATGCGAATCTCAAACAAACGATTTCGTGCCGTAACGGAAAAATCATAGTTCGGCCCTTCAGTAGCCAATATGATCCAATCCAATCCAATCGATCGATGAGTTTCATTGCTTGCTGTCGCGGCGGCACGCGCACGGAGGGCATCGTCGATCGCGAATCGATCCGCAATCATCCGCAGCTCGAGCGGTTCTACGCTCAGCGCAGCCCCTCCACCGCGCTCGATAGTTATCTGTCGCGCGTTCTCGACGAGGCAATCAATCGGAGTTACGAATTCAACGCATCGAAAATTAATTATCGTCGCCCCAGCCTCACCCGTGCTTTCGTGTCGTTTCAGGACCCGTGCAGGCTTGGGAACGAGCATCACGTAGCCCTTGAGCCAGACCGGTCGTCCCACCATCTTGGTGCGGTGCGGCCGGCACAACAAACTCGCGGCGCGTATGCCGAAATACGGCTGTGCAGCTCCGATTCACTTCAGACGGAGCTGCCCGAGGCCTTGATTTTTCGGCCACTCTAACCCATGAATTCTAGCGATGAAAATGCACATCACAATGGTCAAGAAACTGCTCGAAGGGGGGCGGGTCTGCGATAAGTGCCTGCAGGCCGAGCAGTTGCTGAAAAATAAAGGTCTGTGGGACAAAGTCGATGAAGTTCTCTGGGCAGTTGAGGGCGACGCCCAGTCGCAAGGAATGCTGATTGCCGCCCGCAAGGGCATCACGCTTGCGCCATTTTTTGTCGTGAAAAACGAAAACGGGACTGAACGAACGTTTGACAGTGTCCTCAAGTTCGTCAAGGAATGTTTTGGCCAAGAGCAACCCTCGATCGCGGCGAGTTCAAATCCTAACGGGGTGGAGCTCGCGATGACGGATTCGAAACGAGATCACGAAGCTTCACCTCCATTGGCATTGACCGAGGCGATTCTCGCGAAGATATCAGAGCAGCTCCGAAACTGCTCGCCGTCACAAATTGTCGAATGGGTTCTCGCTCGTTACGGCAAGGAATGCGCCATCTCCTTTAGCGGCGCGGAAGACGTAATGCTAATCGATCTCGCCAAGAAATCAGGTCACCCATTCTCGGTATTCACGTTAGATACAGGTCGCTTGCACCCCGAGACGTATGAGTTTCTCGAGCGGGTGCGTGAACATTACGATATCTCGATTGAAGTGCTTTCACCTGATAAAGTCGCAGTTCAGGACCTGGTACGCAAAAAGGGGCTATTTAGTTTTTATAAAGAGGGTCACCAGGAATGTTGCGCGATTCGCAAGGTCGAGCCGCTAAAACGCGCACTCGGGAGTCACCGAGCGTGGTTAACTGGCCAACGTCGCGATCAGAGTCCCACTCGGACTAACGTCGAGATTGCGCAGCTCGACAGTGGCCATCAGGGGCCCGCGGGCCCGCTACTCAAGCTCAATCCCCTGGCTACCATGAGTTTGCAACAAGTGTGGAGCTACCTGCGAGAACAGGGCGTACCCTACAATGCCCTGCACGATCGCGGTTTCGTTTCCATCGGCTGTGCTCCGTGCACGCGCGCGGTGGGGCCAGGCGAGCATGAACGTGCCGGGCGTTGGTGGTGGGAGGACACGACGAAACGCGAGTGTGGTCTGCACGTTGCACCCACAGCCTCAAACGGCGGGGCCGGGCCTTAACAAACTTGCGCGCCGGAGCTGGCTCTAGGATAGTTCACCCGTGAAACGAACTGTCGCGGACCTTACGCAGCAATTACTGGATTCCTACTGCCGCGCCGGCGGCATCAACCATGTTGATGGAAAGAACTTGCCGTCGAAGGCAGTAATTGCGCAAATTACGCAAGATGTCTTGCGCTTGCTCTTCCCAGGGTTCTTCGGGGATCGTGTCATTCACTCAGCTGAACTGGAACTGGAAACTACGGCGCTACTGGCTTCCGTTCAATGCGTGCTCGAACGGGAGATTTACAAGAGCCTCGAGTACCTTCCGCCCGAGGGCTGCGCCGAATGCGATTGTGCGCCCCTGGCAACGGAAATTGCTTCGGATGTTTTGGGTCAGCTGCCCCATATCCGCGACTTGCTTCGTACGGATACCGAGGCTGCTTACGCGGGCGACCCAGCTGCACTTAGTCGCGAAGAGATCATCGTTTCGTACCCGTTTATAGAAGCGGTCGCCGTCCAGCGGTTTGCGCACGAACTATACCTGCGCGGAGTCGCTCTGATTCCACGGCTGATGACTGAATGGGCTCACTCGCGAACGGGTTTGGACATTCATCCGGGCGCTCAAATTGGTACACATTTCTTCGTCGATCATTGCACGGGCACCGTAGTCGGCGAGACCACTATCATCGGCGATCACGTCAAGATGTACCAGGGCGTGGGTCTAGTGGCTCGATCGCTTGCAGGTGGTCAACAATTGCGTGGCACCAAACGCCACCCTACGATTGGCGACCGTGTGACAATTTACGCCAATGCAACGATAGTCGGCGGCGATACCGTCATTGGCCCTGGCAGCACGATTGGTGCCAACGTATTTCTCATGAACAGTGTCCCCGCAAATTCATTGGTCGTGTACGAACCGAGCGGGATGCGACTTATTTCAAAGGCAATGCCCGACAGCGTACTCGATTATCAGATATAGCCATTGGCACTAACGCTCGCTGTCCCGCGTTTCTTGCAACAAGATCTGAATCTGATTCGAAAGCGCTTTGACCGCTCGCTTCTGATTGGCAGGGTTGGGCTTCTGCGCGTTGCGGAGTAACCCGCGCAGTTGCTGCCGATCAGCGCCCGGGTGTTCTTCAATGAATTCATTCAAGGCCGGTTCGCCCTGACTGATGAGGCGCTCGAGCCAGACGTCGAGTATTTGGGGTGCAATTTTGGGTTTCGGCTTATTGAGTGATTCAAGTTGGCGGCGTGCGGCTTCGGCGTCGCCATTGCGCAATTCGCGCCGAACAAGCCGTAGCGCCCGGTCCCTGGCGGGGGGGCTTTCGATGCTGCGCGCCTCGAGGATAACGTGCCTGAGTGCTTCGGGCAATTCCAACCGTTTGAATTGCTTGTCCGAGCAAACGCACAGGGCCAAGGCCAACTCGGCAAATGCGTTTTCAGCTTCTTTGCGCTCTTTTTTTAGATCGCTGCGCGATGTCAGTTCTCGATCATCGAGCTCTCGCTTATCTTTATCCGCCAAATATGCTGCTAATCTACGCACCGGCGAACGATAGCACTGACCGAAAGGATTTCACGCCCCTAGAATAACCGGGCAAATGGCAGCCAGTTACGTGGGTCGCTAGATTCTCGCAAATTCAATATTGGATTGCGACGCACAAAAGCAACACAAACACGCGTCGGGCGCCCAGCGCGCCAACATGACAAAGCAGAGCTCCAGAACCCTACAATTCAATCCAAGGTTGGATACACACGATAGACGTAAACTCAAAGTTCATATTTCCAGCAAGGTCGATGCTGCGAGTAAATCATCATTGGGCCCGCAGATTTGTTATTGGGGCCTATGTCCCATTCCAAGATTGATGAGCTGACCAATGCTGCAATGTTCACTTTCTTGTTACGTTTCGTAGAGTTGCAGCGACTCTCATTTGTGGTACAAATTAGCCGCGGCGGCTGAAGGGTTCCGTTTACGCAGTTCGGCCAACTCCGAATATTCGGATAATTGAGCGCAACGGAGCTAGCATTGACCCCTAATTGCGAAGCCATTATGAGCGATCAATCGGCCCACAATATAGCACCTTCCCCGGATATTTCGGGGAATCAAGGCCAGGTAATTCGAGAACGTTACCACCTGGAACGGCTCATCGCGAGCGGAGGCATGGGCAGTGTGTGGTTGGCGCGGGACCGGCGCGTCGGTGACTACGTCGCGGTGAAATTATTGTCGCGGCAGTTGCTGCACAGTAAGGAAGCCCGGGGGCGCTTCGTCCGCGAAGCTATTGCCGCCAGCCAATTGCGCTCCCGGTTCGTAGTGCGAGTGTTCGATGCGGGCGAAACGGATGACGATGTCCCGTTCATAGTAATGGAACTCTTGTCAGGCGAAACGTTGGAGGAACGCATAATTCGCGAGCACCGGCTACAACTCGACGAGGCAGTTCGCTTCGGAGTACAGATTGCTCGTGCTCTGACGCATGCTCACCGGCGGGACATCGTGCATCGCGATCTCAAGCCAGCTAATGTCTTTTTGCATTGCGCACCCCCCTTTGCGAGTGACGTTGCCATCGCTAAAGTACTGGATTTTGGCATAGCCAAAGTCAAAGAGACGGCGGAATCATCCCATGTTTCCCGAGATGGAACAGTTCTAGGTACGCCGCAATACATGAGCCCCGAGCAAGTACGGGGCCTCCTGAATGTGGATTATCGCACCGACCTGTACGCTCTTGGCATGGTGGTATTTACGATGCTCACCGGCAGGTCGGCGTTCGACGCCGAGGGGCTCGGAGACTGGGCATTCAAGATTTGCACATTTCCGCTGCCCAAAGTCAGCAGCTATGCCCCAGGGCTACCCGCCATGTTGGATGCTTGGTTTTATCGCGCCTGCGCGCGCGAGCCAGAGCTTCGCTTTCAAAAGGCGCAGGACTTCGCGATGTCACTACATCTCGCTGCCGGGTTCGATGGGCCCCTCGAGCAACACTTGGACGGCGGTGGCAGTTCGACCAACAGCGAGCGACCCGAGCCGCTTTCGTTCGAATTCGAGCGACACAGCGAGCTGCCAACGCTCCGATTCATACCCAGAGTCGAAGACTAAAGGGCCTAGTCCCAGTCGGCGCCAGCGCAGCTGGAAAAGTCGGTGACTCCGCACCTTAGATTTCCTCGGTTTCCTGTGCGTTCACTCCAGTTCGTGGCGATGTTCGATTGCGTTGGTTTGTCTCGGCCGAGCGTTGCGCTACCCTGGGCCGCATGTTTGGTCGCTGGCTCAATCGTGCATCAGCAGTTCGAGAGTTGGACGGGGCGGAGCAATTGGAACTCACGGTGCGCTCGGAACTTCCGAATGCCGATGAGGAAACGGTGTTGGTCGTTACGGCCATCGTAGGTCTGCTAGGTGCGGTCGCCTATGCAGACAGTGACTACTCAATAGAGGAGCAGGAGCGAGTCCGAGAAGAATTGACTCGGATTGACGGCATGGCGCCGAGCGGTGTCGAAGCCGTTTGCGCAGCGCTCAAGCGACACATTCTCGAAATTGCAACCGTTCAGTCCCCGCGCTACTCGAGGATATTGCGCGAACTTGCCGATCAGGAACTGCGTATTCAAGTGCTAGAAATATTGGTAGCTCTGGCAGCTGCCGATCAAGTCATCACCAGCGCGGAAACAAACGTCATGCGCCAAATTACGACGGCCCTTGGGCTAACGCAGCGCGATTACAACACCGCACAGGCCAAATATCGCGATAGATTGGCGGTTTTGCACGCGGATACGTGAGTCGCGCACACCGCAATCCAAGTTCCGACTTGCCTTTCGATTTCGTGGTTAGGGAGTAAATTCATGCGAATTGCACTGGTCAGCGGTTCCCTGGTGTTGGCACTAAATTCATGGGTATTGGCTTGCAGCAGTAGCAGCAGCAACAACCCCTCCAATGTCCCAACTACTCCCATTACGAGTCAACCGAAGGACAAAGTCGTAGATACACTATCGTCAACCGAGGCAATCAAGGTCTGCCAGGAAGTGTTTGCCTACTTCGGTACCGCTCTCGCTAGCACATCCTGTCTCGAGACAGCCATTTCTTCAACAGGTTCAAACACGCCCAATCCCCAATCCGCTTGCCAGACAGCCTACAATCAGTGCTTGCAAGCAGATGCGGGGGTTGCTGCGGGGGTAGACTGCTCACTAGCGTCGGTCGGCACCGCTGACTGCACAGCGACCATAGGTCAAGTTTAACCAATGCGTCGTCAACGAAGCTAGTGCCACAAAGACGGCAGCCGCGTCCCTCTCCTGCGACCAGGCTGGGCAAGATGCTGGTCCTTCAGCTGGAATAAGCGTCACGACACCCGCCAGCTGCACGTCGCTCAAATCTCTGTGTCCGAAATTTGCTTTGATCTTGTCGAGCTCATAACTTATTGAATTACCACCGAGCTCTTGAACATTCCCATGCCGCATTGAAAGGCCAACTTGCGTGGCCGGTCGGTTGGGATCGAGATCGCTACCGCACTATTTAGGGGTAAATCCTTCGTAATATTGAGTTCGGGAAATACAACCTGCGTGGCGCAGGTCTTGTCGGTTATGCGCTTGAATTCCAGCGTTAGGGGCTGACCCTTATTGGTTGTAACGGCACTGGGGACGAAACCATTCTCTCCAACGGTGACGCTTACCTTCCCCGAGGCTTGTACCGGGGAGGCGCTCGCCGCTGCGCTTACCGTCGAACTCGCCGACGCACTGTTCTTACAACCTGCAAGTTGTATAGAAACCGCGGTGCCGATTGCCATTAGCATTCTGATTGTAGTTTTGTTCATTGTCATACCCTCGCCAGTTTATGGTTCTATTGGTTCGAAATTCGAGCGCAGGCTTCGGTCGGCGTCAATCCAATTTACGCCGTTACCTCCTTGCGGCGCCAAAGGTAGTATACCGCCGGGTACACGAGTAGCTCCATGATGAAACTCGTCACGAGTCCCCCTACCATCGGGGCTGCGATGCGTTTCATGAGATCTGCTCCGGTTCCCATCGACCACATGATGGGCAAAAGTCCGAGCATGGCGGCAAAGACGGTCATGGCTTTGGGTCGCACGCGTTTGACCGCGCCGTGAATAATCGATTCTACGAGATCGGATCGTGTATTGAGCATCCCATTCTTCTTGTACTCATCGTGGGAAAGATCCAGAAACAGCAGCATAAACACGCCCGTTTCTGCGTCGAGACCCATCAGCGCAATCATGCCCACCCACACGGCGATGGATATATTGTAGTCAAGCCCCCAGAGGAGCCACACAGCGCCTACCGCCGAAAATGGCACAGCAAGCATCACGACGCTCGCTTTGAACGCGGATTTGGTATTCATGTAGAGCAGGCCGAAGATAACGACAAGAGTGAGCGGCACAATGAGCTTGAGCCGCTCTGTTACGCGCAGCATGTTTTCGTATTGGCCGCTCCACACCATTGAGTACCCGGTTTGCAGTTTTACTTGGGCCGCTACGGCACGCTTCGCCCGAGTTACGTAAGTGCCCACGTCAACCTTCGAGGTATCGAAGTCCACGAATACGTAGCCTGCCAGAAGTCCATTTTCATCCCGGATCATCGACGGACCCTGAGTCAACACAACGTCCGCAATCTCCTCCATCGGGATCTGCCCTTGCCCGCTCGGAAGCGGTATCAACACTCGCCGAAGCTTTGACAAGTCTTCCCGGTAGTCACGGGCATAACGTACATTGATGCCGTAGCGTTCTCGCCCTTCGACCGTGGTGCTTTGATTTTCGCCACCAACGGCCGTCATGACCAGCGTGTTAGCGTCATCGACGGTCAACCCATAGCGGGCAAGCCTTTCGCGTTTGAGCACGAAGTCCAAGAAATAGCCTCCGGTGACTCGCTCGGCATAAGCACTCCTGGTGCCGGGAACAGTGGATACTGCGGCCTCGGTGGCTCGAGCTATCTTTTCAACCGTGTGTAAGTCTGCCCCCATGATCTTTATGCCCACCGGTGTTCGAATGCCAGTAGACAACATGTCGAGACGCCCTTTGATAGGCATGGTCCACGCGTTCGAGATGCCCGGAATTTGCAGAGCAGCGTTGAGCTCGTCCTCCAATTCAGCTTCGGTAATTCTGTCCCACCAAATAGGACGGAATAGGGGCTTTAGCCACTCCGGGACCCGAGCGGAATACCAACGCGGCTTGTGCCTCCATTGGCTCTGGGGTTTGAGGAGTACCGTGGTTTCCATCATAGTAAATGGCGCCGGATCGGTCGAGGTGTTGGCGCGGCCAGCCTTTCCGAAGACCCGCTGCACTTCGGGAAACGACATCAGGATCTTGTCCTGCACCTGAAGGACCTTTTGTGCTTCAGCGACCGACATGCCCGGTTCGACCGAAGAAGGCATGTATAAAATCGTACCTTCGCGCAGTGGCGGCATGAATTCGGAGCCAAGCTTGAGGTAAACCGGGACCGTGCTCGCCATGATTAGCAGGGCCACGAAGATCGTCATCTTGGCGTTACGCACCACGAACCGGCAGGGCTTTTCATATAGAAACTGCAAGAGCCGACTAACCGGATGTCTGTCTTCGGAATAGTATTTTCCAACCAGCAATTGTGAGGCAATCCAGGCCAAAAACCGCGGGCGAAACGTGAACGGATCGATTCGCGCAAATAGCATGCGCATAGCGGGATCTAGCGTGATGGCTAGCAGCGCTGCTATGGCCATGGCTAGGTTCTTGGATATGGCGAGCGGGCGGAAGAGGCGCCCCTCTTGATCGACCAATGTAAACACCGGCATGAAGGCAACGGCAATTACTAACAGTGAAAAGAATACGCTCGGCCCGACCTCCAGCAACGCCTCAAGGCGCACTTGATGAAAGTCACCATGCCTACCATCCTTGATCCAATGGTAAATCTTATTGTAGGCGTTTTCCACCTCGACGATGGCACCGTCAACTAAAACACCTACCGAAATAGCGATGCCAGCCAGGGACATTAAGTTGGCATTGAGTCCCATGAGCTTCATGGGAATGAACGCGAGGGCTACGGACACCGGAATGGTAATAATGGGGACGATTGATGAGGGGAAATGCCAGAGAAAAATCAGAATGATAAGCGAGACGACGATCATCTCCTCAATCAGCTTGTCGCGAACCGTATTGATGGCTCGACCGATGAGATCGGAGCGGTCGTACGTTGTCACTACTTCCACGCCAGGAGGAAGTGCGGGTTTGAGCTCCTCCAATTTGGCTTTGACGCGCTCGATGAGATTTAGCGCATTTTCGCCCTCACGCATGACAACGATGCCCCCAACCACGTCTCCTTGCCCATTGTAGTCTGCAATTCCACGGCGCATTTCCGGTCCAAGCGCGACCTTTGCCACATCCCGAACGAGTACGGGTGTGCCCCCTTCTGATCGGAGCACGAGGTTTTCGATGTCGTGGACGCTTTTTACGTAGCCCCGGCCGCGAACCATGTACTCGCGCCCCGCCAACTCCACTAGGCGCCCGCCTACATCGTTGTTCCCGGTTCGAACGGCGTTGATGACGGCTTCTAGCGGGAGCTTGTAACCCGCCAAAGCGTTGGGATTAACCGTGACTTGATATTGACGGACCTGACCACCGACGGTTGCTACCTCGGAAACACCGGGGACACTTTGGATGGCATAGCGAAGAAACCAATCTTGGTACGAGCGCAACTCATCGGAAGCGTGCTTCCCGCTCCGATCGACAAGTGCATACTGAAACACCCACCCGACGCTCGACGCATCCGGACCGAGTTCCGTCTTAACGCCCGCAGGCAATTGCGGCGTGATTTTTGACAGGTATTCGAGGACTCTCGTGCGAGCCCAATACATGTCGGTTCCGTCTTCGAAGATAACGTAAGTATAGCTGAATCCGAAATCCGAGAATCCCCGGATGGCTTTCACCTTGGGTGCGCCCAAGAGTGCGGTGATGATAGGATACGTTACCTGATCCTCGATGATGTCCGGGCTTCGATCCCAGCGCGAGTAGACGATGACCTGCGTGTCCGAAAGGTTAGGCAGGGCATCGAGCGGGATCGTCCGCATCGACCACCAAGCGAACACTATGGCGACTATGCTGGCCGCAATCACCAGATACCGATTCTCGGCGGAGAACCGAATAATGCGCCGAATCATGGACTATGAGCTCCGTGAGCTTCATGTGATTCGTGAGCATGATGACTTTCGTGACTCATTGGGGATTGAGACGCACTTGGCTGCAGTGTTCTTCGAGTTACCAGGGCCGTCGGGGGGCTTTCTTGGGCAGTCGGGGCTGCCGGGCCATCTGATGCAGGCAGGCCCGTTGGGCTGTCTGTTGCGGGCAATACTCGGGCGCTCTCGGGTTCCTTACTGGCTCCGCCTGCCAGCTCGGCCAAAGATGCACGCAGTCTCGACTCTGAATCGACGAGGAAGTTTGCTCGCGTTACGACCTTTTCACCCGCGGTGAGCCCGGAGACGATTTCTACCTGAGTATCGTCCGAATCACCCAGGCGAACAAGCCGAGGGCGGAATTTGCCGTTGCCCACTGCCACGAATACGACATGGGTCGTACCAGAATCAATCACTGCATCGATGGGAACCGTAACACCATCGTGGGGCAACCCTTTTAGTACGACCTCACCGAACATCTCGGGCTTGAGTTCTTTGGTCGGATTGGGAAATGTAATGCGAACCTTGACCGTGCGAGTCATCGGATCGAGCATCGGGTCGATGAAAACGGTCTTTCCATTGAATTCGCGGTTGGGGAACGCGTTGAGCGTGAGGGTGGCCGGCATGCCCGCTTGCACGAAACGCAGCTCACTTTCGTAAACATCGGCCACGACCCAGACGGTTGACAGATCGACGATTTCGTACGGCATGGCACCCGCATCGAGCTTCATGCCCTGCACAATGTCCTTTTTCGTGATGACACCACTCGCGGGCGAATAAAATGTAATCGATTTTGTTGCCTGTCGGGTCTGGGCAATCTGATCGAGTGTCTTGTCCGGCAAATCCCACAGTGCCAGTCGGCGACGAGAGGCGTTGACGAGGGTGTCATTCTCGGAATCAGGGTTCGCACTCGCTGCGTTCAGAATCCCGCGAGTCTTCAAGGCCAGCAGGTATTCATCCTGAGCAGCAAGGAGCTCAGGGCTGTACAGCGAAAACAACGGCTGACCCTTGTAAACCTGCTTACCGATGAAGTCTACGTAGATGCGCTCGACGAATCCGGCGACCTTCAAATTGACATGGTGGACCCGTGTTTCGTCGACTACGACTCGACCGACCGTGCGCCACGCGCCGCCAACCTTCGCAAGTTTTGCGTCAGCGGTGGAAAGACCAATGAGCTGTTGACGCGAGGGATCGATGTCGATGGCTGCCAAGCCCGCCACGGTTGGCGCATTGTCCGACATTTCGTCGGAATAGACAGGCACGTAGTCCATGCCCATTTCATCCTTGCGCGGCTTCGGGGACGTCTGTTTCGGGTCCATCGGCGAGCGATAGAACAGTACCTTCCGTTCATTGCTGGCGCCCAGTGCGGGCGTTAAAGAACCGGTGTTCGTAGCTGAGCCGCCCTGCATTTTCACGAGTTTCATGCCGCAAATGGGGCAATCTCCGGGGTGATCTTGAATGATGGTCGGGTGCATGGGGCATTGGTACTTCTCTGCTCCCTGCGTTGTCGCAGCCGCGTGTTCCGCGCTAGAACTGTCTTTTCCGTGACGCTGTGCCAACAAAAATCCCAAAGAGCCTGCTGCAATGGCACTCAGTAAACTTACAGTTATAAGGGCGCGCAGTGTCCATCGGCGCGAACTCGGCGCTGGCTTGGAACCTTCGGGGTTGTCTGTTTCATTCATGATTCAACTCTGGGCGTCACATCTGGGAGGGCGACGACTCGGTGCCATCCGAGCTACTGGCGCTCGTCGCGGCGCTTCCCATGCCCCCGGTGTTCATAGCCGGGTTACTCGACAGTGGCGTTGATTGCAGGCTTATTTCGCCGGCGTCAATCTGTACCCGTTGGGCGTCCGCCAGAGTCTGAAGGTAGCCATCAACGTCATTGAGATAACTCGCATTGGCCTCCAGCACCGACGCCAGAGACACCTTGCCTACGGCGTACTGACTCAAGGTGCTATCGATTGTGGCTTCCGATTGCTGTAGAAGTCCCGATTGGTACACTTTTGCCGTATCGTTTAGTGACGCGAGCGCGGCTTGCCGCTCCTGCACACGCAGGCGAAGCACTTGTTCTACTTCATCCCCGTTTTGCTGATTGGCAACGCGGCGCGCCTCATTTTCCGAAGCATTTCGAGTTTGCTTGGGCCCAGAAAATATTGGCACAGGGGCGCCGACCGTCAGTAGCCACATGGGCGGCATCATGGTGCCGCGATACATGAGTCCCGCACTAACGGTTATATCCGGGTAGTGGTTTCTTTGCGCAAGTGCGATGGATTTTTCCGATTGAGCGACTCTGAGTCTGGCTGCAGCTAGCTCAGGGCTGCGAGCGAGCGAAGCACGAACAACGGTGGATTCATCCGCGGGCGCGACCGCCGGCAGATCTCGCACATGCACCGTCGTCACAATGGGTTCATCCAGACGATGCACCCTGAGTCGATTCAATTGCTGGACGCGTATGCGTTCTTCGACACGCAGGGATAGTCGTTTCTGTTTGAGTCGCTCCAGTTCCAACCGCGAGCGTAACACGTCCGACTGAATACCTTGTCCGGCTTCATAACGAATCCGCGCGATTCCGGCGGAGCGTTCCCAAATCTTTTCCAACCGGTCTAAGAGCTCGAGGCGATCACGGACGAGTATCAAGCCAAGGTAGACGCGTCGCACGTCGGCCTCGGTCGAAAGCCGCGCCCGCTCTACCCCATAATTTCCCTCTCGTGCGCCAAACTCCACGACCTGCTGCTGAAGGTCACGCTTGCCCGGCCAAGGGAAAGTCTGTGAAGCCATAATTGAGTAGTAACTCGTAGGCATCCGCCCGACTTCAATGCTTGTAAATCCGTCATTCTGAATGCCCACTTGGAGCATAGGATCCGGCATTACGCCGGCCTGGGGAATCCGCTCGCGCTCAGCTTGCACATTGGCCTTGGCGCCTGCGATCTCGGGACGAGCTGCAAGGCTTTGCGCGATTAGTTGTGCGAGTAACGGATCCGATGAAATGTTCGCGGCCGGGGAAATTCCCGAGTGAGCGGCAGGGTGATCGCTGGTGGGCGTAGCTACAGGTGATTCCGCGAAAGCGCGGGACCCGGATAACGCGAGAGCGACCGCAACTACGGCCGAACGGATCTTTGAGTTTAGGTGTCTCTTGCGCATGACAAAAAACCGTTGCCATCTGCCGCGGACTGGCCAATTTCTAGCTCATTGCTTGTGAGGTTGGGCGCGTGTCATTGCCGCCGGTTTTCCTCGTTGTCTGCATTGCGATTTCAATTCACTTTTTCGAGGTTCATGCCGCAAACAGAACACTTGCCCGGGTTGTCCGAAGTTACGTTCGGATGCATGGGGCACTTGTACGTGCCAGCTTTTGCTTGGCCAGTTGCCGCCTGAGGTGTAGCCGCGAGAGGCGTCGCTGAAGACGCCGTCGAGCTAGCTGGATCTTTGGTGTAACCGAAAGCAACGAGCCCTAGCAATAGGGCGCCGACGAGGGTCAGGTTTGCTGTTGCGAGAGTCGACGTGATTTTCATGTTCATGTGTCACTTGCTTTGCCCAGATGGGGGACATGACCCATTAGGCGCGAGCAGCCCAAGCCGTGACAGGTCTTCTTCTTCGACTAGCTAAAATGCGATCGGCCAAATAGGCGCCATTTCTTGATGGAATCGGCCATCTATCAGTTTTGCTTCGTGAGGTCAGCGGACCGAGCCTCATGAACCGCCGAGTGCGGGTGCCTGGGCCGCCAGCTGAGGACGGTCAATCGAGTGCGAGGGCGAACCGCAACGCTTCGTCGAGCTTTCGAAGCTTGGCCGTCGAAAGTGCACCCGCGCGTTCAACCAAATCCGTCTTTGCGATGGTCACTAGCCAATCGCAGTTCAACACACAATCCCGCGGTAAACCTTCTGTCCGCCCGAGCTTGATCTCGAGCGAAAATCCCCGCACCACCGTAGTTGCCGGAGCGACAATGACCAGAGCACGCACATCGTAGGCTTCATTTCGGGACAAAAGTACGACTGGGCGCAGCTTGTCCACCTTGGCCCACCACACTTCGCCGCGCTTCATTCTTCGTCCCAGGGAACGGCGGCGAGCGAACGCTTCGCCGCGGCTCGAATTGCGGTTATTTCGCGCGGCGTCTCTGGATGCTCGCGATAGGCCCGCACATAATCGCGAACCCGTTGCGCCTTCTCCTCTTCGCGCGTGAGTAGCCGCAAAGCCCGGGTTACGAATGAACTGCGCGTCTCGCCTCGCTTGCTCCGAATCCTTTCAATGCGTCGCAGCAGGTCAGCATCCAAACTGACGGCGATTTTTGCGGTACTTGACATGGTATGAAATAATCATACTCCAAACTTTCGACACCATCAAGCTCGGCGCGCAACGGTAGCAAATCCAGCGAAGAAGGGAGCTTTCGGCCTTAGGTGGAGACGATTTCTAAAATGCGCGGCGTTTCGATCTTATCAATTCCGTTGAAAAGCGCAGAAAGCTTCCACACCTATGTGCGGATTGGTCACGATCGAAACGCCGCACAAATCTGTGGCCGTTTCCAGTATGCCCCCCCATGGCGCAACCTTTCATGCCAACGCCCGGCCGTGAATCGAGAGAAGGTGAGGGGCGTTGGCAGGAAAATTGCGCCGAAGGGCAGGCACAATCCGCAAAGCGCTCGAGTCAAACCGAATTGCAGCGACGAGTGGGCATGAGCGTTGCTCGAAGTAACTCGAGGAGAGTTCGGAATCGGAATCGGAATCGGATTCGGTGTCTGTGCCTGCATCGGTGCCGGTGCCGGAACCAGAGTCGGTGCCAGAACCAGTGCCGGTGCCGGATAAAGGCTGCCGAGACCGGAACAGGCACGGAAACCGGAACCGAAACCGAAACCGGAACCGAATCCGCAACAGGTACCGGTGCAGAATCCGAATCCGAATCCGAATCCGAATTCAACCCGTCGTGATGCGACGTGCGCGTGCCGTAAAAAACAACCCGGCAGTGCCAAATACCCGAATTAATCCAATCGATTGCCCGCAAAAACTCACGCCGGTCCCGGTCTCAGTTCCAAACAAAGAGTGGGCCGATGTCACGCCAGGGCGCCTTCGGGCCTAGACTATTGTTGATAGCTAACGATGGAACCCACGAAGCGTGCTCAGTTATCGACATTAATGGTCCGTCTGGCTGATGGTGACAGAAGCGTTTTCGATCAGGTGTATTCTGAATTGTGGCCAATCGTTTCGGCGTTTTGCAGTAAAACCCTATCAGCAGCCGACGCGGAAGATGCAGCTCAGCAAGCGCTACTGAAAGTCTTCGATAGAGCCGCGACCTTCGAGCGTGATCGGGATGCCTTGACGTGGACACTCAGTATTGCGGTGTGGGAAATTAAGACGATTCGCAAGCGCCTGGCGCGTTCAAAGACCACCGCAATTGAGGAAGAGCAATTGCCCCTGAACCATGAAAACCCCGAGGATTTGACGGTCGAGCGACAGATTGTGGAGGCGGCGCGACAGGTGCTGGGTCAGTTATCTGAGCTCGATCAACAAACGCTAATTGCGACGTTCAACCAAGAATCCGGCGAGGATATTGCCGGTGCCACGTTTCGCAAACGGCGTGAGCGAGCGCTTGTGCGTTTACGAGATGCCTGGAGTAGAATTTATGCAAGCTGAACAATCTCTCTTACGCGGCCGGGCCAAACGTGCTTATGAATGGGGGCGTTTGCGGCGCGCGCTAGGCGGGTCGATTCCAACGCTATTGGTGGGCGGCATGGTGGCGGCATTGGTGCGCGAGTGGTCGTGGCCACTCGTGCTGGGTTCAATGCTTTATTTGGCGTCCGTTGCTCTGTTGTGGTTTGGTCGCAGCCCCGGGCGTAGCGTGTTGCCGGGGGTCGTTTATGGTTTGCTTCCGCTGACCGGTGGAGTCATCGCGAAGCTTCACGGTCACGTGTGTATGGGCATGAGCTGCTATTCGACGTGCATGTTCTATTGCGTCGGGGGAGGCGTGCTCGCGGGACTTCTCGTCGGGCGATTGGCATTCAAGTCAGATTCGCCTACGGCGGTTTTCATGTCTGCCGCTGCCACGGCGCTTCTGACCGGCGCGATTGGCAGTTCCTGCGTCGGTGTGCATGGCATTGTCGGTATGGCCGCGGGTATTGGGCTAGGTGCAGTGCCGCAGTCTCTGCGTTTGTTGCGCAAGCGGTGAGACTTTAGAGGATTTCCCCGGTGCAATGATCGCCGTTCAGCTCGCTAGGCGAGGCCTGCGTGCACCACTGAAATTCCCCAGTTCCATCCGGAAAGCGGGCGAGTGAGGTCCAACTCGTGCCAGCCGCATTCGGCGGCAACATACTAAACTGAACCCAATCAACCAAATAGCCTGCAGGGTTGCTGAGCCAAACACCTTCACCCAGGTTGGAAAGCTTGAAACTGAGATGGGGTTCTATTGGACTGCTCTCTAAAGGCTGCCCATCGGCAAACATTAGTAGCACGCCGTTTGCCGGCACCTTAAATGCTTGCCCTGCGTCCTCGGCCACTATGGGAAACTGGTCCTTAAAGCGTTTATTGGCGCTATCGCTGACATAGTAGCCCCCAAGGTCGAAATCCTTGTCGCTGGTGTTGTAAAGTTCAATCCAGTCGCCGGCATTTCCAAAGAGATCTTGATAGACCCCATTTTGGCGGAAAGCTCGTTAATGCGTATTGGGGCCCGGGTTGTCTCGACTGAATTGTTACCACAACCGACGCATATTGTGCCCGCAGTTGCCACTAATGCTGCCAAATGAAGACAACGCTGAGTCATTGCAAAGTCCTTCCGGTCGTCGTGTTCTCGCGTTCAGAGTGTGGCTTGAAGTTGCCCGGTTACGCAGGTATTGCTGAGCGCGTTGTAAGGAACTGCTCGCAGTGGCACCGGCTGATCGATGTATGGGCTATTGGCCTGTACGTCTTGTCGAGCGACGTCCAAAAGGAATCTGATGTACTTCGTGATAAATGTGGCAACCCCTGCAGTTAGCGTCCGTCGCATCCCGTTCGAGTGATCCAAATCCGTGTCGAGCCATTCTGCGCGTAGCTCCGGTTGAAGATCGACCGGCCCCGCAGGGAAACGATAGGCAGCTATCCCCCAGATGGCACCGAACTTACTTGCCCCGTACAGTGTGTCGTGATCAACACGCGTGCCTAACATGCCTTCGGTGCGGAGCATGAGATTGAAGCGTGAGAAGGTAATATCACCGCTAAATGCGCGCCCACTTAGCCAGGTTTGCGAACGCGGAAAATTCGGGTTTTCGGGATTGGGTAGCAGAGTCTTGGCCCCGGTAGCAAAGGGGTTCAGGTACGTTTCGGTCTTCGGAAAATCGACCCAATCAACACCGAGCCTTAGCCCTTTGACCGGGTAGGCCTCGGCGCGCGCGCCGACCGCGCCTATCAATGAGGCGTTCTCGTCGTGCGCGTGACCACGAAATAGGCCCAATGCCAAGGTGAGATGCTTGGGTTTGGCAAGCGGGGACACAACGACTTCCGCTCCAATATCGCGCCCGGCAAAGCCCATCCCTTTCGTAAGGTCATTGGCATCGCCATTCTTGGTGAATTCGAATTTCGCTATTGGATCAAGTTCTAGAATTGAGTAGGGTAACTTCAAAACACCCACTAAGAAACGCAAGTGCTTCGGTACCGGACTTAGGGTAACGTAGGCTTGTTTTATGGTTTGAGCCCCATTTTGATGCTGCAGCTCAGCGAGGTCCAACAGCATCTTGTAGCCAACATACCGTGAAGGTTCTGCCGCAAGGCGCCAGAACAACCGGTTGACGTACCAGCCGTCGTTATGATGCAACAGATTTTCTTCGCCCACCTTGTAGTTTGGATCCGGATTTGAGCTAGTCCCAAACGATTCCCGATAATGTGCTTGTACTAAGAACCTGAACGAAAGCCCTGCGGCCTTTAGTTCATCCTGACTATCACCCCACGGATCACCCCACTCTACGTCACCGGTGTTGTCGTTGCCAAATGCTGGTGCTTTACGCCCTTTTTTCCCCTTCTTACCTTTCTTACCTTTCTTCTCTTTTTTCGGCTCCAAATTGGTGATCGCAGGTAACGGTGCCAAATCTGTGTTCGCAGTTGCAGTCGGAGTCGGCGGGGCCGCGGTTGCCGTGCCGAGATCAGACCGAGGCGGCGCCGCAGCTGCATCCCCGCTCGCGGGCGCTACTGGTGCCGCGGAATCCGCAGAGGTTGAGCCGCTCGGTAGCGCAACCGGCGCGGGCGGGGGGAACCCTGCGGGTGTTGTAGATACCGCCGGATTTTTGGCAGGGTCTAAGGGTGCCGATTCTTGCTGGGCGTAGGCAGCCGCAGATAACGACACTACCACTGCTAGAAACGATACCGGCGAAAATGCGCGTGCGCTAATCATAGTCTGCATGCAATTCCTGTATAGTTAAACGTACGATTCTCCAGTTGGCGACAGCCTTCGTGTTAAATGCCACCTGGTAAGAAAACTGGCTCATAGTTCGCTAACTATCTAGCAGTTATTACATTGGATTAGTACGCCATTGTTCGCGCATTCGGTACCCATGTTAGTTTCCAGTGCTTGTGTTGGGGTTTGGGTATGGCCGGGCCTGTTTGAGCCAAACGGTGGGCGTGCCCGTGATATTTCCGATGCTATCTACAGCGCAGAATTTAAACTCGATGTCCAAAGCATACCAGCCAGAGACCTGGTCCGTGTAGGCGTTCTTGAAGACACCATTGGCAAGAGTGAGAGCCGTCCCCAGCGAGCCGATTTGTTTGTCCGTCAACACATGTTCACTACCAGCGGGAAGAGGTTGGTTTGTGCGCTGTATGTAGTTGACATTGTTGCCCGGGGCGCCAACGAAGTACAGAAATTGATCGGACGTTACCCCGGGCGGCAATGCCACGACTGAATTCACTCCACCATAGGCGGTGTTGACAAAGTACGTCGTGGCATCCGATTGTGTAAGATCATAGGGGTTGGCGGTAATGGCTACACCATTGGCTACTTCATTGATGTATTTGTGGTGGACCAACAACCCCATTCCAACTTTCCTGTGGTCAACGCGGTAGTAGCTACGCTCCTCGAATGTCCTGAACAACCAGGCTGTAGAATAGGCCATTTTTATCCCGTCGAGTACACTCTCCCAATTAGCGGGATCGCCCGACTGAGAATTGTAACAGCCCGCGCAGGGAAACCCGGCCAGATCTTCACTGTTGGTACTTGTTCTAAGCCGCATAATAATTGGTTTGCCATCCGTGCCAGTGAAGTCGTTGGCAAACCTGACTTTCAGCTGATCTTGAAGGTCCTGGTCGACATCCCCTTTCATCATCGCGTTGCGTAAATCTTGCAGTGATTGCTGGCGAACTGCCGGATCGTTGTTAAAATTATCGTCATTCAGAAAGCCGTCGATCATGGTGTAAAGACCATTGTCTTTCATGAATTTATCATAGTAATAAATGGGAATGGCAAACGCTTTGGCCACGGGAACGCCTGGTATCTGCGCCAAGACCGAATAGTTTGCTGATTTGCCGCCGTATGCCTGGACAGCTTTCAAAATTGCTGCGCGCGCGTCCGCTTGCGCCGCATTCGGGTCGAAATTAGGGACGAGAGCCTCGATATCTTGAATACGCATCTCAGTGAGATCGGGTTCGGGAAGAGTCACCGCGGGCGGCCGGCTATCCTCGAAGTTTTTTTGCCCCACGGCGGGGTCCACGGGGTTGAACACTATACTTATCAGCCGCGACCGTGAGCTGCACCCATTGACCAGCGTATTTTAGCAATTCCGGATTTGACCTGGCATTTCTAAGGCCCATATTGGGCGTCTTACGGTTGGTTGCCAGTATATTAATGTGGGACAGGGGCGACTGAAATTGCTCTGTGATAATGCCGGCTACCACACTGATGTCGTTGGGAGCCTCGTCGAGAACAACGATAGAATTATACGGAATGAATGTGCCAGAGTAGACCTCCGCGGCCGTGAGAAAGGTGAGCACACCCATGGCAGAGGCTCGGGTCAAAGGCTGGTAGTCAGTCTTCGCGAAGATATCCTCAGTGGTCACCACGGGGATACTGAGATCTAATTGTTTGGCAACGTCATTGAGCGTGTCAGAGGTCGGATGAAACGCCAAGCCCGAGCGAAAGAAAGCCTTGTCCTTAGTAATCGTATCGAAAATCATCTTTATCATCGTCGCATTGGACGTGTCGTACGGCGCAAGCTCCAGCGCCCAGATATCGGGCTGTTCATAGTGAGTAATTGCTCCCAGAAGGAAGCGCCGAGTTTGATCCCCGTAGTAGTTATTATTGAAGTTGGTCAAATCAACTCTGGGGATATTTTCGCGGACGAAGTTTACGTGAAGCGGGTACCTCTCGCTGTTCTGGAAATAGAGATGATCAGGTTCCTTCGTGTCTTGCGTATCGATAACGTACTTCATAGAACGCGCCCCAGGAATGGTTACGTCCAAGGGCAAGGATGCCAGTGCATCGAAGTCGCTAGTGCAACCGATCGTGGACAAGTAATTGGGCACATCCGAAGTCGATGTTCCAGCGTCACCACCGCCCCCGTCAGTTTCCGCGCCAACCCCGGGTGCACCGACATTGCTCTGCAATTGGCATGTTCCTTCAACGACTTCACCGCGCTGGGCCCGACCCGTCGCTTGCGTATTCTTCGATGCACAGCCTCCGAGTGGCCACGCGAGAACGACCAACAGGATGATTCGAATAACGCTTGCATATCTCCGCCTGAGCATCCCAAAGAGCGGTTGTTCCCGGCTCGTTTGGAGTGAAAATCGAGTGCGATAGATGACGGACATGTCAGAAATGGAAAGTTCAACAGGCCACGTTGTATTTATTAATCTACCTAGTACCCTCAAACTGAAATATAGCTCGTCCAATTGACTTAAGTTTTCGTCATGCGACATTCGGGGCAAGCACCCCGAATGTCGACGCTATCCAAGTGCCCAAGCCGACCACTGGTTAGCAATATAAATCTAGCGGCTCTATTCCCTGCCAGGTCGGTCGGAAATCGAGAATCTTGACTCAGGCAATGAAAACTTCAAACCAGGGTTCTGGGTGAGGTAGCTCGGATTTCAGGTAGATTTGTGGTGTGCGATATGTAGGACATTGTCGTCTCCGCGGCGCGTCGCGGTGCACCGCGAACTCGTCCGAGGCAACGACCTCATGGTCGTAGGGAATGTGCTCTGGCAATGAGATTTGGATCACTGGGTCTCAACAACTTTCAAATCTATACTAGCACCATCAGGTGCTAGTCTTTTGTTGCGTTGGCGCCCAGTTTCCGTTCGGGTCTGGGTTATGTTGTGAGTTTTGTCTTGCGGTGGTAGTTCTGTGGAGTCCATTTTTCAACGCGAGTTTTTGAAATATTTACCGACGAGATATTTGATGAGGTTACCTAATTCCTATTTTGTTGCGGCGGCACTGGTAAGCCATTGGGCACTCGCCGGTTGCTCGTCGTCGTCCAAGCCTACCTCGTCAACTCAGACGAACGATTCCGGGGAACCGTCAACTTGCACTGACGCAAACGCGAATCAATCTACCACCGGTGAATTTACAGTGTCCTTGGTACCTGCGGCCAATGGCGCCAATGGCACCGGCAATAATCAAGCTTATACGAATATTGCCGGCCACGTTTACGATGGGCCAGTTCCCGAGACTATTATCGATACTGAGCTTGCAGCCCCGGCCGATGCAACTCCCGGGTGTGCCGTCTTTCTCGAAACTATTCCTGATTGCACCGGTATCGGCAAATGCGGCAGTGGCAGTAGTAACGCGGCCTGCGCGGCTGCCGCGACCACCGGCATCAACACTTGTGTGTGCGTTGCACAAGACACTTGCCAAGCGTATCCGACCCTAAAGAATGTCGGCACAGTCACCGTTAGCGGCGTTGCTGATACTTCGGGCGAAATGAACGTCGGCCTTACAAATTTATCCAACTCGTATCAAGTGCCGGGAGCTACAACGCTGCAGTATCCAGGCTTTTCCCCAGGCGATCCCATCAAGATTTCCACGACCTGCGGGGACTATCCGCCTTTCGAGATCTCCGCCAAAGGCATCGCGCCACTCACGCTCACGAATGGGCCGCCGTTCAATATAGCCAAAGACACTTCGAGCAGTGATCCTACGAAGTACCAGGCATTTACCCTCACTTGGATCCCGCAAGACTCAGTCGGTGATTCCGGCGCTCCAAGTGAAGCCGGCATTCATGTGGAGATCAACCTCAGCCATCACGCCGGCTCGGTGGGGCACCTGGCGTGTGATGTCGACGACACGGGTTCATTGACCATTTCCGCGGGCTTGATATCGCAACTGATCGGGCTCGGGCACATTGCTGGGTACCCCGAACTCGACATCCAAAGAATTTCGTCCGGTTCTGCTGCCGTTGCGCACGGCTCGGTCAACCTGGTGGTTGAGTCGAGCATCACCGCCCCGACGCTTACGGTTGAAGGCTATATTTCCTGTGGCGACTACAACGTCAATGTCGCATGCCCCACTGGCCAGGTGTGCAACACGACTACCAAGCTTTGCATACCGGGTTAGTTGGGCATTCCGTGCCGGAACAACTAAAATAGTAGACGCCTCAAGTTGCGCGGGCGGTTGATGCACGCCTGATCAGAGACCGTTCATCGTGATGGGAACCGAGCTGTAAGGCGTGGCCGTCAAATCAGTTGCAAGCTGACCGTAGGAGTTGTCGCCCCAACATTGCACCGTGCTGTCAGTCAGCAGCGCGCATGAGTGGTACTTGCCGACGGTAATGGAGACTGCATTGGTTACGCTAGAGACTGAAACTGGAGTTATATAGTCTACCATGGAGCCGTCTCCAAGTTGGCCTGCATTGGCATTCTCTCCCCAGCATTTAACCGAGCCGTCGCTCAGCAATGCACAGGCGTGGAATTGACCGGTGGTTATAGCGACAGCGTTGGTGATGCCCGAGGTGGCAACTGGGATGGCGCTGTCCCGAAGTGAGGAATTGCCGAGCTGGCCGTAGTCGTTGTATCCCCAGCATTGTACCGCCCCGTTACCGAGTACGGCACAGGTGTGGCCGTAACCGCCAGCGATAGTGATGGCGTTGGTGATGCCGGTGACTGCAATCGGCACGGGGCTGGGCGTCGTGCTGCCGTTGCCGAGTTGCCCGTCAACATTGTTGCCCCAGCATTTAACCGAGCCGTCGCTCAGTACCGCGCAGGTGTGATACGTGCCTGCGGCAATTGCGACGGCGTTAGTGATGCCAATGACCGCAACCGGTACGGAACTGTTGTCCACGCTGCCGTTGCCGAGCTGACCCATGGCGTTGTATCCCCAGCATTGAATCGAACCATCGGCAAGCAAAGCGCAGGCATGCGATAGGCCGCTCACGACGGTAACGGGATTCGTAATGCCATCGACAGTAACGGGCACGGAGCTGTCCGTCGTGGTGTTGTTGCCGAGCTGACCGTCAATATTGCTACCCCAGCATTGAACCGAGCCGTCACTTAATGCGGCACAAGTGTGGTCGCCGCCAACGGCAACGGCTGTGGCATTGGTGATGTTGGAGACCTGCACCGGTGTTGTGTTGCAGCTACAGCCAATCGGCGTCGCCGTGGTGCCGTTGCCAAGCTCGCCGTGGAGGTCGTATCCCCAACATCGAATTGAGCCGTCGCTGAGCAGCGTACAGACATTGTTGCCGCCAGCGCTGAATGCCTTCATGCCTCCGGAGGTCGTTGTCCCGAGGGTGATCGGCGCGCCGCCTGTCGTTGTCGAGCCGCTGTCGGTTGACGAGCCCCCCGTGTCGTTCGAGCCCCCCGCATTCGATGCACCGCCGAAGCTTTCCGAACCGCCCGTTGCCTGCCCATTGTTAGCAGGTTTGCCGCCGCCCGAGCAGGCAGCGGTGACGTAAACGGCGGCAGAAAAAGCGAATAAGCGAGCCAAATGCATGAGCAAATCTCCGAGCAAAGAGTTGACCACATTGTTCTAATTACCGCAAGGCTTCATCTTTCATTCACGTTCCTCATGAAGGATCGTGAACTAACCGCTGGCTCAAGGGTAACGTGCCGTAACTACCCACCCCAATCCGTGTTTCTCACGGCCATGAAATTTACCTCTGACCCAAATGTCCTGCTCGCGGTACGCTATAGCCATGCGATCGCCTACATACACCGCGGGCACTATCGCTCTGTTTACGGCACTAACCGCAGTCCTTTCCGGCTGTGGAAGTGATAGCAAACCGAGCGTTGCTAACAATCAGGTTCCATGCGGGGCTCAGCAGACGCGGTGCAGCGCTGCTCTGGACGCCGACTCGAGCGAACCCTACTGCACCAATACTCTGACGGACATCTCCAACTGCGGCAGCTGTGGCCACGCCTGCGGTCAGCGCGAAGCGTGCTCAGCGGGTCAGTGCAGCACCGCGTGCCAACCTAGTGAGACTTTGTGCGCTGCCAATGCGACCGACGCGGGCAGCGCCTACTGTGCCAACACCCTGACGGATAGTGCCAATTGCGGCCTATGCGGCAATCAATGCGGTCAAGGGACGTTATGCTCCAACGGGCAGTGCATCAACCCTTGCCAGCCTGGTGAGACTCTGTGTAGTACCGCGACCGATACCGACGCGGGAGGAGCCCCTGCGTGCGCCAATTTGCAGAATGATAACGCGAACTGCGGCTGTTGCGGTAACGCGTGTAGTCCCGGTCAGGGATGTCGAAACGGCCGCTGCGATACCGCGACGAGTTTCAGCTTCTTCATATTCGGGGATATGCACATGGGGCCGCCAACGAGCAACGCGAACGTCCAGATTGCAATGAACCAAATGAATCAAATTGACCCGGGTGCGATCGCGGCCATCAGCAACGGTGACCTTGTGGACGACGCGATTGGCGCCGGAAATTGGAATTTGCACAATTCGGCGATTGCGGCTGCGCCCGATTTTCATCCTGACACCGCCTGTGCGGCGAGCTTTGGGTCACTGACACGTTACTTTGCGGCGGTAGGTAACCATGACGTCATGGGCGGCAATTGGTTTAATTTGTGGAATCAGCATCTAACCGGCCAGCAGGGCCTTGGTCACGATGCTACGGACGGGATCTACTACTCCCTGACGTACGCCAATACGCTCTTCATCATGCTCGACAGCGAGCACGTGTCGTCGGCGCAAACCAGCTGGTCCGACGATCAGACAAAGTGGCTCGCGTCGGTACTGGCAAGCCCTGACGCGCAGAACGCCCAACTCAAATTCATCTTCTTTCACGAGCCAGTGTATGCGTGCAGTGTATACGATGGCTTCGCGGCAGGGCTCCCCTGGGTCGATTTAGCCGAAAAGAACAAAGTGAGCGTCATCTTCGGCTCGCACACGCATGTCTACACGAGAACCTGCCCGAAAATCGGCGGCCAGTGCACGAGCGACGGAACCGGCGTGGTATTCGTCGAGACCGGGGCGGTCGGCGGCGCGTTGCGTCCAATTGCAGCGACGACCGCCCCCGTCGTGGGCACCGACTCCGCAGGTAATGCGCGGACCGACACGTACAATTGCAGCGTCGGGCTGGATATGATGAAAACAAGCGAAATGAACAACGACTTTTGTCACGTAAAGGTCGATGGCTGCCTGGCCACAGTGAACTGCTATATCGTTACTGACGGCAACACGACTCCATTCGATACCTGGACGGTGAACGGCTGCTAGTGCCGATTCAGCTCGAACACTAGTGTGGTTGGCGTCTCCAGGGTGTCGAACCAACTTGAGCGCTCGTGCCGGCGGGACTTGAGCAGTCGTTCCGGGGCACTCGAGCGGGGTCGGGATGAAGCGTCGAGCGTCTCGGATCAGGCTTTACCGAGTCAGGGCTAGCCGAAGCAGGATAGCTTCATTATCCGGCATCAGAACCGCGCAACCGCAGGGTCGTGACCACTCATGTCCGACCAACAGCTGCGCGGTGCATTTGCTGAATTCAACTATCCGATCGGGCAGTAGCAGGGTAGCGAACCGCCACAACCGTCACTCTTGGGGCAATCAACTGCGTAGACGGTAGCGTCATACACCGAGCTGCAGGGGGCAATCGTCCCGGTAGGCTTGGGGCAGAGTGCTTCGCAAGTCGTAGGCTTGCAGGTGTTGCATGGGGGCGTGAGTCCGCCGCAACCATCAGACTGCTGTCCAATGGCCGTTGCGGGATAGTCGAGGCAGGTCAGCGGCACGCAAACGCCGGTACCCGCACAGAAAGTGACGCAAGCCTCGCCCGAGTCGCCGCCCTGCGTTTGATCGCCGTCATGGCCCATGATTTGGAGACGGTACGAATGACCTGAAATAAGGGCAGCTTGGTACATTGCCTCCGCACCATAACCCCTCGCACTATAGCCAGTTCCTGGGCAAGCAGCACTACCGGGGGTTCCTGTACACGGGCACTGAGCGCTGACGGATGCGGGTAGCGGGTCCGCCCCAGTACCGAGAGTCCAAAGGTTATACGGTGTGGTGGTTTGGTTTGGTTTAACCGGCGTTCCCGTAGCGCTAGCGTATGTCCAAGTGCCGGAAATACCAATAGCATCATAAGGATTGCCGCCGGCTTGCTGGTCACCCGCTTTGCAGGTCGGATCAGCCGTAATGTCAGTAATAAACAATGTCGGCCGCATGGGGCGCCCCGACGTGTCGTTGCACGCGGGATCACCTAGCTGCGGATAAAACACAGTGCCCGGATCCGACGGAAGTGCCGATACCGGATTGGCCGTGGTCGCACAGCCCAGCGTCAGCGGCCATTCATCATTAAAGAAGCCCTGAATCTGAGCCGGCTGCGCGCCGCCGCCCGTTGCAACGATCCCGCAAATGAATTGGTTCTCTTTGAACGTGGTCGTTGGATAGCCACAGTTGTCGGTCGTCGATGTGGCAGTGGGGATAGTTATGCCGGGATTGCATTTGGCGACTCCCGTTCCGGTGCAAGTTGCGACGGTCGGCGTTGTCGTTGGCAGCGTACAGTCCCCACCACTACTACAGCAAACGGTGGGGTTTTTGGTAGTGTCACAAGTAAGCCCCGGTGCGCATGTCCCCCTCGAATCGCAGAGACACCCCTGTGACCCCGCGATGCATACTGATGAGAGGCCGCTGCCGGGGGTGCTGCCAGAGCTGCACACATTCGGGACTCCGACCGTGCCAGTCGGCGCGCAGCCGCAGCATTCTGGGCTAGTGCAGCTGCCGCAATCTAGTACGCCACCGCAACCGTCTGAGATGGACCCGCAGTTCTTTCCCTGGGCTGCGCATGTCGTGACAGTGCAGGGGTAACATTCATTCGCGTTTACGACTCCACACAGAACCTGGGGGCAATTGGTAAAACCGCAGTCAACCAAGTTGCCGGTGCAAGGATCAGGAATGCTGCCGCAGGCGGTAGCTGACGCGCAGAGTGCAGAGCCGCAAACTAAGGTACTTCCCGTACCCGCTGTGCCGGCACCGCCAACATTGCTGTCACCACCTACAGTATTTCCGCCGTTAGTGCCATTAGCTCCGCCGCCATTGGCGACGCCGCCGTTGCTGGTGCCATTGGCTGAGCCACCGTTGTTGGCTGAGGCGCCATTGCCGCCGACTGAACCATCAGCGCCCGAACCAGAGACATCCTGACCGTTACTGCTTGAACAGGCGCCCGTTAACGCGATGATTCCAACCGCTAGAAATTTTGAATAGTTAAACATAGCAAACGACCCTTTTTTCCCAAACGCTGCACCAACTCGCCAACAGAAGACTTTGATCGACTTTCCCAAGTTGGATGTGAACGCTTCAAAATTATCTGGAGGCTGAAGCCCCTAACGCCCGAACGTCGAATAGGTTTGGAGCGCTACAATTTCTTGGGAATGGAAGTATAATCTTTATGGTCCGACGATCAAAGCTTAACGAAAAATAATCATTTCGGATTGAGCCACCCATCCCTAACCCACGTCACCGTCTGCCAAAAGAAAACTGCAACTGGGGACCGCGTAACATCAAAACTGTATGCTACCGGCAATGTCCAGTGGCTCGCAGTTTGAGAAACGGCTCAATGTGCCATCTCAAAAACACCGGATTCGCGGCACGAACCGATAATTCTCCAAGGTACGCCGCGTTCGAGGGTCATCAATGCACCAACCTTGGTTACGTCTTGCGTATCGCTTGGGCTGCGAATTCTTCACTCTTGACATTCCATCGAGTGGCCTGCCCCTAGGGGACTCATCGTAGTGTAGTAGCAAACCTGACATGTAAGGAAATCATGCAACGCCGACATAATTGAGCGTTACAGTACTTTGTGTTGCAGCAAGCCGCATTCGGTATCAATGGCAGTTCAAATTATCTATCACAGTGCAATGCCATTTCCGTCTTAATTTTGGGTACTTCGCGAGCCACGAGTCGGCGTGTTGAGCTCCAGCAATGAACTTTACCGACGCACTGCGAACCGAGATCGAAGCACGTTTTCGAATCTCGCCTTGACGGCCCCCAGCTGGTCCACGGTGACTGCATCCCATGGATCATTTCGAGATCCCAGACCTCATTTGCCACAGTAATTCTCCACTGGGCGTGAGTCATCGCTCAACTCGAACGTGCAGCTCCTTTTTGCGTCGCTGACCGACATATCGATGTTCCTGTTTAGCTCGGCACGGCACCCGTTGAAGCAGAATGCAGTACTAATTGCAGGTTAATGCTGCTACAAAAGCTGCCGAATAATGAGCCAAAAACTTTCCAGTTGGACATCTAAAACGGTCTTCCTTTACGTGACGAGCAGGCTCTGAGCTCCCCTGTAGGACAAGATGAAGCCCATATTCAACGCAAACAGGCCGCTCCAGGTGCCAATATTGGCCGCGGACTTGTCGATAAATGTCGTGGTTCATGCACAGCCGCTGCCCGCATTAGCTGGTTTACCAGCAACCGAGACCCCAGTGATGCCCGTAGCGAGCGCGGCGCCTTCGACCCGGTCGTTACCCGATTTGCCTCTAAGGGAAGTTCCTTACGATGCCCTCAGTAATACCTGTGTTACCGGGCAGCTTCAGGTCATCCTGTAGCTGTGGGAGGGCTTGCGCGGTGAATGGAGACGCGGGCGTTCGGTTCTCGAGTCGCCTTTACTACAGGTTGCTACGAAGTCGGCTGATCAGTGAACCCCAGTGGGGTCAACCTTCAGCCCTTAGTCGCCTGTTGCGTATCCGGTTGCTGCCAGCCTTGGGACTTTCGATGCCCGCATTGTTATTGTGCTCTTGGTACCTCCTTTTGGCGCTGGGGGCCCACCTGCGTCATCGCGCGGAGGTAACGCAGCCCGAACCACTTTCCATCGAACTATTCCAACTACTCCTGCATGATAAGTTAGTGCACGACTGGCACATTCTTAGGATGCCGGAGCCTCAACGTAAGTCGTCTTTTCCAACCTACGGCTTGCTGATCAACAGCGAGAAACTCGAGCGCGCAATCCACAACCCGACGCCAGACGCGCAAACGGCAACTGTCATCGACGGGCAACTGATAAGGGGCAATCGCGCGTTTGAGGCACAACTTCGATACGGCAGGGGCAATTACTGGCGCTCGAATAGTCCTCAAAAGTCGTGGCAAGTGCGACTCAAAAACGGCAAGGTACTCGACGGGTTCAACGATTTTACCTTGGTCAAATCACCCGATCTTATGTCCGTAACCGAAAAGGTAATGCTCGATATTACTCGTTCGAGCGGGCTGCTTACGCCGGCGTATTTCCCGGCTCGGTTGCTCTTGAACAAGGCATATATGGGCGTCTACTATTTCGATGCACAGCCGAATGAAGCGTTATTGCGGTCCTCACTACGCGCACCGGGCAGCATCTATTCGGGAAACGAGGCTAACAACCACATCGCCGCGAACCGGTCGCTATTTGCTTCTGCGGAAAACTTCAACAAGGTTACCCAGGGCGTTCATCAAGAACTTGGTGACAGGAGGGAACTCGACACCCTAATCTGGACACTTAATCAACCCTCTAGCCAGGTATTCGTGACCTACGCAGAGGCCCACCTGGACCTTGACAAGTTCGCCTTGCTCGACGCCTTCGATATCGTGTTGGGTTGCAACCAGCATGCGCGCAGTGGTGATGAAAAGCTCTACTTTGATCCCTATCGAGATAAATTCGAACCTATTGCGGGGCATTTTCGGAATTGTACGTCGGCAATGCCGCCGGAGAATACGGATACTCTCCTTCAAATTCGACTCAAGCAAGTTCCAGAATACTTACCGATTCGCAATAGGAATATCCTCGAATTGCTGCGAAATAGTTGCTCCCCCGAATCAGTCCGTGAACGCGTTCAAGTGCTCCTGGGCAAACTTGGGCCTGAGCAGGAGCGGGACCCATTCTGGGATGCCGCTGAATTACTGCCCGCGATGGGGGATTATTACACTCAACTCATGCGTCCCGCCAACCGCAAGCTTCAGGCAAGAGTGAACGAGTCTCGTATTCATAACCTCGCGCTCCGCAATCGACACCTGAGCGCAACCCTCCAGGCAAGGAATATACGCGTCGAGCTAACGCCCCTAGCGCCGTCACGATTGGCCGCTAACCGTCAAAAAAAGCAGATCCCAATCGACTCAGCCTTGGACATTACGGTCAATGATGATTCGACGTATCAATTAACTCAATTGGCCACCAATTGGCCCCCTGATTGTAGGCCAACTAGCTTCAGCCTGTCTGCCGACAGGAACCTGGACGACCAATTCGATGGCCAAGTTGATGCGGAGCTAGGCGCGCCTCATTTTTCATTGGAAAGCATCAAGTTAAGTTTGGAATTGTATTCTGGGTTCAGACTGGAAGGGCATGACCATCAAACCTCGCAAGAGGCGGTTCGGGTCGTGCCAGAAGCTCGGCGATATCGACTATTTATTCGAGCTCAACGATGCGCGCCAGCTGGAGTTAACTTGCAGATTTCAAACATCGCGACCGGCGAATCATTTCCGATTCACGTGAACCCATCGTCTCGGGAAGTGAAACCCTCTCCTCTGCAGTCTCAGTGCACCGACACTTTCAGAGTGGAGGCGGGCCAATCATACCCGCACCTCTGGTGCACCAGCGAAGAAAAGCCTCAAAAGTTAGTCTTAGGTCCCGGAGACGTAGAGGTATCTGAAACAAAGGAGTATTCGAAGCTGCAAGCCGTAACTATTGCGCCCGGCACGACGCTTCGAATGGGCCAAAACGCCTCGCTCGTGTTTCGCGGCCGACTGGATGCGCGGGGTACCCGCGAGCTACCCATTCGAATCTTGCCAACTAGTCGAGTCTGGGGTGGTGTTGCTTTGCAGGGCCTCGGAACGGCGGGTTCGCGGCTTGACTTTGTGCAAATCGAAGGTGGCTCCCGCCCGGAGCCGTCACTTGCGTACTATCCCGGCACGCTAGATATCCATGATACGAAGGACATCGCACTCGACCATTTGAGCATAAGCAATAGCCAGCAATCTGAGTCTGCGCTTCACGTGGCGGACACTATTGACATCAGCTTGCGCGATTCGACATTGAGCAACATTGCGAGCAGCGCCGTAGAAATGGAGTTCTCGTCGGGAACAATCGACCACCTAGAAATATTCAAGGTCAAAAAGGACGCCCTTATATTGCGCGGTGTTCAGGCCTCGCTCCGCAATCTCGAGGTCTTTGGATGGGAAGGTAACGGGATTTCGCTTAGCCAGCGCTCCAATTTGACGATCAGGGACGCTCTTTTGGCCGCCGGCAATCGCGGAATTTCAGTCAATGAAGCTTCGACAATGCAATATGACGGAATCCTCCTTTATCGAAACGATCTCGGGCTGGACTTCGAGCAAAGCAGCGATTGGTATTCGGAACACGCTCGCATTAAAGGCGATCAACTTTACGCGGTCGATTGCAAAACGCAGATCAGAACGGAAGGGGCATCGCGCAAGACTCCGGTGCAATTCAAAGGCCGCCCTCAAAGTGGTGAATTGGAGCGGTTGCGCGTGTTGCTCGTGGGTTCCAATAATTGGGACGTTCTCGACAAAGTTATTGAACAACGACTCCGGAGCGGTGCGCCGTGAAATTCAATATCCGTAGGTGGCCGAGTGGTGGCTTTCTACTGTTGGTGGCAAGCCATCTTCTGCTCGTATCCGTACTGGTCTGGGGCTACTCGCAGCCAGACTTGGACCGTGCTTGGGTAATCCTTCAAGACTTGCACAGTGAAGGCTTCACTGGTCTGAGCGCTTCAGATATTCATCTCTTGCGGAGACTACTCAAGAGGCATCCAACCCTCATTCGCGCCATTTTGGGCAACGATTCGGTTGGGTTCGTCGAGCCTAGCGACAACGGTTGGACTGCGCGCTCACCTGCCAATCTCGTGATTCAGTCATCTTCGGGCATACGGAGGTCCCTGGTCGTTGAGTGTCGCGCTCAACCAGGTGCCTACCCGGTGACGGTAAGCCTCGAGTCAGATACGTTTCGCCAATCCCTTCAGTTTTCCGAAAATGGACGACAGGCCTTCGAGTTAGTAGCCGAAGGTCCCTCATATCCCACTTGGGCGGCGGTACGGATTCAAACGTCAGCGCGTCCGGGGTATGCTGCGTTGCCTGAGATTCACGTTGAAGTTAGTTCGAGTGCGACACCAAAGCAATACCATGATTAAGGTCTTCAATCGCTTCGAGCTGAAGTACGTCATTCAGGCGCCGAAATACCTCGACTTGGTTTCTGACTTGGGTCACTTCATGGTACCCGACCAACACGGAGACGCGAGCGGATTTTATCGAATAATTAGCCTATATTACGACAGCCCGGACTTTTCTGCCTACCACTCCAAGCTCGACGGTCTCAGGTTCCGAAGGAAACTGAGAGTTCGAATCTACGTAGCACAGGGCCAGTCTATCTCGCAGATCGACCGGGGATTCGTCGAAATCAAACAGCGGTTCAACCGCACTACTCAGAAGAAGCGCCTCTCGCTGCCGTTAGACGTGGCGAGTCGCTTGTGCGCCGGTGAGGACGTGTCCGAATGCATTGAAGCCGGGGATATTGCAACGGCATCGGAGGTTTTGTACATGGTAAGGGCGATGAGCCTCAAACCTAGGGCAATTGTGAGCTATCGCAGACGTGCATTCATCGGCGGACGTTACGAAAGTGGCATGCGGTTGACATTCGACATGCAGCTCGAGGGTCGCACCCACGCGCTCGAAGTAAACCAGACCGCGCGGAATCTCCAAATTCTGCCGCTGGATTGGATAGTCATGGAAGTCAAAGTCAATGAGAGAGTCCCTCGCTGGATGGTAGCACTCCTCGCAAAACACCAATGCAGTTTGGAGCGAGTCAGTAAATATTGCGCCGCACTTAGTGCGGGCAACGGACGCACCAATCTAACCCTGACACACAAAGGCAACATATATGGGTGAATTGATCAAAGAGATGGAGCGGTACGGCGACCTCTCCACCAGCTTTACGCTACTCGACGTCGCAACCGTGTTTTTTCTAAGTTTCATTTTGTCGCTTTGTGTGGGGTGGGTTTATCGCGCGACCCATCGTGGGGTTTCTTACTCGCAGACCTATGTACATACCCTAGTGCTGTTTGGAACAGTCGTTGCGTTCATTATGCTCATAATTGGTTCCAATATTGCCCGAGCATTTACCCTGGTAGGCGCGCTTTCAATTGTTCGATTTAGGCACGCGGTCAAGGAATCTAGGGATATTGCATTTGTGTTTTTGGTGATGGCGGTCGGTATGGCATGCGGCACACGTTTCTACATGTTGGCAGTCTTTGGAACTATTTGCCTGTCGGGCGCCGTGCTCATGATGACGAAGCTTGACCTATTCGCAAAGGTCATTCGGGAAAGAATCCTGATTGTCCGAGTACCGAGCGAATTGAAATACGATGAGGTTTTTGCCGAGGTATTTCGGACTCATTTGGATGAATTCAATCTGATAAGTCTTGAAACAATTGGCGAGGGCCAGTACCAAGAAGCCGTTTACTCGGTCGTCCTCCGGCCTAGAGCTGAGGCGGACCGTTTCATTGAAGCGGTTCGCTCTGCTAACGGTAATAATAAGGTAACATTGGTATTGGGCCAACAGGAGATTGACTTGTGACTTTTGCGCTCGTTACTTACTCGGTCGTTGCCATCGGAAAAGCAATATAGTCGCGTCTTTGCCTGCGGCCTCATTGGAAATCAACATGTCACCGTTGGGGAAGAAGGCGAGCCCTTCGGGTTGTCGAAACAAACTGGCGTCGAGGAGCGCGTATCCGGTTATGTTGCCTGTTTCTGTACAGGAGATCAAGACATGGTCCTCGGCAGAAATCAGATATATCTCCCCAGTTACCGGATGAATGGCAATTGCCGAAGGCAAGAAATGCAAAATGCTGTGCATCCCGTTACCGCCTTTTTTGGCTCGGCGCGGCAGGGGCAACGAATGATACTTGGCGAAATGTCGAATCGCGCGAACATTGATGCTGAGAACTGGCTCCTCTGTTAGAGCCATTCGCTTGAGATCGAACGCGTAGATGGGCCGCCAATCCTTCTCGCCAGCCGCAGACGGGCTTGTTTTTGGTGCAATCAGCAGACGATCATGCTTGGCGTCGAGGCATAACCCTTCACTTTCCTTGGCCGGCAAATGAAGGTCATAAGTTTTCACTGCAGGGTGGTGCTTCAGGCTGGACAGCTTCGTACAATTTGCCATCACTGCGTAAAACGAATAGTTTCGAGTCGAACTTGGTTAGGCCTTCGTAGTCCCCCTTGGAACCAAATCGGACTTCGTCAACGATCTTTTGCGAGCCGATGTCATAAACAAAAACAATACCCCGTTCGTCCTGAACGCATGCCACCTCATGCTCAGAGAGTGCCGTAATGTCGGAAATCTCAGCTAGAACGGAGGGAAGTGTCTGCGCTAGGTCGGGCTTATCGAGCGCATAGCCTATCGTGAAACTTGCGAGAGCCCGGTTTCGATTGAATCCGGCGCCCCAGAATCAAGACTTTGGTGCGGTGAATCACTCGCAAACGCTCCGGCTGGTATCGCGGGTCCTTGGCGATTGATGGTCTTCACTAGATTTATCGGCAGCTCTGGGGAATCCGCACCCAACCGTGGTTAGCAAGAGTGGCCCGCTCAAAGCGAGCAGCACGCACGGGTACCACCTCGACGTCGTCGAACGGTTGCGATAACCGTGGGGTGTATCCCAAATGGATTGGCTTTGGCTAACGCCTGCAGACAAATGGGCGGCAATTGTGCTAGACAGGGGAAGCATGTGCGGAAAAAGCTTGCCGCCAGGCGGTGACCGTTGCAACCGTACGCACGAAACGACTGCACCTATCGTGCCTATTTGCCCAATTTGGCTTTCCTTTTGCTAATTCCGAACTACGTTTGATTTCAGGTTGAAAGACTGGCTATGACCAATCGCCGTTTCCCCCCTGGCGCCCTAATAATTGCAATCGCTTCGTTGCCCATCCTGGGCGCTTGTGCGACCGGTGAAGTCACGCATGTTGTGCGCGATCAGCGAGCCTGCAATGAAGGTAAAAGAGGGGGCTGTGCAGACCTCGGTGATATGTATGCTCGCGGAGAAGGCGTACCGAAGGACGCAACGACCGCAGTCCGATACTATCAGAAGGCTTGCAAAGAAGGCAGCACTCGCGGTTGCGTGGGGCTTGGGTTGGCTTACGCCAGCGGTGACGGCATTGCCAAGGATGCAAACCTTGCTCGGCAGTTTCTCGAACAGGCTTGCAGCAACAAGAACGCGCGCGGGTGTGTCGGCTTGGGCGAACTTTACGCGGCCGGCAACGGTGTGCCGAAGAACAAACGCGGCGCTGCGGAGCTTTTTCAAAGGGCCTGTGAGGAGGGTAACGCGCACGGGTGTGTTAGTCTTGCGGACCTATACACTGCGGGTCAGGGTGTAGCTAAGGATTTTGGCCGCGCCGCGCAACTCTACCAGATGACTTGTGACAAGGGCAACGAGCGCGGGTGTGCCGGGCTCGGAGAGCTATATTCGAGCGGTGACGGCGTCAAGAAGGATGTTGCGCGGGCGCTAGACCTCTTTAGTCATGCGTGTGACCGCGCCAGTGCCCGTGCCTGCACTGGCCTCGGAAAACTCTACCGGCAGGGTGACGGGATTAATAAGGACCTACAGCGCGCGCAGGTGCTCTTCCAGCGCGCCTGCGAAGAAGGCAGCGCTGCGGGTTGTGCAAGTCTTGGAGAATTATACGCCTTAGGCGAAGGGGTTGAAAAGAATGAGGCAAGGGCTGTCGAGCTTTATCGGCGGGCTTGCGCAAATGGCAGCGCACACGGCTGCGCGCGGTTGGCTGAATGTTACGCACAGGCCCAAGGCATGCCGAAGGATCCGATTCGCGCATTCGAACTCTTTCAGCAGGCCTGCGATGACGGAAGCGCTCATGCATGCGCCAACCTGGGCGAAATCTTCGAGCGAGGCGAGGGTAGAAAGCGGGACATTGTTCGAGCGCTCGAACTTTACCAGCTGGCTTGCGACAACGGCAGCGCGCACGGCTGCGCTGATTTGGGTGAAATTTACCTGAAATGGTGTCGGCAAACCCAAGGACTTGGCTCGCGGAATGGCGCTGGTCCAGCGGGCTTGCGAGGCAGGCAGTTCTGCCGGTTGTGCGCTCGAAGGCGAAGCCTATCTAAAGGGTGAGGGTATTGCTAAAGATCTAAAGCACGCCGCCGAATTTTTTCAGCGTGCCTGCGCGGCAGGAAGCGCCAGAGGCTGCGTCAACTTGGGGGACTCATTGATACATGGTGAGGGAATTACCAAGGACATTCCCCGCGGCATTGGGCTCTACCAGCAAGCCTGCGAAGCGGGCGCCGCGCGCGGTTGCGTGAGTCTGGGAGAAGTCACGGCCCGTGGAGACGGAGTTGCCAAGGACGTCGGGCGGGCAAAAGAGCTCTATTCGAAGGCCTGCGACATGGGCAATGCACGTGGCTGCGGGCACCTCGCTGATCTGTATGCTCACGGCACCGGCGTGCCGAAAGATGCCGCACGAGCCTCGGAACTCTATCAGCATGCTTGCGACGGGGGAAGTTCCGCTGCCTGCGTCAACTTGGCCAAAAATTATCAACTGGGTGATGGCGTCAAGCGGGACCCGCATCATGCGGTTGAGCTCATGCAGGGGGCCTGCGAAGCGGGAAGCACTCGCGGCTGTGAAGAGCTGGGTGATGCCTACCTGCACGGCCTTGGTATCGCTATTGATTTGCGTCGCAGTGTCGAACTCTATCAACGCACATGCGATGGGGGTAGCGCCCGTGGCTGCGCAGGGCTCGGTGAGCTCTATTCTGGCGGAAAGGGCTTGAAGAAAGACAAGAAACAAGCCCTCGAGCTGTTTCAGCGTGCCTGTGATGCAGGGAGTGCCCACGGCTGCGCCGATTTGGCGGACACTTTTGCGCGAGGCAAGGTTGTCCCCAAGAATATCAAGCGCGCCTTCGAACTCTATCAAGGCGCCTGTGACGCCGGCAGCGGTCGTGCATGCGAGGGCCTGGGCGCAATGATCGGGCGCGGAGAAGGCGCTCCCCGGGACCTAAAGCGAGCAGTTGAACTCTACCAACGCGCCTGCGATTCTGGCAGTTCGCGCGGTTGTTCGAGCCTCGGCGAGGCTTACGCACTGGGCAAGGGTGTGACGAAGGACGTCAAGCGCGCTCTGCAACTCTATCAACAGGCCTGCGACGCCGGCAACAAGCGGGGATGCGCAAATCTCAAAGCACGCAAGCCCTGATTGACGCCTAGGATTGTGGTCTGTTGCTTCACTCGCCAAACCGGGGGAAAAACCGCGCTGAAATCGCGCAAAAGGCGCGATTATTCAGCGAAGGCTCGAAATCTTTCAGGCCCCGTGCTAGGGTGAGTCTCCTCGCGCGCATAACGTGACGAACATTTCGTCGCGGGCGTTGGCGCGTGCTCAATGCTGCAGTGGTTCGGAAAAGCGGAACCATCGTTCCGCTCGAGTCACCGCAATTACTACGAGGTTTCATGACCCTGACAACTGACAACACGAATTTACCCTCACTCTTTGCCCACACCACTCGCAAGGATTGGGGAATAGGGGTCCTCGCGTGGGAAACGGGCGGCAAGCGGGGCTATCTGTTCGAGGACGGTGAGGAACGCACCATGGCCAACGGTTTTCACAACCTAATGTGCAGGGTTGAGCAACCGAGTCCGGACCAAAAGGCCGCTTCAATTCGGCTGCAAAGGTTGCTCATCGCTAGGGCAAATGCTCAATCCGCCGGCCCGGGTAGCGGTTTGAATTTTTCGCATCAACTGGCGAGCTTCCGCGATGACTACCCTGCAGGTTTGCTGGATCCAAAATGGATACTCGAGATTCGGGGCGAGGGCGCTGAACAACGCTCACCCCGGCATCGCACAAGCCTAGTCCAGTCGGCACAAGAGCAACTCTCTGCTGCAGTTCTAGATTCGTTGATTGCCACTCAGCAATATGAACAGGTCTACGAGCTCATCGTAAGTGTACTCGGGCACACGGACCTCGTGCCGTCGGCTCAGTTGAAAAAGTCGAAGACGGCCAACCGCGATCGTCAGCGAGACTTAGCCAATTCTGCCCGCGAATTGCTTTACGGCACGCAACCATACGCGCAGCGATTCGATCGCTATGTCGCCGCGCTTGCCGGCTATTCGGGTGAGCCCACTCGCTGGGAAATGGCAACAGCGCTCTCGGCTGTCGTTCATCCGGCTGAGCATATTTGCATCCATCCCATCAATTTTCGATTGCAGCTCAAAGCAGCGGGCTCACGGGAAACCATTGCGACGCGTCCCAACTGCGCCGCCTACACGAGGCTCTTGGCCGTGGCGCGCGTCGTTGCCAGAAAGCTGGGCGATCAGAACGAAATGCCACGAGACATGCTGGATATACACGACTTTATTCGGGTAACGCTCAAGCCGGCACCCAAGCTCCCCTCCAGAACAAACAAGGCCACTGCGCGCCCGCGAGCAAACCAAGAGGATGCTAACGACGAACCGACGCTCGGCTAAATGAGAGATCGTTCGCGGCACTAGTACATCGATTCTATTGAATTGATGTACTAGAAGATCGTGGAGCGATCTCGGGTTTAGAGGACGACGCCGAGGAGTGGTTGAAGAACCACGACGCCGAGGAGTGGTTGAAGAACCACGACGCCGAGGAGTGGTTGAAGAACCACGACGCCGAGGAGTGGTTGAAGAACCACGACGCCGAGGAGTGGTTGAAGAACCACGACGCCGAGGAGTGGTTGAAGAACCACGACGCCGAGGAGTGGTTGAAGAACCTATGCCTCAGAAAAAAAGGCTAGGGCCGCGATCGAATGGCGGCCCTAGCGCGCTTTTTTTGGGGCGTGACGGCACGGTAAAAAAGCTCGTAAGATTCTATCGGGTAGTAAGTGACAGGCGAATCGCCCCGGGTTATTTCGCGGCGGCGATTAGGTCGCAGGGTTGCCTAGATCTTACTCGGTTGGCCCATTCGCAGCGGGCCTCCGCGCGCCGTCAACCAGAGCAGGCAATTCTCCGCCGAGCCCGGTACCGTGTAAATGTCCATTCCGTGCTCGAACGTCTGAATGAAAATTTCGAGATTCCCATCGCCGTTGAGGTCCCCGACGGTTGGAGCGGCAGGCGCGCCATTGCCGTTGCCATTTTGGTCGTTGCCGCTATTGGGCAGTGCAATGTCGAATAGCTGACTGCCATCTGCCGCCAAGATCACGAGATTGCCAGAGTCGAGGACGTTGGGATCGCCAAAAGTCGTAAACAGTACCTCAGGTGAGCCATCTTGATTCAGATCGGCAACCACCGGTTCCGATGAAAACATGATGGCCTTGCCGTGCGAGTAGTTGTATTGCCAAATCTTATTACCCGAGGCATCGAAGGCATACATGAATTCGTCATTGAGCGACACAACCGTTTCTAGCTTTGAGTCTCCCTGAAGGTTCACGGTGGCAGCTGCAGGTATACCCGTAGGAGGATACCATCCGTCAACGAGCACGGGCGCTTGCCCGCGCTTGAGAGTCTCCCAACCGGGTTTACGCATTGCCGAGAGGCTGCCGTCACCATACGCCCCTTGAAGTACCATTATCGCCCAGGCCTGAGTTACGTAAGGGTCATGTAATTCGACATTGGGAACACCGAGAACTTCGTTCTTCCCGTCACCGTCGAGGTCGGCAATATTGGGTGGTGACTGTGTCCACTGCAGCCATTCATCGGTGCTGGGGCTGGGCCAATAGTCCGTGTTCAGATTGTAGTGATTGGCCTCAACAGTCGGGTCAGCCCATCGAATGAACTGGCCCCAACTCATGCGGTTTCCGGCATATTGGTTAGATGGGTTTTTGAACCAGGGGGAGGCATCAATGGTCACGCCGTCGTGGTTGAATGCCTGAATCTGATGGTTATCGTAGGTAACGATGATCTCGAGCTCCTTGTCATCGTCGATGTTGCCGATGCCAACATTGAGGCCGTAACAGCCGTAGCCGTGTTGGCCCTCACCATTGCGATCAGCGTCGTTACCGGTTCCGGTAAGCGCGTTGTAGCGAGGCCAGGCGTTATAACTCAGCCCTGCCGGCTGATAGAGGGTACCGTTGGCATTGAAGACCCAGACTTGCGAACCTCCGTTCGATTCATCTGCAGTTTCGGTGGTGGTCGCCACAATTTCTAGACTGCCATCGCCGTTGAGGTCGCCTGCGGCGAGGCCCCGGACTTCGGGATCAGTGCTGGTAGTTTTTACGCTAACAGGCCAACCTGCCTTCAAAACGGCTTTCCCCGACTTCCACTCGTACGCAGCGACCTCACTGCCGCGACCCACAACGATCTCCATCGTTTTGTCGCCTTCCAAATCGGCGACAATGTGTGGTGCGTACACCCGGTCATTGGCGCTCGGGATCTTGTCGAGCTGAGCGCCCGACGAATCGAAGATGAACGTCGAATAATATGCGGCAATAAGCTCCCGTTTGCCGTCATTATCGAGATCTATGACTAGCGGTGCCGCAAACCAACTGGTTTCGCCGGCGAGGTGTTTCCAGTATACTGGCTTGTTCAGTGAAGTGGGTGTTGCACCCGGCACGCAAGTTGGTGTGGTCGTGCCTCCCGTCGTACTGCCGCCAACAGGGGCGCTGCGAGTGGGACCGTTCTTGGGATCCTTGCCCGCGCAACCCGCTACGACAAGCGCGGCTAGCGTCACGAACAAGTGCAAGCCGAACCTGCTTGGACCAGTCGTGGTCGCCGCAAGGGCACGCGGCCTCAAAGCGTTGCATTTCTCTGCTCTCATGACGTCCTCCGATCTCAAACCCCAACCTCGAAGTCTATCACAAGCTCGATCTCAGTAACTACCGATAATCGCTTGTCTCGAATGGTTTGACCCCATTTTTAGCCACAACGGAATGCATACGTCGCGCAAGATTAAATCACGAGATGTCTCGCCGTCTCTGGCGAAAAAGGCTTTGACCGCGCCGGCCAAAGCAGCCTGCCTAATTGGCGCTTAGATGCATGATGCGTGCTGAACGTTGCTCTTGAATTCTTCAAGTCCAAGCGTCACCACCGCGTAGCAGCTGCCATCGGGAGCGAGGCAATACTCTGCCATGCGCGTTCCGCTCAAAGTCACGGAGCCCCCTCGCACAACCTGCACGATTCGAATTGCAGTCGCAGAGCGAGCCAAATTATCGCAACTAGCGTGAAACTGACGCTCGACGGAACCTCTGCCCACGACTTATACCCCCGCGAAGTGTCGCGGCTCGTCGATCATTGCTCGCGTCCATTTGATTGAGCCTAGGTTGCCCAAAATCACCGATTAATCGGCGAATTTATCGTCAGTTGACGAGACACTGCACGGCCATTCAAAAATGAGGTATGAAGGCGTGGCTATGACAAAATGCAATTCGATTCGAGTTTTGGGCAAAAAATTTCTGGTTGTGAACACGTCATGCCTGACTTTGGGTTTAGTCGTTACGGCCTGCGGTGCGCCGGCAATTCGGTCCGGCATGGGAGTGGGCTCAGTAGGTCGAGGACTTGGAGTGCATGCCGGAGCGGCGCCTCAAGGAGCGCAGGTTTGCCTGTGGCAAGACTCGCTCGGTCCCCAGCCGGTGGGCTTGGACAAGTCAATGGGCGACACGTGCAGCAAGGCGCTCAAGAGTGACGCCCTTTGGCGGCGCGCCATCCTCGTGATGTCACTTTACGGCGAGCGGCTCGAATCCGTGGCATCGGGCGCGGATGTCGAAACCACAGGCAAACTCGAAGCGGCGCTCTCGGGCATTAGTGGGTCCGATTGGTCGGATGCCGATGATCAGACTTCGCGCGACGCTGTGACGACCCTGGTGAATCAAATGAGCGCTGCCTCCGATTCCCGAACTGACCTGAGCAAAATCGTTCAGGACGCGGCTCCTTCGGTAAAGACGCTGTGCGACGGACTCGCGAGCTATCTGGATTCGCAGGCGCAGAGTCTTTCGGTGATCCAGAAGGACGTGGACAAGAAGCGCATGTCACGCCAGATTAGGCGCTGCGGTATGCTCGAGAAGCAGACCGTGTGTGTACAGGATTCAGTCGTCGATCGCATGGTTTACGCGGATGTCTTCGGCCAAGTCCTCGCGCTCGAGAATAGTACACTAGAGGCACGCGATAGCGCCGCTCGTTTCTGCGCGGCTCATGAAAAGCTCGCCGCAGCGGCGGCAAACGGTCAGCTATCGAAGAAGCAGACCTACTTCGACGTCGTAGAGGCGGTCAAAGTCGTGCCCCGGGCGCAACCGCAGTGGAACACGTCCGACGGCGCTAAAGCCGCGCCACCCGCGGCCGGTGCGAATAAGCCCGCCGAGCCGACAAAGAAGTGAATTGGACTAACGCTAACCGGGAACGCTGTTCCTACCTTAGCCTACCACAGCCAATCGATCCCACGGCGCCGTCCCTGGACAAGCCATTGGGCCAATAACACTTGGGGTTCCATGTGTCTTCCTTCGCGCGGCCTAAATGTGATATCGATTGAGTAAGGGTATGGCGGCGCAATCGGAACGCAAAGTCAAAGTAGTTTGCGAGCGCCTTGAGAAATGCGTGTTCTTCAACAATATGTCGCTGCCCGCGGTGAGCGACGCCTTGAAGTTGCTCTACTGCAAGGGCAAATATAAAACATGTGCTCGCTATCTACTCGCAGGCGAGGGGCAGCCAGTGTCCCTCGACCTCTGGCCTGATGGGAAGAAGATGTAGAGAAATTGGCGTATTGCCTTTGCAATTACGCATATCTGCGCCGCAGCGCGTGTCCACGTGCCGTCACGACAAGAAAAAAGCACGAGTCATTTTCAGAAGTCCTGTCGCTCTAGTGACATAATGGCTAGAGCGACAGCGGTGGCCGTGAAGACGAAGAAGCCTGCCAGCACGGATGCAAGTGCCCCAGTGTTGACTGGCTGAGACGATGCAATCTGCGCGCAGGCTGCGCCCAAAGTGGAGAGCCTCGGGAACAACATCGATAGGAACGAAAAGACCATTTTCCCGAGACCCGGGGCAAATAGCCCGAGCATGCTCTCGCGGTTGCTCGCGATTATCCCTCCGATAAACACGATGCCACCAATGCCGGCACTCAGTGCGGCGCTGCGCACTAGCGTAGCCGCGATGAGCATTGTAGCGTAAACGGCAGCCCAGGCGACGGTCGATAGCAGCCCTGCCACGATCGGCCGCAATGTCCAGATCCCCGTCTTTAGGCCTAGAATCAATGTGAGACCGCCAGCGGCATACAGTGATGCACAGCTGGCAATGACCCACACACCGATGAACGTGCCTACGATCAGTTGCCAACGTTTTACGGGCAGCGATAACAAGTGTTCGATGCGCCCCGGCGACAGAAGCGTTGGCGCAAACTCAGCGCATGAAATCACGCCGAATAGGATGCCACCGTAGAATATCAGGTAAGCCGCGGCGCGAAATAGTGGATTGAAAACCTGACCGACCACTTGCCCATCAGCCCCCGCGGAACCGGCGGCGTGCCGTGATGCCGTCAACGTGTTCTCCACGGCATCCAACCGCAATGTTCCGAGGAGAACCATGAGGCAAAGCGTGACTGCAATCCCGAGTACCAAAAACCAACGCCGGCGCAAGGCCTCGCGCAATATGTCCTCGGCAATGACCCAAGTGACAATCATGGCCCCACCGCTTCAGTGAGTACTTCTTCTAAACTCTTTAGTTCAGGGCCCAATTCGATCAATATGGCGCCTGCCTTTCTTACGACATCTAGGCTTTGGTTCAACACCACGGGATCATCTGTTTCATAGCTGTAAAGGCCCGGTTCCGCCGTTTCTTTGAACCCAATCTCGCTCATGGCGAGTTCGGCGGGCACAGGGGAAAACCGGGCGCGCCAGCGAGTCTTGGACGTGCAAAGGTCCCTGATTAGACCCTTGCGTAGAATTACACCGCGAACCAGAATCGCGACCGCTTCGCATATGCGCTCGGCTTCTGACAAAAGGTGCGAGTTTAGAACGATAGTCGCGCCGCGCTGCTTTTCTTCCAAAACTATGTTGCGAAATTCGGCTCGCCCAATCGGGTCAAGGCCATCGGTTGGCTCGTCCAGAACGAGTAAATCGGGCGCTCCAATTAGGGCGGCGGCAAGCCCCACGCGCTGTTTCATGCCCTTCGAGAAGATCTTGATCCGCTTCGTTGCGTCGCCGCTCATCCCCACGCGCGCGAGTTGCCGCTCGACCTCCGCGTCCGGATCGTTGAGACTCTTGAGGCGGCAAATGCCCCTCAGAAATTCCCTGGGCGTCGAAGCCGGCGGCAATGCCAGCCGCTCGGGCAGATACCCGATGCGCGCGCGTACCGGTGATTGTTCCGGGTTTTCCCCAAAAATGCGCACGGTACCGGCAGTTGGACGTATGACGGTCAACAGGGTTTTTACCAGCGTCGTCTTGCCGGCTCCGTTCGGCCCGATTATTCCAAATGACTGGCCCGCTTTTACTTGAAAATTCAAATTGGATAAGACTTGTTTCTTGTGGCTCGCGCCGAGTCCATTCGAATACGATTTATATAGACCTGCGACGTTTACGGCATCGGCCGTATTATTGGGGTCGGAGCGCGATCCGGACTGGTTGAGCGACAAATTGAGACCTCGGAGCCTTGCATACTACGCTCTGCCAACATCGCCACTCATTCGACGAACGAAGCTAATTTGTCGTTGAAATGCCACACAGCCAAGAGGCGGTTTCTGCAGACGCGCCGGCAATCAATTGGATTGATCGATTCATCGCGCGCTGGAATAATGGCAAAATGCAAATTACGCCGCATGTTCACTCGCTTCGAATGCCGACCGGTCCGGGGCTGGGCATCGATCGCTTCGTGAATATTTTTGTATTGCTCGGCACGCGCACGTGGGGTAGCCGATACCGGCGTCGCCGGCAGTCATACCGCACTCTTAGCTTGGGTTCAGGAAATTGGGCGAACCCCCGATACCATAGGCCACATCCTTCTCACACACGGTCATATTGATCATATCGGAGCGGCCAAGGCACTGCGTGATGCCACGCAAGCGCAAGTCTATGCACACGCTGCGGAACGGGAGTGGATCGAGGACATAGAAACACAAGCCACTCAGAGGCCTGTGCCTGGGTTTCACCAGTTAGTGGGCGGCTCGGTGCCCATCGATCACTTCTTGGAAGATGGTCAAGTCCTCGAGCTAAGTCCGCAGCCGTCGCACATCAGATCGATCCCACTGATCCTCTGGCGTATTGTCGTATTGTCGTATGGTGCTCGGCGTGCTGCAATTGCCGGAGTCGTTGGCAAACCCACTAGTAGCCCGCACGTTTCTGGGTCACTACAAATTGCGTGATCGCGAAACACTTGGCGCGTAAGTGGGCCGACGCTGCTGCCAAACAACCGGTCAAAGCCCGATATTGGGGGCAATCGACCACCCTGAGCAGTCCAATTCTCACCGCTCCCGCAGCGCGCCGAAACACACCATGGTAAGGCGGGATTTAGCGACACCTGGGCGAAAGGTTGGCAATGAATATCTCAGATATTGAAACCCTACTCGGAAGTGATGCAAAGGACCTTTTGAGTTACAAATGCAAGGGTATCGACAAGGGTTTGCTTCACCACCCCGGTGGCGACTTCGTCGATAGAATCTTCGTAAATAGCGACCGACCGATTCGTGTACTGAATCAACTCGAGCGACTGTTTCAATCGGGCCGCCTCAAGGGCAGCGGCTACGTCTCAATCTTGCCGGTCGATCAGGGCATTGAGCATTCCGCCGGCGCTTCGTTTGCCAAGAACCCGATATATTTCGACGCCGAGAACATCGTAAAGCTCGCTGTCGAGGGCGGCTGCAACGCCGTAGCGTCCACACTGGGCGTGCTTGGAATCGTGGCTCGCAAATGGGCACCCAAGATCCCCTTCATTGTCAAACTCAACCACAATGAGCTGCTCACCTACCCAAACAAGGCCAGCGAGTTTTACTTTGGTGCCGCGGAGCAGGCCTTCGACATGGGCGCGGCGGGCGTTGGGGCAACCATCTACTTCGGCAACGACACGAGCCAACGCGAAATCGAAGAAACCACTCAAGTATTCCAGCACGCGCACGAGCTAGGAATGTTCACGGTGCTTTGGTGTTACCTGCGCAACAAGGCATTCAAGACCAAAGACAAGGACTTCCACGTGTCAGCGGATCTCACGGGTCAGGCCAACCACTTGGGCGTGACGATTCAGGCCGATATCATCAAGCAAAAACTGCCAGAAAATAATGGCGGCTTCGTATTCTTGAATCAAGAGTCCAGTTACGGCAAATTCGACAAGCGAATGTACACCGATCTCATTCCGGACCATCCAATCGAGTACACACGTTACCAGGTAGCTAATTGTTACATGGGTCGAGCGGGCTTAATCAATTCAGGGGGCCCATCTGGCAACAATGACTTTGCGGAAGCGGTCAAGACGGCCGTCATCAACAAACGCGCCGGAGGTATGGGGCTCATCTCGGGTCGCAAGGCATTCCAGCGCCCCATGGACGAAGGTGCCAAGTTGCTCCGGAGCATCCAGGACGTCTATCTTTGCAAAGACGTGACATTGGCGTAGAAACCTTTTCGATGCCTTCGACCGCTAATGTGGTGCTCCCTTCGTGAGTAAAAGGGCCCGATCCGGGCAACTCGCTTCCGCGGGCGCCGCGTGCTATGCCGTTTCGAACGTCGCCATTTTGCGTCGCGCCATCAGCAAGGATTTCGTTTAAACATGTCGAAAATGCAACTCAAGCCGGGTGTGATTACGGGTAACGCTCTTCAAGAACTCTTCGGCTACATGAAGAGTGCCAAATGCGCGTTGCCGGCCGTCAATGTGATCGGGTCACACACCATTGTTGCCGCCCTTCAAGCAGCAAAGGAATCCAAGAGCCCCATCATCATCCAATTCTCCAGCAGCGGTGCCGCTTTCATGGCAGGGAAGCTTTTGGACAATAAAGGGGACAAGGCTTCGGTTGCCGGCGCGATAGCAGGCGCCGAGTTCGCCAAGAGCGTCGCCTTGGCCTATGGCGTACCCGTCATATTGCACACGGACCACGCGGCAAAGAAACTGCTGCCATGGATCGACGGCATGGTTGACGCGGGCGAGAAGTACTTCGAGAAGCACAAGGTACCCCTATTCAGTTCGCACATGCTCGATCTTTCCGAGGAGCCACTCCAAGAAAACCTCGACATCTGTCGAAAGGTTCTGGGGCGCATGTCCGCGCTCGGGATGACGCTCGAAATTGAGTTGGGCGTGACCGGCGGCGAAGAAGACGGCGTTGACAACTCTGATGTAGACAGTGCCAAGCTATACACCCAGCCGACGGATGTGTTGGCTGCTTATGATGCATTGAACCCCGTCGGCAAGTTCACGGTGGCCGCGTCGTTCGGTAACACCCACGGCGTATACAAGCCGGGCAATGTGAAACTGCGTCCGATTATCCTCAAGAACTCGCAGGAGCACGTGCAGAAGGAGCGCAAGACGGGCCCACAGCCGCTCGACTTCGTGTTTCACGGAGGTTCAGGCTCGTCTCCCCAAGAGATCAGCGAGGCCGTTTCCTACGGCGTAGTCAAGATGAACATCGATACGGACACGCAGTGGTCGTTCACTCAGCCGATCAAGAAGTACATGGACGACAAGAGCGCGTACCTCCAGGGTCAGCTTGGAAACCCCGAAGGCCCCGACAAGCCAAACAAGAAGCAGATCGATCCGCGCGCTTGGATCCACCTGGGCGAAAAGGGCATGACGGCGCGCCTCGTTCAGGCGTTTAAGGATCTAAACTCATTCGAAAAATTTGAGTTCTGACCATTTTTTTCGCCTGGATCCAATCGTTGCCGCAATGTTGAAGGTTCACCGCGGACTTGAAGGAGATCCTGGTTGGGTTTTTCGTGTCGGTTGCCGGGGCATCGACCCCGGCAACTGCGCCCCGAAAGGCCCTCTTTAGTTAGAAACGGGAATCTAGGCGCGACACCCCGCGTTGCCCGCGCTACCGCTGCACACTACGGAGAAAGCCGCCATTCTCAGTGGTATTTCTGATCACTGCCCCAGCAAACAGCTCCCTGCAGCGGGCCGACAGCTGACAGTTGATAGCTGATATCCGATGACTCTGACTACTCCGAGTATCGATTGGGATGGTCGCGGAACCAGCGCCAGGCGCCTTCGATGGTTTTGGCGATGTCCGTGCGGCTCGCTTGCCACCCGAGTTCATTGAACACCTTGGCAGGGTTCGAATAAAGTTCGGGTGGATCTCCGGGTCGGCGGGGGCCAATTTCGACCTCGAAAGGTCGATCGATAACGCCGCGGGCCGCGTCGATTATTTCCTTAACACTGTGGCCGCGACCAATACCCAAATTGTAAATCCTCTCGTCCCCCGACTTGAGCGACTGCATGACGGCTACATGCGCCTCGGCCAAGTCTTCGACATTAACATAGTCGCGAATACAAGTGCCGTCCGGGGTTGGGTAGTCATCCCCGAATACAACGACTTTTTCTCGCTGTCCCAATGCTGCCTGCAAAATTACTGGAATCAGATGCGTCTCGGGATCGTGGTGTTCGCCGAGCGAGCCATCGGAGGCAACCCCTGCGACATTGAAGTAACGGAGCAGTGCAATTGCCAACCCCGGCAAGACCGTGCGAAGTTCCCTGATCATCCGCTCCGAAAATAACTTCGACGCTCCATACGGATTGATTGGGTATTGGGGTACCCCCTCGTGAATCGGTATGACCATGGGCTCACCGTAGGTGGCGCACGTCGAACTGAAAACGAACTTTCGACATTCACTTTTCGAGATTGCCGAGAGCAAACTTAGCGTGCCGCCCGTGTTATTGTCGTAGTACATCAGGGGCTTTTCGACCGATTCACCCACGAAGGCAAGCGCCGCAAAATGCATTACACAATCTATGCGGTAGCGTTGCAGTACTTCTAATACACCCGCCGTATCGCGGACATCCATTTCGACGAAAGGTAACTTGGGTGGCAACGCAGCCCGATGCCCGCGACTCAGATTATCGAGCGTAATTACCTGATGTCCGCCCTTTAGCAGCGCCTGAACAGCGTGGGAACCGATGTAACCAGCAGCCCCTGTAACAAGTACGTTCATGTTGACATTCTCCGGAAAAATCCCTCGATCATGAGAAAAATGCAGCGCCAGGGATCGTCATCGTCCCGAATTGTTCTGCCCCAGCAGATGAGCCCTGAAAGACGCGAGCGCTGCGGCCTGACTCGATAGAGTATTGCCTCGCAATTGCTTCGACCATGTCGGACCTGCCCTTGCGCGCGAGGATTGCAACGGTTCCGCCACTGCCCCTTCCGGTGATCTTGGCTCCGTAGAGGCCAGCTTCCGGACTCGATTGCCGAACCAAACGAACCAACAAATCCGTGGCGCTCGAGCCTAAACCACAGGCTGAATAGCTAGCGTGGGATTCGTACATCAACTCGCCAAGCAGCACGTTGCGCTGTTCGCTGGGGCTCGCCTTGAGAAGTTCGGAATAGAGCCGCACCCGGTGGTGCTCGTTCACCGCATGACCGGTAGCTGCGCGGACCGGGTATTGTATCTCCCCGTTGACTCGGGTAACCGCGTCGGTCGTGCCCCCGTAACATGCCAAAAACTCGGAACCTGACATGAAGTCGGGCAAAACCGAGGAAAATTCGCCATCCAGCTCGGACGGGGTCACGTTGGCCAAGTACCCATGCCAGCGATTGTCTTCGGCGAAGAGTTGTCCCGGAATGCGCCCAGGCCGGACCTTGATCCCGGCTGATTCGATGAGCATCCTAAAGCCCATGAAGGACCCGACTCGAACTTGGCCGTAGTCGGCTCCCGTAGCGGCTTGTCGTACCCCCGAGTCGATGCCGAAAAACTCGAGGTCTTCGGGCACCGGCACCGACCCGACTACGGAAGCCGGTTGACACAGCAATTCAAACAACTCGCCCTTTTTTCCGTAGGCCGAGGTCATTTGATCCATGACGCCGCAGGGCGCACCGACCACTAGATTTTCGACGCGTTGACAAAGAAGCGCTGCTTCTTGATTTGGAAAGGGGACACCTTGGTGCATCGAGATGGCGGCCGTACTCAATGCAAATAGTGCTGCCACCTCCATTGCGGCTGACGAACCTACGCCGGCGCCTTCGGGAACACTCGAAACAACTAACAATTGAGCGCCCACCAGCGAGTGGATCCAACCCTCACGCGTGGCCGCACCCATTGCACCTACGACATAGGCTGCCCACAAATCTGCGGGGCGTTCCTTGAAGACCTTGTGGATGGACTCGTACGTAAGGCCCGACCCATCCGCACCTAGGATTGCGCTTGCAGGAAAATTGGCCTCGCGAATCGGTGCCGTCTCGTCCATCGACAGACTCAAGACTCGGACGACGGGTTCTGAGTGAACCTGAGCAAAAACGAATACTGCTTCCAGGAGCGGCAACTCCAAGACGAGGGACCCCGAGTAGTCGGCAATTCCTCCCATCACGTCCAAACGGCCAGGTGCTCGGGCCACGCCAACCGGCAGTTGCTCCGAGAAAAGGCCCGCCAGGCGGCCCCGCGGAACCATCAGATCCCTGAGGAATTTCTGGACCCTATCCCTCTCTTCGGTCTCATTTCCCGGCTTCACGCTAACTGCCCCCCAGATTGAACAACGGCAACGCCGCGTTCCATTAGCACTTCTTGCAGAATCGGCTCAATACGCCTTGCGAGCTCGGCATTGGCATAGCCCGCCCAAGCGACGTCCGACTCGACGTCGAGAGCATAACTGAGCGGGCCGCCAACGGGGTTACGTACTAAAACCCCCAACTCCTCTGCGATGAGCGCTGTGCAGATATCGTAGGGATGACAACAGAGCCCGAGAGGCAGCCCCCTAGAACGCAGGACGTCACCGAGTAAAGGTCGCAGATCCGCGACGAATCGATCGTGACCCACCATTAGCTCGTACAGTTGACCGCCGGTTGACGGATACTGATCCTCGAAACAATGCGCCTTGCCTTGGGGCGAAGCTCCCAGCAACCGGTACACGATTGCATCGTCAATGGCAGCCAATTCGTCCCTTGCGCCCGGAAAGAACCGGCTGATCATCGCGTAGCCCTGTTCGATGCTGGTCGCGCGTGACGGGCGAATCACTAACGGAGTACGCACGTTGTTGACCAGGTTGAGCCGCTCGGCAAAGGCGCCAGTCCCGCGCTCGGCCCAGAGCTCATCGCTCAGATTCTGCTTGATGAGCGGTATTTCAGTTTGCACACTAAGCTCGATGTCGGACAGGCTCGTCGCATCTCCACGATTTGGAGCAACTCCCGTGAGTATCCACGCGGGTCGCTTTTGATACATGAGGCCGCGCGTCCCGTCGATCGGGTCAACGATGATTCGATATCGGCAATTCGCTTCGGATTGACCGAGTGGCAAACTGAGTCTCCCCCCTGAAATACCCTCCGCGATGAGCACGATTCCGCCATGGGCAGCAGCCGTTTCGGCGAGCTCATTGACCAACAAAACCTCGCCTATCTTGTCGATCGCGAAAATGGTATCCCCCGCACCGTCGTCAGCGACCGCGGCGAGTTCTTCCGTTGATCGTTCATGACAAGCGGTAAGCACGAGCGAACGAAGCTTGCGGTGAAGTTCCCGGATCGGTGTCAAAAGGGGATGTGGATTACTCATGCAGTGGTTGCCCACGTCCTTCCAAAGTCATGCGAATTGACGTACTAGTACCGCGTTTCCGCCGAATTGAGGTACTAGAAAGAGCCTCCGGCCCGACCAACGTTTCCGTGATACCCCATCATTGGCGGAAACCACCAACGGCCGGCATGCCCCAGAGCCAGCATGCTAGGATTATGTCTTACTCTCACTTGGACAAGCTCTGCCCCGCGGGGCATCCTTGCCCGAGTGAAGGCCATGATTCGCCGAGGAATTGTCACAATACTCGCGTCGTTAGTCGCTAGCGTGGGCTGCGGCTCCAGCCGAACACCCACCGCAAGTGATCTTTCCGCGGGTGATAAGCACGTCTGCGCGGTTCTGTCCGATTCGAGCATTCGCTGTTGGGGCAACAATGCCGCCGGTCAATTGGGCGACGATAGTACGATGGACAGCACGATACCAGTAGCCGTGTTGCAGCTGCCACCGGCTCGGATCGTAGCTGCCGGGACGGATCACAATTGTGCCATCCTCACCGATGGCTCTGTTCAGTGTTGGGGCGGCAATGGCAAGGGGCAGCTCGGCGATGCCAGTTTGAGCAATCGGGCGATCGCCGGAGAATTCGTGGGTCTCGCCGGGCGCGCGATTGGGATTACTTCGGGCGATCAATTTACCTGCGCGATCATCGACGACGGTTCCGTCCAGTGTTGGGGAAGCAATGACTGCGGCCAATTGGGTCTGGGGAGTAACAGTGTTTCAGAATCAGGCCCGGTAACAGTCATAGGTCTACCGGGCAATGCGCTGCAGATTTCAGCAGGCAATCAGCACGTTTGCGCGCTGCTAGCAGGGGGACAGATTCAATGCTGGGGATGCAATGAAGTTGGCCAAACCGGTGCGGGCTTCTTTTCGAGCGCATCCTTTACGCCGGTCGCAGTGTCGCTGGGCGGCCAGGCCGCAGCAGTGGCCGCGGGTGGCGACCACACGTGCGCATTGCTCGAAGATGGGTCCGTAAATTGCTGGGGTTCGGGTGCTCAGGGTCAGCTTGGAACAGGCGACACTACTGACCAATCAACGCCGCAACCAGCATCCCTTTTAGTAGGCACAGCTACTGATGTGGCGGCAGGTTCGCACGACACCTGCGCGATCATCGAAAAAAGCCTACAATGCTGGGGCGGCAACAGCGACGGACAGCTCGGTGAGGATGCGAGCGCCGAAAGTACAGCGCCGATCAATATCAATGGGCAAACGGATGTTGCCGAAGTGACCGTTGGCTCAACGCGGATCTGCGTTCGACATGGCAATAGCGACGTGGATTGCTGGGGTGAAGCTCCAGCTGGTCACATTACATTTTGACGACGCGAGCTGTCCGACGAGGCGAGCGTCGAAATTGTAGCCACGTGCTGTCACGCCCCATCCGGCGCAGCGAATATAGTCGGGGGGTGAATAGGCCTTTCGGCCCAAACGGGGGCACGTCGCGATTTCGCATGTTTATCGAAAGGTGGCATTCGCAAATGGGTTTGCCCAAATCCAGGGGCTAACTGCCCCAAATGGGTGTACAATACCCCACAGGTCGCCGAGTACACCTTACCTAACTTATTGGGGCGAACTGAGGAGCTAGTCATGGACAAGCGATGGTATCCAGCCGCAGTTTCAATGTTACTTGCCGGCTGTGGAGGGTCGACCTTTGGTGAGACTGGTGACGCGGGTCAAACCGGCAATGGCACTGGAGGCGTAGACGCTGGCTTTCCTTCGACCGGTACAACCGGTGGATTTCCGGTCGTCGTCTATGGTCCGCAACCGCAGGGGGGGTCCGGTGGAGCGGGCGGAACCGCACCCAATACGGCAACCGGCGGTAGAGCAACCGGTGGTACCAAGAATAATATTGGCGGCGCGCCTGTGTATGGAGTGCTCATCAGCGGCGGCAACCCCGGAACGGGCGGAATGTACGGTCCATTGCCAACGGGTGGGAACGCAGCGGGTGGCTATAGAGCAAGTGGCGGCCAAGGGGGTATTGGCGCAGTGGGCGCGATTTCAACCGTGTATGGCCCGATGCCAGTCGGTGGCAATACCAGCACCGGAGGCACCAAGTCCACCGGTGGTGTCACGGCTAGTGGCGGTTCGACTGTCATTCGTGCATCAGGCGGCGTTGCAACCGTATATGGCCCTTATCCAGTCGGTGCCGCGAGTGCAACGGGCGGGACCCAGCCAATTGCGAGTGGCGACACCGGCGGCATCGATACGGGGATGCCAAGCGGTGGCACCGGTATCGTTGCGACGTACGCACCCGACTACGGCGTAATATTGCCGAATGCGGATTAACCTGCACTTACAGTATTTTCTACTCGATCCTTTAGGTCCAATATTAGTTCGAAACAAGCGCGCTCTTCGGGAGCTCATGTGTGTGGGCTTCTCGATCGAGCGGGTTTGAAGTCCCGCCCAGCGGGCGGGATTTAGGGTGGGAGAAGAAATCGTGCTAGAATTGCCCCCTAACCTTTGCCAAGGAAATAATGCCGTGAGTAACGTGACCCCTCCGCAATCCGAGGCACAAAAGCTTAACCCAATTCCATCGGAGCAGTCGGTAGAGGATATCAATACCGAACGGCGCGAGGCTATCTGGGACGAGCACATCAAGAATCGTAACCTGCTCTTTCAAGAGCATCCACTCGACTACTTGTTTCTGGAAGTGACTCGCACGTGTAACCTTTCTTGCGCCTATTGCGGCAGTTCTTGTGGGCAAAAGCCACAGCGCGAAGAACTCTCGATTGGGGAATGGGTTGAGTTCGTGCAGCAAGTTGCCCAGGATTTCAAATCCGAGGAGGTCATGGTTGCCGTTACTGGCGGTGAGCCATTGACCAAAACCGGTGTTTTCGACCTCTTCGCGGAGCTGCATCGGCTTGGATTTCATTACGGCATGGTGAGTAACGCGACCCTGCTCGATGCCGACGTCGCTCGCCGGCTCGTAGAAGTTGGGATGGATTCGCTTTCACTTAGCATGGACGCGCCGCCCCCGATGAATGATCGGCTGCGCGGTGACGGCACGTCACTCGCGGTCTTTCGCGCGGTCGAAGCATTGCACCAGGCGGGCTATTCGGGCACGCTCGAGATCATCTCGACGATAACCACGCCAGCCGTGCCGTACCTCGACCAAATGCGCGCGCTCGTGTCTTCGATGCGCGTGCCCAATTGGCGGGTAGCACCCGTGATGCCGGTGGGGCGCGCGGCGCGCCGTCCCGATCTCGTCCCCGGTCCAGTAGAGATTCGGCAAATTATGGAATTCGTGCTGGGTGCGCGAAACGACGACTTCATTCCGACCCCTGAGATGTCGGAGGAAGGGTACCTCGGTAACCGTTTCGAAGGCAACGTACGGCCCTACCTCTGTCAATGCCGCGCTGGCATCTCGATTGCCGGAATCATGTGCGATGGCCGGATTGGCGCCTGCCCCGAACTCGGGGATGCCTTCATTCAAGGTCACATCAAGACCGATCGCTTCAAGGACGTGTGGCGCGACCGCTACCAGCTGTTTCGCGATCGCGGCTGGATGAAGAGGGGCCCGTGCACGGATTGCGAACAATTCAAGCGTTGCCAGGGTGGCGCGATGCACCTTTACGATAGTCCGGACTCAGAGACGCTACGCTGCCTTTACCTTCTGGCCAAAGAAGGCGGTGGCTAAAAAGCCACTAATTCAATCGATGTTGCCGGATTGCCATTGCTAATCAACGTGCCACCGATCAGCGCAGCAAACCCATTCGGCAAACTCAACACCGTTGCATATTTTCGCGGTTCTCGCACCGGAATTGGAGTTGCGCCCGTTGTCGTCACGCGCCAGGCCACCATGGTACCGTCGTCGAGTTCGCCAATTACCACTCGCCGGTCGTCAATGACTACGCCGCCGTCGCTGTCAGTTCCACCGGTGGTACCAAAACTGAACCCGATGGCGTTGGTAACGACTAAATCGTACGCCGGCAATGGTTCAGGGGTGCAGTCGGTTTTGCAGGTCAGATCGTAGACCAACGTGGGTGCCGGAGTGGGATCAGTTGGCGAATTCATGCCGCCCACGCGCCACACTCGGCTTCCTGTGGGTTCGGCAAGCAAAGCAGCACCAACAACCGAATCGGCCGGGTACGGTAAAGCAACAAAAGCGGTGCCTGAATCATCCAAGAACTCCGCGCCTGCTCCGTTGAGGCTACCACCGACCACCAGCAGTCCGTGCGAAGCATTCGTATTGATGTAGGCCGCTGCAGCCTGTTGGCGTGGCGTGCTGAGCGGTTGCGCGATCAGATCGCCCTTGGTGTTCAACTCCAATACCATCGAGGACGCGGTATCACCGCGAGTGGGACCGACCACATACGATGCACCCGTAATCGCATCAATCGTGCGCCCCCCTGACACTTCGAGCCAGCTCGACATCCCCCCCTTGGTAGCCGTACTTGCATCCACGGCCGCCGTGGTCTGGAGCGTAATATCCACGGATACGGCCCAATCCGACCCGATTCCCAGCCCGAATTCGCCTATGTAGTTCGCTATAGATCTAAATTGGCAGGGCAGACTAGGGCAGGTCATCGTTTGAATGACGCTCGGAGGAGTCGAAGGAGCCCAACTCACCAAGTCGTAGCCCTCGCTCACAATCTGGTTAATCGAACCTCCGCCTGCCATCCAAAGCGTTTGACCCCAAAATATCCCAACCGGCGGATGATTCCCCTGACCGGTAGTCGAGAGGTTTCCGGGCGGGCGACAAAACGCATCCGTACGACCCAGGAACAACGGCACGTCATACCCAGCGAGCTGCGTTGCGTTTATCGCATACGATGTAGCTTGAACCCGCCGCACACCGTCTAAATCTTCCCCCTGCACCATGAAGAAATTCGACCCGGTGATACCCACGTCAATCGAGTCAATCGGCTTGTCACTGGTCGAGATCACCGTAGGCTTGTAAGTACTGGAATCCACGGATGACAGCGTGAAAGTCTCGGGCGCTGGCGCCATCGTGAGCGTGTCCGTTTCCTGTCCCGTGTTGACGATATAACGCCCCGACGGAATCGGATCAGCAGAGCAGGCGACCAACATCAACAAGGGAAAATAGTTTAAGGCTTTCATCTTATCGAAATCTCGGGGAACACTCGAATTGGGGTTGCGCATCGCGACGTCAGGACTTTGGACTTCTATCTCAAATTGCCGTCCGTGCGACCGAAATGAACGCGAATTAACGGTCCTGGGCCTGACACGCGTGGGCAATCCGCCCATGCCGCAATAATCCCAAGCAATTCTCGCGCTAAAATCACTGTTGCCCGAAATGACAGCTGAGGAGTCGGCAGTGTTAGTGCTCACTCAAAATGAGTCTGCCTCAACGCGAGCGCGCCCAATTAGTCGGTCGTCCGCCGGATTGCGGTTTCTTTTGAGGGCACAGCGGCACGGAAACGCACTCAGCGAGGGTGCGTTTCCGGCACTCAACGTCGAGCCTTACATAGTGAACTGGATATCGTCGATCGTTAGATTGACTGGGTATGTCGTCGGGGTGCACGGATTGGTTGCGTAACCAGCGTTCAGGCCGCAAGGGTCTGTGAGTGAAAATGAAATACCAGTGATCGCGTTTGGCGTTGTAACGCCCAATTGTGCCCAGGTCATGCTGACGGTAGATGCCGTCGCTGTTACGGGCACCGCTACGTTGGTGCCGCAAGTGGTGCCCGTGCAGGTGCCACAATTCGGCTTGGGGTTACCCGCCGAATCCGTGGCGGGAGTGCCGTCACTATTCTTGGCCGGTGCTTGCGTGCTAGGAGTAGAGACTTGCATCGTCAGTCCTAAAGTACCGGTGCCACTTGAAATCGGACCGATGGTACCGGATATGGTGAATGAAATCCCGGTGTACGCCGATGCATCGATTGCGCAAATAGGAACGTAAGTGGGGGCCGTCGAGCTACCGGTATTACAACTAAACCAGAGACCCATACCTGAATAGGTGCCAACGGTTCCCTGAATAAGCCAACTTCCACCAGCTAAATCCTGAGTGAGTGGATAGGGACTTACTGCGCCAGTCTTACAATCGGGCGAGGATGCAGGATAGACATACTCGCCGCCATAGACACTTTGACCGTATTTCCCAAACACACTGGGAGTCGTGCTGCCCGAGGCGATTGAAAAATCCGAAATTAAGGCAGCTGGAGGTGCCGTGCCCGTGCAAAGCGTTGCCGCTGGGGGATTGCAATCCACGGCAGTTGATCCACCTGTGCCACTAGTTGCGGCACCGCCCGTGGTAGTACCATTGGCACCTCCGGTATCGGTGCCGGTGCCGGTGCCGCCTGTGTCAGTGCTCGTAGCGGCGCCACCTGTCGAAGCCGCAACAGCGCCGCCGGTCGAAGCCGTAACGGAGCCTCCGGTTGTCACGGTGGCGGCTCCACCCGTTGGATTTGCGTTGCCACCGACCGCGGCCTTCGTTCCACCTACCGAACTCGTGGTACCACCGACGCTCGCTCCGGTTGCGCCACCGTTGCTGGTGGAGCCGCCAGACGAACTGCTCGTGCTGCCCCCAAGACTACCGGGTGGATTGTTGTTCGTGGTCGATGAGCTGCAGCCCATCGCCAATGTGGCTATCACTAGCGACTCAAATCCAATGCTTGAAATCAATGAAGCGCGACGAGTAGTCATGACTAAAACTCCGTTTTTTCGCAGATCGTCCAACATCCAACAGCCCAGTAGTCTGCGGAAAGCTTTTCATATCAGGATCAGCCAAGAACTCAAGGGTTCCAACGCCATTTCTACAGCATCGGCCATTTGAAACTGGAATCGATGCGGCCGTGCCCGTCTGCTGCGGCAAGGATTTGTGTGCTCCGCGCCGTGATCTGCGGCCAACCTGCGAAATTCGCGCTCAAAGCTCGTAGGCGAATAGCGCGCCGAAACTGGCGCCACCACTATCGAATTTGCGAGCTTGATAGCCTCCGCGCAATCCAACCCTCACTCCCGGGGCGACTTTCACGGTGGTTTCTCCCAAGAGGCGGACACCGAATTTATTGGCATGCGGCATGTCGGTCACTTCGACAATTGGCGATACGCGCACGCGAGGGTGTACGGCTATATCAGTGCGCGCGTATATTCGCGAACCGAAGACTTGGATGGTCTCGAAGCCGAGTGTTAGTTTCGTTCCGTAGGGATCCCCCAATAACAGCGCGCCGCCCACACCAGTCGAAAAGCCAATCTCGGTAACGCTCGTCAGTAACGTCCCGTCCGCATACACGATGTCCGACAGCCGAAAGCGAACCGTTGGTGCGGCATAATTGAGTCCAACGTCCTTGCGGAATCCGAGCGAATTTCCTGCAGTATCAGTCGCTGCGTACGGGACCGGAGATTCACCCCGAACCAGGCCGACACGCAGTGAGAATTCCGACACGAGCCGTAGCGGGCGGTAAGTATACGAGGCTTCGAGTCGATAGTACCAATCGCGAACGTCCGTTTGAGTACTTCCATTGGCGGTTACATCGGTCGCCTGGCTACGGCCGAAGTTGACGTACTCACCCATTGCGGCGAACACACTTCGACGCCCATCAACGCGGGCTAATAAGGATCTCTCATTGAGGTCCGTGGAAGAGGGAACGATTTGCACCGTGTGAGGGTTGTGTTCCGAATTGTAAACGGCTACCTTCGAGCCATTGACCAATTGCAGAGTAATCCAATACTGAAGCGTTTCGCCGCGCAGGTCCGCTTCAGGCACGACTGCCACGTAGTCATCGGCACTCGAGCGTTGAAACATCACGTCCTTCGCGGGCTCGTCGGCAACACGGTAGCTGAGAATTGCCGCACGAACCCGCTCCGGATGGGTGAGCGCCGCATGAATCACGAAGTCATCGCCCGTGTTGGCGATGGCGGCAGGCGCATGCTGCAATGTTGGGCCCTCGGGCGCCGCTGCTTGCGCGTCGGCCGGAGCCGCTTGATTGCCGGGACTTGCCGCAGCAACCGGCACGGGAGCCGCTGGCTCTACCGGCGGCGGTGGAACTTCCTCTGCCCACACGAGGCTGACTTGACTCAAAAGAACTAACACAATCGGCGCAGTAGTTTTACGTAACATACGAAACGACCTCAGACTTTTTTTGGTAAAACTCAAAAAGTGTACATGACGGCAGCGCCGCCGCCGGGTCCGGCATGGTTGATCGTGCGACCTTGGTAGGAACCCCGAACGGCAAGCGTGAGCGACGGCACGATTCGGTAGCCCACCTGACCAATGACTCTGACTCCGATGTCGCTGGCATCGCGGAAAGTCGTGTAACCAGTGAGAGGGTTCTGGTCTTGCGTACTCATCCCGACAGGCTGGTTAGTGACTTCCGAGCGAAGGGTAATCGGTACCTTTTCGAACTGTTTCAATTCAAGCTGCGCGATGCCGCGTATGCCAATGCCGCCAAGCACCTCGCCACCCAGCATTAGATTAGTGGTCAAGTCGTTGCCGAGGCGGACGAATGCCTGCGCGCCGCCGGTGACTCCGTCTTCACCGAGACCCACCGTCGCACGCGCAACTAGGCTTGCGAATGTTGAAAAACCAAACTCACCTTCCAAGTATCCGTAAGTGAGTCCGACACTGCGTGGCTCCACGTTCAGGACGTCGAGCTCCGCCAATGTTCCACCTTTGCCTCGATAAACGCCAAAGCCGCTACGGACAGCCCTGATTCCCTTGTCCCCCAGACGAAAGCCTATGTCGCCTTCGGTTTGCCAGGCGTAGTCATTGCCCTTGCCGCGGTTCCAATCTGCATAGTCCGTGACTAGCCGTACCATGCCGTGATTTATGGCGGATTCCTTTCGATCAGGTTCCGAGCGCACGACAATGTGCATGGGCATTGATGCCGTACCGCTAAGCGGGTAAGATTTGCCATCTTGCTCAACTCGCTCGATGAGGAGAGCAATTCCGGGCGGCTTCATCATTTCCGCAGGAATCTCGGCCTCGTAATAGTCCGGCGAGGTCATCTTCATAGGATAGGGATTGTACGAGGGGTCTGTCTCCGCTCGCACTTGCAGCACGGCACCCGGCGTGTTTACCGGGCATCCACAGGCCAATCACCAGCGGACGATCGGGTCGAACTGATTTCCGGAATCGTGACTTGGTGCACGACACCCGATTCTGCGATGGCCCCTTCTCCACCATCGGCTTGCGCACGTAATAGCGCGGCCTCTTCGAGTAATGTCCGCGCAAACCTCGTGCGATGCGTTCGAACGAATTGCTCGTATTGTTGCGCTCGGTCGAGGGGTGCGCGTCCTTGCATCGATTCGAACAACTGCGCAACTTGCAGTGCATCCGTATCGGAGGGGGTTTCCCTGCGCGAATGCGGCTGTGCTGCCTGAGCCACCTGCGTGCCGGGGGTGGCGCCGACGGGTTGGTTTTCGCGCGACGGCACTGCAGTCGCGGGTGCCGCCAAGTCACCGACAGCTTCTGCTGCACGTGCGTACCGGACTATGTCGCCAATGGCTACCGGTCGCTCGAGGGTGCCTACCGGTCTAGCCCAACTGAGATTCCCACGTACCTGATTCAGAGTGAGATCTCCAGTTCTGAACCGATCCGTAATGACCTTGCCGGTGACGGGATGTTTGAGTTTGATGGGTCGCCAAATTTCGACTACGTCCCCTGAATGCAGGCCTTGTGTCGTTCCCAGATCCAAAACGACATCAGGCCCATCCATGGCAATGACCCAGCCCGTTACCAGTGAGGCCTCCTTAGCAGGAGCCTTCGGCTGCGCTGCAGTCGCTTCATTTGTAGCTACTGGGTGGCTGGGTTCACGGGTCTGCGCCTGAACGCTGCTCGTGAGCGTGAACACCACAGTTGCGGTAAATAGTGTACTACTTGTAATCTTCCCCGGAGCCATTGAACGCCGACATGAGCACGTGCCGTGCCACGCGAGTTGAAATTGCCTCGTGCACAATGGGACGACTGGCCCAACCGTACAAATGACTCATTTCCGCCGTAAATGGCTGTATTGCGGTCCAATCGCGCTATCCCCAGTCCCGATTCTGATTTGTATAGAGATCTGCACAATCGTATCGAGGAGGCCCACTGTGACGCTGAAGCACAGCCGGCTCATTGGCACGTGGCGGGCACCTTGAGACAATGCCGCCGTGACCTCAACAATACTAATCACAGTCGCGGGTCGGGGCCTCGGTCTCTATCTCGTGCATCGCTACCATGACGCTGGCTTTATTGTGCTTGCCGGCACTCGGCAACCCTCGGTGAATTTGGCGAAACTGCGCGAGAGTTCCCCCGACAGGTTGTTTGAGATTTCCCTCGACGTGACCAGTCGTCAATCGGTTAGCACGGCCGCGCGTATGACCGGAATGGACCGACGGCTCGGTGAGAAGCTCGAAGCTTTGGATACCGTGGTGATTTCTGAATAGTTTTCATCGAGATTGAAATGTCCCTTGAAATCCGTGCAATGGTGGGACATCGGTGTAAAATGAGCGCACAGTTCGAGCACTTTGTGGTCCCCGTGGCAGCCGTCAAACGCAGGCCGCAAGGTGCAAACGGAAATGAAACTGCTTATGAAGTACATCGCCGTTTCGATCGAATGGCGCGGCTGGTGGGCGAACCCGCCCTCGAGCGTCTATTTCGCTCGCACGTGATGGTGATTGGCCTTGGAGGCGTCGGGTCGTTTGCGGCGGAGTCATTGGTGCGCTCGGGTGTGGGTCGCGTGTCGCTCGTAGATTTTCGACAAAGTATGCGTGACGAACTGCAATCGTCAATTGCAAGCAGTCAAGGGCAACATTGGTCGCACCAAGGCCGAATCATTGGCAGAGCGCCTGCGTCTTGCCAACCCGCAAGCGCAAGTTGATCCTATGGTCAAGTTCTATTCGGAGGCGACGTCGGAGGAGTTGTTGTCATTGACACCCAATTACGTTGTCGACGCCATCGACAATCTAACGGCTAAATCTCACTTGCTCACCACGTGTCGTGCTCGATCGATTCCACTCGTCACGTCGCTCGGCGCTGCCGGTCGTATGGACCCGAGTCAAATAGGCGTAGCGGATCTGGCACGGACCAAATTCGATCCCATGGGGCGTGTGATGCGCAAAATATTGCGCCAAAAGCACGATTTTCCCAAGTCGGGTTTATTCGACATCCCGGCAGTTTATTCGACCGAGGTCGCCCGTGAACCCGAGCCGGTAACCTACGACGGCGGGCTAGGCTTTCGCTGCGTGTGTCCAGGCGGCAGCAATGACTTCCATTCTTGCGAGAAACGTCGCGTTATCTATGGCACGAGCAGCTTCGTCACCGGAACCTTTGGACTGTTCTGCGCAAGTGTGGCGGTGCGAAGTCTGGTAGCGCAGCCACACCCGTTGCCGTAATGAACTCGACGGTCCAGGCGACACCCAAGTCTGCGTACGGGCTCAAGACCGGTGTTTGGTCTGTAGGTCGAAAACAATTCGAATCCGGATACCCATTTTCCCTATCGACCTCATCGAGATTCCTGACAGAATCCAGTCGGGGTCAGGACCCAGCGCGCAACGCAAGTAAGGGAACCCACGCTATGAAGAAAATCTTTGTGATAGGATTCGGACTCGTAGGTACACTGTTCGCCCAGGGTGCCAGGGCAGCTTCACTCACGGATAGTTCGGCGGGGCTAAAGTTACTCGCAGGGGCCGACACCTGGTCAACGCCTTCGGCTGTGCCGGGTGGGGGTGGGCTCGGTTTTGCGGGTAGTGCTGGCGGTCTGGGTTACGGCGCTTTAGGTTACTATGAACTTCGGATTATGAAATTGATCGGAATAGAGGCGGATGTTGCCTATCAACACGGTTCGTTTCATCGCAACGTTACTTACAACCAAGTCCAATTCACCGAGACTGTCACGATGAATGACTGGCGTATTCCAATTCTAGCCAAGCTCAACATTCCTCTTGGGCTCGGGCGAATTTGGGGGGGCCTAGGTCCGGAGTTTACCCTGAGTCAATCGTCTTCCGGAAAGCTGGAACCTCTCGGCACGGTAACCACGCGGGACGTAAAGCCAACGTTCGCGACGTTTGGGCTGGGACTAGTTGTCGAGATGCCCTTAATTGGGTTCGAAATCCCCGTTGAATTTCGTGCTTCGAAAAACCTATCGCAGCCGAGCGCCTGGGCTGATCGTGTTACGACGGACCCAGTCAATGAGACGGAAAATGTGCGAGCGGAGAGTTCCTGGGTGTTTCGCCTGGGAGTTGGCCTCGGATACTCATTTTAGGGCCAATTGATCCGGTGACAGGTTCTGAACGCGGTGCTTGAGATTGTGCCGGCGTTTGCCCGAGCCCGAAAAGTCACTCAGTGCGCAGTATAATCTGAAACCCTTCGTTCGTTTCGACCACGTACGAGAGCTCCTTCACTTCCAAGGCGAAAGCCGCCCGCGCTAGCTTTGGACTGAGATCTTTCTTGGTGACGTGGCCCAGATCGCCGTCGGTCTTCGCTTTGTCGTCGCTGTAAGCCTTGACCGTGTCGGCCCAGTCCCCGCCGTCGCGCAACTCTTCCCGTGCGTCCAGCGCACGCACACAGGCTTCACCTCGGGTGCGCGTCGCGCCCATGGGCTTGTCCAGCTCTGCATGCCGCACTAATATTCTGGATATTGCGATACGCTCAGGTGTGTTTTCGCTCGCCTTTGGCGGCGCAGATGCCTCTTCCAGACAACGTTGCTGCTTCGCCGTGAGGCCGCTCGCATCTTTGCCCGACTTTTGCGCGCCGCCACAACCCCCAAACAATAAGACAACGAATAATAGGCAGGCACCAAAGGAATGCTGCGATTGTGCCAGAGTGGCACTTGACGCTGGAGCTTGGAATCGATCGAACATGGGCGCACCTTATACCAACCCGAGAATTGGAGTCCACCAGTTGTCCGCAGCCCACGGTTGGCGATCGGGAACGTACAGGTTCGACCCACGCTTTGGAGTCCGGCGAAGTGCCCGGACCTATCCACATAACTTCGGGTGCGGGGTAGGCGTGGTCAACCCTCGGATGTGCCGTCAACGGGTAGCCTATCTGCGCGCCGCGCGATTGCGACGCCCTCGCACGCAGCCCCAATAACCGCTCCGAGTAGAGCGATTGCCAGGCCGATCCGAGCGGTTCTCACACGAGCGAGTCTAGCGTGTAGGCGCGCGATGCCCAAGGTTGGCGCGGCCAAAGTCATTCTTCACGGCAGCTCCGCGATAGCTGCAACTGGCAGCCCACTTTTGGCCGATTGCTGGCCACAATCGTTGATTGTAGAGTACTTTGCGCGAAGCGAACCATGAACGCGCTGCTTCCACAAGTTGCACTGGCTGCGGCGCTGTTGCTTATTAGCCTTGCAATGTGGGTGGCGGCCCGCCGTTGGTACCAGCGCTGGATCCGTCGCCGCCAATGGTTGCGGGCGCAGGGAGCCGAGGCGGAGGCTCCGCACCTGCTTGAGCGATTGGGTTACGACGTGCTCGGAGCACAAGTCGAAGGCAGCTATTCGTTGGTTGTGGACGGCGAACCGCTGAATGTACCGCTGCGCGCGGATTACCTCGTGATGCGTCGCGGGCGCCGGTACATCGCGGAGGTCAAATCGGGCAAAGCGGCACCGCGCCTGAGCACGGCGGCAACCCGTTGACAGCTCCTCGAATACCTGATTGCCTTCGAGGTCGATGGTGTGCTGCTGGTTGATGGAGAGGAACGCCGAGTTCACGAGGTCGTCTTCCCATTACCATCGAGAGTTCAACCAGAGCCCTGGCACGGCAAGCAGCTCGGCTGGATCGCGGCGGGACTCTTGACGGCTGCAATATTCTGGCTACTCCGCGTCAAGTAAGACGGGTTACGGCCGACGTCGCCTTCGCATCAACAGCAGCCCGAGCAGACCAATGCTCGCGAGACCAGTCGAGCGCGACTGCGAACCTGCGACTCGGCAGCTGCAGCTCCCGGAGTTGTCCGAGCTCCCGGCACCCCCTGTCGTAGCCGAGCCGGCGATACCTGAATTACCTGCAGTGCTGGCCATCCCGCCGCTATTGGCGTTATTGCCCGCCGTTCCAGTGCCGAGTGTTGGAATCCCACCTGTGTTCGAATTGCCGCCAGCGGCAGACTTTGTGCCCCCGGTATTGCCCATTCCACCGGTGGCAACGACGCCGCCAGCGGCGACCGCTCCGCCGGTTGCCTTCGAACTAGTGCTCGTCGTCCCACCGTTGGACGCTGGCGAACCGCCCGTAGTCATCACTGCACCGCCCGTTGCCGCAAGGCCGCCCGTGCTCAGCATGCCACCGGTTGCCGTGGAGCCGCCCGCGCTCGGCGTGCCGCCTGTACTTAACATGCCGCCGGTTGCCTTAGAGCCGCCCGCGGCGCTAGTGCCGCCGGTGCTTTTGGTCCCGCCCGCACTAGTTCCGCCAGTGCTAGTCGTTCCGCCCGTGCTTGTGGCGCCGCCGGTGCCGCCCGTTCCGGTTGAACCCACGCCTACCGTAAACGGTACGGGGTTCTTCGATTGTACGCCGACTGCTGACACATACAGATCGTAAGTGCCGTTAGGCAGACCCGCCGGGGTCGTAAATTGGCAGGTTTCGAGGGCGCTGCCTTTGCTTGGCATCATGTTGCTGAAGTTAAAGGATCGGCAATAATACACGTGATTCGAAGTATCCTTCAACCAAACGATCGGATAGTTTTCCGCCATCGTCATGTCGTCGCCTTCGTCAGCGCCATTGATGAGACCGCTTATCTGTGTGCCCGTCAGCGTGTACGTATTGCCGCTGTTGAAGACAACGGACGTAACGGTTGGCCGCCACGCATCTTGCGGTGGCGTATCGGGCGTATAAATCCAATTCCGGTTGCCGCAGGTCACCATTACCTGACCGTTCGGCAAATTCACGTACCCAATAGGATAGGGATTACCGGTATCGGGTGGTGGAGTCACTGAAGTTACCGTGTTCGTTGCCGGATCGAATTCTTGGAGGATTACCCCTGGTCCGTACTGCACGGTGACGAGTCCTGCCCACCCTTTGCCATTCGGCAAGGTGTCGGTAAATTCGTCCTCGGCTTCGTCGCCGTTGAGCGTCTTCGGTCCAAGCGCCCAGGTACCCGGATCAGCGGCAGTCGCTCCCGGCGTGTATATGTATAACTGTCCAAAGCCGTAAACGAGGACACGACCATCGAACATTTGGGATATCCCGGCGCCATCGCCGACGTCAAAGCCACTCGGAACGGGACCCGTCCGGATCCACTTATTCGTCGCTGGGTTGTAGATCGCAGCGCCATCATTAGCATACCCGACAGCAAGCACGCCGCCGTTTTGCAAGGAGGCCCAAGAATTCTCGTCACCATTACTCAGGGCCATGGTCCCTCCGAGTGACCACGCGTTCGTGACGGGATCGTATATTTGAGTTTGATTGCCAAATCTGGTGCTATCGAGGATTCGCCCATCGCCGAGGGTCGTGCTGCCCGTGTCACCAATGTCGTAGGGTGCCGTCGCCACTGCGGTCCACGTATTGGCGACCGGATCGTAGATCTCGGCTGTGGGGCAGAGCGCTGCGGTGCATTCTGGGCCATCGATATACTCGCCGCCCGCCTGAAAAAACCGCCCATCCTTTAATATATGCTGCTGCGCACCGCCTCGTGCGTGCGCGCTTGTCGCGACTGTCTTCCAGGTACCATTGGCGTAACTGCCGGAGCTGTCCGGTGTGAGAATTACCCAATGATTCAGCCCGCCGTTACCATGCGAAAGCACGGTGCCATCGGTTAACAACCACAATCCAAAGGCTTGCCCCACTCCGGGATTAGTCGGCGCGGCCGTCCAAGTGCCGGCGGCAAAAGCAGGCAATGAAAACAGGCTTGCCGCAATCGCGAACGCTGCGCCGAAGGTTCTGCAACGAGTTTGACACCGCATTGGACTATATCCTTCTGACGGATCGTCGGACTTCACATCGTTACCAGCGATATGAATCTGAGCCATTCGTGACTAAGGTGATCGATGGGTGCTGCGACGGGTCACCAATCTTTTGTTGGGGGCTGCAAGCAATGGGGGACAAGACACGATGCACGTTGCTTCGACATTGCCGCGAGTGAAGCGAACCGAAGATGTTGCGCCGGTGAGATCGATGAGTAACTTCGGCCGTGAACTTTCATACACATTGTGGAGCCAGCGGGCAGTCAAGTGCCCGGCGTTGGCGATTTATATTGTCGCACCGGCACGGAAACGATGGTTGCGCTGACGACCCTGCTACGGCGCTTAGCGGACATAATCCGCGGCGCTGAGCTTTTGCAACGATTCAAATCGGCCCAATTGAGGCCGTATCTGCCAACAATCGGCTCGCGGCTTGACCCAATACGACCTCCCGGAGTTTAGTAGCGGCTTGCCCGGTTCGACGTCAAAAGCTTGGGATGAGCTATTTCGAGTACTAGAGTTGCAGGATCGACTACTCGAATCGGAGATGGTCACCATCACGGCCGACAAAATAAAGTCGCTAACAAGGCGCGAGCCTCGGCTCATGACGAAGTTCGACACTCGCGAGTCGAGACCGAGTCGGCTCGACGGAGTGACGATCTTGCCCTTGAGCAACGGTGAATACGCTCTCCTCAAAGGCGACGGATATTTTGATGTGCCCAAGGCCGTACGGGTCAAGGTATGGAACAACCCGCGCTCGCAGCCGCGCCTTTTAACGCTGCCCTGGAGCACAGGGCCCGCATCGGAGTCGCAGGCACTCGATATGGCGGGGGCCGCGGGTATTCTGAACGATTTCTTCGGTGAAACTAACGCAAGCCTTACGATTCGCGGGCGCCTGCGCTCGCCGCAATTCGATCTCAGATTTAGATGTGAGACTCGCGAAGTCGCGCTGCAAGTGAACGGTGTCCAGGTCGAGGTAGATTCGGGCTTCGAGGGCGACCGCGTGCACCTGGTCGAAGCCAAACTCGGAAATCGAACCAACTTCCACGTCCGGCAACTCTATTTCCCGGTTAGAATGTGGAGCGCCTTGGTATCGGATAAACCCGTATCAGCCGCATTTCTTTCGTGGAGTAACCGTTGCGTTTCAATTCGAAGCTTTCGATTCGATCCACTCGACTTGTATCAATCCATAGTGCCGGTTGATTGCGTGGACTATTTGCTCGACGAACCGGACCGCATACCGACACTGTCCGAATTGCTAGAGTCGACGCCGCCGAGCGCTGCTGCACACGGGATTCCTTTTCCACAAGCCGACGATGTGCGCCGCATTATCGATATGGTGGACGCCATCGGTGTGGGGGTATCTAATCGAGTGTCAATCGCGAATCGTTATGACTTTCACGGGCGTCAAGCTGATTACTATGCCAATGCCGCAGCATACCTGGGATTGCTCGAACGTAAGGCTGCGGCCTTCGAGCTATCGCGGATTGGTCAACGTTTCTTGAGAGCGCCACTCAATCGTCGATTCGAGATATTTCTCCGTCAAATGTTAGCGCGCCCAGTCTTTCGTCCGATAGCGGAGCAATTTGCGACGAGTGGCAACTTTCCTTCAATCGAGCAAGTCGCCGAGACTGTGTCGGCAGCTACGTCGCTAACGGGCGCAACTTCAAGGCGTCGCGCAAGGACGGCATTTCGTGGCTGCGATGGGCTCACGAAATGATACAATCGCAAGACGGGGTGTCCCACCCGAGGCGCGAAGTAACCGGCCAATACCGGCTGTTTGGTTGACACACCGGTCCACGCCGACACGACCGTTACGGTTGGCGCCGTGATTAGCCCCCCATGAGTGCGCGGTATGCCTGTTGGTCATGACACATGCGGAAAAACACGCGGTGCTTGTTGTCGTGATACTGGCGCACTCGGCTATTGGCCGCCTTGATGTGAGAAGCGACGCGGCTCATGGTGGACATGGCTTCGGACAAGGTTGCATACTCACCAGCCGCTGTAGCACCCAGCATGGCAGCGCCCAAGAGAACCGCTTCTTCGGTTTCCGGTAGTAAAATATCGCAACCGGTGACGTCGGCATGCTCCCGCAGAAATACCGGGTTCTTCGCGTCGCCGCCGGTAACCGCCAATGTAGTTACGGCATAGCCATGGGTGTTGAGCGTTTCGATGATGTGCCGCGTGCCGTGCGCGATCGCTTGAATAGTTGCAAGATACAATAGCGCCAGTTGTTCGACTGAATCAGTGAGGCGAAGCCCGCTCACCATGCCGCGAAGCGTGGGGTCAGCGCGCGGCGAGCGGTTCCCCTGGTGGTAGGGTAGGACGTGCAGATCACGGGTAAGTTCAGCAGGAAAGTCGGTTTTTACGGCAAGTTCGTTGAGGCGATCGTTGAGCAACGCATACACCGTCAACCCTGACGCTTCCGCAGCCTGACAGAGTCTCAGCGCCGCGGGCGTGCGAGTCTATGACATGGTCGATCAATGCACCGGTCGCGGATTGACCGCCCTCGTTGAGCCAAAGCCCTGGAATCATCGCGTTGAAGTGAGGGCCCCAAATGCCGGGCACGAAGCGGGGTTCCTTTGAAACTGCCATGTGACAGCTCGAGGTACCGCTGATGAGAGCGATGCGATCATCGAATGATTTATGAAGCGAGGAGTCTTTCGCCTTCCGACATGCCGAGCAACCCAAGGCCGCCAGCATGCGCGTCGATAATCGAAACCCCAACTGGAATGCCTGGAATCAGCCCAAGCTCACCGGCAGCGGCCTCCGTTAGTTCCCCCAGTTTGCCTCCGAGTGGGCGCACGTCTTTACCGATTCTGCCTGCGTCATCGTCCAGCAATTCGAGAGGTCGGCATTTTCGAAAAAGCGATTGGACCACGCGCCACGGCCCTCATTTTCGTGTCCCAGGTAAGTCCACTTGCAAACAAGGCTGCAATGCGATCGAATGTCCTTGCCGGTTGCGCGATATGTAAGGTAATCGGGTAAGTCGAAAAAGCGCTGGGCACCGTGCCAAGTTTGCGGTAAGTGCCGCTTGAGCCAAAGTAATTTTGGCATCTGCATCTCGATGGAAATGCGCCCGCCGACGTAACGCAGAACCTCATCATTTCTCGAATTGATGATTTCTGTCTCAATCGCAGCGCGGTGGTCGATCGAGCGATATATTTTGGTTCGCGTTCCCACTTGGACTCACTGTAAGCGGGCGGTCGTGGGTATCGAGCGCCACGAGGGAACAGGTGGCGTCGAAGCCCATCCCGGCAATGTCGCCCGTCGCAACGAGGCTGCTCGCAGAGAGCTTGCCGTAACGCAGGTGACGGCACGCCAAATATCGTCCGAAGATTGCTCCACGAAGTCTTCGGCGGGCCGATAAGTCTCAATCGGTTCGCTCGCGCGACCTAACAGCCGCCCCCGTTCGTCAAACACGCCTGCACGAGCGCTACCCGTTCCCACGTCAATTCCGAGAAAGGCCCGCATCTACTTTTTTCACATCTTATCCGGGTGATTCAAAAACAGAAAGACTTGAGCCCCGGTGCGTCAAATTTGCCGATATTTTTCGGGATGGCTCGATTCTGCGTCGATGTAGGTATTCATTTCTTTCGGTTCAAGACAAAATCGAGATATCGTCCCGCAATGGCCTCGCTGAACCAATCCTCGCGCAATATGTCCGTTGTTTTCAACTTGGGCAGGTTCGTCTGGACAATTCTGGCCGTGGGCGCCTCGGGCGGCTGCATTGAAACCAGTCCACCTCCTGCTGCGCCGCCGCCGCAAATCACGGTGCCGCCGGTAGCTTATCCAACCCCAGTTGTGAGTGCCGCCCCGGTTGCCGTGGCAGCTGTGCCCGCTACGAAGGGGCCGCTACTTGCCGACGACTTGAAATTCCTGGAGGACCACGGCCCAGTGATCCAGCTCGAGTCCGCAGAGCATGGAATTGTCCTTCTTTCCGCGAAGTATCAGGGCCGGGTCATGACGAGCGCCGTTGCCGGTGACGCTGCCAGCATCGGCTATATCAACCGGAAGTTCATTGCCGCGGGTAAGGCTGGCACGGTGTTTGACAACTACGGTGGGGAAGACCGGTTCTGGCTTGGACCAGAGGGTGGACAATATGCTCTGTACTTCCCAAAAGGTAAGGCCCTTGAGTTCGCGAATTGGCAGGTTCCGTCATCGATGCAGGAGGGTGAATGGGCGGTCAGCGAGAAGTCATCGTCGTCTGTCGTCTTCACGCGATCGATGAAGGTCAGTAATCATGCCGGAACGGAATTTGAGCTCGAAGTCAAGCGAACCGTGCGCGTGCTGACCAATCAAGAGGTGTTATCGCGCCTTACGGGCGTAACTACCCTCGGGCCTGTCAAGTGGGTTGGCTTCGAGACGGTCAACCAAATCACCAATAAGGGTAAAAAAGCCTGGACCAAGAACGAAGGACTGCTCAGCATTTGGATTCTGGCCATGTTCAATCCCTCGCCGGATTCGACCGTCGTCGTGCCCTTCAACAAGGATGCCCAAGGAGAGATCGTAAATGATCGATACTTTGGTGTCGTGCCTTCGGAACGGCTGCATGTATTCGCCGACCAGGGGTTTCTTACCTTTCGCGGCGACGGGTTACTGCGCAGTAAGATTGGCCTCGGTCCAGCTCGTGCCAAGCCGTGGCTAGGCAGTTACAGCGAAACCGCAACGCTACTCACTTTGATAGACTACGACAAGCCCGATGGCGCCAAAGACTACGTCAATAGCATGTGGGAAAAGCAGAAGGAGCCGTACGCCGGGGACGTGGTTAACAGCTATAACGACGGCCCGGTAGAGCCCGGAAAGCCTGCCCTCGGGGGCTTCTATGAGATGGAGACTAGCTCTCCCGCGGCTGCCCTCGCCCCTGGGAAGTCGATCACTCACGTGCATCGAACCCTGCATTTCGTGGGAAAGCGTGCTGAACTCGATCCGTTAGCGAGGGCCGCGCTCGGGGTTTCTCTCGATCGCGTAGTTGACGTCGCGAGTCACTGAGTTTCTATCCCCACATTGTGGGATAGTAACGGCAAGCTCATCGTATCCTGTGACGTCTCAATCGCTGCGAGTCTAAAGGAGTCGCTTGATACGGCTCAAATTGATATTTAATTGATCGATGAGGCATTTGTAGCTCCGGGCATTCGTTCGCCAGGTTGACGCTGGTAGACGAAGCTGTACATTAAACTTAAGCCCTACGAGTCTCGCGCCTCAAAGGTCGCTAATGCTTGTACTGAATCGACCTAAAAGGACACAGGTAAATTCAGCATGAAGGTCTTTGGCTTTTTTGCGGCAATTGTATCTGCGCTGGCAAACAGCGCCTGCGCCACCTCCGACAATTTGGGGCCTCCACCAAGTGAAGGAATTGTTGCTGATGATGCGGGTGAAGGTGGCGCTGCCGGGGCAGCGGGAACAGGGTTGGGGAACGGAACTAGCGTCGGTGGCTCAATTGGAGTTGGTGGATCTACATTAGTTAGTGGAACCAAAGGTGTGGGCGGCATCAAAGCAACGGGTGGTGCTAAAGCTACGGGCGGCGCAGCGACGACGGGTGGCGCAAGGGCTACTGGCGGAGCCGTTGCAACTGGCGGAGCAAACGGAAACGGTGGTACCAAGGCAATTGGAGGCGCATACGCGACCGGTGGCATTATGACAACGGGTGGTGCGGCGTTGACCGGCGGCGCCATTGCCACTGGCGGTGCCAAGGCGACGGGTGGTTCAAAGGCGATCGGCGGAACCAATGCGGCCGGTGGCGCCAATGCAGTGGGCGGAGCAAAAGCGACCGGTGGTGTAGCAGCCACCGGCGGGGCAAAAGTTACGGGCGGTGCTGCGGCCACGGGCGGCTCGAGCAACGGCAATCCCGGCGGCTGCAACTTCGCGAACACAGCTTGCCAGCAGGATGTTTGCAACACGGTGCCATCATGGGAATTGACCCCCTGCCAAGGGCTATTGGCGTGCCTCGAAAGTAATTCAAGTTGTATTACGCTAGCGGATCCCCTCTGCTCGACCAAGGGTGCCTACGGCAATCCGACCTGTACGGATCTGTATAACATTGGGACTCCCGCATCACGCACTTCGCTGACCGCGTACATCACGTGTGTTTGTGGACTGTGAGGCTGGCCCCCACCCATCTCCTCGCTCTGTCCAATGGGTGCCAAACATGAGATGAACGCGATATTCGGGGATTTTCTCCAGATAAGCCCTCGGTGCTTTACGCCGCCGCAAAGTCGCCATAAAAAGGCGAGGTGAATGCCAGAAGAGAATTCCTAAGCACAGTTGGTCTATTGCTGCTTGCGGCCTGCCGGCGCTCTGACAAGTTAGGTCCCGAGCAGCCGAAGAAACCTCGCATCGCAGTTATTCCAAAGGGGACCACGCACGAATTCTGGAAGAGTATTCACGCCGGAGCCGTGAAGGCAGCACGTGAGCTGGACGTTGAAGTCGTCTGGAAGGGGCCTCTTAAGGAAGACGATCTCAAGAGTCAAATTGACTTGGTGCAGCGGTTTACCGCGCAGCGTGTCGCGGGGATCGTTCTGGCTCCGCTCGACAGCAAAGGATTGCGCGGCGTGGTCAAGGATGCAACCCAAAACTCAATTCCCGTCGTGGTGGTCGATTCCGCGCTTGACTCGAATGACGCCGTAAGTTTCGTGGCCACCGACAATCGAGCCGCTGGGCGCTTGGCGGGCGCTCGAATGGCCACGCTGATGGGCAACAAGGGCAATCTGATTTTGCTCCGCTACCAGGAGGGCTCAGCTAGCACTCACGAGCGCGAGGAAGGCTTTTTGGAGTCGATTCGCAAGGTACCCGATATCAAACTCGTCAGCGACAATCGATACGCGGGGGCGACGACTGAATCCGCATACTCGGCATCTGAAAGTATACTCTTGGCCCAAGGTGCAGGCCAGGGATCCGTGCAAGCCGTGTTTACACCGAACGAGTCGAGTACCTTCGGCATGCTGCTAGCGCTGGAGAAGGCAGGGCTTGCGGGTAAGATCAAATTCGTTGGTTTCGATGCCTCGGATAAACTCATAGCCGCGCTCAAAGCCGATAAAATGAATGGTCTCGTGATCCAAAATCCCTTCGCAATGGGTTATCTCGGGGTAAAGTCACTGGTCGAGCGCCTTCGCGGTGAGAAGGTGCAACCCTTGATCGACACCGGTTCGACATTCGTACAGAAAGAAAACCTCTCGGATCCGAGCATACAATCCCTCATTTTACCCGACCTTTCGAAGTGGTTGGGGGGGAGCTAGGCGTTGCGCCTCATAACTAAAAAGGGCGCAAAGTGACGAGAATACCCAAGTTTCCGCCAATGCCTGCGGCCCACTAAAGAATGCCAATGCCAAGCATATTAACGATCAAAGGCCTATCCAAGAATTTTGGAGGTACACAGGCGCTCGATGGCGTTGACCTTGAGGTGCATGGCGGCGAGGTGCTAGCCGTAGTAGGCGAAAATGGAGCCGGCAAGAGTACATTGATGAGGATGCTGGCGGGCGTAACGATGCCCGACTCAGGCGAAATAACTCTAGAGAACCGAGCGTACTGCCCGGAGAATCCAGCTGCGGCGCGCATGGCTGGCGTAGCGCTCGTGCCGCAGGAAGCAGAATTGGCCCCACACCTGAGTGTTGCAGAGAACGTTCTGCTGGGTTGTGAACCGGTTCGTCGGAGTTTCATATACTGGTCAGCATTGCATGAGCAGGCCGAGCGAGCGCTGGAACAGGTAACCTCAAAAGAACGTTCGATTGATTGCAGGCGGCGTTCGATGGATCTGTCGCCCAGTGAACGTCAACTGGTCGTCATTGCGCGTGCCGTTGCGCAGACGAACCTGCGAATGCTTATTTTCGACGAACCGACGAGCAGTCTTACGGCTGCCGACGTAAAACGCCTATTTGAGGTAATTCAGCGCCTAAAGCAGCGGGGTATAGCAATTCTGTATGTTTCGCATTTTCTCGAAGAAATCTTGACCATTGCAGACCGATACTGCGTTTTGCGCGACGGTCGCTCAGTTGGGCAGGGTTCGATTGCGGATACGACTGCAACGGAGTTAGTCGCCAAAATGGCCGGAAAGGAAGTAGTGGAGCGCAAGCGCCGGCAAGCCGTTGGTCGCGGCCCGGTCATGCTCGACGTCCGAAACCTGTCGGGGCAGCGGCTGCCCAACGAAGTCAGTTGCGAAGTGCGTGCTGGCGAGATTTTAGGTATTGCGGGGCTCGTCGGTGCCGGCCGCACTGAGCTAGTGCGTGCAATTTTTGGCCTAGACCGAATAAAGAAAGGCCAGCTGCGAGTGAAGACCTTCGAAGGCCCATTGAAACCCCGGCAATGTCTTAAAGTCGGCTTGGGGCTGCTCAGCGAGGATCGCCGCAGGGAGGGGCTGGCTCAGTCACTCAGCATTACCCAAAACATTACGCTGTCCAAACTGAATGGCTTTGGCCCATTTGTCACACTAAAGCGTCAGCAGTCGAGCGCCCAACCGTTTATCGAGAGATTGTCGATTCGATGCCGGGACCTCGAGCAACCTGTCGCAGAGCTTTCCGGTGGCAACCAACAGAAGGTAGCGTTGGCTCGGTTGCTTCACCATGACGTAGATATAATGCTGCTTGACGAGCCTACTCGCGGGATTGACGTGCGCAGTCGCCAGGATGTTCATCAGTGCATAGACGAACTTGCTGCTCGGGGTAAAGCCATCCTTTTGATATCGAGCTACCTCCCTGAACTGTTATCACTATGCGACAGGATCGCGGTCATGTGCCGCGGCAAGCTCGGCGAGCCAAGGGCCGTTGGTGAATGGGACGAGCATTCTTTGTTGATGGAAGCCACCGGTGTAGAATGAGTCAAACTCCGCGAACCGTGCCGGCATGGCGACGATTATTTCGGAGTTCCGCCCTCGGACCCTTAGTAGCATTGCTGGCCGTTTATTCGCTTTTTGCTGCTCTCTCGCCGAGCACGTTCTTGGGCTGGATTAATTTTTCTACCATGGTGAGGCAGACCGTCGTCGTCGGAATCGTTGCGGTTGGCATGACCTTGATCATGATTCAGGGTGGCATCGATCTGTCGGTGGGCTCGTTGGTCGCCCTGACCACAGTCGCGATTGCTCGCTCGATTCAGGGCGGCCAGGGAGCGTTCACTGCCGCGCTTTGTGGGGTCGGGGTTGCGCTGCTTGCTGGGCTCCTCAACGGGGCCTTGGTCGTCAGTCTGCGAATTACACCTTTTATCGTCACTCTCGGAACGATGAGTCTGGCGCGCGGTTTGGCCAAGGGTATTGCGCACGAACAAAAGATCGACGCTCGAACGACAGGTCTCAGCGACCTGATGGTTCTCAATCGTGATCAAGCCTGGCATGTTTTTCCTGTCGGCGTTTGGATTGCGCTCGCCGTGGCGCTGTTGGCGGCAGTCCTGCTCGGCTATACGCGCCTCGGTCGTCACATCGTTGCTACTGGTTCGAACGCAGCCACCGCAAGGCTATGTGGCATCGACGTTGGGCGCGTCACGATTCTTGTATACCTAATTGCAGGCATTCTTTCGGGGCTCGCTGGCGTGCTCGAATTTTCGACGTTAACGGTCGGTGATCCCACTGATTCGGTGGGTCTCGAACTCGAGGTTATCGCGTCCGTGGTGATTGGAGGCGGGTCCCTATCAGGGGGTCAAGGCTCCATTTTTGGCACCTTGCTGGGCGCGTTGCTGCTCACTTTCATAGGCACGGGCTGCACACATGTCGGTCTCCCCAATTGGGTGCAGGAGATACTCACGGGAGCCATCATTATCGTGGCAATGGGCTTAGAGCGCCTTCGGCGTTCGCGGTGAGCGCGCAGCACGACTACGTCGGCTTAGGGAACTTCCGCGATTGTTACCCCTTGGGTCGAAATATCGGTCGAACCACTCATTAGATAAGATGGGCTGTCGAAAACTACGCCCCCTTTTGCACGCAGGATGCACACGGATACGTGCTCCTTCGATGTCGCTGCGTAGTTACAGTAGGGTGCCGCGCGCCATTCTGCGGTAAGCCGTTTGGGTTCGGGCAATTCGACCCTGAGCTCGTACTTGCCCGGTTCCAGCGAGAAATAGATCTTGTGATTCTGCTCGAGCGGCAGGGCTTCCGGCGTCACTTTACGAATTACGTCCACCTTGAACGTGTGTGAAACCTGGCCTGCACGCGCCAGTATTGTCGCGGTTCCGACATTCTTCGGCAATAGCTCTTGACCTTGCGGAATTAGAACTTCGGTGTTCTTCGAGCTTAGAAGGAGTTGAACACTGTCGAGTTCCTCGTCGCGCTTGCCCAGTACGCGAATCTTTGGCTTGATCAGGCCTGCGGTGAGCTCGACCCGGCCTACGTCGGATGCGTCAATGCGCGCGACCAAGCGACACTTCAGAGCAACGCTGCGCTTGTTGGGCCCGAGAGTGAGGCTTACCTCTCCGTCGCCGCTTCGCTGGCAATTCAGCGTCCCGTGGTTATCGATGGTGGCCAAATCCTGTGGATGGATCGAATAGCTGTATTCGTCTTCACTCGTTGAGATGGCCCCTTCGGTGCTAAACGTGCGTACCGTTACTTTGGCGGGGTCGGTCGAATCGACCACTCCCGTTAATTCCAAGCGGAAGTCGTGCGGCACTTCATGCTTAGTGCAGGCGGGTAGCAGCATTGTGGCCGCTAGGAATCGCAACGAGCGAACGTAACCGTACGTGAGCATAGGCGCCGCAGTCTATATGACCCTAGCTGGAACGCCAGCTGATTCTTGGCCGTGCTTGCGATTGAAAACGTGTCCACGTGACGCCGTAACAGAAAAAATCTGCCCGGGAATTATGGCTCGTCGCGTAGGTGCATCTCGCCCTCTAGGCAAGGTACCTCGTAGTGTTTCGGCATGCCCTTCGGCGGCAGCAAATCGAGGTTGACCGTTTTGCCACGTTCGCACCCAATTTGACCAACGTAAGGAGTACGACCAACTAGCAACCCATCGACACGCAGTTCGGAACGTGGCGGCCCTGCCTGAACCGATAGGTAACCCTTGACGAAGTTACGGGGCGGAGGCGCGGTCGAACTCGAAACTGGGGTGGCAGTCGGGCTCGAACCAACTGCGGCCGCGATTGCAGATTCGATTGCGCCCGGTGACGCCAGCGCGAGCTGGCGCTGTAAATCCGGCACGGCGGGCAACTCGTTGTGACCTCTGACAACCTCTGTGGGCTTTTCGGCATCATGCTGACGCCATTGCTGGCGGGCTAAAACCCAGCCAAAACGCGCCGCGGCAACCAACATCAAAGATATGGCAAAGCGGTAGGCAGTGCGTTCGAGACGTTGAATGCGGGTCATCCTGCCACCCGCAATACTTCAGTTAGCGATGTTTCACCCGACAGTGCCAACCGCAACCCGTCACCGAGCAGCGATACCATACCTTGCTCGTACGCAACTTTGCGTATTGAGTCCGTCGGTTGAGATTGATGCACCACATCGCGCAATGGCCCGGTCATGACGAGCAGTTCCGCAATTGGAGCGCGACCCACGAAGCCCTGCATTTCACAGAGTTCGCACCCCTTGGGCTCGTAATAGGTGCCTTCGGGTAGAGTGATGCCCAAGCGGGCGAGCCGCTCACGGTGAATGGATTCAGGCTCGGCAACGAGCCGGCACGCGGGGCATAGGGTTCGGATCAGCCGTTGCGATAAGCTCCCAATTGTACCGCTCGCCAGGAGGAACGGCTCGATCTTCATGTCGATCAGTCGGGCAAACGGACCTGCCGCTCCGTCGGCGTGGACTGTGGTCAAGATGAGGTGACCAGTAAGGGCGGCCTGCATGGCAATGTCGGCAGTTTCTGGGTCGCGAATTTCCCCGAGCATGAGTACGTTCGGATCTTGACGTAGCACGCTGCGAAGAGCGCTCGCGAAGTTCATCCCGGCCTTCGCCCGCATCTGCGTCTGAGTGGCAAACTGGAGTTCGAGTTCAATCGGATCTTCGAGAGTTACCAGTGATGTCGTTGTGCCTCGTGAGCGGGCGATGTGGTCGAGCGCGGCGTAAAGTGTGGTAGTTTTACCGCTACCCACGGGCCCTGTGACAAAAATGAGTCCCTGGGGGCGAACCAGCAGCTGCTGCAAGCCCTTGGTCACCAACTCCGAAAAGCCGAGCGACTCGAGCTCTGGCACGCTGCGACCGCCGCGCACCAGGCGTAGGACCACTCGTTCGCCGCTTTCGGTTGGCAGGGTTGAAACGCGAGCTTCGACTATGCTCGTTCCCACAGCGGTTACGAGCCGCCCGTCTTGCGGAGTCGAGCGAACATGCAGGTCAAGGCGCGACATGACTTTTATGCGATTGACGACGCGCGGTGAAAGTTCAGGTCTTACGGTCGTAACCTCATGCAACGTGCCGTGAACGCGGTAGGTGACTTGCAGGCCAACGGGCAAAGGCGAAAAATGAATATCACTCGCGCGCAGCGTGATGGCGCCTCGGATTAGCTCGTGAACGGTCGAAACGATATCGGGTTGCTCGCGCGACAGACAAGTGACAATCCGCTCACGTACTTGGTGTACGACCTTTTGCAAGGTCTCGATATCCAGGTCTCCAAGCGGCGCGTGCTCGCTGACAGGCGATTTTACCAGCCAGCGACGCACGACCGATAGCGTAAGACCGAATACCATGCATACGACGACGCCCAGCGGCACCCAGCGCCAATATCCAGTTTCAAAGGCCTCGCGGACGAGCGAAAGCCAGAGGGCATCCTGTGCTGCAAGCAATTTGAACCCCATCTGATTCAGATAAGAGCCTCGCACGAACCGCCGGAGGAGTTCAATTGCAACTATTTGCAACCCGCTCTATTGACCCGGAAATGGGTGCCGCGCTTGGCAATTACGCCAGGAGTTCAGCCCACATCCCCTGCAATACTTGCGCTGGCCGGGTCGCGGTACAATTAGTCTAACCGGACTCCTCCCAACCAGTGACGCCCCACTTGCCGTGGTAACCTGCAAAGTCGGTGCCCTTTAGCTGGGCTGGCCCAGTAAGCGAGATATTGGAGCGATTATGACAATTAGACCCGTACTTCGAATGGGCGATCCGCGGCTTCTCGAAGTGTCAAAGCCGGTTGGACAATTCAATACGCCCGAATTGAGCGACCTCGTGGCAGACATGATTGAGACGATGCGTGAGCTGAACGGCGCGGGTCTTGCTGCACCTCAAATTGGCGTGCAATTGCGGGTTGTCATATTTGGGTTCGAGGAGAACCCGCGCTACCCGGACGCGGAGGCCGTCCCGTTTACCGTCCTTGTAAATCCAAAGTTGACGCCGATTGGCGACGAAATGGAAGAAGACTGGGAAGGCTGTCTGTCTGTGCCCGGAATGCGGGGGGTGGTTCCGCGCTATACGCATTTGCGCTATGAAGGATTTGATGCCGAAGGCAACGCAATCGATCGGACCGTGACTGAATTTCATGCCCGGGTTGTTCAGCACGAAGTCGACCATCTGGACGGGATCTTATACCCGCAAAGAATTCAAGACCTTCGGCAATTTGGATTCGTCGAGGAATTGGACGCTGCACTCGAAGGTGACGAGGACACTGACGAGTAGTCGTCGCGGTCGGAAGTAGCAATCTCATGTTTCCGACATCTCGGCGAATGAACAGGTCGAAATTATCGAGTCCCTACGCGTCCGGAAATCCTGAGTTCTTCAGCGCGTGTTGCAGAAACACGCAGGGCATGAGTTGATGGACGTTATCTAGCGCGTAGCCCGGATTCGAATTAGAGGTCAATTCTTCTTGGTCCACTGTGGACCAGAACTTCGCGGGTGCATAAAGGCAAGTCGTCCCATTGGCTTGATATTCCTGCGCGCCGCCGTTCGCGCGAAGTGCTTGGCCCCTCACTGCCAAGGATAAGCCAAACGGATAGAACTGCGAATAGAAGCGAACCTTGCGGGTGCCCTTTCCGCTTGCCCACCAACCGTTCAATAGTCCCATGAGTCGGTGATAACTACCGATGTCGGAGCTGCTGCCACTCGGGGGCATGATGTCCAACAAGTAGAGCTCACGAAGCTCAGAAAAACCTTGGCCCGAGGGCGAAGTCGCAATCACGTTCGCTAGCGGTCTACCGCCTTCGCTGAATGCGGACAATGCGCAGTTGCCCAGGTTGGGTTGCGGCGTCGCAGGTAGACCGCGACTTTTGCGCAGGTAATAGACCAATTCCAAACAAAACCTTCGAACCGAATCAGCACTCTGCAAAGTCGAAAAATAAGTCTTTGGTGAGGGCAACGGAAACACGAAAACGCAGGACTTCCCCGACGCAACGTGTTGGCTCAAAAAGCGCTTGCCCCCGCTAATGAGGTAGTTGTGCAGCATCGCATTGAAGCTGTCGTCACCGTCCGAGTATGGGTAGGGCAGCTTTTTTCCACCGGTGCTTGGCGAGAAAAATAGGTGCATGGGTACCGGCGCGGCAAGGTCAAGCCCGCTTGGCACGAACACTGCGGACTCTTGCGGCTTGTTCGAATCAGTAGCGGCCTTGATGAAGTACAAGTCTCCAACGTTCGGGCCGTACGAAGCCACGTTTACTGCTCGACCCGCATCAAGTCGAGCGAGGCCCGCATTGTTATCCGCGAGCACACCAGCGCCTTCGAAATCCAGCACCGTGTACATGTACGCGGGAGGCTGGTTGTTGCCGTTGTCATTGCGATCGGGCATGGCGTCACGGAACAGGGACAGGCAAGCATTGTACACGTGCCGAAGTTGATTCGGCATCGGCTCAGTAACTGGCGTCGAAGACACCGACACCGAACCGAAATCTTGGTCGCCATCAAATGCGAGTGCGAGATCTACTTCGGACAGGACAAACTCTTGAACTACTTGCCAGGTACCGGGAGTCGCAATTCTCATCACGAATCGCTGACCTGGGTTGAGCACTACTCCCGCTTGTCGCTCGGCAAGCGGTATTGTCCTCCAGTTGCTTCCCCCATCAATTGACAATTCGCAATGCGCGCTAGAAACTGCAGCGCCAGTAACGTCACTCGGCGATACGAACATGCGGTGCTCGACCATCGGCCAATGCTATCCGTAGCGCGTTACCCGGTAAAGACGACGCTGCGAATCGTACGTCCAGATATTGAATCCAATTGCCAAGCCCATGAATTGCAGATAGATGGGGGCCGAGTCTTCGGCCCCAGGCGTGTACGCCTTGCCGCCCACCCCCCTTCTATTTTTGGTGGCGTTGATCGCTTGGGGCCCTTTAACCTGCCCACTTGACACTCACCGATCGAGTGCTCGGGCCACGGGCCTGTGTCCTATTTGACAAATTCACTCCGAGGGAGTTTGAAATGTTCTGTCAATGACGAGAACGCGCCGATCTCCCCGTAACCTCGCCGCGATTGTCATAATCTCGATGGCGTTTTTTTTGAATCTGCGGCACGCGTACGCCGCGCCATCGCTTAGTCCAATTCCGACATTATTGTCGAAGCCTGCCACCCAAAACACCGAACCCGCTGCGTCGGCAGGGCCGGCCCAAACCGACGAGGTGGTCGCACCCGACTCACCGCGAGCATCCGTTGAGGCTTACCTTGGCCTTTGCAAGCAAGGTCGCTATCAGGATGCCGCGAAATATCTGAGCGTAGCGCCATCACAAGCGGGTCGCGCTGCCGAATTAGCCCAGCGGCTCAAAGCGGTTCTAGACTCGGATTTCTGGATTGACGTCGAGACGCTTTCGTCCGCCTCGGAGGGAGCAACCAATGATTTGCTCCCTCCAGGACACGAGCAGATAGGCCAAATCATCGGAGCCAATGGCAAGGCGGCACCACTTCGTCTGACTCGACGTGTCGTCCCCGGAGCTGAGACGCGTTGGGTCTTCTCGCGCGTTACGGTCGATCAAATCGATGACTGGTACGACCATCTAGAACAGCGATGGTTCCTAGACCACATGCCCAAGTACTTGCTGAAGGTTGGTCCGAGAGACCTAATGATTTGGCAGTGGATAGGGCTGCCTATTCTATTCGCCGTGAGTTGGGGGTTCGGGTACTTATTGAGTCGAGTGTCCCGCAGTATATTGGCCAGGGCAGTCAAGCGAACGCCTCCCACCTGGGACGATGAGTTTGTCGGCAGACTGGGAGGGCCGCTAACACTAACTTGGCTGTTGGCCCTCGTATATGTGCTGTTGCCTTGGCTTGGACTCTATGAGCCTGTGGAGAATTTCGTCAAAAGCTCGCTGCAAGGCGGGCTCTTTTTTTGCCTATTTTGGGCAATATCCCGACTGTTTGACGTCTGGGGCAAGGCCATCACGACATCCGAGTGGGGCAGGGAACATTCTGCGTCGCATTCCCTGGTTCCTTTGGGTGTCCGCGTCGGAAAAATTGCCGTCCTCGTTATTGCAATCGTCGCACTTGTTTCGGCATTTGGTTACCCTGCGGCCAGCCTAATCGCGGGCTTGGGCGTGGGAGGCCTAGCCTTGGCGCTGGCGGCGCAGAAGACAGTAGAAAACCTATTTGGCGCATTCTCGATTGGTGCCGACCAACCTTTTCGCGAAGGGGACTTCATAAAAGTCGATGATGTCACCGGCACCGTGGAGTCCTTGGGTTTGCGTTCTACCAGAATCCGCACCCTGGATAGAACTGTGATTAGCATGCCAAACGGGAAGCTCTCAGAAATGCGAATCGAGAGTTACACGGCCCGCGATCGGATGCGCCTTTCTTGCATAATTGGGCTCGTTTACGACACAACCGCGGACCAGATGCGTCAGGTTCTCCATGACCTTGAACAAGTATTAAGCAGCCACCCAAAGATTTGGTCAGAGAGCATCACCGTGCGCTTCAAGGAATTCGGCGCCTCATCCCTCAACATCGAGGTGATGGCCTGGTTTCTGACTTCCGACTACACGGAATTTCAAGAAATTCGTCAAGATGTCTTGTTGAGCTTCATGGAGTGCGTGAAAAACGCTGGTAGCGCTTTTGCATTTCCGACGCAAACCGTGTATTTGCAAGGCGCCGACAATTCAAAGGTGTAACCAAACGTTTCGAGCCGCCGCTGGGCTAACGTCCTGGACAGTGGACATGATTCGAATCTACGCGGCATCGTCGCCGGACTCGGCTGGGTGCGGATAATCTAACTCAATGTCTATGGGGCTATCCAGATAATCCAGGCGATATTGAGCGGTGTATCTTGTGCGCGTCAAACTAGCGGTTCTAAATCGACGACGATCTTCCAGGAACCGCGCCAACGCCTGTGACAGAACGCCCAACATCATCAATTCATTCGCGACAAGCGGGCGCGTCACCCAATTGTTCTCGATGCATATTGGCCAAGGATATGCCGTGGGCCCAGCAACCTTCCATCCGAACTGCTTTACTTCCTCGCGTAATGACGGGTCAAGATCCCGTGCGTGCTCGTAGTTCAGGCTAACGAATCTTAAGTTGGCCGGGGCCTCTGCCCCTGCCGAATGCGCCCTGGCTAATGATAAGTATTGGCTATACTCAGCGTAATCTGCAAAAACCAAGAGGCCGTAGCTTTGACGACTCTGGCCAATGACAATCACCGCAGCGTCATCGACATCGATTGAGGGTATACGAAAGCAGAATACTTCAGTATCGCTTTTGACGATCCGCCAAGGTTGGGCAACGTACAGCCCCGCAGCATTCTCGAAAAACTGCGCCATATGTTTCGAACTAATAGTTGAAGTCAAATAGCTCGGTCGGCTTGCGCCTTTCCCGGAGGCATTGCCGAAATCCAAGACGAGTCGAGCGGCAGCTTCGATCTCCGGAGTCTCTTCGATGGAGATTATTACTTGGGAGCCGAGATACGACCGGAGCCAAGCGCCAAATCGTTCCGACGCCGTCTTAATTTGCGCGGGCCAACCAGGTTTTCCTATTTTTGGTTTTGCAACCGTTGACTCAAGACTCAAAAGCAATTTGTCCGAATCTATGTCGTCACAAGGGTCAGCATTCAGGACGTAACCATCATCAGACAACCAAATGATAAGTTCGGAGGTTTGATCGTGCGCCAAATCGCTCGGCAAACTCAGAGAGCCAACGATCCAAGTTTGAGGCGTAGTTGAATTTGCGTCCCGATCGCCGCCGCCCTGATCAGCGTTACCGGCCTTTTTCGTTTTGCTTTTTGTTGCGCGCGTTTACCAATATCGTTTCCTCCTAATTCGTGAGGCGAACCGCGCAAGGCATGTTAACTCTCGGCTCATCGGGCCCCTCCGACGATGGTTGCGCACACATTGTAGGTGAAATATTGTTCGGGGCCCGCCTGATCAGATCTGAGCCTAACAGTGTGTCGTTCTGACTCAACTATTTCACTCCTGGCGTGAGGGGCGTCCTACGCCCGTTCAACCGGACACCCGCTTGAATAGACTTTGGAAGTCGTCGCACGCCAGGGCGGCTCAATATGCGCTATGGGTTGCTGTCGAGCTAATGACGGCGCCGAACCCTGAGCGCGTGCTCCCGAATGCCAAATGTTGCACGTATCTGCGCTTCGTAGGCGCAGAGCATCAGCAGTTTGTCGTCACTGGCCTCTGCGAATTGTTGGGTAGTCGCTGCGATGTCTGAGAATCACCCCGGGCGATATGACTTGCTCTTTGCTGCGGTCTCGGACCCGGTAATCGTAGCAGATGGCGGAACGGGGCAACTGCTCGATGCAAATCCCGCCGCGATTTCCGTATACGGGTGGAATAGAGAAAGCCTTCTTAGTCTCACCTGGGACCATATAATCTCGCCAGCGGTCGATTCTGCTCTCACGCACCGAACTCCAACCGGATCCGGCGTCACTTTTACCTATCATCGAAAGAGCGACGGAACGGTATTTCCAGTCGAAGCAAAAGAGAACTCCTTTGTTCTCGATGGTCGGGTCATCGTTGTGAGCACGATCCGCGATGTCACGGAGCGGTTGCTCGCTGAGCGAGAGCAAATACAGCTCGAAGCTCGTATGCAGCAGGCGCAAAAATTGGAAAGCTTAGGGGTGCTAGCCGGGGGAATTGCCCATGACTTCAACAATCTGCTCTCTGGAATCCTCGGCAGCATCGATCTCGCGTCATCCGAGCTAGTCCCAGAATCGAATCTCAATCAGTCCCTTTCACTCGCGAGAGAGTGCGCCGAGCGAGCCTCGGTCCTTTGTGATCAATTGCTTGCTTATTCTGGGCGCGGGCGATTTGTCGTAAATCCAATGTCGCTAACCGCGCTCGTCGAAGAGTTGCGACCACTTCTGGAGATATCGCTCGTCAATAAGCCCCGTTTGACATTCGAACTAGAACCCAACTTGCCGCTAGTCGACATCGACGCTGCTCAGATTCGGCAAGTCATCCTAAACTTAGTAATGAATGCGGCTGAGGCCGCGCCCTCGGGTACCGGGCACGTTGTGGTTCGTTCAAGCGTTACCGATATGGGGCGCGAAGAACTCTCCAACTGTACTTTGGGGGACGAGCTGCCGGCGGGTCGCTACGTTGCACTCGAGGTCGTGGATAACGGTTGTGGAATGGATCAGACCACGTTATCGCGAATTTTCGAGCCGTTTTTTACTACGAAATTTGCCGGGCGTGGGTTAGGGCTGCCGGCGCTGCTCGGGATTGTTCGTGGTCATCGAGGCGCCATCAAGGTCGTCAGTAACGAAGGACACGGCAGCGTGTTTCGGATTTTGCTACCTATCAATCGTCGCCGTTCATCGGTAACGCCCGCTACTTCATCCACTTGGTGGCATGGTCGCGGCTGCATCTTGTTCGCCGACGACGAGCCTCCAGTGCGTACGGTGGGCCGCCGCATATTGGAACGGCTCGGTTTTCAGGTGGTTTTAGCCCAGAATGGCCGGATGGCGATTGATGAATTTGCCCGTCGCGCAGACGAGATCAGCCTCGTAATACTGGATCTGACCATGCCAGAGATGACAGGCGACCAGGCACTGACGGAAATTCGGAAATTGCGTCCTCATGTTCCGATTGTCCTTACCAGCGGCTTTGGAGAAGAGGAAGTGCTCGAGCGACTGTCTAACGTGACCATCGACGGCTTCTTGAAGAAACCGTTCCGAGTCGAAGACTTCTCGAATCTAGTTCGCTCGGTCCTGGAGCGCCGCTCGGTGAGCGGAATCAGTCCTAGTTTCACGGTGGCGTCGGTTCACGCAGCTAACGTTGACAACCGCGCCAAAGGCGATCGTTGATGGCATTTCCTAGGCCATGCGGAGGAGCGAATTCGCAGACGATTCGGTCTAACTTCCGTTCATCCAGCCGTCGCAATGCCGCGAAAAGGTTGCACGCTGCCTCCCTCAAATCCTTGTTCGGGCTCAATACCTCTATCGCAGCGTAACCGGTTGCCGAAGACGGACCGATTGCAAGCAGTCCCACCCGTTCGAAATTTGCGGGTCGCACGTCATCTCGGAGTGGTTCTAGCGGCGTCCTAGGCGCGTAATGTGAGCGCATTTGACCCGGGCTTTGAGGTCTTTCGGAAGCGCTTACCGTTGAGTCCACTTCACCGATGACAGCCGCTATCTCCTCGAGAGAAATGCTGCCATGTCGCAGCAAGCGTGGGCGCTGCTCGAGCAGCGATATAATCGTCGATTCAATGCCCCGTTTACAACTTCCGCCGTCCAAAACGAGGGGCACTTCGTCACCCAAGTCATCGCGCACATGCGTAGCCGAGGTGGGGCTTACCCGGCCAAAACGGTTGGCACTCGGGGCGGCTAGTGGTGCTGCGACGGCAGCGAGTAGCTGTTGTGCAATCGGGTGCGCGGGGACTCGAACCGCTACTGAAGGTAGCCCCGATGTAACGATGTCTGGAATCGAGGGGTGTTTGGGAAGCACCAAAGTCAATGGCCCAGGCCAAAATGCTTCCGCTAGGCGGGTGGCCACTTTGGGGCAACTCTCGCACAAGTCAAATGCGAGCCCCGCACTTTCAACATGCACTATCAGCGGGTCGAATCGTGGGCGGTCTTTGATTTCGAATATTCTAGCTACTGCTCGCGCATCGTAAGCAATCGCGCCCAGTCCATAGACGGTCTCGGTCGGAAACGCGACCACTTGACCCTCACGCAGCAAGCTTACCGCAGTTTCTATGCTTGACGGTTCCATTCGGCCAAACCTGTCAACGTCGTGCGCGTGGGCCTGTGCGCCCGCGAATTAGACGCTTAGCTAGTGAGATTGCCGACAGCATTCCGGCAGCATCAGCAGAACCCGACCAAGCAATGTCGTAACCGGTACCATGGTTGACACTCGTACGAATGATTGATAGCCCCCAAGTCACGTTCACCGCTTCGCCGAATGCGATGAGCTTGGTAGGAATGGTGGCCTGATCGTGATACATGGCCACGACGCCTTGAAAGTCCCCCGCTTGGGCTTTTCGATATGCCGTTTCGGCGCCAATTGGTCCCGTCAGCACGGCTTTTGCTCCCAAATGACGCCTGGCGGCTCGAATCCCCGGTAAAATTGCGTGGTTTTCCTCTCCGCCGAGGAGCTTACTCTCGCCCGCATGCGGGTTCAGCGAGCAAACCGCAATATGCGGTGTGTCGCCGTCAAGATCACCTAGCAATTCGGCAAGCGCGATGGTCGCCGCCGCCACCCCATGGGGTGTAATAGCGCTCGGCACTTTTGCGATCGGCAAATGAGTTGTCACCAGGCTCGTGGCAAACGTCCGAGTCGTAAAACACATGGTCGAACTTTTTGCACCATCTCGGGCTTCTAACCATTCCGTGTGACCGAGGAAGTGCTTGGCTCGCTTGAGCCCAGACTTGGCGATCACTGCTTTGCTCACTGGAGCGGTAACCAATGCCGAGCCTGGATGCGATTTTACCCAGTCAAAACCAGCCTCGATGTAGTCAAGCTGCGCGACCCCCGAAGTCCGACTGGGTTTGCCCGGTACCCGATCTCTCGGCGTCAACGAGGGTCCAGCTTGCAGCACCCCAATTTGCGAGGAAGTGAGTCGCTGGCCTTCGAATGGCAAAAGGCGGCCGGGCGCAATTCCAACCACTCTAGCTGCCGCCCACAGCGTAGACAGATCCCCTACCAACAGGCACGGAAACTTGACCTTGGCTGCTGCAATTACGGAGATTTCAGGACCGATGCCGGCGGGGCACCCAGTGGATATGACGATCATTCCTCATCGAGCTCGACGTCACTAGAAGAGCGGCTGTCGCTCTCTGGTGCGCGGAGCTTGTAGCCCGAACCTCGTAATGTTTCCAGTGGCAGTGCGGAGCCTAATTTCGCTCGCAACCGGCGCACGTGAATGTCGACCGTACGCGGCCCGCCTTCATAACGGCTGCCCCAAACTCTCGCCAACAGATGCTCCCGCGACAGGACTTTGCCTCGCCTTTCGCAGAGATACGAAAGCAGAGCGAACTCCTTGGCGGTCAATTGGGCGGGCCTGCCGTCAACTACGACTTCATGGCCGGCCTTGTCGATTACGATTCCCCCGATCTTTTGGCGCTCTTCAGTCGCAAATTCACTGCGACGCCATTCAAGTGCTCGAATTCGAGCATAGAGCTCCTCTGGGACATAGGGATGCAGGCAGAAATCATCGAAGCCACTCCAGGGTTCAATGCGTGCAATTTGCCCAACACTGACCGTGATCATGGCACCAACATTGTCGAAGAAAGGTTCTCGACGAATTGATCGAAGCGCCGCGATGGCTAGATCCGGTCGATCCAAAGCCTCAAAAATGAGCGCTCTTGGCCTTATATCCAGTTCGTCGTCGCCCTCTTCAATGAGGTTTACTGGATCATCCCACAAGTCCAAGGTTCGAACTAGCGCGCCCAACTGTCGCAGCGTGGCTGCAGCACCATCCTCTCGCTCAATGTGTTGAACATGGCCTAGGACCCCGACAAAGGTCTTAGGTCGCTTCTTAGGTATTTCAATCGATCCGCGTTCCACCGACTGTTATCCGTGAGAGCTTGACCGTGGGGCAACCGACACCCACCGGTACACTTTGGCCATCTTTGCCACAGGTCCAAATGCCATCAGAAACCTTCACGTCGTTACCGAGCATCGTTACGCCGCGCAATGTTTCCGGACCGTTACCGATAAGATTCACACCTTTCAGAGGTGCCGTTAATCGGCCGTCCTCGATCAAGTAGCTTTCAGTGAGACTGAAAACAAAATCCCCGTTTGAGATGTCCACCTGGCCGCCTCCAAACGACTTAGCATAAACACCCTTTTTTACGCTTCGAATTATCGATTCGGGATCATCCTGCCCCGACAGCAGAAGCGTGTTGGTCATTCGCGGCATTGGATGACTCGAAAAACTCTCGCGGCGTCCGTTTCCGCTCGGATTTGCCGAAAAGTGCCGGGCGGAAATCCGATCGTGCAGGTACCCGACCAGAACCCCGTTCTCGATTAGCACCGTCTTTCCCGGGACATTGCCTTCATCGTCTACATTTATGGAACCGCGGCCCTGAATCAACGAGGCGTCGTCCACGACGGTACACAATGGGCTGGCGACCACTTGGCCCATGCAGCCACTATAATTACTGGTCTCTTTGCGATTGAAGTCAGCCTCGAGGCCATGCCCGACCGCTTCGTGCAGCAATATGCCGCTGTCGCCAGGCGCGAGCACTACTTCGAACTGCCCCGCGGGCGCGCCGCGCGAATCCAACATAACCAATGCTTGGCGCACGGCCTCCTGGGCATGCCACTCGGGTGAACGGCCAGAAAAATAGCCCAATGTGGCGCGACCGCCTCCACCGCTGTGCCCCGACTCTCGACGCCCATCGGATTCCGCGACGACTCTCACACCAAATCGGAACAGTGGCCTTCGATCGGTCGCCAACACCCCATCGCTGTTTACGATCAGTACGTGCCGCATTTCCTCCGCGAAATGGACTTCGACCTTGCGGATTCGTGGATCGGCAGCGACGGCAGCCTTACTGGCCCGTTCGAGCAATTGCCGCTTCTCGAGCCCTGACTCGACTATCGAGGGCCTGTCGAGCTCATAACGCTTGGGAATTGCTATTGTTTTTAACGGCACTGAGACATGCGTCGGCCCCGCTTCAGCGATCTTCGCAGCCGTCACCGCGGCGCGACGCATCGATTCGGGGCTGAGATCCTCGGTGTGTGCGTAGCCAGTGGCATCGCCTCGGCACACCCGGACCCCGAGCCCCATGGAGACGCCTCGCGAGGCCGACCGTGTAATGCCTTCCTCATACAAAAGGCTGGCCGCTATATGGTACTCGAAGAATAAATCAGCATAATTTCCGCCTCTGCTGAGTGCTTCGGACAGTAACATTTCATAGGTTTTAACATCCAGGCCGAACGACCCCCCAGGGGCAAACGGTGCTGGATCCTCGTGATTGCTGTCGGACGACATCGGCCACACCATGGGCTAAAGGTCGAAAATTCGCAAGCCGGTCAAAATGCCAGGCAAGGAAGCACTTGCGGTAGCAACACTCCGGATGCAATGGCCATCGAGTGAATGTTTATCCCGTTCTGGTTGCAGTTCACATATTCGCGAACATGGTTTGGATCGGATCGATTGCCACGGTTGGCCTGATACTTTCCACCAACCTCCTGGGCAACTCGAGCGAGCGAGGTAGGCTCGCGCTCTGGCCGTACCGCTGCCTGGCTGTGCCCGCATTTTTGCTGTCACTAATCCTCGGAATAGCTTGTCTGATTCTGGACCCCACGAAGTCAATCCTCAAGATCCCAAGTATGCATGCAAAGTTGACTCTGGCCGTCGGGGTCATTGCACTTCACCATTGGATCGGAATTGCCGCCCGTCGCACTGCGACAGGCCGTAGGGTGGCCCCCGTTCCAGTGGTCGCCGTCGTTCTCTTGCTCGTTTTTGCGGGTGGCGCTGCGGTACTTGGGGTTGTCAAACCATTTTGATACCACACGGTAGGACATTGTGTTTGCGTGTGACCACTGCGGCCCAGGCGTCAGTGGGAAAATCGCGCTGAAAACTACGAGAAGCATCATTAGGGTGTATCATTGAGAAGGTCCGTGACGAGCAGCTTGTCTAAGGCTGGCTTTGGCCCAATTCATCCTGTTTTGAGATGATGACGGGTGCGCCCAGGCCCAATTCGAGTACTGTGCGTGCCGAACGAAATTTACCGTGGCCCTTGATCGCGAAAAAATCCTGCAGTCCGCGCAAAAGTTGATCGAAAAGCGGCGATTCGATCGCGCACTCGAAGAGTATCAAAAGCTCGTTCAGGACGATCCGAATGACGCCCGCACGCTTCTCAAGCTCGGCGACTTGCAAGTACGAATGCAACTTTCTGCTGACGCTATGCAGACGTACGACAAGGTGGCGCAGGTTTACGAGGCGCAGGGCTTCGCAGTAAAGGCGCTTGCCGTATACAAGCAGATACGCGAGCACATTCAGAAACGCTCGCCGGAACTTGCTGACAGGTTTGCGCATATCGTTCCGCGCCTGGCTCGAATTTATACGCAATTAGGCCTCAAGAGTGATGCAATTCAAGCATTCGACGAGGTCGCTTCGCGCTTGCTGCGGGCCGGGAAACGTCGGGAAGCCATCGACACATTCCGCGAGATGGTCAATCTGGATCCGACCAATCCGCTTTCGTACGTCAGGTTAGCGGAAGCGTATTGTCAGATTGAAGACATAGAATCAGGGCAACAGTCATTCTCCGCGGCGGTCGAGCTTCTGCAAAAAGCAGGGCGGGATGACGACGCGCTCAGAGTCATCGATCGAGCGTTGCATTTTGCCAACGAACCTAACCTAGCGCGAGTAGCTGCGGGAAATCCTACTGCGTAGGGCTAATCGAGCCGATGGTTTGCAGGCCCTGTCAAAATTACAGATTAGCTTTCAAGCGGATCCCAAAGACCTCACTGTCCTCGGGATGCTCGCTCAGGCTTTTACGCTCATTGAGCAACCGGAAAAAGCCGTCGAAGTCTATAAGCAAATGGCCCTGATTGCCCGTGAAAAGGGGGATCAAGGGCTATTTCTGCAACTGGTGGACTACCTCGCACAAGTCGCGCCTGGGGACGACCAGGTGCGAGCCATGCGGTTGCTTTTGCAGCAACCGCAAACGCCGACCCCGCCGTCATTGCAGAGTGACGACGGAGTAGTCGAGCTGCGCGATGACGACTTGTTGGACGAGGCCGAAGAGCGCCGACAACTGAACAGCGCTGCGCCGGTCGATTTGGATTACGACGTCGTTGATCACGCAGACTTCGACCCAGCGACATACGCCGAGAAGGCACTTTCTGACGCCGAGTCGTTCAGTCGCTTGAAGTTGCATCATAAGGCAATTGATCCGCTCCGTTTTGCGCTTGAACTCGATCCAGCCAACTTGACCGTCCGCTACAAGCTGCGCGAAATGTTGGTCGAGATTGGCGATTACGCGGCGATGCGCGCCGAGTCATTGCAAATTGCAACGTTGCTTGCTGATTCGGGGTACTTGACGGAAGCGGTCCCATTTTTATCCGAAGTACTTGCCGAGGAACCACAGAATCTCGAGGCGATTCGCCTGTACACGAGTATTTATGGTCACCCACCCGCTGCAGCGGCGCAGCGTCGATCAATGGTTCCATCGCGAGAACCTTTGCCCCGCTTCAATGATGAAGACGAGCGCGACGTAGAGCCCGGTGAATTTCAGAGTTCTCCGCAACTCGATGAGGTTGACGACCCATTTGGCGATCTCAGGGAGCCGGTCTATCGTTCCGATCTGCCAAGCTTTGCAATTGATGAGCAATTCGATGACACGGTGCCCGGTGAAGTAATCGGCCCTGAGAATCTGGAGTCAAACCAATCCAGCGACGCCGGCTTTGGTTTGGAGGAGGTCCTCGACGAAGCCGAATTCTTTGCAGCCCGGGGATTGTACGATGATGCGCGAGGCATCCTTGAGGATCAACTCGCTCGCACTCCGAATCACCCGCTGCTTTTAGAGAAATTGCGCGAGGTGTTGCAAGCGTCGGCGGGTGTCGTACCCGGCCAGGATGGCGCGGAGCAATCGCATGTGATTCCCTCGCAATACCCACCGGAAGATGACGACGAGTTCTCGGCTACTTTGAGTGCCTTAGAAAGCCTCGAGGTGGCATCACCTCAATTAAAGTCCGCGGGCGCGGATGTTGATATCGATCAAGTGTTTGCGAAATTCAAGGAAGGCGTCCGCGCGCAGGTAGAAGAGAGCGATAGTGCCACGCACTACGACTTGGGTGTTGCATACAAGGAAATGGGGCTTATCTCTGACGCCATCAAGGAACTTGAAATTGCGGCGCGCGATCCGGCAAGAGAGTGTATGTGCTATGCAATGATTGGTCTTGTGCATTTGGAGCAAAATGCACTCGACGATGCGGAGAAGGCCTATATCAGAGGCCTTGAAGCCGCGCGCAAGACCGTCGATCAGGAAATGAATCTTTACTACGATCTTGGTATCGTCAATGAAATGAAGGGCGCCTACCCGGAGGCTGCCTACTACCTAAAGAAGATTGCTCGAAAAGATCCCGGCTACCGCGACATTCGGGAGCGGCTAATGATGCTCGAACAAGCTCAGAGCGAAACTGTTTCGTCTACTCGTCGCCCAGTTGGAGAGGAAGACGAATTCGAGAGAGTCTTCGACGACCTGTTTGGCAGTAAGTAATTTTATTTTTGATCGTGCCGGAGCATTGTCGAAACGTTGGAAGGTCAAGACGACCTGCTAAGGAGATCCTGGCTGGGTTTTTCGCGTTGGTTGCCGGGGCCCCGACCCCGGCAACTGAAATCCGAAAGGCCTTTCTTGGTTCGGGACGTGAAATTCTAAGAGGGATACTGCGCGTTGCATACCTGAGCTCGGTCGAGAAGGTTGCCTCGGGATACTGTGCGCTACATTCCTCGGTCGAGAAGCTTCTAGTCGAACAGCACTCGCCCAACGGGTGGCGGTGGCCGGGGCGCTGATAGCTGATTTCGCTTCAATCGTCCCAATCGACTACGGACGCCAATAGATCCGCTTGCGCGCACATTGTATCGTGTACCGTTGCTTCGGCCGTGAACTTCCATGTATTGGAACGATGCTGGGAGACTTGTGCAAAGAGATCGAGCTGATCACCGGGTATTACACGATGCCGAAACTTGGCCTTGTCGATACCCAGTAAATAGAGCTGCGAGCGAGAAGGATCGAAAGGTTCTGAAACGTAGGCCAAAACGCTAACCAGTTGGGTAAGCGCTTCAATGATCAGTACTCCCGGCATCGCGGGCGTATGTGTGAAGTGCTTTGGGAACCAAAACTCTCCTGAGGTCACCATCTTTCGACCTTGGATAGACTCGCCCGCGATTACGTCGGTCACGAGATCGAGTAGATGGGGACGGCGATTGGGAAGGATCTCTACAATTCGCGAGATCTCGAGCCGGACCGGCACACGCTCCGCTCGATCGCCCCTACGACTCATGGTTTGGCGGGTGCGGGCGCCTTCGGTAGTTCCTTAGGTGCCTTCTTCGAGTCGGATGATTTGCCTGATTTACTCGAATCACCCTCACCGCCACCACCGCTATTGACCATCTGTATGATCTTGTCAGTGAGGTCCAGATCGCCGCGTACATAGGGGGCCGCTTGCCTGTCCACGACCAGAATCTAGCCCTTCGTTGGTGGCTAGGCGTCGGATTTGCGACATCGTTCGCTGATAGATCGGCTGCGTAAGTTCGCCCTGCTTCTTTTGCAGCTCTTTATTGTACTCGAGAAAGGTAGCCTGCAACTGCGACATATCCCTTTGCCAAGTCTCTAGGCGCTTGGCTAGAGCTTCCTTGCTTAGGATCCCCTGCTGTTTCTCGATGTCTTCGCGTTCCTTTTGGAGTTGCTCTTGCTTCTTGTCGAGCTCGCGCTGACGACTATCGAAAAGCTTCTTCAACGTGGCCTGGGCACGCAGACCCTCTTCGGTTTCCATGATGGCGCGCTGAGTGTCGACAACGGCGATCTTCGTTTCGGCCTTAGCCGTATAGGCGAAACTCGCCATCAATAGGACTGAAGCTGTCAATAGGCGAAATCGAATCGGGCGAACAAGGTTCATGACCCCGGTGACTAGCCGGGCTTGCCGGCCCGCGCAAGCTCGTAAGTACTCCGGGAGTCGGAATACTATCTCTTCAAATACCGCGGCCGCATCAGTGGCCAGAGCCGGCCAGTGGACCGCGTTCGCATTTGGGTGTGTTCAATGCTGCAAGCGCAAGAAACGACACCAATTGCTGACCTACAGAAGTATGCAGTCGTCGGCATTTTGGGCTTCGCTGACGAGCACGGTTCGCGTTTCCGTGTCTCGCGTTACAGCAAGTTCGTACAGATGCGACAACACGCCCGGGTAGGCCCGAACTATTTCGAGAAACTGCTCACTGGTGAGGTGAAGCGTTACCGTCGGTACCGTAGCCACTACGTCCGCCCCCGATGGCCGGCGCAATACCAGAGACATCTCGCCAACCACCTCACCGACACCTAACGTCGCAATCACGGTGCGTTCGTCATTCTCACGATGTACGACAACGACGCTGCCCGATGCGATTAGGTGCAGGCCTTCCGGTTCTTCGCCTTGCACGATGATCCGCTCCCCGGCCTCGTAAGCACAGGTGACGAATCGCTGAACGAGAGCCGGCCGTTCCCGGACATTTACGCTCTTTAGGACGGCGCTGGTCCTGATCAAATTGTCGATCATTCGCCTCCGGCAATACGTCGCAATTGCCACGCCGAGCTGCTGTTCCTCGGCTACTAAGGCGTCGAGCGATTCCTTTCGAAGCACCAGCAGCAGACAGGGGCGGCTGGCGACGACCTGGGCTGCTCGCGGTGTTTGAGACAGAAGGGCCATTTCGCCGAAAAGTGAGCCGCTGCCCAAGCGAGCCAGCGCCACGAACGAGCCATCATCGGTCTTTTTCGAGACCTCCACCTCGCCACGGGCTATGACGTAAGCCTCTTCACCGGGTTCGTTCTGGACCACGATGGTTTCGCCCGCACGGGCAATTCGCAACTCGAGCATACCGAGTAAGGCGCGAAGGCCCGCGGCGTCCAGAGTCGAAAACAAGGCTTGCCTCTGTACCTTGATTGGTTCGGAAGTTTCACTCTGCTCCAATTGCGCGGCCGCTTCGGCTACGACACTCTTGATATGTTCAACGAGTTCAGCCTCGCTCGAACTCATGGGCGCCGGGTTTATGCTGAGCCGACCGCGGACGAGGGCAGGCGGGGCCGCACCATGTTCGAGCAGAAACGGCGAATCTACGGAAAATGTGTCGGCAATTTGCCTGATTTCCGGCTCCACATTTTGCCCCATTTTCTTCAATTCACACACGGCGGCCGCAGCGCGTGAAAGCGACCCCTCGTATAATCCAAAGTGAATTGCGACCCGGAGCGCTTGGCAAGCCGCGTCCACGTGTCCTGCCTCCCGAAGCAGATAGCCCGCCAAATAGTACGCCATGACGCGTTCGGGGTCCTGCTCGAGTACCGCCGCAATCCAGCGCAAGGGCTGCTCCCTCTCGCCCAACAGCGTTTGCTCTAGGGCAATGTCAAGGGAGTTCCTGTCCGTGCGGGCGCTCTCGAGTTCAGCCATGGCAACCCAGGCTACCATTAAAGTACGCGAGGCCCGCGCCGCAAAATCGCCGGATAGATTCAGCCGCCTTAGCCCCTATTTTTGCGGCTCGTACCCAGCTCGGTGGCTGTCGCAGGGTCAACCCCCGGCACCGACTCATTAGCAACCGTGCTCGCACTCGCTTGGGTGCCCTGAGATCGGTGTTCGGCTCGCGCCAACGCAGCCGCGACAGCATCAGCTGTTGCTCCGACCAAGGGAACTACGACCGAATAGTCCATTCGCGTGGGTCCAATTACGCCAATCGCTCCACCCGGCTCGCCATTTTGACTTCGATACGGCGCTGCCACGAGGCTCATGGGCGCATCGTTCGTGCCACCGACATCTTCGCCGAGGAATACCTGAACGTTTCTTGATTCCAGGGTTCTGTCGAGTAGATTCACCAACCGCTCGCGATCCTCGAGGGCGTGCATGAGTTCCTTTAGCTGTTCGCCCTGTGACCAGCCCGCTTGGTCCAGCAATCTTGCTTGCCCTTCCACGAACAATTCGGAGGCGCGCGAAGTCTGATCCAACGCGGCGCTGACCAGTGATAGACCGCGATCATTGAGGGGTTGAGTTTCATCGCGACTCGCGTCGTGGGCTCTCACGAAATGGTCTCGCAATTCCGTCAGAGTGAGGCCGTCTGAAACCTCTTCGAGCAATTGATGAACTCGATCGAGTTCTCCTTCTTTTAGCGGTAAATCGAGATGAATGAACCGATTCTCGACGGTACCATCACGAAACACGACCACGCTGAGCAATTCATCCGGACGAGTCAGAATGAATCGAATCTTGAGCAGAGGTCGTGACTCGGCGCGCCGCCTGGCAACCAGTGCGGGGGACCCGGTCAACTCCGAAAGCAACCGCCCCGTCGAACGCAGCAAGTCGTCGCCACCCGACTCATGCTGGAGCCAATCGGCAATTTTGGCCGCGTCAGGGGCCGAAAGTTGGCGCGTTTTCATCAACGCATCGATAAAGAGTCGAAATGCCTTTTCCGTGGGCACGCGCCCCGCTGACGTATGGGGTTGTACCAAAAAACCCATATCTTCGAGGTCTGCCAGAACATTCCGAATCGTGGCCGGTGAGAGATCGAACCGATACTTTTTGACTAGAGTGCGACTCCCTACCGGCTCGCCCTTGGCAATGAATTCATTAAGGAGTGCGTAGAGTACTTCCCGCGCTCGGCGCGTTAGTGGTTCAGCCACCTCGCAAACATACCATGAGCGATTCGCTGACGGTAAGGACGCTGCCACTCGCGAGCCAACTTTTTCAGAGGGCTGCGTTTGGGGCCGGGGCACCAAACGCCAACACAACCAAACGTCGGAATCCCGTCGCTTTTTTTCAGTCGAATCGCGCCATTACCCGGAAATTGGAATCGGCTGCGATGTCTGGACTAGACTACGCGGGTCGCCCTCGGAGAACTAGTCCCAGATGAGAAATGTTTCAGTCTTTCTTTTCTGTATTGCCGTCGCGCTAACCGCGGGTGCAACAACCTATAAATCTGGCCGCAATCGCGCGAGTTTTCCGAGCGACGTGACATCGACAACCGCATACAAAATCGCGCAGCTCGATCGTAAAACATGCCTATCGGAGCTGGCACGCCGCCAAATAGCCTATAAGCTCGAGGACGAAACTCCGGGGGTCAGAACTCCGATCCGCTTGAAGGGTCCAATCGGTACAATTCGTTTTAGTACCGGTTCATCGGGTTCGGAGCGCACGCCGTACGAAATTCTCGACTGCCGACTAGTCGTGGCGCTAGACGAATGGACCCCGGTGTTAGAAGCTCATGGCGTCAGCGAAGTTATTTTTTCGTCGGGCTTTCGTCCTTCGCACAAGGCCGTCGCGGACGGCATCGACGGCAAGCGACATTCCGGAGCGCTCGCCCTCGATGTCCACGTATTTCGGTTGCGCTCCGGCGAAGAACTGGTCGTCGAGCGTGATTTTCACGGGCGACTCGATGCTCCGGTCTGTGGGCCTGATTCGCCACCTCCGGCCCCGAACACGCCCGAGGCGAGAGAGCTTCGCAGCATCATCTGCTCGTCGGCCGAGATGCGAGTCTTTCAGAGCATTTTGACGCCAAATTTCGACGTCCACCATGCTAATCACTTCCATCTGGAAGTAACTCCAAACGTTCGCTGGTTCATCCTGAGTTAGCGTCCTAATGGAGCCCAAGTGAAAACCACGTGCCGGTATTCCAAAAACGGAATCCGCGAAATCCTTGACACTTTTGATCGTAAAGTCGGATGATCCCGCTGTTCGATCCCATCTCCCCGGAGGCTCTGTGACCGCAACCCTGCTCGCCATTGACGACAGTAAGACCATGCGCAAGGTGCTCGAAATCACCTTTGCGGGCGAGAACTACCGCACTGTCCTTTCGGAAAGTGCAAGCGACGCGCTTGCCAAATTGCGATCGGAACGCCCTGCCATCGTGCTCTTGGATGCTATCCTTGGTGATTCCAACGGATATGAAATCTGCCAAAGAATCAAGGCCGAGGCCCCCGGCGTTGGCGTGATCATTCTAAGCAGTAAGCAGCATCCCTACGACCGCACTCGTGGGTCGGCTGCCGGCGCGGATGACTTTATCGACAAGCCGTTTGATACACAGGCTCTGATAGATAAGGTCGCTGGGCTCTTGCAGCGGCTCGGCGATGCAGCGGCTCGTCCGGCTCCAGCCCCCGCTCCAGCGGCACGACCAATAGGCACGCCTGCGGTTGCGCCGGCCGTTGCCGCTCCGGCATCACGCCAGCACACCACAATGAGTTTCGGTTCCGCGGCGCCCGCTGCGGCGCCGAAGGCATCAGCTCCGCCGGCGCGAGCCCCGAGTCCACCTTCTGCCGCGGCTCAAGCGCCAGCGCCTGCTCCCGCGGCGGTTGTAGCCGCAAACATCGGCTCGGCGAACCTCGAGTCGAAATTGCACGAGCTAGGTTTGACTCGTGAGCAAGTTGCGGGTGTTCTCGCGATCTCCAAGGATGTCGTCGAGCAGGTTGTTTGGGAAGTCGTGCCTGTCCTCGCTGAGGCGATGATTCGCGAAGAGATACAGCGTCTAACGGCCGAATGACCGGTGGCTCGCGCGCGAATTCGTCGCGAATCTGTCGGGCGGAGCTGCACGCGTTGGACCATTTGACCCGTTGATACGCTGAAATTGCGGATCGAACACGACATCGTGATTTCGTGTCGTGTCGGAGGCTAGTGCTACGGTCCGCCCACGATGCACGAGCTTCCCAAAGCTTACGAACCCGTCGATGTCGAACCTCGTTGGTACCAGTTCTGGATCGATCACGGCGTCTTTCAGGCAAGTCTTGCACCCGGTGACAATCGACCCACGTACGTAATTCCGATGCCGCCGCCGAACGTCACGGGTTCGCTTCACATGGGCCACGCCCTGTTCGGAACGATTCAAGACGTATTAATTCGTCGCGCCCGCATGCAAGGCATCAATACGCTCTGGCAGCCTGGAATCGACCACGCGGGAATTGCAACGCAGACCGTCGTCGAGAGGCAGCTGAAGCGAGAGGGCCTGTCAAGACATGACCTGGGGCGGGCAGCCTTTACTCAAAGAGTATGGAAATGGAAGGAACAGAGTGGCGGTCGCATTGCCGAGCAAATGCGCGTCCTCGGTTGCTCGGCAGATTGGCCGCGCACCAAGTTCACGATGGACCCCGATCTTTCGATTGCGGTTCGCGAGGCGTTCGTTCGATTGTACGAAGAGGGGCTCATTTATCGAGCGACGCGCCTGGTGAATTGGGACGTAGGTTCGCAAACGGTCTTGAGCGACCTCGAAGTCGAAAGTGACGAAAATGTACAGGGCGAGCTTTACGAGTTCGCGTACCCGGTGGTGGACGCCGACCCTGCGCGCGGGGCAACGGAGTTAGTCGTTGCGACGACGCGCCCGGAGACAATGCTGGGTGATACGGCGGTCGCCGTGCACCCAGAAGACCCGCGTTACACGCACCTGCACAACAAGAAAGTCCAGCACCCATTTCTGGACCGACAGATCCCGATAATTACGGATGCTATTTTGGTGGATCGCACTTTTGGCACTGGTGCCGTCAAGGTGACGCCGGCTCATGATTTCAACGATTTTGCAACCGGCAAACGGCACAACCTCGAAGAGATCAACATCTTTACCCTGGACGGCAAGATGAACGAGGTTTGCGGCGAGTTCGCGGGCCTCGACCGATTCGAGGCTCGGAAGAAGGTCAAGGCTCGCCTGATGGAACTCAACCTCGAACGAGGTAGCAAACCACACTTGATGACTTTGCCGCGTTCGCAGCGCAGCGGTACGATTGTCGAACCTATGATCTCGACCCAATGGTTCGTCAAAATGGCGCCATTGGCGGAGCCCGCTCTGGAAGCGGTGCACAGTGGTCAAACTCAGATTCTTCCTGCGGATTGGATCAAGACCTACGAGCATTGGCTGAACAATATTCAGGATTGGTGCATCTCGAGGCAGCTCTGGTGGGGCCATCAGATCCCAGCATTTTATTGCGACAAGTGTGGGACTATTCACGTGAGCCGGGATGGCGCGCCCGCGGCCTGTTCTCAGTGCGGCTGTACATCGCTGCATCAAGACGAAGACGTGCTCGATACTTGGTTCTCGAGCGGGCTTTGGCCGTTTTCCACCCTGGGCTGGCCTGAAAAGACACTCGAATTGTCGCGCTTCTACCCGGCGAGCGATCTGGAGACCGGCTACGATATTCTATTTTTCTGGGTCGCTCGCATGATGATGATGGGTATCCATTTCATGGGAAGGCCCCCCTTCAAGCGAATTCTGCTGCACGGCATGGTCGTGGACGAGACTGGCGAGAAGATGAGCAAAGTCAAAGGGAACACGATTGACCCTTTGGACTTGATTCACGGCTGCAACTTCGAAGAAGTCGTCGCTAAGGCGCTACCTGGCGCCCCAATGGCCGAGGCGCTGTCGAAATTCAAGAAGGCCTACCCTTCCGCAGCGCAAATGGGAACGGGCTTTCCGGCGTTCGGGGCTGACGCGATTCGCTTTACACTCTGCAGCTATTCTCCTCAGGCGCGCCGGATAGCCTTGTCGCCGAAGCGAATTGAGGGTTACAGAAACTTCTGCAACAAGATTTACAACGCCGTGCGATTTTCACTCAACCATTTGAGTGACTTTCAAGTTGATTCAGCCCAGAAGACATCTCCAAAGCTTTTGATCAACCGTTGGATCTTGGCGCGCCTGTCGCGAGCTATTCGAGAATGTAACCAGGGAGTCGATGAGTTTCGCGTCGATGAGGCATCCGGTGCCCTTTACCATTTCTTCTGGGACGAACTGTGCGACTGGTACATCGAAGCCACCAAACCGATATTCAATGGGGACGATTCTGCCGATCGACAGGAGACCCTGGCGACACTTTCACGCGTCATCGAGACGGCGCTGCGCGCGCTGCACCCGTTCATGCCGTTCGTAACCGAGGAACTCTGGCAGAGGGTGCCTCGACCCCTTGATCGCCCGGTTTCAATCGCACTTTCTCCCTACCCCGGGGACAGCGAGAGTTTCCTCGATCCTGATGCCGAACGGTTGATGCAGGCGGTCATGGATGTCATCAGCGTCGCACGCAGTGTAAGGACGGAGCATGACCTGCATCCGAGTGCCACCGTGCCTGTGGTATTGCGTACGGGTGACGAAAGCCTCAGGGACACTCTGGCTGAGCAGGCAGGCTTGATTCAGTTTCTGGTGCGAACATCCGACGCTCCCGAGGTTTGTCCACCGGGTGGTGATCGCCCGAAGGGGTCCGTTTTGGCGGTGGCGGGCGAAGTGGAAGTCTTCGTCATTTTGCGAGGCGTGGTGGACCCATCCAAGGAACACGAGAGAATCGAACGAGTCTGCAAGAAACTCCTCAAAGACAAGCTCAATCTCGAACAGCGCCTCAACAATCCGAAATTCATCGAAAAGGCTCCCCCCGAAGTCGTCACGGAAGTCACGGACCAACTCCAGGCCGTAGTCAGGCAATTGCAACAACTTGACGCCGCACGTGATTTGATCGAGGAGTTGAAGTGAGCGTGGCCAATTCTGAAGCGGCGCCATTGAAAAAAAATCCTCAAAGCAACCCGAAGCAGCACCGGGGTACCGGTTGGCTTGTCTTTGGCGGTCTCGGTACCGCGCTACTCATGATGGTTGACCGACGCTGGAGCTTCGGAGTTCCACTCGGGGTGTTGCTCATGTTGGTCTGTGTCTGGGGAGCCCTGGACCGTCTGGGGATTTTCAGCCCACCCGCAACCGGCGATGTTCGAATCGTTGACGCTAGTCCAAGAGCGAATCGCTGGTTTTTGGCGCTTATCTTGTCGCTGCTGTCGCTCATCGCGTCAACGATTGCCGCATCGCGCGGGGTCCTACCGGGACATGGTCTGCTTGCCGGGATACTCGTTACAACAACGCTGCTCGTTGCAATAATATCGACCTACGGCTTGGTGGATTGTCTCGGCGTGTTTCCTCGCGATCAGCGGGGAACGCTCCCGCGATGGTTCTCCAACCATTCCTCGGCGTCACTCCTGTCGCACCCGAGTCTGTGGCTCTTGATACTGGCGGTCGTGCTGTATGTTCCGTTCCTCGGCAACTTTGGCCTGATTGACCCCTGGGAGACGCACTACGGCGAGGTATCCAGGGAAATTCTCGCGCGCGACGATTGGATGAGCCTTTGGTGGGCACAGGATGGCTGGTTCAACTCGAAGCCAATACTCAATTTTTGGATCCAGGCTTTGGCATTCGCCAACCTTGGAGTGAACTATCATCCCGATGGATTTGTGGGCGCGGTGGCGCACGGTCTATGGCCCCAGCCCGAATGGGCGGCTCGCTTGCCAATGGTGGCCATGGCACTCGGGGCGCACATTCTGTTGTATGCCGGGGTCAAAGTCGGCTGGGGACGCCGCGCAGCATTCTTAGGAAGTGTCGTTTGGCTGACAACTCCATTTTGGTTCTTGATCGTCCACCAGACGATGACGGATTTGCCCTACGTGGCACCACTGGCTGCGGCAATGGGGTTGTTTCTGCTGGGATTTGGAGCCGACCCGCAACAGGAAGTACAGCACTATCGTGTTAGAGTGCGAGAGCGCGATATTTACGTGTCGGGAGCGGGGCTGGTGTTTGCAATGCTGCTGCTTTGCACCCTTCCGCAAATACTGTACCTGATATCGAGAAATATTACGCTAATTACTCGGCATATTCCCTATGGATTCAATTGGCATTGGGACGACTTCTACGCAGGTTCGGGTGGGGGCAATTGCGGACTGCCGGGCAATGAAGCTTGTCACCTTGCTGCCCCGGTCAATCTCCACCCGCAGCCGCTACTTTCTGCAGTCTTGTGGGGCGCGTTATTGCTTTTCGTGCTGTACATCAATCGACGCGAACGACGCAATCAGCGGCTCTACTTTCTCGCGGCATGGATGCTCATCGCGCTCAGCGCGCTGGCCAAGGAGCTCCCCGGAGTGCTCATTGCGGTGGGCTCCGTAGGGGCCTGGGTATTAGTGACGAGCCGCTGGGACCTCGTAAAGCGCTTGGAGTTGCCGAGCGCATTGCTGATATTCATAGTCATTACGGTACCCTGGTTCCTTCAAGAAACCGTGCGGCACGGTTCCCCGTTCCTGGACCGATTGTTGGTCCACGACATGTACAAGCGCGCCTTCGTGCACGTGCATGATACCAATTCCGGCGATGATGTGAGTTTTCGCTACTATATCTGGCAGCTGGGATATGGCCTTTTTCCCTCGTCGGGTCTATGCGCAATGGGGGTTTTGCATTGGATGTTCTATCGCGGCAAGACCGAAACTCCGCGACGCGCAACAGCCACTTTCCTGTTCCTTTGGTGCCTGGTGGCCTTTGGAATGTTTACTCTCACGCTGACCAAATTCCACCACTACATCATTCCCATGGTGCCGCCACTGGCCCTGCTTACCGGACCACTCTTACACGAAGCTCTTTGGCGAACACAATGGCCCAAAACCAACAGAGCCATAATCTACGCGGCGGGGGGGCTAATCGCAGCTCTGGCACTGCTCATAGGGGTTGCCTGGCTCGTGCCAGTTGCAAATGGAGCAAGGCCTTCCCACTTCAAACCGGGCATTGTTCTCTGCATCGGAGCGTTGGCGCTGCTGGGTTGGACCTATCGCATGCTACCGAGCTCCAAGCGCCTGAACCCGCCGCAGGGCATTGACCTTACGTTGAGTGTGCTCGGAGTCGGCGCGCTGCTGGCAACTTTGTTGGTCGGTCGGGACCTTTTCACTTCTATCCCAGGGGATGTCACTGGCCCGATGCGGTTGATTCACTTAGTTTGCTACAATTACTCGCGCCCGTGGCCCGAGACTATTCATTTTGAGCCTGTCATGGTCGCCTTCACGGTGGCGTCAGTGCTCAGCCTTTTGGGGATTGTGTTCGGCGGAAAGGCCCGCATCCATGGGGTGGTGTTCTTCGGGATCGTGGCGTGCCTATGGACGGGCTGGGGACTCGACCGCTACTTAGTAAAGATTGCTCCGCACTGGAGTCAACGCGAAACCGTGATTGAGTACTATAAGCGGCGCAAAAGCCCTGAAGAGTGGTTGGTCGCCTACCAGATGAACTGGAAAGGCGAGAACATCTACACTGGCAATCACTTGATCACATTCGTTGCTTCGGGGGAAAAGTTCAAGACCTGGGTCGATGAACAACGAAAGTCGAAGCATCCAGTCATATTCGTTACGACGGAGCACACGCGAATCAGTTCGCTAAAGAGCGAGATCGGGAAAATGAAGCAGTTCGACGTGCTAACGGACAAGACCCTGAACAATAAATTCGCTCTGGTCAGAGTCGAACTCTAAACAATATATCTCGTCCGCGAATCCCCCACCGCCCGTGTTACCGCCCAGGGTTCGCCTTCTGGTGGCATGACGCCGCGGAAACGCACTTGGATTCGACGCATCGATTCCGTGCCGTCACGACATCAAAACGGTTGCTCAGCGTAGCAGGGCGTATCGACTCCGCAGGCTCAGCACGACGGGCTCGGGATCTTTCTCTGCGACCATCTCGGCTAGGGCTTGCCCCATATCTTCAGCAAATTGGGCAGGAACCAGCCCGGAAAATGCGAGAGTTAGCGGGCCTCTGGTCATCAGCCGATGCTTTTGTTTAAGGATTGGCTCCTGACTGGGTACCACATCTAGACGCGCACTAAGCGCCACCTTCGCGTCGTTCATGGCCTTCTGGCCCTCACGTGAGGCCATGGTGGACAAAAGGCGCTTTGCTCCCGCCAAGTTCTTGCTGTTGCGCGGCAGCGAGAATGCGTCAGAAGTAAAAACGAAGACGTCTTCCGTGCCTGGAAACGCGAGCTCGCCATAGTCTTCGTCCAACTTCATACCGTGAGCGTTTAGCGATACCCTCGCCCAATCGCCCATGACAGTCATTGCGGCTTGACCGCGCATGACCAACTCCAGCGCTTGGAGCCAAGACAGGCGCGCATGATCCGGGTTAGCAAAGTCAAGCAACTCGAGGGCATTTCTCAAGGTCGCGACGACCCGTGGGTCATCTGCCTGCATTTTGCCATGAAAGAAATCCTCATAAAATTGCGGCCCCTCGCGGCTGACGAGTAGATTCTCGAAGGTAAATAGAGCAAGCGTCCAAGGCTCGCGACTTCCAAGGGCAAACAGCGGGATCCGATCGCGCTGTAGCCGTTCGCCTAGCACCTTCAGATCTTCGATGCGACTGGGTACTTTCAGGCCATGGTCGCGAAAAACTCGCTTATTGTAGAAGATTGAATTGATGCGATGAACATTCGAAGGCACACCGTAAAGGTGTCCATCATAGCTAAGAAGGTCGATTAGCGTCTTGGGGACGGCTTTGCGAACCTCCGAAATATTGACGAGCTCACCATCCAGCGGCAAAAGGCGGGATTCCCTAGCGTCCAGACCGTTTACAATGACCCACTGCATCATGTCGTACCCAATGTTGGCTTGAAAACTGTCCGGTGGCTCCCCGCGCAGGAGTCGCTCGCGCAGCGTCTTGCGAGCGAGGCCAGAGAGCTCGGCAGTGGCATTGATCATACTGTCATTCGGAAAACGCTTCTGATGCTCGTGCATGAGCGCGCCGAGTGCATCGGACTCCCCGACCCGAGCCCACCAGCTAAACAGTTCGATCACGCTACTTTCCGAGCTCTGACCGGAAGCTGGGATTTGTTGCGAAAGGCTTGGCTGATTCGATATGCTGGCGTCCTGCGCAGCTGACTGATTGCAACCCAACAGCTGAAGGGGGCAGGCGCCCAACACGAGCAATACGCTAGCTAGGATGGCCCGTTTCATGGCTCGCACTTCCCTTGGCGGCACGTGGAACTCTGTGGACAAGTTACCCCGCAATGTCCGCAGTTGCGGCGATCCTTCAGGACAGCAACTTCGCAGCCGTCTGAAACGACGCCATTGCAGTCGCGATAGCCGGATTGACATCGCCAAATTGTGCAGGCATCGCCGCATCCACGCTGAGCGTGCGGAAGATCGGGACAGCGATGTCCGCAGCCGCCGCAGTTGTCAGGATCGATTCGCGTGTTAGTCTCGCAACCATTTTGCCGATTGCCGTCGCAATCATCGAAGGCCTGATAACACACTGCAATGTCACACTCGTTGTGTTGGTTGCAGCGTGGCGTCGCATTCGAGATATCGCAGAGTTGGCAGCCGCCGGTGCCGCATCCAAACTCCGGCCGGTCCAACGTGACACAGCGGCCCCCGCAGGATTTTGCGTTACCGTTACAATGCAGCGCCACCGCTTCGGCGGGCCGGCGGTCTGTCGTCGGTTCGGGCACTATCGACTGAGTTGGATGAAGTCTGAACCACCACCAAGCCAACCCGATAGCCCCCGCTACACTCACGATTGATAGGGTCCATTTCCAGCCCCGATATCCAAGAAGCCTCCGCTGTTCCTGGCTCGCGCGCTTGGCCTGAAAACGCGCAACATTGCCGACGACCGCCGTTTTTTCCACGGAACGATCAGGTGGCGGCGGATGCTGTGACAATTCAACGGCCTCGATATGCGCATTGATGACCTGCTGTTTGTACTGGCGGTCGGCTTCGAAGTGCTCGACCAAATAGGCCCCAAGCTGTTCCGGAGAACAAAGCATGCCTTGACGTTGCAGGTAACCCTCCAGATCGCGCAGAAAGTCCAACGCCGTCGCATAGCGGCGATCGGGATTGACTTCGATGGCGCGGTAGCAAATCTCCACGAGTTCTTTGGGAATTGACTCTACGTGCGGCAGTCGCGGTATTTGCTCGTTGAGTAAGCCCCGCATGATTTTGCCATCATCGAGGTCTCCCCAAAATCTAGCGCCAGCAAGTGCCTCCCACATCATGACCCCGACGGCGAATACGTCAACGCGCCGATCTTGGGCGTCACCGGGCAGCTGCTCCGGCGCCATATAGCGAATCTTGCCTTTGAGTATGCCCGTCTCCGTGGCTATGTTCGAGCGAGCTGCCTTGGCAATGCCAAAGTCCAGGACTTTCACCTGCCCATCGTATTGCAGCATGACGTTTTGCGGCGAAATATCCCGATGAACTAAACTCAACGGGATTCCATCGAAGTCGTGCAATTCGTGGGCCGCGTGTAGCCCGGAAAGTACTTTGGTCAACACTGCCAGATGAAGTTCACGACTTAGGTTCTGAGCAGGTTCTTCCAAAATTGTAGCCAATGTTTGGCCTTCGACGTATTCAAGTACCATCGTCGGAGCGCCGTCCTCCTCGATGATCTCATAGGTCTGAACCAGATTCGGATGTGCCAGACGCGCTGAGATCCGAGCCTCCTGATGAAATAGTCTGGAGGTGGCTTCGTCACCACGAAGTTCGGCCTTCAGTGATTTGAGTACGACGAGTTTCACGAAGCCACGTGGGCCGCGGGACATGGCAAGATGCACCTGGCCCATGCCGCCTTTTCCCAGTTCCATCAAGATCTGGTATTTCGGCAATTGCACCGAACCGGAGGAGACATTGCTTGCTCGCAACATCGCTTGCACTAGCCCACCTTGGGTTCCATAGCGACGCCCAGCTCGACGAGCTTCGCCATCGGGTCGACGCTCAACACGGGCCTCTCCCATTCGAACCGGATCGTATCCACTCTCACGATTACGGCCCTAACGGGGCACCGTAATACTCCCCACTGCATCCTACCGAGACTACTTGCCTTTTGACGTGGTTCTCGTGTGTTGTCTGCCTGTGGTAAAGCCTAAGATGCTACTTCGGTACTGGATTGCTTGCCGGTATGCGCAGGTTTGCTCTATGGCAAAATACGTAGAACCACCTACAGAACGACTGCACAGTAGTTGCCGCGCAGAGGGTCGGTCATCTGCCGCAGTGACCCTGATTCTGCACAGGTGCGCTTTTAACGGTGACCGGTTATGCCGTGACAGAAAAGTATCGCGTCGGTCGGCCGAAGGGACTTGGGTTATTATGTTCGGCGATTGATGACAACGATGGCGAAGTGCTACGCATGGTTTCGTCTAGTCATTGTTTTTCGGTTCACTCAATGGCAACTGGGCGGGTCGCTGACTCCCCAATTAACGTAACCTGTGGGATGGGCTTGGCAATGGAGGGAATTGAGAGTTATTTGACGCTTGCAGGGTCAACAAGCGTCGTCGAATTCGTTGCGCAATTCGATGTAGTATTTCTGCTCAAGCGCCCGCTTACGCGGGCCATGCCGTTCGCGACACCCGCGAAAATAGACTATGAAACTAAGCTAACCAAACTCGAGGTCGATCCGTACGCGACGGAATGGCGAATTGTGCGGGTGAAGAAGCGCGAAGGGAATCCCTATCCGGAGCGGATCTCCGTCGGTCGTGCCACAAATTGCGACATCGTGATACGCTTGCCCTCGATCTCCAAAGTCCACGCCCATATTGTCCGACAGGGGCCGGGTTCCTACGCGTTAACCGACAATGCCGCTACCAACGCAACGTTCGTGAACGGTCGAAGGGTCAACGCCAAGACACCAACGCCGCTTCGAGTCGGGGATGGAGTCGCTTTCGGATCCGTGGATCTCGAATTTGTCGATGCCGGGCGGCTCTATGAAATCTTGCGTTCGGAAGTTGACACCTCGAAGCTATCTGGCTCGGACCCTTAGCTCCGACGCACACTGCAAGTCACTGCCGAATTACTCCGTTATCGGCGCCCCGGCAATTAAAACCAGCCAAATCCGATGTTTCCGCCGAGGCTAATACCGTTGAAATCCGACTCCGTAAAACCGAACTTGCCAACTCCGGAGGTTAGTCGATAACCGGCGTCAACGCCCATTCGCATCCAGCGCGTGAAGTTCACGTGCACGCCGAGCATGGGTTCGAATATGAAGAAACCATCCGTGTTGTCGCGGTGCAGATCACCGTCCCAAGTGCCGGTTAGTCCGACAACGCCTCCGCCCACCACGGCTCCCGCCGAAAAATAGACCGGCGAGTTCGGGATGTACACGTGGTAGCGTACGAGCAAACCGCCGTATGCGAAGTGCAAGTAATCTCGATAAGGATCTTGACTTGCGGGGAGCCGTCCCTGATTGCCCCACCCATAGCCCGCAAAGCCAATGGCCAACCGGTGATCCAAAAGCAAGGCGCCTTCGATACCCGAAAGAACGCCATCTTGGCCGTTGATGCGCGCATAGTGCACGGCGAGTGCGCCGTAACCACCAATCCTAGTGTGTTGACCACCAAAGAGTGTCGGTGGCTCATCCGAGCTGGCAGCGGCGGGTTCCGTTGTGGGTGAGCGGGAAACTGCAGTGTTAACAGGTGCCGCTAATTCAGTAGCGGGCGCTGCGGTAGCTGATGCTGATGCTGGTGCTGATGTCGGCGCTGGTACGGGAGCCTCGACTGCTGCGCTAGCGTTGACGTCAGCCGTGCTTGTCCATCCGGTTTCAGTACTTGTTGCAGCCTTGTTATTGGGCGACTGCGCCGGAGCGACCGGTTCGTTCTTTTGTGCTGGCTGTCCTTTCGAGATTGCCGGCACGATTAATAAGCCGGCGCCCAAAGTTAGAACTGAAAGTCTTGAACGTGACATGGCGACCTCTCGTGCAGTGACTGTGCCCACGGCATCCATTTCCGTTCAGCGATAGTTTTCGCCGTTTTTCAAACCGCTGCGGGTCGCATTACCATTTCGTCACGAAATATCGCGAGGCCGCTTCGCGATATTTCGCCGGGATGTTCGCTTCCCGGTTTCCCGTTCGCCAGCGGCCGGCGAGCTTCAAAGGGTCGCCTAAGCGCCAATATTCGGTGCGCATCCGGTTCGAGCGCCCCGGCTTCTTCCACTAAACAAGCCAAAATATCACGATTGATTCCGCTATCTTCCACTCTCAGCCACATTCGACACTCGGGCGAAGTTCCCGCTATTTCGTCTCTTGGTGCCAATTGGAGAATCAATTCAAATGCGGCCAACGGGCCCGCACGGGCATCTCTCCGTAGTGCTGCTACGACTGGGCCCTCGCCGGGCCACAACTGCTGTCGCGGTACGAAGTCCGGAGTATTCCTGCATGGCAGAGGAGGAACGACGATGATCGCGATCGATATGAAGCGTGGGCTTGGCAGCCTCGGATTGTGCCTGGCCTTCGCTCTCGGCATTGCCGCAATTCAGACCGGGTGCAAGCCGAAGGACAAAGACACAAGCGCTGCTCCCGCAGCATCCGGCAGCAACAAACCCGATCCGGCACTCACCGGACCCTGCGGAGGCTTTGTCAAAAAGGTCTGCGACAAGGCAGGCGAGGCTTCGCAGTCTTGCAAAGACGTCAAGAGCGTCAGCGAGCTCTTGCCACCGTCGGCTTGTAAGGCTGCTAGCAGCCAAGCCAGCTACGCCGTTGCAAAGCTCGAAGAAAAGCGCAAGGACTGCGACAAGCTCGTGTCAAAGCTCTGCGGCGAATTGGGCAAGGATTCCGAAACCTGCAAGATGGTGGAGACCCAAACCAAGAACTTCCCGCCGGAACGCTGCGGCATGATGCTCGGACGTTACAATGACGTACTGGCCGAGCTCAAGAAGATGGAATCCGCTAATAAGCCGCTTGATCCTGCCAAGCAGCAACTGATTGCGGCCGCCGATGCGCCGTCATTCGGCCCCGCTGATTCCAAGGTGACAATTGTCGAGTTTTCGGACTTCCAGTGTCCATTCTGCTCGAAAGCGGCAACTGCCGTTCATGAGCTCAAGACGAAGTACGGCACGAAGATTCACTTCGTATTCAGGCAGTTCCCACTGTCCTTCCATCAAAATGCCCACCTAGCAGCCGAGGCCGCTCTCGCCGCTAATGCTCAAGGCAAGTTCTGGGAATACCACGACAAGGTGTTCGAGAATCAAAAGGCCCTAGAGCGTGATGCGCTGGAGAAATATGCCAAGGAGGTTGGCATCAAGCTCGAGCCCTTCAAGAAGGCACTCGACACTAAAGAGTTCGCCGCCAAGGTCGACGCTGATGCAAAGCTGGGCAGCGAGGTCGCAGTTCAGGGGACGCCTACGATGTTCATCAACGGCAAGCGCGTTCAGAACCCCACGGACACAGCCGCAGTATCCAAGATGATTGACGACGCACTAGCTGGAAAAGGCTGATAGCGTCTAGATTAGGCTGAGTCCCCGAAGCCCGCGGTCTCACGGATCGCGGGCTTTGAGCGTTTGTCAGCAGGCGTCTCATCAAAACGCATCCGCAAAGTGCTATTTGTTGGTCTTTGCGAGACTTGGACTCGACTGCACTTGCGTGAACTTATGACCTAAATTAGCGGCAAGATCCGTCAGCATTTCCAATTCACCGGACGCCGTTAGCCTCGCGTCGAATCGGTCCAAATGCGCATCGAGATCAGTACGGCGCGCACTATCCAATTTTTCATCGACTAGTGGCCGCAACGACTCGTTCTCGATTTTTACATGGTGCCGCATGAACTCTATGAAACGGCGACAGACATCGATCACGCGTTGCCGATCGACGACCGACCAAGCCGAAGATTGCAGCGAGGCATGCCGCAGTGTTTGAAGCAGCGCGCGCTCGAGATCGTGATCATTGCGAACGTCGGCAACCACTCCTACGTCCCAGCGCACGCCTGCGTTGACCAACGCAGGCAGCAGGATGCTTTCTTCCTTTTCATGATGAACTAGGTCCGCGTACTCGCGAAAGAACGTCGTCATGCGCATCAATTCATTGCGATTCTCGTCGCCATTGGTCTCCAGAGCGTCAACGAACACTGAGAGTGCGTCCACGACACACATAATCACGGGATGTTCGTCGAATAATCGATCTACGCCGGTCACCGATAGCCTCGCAGGGTGGATTCTGGCTCGACTTTCATGGCACGCGTAAGCCTATCATGCGGGGCCGCGCTTACAAACCAATGGCTGCCTTGAAGACCCATCCCTCGCTGCCCTTGGCATCGTATTTTACGCGGTACCAATCGCCCTGATGTCCGGTGACCGTCAGCCGCGTCCCACCAAGCACACGCGCCAACACCTCGCCGTCCTTGGGTTTTGCCCTCACCAGCGCGGCATCCCAGGTCACAGTGACACGGCCACTCGCCGCTACCACTTCACCCGGGTTGGCTGGAACATCGTTCGCAGCTTTGTCGTCTTTGGTGAGAGCAGCCTCGCTAGGCTCGGCGCCAAACTCGAGTCGATAAAATACTCGATAGCTCGTCATGGGGTGAGTTACGCCTTCGAGTGAAACCTTGCCGAGTTCCTTCTCTGCACAACGCAACAATTGTTTGGTGAGACCCGACGGTAATGTCGTGCTCTTTCCCGCTGTGTAGTTGTCTAGCTTGTTATTCTCGAAATCGACGTCGAACCCCAATGACAATATGCCGCGTGCACCCTCTGCGCCGTCGCAGGCAATCAGAGCGCGCAACGGATCGCCCAGAACAGGATCGATCGCGGGTGGGTCGCAGTGAAGCTGTTTTCCAGCATCCTTCGACCGACAACTGACGACCTGCGCCAATGTAACTTTGGGTGGAGTTACTCCAGGTGGACCAGGGTCGCTCGGGGGCGGCTTGGTGGGAGCGGAGCCCGCAAATGCCGAGCCCGAGGCGCTTGCGGACCCCGATAGCGAGGCCGCACCGGCGTCCAGCGACGCTGTTGCCAGCGAGTCCGAAGGCGGCGCCGGAACCAAGTGAAAGCCGGCGAACTTCGGCCAAACAATGCCGATCGCCAACCCAATCGCGGCCATAGTGGCGACTTTTTTGAGGTGAAAGCGCTCCTGTTCCGGTGTGGGCACCGAAATTATCGGGACTTTGGGCGACTTCGACTTAGCTCGGACCATTCGGCCTCACACCTAGCTCTCTAGCACAGCGCGCCCGGCTCGAGCGTTCTTGACTCGGTAATTGACTACCAATAGCTCGCTTACCGGTCCGCGGTTGGAAGCGCGACTGTTGATGGCCCGTGGCACTTGCAGGTGTTGGATCGACCAACCCCGGTACAATGCCTGAGTCTCAAGCGTGTCGGAATTCGAAAGGACGGCAACCACCTTTCTGTCCGCTAGGTCCGAAAATACCCGTGCCAACCGTTGATGTTCCTCCAGCCCGAACGGATGACGGTCGTAACTGGTAAAGTACGCCGTCTCTGACATCGGCATATATGGAGGATCGAGATATACGGCGTCCCCCGCCTGTGCGCGCTGGCAGATTGATTCAAAGTCTTTCTCCACGAGAGTTACGCCCTTTAGACACTCGGCGACCAGGCGTAGATTGGCCTCATCGCAGATCGTCGGGTTCGTGTGACGACCAAACGGTACGTTGAATTGGCCAGAGCGGTTGACGCGATACAGGCCGTTGTAGCCGGTCTTGTTCAGATAAATAGTCCGAGCCGCCTGTTGAACCGACGATCTGGGTTTTTTTTCGCGTATACGATAGAAACTATCCTCATCGTATCGCAATGGACGCAGAGCCGTGATGACACCCTCAACGTTGGATTGCAGCGCATAGTAAACATTGACTAATTCGGGATTGCGATCCGATAGAACCGCACGTCGAAATCGCTTCTGCTTCGCTAGGGTAAAAAAGACCGCCGCGCCCCCCACGAACGGCTCGAAGTAGGTGTCGATCTTCTTCGGCAGCAATTCGCAAATCACTTCGACCAATCTGGCCTTGCCGCCCGCCCATTTGAGAACCGGTCGTGCCGCGCCAACTCCTTTCATCGGAGGCCGGATAGCTCCGCGGAGGGCTTCGGTCCAGGCGTCTGACCTAGTTTACCCGCGAACCGCTTCAGCATTTTCTGAAGTCCGAACCGGGAAAGGCCCAAAAGCTCGGCCGCGCGGGTTAGGTTGCCTTCCGTCCGCTCCAAGGCCAGAGTGACGAGTTCGAACTCCATGGCGCTCACCCGCTCGCGCAGGTTAAGCCCCTCGGGAGTCGCCCTAACGGCCCCTATGGGCACACGGATCTCCTCGGATAGATGCTCAGGGAGGATCTCGTCGTCGCACAGGACAACCGCCCGCCGGATCTCATTTTCAAGCTGCCGAATGTTCCCCGGCCAGCTGTATCGCGATAGGAGTTCGACGGTCCGCTGAGCGACGCTCAGCTTTCGACCCTTGGCATGCCGCGCGAGAAAATGCCGGACGAGAATTGGAATGTCGCCGTGACGTTGGCGCAAGGGTGGAATGGCCAACGTAACGACATCCAGCCGGTAAAGCAAATCTTGCCTGAAGGTACCGTCCCTTACCATCTCAGCCACGTTCCGGTGGGTGGCTCCGACGACGCGAACGTTGACGTGATGAGCCCTTTCGCCGCCCACGGGACGTACTTCACCGTTTTCGAGCACCCGCAGCAGTTTCGTCTGCATGGCTAGGCTCATATCCGCAATTTCATCCAGGAATAGCGTGCCTTGATCCGCGACATCGAACAGGCCGGTCCTGGCTCGAATTGCCCCGGTAAAGGCGCCCCGCGTATGGCCGAAGAGTGCCGATTCGAGCAATGTCTCCGGGATCGCACCACAGTTTTCCGCTACGAATTCGGCGCGCGCACGCTGACCGTTTTCGTGGATGGCGCGAGCTATGAGTTCCTTTCCCGTGCCGCTCTCACCCAAAATCAGGACGGGCACATCGCTTTCGACTACGCGATCTAGGAGTGAAAGTAGGTCGCGCATGGCCGCGCTTTCACCGATGATCGCGTCGTACCGGTAGCGCGTGGGGCGACTCTGACGGCTGTGAGCCAGTTCGACACGCACTTGGCCTAGCTCCGCTTCGCGTTTGGCCAGGGTCGAGCTCACGCGAAGTTCCGCGCGCTCGGCGCGCCGAGCCATGCGGCGCAGGACCAGCCGATCACGCGCGTCGGCGATAGCGACGGCGGCAAGAGCTGCAACTAGTCGAACCCAGGCCAATTCGCGTTCGCCAAAGGCACCCTGGCGCACGCGGTCATCCAGATACACGACTCCTAACGCTTCCCCATGCGCAATCAACGGAACCGCCAGGACACTCCGCAGTTTCAGTGCGTGCACACTGGCATGAACGCTTTCGAGTTCGCGAGTGGCGTCCACGGCTACAATCGGCTCGCCGAGTGCGAGTGCTCGTTCGGCGAGGCTGTGACTGAGTTCACGTTGCTCGCCGGTCAGATCGCGACGAGCCAAGTTGCGGCCAACGCGCGGTAGTAATTTCCCGCCCGGTGCGCGCAGTAGCAAGAGCCCCCGCTCGACTCCCGTCCAGAGGACTAGCGCGTCCACAACGTGCTCCAATAGCCCCCGCAGTTCGTCGCGCTGACCGAGCGAGTGTACCAGGTTCTCGACTTCGACCATTTGTTCCGGAGATAAGAGCAGTTCGCGGGGACTGCGCGCGGTAGTGACCCACGATAGTGACTCGAGCGCGGGATGTAGCTCGTTGGGGCAATTCGCGAATAGCTGGCGCGTCAATTCCGATACAACCTGAGTCAGTCTGCGCACAACGTCGCCAGCGCCAACGAAAGCCGCCAGCTCGATGCCCGCGGTCAATGCTCGACATTGAGTAAACACGGGCGCGCGCACCGAGGCCAACGGTGTGATTTCGCCAAGTATCACTGTTGCATCCTCGGCAGTCCGCTGAGCGAGCGCGCGGCGGGCGCGCGCGCCCCACCAAAGCAGCCGTGTTTCAAGGGTCAAGTCGGCTTTGTGTGCAAGCCTGTCGTAATACTTGAGTTCAAGTTCGACGTTGCGTCCGCAGAGGCGTGCCGCGACCCACAATTCCGCTTCGGTACCCAGTGGATTGAGCCAGTGCCGTGCTCGTTCTAGCAGTTCAATCGCTTCGGCACTGTCGAAGGGCAGCACGTCCGCCAGGGCCAAATGCAAGTAGCCAAGGCAACGGGCATCTTGGGTTTGACGAGCTAGGACAATCGCAAAATCGAAGGCGGCCCGGGTTTCTTCGATGCGACCGGTCTCGGAATGAGCCACGACCAGATTCAGAGCGGCGCGTGCGGCTTCCGACGGCCGATTGAGCACCTCGAACAGCGCGATAGCGCGATGCGAGGCGGCTATGGCGTCACCGAGCGAGCCACAATTGACGCAGGCATTTGAAAGCCCGGTAAGATACGTCGCTTCTTCCAGGATGGCACCCGAACGTGCCGCAAGATCGACGGCCCGCCGAAACGCCAGCGCGCTAGTTTGGGAATCACCGTCAGCATGCTCGAGCATACCAATTAGCCCCTCGAGGCGCGCATGCTCCTCGTCGCCAGCGGGAAGCCCGCGACCGCGCATGATCGACAGGCGCGCGGATTCCCGTTCACCCAATGCCAGCTCCACGAGCGCGAGTGTTTCGCAGACGGCGGCCGAGAGCGGCGCCTTCGCTATACTCGTCTTGGCAACCTCGACCTGACCTTCATCGAGCTCGATGCGGCCGCGCGTGGCCAGGGCTCGCGCGCGCACGGCCAAGTCTTCGTGATCGAGCAAAGCGGTGGTCTTTTCCCGCGCCAACGCTCGATCACCCGCTCGCCGAGCAGTCTCTGCAAGTTCGGCTTGCGCCATCGCGTCCGGTTGATTCTCGAGTAAAGACAGCGCTCGACCCCATTCACCCGATGCGCGCAGTCGACGAGCTAGTGCCACGCGAAAAGAATCCGGTACGGCCTGCGTCATCGCTAGTTGCTCGGCGGCGTCGAGCAGCTCGGGGTCAAAGCGCCCGGTGCCCAATTCGAGGGCTACGTTCGTCGAAATCACCCAGATTTCGCACGATTGTTTGAGCACCGCGATGCCGGGTGCGCTGGGAGATCGTCCAGCCCCACTCGTCGGTCGAATCGCAGAGCTCTAGCCAATGATTGAGCCAGGATTCTTCTGATTCCCGTGCATCCACTGGCCAGGTCGAAGCCAACGGCCCAACGACATTGGTCAAAACGCGTTGTCGATCGAGTGGAGAGGTGCCACCAAGTATTGCGCTTGAATCTAGCTGCGCCTCGGCACGCAGCTCGAAGAGACCGCGAAGCTGTGACACCGCCGTACGGATCCATTGCTCGGCGATTCCGCCTATTTCGAATTCGACTTTTTGACAGCGGGCTGCGACAATAATTTCAGCGCGCCGCGCTTGCAGGTAACCGCGCCTTAGCCGCTCGATGCGACGGTTGCGGCATTCCTCGAAATTCAGGGTTTTCGGGAGTGCCGCGGCGGCTCGCCGTGACACCCAGCGGGCTGAGCAGCGCGCGCCGGGACTAGCCGCCAGACAGGTTCGCACGAGCGTTGCTAGAGGCTCCGAAAACCCTGCACCCAATGCCGCCGAAAGCTCGCCGCGGGACTGAATGTAGCCACGTGCCGTATCGGCCAAAACGACACCGAGCGCCCAAATATCCCGGGTTCGACCGTCGCCTTTTGCCTTCGAACTCAAGGCTTCCGGCGCCAGGTAACGCAACGTGGCGCCTCGTGGGACTGGGGTATCCGCTGCGTCACTCAAGCCTAGATCCACCAGCAAAAAGCGCCCGACCTCGCCGACGGCCATACCTTCGCGAGCGACGATATTCGATGGCTTCACGTCGCCGTGCGCAAAGCCTGCCTGGTGCAAGTCTCCGAGCGCTTCGCCAATGTCGCGAGCCAACTCCAAGGCGCGACTCTGCGCGTTGTCTCCATGCGCGACGGGCAGTTGCTGCAGGGATTGAGCGCCGACCCAAGAGAGAACCAAACACGCGGCATCGGGAGCCACCTCGCTCGGGTTCGAACTGTGCCGCACGCGCCCCGCGTCAATCAGGCGCCCCGTGCCATAGCTATTGCTCCAGATCAGCCTCTCGATTTCAGTCGCCAGAAGGGTTCGGTCGCTGACTGAGCGCGCCACCTTCACCGCCACTGGGTGATCCGCGCAATTGCCATCCACTGAGGTCAGCTGCGCGCGCCACACATTGCTCGTGGCACCGCTCCCAACCTGATCGAGCAGCACGAGCCGCCCGCCGCGAAATGCCAACTGAATTGACATCAGTACCAACCTGTTCTTTTCTACCTCTACCAGATATTTTTACCCGTGTCTGCCAACTTTCGGCACGTAGAACTGACTCAGGGTCAGTAAATGATTTGGCTCCAAGGGCGTACCTTGGCCTACCTTCGGCTAACGAACAGTACGTTTGAAACTCCGTCGGCAGCAGCGCGCTACCGCTGCCGCGAGATTTGAATGCACCGAACGAATCCGGCGATACGCAACCCCCGAGCTCTTGACCGCCGCCCTTTCGCTTTGGCAGGGTCGATTTCTGTTCGGTGTGAATTGAGGCGGACAATTTCTTTTGTTTTTGCAAGCACGTGGACTCGCGGCTGACCAATTCACTACCTGAACGGTGAGACGACGAAGCGCAATTGACGAAACCGAGTCCGACTCGAGCCTCGAACCCCGCTCGATGTCGGCAAACGCCAATAACCTCATCGCGAAACGCTGGCAATCAGCGCGAGACCTTGGGGTGCGGGTTGAGGCGATCGAGACATATTGAATCGAAGGACGAACCGCAGTGGCCGCGCCTTATGTCCGACTAGCGCAAAGTCGAAAAGCGGGGGCCGTGCTTGGACAGGCGCCTCTTCATTACGGAAATTGCTTCGGTGCTTTCATCTACCAGTATGTAGTTTCGGTCGAGCTTTGCGCAGGCTTCCCCGACCGTGCCGCTGCCTGCGAAAAAGTCGAGTATTGTGTCGCCGGGATCGCTATGCACGCGCACGATTCTTTCAATTATGCCAAGGGGCTTTTGCGTGGGGTAACCGGTCTTTTCCTTGCCTGTGGGGCTTACAATCGTGTGCCACCACATATCTGTTGGAGTCTTGCCGCGGGCGGCCTTTTCTGGACCCACCAGGCCCGGTGCCATATACGGAATTCGATCGATGTCCTCATAGTTGAATGTGTAATTCTCGGAGTCCTTGGCGTACCAGAGAATATTGTCGTGTTTGGCTGACCAGCGCCGTTTTGAACGCGCCCCATAGTCATATGCCCAGATAATTTCGTTTATGAAGCAGTTTCGTCCGAATACGCGATCGAGGTAAATCTTTGAATAATGAACCTCGCGGTAGTCCAAATGCAAAAAGAGCGAACCGGTCGGTTTGAGAACCCGGTGCGCCTCGTCTAATCGAGGCGTGATAAAGGCCATGAAATCGTCGAATTCGTCCAAGAATTCCTTTTGCCCTAGAACCTCCGTTCTATAGCCATTCCCCTTAAACCCCTTTCGATCAGGTGTCTTGTCGTCGCGAACAGTGCGCAATTGTTTTCGGACTTGTTTGCGCCCAGTGTTGAATGGCGGATCAATGTAAATGAGATCAATTGACGCGTCTGGAACAGTATGAAGATACGTCAGGTTGTCTCCGAAAATTATCTGTCCGCTCATTGCCCGAGGATTCTTGCGCCTGCCGAGCACCGGGTCAACGCGGACTTCGAGAATGGCCGGTGGTGCGCCGGTGTTTGCAAGATGATGCGCGTTTCCGCGCCGAAAATGCCCAAACAATTATCGACGTCCCCCGAAGGGGCTTCTGAAGGCACATCAATTATGTTGGCGGTGCCGGAAGCTCGAATGGAGGAGCATTCTCGAGTACTGAGGGCGGCTAGTCAAATTCGAGCATTACGACCGACTTGGACGGCATGATAAAGGATACCTCATTTGCGGCATGCCGCTGGAACGGCGATACCTACGAAACGTGTCCAAGTGAGTCGAAAACAAATACAAAAACGGCAACGCCGCGTTCCCTTTCGAAAGCGCGGCGTTGTGGGCTCGAGATTTGTTGAATTAGACGAGTCTAATCCTTCAAGGCTCGTTGAATGGCGCCCTTGAATGCCGCGTACGGCTGTGCGCCACTTATGAAGTAGCCGTTGATTGAAAAGGCGGGCGTGCCATTGATGCTCGCCTGGGTGGCAACGGCCACGTCGGCGTCAATTTGGGCCTTGTGCTTGTGCGAATCTAGGGCCTCTTTGAATTTGGTCATGTCACAGCCCATCTCTTGCGCGAGTTTTTCTAAATTCTCACGCTTGATGCCATTATCCGTGCCCTGCGCATCGAAGAGCTGGTCGTGATATTTCCAAAAGCCTGCCGATCCTTTCTGTGCGTACACTTCCATGGCGGCTTCCGACGCCAGTGGCGCATCCTGATGGAACGGAAGTGGCATGTTACGCCAAACGAACTTGACCTTGTCCTTGTATTCGTCCGCGACCTGCTTGAGAGTCGGCTCGACTCGCTTGCAGAATGGGCATTGGAAGTCGCTGAAGATTTGGATGGTCACCTTGGCATTGGCGGGACCCTTCACTGGGTTGTCCTTGGTAGGTGCCGCGACGGATTTCTTCTCTGGAGGCGGTGGCTCTTTGCCCTCCTTCATGATTTCGTCGTAGACCTTGTCCTTGGGGATTCCGCGAGCTGCAATCGACTTGGCTTTTGATAGCTGAGCATCGATCACTTCCTGGAATTTCTCGAAGGGTTGAGCACCGGAGAGCCTAAACCCGTTCACGAAGAAATGGGGTGTGCCGCGCGCGTTCAGGTCGTTCGCGAGTTCCGAATTCGCGTCCATTTTTGCCTGGAATTTCTTGTCGTCAATTGCGCTCTTTACGGTATTCCAGGCGAGGCCGAGTTTCTGCGCCACCGATTCGAGATCGGAATCCTCGAGTTTTGGCTGGCTGTCGAATAGGGCATGGTGCGCGTCCCAAAAGGCCTTGTTACCCTTTTGTTTGTACGCAACGCGCGCCAATGTGCTGGCCGGGATTGCGCGAGGATGGAAGGGCAATGGGAGATCCTTCCAAACCAATCGCACGTCATTGCCATACTTGTCGTGGACTTGCTTGAGCGTGTCTTCGACTCGCTTGCAGAATGGACATTGAAAATCCGAAAACTCCACGATTGTCACGAGGGCATCTTTGGGACCCTGAACTGGGTCGTCATCGAGCACTGGCACCTTCCAGATTGCCGTGTCCTCCGCGGGCTTTTGAGCCTGCTCCTCCTTCGGTGGAGGCGTACTGGACACGTTCTTCTTGGTGCGTTCCACATACACTTGAGCCTTCGCGGTGCCTGAAGCTATTAGCTTATTGGCCTCGACCAGTTCCTGATCGATGATTTCCTTGAATTTCTCGTAAGGCTGAGCGCCAACTAGTGTTATTCCGTTAATGCGGAATGCTGGCGTCCCTGTTACGCCGATGCTCTTTGCCATCGCCAAGTCCTCGTCGACCTTGGGCGCGTCTTTCTTCGCTGCGTAAGCGGCTTTGAACTTGGCGCCGTCTACGCCAGAGGCCACGGCCCATTTCTCGAAGTTGTCTTCGGCGAGGCTGCGTTGATTCTGAAATAGCGTGTCGTGGAACTTCCAGAATGCATCATTGCCGCCCAATGTGAAGACAGTTGCGGCCGCTTCGGCAGCTGGACGGGCTTCCTTGTGGAAGGGTAGGGGGTTATTCTTCCAAACGATTCGGACCTTTTCCGGGCCGTAGTTCTTGCGGATTTGGTCCATGGTGGGCTCGACGCGCGAGCAGAACGGACACTCGAAGTCACTCACTTCGACTACCGTTACTGGCGCGTCAGGGCGACCCCAGAAGGGGTCTTTCCCAGTTACCGGGACGGGTGCCGCGCTTTGGTCTAATCCTCCCTTGGCGGCGATACCTTCCGGCTCGGCGTTCACGCCATGAGAGCGATCGACGCCGTACATCAGGCCCATCCCTGCTAAAAAGCAGAGGAAGAACCCGACAATTGCGGTTCCTTTATTCATAACTTCTCCTCAAAATTCATACGTGACTAATAGTGCAGTTTCTAAAGTTGAAGTGATTCTCGAATTCGTCGAAAGTCTTATTGTTGCCTGCGGATTAGAGAACCACTTTATGGTGGTGTTGCGATAGGTAACAAACGCCGGGCAACGTCGGTTGCCAGCGTCGATATCGATCGGCGTGTGGCCAATCGTTACTTTTCGAGCAGCAGGCGCCCAATCGGAGGGCGGAAAATCTGATTAGAATAGCCCGCTCTCTCGAAATCTTGCGACTCAATGGGCCCTATCAACGAGACATATTGTGCTCTTGGGGCCTTCACCGACACCTGAGAAAGCCACAGTGGATCTGCCGTTGACATGTGCCAATCGATAGGCAAAGTGGGGCGACTCGGCAATATTTCCCAGCTGGGCCCAGGTACTGCGGGGCAACCGTTTTCGCGTCGAATCTCAGCCGTGCTCGTCGGGGTCCGCTGCAAAGGTGCCGCCATTGATTGCGCATCCGGCGTACACATCGGAGCTGGGATTCGCGCTGCCAACGTCGAACGCTCGGCGCCTACGAGAACAACCACAAACAACAGCGCAGCCACCAGCCGTGAAAATCGGCAGGGCCTGCTGAAGCGGATGTAAGGTCGGTCAGGCATCGGCTAGAGCGTGTTCGGCGGGGAGTTTAGTACCAGTTGACGGTCAAACTAGAACCGATTTCTTGGAGTTTTCCTTCCTTTGGGGCAAATTTTGCCCAAATTCGGGAATAATGGGCAAAACAACGCGCATTTTTGCGAATACCGGCCGTCCGGGACAAGCGTGGGTTGCCACGAGTATCTGCCCTCGGATCCCGCGCGTCGAGCATAATTCCCCCCGCGAGGCAGGCGAGTTTCGTTTATGTCGTTGCGGCCAACGCCAGTCACGCGGACCCAATTACCACGTTCACCCTAATCGATTCTGGCCATGGCAATTCGAGGTAGACATGGAGTGCTGCGAATCAGCCATATACTTGACGCCTTGCCTCAAAACAGAAACATTGTGAACCAATATGAACCTGGCAGAGCTACTTTTGCGTGTCGAGCCTTCGCAACTCCGACAACTAGGAAAACTGTTCGAGTTCGACGAAAAGCTTCCAGCCAGTGAACTCATAGAGCTGGTAGTTCAAGAATTACCCTACTGCCAGACTGAAGAGAATGGTGAATGCGTCGGGATCGACGGTGCTTACTTCGTAATCGCCGACCTGATTGGCGATATGACTGCTCTCGAGTTGTTACTCGAGACCGAGTGGGTTCGGCGTGATCCCAATGGTTCTGTCGTCAAATACACCATCGATCGTAGTGTTGAAGACATGTCGCTGGCCGAAGCGCGGCTCTTGCTTGCCTTGCTGGCAATATCGACTTCGGTCGAAGACGAGTTGGGCGTACCTCCCGAACTAGGTGATTCAAGGTTCGCTTCCGTGCTACGCGTTGACGAACTCGCGCCTCCGAATCCCGATGCGGCGCCACGCGCTTCACAGCGACCTAGCCAGATTCCACTATCGCGGCGCCCGTCGATTCCACCTGGCTTTTCTCCAACCTTGGAGAGCGTGCGACCCAATCGAGCCAGCGTACCTCCTAAAGCACAGGCTGAGCCCCCCCGCAATCCAAGATTACTTCGAATCGCGAACTCGTTGAATTGGTACTGACGTTGCCGCGCAATTCGATGATCGCGGCCGCCTTCGCGCTAAGCGAGCGAGGCAGTGAATCGCACGCTGTGAGTGTTGGTTCTCACGGGCGCACCGTGCTCAGACGCGATCAATTGGGTGTAGTCGAGCAGCTGTTTCTGGATGTTTCGGCTTCGATTCCCAACTTGGCTACCGAAACCGAACGTGCGGATTTCGAAAAGCAGCTCGCAAAGAACCTCACATTTTACGGCATCCGCAAATCAGACGCGGCCGCGGTTGTATCCTCGGCGACGGATTTGGGTCGCTTTCCGGAATTCTATAGCGATGAGAGGCCCCCACCGCTGGAGCAGGTCCGCACCGAATTCTCCCTTGTTTCGAAGCGGGCACAGGACCCGGCGCTCCAGTTGCTATTCGACGTTTTCTATCGACATTGCTGCGCGACGGTTCATTCGCTCCGTCACAGTCTGGGATTAGCCAAAGCCGCTGACGGCTAAAGATTAATTATTCTCAAGCTCTCGCTTTAGGAAAATTGCACCTTCGGTGACTACCTGTTCCGCGACCTTTAGTCCCGCCAGGACGCGTACATGATCATCCACCTCTGGCCCCACGGTTACCACGCGTTGGCGGTAGACATGATCACTCCCCGCCACAAACACTCGAGTGTGCTCGCTGTCAGTGAGGATGGCGGATGAGGGAAGTATTATGGCCTTTTTGTCGCCTATATCGCTCAATTCGATCTTGGCAAACATCTCGGGCTTAAGCCGAAGTTGTGGATTTGGAACGGTACATCGAAGTTTTACGGTTCGACTCACGGGGTCGAGGACGTCACCCACGTGATCGACCTTTCCATCAAACGCTTCGTCGGGATATGCCGGAACGTGAATCTTAACCGAATCACCCTTCCTGACCATTCCCGAGATCTTGTTCGTACACGTCGGCGAGAACCCATACGACTCCCAGATTACTGATGGTCAGCAGTGGCTGTGCAGAATCCGCTCGAACTTCTTGTCCAACCAAGATGTTTCTTTCAACGATGGTTCCAGCAATTTGCGCGCGGATTGCTGCGCTCGTAGTCGGATCGGACGCAGACACACTGAGGGACCGAAGTTGTGCATTGGTGCGAGCTGCATCAGACTTTGCCTTGCGGAATTCGGCCTCCGCCTGAGCAGCCTCCTTTTCGGAGACGGCCCCCTCTAGCTTGAGTTTGGTGGCTCGATCAAAAGCCTTCGTAGCCAGATCCAAGTCTTGCAGCGACTTCTGGGCCTCCGCCTGTACTTCGGACACATGGGGTGATGTTAGCTCCATGAGCGCCTGCCCAGCCCGAACATTGTCGCCAAGTTCGATGAGAATCCGGCTCGCCCGGCCGTCAATTGGTGAAGCCACTCGTTGTGTGTGATCTTCATCGAAAGTTACTTTGCCCGTCAAACGAACGACAGGTGCCGCATCGGTTTCTTTCACCGTCTCGACTTTGATGAATTGCAAACGTGCGTTTCCTGGCTCAAGTTGAATGGAATCATGGGACCGTTCGGCTGCCATCGCGGGTGATGACTTCGTGGAGCACGCGGACGCGCCAAGACTGCCAATTACCAAGATACAGAACGCAACTTTCATCTCAATCTGCATTACGGCCTCTTTCCGAGAGCATGAATCAGGTCAATGGCCGATTGTTGACGATCGTATTGAGCGTGCAGAAATTCGTCATGGGTTTCGAGGTAAGTACGTTGTGATTCGAGGAATTCTAGCAAGGATACAGCGCCCGCCTTGTATGACTTTTCAGCCACGCGAAGCGACGTTTCTGCGCGCTCCAACATTCCACCTTCCTTGAACAAAGTAAGGAGTGATTCGGCACGCTGAAATCGACGGACGGCCTCTGCAACTTCGTGCCGAATTTGCAGTGTGAGTCGCACAGTGTCGTTATCGGAGCGCAAGACGCCCACCTCTGCGCGACCGATATTTGCTTGATTGCGATCGAATAGTGGCACGGGCATCGACGCCCCGAAGGCGAGGGTATTCGGATTATCTCCAGCGACTTGATATTCACTGTGCACGTACGTTACACCCAAGGTCAGATCCGGATAAGCCTCTCGACGGGCGGAAGCCAAGGAAGCTGTAGCATAACGTCGACCTTCGGCGATGGCGCGTAGGTCCGGTCGATTTTCGATGGCCTCACGGGTAAGATCCGGCACCGACCGCTGCAATGGCCTCACCTCATCTGCCAGAAGTATGTCCGGAAGTTCATCAGTCGAGCCATAGCCGAGCAGCGCGGCTAGTGACTGACGCGCCAAATCACGCTCGAGTTCAGCGTCAATCACGGCGTTTTGGTATTTGAGGCCCTCGAGCTCGATCTTTCGGAACTCGGCTTCCGAAATTTCGCCCGCTCTAAAGCGAGAATTCGAAAGTCTTACGGTTTCGCTGTACCGGTCCAGCACTTCCTTGGCGAATTCCAATTCCGAACGTTTGCGCAGCACTTCGGCAAAGGCCGAGCGAACGGCATAAGTAATTTCGCGAAGGGCATCTTCCAGCAAAAGTCTCTTGTAGCGAAGCCCTTGCTCGGCCGCTCGAATCCGCAAGCGACGCTTGGCCCAGATGTCGATCACTTCACTGACGCCAATATTGTGAACGGTCTGTGAAAATACTCCCGGGTGCCGAGGAGCGGAAGGATAAGGAGCAAGCGACAGCGTATTGTACTGATTGCCGCGGCCAAGCACCAAGTTTCCAATCTGATATCCAAAAACGGGGTTTGGATACATTTCGGCTGCAACTTTGTCGAAATCCGCCTCTTTCAGATCGAGCTTGGCAGCGATGACATCGCGATTGCGCTTGAGCGCGACTGCGATGGCCTCGTCCATGCTCAGGTTCGGTTCAGTGCGTGCGGGCCCGGGCACCGAACTCGACTCCGACATGTTTGTAGGGGGTGTCGCTGCGACTGGGACAGACGATGCCGGTGTGCCCTGAGCAGATGCAGGGTGTCCCGAAACCACGATTGCGGCAGCTAATACGATTGATTGAGCTAGACGACTCATGCCCTTTGTTCCCGTTTTCGCCGACCTGATCCGAACCAACGATCGAACAGCTCGTATAATGTGGGCAAAAGAAGCATTGTCAATAGAGTGGACGATACAAGGCCCCCGATTATGACAATTGCAAATGGTCGCTGAGTGTCTGAGCCGATGGCGTGCGACATGGCAGCCGGAAGCAGGCCCAGGGAGGCGAGCATTGCAGTCATTAGAACCGGCCGCAGCCGTTGCGACACTGCTTGCAAAATTGCATCTTGGGAATCGCTCCCGTGTTTTTCTTGCGCTTGCAGAATATACGAAATCAGTAGCACTCCGTCCATCACCGCTACGCCAAATAGCGTAATGAACCCGACAGTGGCCGACACGGATAGCACCGTGTGGGTAAAGTAGAGCGCAAACACACCGCCGACAGTGGCAAATGGCACATCGAGCAACACAACGAATGCCGGGAGTGCCGAGCGGAACGCGAAGTAGAGGAGTGAAAATATGGCGAGAATTGATATGGGCACTATAACCATGAGCCGCTTCATCGCGCGGCGCTGATTCTCGAATTCTCCGCCCCATGTCATATAGTATCCTTCAGGCAATTTTACTAGCTTGCTCACCTTCGTCTGCGCCTCGTCTACGAATGAGCCCATGTCGCGACCTTGTATGTTGCACTTTAGGGCTAGGAAGCGACCCCCTTGTTCGCGGTTGATCTGGGTGCGCCCGGCATCAATGTGCACATCCGCGAGGGAAGAGAGCAAGACTCTGGTCCCGGCTGCTGGCACCTCGAGCCGCCCAACCGCATGCGCGTCGCCTTCCAGCGGGCTGGGCAACTTAACTCGAACTCCAACCTTTCTTTCCCCTTCCCAAAGAGTAGTAGCCAAAGTGCCTCCGTAAGCACTCTCGAGTGTCGCTTCAACATCTCTCACCGGCACTCCCAGGCGGGCAGTCGAGTCTCGATTGATATCAGCCACGATGTGTAGGGCCTTGCCGGCTCGGTATACTTCGACATCGCGCGCCCCTCGCGTGTTGGTAAGTACCGCGTCGACCTGTTCCAGTTTTTGCTGCATCAAGTGGAGATCTTCACCGTAAATCTTCACGACAATCTGGCCGCGGATACCAGATATTGATTCCTCCACTCGGTCCTTTATAGGTTGACTGAAATTGTAGGATACCCCCGGACGCCTCTCTAGCTTTTCCCGCATCGCTTCGACCAATTGTTCCTTGGAGCGGCCCGTTTTCCATTCGCCAGGTGGTTTCAGCATGACGAACGTCTCGGCCTGGTTGGGGGCCTCGTCATCCGTTCCATCTTCGGGGTGTCCTTGTTCTGTTAGGACATCAACTACTTCTGGGAACTGCAGCAATGCGAGCCGCGTTTCCCTTAGCACCTCCGCACCCAGGTCGAGTGATGTCTCGCTAGGCATGGTTACTGTAACATGGATGTCACCTTCGTTCATTTCAGGCAAAAACTCTGTTCCAAGTTTCGGGATAAGTGTAATGGCAATTCCGAGGACGACTAGTCCGGCAAACCGCGTGGTAAGTGGGAACCGCAGCGCCAAGCGCAACGCGGATAGGTATCGCGTTCGCAGAAAAATCAGAAATCCTGGCTCCGTTTCACTAATTTTAGAATTCCGAAGCAAGATCGTTGTCAGTGCCGGTACGGTGGTGAGTGTAACCAGCAACGCGCCCCCAAGTGCGAAAGCATAAGTGAGAGCCATCGGGCGAAAGATGCGACCCTCTACTCGCTCCAAAGTAAATATGGGCAGCATTGCGGCCACGATTATTGACATCGAGAACAGGATGGGTCGAACTACCTGTTTGGCGGCCGACGCAACGACACTCGGGACATCTTCTTTCTTCGGTCTCAGGTGTGCCAACTGGGAGTAGGCGTTTTCGACCAAAATTACGGCGCCATCGAGTAAGATACCGAAATCCATTGCGCCCATCGAAAGCAGATTCGCCGGCACACCCGCGTAGTACAGGCCGATAAATGACGCCAACAATGCCAGGGGCATCGTAATTGCGACGGCAAACGAGCCGCTTAGTGCGCGCAAGAATAGCCACAACACGAATGTAACCAGGGCCGCTCCTTCGAGCATGTTATGGCTGACGGTATCCAATGTCGTGCGGACGAGCTTAGTGCGGTCGTAAAATGGAACGATGCGCATGCCCGATGGCAAAACTTCTCGATTGATGCGGTCCACGGCCGTCCTAACATCGGCCAATACGTCGCGTGGGTTCTCGCCGCGACGAAGAAGGATGGTCCCTTCGATTGAATCCGTAGCGGGCCCCCGTGCCACAGCACCTCGACGTGGCACGTATCCCTCCGCAACCTTGGCCACGTTGCGCACTAGTATTGGCGTGCCGTTTTGCACGGTAATGACGGTCTTCTCTATGTCCTGCGGACCTTGCAAATAGCCGCGGCCGCGTACTACGAATTCGCTTTGTCCGTATCGAATATAGCCGCCAGAAGTTGCTCCGTTGGAACCAGCGACCGCAGTGATGAGATCGTTGAGTGTGAGGCCATTGGCTTTCAATCGAGTCGGATCCGCAAGAATATGGTATTCCTTCTGAAACCCCCCAAAACTTACGACGTCGGCCACGCCGGGGACTCTCTTGATTTCCTTTTCGAGCACCCAGTCCTGCCAACTGCGAAGTTCGCTCGGACTGTGGTGATCACTTTCAAGGGTATATTGATAGATCTGTCCAACCGGAGTATCGTTGGGTCCGAGCTCCGGGGTAACACCATCGGGCATATCAGCGGCCGTAAGCCGCTCGGCGACTTGTTGACGGGCGAAATAAATATCTACGCCGTCTTCGAAGGTAAGAATCACCTGGGAAAGTCCAAATGACGTAATTGAACGCTGGACCAGCACCCGTGGCACTCCGAACATTGCCCGTTCAAGCGGAATCGTTACCTGTCGTTCCACTTCTTCAGCGGCCTGCCCTGGATATAGGGTGATCACCATCACCTGCACGTTAGTTACATCAGGGAATGCTTCGATCTTCAGCCTTGAAAATGTGTATATCCCAAATATTGCGAAGGCCAACGTAAACACCAACGTTGGCACCCGACGCTTGATGGCGAGTTCTATGAGACGTTCGATCATGACGAATTCAGACGCACTTTCGCGTGACACAGGGAGTCGTTGATTTAGCCTTCAGACAAACAACCTACCTGCAACTTTATTGAGTGACCCTGCTTTTCACACTCAAATATATAGTACAGACATCGGCTCGTACCAACCTACATCGGAACTATTCTTCCCACGGCTGTTCCATCAGCCCCGAATTACGACAATACATAGCAGCGAATCGCGCCGCCACGAAAGCCGTGAATTATGCTTCATTCGAACCACGAACCAGCGATCGTTAAAGTGCGTTCACATTACCGAACATTGTGTGCCTCGGGGCTTGCCACCTTGGCTAAACGCTGCTGACTGCCTTAGTGTGCAAACCTACGGCTTCCTTTCGCCATCTCACCGGTTACCCTAAATACTCAGTCTAACCGGAGCCGTCCCAGATTCTCGACGCTTAGCGAACATTCGCTCAATCATTTCGTACAAAGTGGGAAGCAGTAGCATCGTCAGTAGTGTCGAAGACACCAAACCCCCGATAATTACGATGGCAAATGGGCGCTGCGTGTCCGAGCCAATTTCATGCGACATTGCTGCCGGGAACAAGCCCAACGACGCGAGCAACGCGGTCATCAATACTGGACGCAACCGTTTCGAAACGGCCTGGAGAATTGCGTCCTGCGAATCAGAGCCGAATTGCTCCTTAGCTTGAAGAATATAGGTAATAAGTAACACGCCGTCCATGACCGCAACCCCGAACAACGTAATGAAACCCACGGCGGCGGATACCGATAGAACGGTATGGGTAAAGTAAAGCGCAAACACACCGCCGACGGTGGCAAACGGAAGACCTAGCAAAACCGTGACCGCGGGTAGAACCTCGCGAAAAGTGAAGTACAGTAAAATGAAGAATCCCAAGAATCGAGATAGGCACGATGACCATGAGTCGGCCCATAGCGCGACGCTGGTTCTCGAATTCGCCACCCCAAGTAAGATAATAGCCTTCCGGCAGTTTCACCGCCTTGCTCACGGCAGCCTGCGCTTCTGCAACGAATGAACCCATATCCCGGCCTGAGATGTTGCATTTGAGGGCCAAGAAGCGGCCCCCTTGTTCTCGATTGATTTGAGTGCGACCCGAATCAATGTGCACGTTGGCTAATGACGATAAAAGCACGCGCGTCTCTCCGGCGGGTATTTCCAGGCGACCAACAGCGTGCGCGTCTCCTTCGCTTGAGCTTGGAAACTTGATTCGAACGCCTACCCGACGCTCGCCTTCCCAAAGCGACGTCGCTAGTGTCCCTCCGTAGGCGCTTTCCAGTGTCGCCTCCACATCCCTAACGGGCACACCAAGACGGGCGGTGGCGTCACGGTCGATATCGGCAACAATGTGCTGCGCGGTCCCGGCGCGATAGATCTCGACATCGCGGGCGCCGCGGACTGCAGTGATGGCCTTATCGACCAGTTCTAACTGGCGATGCATTAAGGTCAAATCTTCCCCGTATAACTTCACGACTATTTGGCCGCGAATTCCCGAAATAGATTCTTCAACCCGATCCTTGATGGGTTGGCTAAAATTGTAGGACACGCCCGGCCGCTTCTCGACTTCGGCTCGCATTGCGTCCACCAATTGTTCCTTGCTGCGACCTGTTCGCCACTCGGAAGGTGATCGGAGTAACGCAAAAGTTTCCGCCTGATTTGCTGCTTCGTCGTCCGTACCATCTTCAGGGTGGCCCTGTTCGGTGAGTACGTCCCGAACTTCAGGAAATTGGAGCAGCGAGTGGCGTACGTCGTGCAGCAATTGTGCCCCGCGTTCCAGCGATGTTTCGCTGGGCATCGTGACGGTGATATGTATATCGCCCTCATTCATTTCGGGTAGAAATTCGGTGCCCAATCGGGGAATTACCGCAATCGCGACGCAGAGGACGGCGAGCCCGGAGAGGCGAGTCACCAGCGGGTTTCGTAGGGCCCAGCGCAGCGCCTCCAAATATCGCGCTCGCAGGAAGATCAAGAAACTAGGCTCCACTTCGGCAACTTTACCGCGCCGAAGCAAAACAGTAGTTAGGGCGGGAACGGTCGTGAAAGTGACGAGGAGCGCACCGGCTAGCGCAAAGGCGTACGTCAGCGCCATCGGTCGGAATATTCGTCCTTCCACTCGCTCGAGTGTGAATATTGGCAGCATCGCCGCCACGATGATTGACATCGAGAACAAGATGGGGCGAACTACCTGTTTGGCCGCGGTGGTAATTACCTTTGGAACATCCTGCGGGGGCGGGCGCTCGTGTGCCAGTCTCGAATAGGCGTTTTCAACCAGAATCACTGCACCGTCGAGCAATATTCCAAAATCCATTGCCCCCATGGACAGAAGATTCGCGGGAACACCCGAATAGTAGAGCCCTATGAAGGCGGCCAAAAGCGCTAGCGGCATCGTAATGGCCACGGCCAACGATCCACTCAGAGCGCGCAAAAACAGCCACAGCACGAAGGTTACTAGCGCAGCCCCCTCGAGCATGTTGTGGCTCACGGTGTCGAGCGTTGTGCGGACTAACTTGGTCCGATCATAAAAGGGCACGATGCGCATGCCTGACGGGAGCACATCTCGATTGATATGGTCTATCGAGGTCCTAACGCTTGCCAACACGTCTCGAGGGTTTTCCCCGCGCCGTAGCAATATGGTTCCCTCAACAGAGTCGGTGGCGTTCCCCCGCGCGACGGCTCCGCGCCTTGGAACGTAGCCTTCTGCAACTTTGGCCACGTTGCGTACGAGAATAGGTGTCCCATCCTGCACTGCAACCACGGTTTTTTCGATGTCCACGCGACCTTGCAAGTAACCCCGTCCACGCACGACGAATTCACTTTCGCCATACTGGACGTAGCCGCCGGACGTTGCGCCATTCGAACCCGATACTGCGGTAATCAAGTCCTTGAGAGTCAGCCGATTTGCTTTCAGGCGGCTTGGGTCTGCCAGCACGTGGTATTCCTTTTGAAAACCACCAAAGCTGACTACATCTGCCACACCGGGGATTCGCTTAATCTCTCGTTCGAGCACCCAATCTTGCCAGCTGCGCAATTCACTCGGTGAGTGGTGATCACTTTCAAGGGTGTATTGGTATATTTGCCCCACTGGGGTGTCATTGGGGCCCAATTCTGGCGTTACGCCTTCGGGCACCTCTGCTGAGCCCAATCGTTCGGCCACCTGCTGGCGTGCAAAGTAGATGTCAACCCCGTCGTCGAATGTCAGAATTACCTGCGAAAGGCCGAAAGAAGTGATCGAGCGTTGAACCAGGACGCGTGGAACGCCAAATAAAGCCCTTTCCACGGGGATTGTAACTTGCTTCTCAATCTCCTCAGCGGCTTGACCCGGGTAAAGGGTAATAACCATCACCTGGACATTGGTGACATCTGGAAAGGCTTCTATTTTAAGCCGAGACAATGTGTATGCGCCAAACAGAGCAAACAGCACGGTGAAGGCGAGGGTTGGCACGCGATGGCGAACAGCTAGCTCTATCAGGCGATCAATCATGTGAATCAGATTTCAGACTTGCATTAATAATTGCCAACATCGACATACCAAACAGAGCTGCGCGTCGCCACTCGGGCAAGTTGGTAATCTCGGGTCACGCTGAAAAATGCGCATTTTTGCGATAATTCAAGGTGGGCCGTCGGACCGCGCTGCCCAATAGTCACTAACAATAAAACAGGCATTCGCTACTTTTTATGAATCTATATTCATTTATCCAGAATGTGAATCGTCACGCAAGACAGTTTATCGAGTTAAATATTGTTCATGATGGATTTGCAATGTCGCGGCTTCTAACCCGCTACCGTGCAACGCGTTGCACGCATTTAAGACCGTTGCCGATACGAGCGTTGACGCCGGTGCGACTGGATCGCCATGAGAGTTGGAGTGAGCTACTTGTGGGTAAAACTCACTGAAAGCCGACTGATCGTTGTGAATTCAAGGGGATTCGAGCTAGCGTTCGGGCGGCCAGCCTCATTTGTTAGACAATTTGGAGCATTGAGGGATAAGCTAACAAGCGCAGCCTAGGTACCCCGAGGTTCAGGAGTATTGTCTTTGATTCAATCCACATGGCGTGAACGCGCAAGGTTTGAGGCGTTACATGCGCAGTCCTTGGGATACTCCGAGTTTGGTGTGCCGTACGTGAGCGGTTGGCACTTCAATAAGTGGGGTCAAGGTAGTGCTTCGGCACAAGACACACTATTCTCATTGAGCAGACTCATTTGGCCCCTTTGTCAGCAAGGTCTGGCACGAATCGTCTGTCGATTTTCGGCGGATCGATCTCGCTGCACCGCTATTGCACGATTTACGGGCGAGTTTACAAACCCGCGCGCCTCTGGGGGCGTAGTCTTCGCACTAGGTGTGGCTTCCGATGCTTGGCAAATGAAAAAAGCGATTGACCGAAGCGTCGAGGCGGGAACCTTGAGGCCGGCGGCCGCCCAAGCCACGCGGTCGCTCACCACTTGGGGCGCGGTTTGGGCCGGAGCCGAATTGCTAGGGCTGGGCGGAGCCTTGGTTGGCATCGAAACAGGACCTGGCGTCGTGGTCACCAGCGGAATAGGCGCCATCGTGGGCGGTTTCATCGGGCTATTTGCCAGCAATTGGCTTGCTCGCAAAATCGAGAATGCAGGATTACAAGTGCCGAGAAAACCAAAAATTCGATATCGAATCGAGTGAGTTGTCCACGGCGCTTGTTTCTATTTCAAAATCCGAAATTGAGATCGGAACTGCTTCCAGTCGACATCGATTGGCCTTGGTTTTCCTTTCCATGCGGCCGAGATCGCTTCCGAAGTCTTGATGCGAGCGTCAATGTCCGGGTGCGTGCTCAGGTACTGTAAAACCACAGGATCGTCGCCGTCAATCTGTCGAATATGACGAAGCGCTTCAGCCAGCATTCCGGGGTCGATGCCCGATACGCCGAGAACGCGTTCCGCCTCGTGATCGGCATCGCTCTCTTGCTGACGGCTAAAACCCGATCCGATGAGGCGCCGCAGCAGGCGTGCCGTTAAGGCATCGCTTCGCCCGCCTGCCAACGTGAAGATTGCCGCAATGCCGAGTTCGCGCTCGAGCGCGTGCATAGAATCGTGATGAATCGCATGCGCGGATTCATGCGCCAAAATAGCCGCCAACTCTTCGGGTGCTTCTAGTCTTCGGACTAGTCCCGAATATACGATTATTATGCCCCCAGGAAGACATACGGCGTTGATAGTGGGCGAATCTATTAGGTAGATCTCGATTGGATATGTAAGCTTTCCCGTTGCCAACTGGAGCCGATCCTGAATCCGGCGTACTACGTCTATAACAGCGGGGTCCCGCACGGCGTCCAGCTTTACCTCGCGTTGAATCAACTCACGAAGCTTGCCTTCAGCACCCACGAGGAGGGTACTGTCGTCGTGAACCGCACCTGACTTACCGCCGTGATGGCTCGGCCAAAATCTCCAGGCGGCATAGACTCCGCCCCCAACCAGGGCGAAGAGCAGGACCAGCAACGCTAGTTCGCGAAGTATGCGCACGTCAAAAACCCGGAGGCGGCAGGTTGGGACGTTCGGCGTCGCCGTCCAATGACATTGCGTTGGGCCCGTAGTATTTGGAGTACGCCCAACGCCCGAACACCAAGAAGTAGTAGATGCGCCCTTTTGCGGCAAGTACGCATGCGTAGATGCTGGTTACCAAATAGAGCAGGTTCATTAGCACCGCGAAACCAACATACGGCCAAAACAGCTTGGGCAGGGGGCGTTGGAGGATTATCGCAAAATCAACGAACATCCCGACACCAAACATGTTGATTAGTGTCGTTGGCAGTTGCGAAGAGAACGCTTGAAAACAATGAAAAGCGACGAATCGGCTCTTTCGGCGGTTGATAAAATAGTAAATGGCAGCCGCAATTAGATTCAGGGTTGGCAAAGGAAGCCCTGCACCCCACGCTGCGAAATTCATGAGATACGCCGCCATGGCGTCTTCCTTTTCGCGCTTGGTAACTTCACTAGGTTGGGGTAGGGCTATCGGTTGCGTCACAATTTCTCCAAAAAGCTAAGGGTGCGCATGGCGCACCCCCCGTGATTTGTTTTTAGCTAGGGTTGGCCTTACCAGAAAAAGGCGGGTAAACGTCGGTCATATTCGTCATGTAGAGATTCAGTCGAACCATCCAACGCAACGTTCCCACATTAAAGTCGAACCAACTTGCGGGGATATTGCCCGTAAAAAGGATTGACCACCACGAAAGCATTTGCAGAAAGCTGGTGGCAATTAGGCGGCCGTACAGACAAATTCCGTGCGGAATGGTCACATAGAATATGCCGAGAAAAGTGCGTAGCAGCAATTTGGCTCGGCTCAAAAACTCCGGCTGCGTTACTCGCAGCGTGACATGGGGGTGACTCCCAGTCAGCCCAATGGCTGGATAGCCGTCGGCGAGGTTATTGAGAGATGCATTGAGGCGCATATTCCAGCTGAGTAATTTGACATTGAATTCAAAGAACGACTCAGGATACCGACCCGTGAACAAAATTGCCCACCACGCTATGAAGTGCACGATGTTTGCCCATATGCTGATGAACACCAACACAATGAGGTGAGGAGCGGCAATATAGAGCGCCCCAAAAAACGTTCGCAAAAGGAGTTCCCCTCGCGAATACGAGTCTTGCCGGACAATATTGAATTCCATAGGCCTCCGATCCCAGTCTGTTAAAACTTGCCCCAATGGCAGAACGGCCGATTATGCAACGCGCCCGAGAAGCCTGACAAGTTGGAATTCAATGCAACAAACAGTTGAATAACGTTCAGAGTCGGTTTGTCTGTAGTTTCGGGCTTTTCGCCGGGAAATTTGCCAAACTACGCAATGCTCCATTTCGGCCGACGGCTGCGCGTTCAATCAGTATGTCGATGAAGTGAGTTGCAGTTAGACCAGAATAGATTGTGGGTCTAGCATTGAAAGTCACCCGGACTGTGATTGGTTAGGCAACTAACCCACAATTGCCTTCACCATATCGGCAACAACGTCCCGATCGACGTCCAGCACTTCAGCAGTTTCCAAAATCAATTCTCGCTCGCTGGTTCGCACCACACCGTCCGCGGCCATCACACGAATTGCCAATTCGAGCCCGGCCTTTCGAGCATCCAAAGCGGACAGAGACGACTTGACAGCGGCCAGCCGAAATCCGCGCTCAGCACCACGGATGCGATCGTGGGCTTGACTCAGGCGTTTCTCCAGATCGATTTGTGTAATCCAGAGCTCGTCGACTTCGAGCAAACTCTTTTGAAGTTGATCGATCTCTTCAATACTAAGCTCGCCATCGGCGGACGCCGCGAGCAGCATGAGCTCTATGAGCGAATCGATCTGTTCGTTGTTCAGATGCGAAAGGAGTTCCGAAGTACAGACGAGCATAACCGAGGATTATACGCGAGACGCACTAATTCTCAACCAGGGTTCTTGCGTGAGCTCGCGGATTACCTGGGTGGCATAGGCACCTGAGGGAAGCGCGAAGCTCACTCTCACAGACCGGTCATCGACCCATTCAAGGGCTGGATCTTCCAAAAAGAGCAATAAGTCTCGACGTGTGCCGGGAGCCTCAGCGTAGAGGCGGTCAATTTGCTCGACCTCAGGACATACTTCATGCATGGCCTGCTGCTCGAGGGCGAGTGCGTCCCCTCGCGCCGCCGGGAAAGTCCGGCTGCCGAACATGGGCCCCGTAGGGAGTATGTCGCGTGCGATCCAGCGCGGAAGCTCCTTTTCTGGATCCTCGATGATGAAAGACGAGCCACTGCCTTTCAATCGCACAACCTCGCCCATGAGCGGACGATCGAGGGATGCGGCAACCCGGGCTATTAGGTAGCGATTGAAAATCTCCGACTGAATGACGCTCGGGTGCAATTTTTTCAAAAACCGCGCCTTCGGGCCGCGAAGCTGAAAGCTGCCGCGTAACCAGCTCAAGGCCCGTTGCAGGTTCGACCCGCCGTGGCCAAAGCGTTGTTCTCCGAAGCTGTTGAAGAGCCCCGCCTGGATTCGAGTCCACAGGAGTTGAACCCTGGCGTGGTCCTCGGGTTCAAGCTCGACCAACCTCAACGTGAAGCGGTTACCGTGTAGGTGCCCCGTTCGCAACTTGTTGGTATGGAGACTCTCTTCCAATATTTCGACGGATTCGGGAAGTAGCCATTCGTTTCTGGGCCGACACGGCAAAGGTAAACTGACCCATTGCGTGGTAACTGCGTGCTTGTCCTTCATTCCCGCATGACCCAGGCTTGGTTCGGGAACTCCTGCCGCTTTAGAGAGGATGTGGATCAAATCCGGGGTTGTGAGCAATCGCTTGCGGACGCGCACGTAGAGATGTGACCCGGATCCACCGGGTTCATAGGCTGGGATCTCATCGACCTGAAAATCTTCTGGATCCGGTCCAAGGTGCCCGGTAATTGGTGCAAGGCCTCGGCACACACACGGGGGTTCAATCGGCAAAATGACGGAAGTCTCGGGTGAATCGTTCGGCACAATTGTTACTTTCGCCCGTAGACTTCCGTGAGCGCATTGACGAAAATATTGCTGTGGTCGTCCAGATCGATCTCTTCGCTACCCAATATCAATAATTCGGGATCATTTTCCGTGTCACCGTCCGGCGGCGGCGGCGGCTCGGTGGGCCCAAGCGGTAGTGCCGTATCCGGGCCCGTGGAGCAATCTACGATAACCGCAGAGATATTATCGGGCCCCCCGGCTGCATTGGCCGCCAAAATCAAATGCTGCGAGACACGTTCAGCAGACTCCGGGAGCCGCAGCAGTTCCGACATGAAGGGTCCCGGTACGGGGCCGCTCAGACCATCGGAGCACAAGAGGTAACGATCCCCGGAAACCACAGCATGCGAACGAACGCTGACCCGAAGCTCGTCCGTGACACCCAGGGCTCGCGTAATTATGTTGCGAGGGATTCGGTCCAACTTCGTGTCATCGAGGTCCGGCCGATACTCGAGCACATCCGTTAGCAAGGAGTGGTCTTGAGTCATCAATTCGAGGTGTCGCGATCGCAGTCGGTAGCAACGGCTATCGCCGACGTGTGCAACGTGCATCAAACCCGAGCGCGGGGTAAATAGAATTGCCACCACGGTCGTGCCCATCCCCCGGTGTTGATGGGATGTCCTCGAAATCTCCGCAACATCGCGATTGGCCTTGTGCACCGCGGCGGAAATTCGCCTGGCACCATGGGGGATACCGAATCGATCGAATTCCGGTAGATTGGCGGCGTCATGGCTCGTGGCTGCCAAGTAGTTAACGATTGAGCGAGCAGCCAAGGCAGCTGCGACCTCGCCGGCATTGTGTCCGCCTGCGCCATCGCACACTAAATACAAAAGCAAGTCGTCGCGAACCGCAATTCTGTCTTCGTTTAAGCGCCGTCTTCTGCCCGGATCCGTGGATCCAGCGCCCACCACTTGCAGGTCCGGCAGGGGCTCAGCCGTTGTTAGCATTCAGACCGACCATTATACGGGCCTTTACCCCTTTTGCCGCGATGCGATTGTGACTCCCGGTAGCCTTTGCAGGAATTGCCTGATTATTCGGCTGGTTGGCCATGAAACCGCAGCTTCGAATTTTTACATGCCTGATGTCCACAAGCATTCCGGTCATCGCCGAGCAGGGCGTCGATGGAAGATATATCGTAAAAACTCACTCCGGCACGCTTGGAGCCACTACGGGCCGGACGGCCTGAGTTTTGCCGATTCCCACTGAAACGCCCTGCACCCCGACTACGACCAGGACGCGAAATACGGCAGCTTTTTAGAGGTCGCGATGATGGCTTCCTTGTTGGCCAATAATTCCGCCGTTGTGTCCCACCGACCCTCGAGAAACTGCTGCCGCACGCCGTCACCCATGACAATAGGGAACGAGGCTGCTCCGACTGTCAGGGTCTTGGTTCGAATGTCGAGCGTGATTTTTGATTTTGGCTCGTTCTCAATTGTAGCCATTAGACGTTCCATACTGGCCGCGTCGAGCACGGCACACGGAACACCGAGTGACACGCAATTGCCAAAGAAGATCTCCGCGAAGCTCTCTCCTATAATTGCCTTGATTCCGAGCCCCCAGCGTTTGATAGCTTGCGGGGCGTGTTCACGCGATGAGCCACAACCAAAATTCTTGTTGACCAACAGAATCTCGGCGCTCGCGTACCTCGGGTCGTCGAATGCGTGCACTTGACCCTGTTGCTTGAGTTGAACGCGATCGTCCTCGAAGGCATGTTCACCCAAACCATCGAAAACGACCGTTCGTAAATACCTTGCCGGAATGATGCGATCGGTATCGATATCGTTACCGCGCAGTACGATTGCTTGCCCGCTTATGCTGATGCGTTTTGCGTCTTGCATGGCCCAATTCCTTTCACGATATCCCAAACAGTTGCCGCGCGTCCGTCACTTCGCCCGCGATGGCGGCCGCGGCCACCATGATTGGACTCATCAGTAGGGTACGGCCCGTTGGCGAGCCCTGACGCCCCTTGAAATTTCGATTCGACGACGAGGCACTCACCTGATTGCCCGACAGTTTATCCGGATTCATGGCGAGACACATGGAACAACCCGCCTCTCGAAACTCGAAGCCAGCGGCGGTAAATACCTTGTCCCAACCGAGAGCCTGCATCTCATTTTTCACCTTCATGCTTCCTGGAACTACCAGCGCCTGCACGTGCGGTGCGACCTTATAACTCTTGTCTTTCAGGATGCGGACAACCGATTCGAAATCACTCAACCTGCCATTGGTACAAGAACCAATGAAAGCCACGTTGATCCTTTGGCCAGCAATCGGAGCTCCCGGATTGACGGACATGTACTGGTACGCCTCTTTGACGCTTTCTTGTTCATCGGCCTGAAATTCTGCAATTTCAGGCACCTGGCCCGTAACGGGTGCCGACTGTCCCGGCGTGATACCCCAGGTGACCATCGGCTCGATATCTTCAGCTCGATATTTTACCACGTCCGCATAAATTGCGTCAGCGTCACTCCTAACCGAATTCCAATACTCGACTGCTCGAGCCCACTTATCGCCAGCGGGCGCGTAAGCACGACCCTTGAGATAGTCGTAAGTGGTCTGGTCCGGGTTGATGTATCCGCAACGCGCGCCGCCTTCGATCGCCATGTTGCAGATGGTCATCCGCTCATCCATGCTCATGCGCTCGATGGTGTCACCAGCGTATTCATAGGCGTAGCCCACGCCGCCGTTGACGCCCAGGCGATTGATTACGTAAAGAGTTACGTCCTTTGCCGTAATGCCAGCCCTGAGTTGCCCGTTGATTTCGATACGGCGGACCTTGAGCCTTCCCATCGACAAAGTTTGAGTGGCGAGGACGTCGCGCACTTGTGAAGTTCCAATTCCAAACGCAATGGCACCGAACGCCCCGTGTGTAGCCGTGTGTGAATCGCCGCAGCATATCGTCATGCCGGGTTGCGTGAGGCCGTTTTCGGGACCAATCACGTGCACGATGCCTTGCTCGCCGCGTTCCGGTGCAAAATACCGAATTTTGTGCCGCGACACGTTGCCCTCGAGCGCGACCAACATCTGCTCGGCTAGCGTATCCCGAAACGGACGAAGTTGGCTGGCAGTCGGTATGATGTGATCGACCGTGGCAAATGTGCGCTCGGGAAACAGGACCGAAAGCCCGAGTTCCTCCAACATGCTAAATGCTTGCGGCGACGTCACTTCGTGAATCAGGTGCAGACCCATCAAAAGCTGATACTGACCCGAAGGTAGCCGGGCAACCGTGTGTGCTTCGAATACTTTGTCGTAGAGTGTCCTGCCCATTTGCGTGATTCCTCTCATTCACTCGATTTCAATGCGTAAGTTTCCAGTCGTTCGGTCAAACGAATTCCAAACTTCGTAAATGCATTCAACTCGCTCTCGCCGAGGGCGGTCCAAACGGACTTGATGGCCAATTCCCGCTGTCGCCGGATAGCCTCTATTATAGCCTTACCCTTGGGTGTCAATTCGTAGCGGCGCTGCCGAGCGTCGCTCGCGTCCACGTGGGCGAGTATCAGTTGCTTGTCGACCAATTGACGCAGTATTTTCGATACGGCGGCAGCTGAGCTGTCGCGACTCCTTGCGAACATGCTCGGCATGAAGTGCTCACTCGAAACCTGCTCCAGCACGGCCCATTGTTGTTCGGATAGCCCGACAGACTGCGCCAGCTGTGTCCGGCGCTGCTGAAATACATCCGTTAGCCGCTGCAGACACTCAATGGCTGCATGAACACTGGCCAATCGGGAAGTTACCATTGGTAAACTATAAACCATGGTTAAGTAAATGGCAAGTCGAAATTCACGTTCAGCAACGCTTCTTTGAGGGACTTCGACCACAATGGGAGGCTACGGTTGCTTGTCGCGGTCGAACTGGACGTGCTCGCGGGTGGGTCCCCTCCAGAAGTCGCCGGGGCCGATATTGAACCGTCGTCGATGGACTTACACCTCCCCGCCCGACTGCGCGCGCCCAGTCCGACCGCTCCTCGCTAAGTTCTTTGTGGACGTGCTCGCGGGCGGGTCCCCTCCTGAACCGGAGTGGAATCTTTGATTCGTGTGGCTGGCATGAAAAACGAACAGGAGTTGAAAATCCAGACCCGTCGCCCTGAAAGAGGGAACCCGACACCGAAGAGACAAGGGCCGCGCTGCGGATTACCGCGTTTCGATCGGAGGGATGCAAACGCCCAGAGGCCTGAACGTCTCTCTCCACGGAAAATTGCAGCAGGCTGCACTTTTCCGCCACGGTTCCCAGCTCCGAGTGCGCATGGCCCCGAGCGAGAGTTTGCTAACTAGCAGGCGACGACGAAGCTCTCGTCATGTTGCTGCTCGTTGGTGCTTGCAGTGCGTCCGAGGGGCGAATTCCGCTGTCGACCAGGCCGTATTCGAGGCTGTCTAGCAAGGCTTGGAGCGATGCCTCGATGATATTTGCCGATGCTCCTACGGTGGTAAATTCCTTGGATTCCGTGCGGCTGTCGATTAGCACGCGGGTAATCGAACCGGTGCCGTGCGAGCCGTCCAGAATGCGAACCTTGTAGTCTGCCAGGTGCACCCCGTGAATAGCCGGGTAGACCGGTGCCAGGGCTTTGCGTAACGCCACGTCGAGCGCGCTCACTGGGCCGGTGCCTTCGGCGGCCGTGTGCAGTATTTGTGAACCAACCTGGATCTTTACGACAGCTTCCGCGTAGGGACCTGAGCCCTGCCTTTGACCGACCATCACCTGATAGTCCAGAACGCGAAAATACGACACGTAATCCGGCTTGCGACGCATCAAGAGTAACGCGACGCTCGCTTCGGCGCTTTCGTAGGACAGGCCGTTGGCCTCAGCTTCTTTGATGGCTTGCAAGGCCTCGAGTTCGGCGCCTGATTCCACTTTGACGCCCATCTCTTCGGCCTTGCTGAGCACATTGGCGCGTCCCGACAATTCACTAACGACAACACGCATCGTATTGCCGACGAGTTCCGGCTCGATGTGCTGGTAGCTCAGCGTATTTCTGCGCATGGCCGCAACGTGAATGCCGCCCTTATGCGAGAAGGCACTGCGGCCGACGTACGCCATGTGGTGATCGGGTGCAACATTGGCGATTTCAGCAACGAAATTCGATAGGTGGGCCAGGTCTTTGAGGCGACCTTCGGGCAGGCAACTAAGGCCCAACTTCAATTCGATGTTGGGCATCAATATGGTGAGGTTGGCGTTGCCGCAACGCTCGCCGTAGCCATTGATTGTGCCCTGCACTTGGCGCGCTCCGGCACGAACGGCGGCAAGACTGTTCGCAACGGCGCAGCCCGTGTCGTCGTGCGCGTGGATCCCCACGGGGTGCTTGATGGCAGCAATGACTTCGCGCGTCGCCTGCTCGATGCGCCAGGGCACGCCCCCGCCGTTGGTATCGCAAAGTGTAATCACTTCGGCGCCGCCGCGGGCAGCGGCCTTGAGTGTTTCCATCGCATACGCGGCGTCCGCCGCATACCCATCGAAAAAGTGCTCGGCGTCGTAAATGACGCGTCGCCCCTGAGAAACGAGATACGCAACCGTGCTCTCGATCATCAGTAGATTATCGTCGAGGGAGGTGCGAAGGACTTCGGTGACATGCAGGTTCCAAGTCTTGCCGAAGATCGTGCAGACGGGCGCATGGGCGTCGATGAGAGCCTTGGTACTCGGGTCCTCTTCAGGTGACGATTTCGAACGGCGCGTCGAACCAAATGCGGTAAGGAGGGAGTTTTTCCACTCGATGTCGCGGGCGCGCTCGAAGAATTCGACGTCCTTGGGATTCGAGCCTGGCCACCCCCCCTCGATAAAGCCAATGCCGAATGCATCCAGTCGCCGGGCGATCTTGAGCTTATCCTGCACTGTCAGGGATATGCCTTCGCGCTGCGTTCCATCGCGCAAAGTCGTATCGTAAACGCGGACGAGTTTTGAATCGGCAGGCTCGGGAGATTGCTTTTTCATATTCAAACGTTAGCCTCCGGCTCAGGTCGTTCGGAGTACGTGACCGCTTCGTTGGAGCTTTCAACGGCTGCCAACAGCCGATTAAGCGCCACCAGATAAGCCTTGGTGCTTGCAACGATGACGTCGGTATCGGCAGCGTGACCGTGGAAGATGCTGGGGCGCGATTCGTGCTGCGGGTTGACGCGTGAGCGTTCCGGGCTCTTCGCCTGCACTCGAACGCTGGCCTCGCCGAGTGCGTCGATGCCTTCAGTGACGGCATTTATCGAATATTCGATGAGTTCCGCCGGTGCATCTACTAGTTGATCGATTGCCGTGAACACGGCATGCACAGGCCCAGTGCCGATAGCTGCACTTGTAACCAGTTTGCCATCCGGAGCTCGCAAGCGTACCGAAGCCGTCGGCAGGCCGCTCGTGCCGCAGGTTACTTGAACCGCGTCGAGCGCGTACCGTTCCGGTCCGCGCGCCACTTCATCTGCGGCCAAGGCCTCGAGATCAGCGTCCGTGATGTTCTTTTTGCGATCTGCAAGTACCTTGAACCGATCGAAAGCGGCCTGAAGTGCCTCGTCGGAAAGGGCAAACCCGAGTTCACGCAGGCGCACGCCAAAAGCATGGCGCCCCGAATGCTTGCCGAGGACCAACACGCTCTTGGCGGCCCCCACTGTTTCGGGAAGCATGATCTCGTAAGTGGCCTGATGCTTGAGCATGCCGTCCTGATGGATTCCGGCTTCATGCGCGAAGGCATTGGCCCCAACGATTGCCTTGTTCGGCTGCACGACGACGCCCGTGCGTGTGCTGACGAGTTTGCTGACTTTGCAGAGCTGGGTAGTATCGATGTGTGTCCGAAGATGCACCAGGCTGTGCCGAGTCCTGAGCGCCATTACCACCTCTTCCATTGCGGAGTTTCCGGCGCGCTCTCCGATCCCGTTGATGGTCACCTCGGCCTGGCGGGCTCCGTTGAGGATCCCCGCCAATGTGTTGGCAGTGGCCAGCCCGAGGTCATTGTGACAGTGCACACTGACAACGGCCTTTTCGATGCCCGGTACATTCTTGACGATTCCGGCGATCAACTCGCCAAATTCCCCCGGCAAAGTGTAGCCAACGGTGTCGGGAATATTGACGGTCGAAGCGCCTGCGATGATGACCGCGGCCAATACTTGATAGAGGAATTCCGGCTCGGTGCGCCCCGCGTCCTCGGCGCTAAATTCGACATCGGTGCAAAGGTTGCGAGCGTAACTGACCATGTCCCGAGCGCGCTCGATCACCTGCTCGCGGCTCATTCGCAGTTTGTGCTCGCGATGAATTGGGGATGTTGCAAGAAACGTATGAATCCGCGGCCGGCGCGCGCCGCGCACTCCTTCCCAACAGCGATCGATGTCTTTGGAGTTTGCGCGCGCAAGGCCACAGATGATTGGGGGCGGCAGGGGTTCCCGCGCCGCGATCTCTTCTACGCCGGCCGTTGCCGCAATGCGTCTGACTGCCTCGAGATCGTCTGGGGAAGCAGCCGGGAACCCTGATTCGATAACGTCCACACCCAGGCGCGATAGCGCGCGCGCTACCTCCACTTTCTCATCGGATGTCAGAGTCGCTCCGGGTGATTGCTCTCCATCGCGCAATGTCGTGTCGAATATACGTACTACGTCATCGTCGCCGGTGGGCTGACTACTGTCGTCCATAATTGCTCCAGTTGCGGAACTATGCCGTGCGAGGCAAATCGGCTACCATTGCTGTCAGGCTGCCGTTACCACTGTTTCAGTATTTTGTCCGTGTGAGATTCGCGACGCTTCGCCTTCGACGCCACGCGTCATTGCGATTCGGCCCGTTTGGACCATCTCCGAGATTCCGTAAGGTTTCAGAACCTCGACGAAAGCCTCGATTTTGTCCGGCGAGCCCGTGATTTCCGCGATCAATGTCCCGGGACTAATGTCCACCACACGGGCATGAAACACCTCGACGAGTTGAAGTGCTTCGGCCCGTCTCTCGGCTGGCACCTCGATTTTTATGAGCGCCATGTCGCGGATGACCGCTGGCGAATCCGTGATGTCTTGAACCGAAAGCACATTCACAAGTTTATAGAGATTGGCTTCCATTAACTGTGCAACGCGCGCGTCGCCTTCAACGACGATAGTCATACGCGACACACCGGAATCATGGGTCCGGCCAACATTGAGCGAAGCAATGTTGTACCCGCGTCTGCGGAACAGGGATGCCACGCGATTCAAAACGCCGGGCTTGTCCTCGACGTAGGCGACTAAGGTTCGTAAAGCTGCCATGACTCAATCATCCTTCCCGGTCTCGTAGATCGGATTATGTTCTGCCTCTTTTGCAACTGTCTCAACTGCCTCTGGACGCCGAATCATTGCGTCGAGATCGGCACCTGCCGGCACCATTGGGTACACGGAATCTAGCTGTTCCACCCGAAAATCGATAATTACAGTGCCGGGCAGCTCGCGGGCGCGGCGCACTGCATCGTCAACCTCGCTGCGCTTCGTAACACGCAGCCCGACCAGGCCATGCGCGTCGGCGAGCTTGACGAAGTCAGGGCTCGACATCGGGGTTGCCACGTAGCGCCCGCCGTAGAAGAACTCTTGCCACTGGCGAACCATGCCCAAGTAGCCGTTATTGATGATGGCGATGTTCACTTTCTTACCTTCTTGAACCAAGGTTTGAAGTTCGGCCTGAGTCATCTGGAAACCGCCGTCGCCTGCGATCACCCAGATTTCCTCGTCGGGGCAGGCGAATCGCGCCCCCATGGCCGCGGGCAGTGCAAAGCCCATCGTGCCTAGGCCTCCCGATGTGATCAGCTTGTTCGGAAAGTCATGCCGATAATACTGAGCTTCCCACATCTGATGCTGACCGACGTCAGTCACGACAATCGCCTTGCCCTCCGTGAGCCGCCACAGGTCATGGATGACATGCGCCGCAAACAGCTTGCCGTTGTCCGGCATGTGCTTGATGTCTATTACGGCACTCTTGCCTCGCAACGCGTCGATGTGAGTGAGCCAATCGCTGCGGTCGCGATATTCCACGAAGGGCAATAGCATCTGCAAAATCTCGCGAACGTCGCCGATAAGCGGTAGATCGACGTGCACCAACTTATTCACTTCGGCAGGGTCGAGCTCGACGTGAATCTTCTTGGCTTTCGGCGCGTACGTCTTGAGGTTGCCGGTGACACGGTCATCGAAGCGCATGCCGAGAGCCACGATCAGGTCGCTTTCCTGAATTGCCTTATTGACCCACGCCTCGCCGTGCATGCCCATCATGCCGAGGGCCCGCGGATTGGATGCGGGAAAACCCGTTAGCCCGAGCAATGTCGCAGCCACGGGAATGTCCGTCTTTCGCACGAGTTCGAGTAGCAGGCCCGTGGCGCCGGCGCGCACGACGCCATGACCCGCGAATATGATCGGCTTTTTTGCCGAATGAATCATCTCGACGGCGCTCTGCAGATCGCTTGGCAGGGGCTTATGCTCGGGGCGGTAGCCCGGCAGCCGCACGGGAGAACCATCCCACTTGAAGTTCGCCGACTTTTGAAGGGCGTCCTTGGTGATGTCCACCACGACGGGACCGGGACGTCCCGACATCGCGATGTAGAAGGCTTCGCGCACGGCCTGCATCACGTCTTCGGCGCGAGTCACCAAAAAATTATGCTTAGTGATAGGCAACGTGACGCCGGTAATATCGACTTCTTGAAATGCATCCGAACCGAGCAGTGGAGATGCGACTTGACCCGTGATGCAGACGATTGGAATCGAGTCGAGCATTGCGTTGGCAATGCCGGTCGTTAGATTCGTCGCGCCCGGTCCCGACGTGGCAACGGCCACACCCACTTTACCGCTGGCTCTCGCGTAACCCTCGGCGGCATGGGCTGCACACTGCTCGTGTCGCACGAGCACGTGATGCAACTGCGGAAACTTCGGCAGCGCGTCGTAGGCGGGCATAATTGCGCCGCCCGGGTAGCCGAACATAACGCTGACCCCCTCGCGAATGAGCGTCTCCCAAAGTATTTCGGAGCCGGTGCAAACTCGGGTCAACTCAACGGCCGAGGAATCTTGTGTTGCGGATGCCGATAGTTGGTTCGCGACGCCAGGCGGAGCGTCAGCTTTTTTTGAAGTAATAGGGGATGCAGTCACGGAAGTCTCCTCGGTGGTTTGGACATTCTTGCAGCAGCAATAGGGTAGTTGAAATTGAAAAACCCCCGCACCTGTCAGGGTGCGAGGGCCGCGGGCTTCAGTTACTTTCAAGCTCAGACGGCCGTCGCACCCGAACGTACTACGAGTACGATGGAAAGCCGAATGAGGCCGAGCGCAGAATTCCGCGCGACTGCGTCAGCAGCCGGCAGGGAATATTGAGCGCTAAAAGAAGCCATCATGAACGGACCATTTGTGAAGTCCGATACGGCCCAGGTCAAGGCCAATTTTAGTCCGGTCGCGCATTTATTTCGCCCATGTTTCTGTAAGCGCTCGTATTATTTGGTCTTTTTGTATTGCATCCACGGGCAAGCCTTAGCTCAAAGAACTTACCAATCGGCCAAAGCCTGCCAGCCAAAATTGTAAGCGTTGACTCCGGCTCGCGAAAATCCGGTAATAATATTCCCCTCGACACGCGATGTCAGTTCCGACCGTTCCCAGTCTCACCCCTAGTTCGACGACTCTAGACGGTCGAAGGTCGCTATTCGCGACGCCTTGTACATCGCTGCAGCAGCGCAACGTGCATCGCTGCCCCTTGCTCGAATTGTTCGAGCCTGCGTGCCGATCATTGCCGTAGATCAGAGCTCGCAACTTTATATGGCGAACAACACTAAGCGAGAAGAGCTTGAGCGCGTACTTTCCAAGGCAACGGACAAGCCCTTAGTTATTCTTCTTGGGGGCCACCCCGATCCGGATGCAATTGGCAGCGCGCTAGCGCACCAAAGAATCTGCGAACAATTAGGGGTCACTGCTACCATCGCGCACGTGCTCCCACTATCGCGGTCCGAAAACCGGGCACTCGTAAAGGTACTAAACATCTCGATGACGCGAGTTGGCGAGATGGCCGACCTTCAGGAGTTCGGCTATTTGTCATTGGTTGACGCCAGTGCGACCGAGTCCACCATCGAGGTACCTAAAGATATCCAAATGCTGACTGTGGTCGATCACCACCGGCTAGCGACGATGCCAAAGGCGCCGTTCGTCGATATCCGAGCGGATGTCGGCGCCACTTGTACAATCTACGCGGAGTACATGGAAGCTGGACTCGGCGCCTTCAACGGTGGGGGTCGCGCCGACAGTGCCACTGCAACGGCGATGTTCTTCGGCATTCAAACGGATACGGATGACTTCGCGCTATCGACTCCAGCGGATTTCCGAGCTGCCGCCTATTTGAAACCTCATTGCGACGCCGAAGCCCTAAGCCGAGTGGCTCGAAGGCGCATGACTGCGGAAACGATGGACGCACTCAAGCGCGCCTTGCACGACCTGCAAGTAATTCGCGATTTCGCGATTGCCGGCGTGGGCAGGGTACTACCCGCCAATCGAGACGCGATACCGGCGGCTGCCGATTACATCATGCGCCGCGAGGACATCGACACCGTGTTAGTCTACGGGATCGTCGAGGGACGAATCGACGGCTCACTGAGAACCAACAGCGCGAGCGTCGATCCAGCGGCCTTCATGATCAACGCATTTGGCCAGGACACCCAGGGGCGACCCTACGGCGGCGGCAGAGCGGACAAGGGTGGGTTTCAACTGCCACTTGGCATTTTGGCCGAGACCGGCGATGAAGATTCCCTTTGGGCAATGGTGAGAGAAGTCGTGCACCAACGCGTGGCCCGGGTCATCCCCGAGCTTGCGAAGAAGCGAACGGAAGCGCGCGATAAATTGACGTAAGGGGTTGTTTTTGGCGACTCGGAGCCTTGGGCTAGACCCTGAGGTTCTTAGGGAGTCGGGCTCACTCTTCGGCATCGCCGGGGCCGAGCAGTGCCATGAACACACCGGCGCGCTTCAGACTTTCGAGAAAATTTCTCGTAAAGATATGGCGCAGGCTGAGGTAGCTGTGAATCTCGTAGGGCGTATCGGACCTGAGGATGACGACACGAACAGCAGAATCGTAGCTGCCCGATGATACGTGGGCCCACGAATCTAGAAGTCCCTGACGAATCTCGACTCCGCTGGTCGGATCGGTCTGGACCGTATAATCGATGGCACAGCGAAACGGGCTAACGATGCTAGTTGCCGGTTGAACGTAGCTGCCGAGAAGGGTGTAGCGCGATCGTGCGGTCCCTTCCCGCAGCAAGCCATCCGTGTCGAGCTGAAACGGAATGGGCTCGTGGTCTCGTTCTGACAGAAATTCCGTAAGCCAATACTTCACCTGTCGATGGAACAAGTGGTGCGCCGGAGCTCGCTCGCGCAATGCCCGACCCGAACTTCGGCGCAGCAACGCGGTTCCGGTGAACGCCCACGCCAGATATTGAGCAAACTCGGTGGCGCGCCCCGCGCTCGCCCATTGTTTGCCGGCAGCCGTAAGTGCGCCGTCTACCTTGGCTCCGGGCCAGTGGGCGAGAGCAATATCCTGATCGACGGTGGCTATCCCCGTTGGGGGGCCAAGGTCGGTGGGTGCCGCGAAGGATTCGAATCGGCAGAAGCCCACATTTCCGTCCGGCTTCGGCGTCACTCCTCGGATGAGACCGATTGCCAGCCAGCGCTCCACGTTCAATTCTGTTCTGCGGTGCGCGACCAGAAGCTCTGCCGGAATTGCATATTCGTTTGCCATGAGCGGAATTGTTCCGTTCTCGGCGAAAAGTGGGGGCACATCCTCCGACACTGCGTCTTGCGCTGTGAGTAGAAGCACCCACTTAGCCCCAGGTTCCAGCTCAGTGGCTTGCCCGCGACCCCGGTCGCCGTCCGGCTGAGCACCCGTCATCCGTTCATGTCGTTGTTGAGTCAAGAAGGGCCACTTTCTAAGGCGGGCCCGGCACATTGCAAGGGGCCTTGAGCCATGGTGAATCTTGGGGGACACTGATGCAGACAACGTGACAGCCCTGCCTCAATCGGCTCAGACGGCACCCATCGCCCGGGGTGGGTCAGTCGTGCGTCTACACCCGGAGGTTGGGACAGAAATAGAATTTGTCCAAGCCTTGCGTGCGAGGCAACCGTGGGCCGTCGGCCGAATGATTGAGCGTTACTCAACAATCGTGCGGCGGTCACTTTATCGCGTTCTCGGCACGACCGTTGACCTCGATGATTTGGAACAGGACACGTTCGTTACCGTGCTGGCTCGTTGCCACACCCTTCGCGATCCGGATGCCCTCCGAAGTTTCGTCGTAAGCGTGGCCATGCGTCTTGCGAGAAATGAATTGCGCAAGCGTGCGATCCGCCGCTTCGTCGGTCTCGATGTTTTAGATAATGCAGGTGTCCCCGCGCATGATCCCGCTGCTGCACAATATGCTCGGCATGTTTATGCGGCCCTAGATCAGTTGGATCCCGGCGTGCGCATAGCTTTTGTACTTAGGCACGTGGAAGGCTGCGAGCTCACGGAAACCGCTGCCGCTTGTGGGTGTTCCCTAGCGACAGTGAAACGTTGGCTCACGCGCGCTGAGGCACGCCTGCGCGAGCTTGCCAGCCAGGACAACGTGCTAAGTACGCTTTTCGATAAGCAAGAGGGGGCAGTATGAGTGCGTACCTCGAGCGCTTCGGAGTGATTGTGCGGGACGAGCTCGCCATTCCCGAGCGGGATTTCACTGACTCGAGCTTGAAGCTTAACGTGCTCGCAATGGCAGACGTGACAATCCGCCGGCAGCGGCTCAGGCGCAGGTTGATGGCGACTTCCGCGGTAATGGTGGTTGGCGCAGGCGCTTTGGCGGCTAGTTACATGCAGCGCGCGCCGGCTGGCGAAAAGCCAATCGAATACCGCGTCGCCGGTAGTGCGATGCCGGCGCCCATTGGCAAATACGTGGCGCCCTTGCCCAAGCAGCCGCTGGCACTTCGGTTCTCGGAAGGCAGTGTCGTCGAATTGGAGCCAGGCGCACGCGCTCGGGTTGCACGCACGACCACCCACGGCGCTACCGTCTTGATTGAGACTGGCGGAGCCAACGTAAATGTCGTGCATCGGCCGGCGACAGATTGGACAATCCTGGCCGGCCCCTACACGGTGCATGTTACTGGCACGGCCTTCAATTTGGATTTCGAGGCTTCGTCGCAGCGTTTCGAGCTCAAGATGCAGTCGGGCGTCGTTAGCGTCGAGGGGCCTGGGTTATCGCGTCCCGTCGAGGTGCGTCGCGATCAGAAGTTCGTGCATTATGTCGGGGACCCCAACTTCGAACGTCGAGACTCCGACGGGGATACGGACTCGCTTCCCGTGCATGAAGCGTCGAGCGCTGCTCCAACAGACGTGAGTCCTTCGGACGTCAGTTCCGTTGCCGAGGTTCCGGCTCCGCGAAAAGCAAACGTCGGAGTCAACGACAAGGAATCGAGTCGCAGCGGTTGGGCTGCGGATGTCGCGCGCGGCGAGTACGCAGCAGTCCTGCGAAAAGCCAAAGAAAAGGGCTGGGCTCAGGTTCTCGAAGAATCGAATACCGCGGACCTAATGGCAGTCGCTAACGCAGCCAGGTTCCTCGGCCGCACCGAATCCAGTCGCGAAGCTCTGGACGCATTGCGCCGCCGGTTCAAAGGCACCTTTGCCGCGCAATCAGCCACTTATCTGCTGGGGCGTTTGGTAGAGCCCACCTCCGCGAAGGAGGCAGTCAACTGGTACCTGCAATACGAGCGCGAAGCTCCTAACGGGCCGCTGGTTGCTGAGGCGGCAGGGCGTCGACTGTTACTGTTGCAAGCTGCTGGTGATCGCTCGGGGACGGAGCGCCTGGCACGCGAATACGTTTCGCGGTTCCCTGACGGGCCGTATGCGGGCGTAGCGCGCAAAATCGTTTTGCCCTAAAATAACGTCACATGAGGCACCGCACCCGTCACGGGTGCCTTGCCGGGCAGCGGCTGCACTCCTCCGCGCAAAGAAACGACCGTCACACTTCGATGCGGCCGCGCTCTGGTGCTGGGCCAAGTCGTGACGCCGACGGAGATAGCACATCAACTCATCACAGTGGAATCGCGGCACTAGGCGGGCGAGTCGATTGGAAATGTGATTATGATTGGGCCTTGAGCGGTCACCCATTCCTCGATTTTGCGTCAGAGAGTCGCAAACGCCGCGTCGATCGGAATTCGAGGGCAGCGCGCGCTAGCGGGCACCGAGACTGCCGCGCGCCATTCGTCATGGTATCCGCTTTGATCCTGTTGGTCGTACTCACAATTGCCAGGCATGCGCTTGCCGACTCGTCCGTGCTGCTCGTGGTAGCCGGCGCCGCAGACCTGGATACGGCTCCTTACGAACTCAGACTGCGTTCGGAATTCGCGGCCGAAGGCCTTGAGGTCGTCACGACTTCGGGTCGCTCGCAGCAAAACATACTCGACCTCGAGGGACTCGCGCGCCGCACCGGGGCCAGCGCGGCGCTGAGTGTCTTTGTGGAGGCGGGCGATGTTCAAGGCCGGCTTTGGGTTTCCGACCCGAGTTCGAATGCAGACCTGGTTCGAACCCTTCGAGTCACGCGCTCCGAGGGCGACCCGGTTTCAGTCTTCGCCCTGCGCGCCGTCGAGGCCTTGCGCGGTGCACGACTCGAACTCGAGCAGCAGCGGCGGCGCTTGAGTTCATCTGGCAGTAATCCGGGCGAGCCGGGCGGTACCCCGGCGGCGGCGCCCGGCGCAAACGCGAATCCAAGCCCAGCGGCGAGCGCGCCAGTGCCCGCATTACCCGTGCCGCCAAAAACAAATAACAATCCACCCGCCAACAAACCGCCGGTTGCCAAGCCCTCGCCCGCGACGCCACAAAAGCACACCAAAGCCCCCGCTAAACCATTGAGCAACGCGCAGCGGCGCTGGTCAGTCCTCGGCAGCGCGATTATCGGATATGACAACAACGGCCTCGGCTCCGTGTACGCGCCGGCCATTGATGCCCGTTACCGGATATGGCAACGCTTGTCGTTGGGGTTCGCGTTCGACGGCCCGTTCATCTCGCAATGGAGCGGAACTCAGGGTGTCGTCCACATCAATCAGGAACTTCTCGAGATGCAAGCACGCGTGAGCGCTTGGCGGCTCAAGGCGGTTGAACTCGAAGGCATCGGGTCGGTTGGCGGCAGTCGGATTGCAGTAAGCGGGACTCCCGGCGCGGACCCGAAGGCCCGCGGCACGGCTGAGAGTGCCCATTCATTGGGGTGGACGATTGGCGCCGGTGTGGGTGCCCAGGTGTATTTATCGAGCCACTGGACGATTGGACTCGATCTGCAATGGCTCCGTCGATTTCCCGCCCCAGTGATTATTGCCGGGACCCACAAGGTAACCGGGCAGACGGACTCGCTAATCCTCGGTAAAATCGGGGTTGGGATTATGTTTTGACGGCACTTGGACAAGAGGTGATGAGCCGCCCCGGTAGTTGCGTCACACTTCCAGGAGAGATTCTCATGGCCCAAGGCCAACGACACTGCCTTTTCTTGGAAACCAGTCGGCGACCAGCCGGAGCGGCTTGGCCTTTTGTGCGTGGGCGGCAAGGGCTTGGTTGTCGTTGGTGGGTCGTGGCAACGGTGTTGGCGGTGGCCGGGTGCCACGAGGATTTGATCGCGATTCAAGAGACCGGCTCTTCTGCAGGCGGTCAAGCAAACACCTGCAATGCGCAAATCGGGGACCGCTGCGATTCAGTGAATTCCGTTTGTTGCGACAATTCTTCCTGCAACCGAGGAGTCTGTACGCCGGTTGACGCAGGAACCTGTCCTCAGTTTGGCAACCAACTCGGGCAAACCTGTGCTGGAGACAGTTGTTGCGCAACGGGCAATTGTCAGACAATAGCTTCGGTGTCCAATCTTTGTGTTAACCCGCGATATTGGAAGCAATTTGGCGATGTCTGCACTTCGTCGAATCAGTGCGCCAGCCTGTCGTGCAATGAATCGGGACATTGCGCCGCTGACAACCCTCCAACACCATGCAGTGTTTGGGGGACGAATTGCAACGCCAACAATGACTGTTGTTCTGGCCAATGCATAAGCGGCAAGTGCGATAATTTTGTCGCAACTTGTCGGGTAATTGGTGACGCATGCACTTCGGACTTGGATTGTTGCACAAACCCGCCCAATCAACGCAGTTGCGTGAAGGTTGGAGACATCTCCCGGTGCCTGGCATCTTATTGTCGAAGCGCCAACGATGTTTGCGCGGCTGACGCGGATTGCTGTCAGGGCACGTGTACGAATTCCCGGTGCGCCCCTGCGACATCAGTCAATTGCACGACTCACGGGTATGTGTGCTCAAGCGATAGCGAGTGCTGTTCGGGCCGTTGCGTAAAAACCAGCAATAACGGGAGCACGTGTGCGGCCATAGACGGATGTCAACCTTTAAGCGAGAGTTGCTTTTCCAACACTGATTGCTGCTCGGGCGGCTGTTTCGATCCGGGCTTGAATAACGGGAAACGCTGCGGCACGACATCGCCACTTCTGTGCTTGGCGCAGGGTGAATTTTGCTCCAGCGGGTTGGCCGCGGGGCTGTCCTGCTGCACTTCGACAGGCTCGACCGCGTGCACCCTCGAGACATGGCTGGATGTTTCACGTTGTGCCCTTCAGCAATGCCAGGCTACAGACGAAAGATGCACCCACGCTTCCGACTGTTGCAGTCATTTCTGTGCGGCTGACGCTGCTGGAGATTCACTCACTTGTCGTCCGTCGTGCACACAACAATCCGGGCAGTTTTGCGTTAGCAATTACGACTGCTGCACGGGAAACTGTTGGCAGAATATTTGCACTGATATCATTAGCGGTGGTTGCGCCTCGCTCGGGAGCCATTGCCAATCGACTTCCCAATGTTGTGAGGGTACCTGCGATCCCATGTCGGATCGCTGCGTTTTGCCTCAATAGATAACCTACTGAAAAGGTTTATGTTGCGTGTTCGGCCCTCGAAATAGGGCCGAGTCTCTTGGGGCCCCACTTGGCCGTGTTCTTGAGCGCGAAACATTCAACGTACCGATGACTCCATTCCATTGGTAGACATCCGCTGTGGGTGCTCGCCATTGGGGCGATTCTCCCGGACCTGACACACATGTAGTTTCCACATGAATCTGGAAATGCAGTCATGACCGGCTGTTTTTGCGAGGTTTCAGATATTCAAATTATCCTCTCATTGAATTTAACGCAAAAACATGCCCATTTTGAGAGAAAAATCATCGCAGTAAGCTTGACGTAGTGATCGCAACTGTGGAATTCTGCATAGCTATCGTAGGGGTCAATGCGGAATTGGCCGAAGGCGGCCCCACGGAGGGAAGACCATGGTTCGTACTTCTAAACTCGTGATAATTCTGGCCGCATTTGGACTCTTCAGTGCGGCTTGTTCGAAGGATGACAATACGCCCGCGCGACTAAGCAATTTGGGTGAAAGTTGCCAGTCAAGTGGCGAATGTGCCGGCAGCTACGTTTGCCGGACCGGGGTGTGCTCCGTATCCACCGTGGGCATCGCGGCCAACACCAAAGTGTGCGAGTTGCAGCAATGCACCACCACTTCGGACTGTTGTGCCCAACCGCCGGCCATCTGCGCAACCTATGCCACCGCGTGCGACGGTGGTCTCACTGCGGAATGCACTTACGCTCAACAGCCCCCCTGTGTTTGCGACCCGAATGTGGCTTGCACTGCTGGTCAATGCGTGACTACTACGACTTGCACCGCCGACATGGATTGCACAACTTACGGCCTAACTCATTGTAGTCCGGGCGGCAAGTGCGTTGCCTGTTTAACCAAGTCCGACTGCGCAGTGACAACCGATGTCTGTGTGGATAACGCCTGCGTTGCAAGTTGCGAAACTAAGGCCGATTGCCAAGCATTCTATGATTGTGACACCGCGAATAAGAACTGCGTTTTCAAAGGCTGCACCGAAGATCGGGAATGCATCGTGTCCCTGGACAATCCCCAAGGGTTCTGCAATCAGACCACGCATACCTGCAGTGCCAAGTGCGTCAATGACGTCAGTTGCTTCAACACGCAGACTCCGACCTTGGTCAGCGGAAGCACCATCGACTACACGTATCAGTTGTGTGTCAGCGGCAATTGTCAAAATGCCGGCTGCGACACTGACGATGAATGCAAGGCATTGCTCAGCAACCGCATTCAAACCGCCAAGGTCAACTATCCCCACGCAACGGCGCAATGTGTTGCCGGCAAGTAACGCGAGAGGATTGACCGTCTAGAAGCGCCCAAGCGGTCATATGATGCAGGCATTTGGCAAAGCGCATCCAGCGCCGCGCCAAGTGCCTGTACGTTATTTGGGTTGTTGTACGGGTCCGTTCAGCCGCCAAAGCTGCAGCCGCGCCAGCAGGGCGACTCTGCAGCAGTTTTTTCTGCCTACGCTGCAGCAGGCTATTTGGCTGTTAGTTATTGGTGTGGGACCCCGTTGGACTCGCGAATGACCTCACCAAGAGCGAGCAGGTTTGATGCGCGCGAAACTGGGATGTAGGCTCCGGGAGGATCTTGCGACGACGCCGTGAACATTGAAGTGACAACAACGCAGGCGCCCTTGCGCGTCCGACGCGCAAGGTAAGCAGCCGGAAAGCTAAGGCCGGAAGGGCCCCAGCGTAGCGCGCAGCAGGCCTGCTCGATCGGGCCTAGTAACGGCCTTCAGGAGTCAAAGAATCTGCAACAGCTGCCATCCATGACTATTTTGACGATTTGGCCAACGCCTCCAGCGCCATCGCCAAGCACCGCACATCTTCAAGCGTAGTAAATGCCCCAAAACTAAACCGCGTAGTCCCGCCGACGGCGTACGTCCCTATCGTCTGATGCGCGAGCGGGGCGCAGTGAATTCCCGAGCGGGTGAGTAGGCCAAAGCGGGTTTCCAGCGCGTCCGAGAGATCCTGCGGCTTTTCGTAGTTTTCGAGGCGCACGCAGAACACCCCGACGCGCTCGCCAAGTTCGCGCGGCCCGTACCAAGTGAGCCCGGGCAAACCGCCATTGAGCACTTTGAGCATCGCTTCAGTCAATTCGCGCTCGTGCTCCCAGAGGCTTTGGACTCCGCGCTCGAGAATGTACCTCAGCGATTCCGAAAGTCCAATGAGACCGATCGCGTTGTGACTGCCGGGTTCGTATTTGTCGGGCAGAAATTCCGGTTGCACGTCAAGTTCGCTGTTGGAGCCGGTGCCCCCTTGACGCAACGTGCGCAAGCTTTGTTTCGAGGCCCGGGCGAATGTACAGCGCGCCGGTTCCGAGCGGTCCGAGCAGCCCTTTATGACCGGGCACAGCCACGCAATCGACGTTGTCGGCTTCGATATCTAGCGGGACGTGACCCGCCGTTTGCGCGGCATCGACGAGAAACGGGATGCCGTGCTCGCGCGCGAGCTTTCCGATTTCTCGAATGGGTTGCAGCGTTCCGGTGACATTGCTCGCGTGCGCGACTGCAATTAGGCGCGTGTTTTTCCGGATTGCGTGTCCAAGTGCCGTCACGTCCACAAGGCCCGATGTGCGGATCGCAGGGCACGCGGGTTTGCTCGATGGTGCCCGCGTTCGTCAATTCCGAGAGCGGTCGCAACACGGAGTTGTGATCCATGAACGTCGTGATGGCGTGAGCGCCCGGCGAGAGCAGACCGTGAATCGCGAGGTTTAGCGCGTCGCTCGCGTTGAGCGTGAAGACGACGTGAGCCGAGGACTCCCCGCCGAGCAGCGCGCGCAAGCGGTCGCGACAGGTTTCGAGCAATTGCCCGGCCTCGCGCGACTCCGCATAGGCGCCGCGACCCGGACTCGCTCCGATTTCGCTGGCGTAGCGGGTCATTGCGGCGATGACGCCCGGGGGCTTGGGGAATGAAGTGGCGGCGTTATCGAGGTAAATGCGGCGGGTCAAAGGCGAGTATCCGAGCAACGATTGACGGGCTATAACTGCCGTTTTACTCGGGGGCAAACGACTGACTGAGCCAGGGGCGAGGCATGCCTCGTGTGGATCGAAGGAATCGCGTCGAGTTTATCCGGGCTGCCTTTCAGGAAGTCGAGGACCGGCTCGATCGTCGCGACTCGAGTGGCCAGGGGCGAGGCATGCCTCGCCCGTGCCTCGATCCGAAGGAATCGCGTCGAGTTCCATCGCGGGCTTGCCCCTTTTCGACAATCGCGGTCCGACTTTGGCTTCGGCCGGAAAAGTATTGGGGTCTATTGCCTCTCAGGTTCGCGCCGTCCTGAGTTACGCTACCGGCAGGGCCACGTGCCACGATGCGCCGTTGGTGGCTCGAAGGTTGATATGCCAAAGTCTGCATTTTTGCTGAGTCTGCTGCTTGCGACTGTCGCCGCATCCTGCACGCGGTGGCGAC
>CAWFUX010000035.1:0-361165 GCA_963819085.1 uncultured delta proteobacterium
CTGGCACAAATAACGGGGGCTGTTGCCTTATGACTTGCGCACGCGTTTGCGCCCTGGCGTGTGGGGTGTCCTTCGCGTGCTAGCCGATTTGGAATCAAGCGCATGCGCTAGTTGGCCAACTAACGTCGCTCGGTTTTCAAGCTGTGGCAATTGACTCGACGGTTGGTCGAGATCCGGAACGGAAGATCGTGTATCTGCGCGGTTTGGAGATTACTAAAGAAATGGAAATGACTTTACGTCTCAGTGAGCACCGAGGTGTTTGCTTCTGTAATTGTTAGCTGGTAACAACAATGCAAGGAGATGTCGCCTAGTAATTTTCTTCGGCAAATGTTTAGAAAGTCGGTTGCCGATTGAAAATTCGAGCAAGTACCTACACTGGGGCACTGGCCTGGCCGAGTCCCAGGGGGAGTGTTCGGCGCGCGGCTCTCGGAGACGGCCGGGATCAGAGGGGTCACAGAGCATGTTAAAGCAGCTGATCCCCGTTTCGACCGCGGGCCCCTCAATAGCGCGCGTTACGCGCACAAACTAGAGTTTCCCGCCATTATTCCAATGCAATCCAACGCAGCGGAGCGACTCGACATTTTGGTGGATTGGCTAGCGAACCAGGCACCGGTGCGTGTAGATCGGCACCTGCGTGTCTCGAGTTTAGGTTCGCACACAGTGGGATCAAGGGGCACGGCTCCGACACCGCAAGGTTCAATTCCGCCTTCAAGACGAATGGGCTCACCAATGAGCGATGAACATTTTGATGCCTATTCGCGACTAATCGCAGAAGCCGAACGAAGACGGCGGGACAAACGGTGTGACTTGGCCACTAGTTCGGAGTCAGGGGCCTTTTGTCAGGTTGCCACTTGTCCCGTGATGGTATGCTTTCCGTCTGAGGAGATTTCTTTTGGGCTTTACTCCAAGTCGGGCAGTCCGACTAGAAGTCGTCGCGTTGTTGATTGCGTGTATGGTGGCTGCAGGTAACACATCGGCGCAGTCGGCGTCCGAATTGGAACGTGGTCGCAGTCTATTTCGGACAGCGCTCAGCATGGAGGTGGCAGGCGGACTGGGCGGGTGCACTTTCGCGGCTAAGCAAGTTTCGCGGATAAAGACCACGCCACAAGTGCGGTTTCACCTTGCCCGCTGTAAGGAACATTTGGGCCGCCAGACGGAGGCTCTCGGGGACTACCGCCTTGCCGAATACGAGGCGGCCCAGCTCAACGCGACTGAGATCGGTGCGATAAGGCAGGCACGCGAAGAACTGGAAATTCGCGTACCAAAACTGATCGTGACGCTCAATCCCGGATTGGCTCATGCAACTGTCGAATTGGACGGCATTGCGATTGGCGAAAGCAAGCTCGGAAAAGAAATTCCGGTTGATCCAGGTGATAATCAATTGGTTGTGCGCACTGCCGACGGACAAAACTTTGTGAAGCTCGCGCGCGTCGCGGAGTCAACTACCGAAACCGTCCAAATTGACCCACCTGCAGGGTTCGTAATTAGGAGTCCGCGCGACCAATTCTCCGCCCTACCCAGCACGCGACCGAATAGTCTTGACATAAACTCAGCCGGACACCCTCCCAATTGGGCCTGGATTGCTGGGGGTGTGGGCGTAACTGGAACAATTACCGCCGGAGTACTTTGGTACATGCGCGAAAGGGCGATTGACGACCTAAACAACGGTTGCACGGCGGATAATGTTTGCCCGTCGAGTCTCAGAGCAACTCAAACACGAGGTGAGCGAGCATCGGTTGGGGCGCCCATAGCATTGGGGATTGGTTTAGTGGGGCTCGGCATCGCAACTTACGGTTTCCTGTCCCTCGAACACAAAACGATTGCTCTAGATTCGAGGAAAGTGCGTTTGAATTTGAGCTGTGACACCCATTTTGCGGGAGCCAATGTTACCGCCTCATTTTAGCCTACATTTGCGGCGCAAGGTGGTGAGCTAGTGGGGTCAGTCACGTTCTGCTGCATAAGTCTTGAATAAGCGGACTAACAAGGAACTGGCTCGGCGTGCTGTCGCGACGTGAAATGTTATCGGTCTTGGTTGGGCGCCCATTGCTGCGCTGGCCTGCCAACGATACAAACCCCGAGAGTACGCGGGACGAATCGTCGGTGGCAAAGTCGTTTGGGCATCGCGTGCTTGATGGCTCTATCGACGCGATAAGTGCAACGCCTGAAGAGGTCGAGATTGCGATTATGCACCTTGGATGGTCGCCAATATGCATTTAAAGGAGCGACCTCGTAGTGACCAGTTCCCACTGTCTTGGGATAACGTGCTCCTTGATAGTCCGTCTCTGGGGTATGTTGTGGCGACACATCAGACTCGTAGGGATGATGGTCCAACAATCTTTACCTACTATTTCCCGATTAAAGTCTACGGAACCACACGCGGCGCGCTCCAGATTGGCCTCTCTCAACCACTCCGAATGCTGCGATGTTGTGATGTCCGATTTGGTCAGGGCCCACCCAGACTTGCCCGATTTGGTTTCGCGAATCGATATCTGGCGTTGGGGTCACGCAATGATCAGGCCAATTCCCGGACTAATTTGGGGTGGGGCTCGAAACGAGGCGTACCAACCTCAGGGGCGAGTGCATTTTGCTAATATCGACCTATCGGGCTTAGCGCTCTTCGAGGAAGCGCATGCGCATGGCATTCGGGCCGCAGATGCTATTCTCAATGAACTTCGCACCGTGCCTACTGTTGGCTGAGCAAACAGGTGAAAAGTCCCTCTGACGGGTGCGTCCGTGCAGCGCTCGGACTGACGAGTTTCGCGCCTAAAGGGTGCCCGCTGCTGGACTAGTCGAAAAGTTACGACAAGGCTTGGGGACCATGACGTCAACCCCTCCAACGTTAGCTGACCCGCAAGTGCTGGCTGGCAAGCATTCGCAACTCGGCCTTCGAGCGGCGATCGTATCTCTGGGGCTCATATTTTGGATTGTCGGCGGCATGGAAATGGTTGAGCGGTTGGCGTTTTATGGCGTCAAGGCAGTGTCGGCATTGTATGCGACGGCCCCGCGTGTCGAAGGCGGTTTAGGCGTTTCGCCAAGTCTATTTGGCGACGTTCTGATGTTGTGGGCACTCACTCAAAGTATATTGCCCGTATTCGTCGGAGGGCTTGCCGATCGGTTTGGTTACAAGCGAACGATCTTCGTTTCCACTATTGTCAAAATCTCCGGGTATTTGGTGATGGCGTGGATTCCGACTTATCTTGGTTTCTTAGCGGGCGCAATCTTGCTTGCTACCGGAACGGCGATTTTCAAGCCGGGAATTCAAGGCACATTGGTGCATTCAACGAGCCCGGAAAACAGCTCGGTTGCTTGGGGTTTCTTTTACCAGCTCGTCAACGTTGGGGGTTGGATAGGGCCGCTCTTGGCTGCGTTCCTGCGCAGTAGGCTCTCGTGGAACAGCGTATTTTACGCTTGCAGTGGCATCATTGCGTGCAATTTCATTCTTCTAGCTACGTATCGTGAGCCGAAGCTTCCCGTGGCGTTGGACCAAGCTACGCGTGGCAGTCTTTGGCGAGTATCCGTCCGGGAGCTCGGGAAGAAACACGTGTGGACCTACCTCCTGGCGTTTACGGGATTCTGGTTCATGTTCAATGCACTGTTTGATGTTCTTCCGCTGCATGTCCGAGATTGGGTCGATACTGAACAGCTCGTCCAATTTCTGTTTCACAAGGAACGTATCGAGAATTCTACATTGAGATTCCTGCTGGGAGCTAACCCTGACGGGAGCAAAATATTGCCAGAGGGCATGTTGAATCTCAACGCAGCGCTGATCATGACGACCTGTTTCCTAGTTGCCTACCTGGGCTCAAAGTTGCGTGCGACTACGAGCATGATCATTGGAACCCTGTTCGCAATTGCTGCAATGCTAATGAGTGGCATGAGCACCGTGGGGACATTCAGCGCGTTGGCCATTTTGGTTTTTAGCGTGGGTGAAATGCTCAGTAGTCCAAAATTCAACGAATTTATGGGTAATATTGCGCCAAGGGACAAGACCGCAATGTACCTGGGGTTCTCTCAGATCCCGCTCGCGATTGGTTGGACGCTCGAAGGCAAATTTGGGCCGATGCTTTACGACAGGTTGGCATCGAAGGAACGCTTTTCAAGAGCACTGCTTTTGGAACGGGGTATGCTGCCCGAACAGGTGAATCTTATTCCACAGGGTGAGGCGTTCAGTCGCTTGGTGACTTTCACTCACGAATCGGCTGCGAGCCTCACGCGGTTCTTATATGAACGACATCCGGTAGGCTCCGTGTGGCTATTGATGGCGGCTTTCGGAGCGATGTCGGTCGTTGGTATTGCGCTGTATGCGAGATACGTAATCTCGTCTGGAGCGGAACGAAGTTAGTCCAATTTGACTACGAGCTCCGGCGTTAGTTGTTGGCCCGTGTAGACTCTCACGAGTCTCTAGTGCTGGGGCTAGATTTGGGCTGTTGCTGCGATTCTTTGCCTTGCTATTCGAATTGCCACGGGACTCTGGTCAATTCCGACCCAAATTCGCCCCAATTGACGGGCCGCTACCAGAGTCGTGCCGGAACCGCACATCGGGTCCAAAACTTTATCCGACGGATTGCTTGCCAAGCGAATGATCCGTTCCAGAAGCTTCAATGGCTTTTGTGTGGGGTACCCTGAGGTTTCCGCTACCAATGGTGTATTGGCGAGCATCGCTGGACAATCGGTCCAGACGCTGCCCAGCCGCCGTCCCTCGTCCTCGTAGTATCGATACACTTTTCCAGAAATCTTCCGTTCTCGATAGCGTCTCCCTGTCTTATCCAAGTTTCTAAAATGCATGTCGCGGCTCGTCTTGGCGTAGGGTTCGCGAGCTGCGGGATCGTCGCCATTATAGGTGAATTCGTTTCCCCGCGCATAAATCAGAATCGTTTGATGAGTGACACTTGGACCGCTCTTGCGTCGTGCGCCATTGCCTGGCACCCAAATCACCTCACCGCGAAATCCGGTTGGTCCGAATATTTTGTCTGCCATTACCTTGGTGTCATGAACTGCACGAAAGTCCAGATGCAGCCAGAGACTACCCCGTTCGGAAAGTGCTGCGTGCCAGCAACGCAGCCTGGGTTCGAGCATGCTGCAGAATCCTTGAAGGCCTCCCCACGCGTCGGTATATGCGGATTGACCTTTGGCGCGCGACCCAGTCTTGTTGCGAGCCGAATGAACTAAACCAGTATTGAACGGCGGATCAACGTAAATAAGATCGAACGAACCCCAGAGAATCGATAGCTTTTCAGTGTGATTAAGGCAATCTCCCAATACAAGCTGCCCGTCAGTATAGGTGGGTCTCTTTACCATCGATTGCCCATTCGGAACTAGACGGAGCCGGCTCTTCGCTGGCGATGACGGACACGAAGCTAGGGTTCAGGTCATCCCAATTCGAATCATAGGTGAACCAAGGCCAGCGAGGCCCTCCACCTTCGCAACCTTCGAGCGTTTCGGCGGGAGTGCAGGCAATTCTAACATGCATGTGATCGTCGTGGGGCGCACTGTCGCGCGGTTGGTGCAATACTTGTTCAGCGCGCCAAACGAGTTCAGCTGTCTCTCCCAAGGCCCGCGCCTGCTGAATTACCATTGCCTCCACGTCACGACTTACGAACATCCACAATAGCTCGATTTGCGGATCCGTGAGTAGCGCACGCGTAAGCAGCCACTGCCGCTCGACATCCAGACGAACGAAACGTTGATTTGTGGGATCAGCCGCCAACCCGTCATTTCCGATCCCGACGAACCCTGGACTCTTGACTGAACGACCGTAGAGATTCGTTACATAGTAGAGAAGATCTACGTCGCGTCCAGTCCGGTGCGATGCGTGATTCGGAATCTTTCCACCAAATCGAGATGATAGGTCGCCGACGCACAACGGGCCTCCACCGGGCGCCGAGCGATCGACGTAAGCGGCAGCCCTTTGAATGGCGGCGATCAACCGCGAAACGCCCCAGTAGTGCACATTTTCGTGTCGATAGCGCTCGAACCCGACACCTGATTCCGGTAGCTCCAAGCCATTGGTCAATACCCCCTGGTTGGGTAAACCAACCGAACCGCGAAGCCCCGGCGCTAGTGGGCTGGGAACTCCAAAACAGGCCGAAAGCGTCAAGCTCAAAGCACAGCATGTGATGTTCCGCTTGCCATCTCTCATTTAGGGCCGCACTCCTTGCAAAAATTGCGCGATGCGCGCCTCTAGTACGCCTATTGCAGCACGGGCAGCAGCAGAGTCCATCACGGCGACCTTTTCACCGTGCAAGTCAACCCAATTCTGGTCCGCAAATGCCGAGAGCGCATTCTGAAGAATCGACTTCGTGATGGACTCGCGCCTAAGTATCTCACCCGCGAAGAACATGCGGTTTCCGGTGGCGAGTGCTCGTTTCAAATACTCCTTCACCGGAAGCGATTGTTCCAGAGCCAGCGATACCGTGCGAGCCGCAACCCTGTAGCCTTCCAGGTAATTTACGAGAATTTCAGCGAGCAGCACCAACCACTTCACCGAAGAGATGTCACTGTATGGCCCCGCGAGGGCGAGCTTTTCTGCGTCGCGCGATAGAAAACCGAGTTCTATATACTGCTGTAATACTTGATGGAATGCTTGGTCACCGTCGGCCTTTGATCCAAGTCGGAACTCATGAGCAAACAATTGCCTGAGTTCGCAAAAACGATCGTGAACTTCAGTAACCGAGTTGTCGGCATTGGTTCCGGCGAGCCAGGCCAATGCAAACAACGCCTGCGACACGAAGAAATGTATTATGATATTCTTGCTAGTGTCCAAGGCCAGTCGTTTGGCGTCGGGTATTACGTAAAAGGAGCCAGGTCCAGCCTGTAGCCGCGCACGCCGCTTTGTTTCGCGGGAAGCATCGGATTCGCCGGTTGCGTAAATCTCGAGCAGCTCACCGTCGGCAAATAGTTGCAATGCTTCGCGGATCGCAGACGGGCGCAGTGTACCAGCCGGGGTTGCCGTGGCCTCGACAATCCGAACGCCGGAGCGATTAAGTAGTGTCAGCAATGCTCCTGCGCGATGAACCACTATCTCGTGGGACAACCCTCGGTGCGAATGCGAGAGCAACACCAATGCCGTCAGGGCTCCGGGTGTGACGGCCGTGACACGGTTGATTTCGTCCATTACATGCCGCGCGAGGCGTGTGACCAGAGCGCGCCGTTTGGCTGGTTTTAGTGGTTCACCCTGGGACGAGGGGGAGTCGTCGCTCCACTTATCGAGCGTGACAATCTCTCCCACCTGCATGTTGATGCGGCCATATCGATATTTAAATATTCGCCGCGAGCGCAGCAAACCCGCTGCATTTTCTTTGTGTTTTTCGCCTCCTGTCATCTCGCGGCCGTAGCTGTCTGTCTCGACGATACGCTCGTAACCAATGCTGATTGGCACGAAATAGGTATTGCGTTGTGATTCGGCCAACGTCGCATCGACGATCATGCTTAGAAGGCCCAGTTTAGGTTCCAATAACTTACCAGTGCGACTGCGGCCTCCTTCGAGGAAGACTTCGATCGGAAAACCGTCGCGTATCATGCGTCGAATGTACGCGCTTACGATGGCCGCATACAGACGGTCACCCCTGAACGAACGACGAATGAAGAATGCTCCACTTTGTCGCGCTAAAGGACCCATGGGAAAGAAGTCTAGATTGTCACCGGCCGCAATCATGGGTGTCGGCAAACCCAATTTGTTGAATTCGTATGACACAACCATGTAGTCAACGTGGCTCTTGTGGCTCGGAAGTAGAATTAGCGTACCGTCGCGGGCAGCGCGCCGCAGTCGATCGGCGTCATCCTTGTTGACCTCGATCCCAGCGTACACCTTGTGAATGAAAAGCTCGACGAACTTGGCCAAGGTGCGTACCGTTATGTATTCCGGCTTCGCCTGCAATTGAAGCATCATGCTGACAGCGCGAGTGCGAAGTTGATCCGCAACTTTAGAATCACCGCCTGCCAAATCGTCCATGACTTCGCGCACGCGCGGACTTCTGATTATGTCTTCGCGGATGCGCTCCGGGGCCTTTACGACTGGGCCGCTGAAAGCGCGTCGTTCCTTACCCAACCGTCGCATCATCGAATAGACGAGCCGCCGGGTCAGCGCTTTGTCGGAGAGTTGTGCATTGGTATTCAGGAAATCGTGAAGGTTCAGCGGTTCCGCCCCGCGCAGGCGCACTCGGCGCGGGTCCGTGAGCAATCGCGCTATGGTCCACGAGGCACTGGGCGCCTCGGGCGGACCGATTAGAAGGTCACGCGCGGTCAGCTCGTCTCGGGCAGGATGCTGGGTCCACACGAACACGGCAGGCAATAGTATTATAGGCCTATCCGCCTGACGCTGGAATTCGAACAATGTCCGGACGAGTTGGTCGCCTTCCTTCGGTTCCGTGCTTCGAATTAGCGCACCCGATGTCGCCACATTGACCATGTTGGCGCGACGTTTGAGAAACAATGCTGCCGATTCTCCAAGGGACAGGGCGGCACGTAGTTCTTCAGACGGTTCGGGGCGACGCTTGGGCCACAGCGCGTTCATCCAGCCCTTGCCCATCGGATTGAGAACCCATAGGCCTAAATCATTGACGAAATGGATTCTTGGCAAACCATGCAGCTTGGTGACGTGGTCCAGGACGAGGAACTCGACGAAATTCAAAGTTTGCAGCACGTGAACCACGACGCCCTGCTGAGCCAACCGCTGCACCGAATTGACCCAGGACTCATCGACGTCGATAGATTCGAACAGGCGGTTGTAAACCGCCCTTAGAAGTGGATTGGGTTCGTATGGTTGATTGAGCTTGGTCTGGCTCATGGGACGCGAGGGTAGGCCGAAGACGTAGCAGCCGGTGAACAATCGGGCTACCGCCACCGCGGGTATTTGAAGCTTAGATGACACGACCGGGGGCAGGTGGTAGACGAGCGGCTGTGTATCGCGCCTCAAACGCTCTTTTGTCGGTGATTCTGGGGGCCACTGTCGGATGCAACTGCTCAAAGACCAAATCGAGTGGTAACGTCGAGAATGCGGCCGTCCAGGTCGCGGGGGACGCTGGCCAGACTGCAAACCCTTTTGATTCGAGATTTCCGTTTCGTTGTAACGTTGTGAATGGGGGCGCCCAATTTTCGCTTGGGTCCACCGGAGGTTCGCAGGACGACGACGATTCGGGTTTGGACATTCCGTTTGGGATAAATATCGGTCAGGCCTTGGGTTATGCGGGTGGTTTTGCCGTACCCGCGATTGACGGCCGCGGCGGTAAGAGCAGTGCAATCTTAGCTTTGCTGGGTGCGGAAGCCCAAAATGGTCGAAAGATCGACTTAGGGCGAGTCTATGGGGACGCCGACCCTCCGCGCATTGCCGGTGATGCGCTGACTATAGTCGCGGTTCTCGCGGACATGGATGCATCTGGGCGAACATTGCGGCTAATGCGGATCGATGAACCTGCGACTCACGCAAGAATTACGCGGGGAACAGAGGTTTCGGTCTCGCAGAATTCGTCAACGGTCTTTTCCGTTGCGGTCAATGCAAATCACGGAATCGTAGCCTGGGACGAGCCAGAAAAGTCGAGCCGGAACGGTCAAATTGCGTTGGCTCCATTCGTGGTCCAAAGCCTCATCTTACCGAAAAAGCCGCTAATTCTGTCGAGTCATGACAGTGACGCGGAGTCACCTCAGGTGGTTGCGCGGAGCGGCGGGTTTTGGGCTGCCTGGGTACAGTCGAGTTCCGCAGCTCTCGATTCGACGGCCGTTAGGCGCCACAAGACGCCTTCAGCCAAAAGCAACCAAAGTGTTGGCACTAATGACGACCTAACTCCGCCCGCCGTTGAGTTAGGTGCGCGTGACCTTTACGTCAGTGCCCTTGATATCGAGGGACGTGCGATTGGAAGACCACTTCGTGTCACGGAAGGCATATCGCATGTACTTGCTTACGATTTGGCGTCACTCGATGACGGGGTTGTCATTCTGACTTGGCGAGACGACGACACCTCGCCGGGCGTCGAAACGCAAGTTGCGCACCTTGCGAGTGTCGCGCTCGACGGTCATATCGAGAAGTTTCGTATCGAGGATGAATCAATTGGCGTGGGCACCCCGCAATTGCTCGTGGATCCGGAGGCGCCGCCGAAGGATCGCGCTTGGCTGGCCGTTGGCAATACTGGTGAGAAGGTCAGTTTGGCGCGGTTGCTGCCCAATGGTCAGCCAACGGCTGCCATCGTCAGCGACGCTGATCTTGGTACCGCAAATCCGTTGGTTCGATTTGCGGGAACTTTGCTGGTGGCGCGCCAACGGGGGCAAGGCGTAGATCTGGAACCGCTACGATGTCAATTCAGGGATCCGTAAATACGAATTCAAACGCAACGAGCAAACCAAAGGAATTCAATCATGTCAAAGGTGCTGGTAATTCTGGCGGATGGATTTGAGGAAATTGAGGCGGTAACCATCATCGATGTGCTGCGACGCGCCGGCATCGAAGTGACGGCGGCCTGCCTCGGGGAGAAGGTCGTGCGCGGGGCGCATGACCTGTCGTTGGTGGCGGATTGCCTACTCGATAACGTATTCGGTGAAGAATTCGACGCAATCATTTTGCCAGGCGGGATGCCGGGCTCTCGCAATTTGCGCGACGATTCAAGGGTGATACGGCTTTTGCAACGGCAAGCCGAGGGCGATCACTACCTGGGGGCTATCTGTGCGGCTCCGATTGCCTTGGAAGCGGCCGGCGTATTGAAGGGCAAGCGTGCGACCTCGTATCCGGGCAACGAGCTGCCGAGTGCGCTGTATTGCGATGATCGTGTGATAACCGACGGAAAATTGGTGACGAGCCGTGGCCCGGGAACCGCCCTGGAATTTGCGTTGGAATGGGTAAGATTACTTGCGGGCGCACCAAAGGCCGATCAATTGCGAGCTGGCATGATCGCTCATTGATTGCGGGTAGAAAGCTATCCTTTCCCGTGCCGTTACGGCATCAACAAAATTGAACCCGTTGATTGTCGTGATTCCAAATGCTCGTGCGCACGGCGTGCGTCTGCGAGTGGAAATTTTTCTGAAATGTGGGTCTTTACGGCACGCTGTGAAACCGCGTCAAACAGGGTGTTTGCGCTATTTAGAAGGTCGATTCGCTTGGCAGTGTAGGTGAAGAGCGTGGGCCGCGTAATGTAGAGCGAGCCTTTGGCTGCAAGTAGGGCAATGTCGAAGGGCTCTGTCTTGCCCGATGCATTGCCGAACCCAACGCACATGCCCCGCGGCTGCAGACAATCCAGCGACCCGAGAAATGTCGTTTTGCCGACCGAGTCATAGACCACCGGCACTTTCTGACCCTCGGTAATTTCGAACACGCGCTTTACGAAATCCTCGCGTGAATAGACAATCGTTTCTGTGCAACCGTGGGCGCGGGCAAGCGCCGCTTTTTCATCCGTGCTCACTGTGCCAATCACGCGTACCCCTCTGTGACTGAGCCATTGGCACGCAATTAAACCCACTCCCCCGGCTGCCGCATGCCAAAGCACGGTTTGACCCGCCGCCACCTTAAACGCCCGATGCGTGAGGAATTCGACCGTCATTCCCTTAAGCAATAGGGCGGCGGCCTGCTCATCGCTGATAAAATCCGGGATTTTTACCAGGCGATCAGCTGCGATATTGCGCGATTCTGAATATGCTCCCACGGTTCCACCCGCGTAGACTACGCGATCGCCAATCCCAAGGTCCGAAACAGCGTCGCCAATTGCTTCAACTACGCCAGCAGCCTCGAGCCCGATGCCACTCGGATAGGCGGGGAGGGGATATAGGCCGGTGCGATGATACGTGTCGATGTAATTGACGCCGATAGCCCGATGCTTCACGCGCACTTCGCCAGCAGCGGGTGGAGTATCGGCAACGCTTTCGAATTTCAGTTGTTCGGGACCGCCTACCTGATGAAACAATATTGCGTGTGTCATGGCTGAAATACCGAATGCATTAACTGCACGATACCTTACGCTTACGGCACCAGCATGGCTAGTACGCCAGCGCCCAAACCAGCTAAAATGTCGTCTGCCATGATGCCCAAGCTTTCGGGGCGCATGCGCTGAACCGAGTCTATTGGCCCCGGTTTGAATATGTCCAGCAGGCGAAAGGCAACAAAGGCGGCGACCAGCGCCCACGGACTGTGGCCTCTGACGAACAACATTGCGATCAACGTTCCGGCAACTTCATCGACGACCACTTGCTGGGGGTCGTCCGTACGCAGGACCTTCACGGCGCAGTCGGAGGCCCAAATTCCCATAAGCGTCAACAGGCCGACTGCCAACACATGCAGACCCAGGGGGAGCCGCAGAAACACAAAGTGCAGCGGTATTGCCCCCAAGGCCCCGACTGTGCCCGGCCCATAAGGAAATAGCCCGCAGCCGAACCATCGGGCAATCCAGAGACCTAATACACGCATTGCGATCATGGCCGCTCGAAGCTAGCACTGGGGCCGCCGTACGGTAGCCCGAGATCTAAATGCGGCTCGGTTCCGTTAGCGTACGGGAATATCCCTCGATGAAAACGCTTCAACCTCGCAGTCACCAATGGGTTGCCTTTTTGCTTCGTTGGCGCATGCCGTTACTGCTGGGAGCCCTAGCGCTTTCGATATTGGCCGGGTGGCGCACGGTACTCACGTACGCGAACCTACGCAGCGACATAGAAGAGCTGTTGCCAGAATCAGCACCCAGCGTCGCGGCGTTAAGTGTGCTCCGCTCCAGGCTCCCGGGTCTGCGTCATTTGGGTATCGTAATTGACACGGGCGGACGGCACAATCTCAAGCAAGCCGAGCGCTTCGTCGACGATCTGACTGCCAGGCTCAGAACTTACCCCAAACAGGCGGTGACGGGAGTCCAGATCGATAGCTCGGAGGAGCAGAACTTCGCCGAGACGTACGCGCTTCAGCTCATGGATCCCGAGGACGTCCGGACTCTTCGGCAATCGGTCGAAGCACGACGCGATTGGGAGGTCGGCAAGGAAACCGGGGCCAATCTCGATGATGACGAGGAGCCGCCCGAGATACCTTGGCGACATTTGGCTACGAAATACCGGCAGCGGTACGGCCTTGATGCCAATACCGATGATGGCGGAAGATTCGTATCTGCCGATGGCAAGACCATGGTCATCATCGTTCAGGCGGCTTCCAACGCGACCAGCTTTGAGGATGACAATCGACTCCTCGAGCGGGTCAAATCCGATATCAAATCGCTCAATTTCCCGAAGGCTTACGCTGGCGACATGCGGGTGGGCTACGCCGGAGACGTGGTCGCGCGCGTCGAAGAAATGATAGGTCTTGCGTCAGACCTGGGCCTTTCGACAATTATCGTTACGCTTCTGGTGGCAGGAATCGTTGTCGCGTTTTACGGAAGCCTGCGGTCGCTCGCGGTGCTCGGATTGCCATTGACTTGTGGCACCCTCTGCACGTTTGGTCTCGTGGCTTTGCCGCCACTGCGAATTTGTAGTCTTAACACGAACACTGCGTTTTTGGGGTCCATCGTCGTGGGCAACGGAATAAATAGCGGAATAATACTTCTGGCGCGCTACCAAGAAGAACGACTCCGGGGTCACGGGCCCGACGAAGCAGCGAGAATTGCGCTCGAAACTACCTGGAAGCCAACGCTTGCGGCAAGCGCGGCGGCGGCCGCCGCCTATGGGTCGCTGCTGGTGACCGCGTTTCGTGGTTTCAACCAATTCGGTTGGATCGGTGGCGTTGGCATGTTGGTATGCTGGTCCGCTACTTACACCCTAGTTCCAATACTGGCTCGCGACTGGGATCCGATGCCGCGCAAGGCCACGAAACTCACCGACGGGAACATCAGTGGTCCGGGTTCGCGGATTGCTGCACGACTCGTCGGGCGTCCCGGTTGGGTTTTGGCATTCGGCGCACTAGCGGTGGTAGTGGGTGTTTTCGGTATTTGGCAGCGACGCGGCAACTGGATCGAATATGACCTGTCGCGCCTTAGGCGCCGAGATTCCGCCGCCCACGGCGAACAATATTGGGGCGGTCGAATGGACGCCACACTTCGTCGTTACCTTACTCCCACGTTAATTATGGCCCCAGATGCCGAAGCGGCCCAAGTGATGCAAAGCAAGTTGGAACAGTACCGACGCTACGGTAAGGCCGCAGGGCTAATTGCTTCGGTTCGTAGCATCAATGACGTTATTCCTCCCCGAAGGGTCGAGTCGATTCAAGAGGCGAAGAAACTAAAGGCCGCTCTTACGCCGGCCGTTCTAGGCTCATTGCCATTCGAGGATCGACAGCGCGCGGAGCGAGCCGTGTCCTCGGACTCAATGGGGCCGCTCACATTGGAAAAGGTCCCGAAGACGTTCGTGGCGGGGCTCAAGGAATTCGACGGCAGGGTTGACCGAAATGTGATGCTATTTCCGCGATTGACGGCCGCGACTTGGGACGGTAATGCCATCATCCAGTTTAGTCACGACGTGCGTGAAGCCGCCGAGTATCGTGGGCAGCGGTCCGCGGTGGCCGGAGCGCTACTGCTCTCGGGCGACATTGCGAGTGCAATGCGCTCTGATGGGCCTTTGGCGACCCAGCTTTCGCTAGCCGTAGTGCTTGTGATCTGCCTGATGGCATTTCGATCCTTCTCGATGTCTCTGAGCGCAATGGCGTCATTGTTCGTGGGGGTTTCGGTAATGTTAGGCGGCTTAGCCTGGGTCGGCGCAAAGTTGAATTTCTCCAATTTCATCGCGATGCCAATAACCTTCGGAATCGCCGCGGACTATTCAATTAACTTGTTGCGCCGGTACCAAGCCGAGAATAATCCTGATCCGCGCCCGGCCGTTTTGGGCTCTGGAGGGGCCGTGGCGCTCTGCTCGGGCACCACGATCATCGGCTTCGGCTCGCTTTTGATAGCGCAAAACCGTGCACTTTTTTCCTTTGGAGTAATGGCCGTCGCGGGAGAGATTGCGTGCCTAACCACAGCCGTGATTCTATTGCCCTCGGCAATTTTGCTGGCCAATCGTTGGCGAGTGAGGTCTGCTTCGAATTCCTGAGCAGCGAGCTAACTAGGAACACGTTGTCAATGTCAAGCACACCCACTAAACGCGCGCACCCGTGGCTTTGGGTTCCTTCCCTGTACTTTGCCGAAGGGGACACCGATGGTCGCGGTTTCCGCCGTCGCCGCCATCATGTACAAAAACCTGGGCATATCCAATGCAGATATCGCGCTTTACACGGGAATGATGTACTTGCCCTGGACGGTAAAGCCCCTTTGGGCCCCAATAGTGGAAATTGTTCGCACGAAACGCTTCTTCGTGCTTTGCATGGAATTTGCGATGGCAGGCGCCTTTTTGGCGCTTGCATTCGCCTTGCGAACGCCGTCATTTCTGTCCCTCACGATTGGCCTTCTATGGACGACGGGCTTCGCGTCGGCGACCCAGGATATCGCCGCCGACGGGGTCTACATTGCCTCAATGGCTCCGCAGGAGCAGGCCAACTTTGCTGGGGTCCAAGGCATGTTTTGGAACATCGGCAAATTACTAGCGACCGGCCCGCTCGTGTCACTCACGGGATACTTGCACGATGACCGCGGTCTCAACTGGTTTGGTTCGTGGCAGGTTGTCATGCTCGTATTTGCCTTATTGATGGGGCTAATGGGTTTATGGCACGTGAAGTTTTTGCCACCTGGCGATGCCGCGAAGGATGACAAAGTCACGCTCGCATCCGCCTTTTCCACGATGGGTCAGGCCTGGGCGAGTTTCTTAAGAAACCTCGCATCGGGACTATGTTGGTGGTCATATTCTTTTATCGATTTGGTGAAGGCTTTATCGAGAAGATGGGGCCATTGTTCCTGATGGATAGTCGCGATGTAGGTGGTCTTGGCCTGCTAAATACTACGCTGGGTCATATCAATGGCACGTTTGGCATGGTCGCTTATATAATGGGCACGTTGCTCGGGGGGCTGCTTGCCGGGCGATACGGGTTAAGGCGACTCTTCGTTCCACTGGCATTTGCATTGAATGTGCCGCACGTTACCTACTTCTACCTGAGTCAAGTGCTACCCACGGATATCACGGTCATAACAACCGTAGTTACAATCGAGAAACTTGGTTACGGCTTTGGGTCCGTGGGTCTTGTCCTCTACATGATGCAACAACTAGCACCCGGCAAGTTTCGGACGGCGCACTACGCATTCGCGACTGGGATCATGGCGCTTTGCATGATGCTTACCGGCATGATCAGCGGTTCACTTCAACAATGGCTGGGTCACAAAATGTTCTTTGTTTTCGTCCTCGCCGTGTCGCTACCACCAATAATAATTGCATGGTTTGCTCCGTTTCGGAATCCTGACCAGCAAGGCGCGAGTTAGCTGGCAAGTTATCACCACGCCTCGCTGAGCACCACGACCCCATCATGGAGACTCTAAAGACGGCATTTCTCGTTCCATAGCTTTGATTCCGACGCATTCGGCAATCTATCGGCAGTAGCCTTGGCCGGGTACCTGCAGGAGGCGGCTGGACAATCTGCGGACGATCTCGGGTTTGGGCTCCGAGACCTCAATCGACAGGGGCTCACTTGGGTTTTGGTCCGCGAGCAGTTCGAATTGGACGAGCCTGTATCTTTCGGTGACGTGTTGGAGGTCGAGACATGGCCCTCGGGTATCGATCGTTGGGCGGCTCTCCGCGATTTTCGTCTTTTCAAGGATCATCGAGAAATCGGTCGCGCACTGACCAGTTGGTTCGTTCTGGACGTCGCTAGTCGGCACCCCGTGCGTCCCACGAACGTACTAACGGAACAATATCGTGTACAAACACCACATGTATTGCCGTTAAGGGGCGAACCCTTGAAAACAGTGGAAAATGCGGAACTGGAGCGCCGATTTCACGTAAGATTCTCGGACATTGACGCCAATTCGCATGTCACCAATGCGAGTTATATTGCATGGGTGATGGAAGCTTTGGCGGAAGCTGATTGGCGCAACCTCTGGCTTCGGTCCCTCGACATAGAATTTTTGGCTGAATGCAGCCTCGGCGCGGTCGTTCACTCACGTTCGTTTGCAAACGAAGCGGCACATTTTCACTCGGTATTTCGCGAGCAAGATTCCAAGGAACTGGCGCGTGCCGTCACTACCTGGCGCAGGGAAATAACTGTCAACTGATTGTGCTACAGGTTTCACTGCAGCAATGTTTCGAAACCGGTAGGTCGGGCGAGCGTTCGAGGACTGCGTCGTGCGTAGCTGACCCACTCCAGCGCATATTGCCGCAGCGCGCCCCGAAAACCGAGTAACGTACGCCAGCCACCCATGCTGCGCTCACGGTTTTTACACGATGATTGGGAATTTGCTTCCGCGAGTTGGAACTTGCCCACCGGAAAGTTGGGTTGCAGCGTTCATGAATGGCGCGGTGCCAGCATCCCGGGGCACGTGCACGCCGATCTGATTCGGCATGGAGTCATCGCCGACCCTTTTGCGGAACTCTACGAGATGGGTTGCCAGTGGGTTGATGAGGAGGATTGGAGTTACCGCTGCACATTCGACGCTACGTTGGAGTCTGAATTGCCGCACCGAAAATTGAAGTTTGAGGGGCTCGACACCGTTTGTGAGGTAAGACTAAACGGCGAAGTTTTGGCGACTCACGACAATATGTTCCTCCCGCTAGAGGTGGATGTGGGGCAGCACCTTCGAGCGGGCAAAAATGAATTGCAGGTTGACTTCAGTTCGGCAGCCCGGGTCGGTCGCGAACGGCGACGCGAGTACTTCGAAAAATTCGAAATCCCCGGAACGGTGCGAAATTTTGACGAGCGCGCTTTCGTGCGCAAAGCCCAGTATATGTTCGGATGGGATTGGGGACCGCGCCTAGTGTCGGCTGGAATTTGGCGCCCTGTTTCTTTGGTTGAATTCAAATCGCGAATCACCGACGTGCAAGTCCGACAAGAGCACCTCGGGGATGGTAGCGTCAAGCTTGCGATACTTTCTCAGATCGAAGGCGACGGGGAGATTTTGCACTATTTGGACGGCTCCGAGGAACCAGTGCACGACGGTGAGGTGGTTCGCATTGCGCAGCCGAGGCTTTGGTGGCCAGCTGGTATGGGTGAGCAGCATCTATATTCAATTACTACAGTGCTAGTCGCAGGTTCGCAAGGCGGCGCTGAAACTTCGCCCCGCGCAATGGATCGACGCGTCACGCGATTTGGACTGCGACGCTTGAATCTATTGCGAATTCCCGATGAGTACGGCGAATCCTTCGAGTTCGAGATCAACGGAAAGCGAATCTGGGCCCTGGGTGCCAATTGGATTCCCGATCATTCAATGTTGGCGCTCGTCAACAGGCCGAGAATAGAGCGGCAGCTTCTGCGTGCGCGGGATCTGAACATGAACATGCTGCGCGTATGGGGAGGCGGTTGCTACGAGAGTGACGAGTTTTATTCCTTATGCGACGAGTTGGGCCTGCTCATTTGGCAAGATTTCCCTTACGCGTGTAGCTATTATCCCGACGATGAACGCACGCTCGGCCAGGTGCGGGAGGAAGCCGAATCGAACGTGATCCGGTTGCGGAATCACCCCAGTTTGGCTATCTGGTGCGGAAACAACGAAAACTCGACGATGTTTGAGTCAAAGTGGGGCGGCGCAGACAATCAGCCTGCTCGCTACTTTGGTGAGGCAATTTATGAAAGCGTCCTGCCCGATGTTCTGGCGAGGCTAGATCGTGTGCGCCCGTACATACCCACGAGTCCATGGGGCGGGAGTTACTCGAATTCCGGTGGCACCGGCGACCAGCACACCTGGGATGTGTGGCACGGCCGCGGCGATTGGAAACACTACGCGGACTCAACGGCGAGATTTTCATCCGAATTTGGCTTTGCGGCAGCTCCGTCTCTGAATGCATGGCGAATCATGATGCCGCGCATAAGCGAACCAGGCAGGTGTTCCGTTGCTCATTCGATTGCACGCTGGCATGACAAGACGGCCAAGGGTTTCGACACATTTCTTCAATTCGTGGAACTTCACTATCCACGTTCAGAAGATCTGGAACAATGGTCGTACTATTCTCAACTCAATCAGCGTGATGCACTTCGATTCGGGATTGAGCATTTCCGGCGCTCTGAGTTTTGCAAGGGCGCACTGGTCTGGCAACTCAATGATTGTTGGCCAGTTCAGAGCTGGGCTTTGATCGATTCCGCGGGAGGGTATAAGGCCGCCGCATTTGAAATGCGTCGCCTCTACGCCCCGGTATTGGCTAGCCTCGAGCAGGTGGATGACACCCTCAGGTTGTGGGCAATTTCCGACAATTCCGATGTTGGCTTGAGCGGACTGGCCCAAATGGAGGCGCGTTGCTTGACCAACGGTTCCTTACTTGCTGCATGGGAATGCAATGTGGAGCTCGCACCCGGAAGTCAACGGATAGTCATTGAGGCGGATGTGGACGGGTTCGACAGACTCACCACTATCATTGCAGCGACGGTTGGCGCATCGTCCACGTTTCGGTTGATGGCTGAGCCGCGGGACATGTTGGTGCAACGGCCCCATATAATTGCGCGCTGGGGCAGTGACATACTGGAGATCGCCTGTGACGTTCCGGTAGTCAACTTGTTTTGCTGGGACCCCAGCTGCGAGTTCGAGCTCCTGGACAATTTCGTCACACTCGCGACTGGGGGACATGCGTGCCTTCGCTCACGGGGCAGACCGTCGCAGATTCTCGCGAGGAGCCTTGCAGGGCTGCATAATGTCGAACTTCACTTGAGCTGAGAGTCGTCCCCTAAATCATTCTGAACAACTCGATATATTGAGATGCTCGGCGGGTACGGGGAAGCCCTCAAGTCTCCATGCGGACGTAGGGTCTCGACCCTACGCGCCATCCAATTCTGCGCATTCTTCGGGATGTCCGGGGTTGCGCGGGCAGCCGACTAGGGCCCCATTCATAGGGTGAGCGTCTGGGAGATCAAGTCGTACATGCAAGCAGATCCGGATTTTATTCTACAGGATTCCAACAGGCAACCTGACGGCCCATGTCCCCCAAAGCCAAAGGCGGCGCCTCGGAATCGCATATGCCTTTAATAATTCGCGGGCACCGTGGATGAAAAGCGCAACCCGTCGGCGGATCGATTGGATTTGGAACATCCCCGGTCAGCAATGTCACCCGTTTGCGTTTGCTCGGGTCAGGAACGGGAATCGCATCCAATAACGCTTTGGTATACGGGTGGCGCGGCGTTTGAGTAATCGCCTGTGTTGTACCGATTTCGACTATGCGTCCCAGGTACATCACCGCTATGCGCTGGCTAATGAATCGCACTACATCGAGGTCGTGCGATATGAAGAGGTACCCCATGCCGAACTTGTCGCGGAGGTCAAGGAGCAAATTTACGATTTGAGCTTGGATCGAGACATCGAGCGCACTCAAAGGTTCGTCACAGACTATGTAATCGGGCTTTACGGAAAGTGCTCGAGCAATGCCAATTCGTTGCCTTTGCCCACCGCTAAATTCGTGTGGATAACGCGATAGTGCGTCTGTGCGCAGACCCACTTGCAGTAGCAGCTCTTTGATGATTTCTCTGCGTTCATTGGCGGTGTTGCCAATCCGATTTATAAGTAACGGCTCGGCGACGAGCTCCTCCACCGTCATGCGTGGGTCCAGCGAAGAGTAGGGATCCTGAAATACAATCTGAATGCGCCGGCGCCAAGGTTGTAGCTGTCGATCGCTGAGCCCGGTTAGGTTATGCCCCTCCACCGTGATTTCGCCCGAAGTGGGCGGGATTAGTTGCAGTAAGGTTCGTCCGAGTGTGCTTTTTCCACACCCGCTCTCGCCTACGAGCCCCAGAGTTTCACGGCGCTCGAATTGCAAAGTCACGTCCTGAACCGCACGCAAGACGCGAGGCTTTCCAAAAAATCCACGCGACAGCGAGAAGTGTTTGGTGAGGCCGCGACACGCGATCAACGGCTGCTCTGCACTGCTAGTTGGCGGCACCCAATTGCTCCAAGGGAAAGTGGCAGCGCACGCTGCGATTGCCCACAAATTGCCGTATCTCGGGCTCCTCGCGATTGCAGCGCTCGGCGGCTGGGCCCAGTAACTGTCGCTTACTACAGCGCTCCGAGAAACGGCAGCCTTTGGAATATTGTCCCGACGCAGGCACGATTCCTTCAATCGTCGGCAGCCGCACCGGCATTTTGCCCGCAGTTACGTTGAGCGCATGCGCGGGGACGCTTGCAAGTAGACCGGCGGTATATGGGTGCATGGGGCTCGAGAATAGGTTGTTGACGTTCGCAGTTTCGACAACGCGGCCGGCGTACATTACGATCACCTCTTCCGCATGCTGGGCCACAATACCCAAATCGTGAGTGATAAGCAGGACACTCATACTGAATTGCTTTTGCAGGGATGACAAGAGCTCCAGTATTTGCGCCTGAATCGTGACATCGAGGGCAGTCGTGGGCTCGTCTGCAATCAGAAGATCGGGCGAACATGCCAGGGCCATCGCAATCATCACTCGCTGGCGCATTCCTCCCGACAATTGATGGGGATACGAGTCGATTCTTTGTTCCGGTGCGGGAATGCCGACAGATTGCAGCAGTTCGAGCGTCCGTTGGCGTGCGTCGCTGCGAGACAGGTTCTGGTGCAAAATGAGGCCTTCAGCCACCTGCGTACCGACGGAAAATACAGGATTCAGCGAGGTCATCGGTTCCTGAAAAATCATTGCGATCCGATTGCCGCGAATCTCGCGTAAGGCCCGATCATCGAGAGTCAGTAGATCCAGACCATTAAAGATTACGTGCCCCGCGTCGATGCGTCCTGGTGGAGTTTGGATTAGGCTCAGGATACTCAACGCAGTCACACTTTTTCCGCAGCCGCTTTCGCCGACCAGGGCTACCGTCGATGCCGGGCGTACCGAAAAGGTCACATCCTCAATTGCAGTCAAAGTGGCATCGCCGACTGAGAAGGATGTAGTCAGTTGTTGCACTTCGAGCAAAGAAGCCGGCATATGCGCGCGGAAACTACCACAACTTGTACATCGCAATCGAAACTCCCCTGGTGTGTGGGTAGCCTCGGTGGCGGTTTAGCCCCTCCAACAGGGGTCACTGACGTCCGGGCTGACTTCACATAACTTACTGAAGTGCTTACTGAAATTGACCCGCCCCATTCGATGGCCGAGCGGAATGCACAAGATTGTTCCAGTGCTTGTAAGACATGAAGCTTCCAGCATAACCCGATGTTGTCCGGGAGCCGCGAGTGAGGGATACTAACCACGATAACCCTTAATATTTGTTCAAACTGCAATTCGGACGGCTACGGTAGCCGAGATTCTGTCCGTAAGCTTCTTGAGACGCTGGTGGATTTGGATTTGTAGACTTGCTGGCCGAAGTCGGGAATTGCGCTAAGTTTGATACGGTAGGAACACTTGCGAATGGCTCACTTTTTGGTCGTTGAAGATTATCCTCCAATGGCAACCCTGCTCGTCACGGCGTTGCGTCGGGAAGGTCATACCGTGTCTCGTGCGGGCAGCATTGCCAGTGCGCTCGACATCAATGAATCGTTTGATCATGCCGTGCTCGATGTCGATTTGCCGGACGGAGACGGCGTAGCGTTGGCAACTGTGTTGTTAAGCGAGCATCGGGTTGATAGCGTGGTCTTCTTCACCGCGTCGCGAGATTTGAATACGCTTATGAACGCCGCGCGCCTCGGTTTGGTTGTTGACAAGGCCGCCGGTTATGACCTGTTGATGTCTTCAGTTCGACAACTGGTATCAAATGATGGCATAGCGGGTCGAGTCGCCGTGGCCGGGTCCTCCGAAGCGCTCACGATTCACGCAACGGGTCGCTCGGGAACTCGTCGGAAGATTGAGTAGCCATATTTGAATAGGGTCCGTGCCGCACGTGCGTTGTGGCTTGCGTTTGCGTGTGCGCGTTGCCTACGAAGTGATACGCTGCGCTGGGCATGGCTAATCATAAATTGTCCGTACGCGACCTTTTGGCACGCAAGTCGAATGGTCCCAAAATTGTGACCGTTACGGCCTATGATGCGACATTTGCTCGACTTTTCGACGCTGCTGGGGTGGACATCATATTGATTGGCGACTCGTTGGGGATGGTCGTACAAGGGTTGGACAACACGCTGCCGGTTACATTGGATGAAATGATATATCACGCGCGCGCAGTGGCCCGTGCGAAGCCTCGCGCGCACCTGGTGGTTGATCTGCCGTTCATGAGTTACCAAGTTTCCGTCGAAGCTGCCGTTGCGGCGGCAGGACGAGTGCTCAAGGAAAGCGGTTGCGAGGCAGTCAAGCTGGAGGGCGGAGCCGCGATGGCGCCGCAGATTTCAGCTTGTGTTGCAGCGGGTATTCCGGTGATGGGGCATCTGGGGCTAACTCCGCAATCCGTTCACCTATTTGGCGGCTTTCACGTTCAGGGGCGTCGCGCCGCAGATCAAGAGCGACTGCTAAGTGATGCTCAGGCGCTTGAGCGCGCGGGCGCCTATTCGATCGTGCTCGAGGGTATTCCCTCGGAGTTGGCAGCGCGCATAACAGAAACGGTGAGCATTCCAACGATAGGCATTTTTGCCGGACCGAATTGCGACGGCCAAGTGTTGGTTTGCTATGATATGCTTGGCCTACAGCCGGAGATTCAACTTCGATTCGTCAAGCGCTACGCGGAATTGGGGCTGCAAACGATTGAGGCAGCCCGCGAATTCATAAAGGAAGTGCAGTCCGGCCAGTTTCCGGATGCGTCTCACAGCGTTGCCGCGCAAAATGTTCTTAATACCAAGGGTTATAGATGAGCTTACGACTTTACACTTCGGCTGCTCAATTTCGTTCGGCATGCAGTGACGTGCGCGTGCAGGGCGGAACATTGGGCCTCGTTCCCACAATGGGCGCACTGCACGGTGGGCACATTTCTTTGATGCATGAAGCCAAGCGCCTCACCACACACGTGGCCGCGACAATCTTCGTCAACCCAACGCAGTTTGCTGCCAACGAAGACTACAGCAAGTATCCACGGACTCTCGAAGTAGACACCGCAAAGTGTGAGGCTGCCGGAGTAAGTCTACTGTTCGTCCCCGATATTCAGGAAATGTATGCGCCCGGGGATTGTACACGCGTTCGCGTTACTGGAATTACGGACGTATTGTGCGGCGCCGTGAGGCCGGGCCACTTTGACGGAGTGGCCACGATCGTGACAAAGCTTTTTGTATTGACCGGCACGTGCACTGCCATTTTCGGAAAGAAGGACTATCAGCAACTCAAAGTCATTGAGCGAGTAGTCAATGATCTGAAGTTGCCGATAAGAGTAGTAGGGCACCCTACTAAGCGCGAACCCGACGGTCTAGCCATGAGTTCGCGCAATGCGTACCTATCCGCCGAAAACCGAAAGCGCGCCGCCGCAATTTCACGGGGCTTATCTAAGGCCTGGCACATTTTTGAATCAGGCGAGCGGGGAGTGCACCTGATTCTCGAGAGCGTGAAAGAGGAGCTTGCAGCCCAGAATTTGAAGTTGCAATACGCGGAAATAGCAGACGCCGACACCTTAGAACTTTACGGGAGTAAGACAACGTTGCCTGAGCGCGCATTACTTGCCGTGGCTGCTATTTGTGATAACACGCGATTGATTGATAACGTGGTGCTGGGTGAGGATTTCGATCCCTTGCAGCAGACCGCCAGCTCAATCCTGTAACACACGTAGTTCGGACGTCGTGTCACGTGCCCGCTAGACCGTACGTTAGTCGTGTTAGAAAGACATCAGTTTATGACCATCGGATTTCGATTCATCGTGCTCGAAGGAATTGATGGCAGTGGTACGACTACGCAATTGCAGTGTCTTGCTCAGCGTCTACGGGCAGACGGTCATGCCGTTGTCACCACTAACGAGCCAACCCCAGGACCTGTGGGGCGACTTCTGAGACAGGCACTGGAGGGCGGACTCAGGCCGGACGCTGACGGTTGTGCACAATTCGACTGGGCAACTCTTGCACTGCTTTTTGCCGCGGATAGGGCCAATCACGCTCAGTCATTGATAATTCCAACATTGGCCAAAGGTAAAATGTTGCTCTGCGACAGGTACGATCTGTCGAGCCGCATCTATCAATCGGTTACGGCGCCTGAACCCGAGGCTGCTCTGCCCTGGCTGTCCGTGCTCAATGAACGCGTGCCGCGGCCCGACTTGACGTTGGTATTGGATATTGATCCCGAAGTAGCCGAACAACGACGCGCAAGGCGTGGGTCCCCGCCAGAGCTATTCGAACAGAACCAACTCCAGCGCAAGTTGGCGCAGGCCTACGGCGAGGCCGAGAAGTATGTACCGAACGACCGCCTGGCGCACATTCGGGGCGACCTTTCCATGGGCGAAGTTACCGACAGACTTTATGCAGCTTGCTCAGGCAGCGTGGTGTAATATCAAGCACTTGAATTGGACGCCAGAAATTCCAAACCCGTGACCTTGCGCTTGAAGCACAATTGGCGGCATAGTCCAGCCGTGCAGTTGCACTGGCTGATGTTCACTTGTCTACTCGTGTCATGTGGCGGCTCGTCACAAGCTGTTGCAGTTAAGCCTTTGAACCAACCAAGAGTCGTTGAGGTAGCACCACCAGCGCCTGCGCGACCGAGTAACACGCTGTATCGCGATGAAGTAGAGAGCGCAAAGCGCGCGGGGTTGGGTCATTTTTTCGAACTCGTTGACCTAGAGCCGAAGGGGGACGTCGACGGGCAAGGCAGACTGATCGGCTTTGAAGGTTTTCAAATCATAACGCTTAGGCCTGCTACTCAATGGCTGTCGTTCGATTTTGCTCCCGGGGACATCCTCACTCACATCAATGGCGTATCGGTCGAACACTATTCGACTTGGTTCGAGCAGTTCGAAGCACTACCCGCAACTGATCAAATCCGCGTGGACCTTATCCGTGATGGCAAGCCAAAGACAGTAGTCGTGAGAATTGCTGAACGACCGAAGAGCAACCCGGTCGCAACAACGTCGAAATCGGCAGCGAAAGCGACTCAATCGACAGCCGTGACTGTTGCTCCTGAGAACCGAAAAAACTAAATGCTTGAGCTAGCTCGATTTATTGCTCATTCCACCAGTTCGAGTAGATGATCGAGCGAATAGTCGAATTCTACTTGAGAACGATCCAGGCCCTTGATGGTAACGGGGGTGGTTCTTAGCCTATGTATTTCGAAGCGCACGGTGCCGTGTGAAATTAGAAAATCCGGTGGTAGCCGACCCTTTCCGGAGGTGTCATTGAAGGCACACGTGACATCGTTGGGTCTTTCTGGGCTCTTAACCTCAATCAAAAATCTATCTCCGGCAACTCCGGGATCCCATGTGACGTCAACTCCAACGCCTCGCGCAAGACGTGTCACTTGACCAATATTTACACCGTCCAGCATTACATTTGCAGGTTCCAGTGGCGCCCCGGCATCAATTCTGAACGAAGGCACATTCTGCGCGCCCCGGGCGACAATTGAATAGACAGATGAAGGCGGCAGAGGATCCGAGGATAAGTCGCGAGTTGTATATACTACTCCCGCGATGAAATCCGTAACGGTAGGGAATGCTTGTCGGGCGAGCGGGCTCGCCCGCGTGCCGGCAATTAGCGTAACGTCACCGACGTCCAGCATTTCCACGTGTTGAACCGGCACCGTCGCCTCAGTCGCAGTCGAAGCATAGTCTAGTCGTTCGCATTGGCCGGGTTCCGGAGACGTAGGTGACAGCCCCACCATGCGCACGACGTTGCGCGAGTCCAGTGTTGCAGGTACTCGCAGGACACTCATTAGCACATTGGCCTGGTCGCCAATCGAGGCGTTCGAGGATCGAGTGCGTTGTAGTTCGACGACCGCATGCGTCACGGTCGGAATATTGTTAGTCGCTCGATTGTCGTCGCCCGATGACGAACACGCCGCTGTGCCAAATAAAAAAAGCGGCCACGCGAAGCGACAGTCCAACGGCACGCAGTGATCGTACGATTACACGATCATGCGGGCAAGCGAGGCTGAGTGCCAAGGTCGCCGCCAGCATTGATTGTGGGGAGAAATCACTGGAAATTCCTGGCGATCAACGAATTTCCCAGATTAGCGCCGCCGCGGGTGTCAGAGAGATTGCGGACACCGAAGCGGAGCCGCCTGCAATACCGCCGGGACTTCCGGACATCGAGCCGCGTGCACGACTTTCACCGACGCTTAACTCCATTGCCACGAACAGCGGGCGCAGCCCCATGGCGAGACCAAACAGCCCGCCTATCGTCATGGCGTTCGCGTTGAGGTCTGCCTGGGATGTAGTGGATGCCGTAGCAAATGTGAGTGTTCCGTACGCGTGCTCATAACTTGGACGGAGGCCAAACCAAATTCGAGCAATGTCCGCGGAGCTGTGCCAGCCGAGTATCACCGGCGCATCGAACGCAAACGATCGGGTCCCGGAAGTATCGAGGCCTGAAACCGGTTCCGAGGCTCCGAAGGTGCTGGCAGAACCGGAATCGCCCGAAGACGGATGGGCGAGGCCGAGGCCCGCGCCGAGCCCAAGACTGAGCGCCCAATGTCCGAAGACTAGCGCGTGTCGAGCATCGATTCGGGTGCGATGCCCGGTATAGGTCGCTCCAGTCTCGCTTTCACTACCTAGCCCGAGGCGCATGCTGACCCAGGGAAACATGCCCGGGGGCCATAGGGACGCTGCGACAATCGGTGCCGCAGAGAGTGCTGTCGGGGGTAGGCCTGCGGCCGTTGCCGCACGCGCCTTGTCCACTTCGCGACTGGCTTCGCCGCCCACCCAATTCGAGCCCATGCCGGCGGAAAATGACGTCACACCCGAGGGGAGTACCTGAGCTGGGTGCAGAAGTGGCAGCCCGCCACCGCACGACTCGCAGGCAAGCGCAAGAACAGCGACGCCGAATACGGCACGAGAATGAAATTGCGGACCCCGAATGCAATTCGAGGGCGTCGTACTGCTGATGGCTCGTGCGAATGCGCTGAGTTTCACGCGTTCTTGCGGAAGCGTGAAGGATACTCATTCTTGCCCGCGCGCTCCTTCAGCTGCGCATCATCGGGATGGAGTTTAAGCGCACGCTCGAGCAGTGCCGTTTCTGCCTCGACTCGATCCGTGTCGGGAATGCAGCATTCGACAGGGCACACGGCTTGACAGGCCTCCTGTTCATGAAAACCGACGCATTCAGTGCAAAGCTCGGGGTCAATTACGTAGATATCGTCGCCTTCAGAGATGGCTTCGTTCGGGCACTCGGGCTCGCAAGCACCGCAATTAATGCAATCTTGAGTAATTTTTGTGGCCATGGGATCCGGTCTAATGCCGTGAAAGTTGGCGGCAGCGCCGGAGTCTTAGAGGCAAGCAATGGGGGTGTCAACCGCTACCGGCTATTCGGCTGCTTCTCGGCACAAATCGTGCGCCAACGTGGTAAGGTCCGGTCCACCTATGAACGACCGTCGGACCCTTGGATTCTTGGCCGCCGCATTGCTGTTGATTGCGTCGGGGTGTAGCCCGGATATCGGGGCGAGCTGCACTACGTCTATCAATTGCTCTCAAATGGGTGACCGCGCTTGCGACACTTCGATGCCGGGCGGTTACTGCACGATCTTCAATTGCGAGCCCGATACTTGTCCCACTGAAGCGGCGTGCGTGGCATTTCGCCAGTCGCCTTCTGCAATTGCTGCCTGCGCGGATCCGGATGACACTCGAATGCTGAGGACCTTCTGCATGGTTCGCTGTTCGAGAAACAGCGATTGTCGTGCAGGCTACATTTGTGCAGACATTAATGCGCCCAACAATCCCTGGGGAGCGACTTTGGCAGACCAAGGCGATCGGGATGGACGTATTTGCATAGTTCCAGGCGCAGCACCACAGAGCACCGATCAACCCGTTGACTATTGTCAAGCGATCCCCCGTGATTCCGGCTTGCCGCCGCCGTATGATGCCGGGATGTTGTTGCCCACCGCTGCGCCAATCGTAGACGCATCGACAAATGGGGGTGACGCGGCGGCCGACGCATCGAATTCAAGCGGGCGATGATTCAGGAATTAGAGTTGCCCTTCGAGCGCCCGCGCGGTCGCAATTGGGCCAGGCCCCTTCGGGACGTAGCGGCAGCAGCATCTAGCGCAATCACCGTCCTCGTCATCTTTGCAACGCTGGTATTTCTAGCGTTGCGACTCTTGCCGGGCGATCCAACGGACTTGATTCTCGGCGAGCAGGCAACAGCGGCGGAGCGGGCGCAAATGGCCAGTAAATTGGGCCTCGACGCGCCGCTGCCGGTTCAATATCTGCGCTACCTCGGAGGGTTGCTTCGGTTCGATCTTGGGGCTTCGTTGTCGCATCCTGGACGATCCGCTTTCGCATGCGTCGCGGTCGCATTGAGGGGCACTTCGGCGCTCGCGACGATTGCGGTCGGTTTTGGTGCTGTCGGTGGCGTACTGGCGGCGCTGCTTTCCGTTGGACCTTGGCTCGGGAAGTATCGCCGGCAAATGCATTCGGCAATTCTCGCCGTGGCTGCGACGCCGCTCTTGGCCTTCGCGCCGCTGGCCACTTGGATTTTTGCCGTGAGACTCGCGTGGACACCGTTGCCGGGAGATCCTGAAAATGGCGGCTGGGGTTTGTTATTCGCGGCAGCTTTGCTGTCATTACCGCTCGGAGCTCAGGTAGCCCGAATTGGCCGTGCCTCACTCATGGAACAAGTCGGTGCTCAGTTTTTGGACGTGGCCCGCGCCAAAGGCGCGTCATCAGTTCGGGTTTGGTGCATCCACGCCTTACCCGTCGCGGCCGCGCCAATACTCGTGGTTTTAGCCACGCAATTGGGTGCACTGCTCGGCGGGGCAGTCGTTTTAGAACGATTTTTTGAGCGGCCTGGGCTTGGGACCTTGATGCTAGAAGCTTATGCGGCGCGCGACTTCCCCGTGTTGGAGGCTTCAATAGTTGCGGCCGGCATGCTCTTTGTCGTCGTTCAAGTATTAGCCGCGGGCTTCATCGGCGTGCTGGATCCACGAGGACACCGGCCGTGAAGGGTTCAGATCGGAAACCAATTATTCGGGCCGTAACCCCGCTCCTGGCGCTGCTAGTGGGTAGCTGGGCCGTCATCGTCTTCTCGTCCAGAAACGTGGGCCGATTCGTGCTCGACAGAGCGTGGTGCGGGCCCAGCCTCAGTCACCTGCTTGGATGCGCCGATGGCGGTCTTGATGTGGCAAAGTTCGTCACGTTCGCAATTGGTTACGTACTATTGTTGGCACTCTGCGTGGCAGTCATTGGTGCCATTCTAGGCACTGTCTTGGGGGCGACGGCATCTTACCTTGGGGGCGCATTCGAACGAATACTTCTAAAAACTTGTGATCTCGTCCAAGCTTTCCCCAATTTCCTGTTGGCCCTGGCAGTATTGTCAGCGGTGGAGCAGCCGAAGCGCTGGCATATCGGGGCTGTATTCGTACTGACGGCTTGGGCTGGTTTTGCTCGACTAACGGCCGTACTCTCTCGGCAATTGGCAGTTGCCGAATTCGTAATCGCAGCGCGCGCGTTAGGAGCTTCTCGAAGCTTCATACTCCGGAGGCATATCGTGCCTCACGTGCTCGGCCCGGTTGCGATTCAGGTGGGAACGGTCGCGGCTGGTGTCGTAATTGGCGAGTCAGCACTGGCGTTCGTGGGCCTCGGACCCGATGATGGCATCAGCCTTGGCGTATTGATCGAACAGGGCGCTGTCGGCATGCTGAGGGCCCCGCACGTGCTCCTGTTTTCAGCTTGCGCGGTTGCCTTAGCGAGCGGAGCTTGTCAATTGGCCGCCGAAGGCCTTCGGCTGTTGGTTCATCGACGCTCAGTATTGAGACTGTAAATGCCAGCTGAATTCGGACCTTCATTGCTCGTTCGCCGACTCGAGGCGGCGCTGCGCGATATTCAATCTTCGAAAGTCCACGTTCGACGTGCCGCCGCGAGGGATTTGGCCCAGCACATCGATTCGCCAGCCCGATCTCGAGCTGTAAGTCATCTTGAACGACTAGTAGCAGAGGATGCCGATATCGAAGTGCGCGTTCAAGGGCTCTTGGCACTAGCCGATGGCGGTGCGGTGGAATCGGTGGGTTTACTCATCAATTTAGCACGAACAGGCGTGCCCCGGATTCGCCAGATGGCACTACTTGCCCTCGGGGAACTCGCTGAACCCGGAGCTACAGAGGCCGTTGAAGTTGCGCTCGAGGCGGTAGAGTCGCCGCTGCCGGGGCTGAGATATCAGGGGCTTGTGACGCTCAAGAGCCTGCAACGGGAGCAAGCGCTAGGTCAGATAATTTCCAGAACTGCAGATGATGATTCCGAGGTTCGCTGGGTTGCGGTTCGTTTGATCGACGAACTGTGCTTCCAAGGTTCAGAGTCTACCTCGGCCACAGCGGTCCTCGATGCGCGCGATACCCGGAAACTGCAACCGCTGCTCGTGGACCAGGATCAACGAGTAGCAGTAGCTGCCACGTTGCTTCTTTCGCAAATGGGAGTTGCGTCGGCCATCGATAAACTCGCAACGTTGTTGTCAAAGGCGGCATATAAGCTCGAGCCTCAAGATGAAGAGGCTGCAATCGACCTTATTGGACAATTGGGTTTGAGTCAGGCAAAGCCAGAATTGGAAAAGCGAGCCTGGCGGCTGCTCTGGGAGGGGCCCAGTACTTGGCCTGCCCGAGTGGCGTTAGGTCAATTGGGCGATCGGCGCGCGCGCCAATTTATATTGCAGAGCCTAAATTCCAACTCCCCCCTCAAGTGTGCAAGGGCCATTGAAGCGACCGGTAAGATTGGACTCGAGGAAGGGCGGGCGCGGTTGCAACAATTACTCGCCAACCCCTCGGGTTACGACACAGAAACCATTCGCACGGCTCTCGAACGCCTCGATTCCGCGAAGAAAACCCCTTCGCACGAGTCAAACGAGGGGAATACTTAGCCGTGGGGTCGTGGCCGTCATCTGGACTGCGGCGCACACTTGTCGTTGGTACAGTTGTCGAGTAGATGCGGAATATGGCTAACGAAGTATTTGAAGCAATTGTTCTCGGCGGGGGCCCCGGGGGCTACGTCTGTGCAATTCGTCTCGCGCAATTGGGCATACGCACCGCATGCGTGGAAACGGAACAAGTGGGTGGAGTATGCCTGAACTGGGGTTGCATCCCCTCCAAGGCGCTTATCAGTAACGCCCATCTGTATACGAAGGCAAAAAACGGCGCCGCGCAAGGCCTCAACTTCGCCGACGTGAAAGTTGACGTGGACACGATGCAGAAGTGGAAAGACGGCATCGTCCACAAACTCACTTCAGGCGTTCGCGGGCTTTTCAAGTCAAACGGAATTACACTCATCGAGGGATACGGAAAACTTCTGGCCGCCAATCAATTGGAGGTTAGGGGCACCGACGGTTCGATTCGAGTGCTTGAGTCTAAGCTTGCCATCGTCGTCGCTACGGGCTCAGCTACGATTCAGGTGCCCGGATTCGAATTCGATGGTAAGCAGGTGATTGGTGCTCGCGAAGCCGTGAGCCTACATCGAATACCCGAAAAACTCGTGGTAATCGGTGGCGGCGTGATTGGGCTGGAGCTGGGCATGGTGTATCAAGCCTTGGGTTCGCAGCTGACGGTCGTAGAACTAACTAATGGTCTTTTGCCTGGCATAGATCTCGAAGCCGTGCGAGTAGTGGAGCGGAAAATATCGTCCAGGGGTGGTCGAGTACTCAAGGGAGCGCGCGCGGAAGGTTTCACGCGAAACCCGAATGAAACCCTTTCAGTTAAAGTCATTGCCGGGGGAAATATCGAACAATTGGAGTGCGACACCCTCTTAGTCGCCGTTGGCATGCGCCCAAGGTCGCGCGGCATCGGTTTGGAGGAGCTCTCGGTGTCTATAGATGACCGAGGCTTCGTGCGTACCGACGAGAAGTGCCGGACCAATGTGGCGGGAATTTACGCGATTGGTGACGTGAGTGGTAGCCCCATGTTGGCGCATAAGGCATCGAAGGAAGGCGAAGTGTGCGCCGAAGTCATCGCCGGCAAGGCGGCGGCCAAGGATTGGGTAACCATTCCGGGAATCGTATTTACGGATCCTGAGATAGCCGCGGCGGGCCTCACCGAAGAGCAGGCAAAGCAACAAGGTTTCGAGGTGAAGATTGGCAAGTTCCCGTTTTCAGTCTTGGGGCGCGCCATGAGTCTCGGTGAGACGGAAGGGTTTTGTAAGGTTGTGTCCGATAAGGCGACTCGGCGCGTCCTTGGCGTACACATATGCGGGCCGAATGCGAGTGATCTCATTAGCGAAGCTGCCTTGGCCATCGAAATGGGTGCAACCGCAGAAGATCTGGCCCTGACGATTCACCCGCATCCGACACTCGGCGAAGCAATAATGGAGGCCGGAGCCGCTGCGCTAGGCCACGCGATTCACATCGCCAACCGTTAGATTTGGCCTATAATTGCCCCATGAGTCTAGCCGATCGCGCCCGGACGGCCCTTTGGAGCAACATCAACGCCATTGTGGGCCGAATGGAGCAGTCCACCAACGAGGTGCCCGGCTTGCTCGAGCAAATGGGTCAGGAGATTCACAAAGCGAAACGCGAATTGCTGCGCGTTATGGGAGAGGAAAAGGTACTTCGCCAGCGCTCCAAAGCTCGCTTGATTGACGCCCAACAATGGCAAAACCGGGCCGAACTTGCCGTGCGAAAGGGCGACGATTCGCTAGCGCGAGATGCACTCGTGCAGTTTCGACGCCTTCAAGGTGAGTCAGCGCGCGACGCCGCCGCCGCCGATGAGTGTGGCGGATTGGCGCAGGGCATCAAAGCGGATATCCAGCAAATGGAACAGAAGCACAACCACTATTCGGCTAGGAGAAATACGATAGGTACTGCAGTGCAGCAGGCCCGCTCGGGTGGTGGTGCGGAATCGCTGGGCGCGGTATCCGGTCGGAATCCGTTCGAGGAATTGCGACGTGTCGAACGTTCAATCGAAGGGGCCGAATTTGAAACCGAGGCCCGGCAGGAACTCAACGAGTTGCTCTCACCCGGCGAGGCTCTAAGGCGAGAAATTGAGGCGCTACCAGAAGTGGCCCCGCCCAAGTCGCCGCAATCCGAAGCACCTAAGGACGCCCCGGTGGGCGAGAATCCAGATTCTTCCACTACGAAGCGTCGCGTACGTGTCGAGTAGCCAGCGGGATCTAGCTGGAGTCGGACATCAACTCGGCAACTAATTCGTATAGTCTTTCTGGGATTGCCTCGCCCACATTACTGCCAGCGAGCACTCGCGCAACTGTCGCATGTTCCGCAATCGGAATCGAGAATTGCTGAGCTTCGGCAATCATAGCCGCGGCGAGATCGGCCCCACCAAGACCTAACAATTGTGGTGCTGAGCTACTAGCTGGGTCGTAGTGCAGTACCACGGCAAGGCGCAACTTGTCGTGAATGAGTAGCGTGCCATCGCTCACTGACCAATTCGATGATTCAGCGAGCATTTGGGACCGAACACTCGATCTTTGCCACGAAATTAGCGGATCGCCCTCGGTTTCCTTTTGCTCCCGCCGTTTTTCTTCGGGGCTCATTCTGTGCTGCCGAAGCCAAAGGCGATAAGCAATTGCTAACTCGATACAACCCACGCACAGCCAAGCAGCCAGGGCGAACCACAGCTGCTCCCTTGCCGTTCGCGCGATCATTCGGAGGCCAGCAGGGATATCTCCCAAGGTTGCCGTCACGGCAACGACGTGACCTCGCATCCAGTTTAGCGCATGGGCAATAACCACTACCGCGATTACCAATGCGCAAAGTTGAGCGAGCAAGGCGCGCCACGTAAAAAGTCGCCCCAGCCCAAAGTGAACGTTGGTTCGATGCCCGTTTCGGCCTGGTTGGTGTTTGGCTCCCAAACCTCCACTTTGAATTATTTTTGAGGCTAGCTGAGTCAGGGCGAGCACAGCCAATATAGGCAGACACAGCCTAATTAAGTCGATTAGAGCCAACTGGCCAGCATGCTCAAGACCTTTGCTGTCGGTGGTGACGGTTCGAAACATGGTCTTTAGCCGATTGCCTGATTGCTGCCAGAGCACGACGAGCATCGCAGGAATGACGCATAGACCAGTTCCCAGAGTGAGGGCTTGAGTCAGATGCGAGGATTCGGGCGTATTGCCAAATTCCCTGGCCCGCTTGAGTTTTCGAGCGGAAGCTGGCTCGGAGCGCGTGGCCATGGTCCGACAGTCGCTCGATCAGCCGCCCCAAGGCCAGTGGAAGTTGCTCGTCGAGCGAAAAACCTGCGCTGCAGTACGAATCACGGGTTCACGCACACTCGGCGGAGGATGGGTGCGCTCGAACGTGAACATGCCAGCAGGTGAAGCCTGGTCGAGCCCGGCAAAGAATCGCATGGTGAGCAACGCACCCCCCTCGGTAAAATGGTAGCCGGCCCGTTGCGCGCCGGTTCGTAACACATTGTTAATTCCAGCAACGTCGGCCGCCGTTTCGTAGGGTTGATTGAACATGGGTACGACGCCCGTTACTACTTGGCCAATTTCGGCGGCGTCGAGCGGAAGAATACTCGTGCAGGGCAGGTGATTCAGATAGTGATGACCCAATTCGTGCCCTAACACGAAGCCAATTTCTTCATCGAATACTTGTTGCTCGCGGCTTTGCTTACGTGGGTCAGCCAGTTGCGCTGGCGTGTAGAAACCAGCCGGTGGGGCAACCACCGTTTGTCCTTGTTTCTGATTCTGAGCAACTAATTGGATATAGTCATCCACGCGCCGTGAGCCGTAGAGTTCGTCAACTGCTTGGGCTTCGGCGAGGTGAGCTAGCACCAATTCGAGACCATTAGTAACGGTAACGGCCGATTTTCCCGATTGCGTACAGGAAGCAAACGCATTGACCTCCGATGCATTAGGGTCGTACACGATTGGAATATTGCGAACTCTGCTTTGTGTGGTTGTGTCCAGATTGGCGATCAGCTCGCCAACGACTTGCGTCGATCGGTTATTTAGAAACTGAAGCGTCCCGGATGAAATTGGGTCGAAAACGCCAAAGGGGGGTGGATCGAGAGCGGTTTGGATGACGCCGGAAGACGGACTAGGTGTTGCCTGCTGTTGGCCCGTCGGTCCCACTGTGGGCGCTTGCGTGGCGTATGGCCCGTTCGCGTTGGGCGCGCTCATTGGAGGGTTGTAACCCGTTGGCGCCGGGCCATAGTTGGGTGGATTGGGGCCGTAACTCGGCGGTGGTGCCGCAGCGGGTCGCGGTGAGCTAGAACCGCAACCCAGCAATGCAAGACTCACGAGGATCGATGTGCGCAAAATGCTCATTGTCGTTCCAGAATTTTTGAATGCTTTGTCATCCGAATCAAGTTTACCGCCCGATTTTCGCACTTTTCCAAAAATATTATTTGCGCGACGGGCCCGGCCCGGGCGTTCATTGTCACTGCTTGATGAACAAATAGCCAGAATCGATATTGATGAAGCCGGTTCCCTTATTGTCCACGAGCCGCCCCTTGAAATCCCCTTCGATCCCGCCGTCCGAAGCGCGACGTAATGTTACCTCGCACCACGATTCGCGATTCACCGACCAGGCCGTTTCCGGGTTTTGCCCGTCCCAGTTGGATTCTCCCATGAGGACCGCCATGACCGCCTCTTTAGTATGGTCGTCACCATGATACTTTCCAGCCTTGAGGTCCTTCAAGAAAAGCACGAAATGCCCGACGATCTTGCCGCCGGTAACGCGAGCAATCGATTGAATCATCCACATGTTTGCGTCAGATTTGAAAATCGGCGCGGTTTCATCGACGAAGATTAGACTCAGCTTTTCGCCTGTGGCTTCTTTTAAGAAACGGAGAGTCGCGCCCGTGCCATGGTCCCACTGGGCCACCGATGCCCGAATTCGCTCTCGGTCGTCGTTGAATGAGTCAGCGGCGCTCGGTAATTTTGCAGGCGGATTCGCCGCGCTCGCGGCGGGCCTTGGGGACTCGACTCGCTGCATATCGCTGAGCAGCGAGTCGATAATCTGATCGGTTTCATCGCGATGACCGCTCTTCGGCACCGGTGCAGGTGCGAGCTTGGGCGAACTACACTGACACGTGCCGGCCAAAACAAAAGCAACTAGAATATGCCGGATGATGCTCGCCGCGTTCGCGCGCGGCTTCATTGATTCAGTCGCAACCCATTGGCGTCCAATCACCGAGCACCGGGTTTGTTCGGGCGTAATTGGCTAAACCGCATTGGGCCAAATCTACACTGAACGCAGCCAGACCGCTATCGAGTGCACCGCGCCCATTCGAAATGGGAACCGAACAATACTGTATTTTCAGATTTTCGGCTCTAGGTCCGCGTCTAGCGACCCCAGACGTTCAGCGGAATTCGGAGTGGCGACTGATCGTCACTTTACCCTTGCCTTCGACATCCATCGCACCCTTCTTGGGTACGTCTGTTTGACCTGTAATGGTGGAGGTACCCTTTAGGTCCATCGATTGGACCCAGCCCGTTGCCACATCCACGTCTGCAGGACCTTTTAGTTCAATGTCGAAAGTTGTCTTTTTGCTCTTGATGCTGAACGACCCGGAAACCTCGAGCGTTGCGGTCTGGCGAGGCTGCGCCTTCACGCTCTTGACCGAAGCCACGATGCCCGCGTGCGCGATGTCGACGCCCGGTATTGCACCTAGCAGGGCCGCAGATATTTGAGGTGATGCTGCTAGGTGAATGTCCGGGGCCATCTTGGTGTCGAGCAAGGCCTGGCGCAACGACGACGGATTGCCGACCCAGCCGTACTCCGTAGCAACGGCCTTTTCTTCCGCGGGCGACGCCTTCTCGGTCCCGCGCATGATGTTGAGCTTATCTACGAACGATACCAAATAAGTCTTGCCGTCCGTCGGCACTTCATACGTCAAACCGAGCAGCGGCTTAGCTTCCCATTTGCCGTAAACGACCTCGAGTTCCAAAATGGTGCCATTTTTGGCCTTCTTTACCCGAAGCGTACGATCTTCGGTGAACGACCATTCGCCGTGCTGCACGCCGGAGCCGGCACCGTTTTTGCTGAGATTCAAATCGAATTCGAGCGAGGCCGAACGCTTCTCGAGAGTCTGAAGCCCAACCGCGACGTCTGCTGCACTGCCCTTCGCAGCCGCTGGCTTGGCATCGTCCGATGAACCCGAGGCTTTGTCCGGAGTATCGGTGCTCGACGACCCACTCGAGTCGTTGGCACCGCTAGCACCAGGACTTGCCGCGGGATTGGCGCTGCCTCCACAACCCACCAATGCGCCTGCCACTACGATCGGGACAACGACTACCTTGCAAAACTTCATGCGACAACCTCCGAGACAGCGGCCCTTATCGCATTTTTACGACTGAATAGATGTAGGAATGCGACGTGGTCGCGAATCAGATTCGATCTGGCCGGCGACAAGGGTTACTGTGACACTACAATGCTTCAGCGGCCTCGGACCAATATAGAGGCCATTTATACGACAAAAATAGGGCGTTTCAATAAGTCACACTCGGCATTTGTGCCGCCGGTGCGCGACACAAATGTCAGAGCCCATAAGTTTTATTTTGTTATTGACGGCACGTGATCATATGAAATTATCGGGATCTCGAGCATGAAGTGCTAGCTTGGTACAGTTCCTGCTCCCGTGAGCGAGAACTTGGAGTTGGCACATGGCGGGCTTAAAAAGAAGACACTTGATCGCTGGTTTAGTTGCGGCAGCTGGGCTCGCTCTTTCAGTGGCTTGCAGTTCGGCGAAAGACACGAGTGCTGGTGCCGACATGCCGGGGCCGAATGCGACCGGCGCGGGCATCGGTGGCTCAGGCAACGGCTTCACCATAGGAGGCTCCGTTGGGGGCCAGGCGAACGTTGCCGGAGCCAGTTCGTTGCCACCCGAGCAAAAGGCAACGATTGTGGTTGATGTGCCCAAGGCCAGCCAAAACTACGTCTACGCAGCCAATCCGGATCGAGATTCAATCGCGGTCATAAATCCCCAAAAATTGTCTATTCAGACCGTGTCGGTCGATGCAGCGCCGCACGGCCTGCAAACCATACCCGGGCAGGACGGTGCCATCGTGGTCAATACCGGGGCTGGTACGGTTTCCATCCTTCGCACGGACGCCGACAAAACGCAGGTCACGACCGTTCCAGTTATGACAGGGTCGAATGTTGTTTCAATTGCTCCAGATGGCAAGCACGCGCTAGTGTACTTCGATGTGACACAACCCACAGCCGGCCCTCCTACGGATAGCCCGAAGGAAATGTCGGCGCTCGACTTGAGCCAAGACAGCCCAGTCGTATATCCGTTGACGGTGGGTTACCATCCTTCAATCGTTAGTTTCTCCGACGATTCGAAACAGGCGATTGTCGTGACGGAAGACGGTATTTCAATCGTCGAATTCCAGAGCCTAAATGTCGCGTCCTCGCGAATTATCAGCCCGATACCAATATACGACTCGACGACCACCAAGTCGGCTAACGTCACTGTGACGCCCGATGGCCTATACGCAGTTGCACACGAAACCAATTCGTCACGCCTTCGTTTAGTTGATCTCGCTGCCAAGCATTCCTTGGACTTGGATCTCGCCTCGTTTTTCGGTCTTTCGACTCCGGATGCAGGAGCTGCCACAGCCGCAATTGACGTTTCGGATGTTCAATTGTCGCCTGACGGTACCTTCTTACTAGCCGTTGTGCGCGATCATCAAATGGTGCTTCGCGTGCCGATACCTTCGGGATTCGATAGCGTTAGTAATTTGGAGTACGTATCCATTCCCAATGTGCTCACCGGCGCGGTCAGCATTGGTCCCGACGGACGCTATGCGGTTCTGTTTACGACCGTCGCTACTGCCGATGAACAGCATGTCAGCGTATTGGATATGTCGGGCCAATACCCGCTTCGGACCATCAATTTGCACAAGATTGTCGATGGCGTGACGTTTGACCCCACCGGGACCAAAGCCTACGTGCTGCACGCAAAATCAACAGGGGATCAGACGGCACTGTCCTACGGGTATAGCGTCATTGACCTTGCCACGACCGCATCGAACCTCGTGCTTACCGCGACGGAGCCGGGCCCGATTGCTGCTGTGCCTGGCGGCTCGGCACTGTTCATCCTTTTCCCGGACGTTCCGTGGCAGGTTCAACGGTTTAATCTCCTCGATCTGTCGTTCTCGACAATTTCTATTGCCAGCCAACCGACGGGCATCGGATTCGTCGAAAGCGCCCAAAAGATTTTCGTCAGCCAAGCTCAATCGGACGGAAGAATAACTTTCATAGACTGGACGACTCTCGCATTCAAGTCGGTAGCGGGCTATGAGCTTAACGCCAGTATCTGGGAGTAGTGCAATGCCAATAGAGAAACGCTTGGGACTTACACTGGCTTTGTTGTATGCATGTGCTTGCGGACACCGCGAACCACGCCTCTTGGACAACGTCGAGGTCAAGGGAATTGCGCCCATCGGGGCGGACTTAGCGTACGTACAATCGTCGGGAATCGTACAGCGATTGAATGTGATCGAAGGCAATCCACAGCCGAAGACGACCAAAGTCTCGATCACGTCCAACCCGCGTTTAGTGGTTAAGCGGCCGAACGCGGATGAACTTCTGGTCGTCAGCGACGGCCGCAGCGATCAATATGGTCAGGTCGTTGAAGTGCCCGCATTGACCGTCTTAACCGACGTCGGCAAACGCGAGTATAAGTTGGCGGATCCCGGGCAACAAATGCAGATTTCTGATGATGGGGCATTTGCTGTTCTGTTCAATGATCCCAGCTATGTCGATTCGAGCTCGCTTCTGAGCAACCCCGGAGAAGTGGCCTTCATCAGTTTAGGTTCTACCGATTGGTCGTCAAACCCCGTCATTCACAATCTCGACACCGTCGGCGGTCCACCCTTTGCGGTCTGGTTTCCCGAACTGAAGCCCGTTACTCAAGCGGTGCGCAGATTTGCTCTCTTCAGTTTCCCCGAAGGTGTCAGTCTCATCGATCTCAGTGACCCGACAGACCCTGGACATAAACTAGACCTGACGAGCTGGTTGCCGTCGAGTGGTATGGACAAGAGCAGCGGATTCGGAGTTGTTTTTGACACGGATTCGGCTGAAATTTACCTCAAGCATAACCATTCAAGCGACATCAAGGTCATATCGGTTACGCCGGGAACACCAAGCGTAGACGACAGTGGTAGCGCACCCGGGGTGTCTCCCGTTGATATTTCAGTGCGTTCATTGACAGTGAGCAATTCAACGCCGCCGGGGGCATTCGATGTCTACACGTTGGCTTCGGGCTCGCGACGGCTTCTGGCGACCGTGGGCAACTCCGTTGCGTCAGTAACGACTGACTCGGACACCGTCACCACGGTTTCACTCGCCATCCCCGCCAACCAGATATTCAAGTTTAGCGCGACTACCCCAGACGATCCGTCTATTCGAGGCCGCGCCCTATTGTACCAAACTGATCCCGCCGGGCTAAACCTACAAACCGGTGTGACGTTCGTCAACCTTGAAGATCTAGAGACAAGCAAGACTCAAGCGCTGCAAACAGTAGACTTCGGCGCAAAGATAAGTTCAATCCATCAAGTACCGAACCTGACCGGACAGCTGTTGGTCATATTGAGTGGGGGTGGCATTGATGTTCTCGATCTAGCGACACGTCATTGGTCACCGATTGATTCAAAGGTAACCATAACGCTGACAGCTGCCGACCAAAATAGCAATCGACTATGGGTTAGTAGCAGCGGCGACAATCGCATTGGATATGTCGATTTGGGTACTGATCCGAATAAGACCGATCTAACTATCGACAAGAGCACCCAACTCGACAACCCCGTACAACAAATGTTTCAGATGAATAGCCCCAGCATTTCAAGGGTTGTCGTCACGCACGACCAGGTGGGCGGCGCAGTTACGTTGGTCGATGCGAAAGATCCCCAGCGCTCAACTGCGCTCAAACTCGAAGGCTTCTTACTGTCTGACTTACTCTGAAAGGCGTGCGATGGCGAAACTTAAGATATCTATTGCTTTGGCAGTAGTGGTCGGACAACTGGCAGCATCGTCAGTGGCCCAGCCACTCCCAGCGCGCCGTGACGCCCAAAAACCCTTGCCAAATACGGTGCCACCCGCAGCGACCTCGGGCGCGCCCAGCTCCGCACCCGTTGGGTCCTCTGATGCTTCAAGCGGCTCGCTAGCTCCTGCGACTTCGGCGAATCCCGCAGCCCCGCCAGTAGCGGCGACACCCGGCACAGGTGCTGTTTCACCACCCATGACGCCCGCCCCTGCGCCCGGTCCCGCAGCGATGTCGCCGAACGTGAGCGCTCAAGAATCCGGCACGGCTCAAGCTGTGAGTGCATCCAATCCTGCGGAACCGCTCCAACCTAATCTACTGCCCGTTGTCGTCAATCAGGCCCCGCCCCCTGAAGTCTCGGAAGCTCCCCGCACTTACCAGCATCACTTTACGTTGACCCTAGATGTGGCCAATGTTCTTTGGCGGACGAGCACCGGTTACGACCTTTTCTCGAGCAACGACGCGTCTTGGCGTATTGCAATTGGTGCGGGGTACGATGTTCTGACGCTTCCAAGCCAGGTAATTCTGGCTGTCGAAGTTGGTGCAATGGCAGAGCCCGGACAGAGCAACAGTTCCAATTCTGGGCTATTGGGCAACACTATCAGCGGCAGCCTCTCGGGTACAACGCTCCTGATAGGTGGGTCACTTCGCTGGGCAATGACGCCCTGGTTTGCTCCTTACGGACGGCTCGGGCTATTTACGAGCAGATATGCCATAGATATTCACGCGGCACCCACCAACGCAACCACCGCCAATTCGGGTGTCGATTGGTCTTACGATAGGTGGGTGGAGGGCGGCTCACTGGGCGCTGGCGTTATGTTAAATTTGCCGCCAAGGTCACCGGTCAACGTGGGTCTGCTGGTGGAAGGCGGATACTGGCTGCAACGGTCGGTCGATATTCAACTCGAAAGCAATCTGCCCGCGGGCAGCATCAACACATTGGGTGCTCGGCTAGGCTCGCTCGGAAATTCGGGGCCATATCTTCGTGTCGCCGGGTTCCTTAGATTCTAGCGCTTCTCGTTGCCAGTTTCTGAGAATGAATAAACGGCGACTGCGACCAGCGCCATACGCTGAGCTCTGCTTGTGGCAGGCTGAATGGCGGACTTCGGACGGCCGTTCACTGCCTGAGCGAGCTCAACTAAAGTGAAATATCCTCGACGTGAAGCACGACGGTCGGTTCGCGCGTAAAACTCATTTTGTCGATGTCTGCAACCGCGCGACGCACATTCTCTTCGCGAGCCATTCTGGTCAGAATTACGATCGGGATAGGGCGCTCGACGGTGCCCTCCTCCTGAGTAATCGCTGAAATACTAATATCCTCGTCGCTCAAGATCTTAGTCACTTTGGCTAGGATGCCCGCCCGTTCTTCCGTTGCCAATCGCAGGTAAAAGCGGGAACGAATTTCGCCTGCTGCTAATATTGGGTACTGGCTGACGGTCGAGTATCGGCTCGCATTGAATTCTTTGTTCTGCAGCATGCCGGTCGCAATATCGACGATATCCGCTACGACGGCGGTGGCGGTTGGTCGCGCGCCAGCGCCGCGCCCCACGAATTGACTTTGCCCCAGAAACTCGGACTCGAGCATAACGGCATTGAACTCGTTTTTGACGCTAGCGAGGCTGCACCGGCTAGGGATCAATGTCGGATGAACACGTAAACTGACCGAGCCGTTTTCGAGTTTTCCAATGGCCAGCAGCTTAATTACGTACCCGAGCTCCTTTGCATAAAGGACGTCTTGTAGCTGAATCCCTTCGATTCCCTCTCGAAGTATCGAACCTTGGGGGGGAATCGTGTCAAACGCAACAGTCGAAAGTATATGCAACTTATGCTGCGCGTCCCCACCATTGACGTCCAAAGTTGGATCCGCTTCGGCAAATCCCAATTCCTGTGCGCGCTTCAATGCCGCTTCAAAGGACCAGGATTCTTCAATCATGCGAGTCAAGATGAAGTTCGTGGTTCCATTGACGATTCCGTAAAGTGTAATGATCCGGTCCGCGGCGAGGCTCTCAGTAATCGCTTTGATAATTGGAATGCCCCCCGCAACGCTTGCTTCGAAGCGAATTTCCCGCTGCATTGCCATGGCCAGGCTAAAGAGCTCGGGGCCACGCGCGCACAAGAGCGCCTTGTTTGCGGTCACAACGTGCTTCCCGGCCGTCAAAGCTTGACTCACGATATCAAACGCGACATTGGTTCCACCCACGAGCTCGATGACGATGTCTATGTGCGGATCATTGATAATGTTCTTGTAGTCCGTCAACAGAAGCCTGCGCTCGATAGTAACGTCGCGTGGACGATCGATGTCTACGTCAACTACTCGTTGTAGTTCAATCTGCACTCCGCTGCGTTGCCGAAGCAGGCTCGAGTACTGCTGGAGCAAATTAACGACCCCAGTTCCTATTACGCCGAAGCCGACTATGCCCACGTTTACCTTCATGATGGTCTCGCTTGTATGCGCTGTTTCCGGCCGGCGGTGCGCTCCGCAGCGGCGCACTATACACGACGCGCCACCGCCAGGCGTTCAAGATTTTCCGCCTCCGTAGAGCCTCGGCGTTGGTCGGGAATCGTTTATGAGATTCTCCAGTGATTTCTCTGCTTGGGGACCAGCGCGTCACGTGCTACCGAGGCGCCGTCATGAGTCGAGGTCGAAAGGTAGTCGTAGTGGGCTCCGGCGGTCGCGAGCATGCGTTGGCCCAGGCGCTACTCGAATCCCCATCTGTCCAAGAAGTCGTTGTAACGCCCGGGAATGCGGGTACTCATGGCCCTTCGACAATTCCTGGCAAGTTGCTACGCAATGCAAAGGGGCGAGCGTTTGACGTTGCGATAGCTGAAAAGCCGGACCTGGTAGTAATTGGGCCCGAACAACCCCTATGTGAAGGTCTTACCGACGCGCTTTATGCTCAAGATATTTTAGTATTCGGTCCAACCAGTCGCGCGTCTCGACTCGAAGGTTCTAAGGCCTACATGAAGGCCTTTGCCGAAAGGATCGGCCTAGTTACGGCGCGGTACCAGATTGTAACGGACATCGCCCAATTGCCAGGGGCGCTAGCAAATTTTTCGGAGCCCCCCGTCATCAAGGCCGATGGACTTTGCGGTGGCAAGGGTGTAGTGCTCGTTGATTCGCTGGCGCAAGCAAGCGAAGTGGCGAAAAGTATGCTGAGCGGGCAGGCATTTGGCGAGCCAGGGCGCACTGTAGTGCTCGAGGAGCGTTTGCAAGGGCAAGAAGTCAGCATTCACGCAATTTGTGATGGCAATCGAGCATTTGTCTTGCCCGCCGCCCAGGACCATAAACGCATATTTGACGATGATCGAGGCCCGAATACCGGCGGTATGGGCAGCTACGCACCTGCAACTATTGTCAACGCGGATTTATTGCGGCGTATCGAACAAGAGATAATCGGGAAAGTTCTTGAGGGCCTACGCTCCGAAGGGTGTCCATTTCGTGGGACTCTATTTGCCGGTCTCATGATTTCTGAGGCCGGGGTACCGCAAGTGCTTGAGTTCAACGTCAGATTTGGCGATCCCGAAACTCAAGTACTCATGAATGTCATAAAGGGAGACTTCTGCGAGTTACTGGTTTCCGCAGCTCGCGGAAGCTTAGACGCTGGCGCTGTGGAGATATCGGAGAATCACGCACTTTGCGTCGTGCTTGCTGCGGCTGGGTATCCAGCGGAGCCTCGCAAGGGTGATGCAATATTGGGGCTGAGCGAGGCGTTGGCGCGGCCCAGCGTGCGCGTCTATCACGCCGGTACGCAGTTGGATGGCGGACGGGTAGTCACGGCCGGTGGACGTGTACTGAGCGTCACCGGATTTGCACCCACATTGCAGAGGGCTGCCAATTTTGCTTACTCGGCCGTCGAGTGCATCGACTTCGAAGGGCGTCAATTCCGCCGCGATATCGGCTATCGTGCGCTTCAGCCGTGAGCGCGCCTGTCTATCAGCTGCAACGCAATTTTGGCGCGTTTTGCATTGAAAGTGAGTCGCCGTACTAAATACGGAGACGACCGACCGAATGCGTCGGCCAAAGGGCATACTTACGATTGGTTCAACCGGAAATCGACATTGTTTCCAGTGCGACAATGAGTGTGCCACAACCGCCAGCGGCTGTGCTACTCAGGCCTGCACATGGCCGATATTGCTCCTATGCGTCCGCTTCACTACGACCCGGCATTAATGCCGAAGGTCGTGGCGCCGCCCTACGATGTCATTGATGAATCCATGCGTGCTGTTTTGGCAGCCAAGGACAAACACAATGTCGTGCACATCGATTTGCCACAGGGAGAAGGCGACGCCAAGTACGCCAACGCACGCGAGCAATTCGAGTCCTGGCAACACGGCTCTGTTTTGGTCCGCGATGAGACGCCCGCATTCTGGCGTTACGCGCAGACGTTCGTGCCGCCCGGTGGCGGCGATGCAATTACCCGCAAAGGCTTTCTGTCCTTGGTGCGGGCGGTTCCGCTGAGCGACAGAGTGGTTTTACCCCACGAGCGCACCCTCAAGGGGCCCAAACTCGACCGGCTAATGTTGTCGCGCGCCACGCGAGCGACTCTTTCTCCTCAGTTCATGTTGTATTCGGATCCCGATCGAACGCTCGAGTCAGCTCTCGATTCGGGCGAACCCTTCGCCGATTTCACGACGGACGATGGCATTAGGCAGCAATTGTGGCGCATTACCGAGCCGACTCAGATACAGCGCATCGTTAATTTCATGCGCGAGCGCACGTTGTTGATTGCGGATGGTCATCACCGCTATGAAACGTCCGTGGCAATCAGCGAAGAATTTGAAGCGGCTGCGCGTGCACAAGGTCAAGTGACATCGGACCAATCCGAGCACCGGTTCACCTTTGCATTTCTCGCCAACGGCGACGATCCCAGTTTAGTGGTGTTTCCAACGCATCGACTGGTACATTCACTCAACTCCTTTGACTGGTTGGGTTTTCTGCGTCAAATGGAACCATGGTTCGATGCGACGAACTTCAATGGTCGCGTCAATGATCTACAGTCTCGCCTCATAGAGGCAGGGCCACTTGCTATTGGTGCCGTAGCCAAGGGTGCGCGAGCCGCCTTGCTCAAGTTGAAGACTGGCGTGGACCTCGCTAGTCACCCGGTACTAGGTCGTTGACCTGCCGTGTTGCATGAGACGAGCGTCGCCCTGCTACACGACATCATTCTCGAAGGCAGTCTAAAGATTTCCCCCGAAGCTCAGGCCCAAAAGACCAATCTAAAGTACCTCCAAGAGCCCAGAACCGGTCTTTTGGCACTCGAGCGAGACGAAGGCCAAGTGCTGTTCCTGATGAATGGGACGCCCCTTTCTGTCGTTCGACGAGTGGCTGAGGCCGGCGAGGTCATGCCGCAAAAATCTACATTCTTCTATCCCAAGGTTATTACAGGACTTTGCTTTCATACCTTAAGGTCTGATTTTTCAATCTCGGCAAGTTAGGGCCTGCATCAATTGCGCAGGCCGGCGTACGGGCGCCCGGCGCCCACAATCGCCACAGGAGGAACATGGCTAGAGTATCCAATTTCAATGCGGGCCCTTCGGCATTACCACTTGCTGCTCTGGAGCGAGCACAATCTGAGCTGCTCGATCTCAACGGCTCGGGCATGAGCGTGCTGGAGCACAGCCATCGCGGCAAGGTCTATGAAGCCGTACACAATGAAGCGGTCGCGCTTGTCCGGGAATTACTTGCGGTGCCGGAAAACTACGACATTCTGTTTCTGCAGGGCGGAGCCAGCCAGCAATTTGCAGTGGTTCCAATGAACCTTCTCGCATCTGGCAAAAGCGCTGACTACGTCGTAACCGGGGCATGGGCAAAGAAAGCCATCGGCGAAGCTAAAAATGTCGGAACGGTGAAGGTTGCGGCAACAACGGAGCAAGACGGAAAGTATCCGCGAATGCCTCGCCAAGACGAACTTCAATTGGACCCTGCGGCAGCGTATGTCCATATTACCAGCAACGAAACGATTGGTGGCATTCAGTGGCACACGTTCCCCAACGTGGGCGATGTACCGTTAGTGGCCGACATGTCGAGCGACATCATGTGGCGCCCCATCGATGTCTCCAAATTTGGACTCATCTATGCGGGTGCGCAAAAGAATCTTGGGCCTAGCGGCGTGACGCTCGTCATCGTTCGTAAGGACTTGGTCGAAAACGGCCGCAAAGACATCCCCAAGATCTTCCAATACCGTACCCAGGCCGGCGAGAATTCACTGTACAATACGCCCTCCACATTCGGCATTTATCTGCTGCGTAACGTGCTTTCAACGATGAAAGATCGGGGCGGATTATCCGCGGTTGAAGCCCAGAATCGCAAAAAGGCAGAGATGGTCTATCGCGCGATTGACGGGAGGCCAGACATGTACCGTTGCCCGGTCGACAGAGATAGCCGCTCGACGATGAACGTCGTATTCAATTTGACCACTCCTGAACTCGAGGCAGAATTTGTCGCCGCGGCTCAGAAAGCCGGTATGGTTGGGCTAAAAGGGCATCGCTCCGTCGGCGGCATCCGCGCCTCGATTTACAACGCGTGCGAATTGGCTTGGATTGAGAATCTCGTCAACTTCATGGCCCAATTCAAGAAATAGAAGGCCGCACCGTGGTAAAGGTTCTCGTGAGTGACTCTCTGAGTAAGGAGGGTCTCGACGCGCTCGAGAGGTCAAGGCCTCTCGGCGTCGAATTCGCGTATAAGCCTGGCCTAAAAGAGGACGAATTGGCCGCAGCCATTCCCGAATACGATGGTCTAATCATTCGTAGCGGGTCAAGGGTTACGGCCAAGGTCCTCGACGCGGCAACCCGCCTCAAGGTCGTTGGACGCGCGGGCATTGGAGTAGACAATGTCGATGTACCGGCGGCTACTCGCCGCGGCATTATCGTCATGAATACGCCAACTGGCAATACGATCACAACCGCCGAACACGCCATTGCGCTGCTGTTTGCCGTTGCCAGAAAACTCGGCATGGCCGACGCGACGATGAAACAAGGTCAATGGGAAAAGAAAAAATTGGAGGGTCGAGAACTGACCGGCAAGACCTTAGGAGTAATAGGACTCGGCAATATCGGGAGAATCGTCGCCGACCGCGGTCGGGGGTTATGCATGCACGTTGTCGCGTTCGATCCCGTCTTGACGGCGGAGCGTGCCCAGGAACTTGGTGTCGAGCTGGTGGGATTGGACGAACTGTTCGCACGAGCGGACGCAATTACGCTGCACACCCCAAAGACTCCACAAACGCTCAATCTCATCAATGATCAGACAATTGCCAAGATGAAGAAGGGCGTGCTTCTGATTAACGCCGCTCGCGGTGGCATCTGTGATGAAGCCGCTGTGGTGCGCGGGCTCGATTCGGGTCAAATTGGTGGTGCGGGGTTCGATGTATTCGTTCAAGAACCACCGGGGATTACGGATTTGGTTAGACATCCAAACGCCGTGGCAACGCCGCATCTGGGTGCCTCTACCGAAGAAGCTCAGACACGTGTGGCCGTCGAAATCTGCGAGCAGGTAATTGCCTACTTAGTGCACGGAACGGTAACCAATAGCGTTAACGTGCCAACTGTTCCACGAGAGCAAGCAGCGATCCTCACGCCCTACGTCACTTTAGCAAGGCGACTGGGACAATTCATGGGCGCCAATGATATGATGGTTCCTCGCAGCATTTCGGTCGAGTTTGGAGGGGAAGCTGCCAACCTACTGACGAAGCCCATTGTCAACGCAGCAGTGGCCGGGGTGCTGGGCAGGTTTCTCGTGGACGAAGTCAATGAGATCAGCGCTCCGATGGTCGCCAAAGATCGAGGAATAGAAATAAGGGAGCAGTCCTCGAACGAAAAAACCTCGTTTGCGACTTTGGTGCGAATTGTCGTTACCGGAAATGACGGGCGACAGGTGCGTGTCGCAGGCACCCTTGGAAGTGATAAAGCACCCCGAATAGTCTGCTGGGGCGATTTTGAGATGGATGCGCGACTCGAAGGTACGATGTTAGTGCTAGAAAACGAGGATCGACCTGGTGTCATCGGTACCGTTGGCACCATACTCGGAGAGTCCAAGATTAATGTGGCGCGCATGCAGGTGGCGCTCGACTCCAAGTCTCATAGGGCCGTGCAACTATGGAGTCTGGACTCGAACCTCGGCGAGAATGTGTTGAATTTAGTGCGTTCAGCCAAGGACGTCCAAAATGCCACCGCGGTTATTGTAAGTTGACGTAGTCACCGGCTGCCGGTCGAGGCGGCAGTATCAACGGTTTTTTGGTGTTTACGCGTCGGGCCAGCAGTTTGTGCTGTACAGATTCTGTGGCGGTGGCGAATATGTTCGAGTAGTGCCGCGTTTTCGTTTGCTTTGGGGCTCGCGCAATCTCGAGCTCGAAATTGGAGCCATTCTGTTTGGAAGGGGCGATGAGTGCGCGCTTCGAACTGACGATCCACTGGTATCACGGCAGCATGCAAGGATCACCGTCGCCTTAGACCAGGTTATGATCGAGGATTTTGGAAGTCGCAACGGGGTTGTCGTCAATGGTGAAAGGATTAGTCAGAGCACCTCGTTGAATCCGGGGGATCGGATTAAAATTGGCGGTCAGGAGCTCACGCTTCTGCATGGTCGGACCACTGGGAGTTGGAGTGAGGCTCCGGCGCCGACCCGGCGCTTTGATGCGCTTGGCCTCTTAGGTGAGTTGGCGGAAAAGGCAATGGCGCTCAATCGATTTGATGAGGCTGAAAGGTTGGTGGAGGGACCGTTCCAACAATTGGTCGATGACGTCACAATGGGGCGCGAGGTATCCCCTGCTGTTGTGGCGAAAGCGACGGACCTAGCAGTCCGGCTTGCGGCCTCGACCTTCAAAGGCGACTGGATCGATCGACTCACCTTGCTCTACTCCAAACTTTGTCGACCTTGGCCCGCCGATGCGGTCGACGCGTTATATGTTGTTGTAAGAAAACTCAACTCAGTTGACCGGGCGGCCCTCCGAGTCTATATCGCTTTGCTGAGAGCATCGCAGTTGGGGCCGGCCGATAGATTCTTGATTGGCAGAATTGACGGGTTGGAACGTCAGCTCGCTCGACCCTAGCAAGTAGCTTGTAGTCTCTTTGCCCCTGAGCAACGAGCACAGTAATCTAATTCATTCCCGTGATAGACGATAGCCCTGACGAACCCCCGCTCGTGGCAGTGAGTAACGAGCCGTCTAGGCAAACTCGAAGCAGCGATCCGATTTTTTGGGTGGAGTATCGAGGTGACTCAATCGAGCTCAGGGGTGGACAGTTGCTCGTGGGGCGTAGCGCGATGTGTCGTCTCGTATTGGACGATCCCTTGGTATCGCGTCAACACGGCGAGTTTCGGGTCGAAGATGGATTCGTAACCATTTACGATCTCAAGAGTGTCAACGGCGTGTTTGTAAATGGTCAGAAGGTAGAACGTCAAACTCGACTAGTCCCGGGTGATCGCGTCACTATTGGTAGCCAGGATCTTATCTTGCGTGCTCGAATGGTGTCAGGCCAAAATGAGCGCTCAGGCACCGATCGAAGGCGATTTGCCGAAACGATTCACGAACAGCATTCGGATCGTCCAAGTTCTACACCCCATGAAGTGCCCGGTGTGGGCGACCAAGCGGATGATGCCACGATTCAGGGAGACGGCCTGGACTTGCTAGCTACTGTTGCGGATAAGGTTCTGGCATTGAGAAGAGGTGATGACGCAGAGCGCATCCTTGCCACCTATCTTCAAACCTTGCTGGAGAAAGCACAAAATGGCCATGTGTGCCCTCCTGCCACCGCCGAAAAAGCGGTCACATATGCCGTAAAGCTCGCCTCGGTCACAACCAAAGCCCCGTGGGTAGACTATTGTATTGAGTTTTACAGTATTTTGGAGCGCCCGTTGCCGGGGCCTGTAGTTGATTCGCTGTATGACTTATTAAGACGTATATCTGGCGTCAATCTCGCGGCTTTGCGCGAGTACGTCGCAATACTTCACGCCGTTCTGGGTCGTTTGGGTCCGGCTGAGAAATTCTTGGTCCAGCGAATCGAGGGTTTGGAGCGTTTGGCCGCGCTGCGCTAGCGGTTGGATTGCGCGAAGCATGTTCTTGTCGGGCCAACATGTGCGCAGCCGCGTCGAAAATGGCATCGCGCAGTTCGCGATCTTCGACCGCTGAAAGTGCACGTATTAGTTCGGAGGGGAGCTGACGTAAAGGTTTCAAAGTAGGTGATTTTGTCTTTTGCGGCGCGGGCACTGGTATCTGCCCAACCCGCCAACGCAATTCGCTAATCGAAAACCCTGCCTGTTGCAGGCACTGAATTATTTCCGGGCCTAGAAGAGACAATTCTTGCGCCCATACGGAAGAGGCGACAAGAACGGTAAGTGTGCTGCCGTGGATGAACTCAGGCTTGGACCGCTGCGCAATTCTGTCACCCAATATCTTGCGCCAACTTTCGCGGTCGATGCCACTCCCACTTTGAGTAGCTGCGCCGGCCTGGGCAGAAACCAAGAGCGCCGCGAGCGGAGTTAGATTGCGTGCACTTCGGGCCATAGGTGCCGTTCACTCCACAAAAACTTCTGCTGCAATCAAATGTCGCCATTATACGGTAGCATGGCGCCCTTTGATTGACTCGTTTGTGCCGAAGGTGGGAATCGAACCCACAAGTCCTTGCGAACAACGGATTTTGAGTCCGCCGCGTCTGCCAGTTCCGCCACTTCGGCCGAGTGAGGCGCGTTGTACTTGCTCCCCGTCGAACTGTCCAGTGATCCTGGGGTCAACATGCCAGCGAAGGCTAAAGCAGCTCTCAAACTGGTGCGCTGGCCAGCTGGGGCGGACGTTGACACTCAACCGGCGGGGTCCCAGGTTCCACCGCGTTTGGACCCGCAAAAGGCGAGGCAGACAGACCGCAAATTTTCGGGTTAGATACGGCCCACGAAAGGAGCTTTCCGAATGGATTTCGAAGTTGCACCACTTCCGTACGCAAAAGATGCACTTGAGCCCGTGATGAGTCGCGAGACATTCGAATTTCACTATGAGAAACATCACAAGGCATATATGGCGAAGCTCAAGAGTCTCATTGAGGGTAAGCCTGAAGCCAGCAAGACGTTGGTAGAAGTGATTCGAGGAAGCTCGGGCGGCATCTTCAACAATGCAGCCCAGGTCTTCAACCATTCCTTTTTTTGGCAGAGTCTGCGCCCCGGCGGTGGCGGTGCTCCAAGTGGTGAAGTTGGAGATTTGTTGACTCGTGATTTTGGTGGTTGGGAAAAGTTTCGCCAAGCTTTCATCAACGCTGGGATGGGCCGCTTTGGCTCTGGCTGGGTTTGGCTAGTGCTCGACGGTGGCGCTTTAAAAATTATTGATACTCCCAACGCTGAGACTCCGCTAACCACTCCTGCTAAGTTAATGATGACTGCCGATGTGTGGGAGCATGCCTACTACATTGACTATCGAAACGCGCGCCAAACTTTCCTAGAGGCGTTTTGCGACAAGTTAATCAATTGGGATTTTGTAAAGTCAAATGTTAAGTAGCGGCAATATTCAGGGCTATTTGGGCCCGGTGCCCGGCTCGAGTCGCGGTGCGCGAGGGCTCTGGTTGCATTCATCCGGCCGACAAACTTTGGTGCTTTGATTGCTGGATTGAGTCCGCAAAATAAAGCCGGCGCGCTCGAAGTACGGGCTATAATTTGGAACGCCGTGCTATAGGCACGCAACACCGCAGTTTGAACCTCCCTCAAAATCCGGTGTTCCGTGACCAATGCTCGAACAGTACTTTGAGCTCCGAGAGCAACTTTGGTTGCGGCTATCCGCCTCAGTCGCGGGGGCAAGACTTCCTTCGGAAGTATTTGCCTCAATCGACTAGGCACATTGCGGTGGATCATGCAGAAAACCTTGAGCCTTTTCGATTCTACTATCGGCAAAAAGGCCGTCATGGCGGTGACGGGGCTCGTGCTTTTGGGCTTCGTCATTGGACACATGCTCGGCAATCTCCAGGTCTATTTGGGTGCCGATGCTTTGGACGGCTACGCGCACAAACTTCGAACTCTTGGGCCTTTGCTGTGGGCTGTTCGAGGTGTGCTGCTGCTTGCATTTCTATTGCACGGGTGGATGGTAGTCAACCTATACGCCCGTTCCGCAGCTGCCCGTCCCATTGGCTACCGAGTGTATAATACGGTTGCCACAAATTATGCAGCGAAGGCCATGTGGCTAAGTGGCGTGATAATTCTGCTGTTCGTCGTTTTTCATTTAGCCCATTTTACCTATCCGGGCCTGTCGATGAGTTCCGCTTACGCTCACAATGCGCACGGTAAAGTGTACCAGAATGTCGTGAACGGTTTCCGCGTACCCTGGGTGAGCGGTGTCTATCTACTGGCTCAAATTCTCCTCGGCATGCACATATTTCACGGGGCATGGAGTGTCTTTCAAACCTTGGGCATCAGCCATCCCAGCTATAACCTTCGTTTGCGAGGCTTAGCAAGAATTCTGGCGGTCATCATCGTTGTAGGTAACTGCAGCATTCCCCTGGCTGTTTTGGCTGGCCTCGTCAAGTAAGGATCCTCCTGATGGCACTGAATTCCAATGAACCCTCTGGTCAAATTGAGAATCGCTGGGCGCAGCACCAATTCAATCTCAAGTTGGTGAATCCTTCGAACCGTAGAAAGTACACAGTCATCGTAGTTGGCAGCGGCCTGGCCGGTGGCGCTGCGGCCGCCACGCTTGGTGAGCTTGGTTACAAAGTGCAATGCTTTTGCTATCAAGACAGTCCGCGTCGAGCGCATAGTATTGCGGCACAGGGTGGCATCAATGCGGCCAAGAACTATCAAAACGACGGCGATAGTGTGTATCGATTGTTCTACGATACGGTAAAGGGTGGTGACTTTAGGGCCCGCGAATCCAACGTGTATCGCCTGGCTCAGCTGAGCGTTAATATTATCGACCAATGCGTCGCACAAGGCGTGCCATTTGCTCGTGAGTACGGGGGATTGCTGGCTAATCGATCATTTGGAGGCGCGCAGGTAGCGCGTACTTTTTATGCGCGTGGTCAGACGGGCCAACAGTTACTTCTGGGAGCCTATCAAAGCCTTTGCGCACAAATTGATGCCGGCACAGTACAAATCTTCCCGCGCACGGAGATGCTGGACCTCATAGTTATTGATGAAGTCGCGCGCGGCATCGTCGTTCGAGATTTGGTAACAGGTAAGGTGCGCCCGTATTTGGCTGACGCCGTCGTGCTCGCGACAGGCGGTTATGGAAATGCGTTCTTTCTATCGACCAATGCCAAGGGGTGCAACGCGACGGCAACCTGGAGAGCGCATCGAAAGGGGGCATATTTTGCGAACCCTTGCTTTACGCAAATTCACCCAACTTGCATACCCGTCAGCGGCGACTATCAGTCAAAGCTGACTTTGATGAGCGAATCGTTGCGAAACGACGGGCGCGTTTGGGTACCAAAATATCAAAAAGATTGCGAAAAGGACCCCTCCCGAATCCCCGAGGCTGACCGAGATTACTATTTGGAGAGACTCTACCCAAGCTTCGGGAACTTGGTTCCGCGCGATATTGCCTCAAGGCGCGCAAAGGACATGTGCGATAAGGGAATGGGAGTCGGGCCTGACGTTGGCGGACAGCGGCGTGGCGTTTACTTGGACTTTCGGTCCTCGGTAAGCCGGCTCGGCGAAAGCGTCGTTGCTGAGCGATACGGCAATTTGTTCGAAATGTACGAACGAATTACCGGCGAGAATCCGTACGCGGTTCCTATGAGAATTTACCCAGCCGTGCATTACACCATGGGCGGGCTGTGGGTTGACTATAACCTCATGAGCACGATCAAGGGTCTGTTCGTTGCCGGCGAAGCTAACTTCTCCGATCACGGGGCGAACCGACTTGGCGCTAGTGCCCTGATGCAAGGTCTAGCCGACGGCTACTTCATCGTGCCAGTGACCGTCGCGGATTATCTGGCGAAGAACGCACAGGTGCCGGTAGCGGATGACCACGTTGAAGTAAGAAAGTCATTGTCGGATGTGGAAGCCCGCACTTCCAAACTGCTTTCCATCAATGGCAAGCGGAGCCCTGATTCATTTCATCGGGAATTGGGTCAGCTTATGTGGGACAAGTGCGGGATGGCTCGGAATAGCTCCGGGTTACAAGAAGCATTGAGAAAAATTCCGGAACTTCGAGAGGAATTTCACGCGAATTTGAGGGTTGTTGGCGATGGAGATTCACTGAATCAACAATTGGAAAAGGCCGGTCGCGCTTCTGATTTCATGGAACTTGCTGAATTGATTTGCACGGACGCACTCCACCGGGAGGAGTCCTGTGGTGGTCATTTTCGGGAGGAGCACCAGACCGAAGAGGGCGAAGCGAAACGAGACGACGAGAACTATTCGTATGCCGCTGCATGGCAATTTTCGGGCGACTTGTCCAAACCAACGCTGCATAAGGAGAAGCTAGAGTTTGAATATGTGCACCCGTCGCAGAGGAGTTACAAGTAATGTCGAAAATGAACTTGGTGTTGCACGTCTGGCGCCAATCGGGTCCCGACAAGGCGGGTAAGTTCGAGCGCTATGAAGTTGCTGACGTAGACCAGCACCAGTCCTTTCTGGAAATGCTTGATTTGCTCAACGAAGGCCTTGTTGACCGCGGGCTCGACCCAGTGGCTTTTGACAGCGATTGCCGTGAGGGGATCTGCGGCACCTGCGGCATCGTGATTGACGGCCGTCCTCACGGACCTCAGCGCGCAACGACTACTTGCCAACTGCATATGCGGCATTTTAAGAACGGCGATGAACTCACTTTGGAACCGTGGCGCGCTAGGGCCTTTCCCGTAATCAAAGACTTGATTGTAGACAGAAGTGCGTTTGATCGGATTGTTCAGGCCGGCGGCTACGTTTCCGTTCGTGCGGGGAGTGCTCCAGAAGCTAATAGTCTACCGGTACCCAAGGAAGACGCCGAAATGGCCATGGATGCAGCTGCATGCATCGGATGCGGAGCCTGCGTCGCGTCTTGTCCCAATGCATCCGCAATGCTGTTCGCGTCGGCCAAAGTTGGGCACTTGAATGTCCTACCCCAAGGTAAAGTCGAAGCTGCGAACCGAGTTAGAAGTATGGTTTCACAGATGGAAACCGAAGGCTTTGGTCACTGTACCAATCACCTTGAATGCGAAGCAGCATGCCCAAAGCAAATAAGCACTGAGTTCATTGCACGAATGAATCGCGAATTCTTGAGTTCCGTGGCGAGGTCGAGAAAGAACCAATCGAGCCGATAGGCCGCCGCAATATTTGAATCTGCTTACGTTGCTGGCGGATCCTGCACGGGCAGTATCGGGGCCCAGATCAATCGATCGAGAAGCGAATCTGTAACCGGGACGCCTCGCTCGCTGAAGCGAAGACTATTTTCGGTGCCGGCTTCGTGCCATTCGGCTACGAATATGATTCCTTGCCCCTGTTCGTTGTATCCGAGCTGCACGATCGCGTTTTTCAACCAGCGGCCGCCGCCCTCCAATTCCACTGCGTCAGGCAAGGTGTAAAACCCCTCCGGTGGCAATTTTCGCAACGACTTTGCCCAGGAAGGGGAACGTAGAATGGTCGTCGGTTCGCCCCAAAACCACCGATTCCTCCGATTGGCACCGGGACGGACCACGAACGAGCCACCCCCATTGGTGGATTGCCCTACGAAAACCAGAACCCCGGCGGGGAAAAGGTCATCGTGCCCAGGGTACGGCTCAGTGGTGCGGTAAAGTCCAGCGTCGGGAAGTTCGAACATGATCAGCCTCGCGAAAATTGATGGCCTAGGGTAGTCATCCTTAGCCCGAACCGCAACGTCGATTGCGCTTTTTTGCGAAACTTGGACTCGATAGCGGGAGTCTGCGCCCCCTTGCCAGTAAGCACCAGCCGCAGCAGTCTCAACGCCGACAGAATCATCCATCAGAAACTACCCGGCGAACCGCTTCGGACTTGCGGCAGAGTAACTTCTGCGCATCCGCAAGTATACTATCATCGAGGTGAAGGAGAGATGTTCTTCATGTTCAGGATCTCTAGAGCCAAGCTAGTCTACTTTCCCACTTTGATTTTGCATCTTGCTGCGATTGGATGTGGAGCTAGCCGAGCTCGGGAAGGCGAATCGTGGGGTGCGATTGCGCCAGGTACCGATACGATGCAACCTGCAGAGGGCAGTGCCGTTGGTTCTAATTTGCTAAGGAATGGTAACTTCGAGGAAGGCGTATTGTCACCCTGGTCCGAAGAGGTAACTTCGCCCGCACGCGGCTCAATTCGAGTTGACCATGGGATGGCATGCGCCCAGATTTTGGCCACTGGTAGGAACACGTACGATATCCTTCTTCGCCAAAGACCGGTTGCTGTGAGACGTCACCGAGCATACGTGCTCCGATTCGCTGCTCAGTCAACCCATCCTGCAAAGCTGAGACCGCAAGTAGTCCTGGTCGGTTCACCACCCCGTGAATTGTGGTCGGCAGTCGTGGAAGTTGGTCCCAAACGCCAAGTATATGCTGGAAACATCAAAATAACGGAACCCGTGAATGTGGACGCCGAACTTGTGGTCCACATGGGGGGAAGGCTTCAACAAGCAGCGCCTGTCACAATTTGTTTGGACAGCATAGTGCTCGAGGATCCTGAGCTAGCGCCTTCGAGTACGGCAGCTGTCCTCCCCAAAGTTCGCGTAAATCAACTCGGATATATTCCACGTCTGTCAAAAATCGCGACATTCAAAAGCACGAGTGCAACCGCGTTGGATTGGCAGCTGGTGAATGACTCCGGAGCAACTCTTTCATTCGGGAAAACCAAAGTATTTGGCGAAGATAAAGATGCGGGTGAATTGGTTCATCAAATTGATTTCTCGAATTACATGCAGCCTGGCAAAGCTCTCAGGCTGCATGTGGGAACCGAACTGAGCGATCCATTCGATATTAGACCGGATATATATCGAAAACTCAAGTATGACGCCTTTGCGTTCTTCTACCAACAGAGGAGCGGTATCGACATCGTAATGCCCTATGCGGGTTCCGAGAAATGGGCCCATCCTGCGGGGCATATGCTGGACAAGAACGTCGCGTGCGCACCGGGCATGAACTGCAAGTACACCCTGGACGTAGCTGGCGGCTGGTACGATGCCGGCGACCATGTCAAATACGTTGTAAATGGGGGTATTGCGGTCTGGACTCTGTTGAATTGGTACGAGCGCACGAGATCTTTCGGGGTCAGCATCAACGACTTTGGTGACGGCAAATTTGCAATTCCGGAGAATTCCAATCGGGTTCCTGATTTGTTGGACGAAGTACGGTGGGAGTTAGAGTTTCTCATCAAAATGCAGGTCCCGCCCGGTAGCGACCTTAGCGGTATGGCGCACCATAAAATACATGGTGAGATTTGGACGCCCATTCCGACCGCTCCCAATTCCGATGTGACGCGGCGCTTTCTCAGGCCCCCCAGTACCGCGGCAACTCTAAACCTTGCCGCGGCTGGCGCGCAATGTTCGAGAGTCTTCAAGGATGTGGACGCCGGGTTTTCGAATAGATGTCTTGCTTCCGCCGAGCGAGCGTGGCAGGCCGCAGAATTGCACCCGCATGTTTATGCACCCGGGGGTGACAAGGAAGGGGGCGGCCCTTACAGTGACACGGATGTTACCGATGAGAAGTATTGGGCTGCAGCTGAACTGTTCATTACCACGGGCGAGGAGAAGTATCTAAAGGCCGCGCGACAGTCGCCGCACTACCTAAAAATGCCTATGCAGGCCGGGGGCGGTGTGTCTTCATTTTCTTGGTCCAGTGTTGCAGGCTGCGGAACGGTTTCACTGGCCACTGTGCCTAGCAATTTGTCGCGCGTCGATGTCGAGGCCGCCCGTAAAAATGTGGTAAGTGCCGCTCAGCATTACCTGGACGCATCCAAGCGCTCAGGTTACCGGGTGCCACTGCCGGCAGTCGGGGGCCGCTATCCCTGGGGTTCGAATTCCTTCGTACTCAATAATGGTGTCGTGCTCGCTCTTGCCTATGATTACACGAAACAACAGGTCTTTCTCGACGGTGCACTCGATGCGCTTAACTACATACTTGGTAGAAATCCAATGGCTAAGAGTTATGTAACGTTGTACGGGACTCGACCGCTGCAGAACCCTCACCATCGATTTTGGGCTTGCCAGGCCGATCCGCAATTTCCTTGTCCGCCTCCCGGCATTATTTCGGGTGGCCCGAATTCAGGAGCGGAAGACCCAGCCGCGCAGGCCGCGGGACTTGGAGGCTGTGCGCCGCAGAAGTGTTACCTGGACAACATCGAGTCTTGGTCAACGAATGAGGTGGCCATAAATTGGAATGCACCGCTGGCTTGGCTCGCTGCTTTTGCGGATGAAAGGGGCCAAGTATCGTCGGTGCCTCAGACATCGCAAAAGTGATGCCTGCGCTACTCGCGCCGCACTCGGAGAATATTGTTCTCACCCCCAAAATTGTCAGGTTGACGCTCGCTGTTTGAATCTGCGAGCCATTCCTGGCCATCGAGAACAAATTTATACCGGTAGATCCCAGGATTTAACGCAATTGCGAACGAAAATGATCCGTCTGGCATTGGCTTCATGAGGTCTGCGTTGGGATCCCACGCGTTGAAATTGCCTACCAACGCGACAGATGTAGTGGGTCGATAAGGGCGCAGCACCAGCGTGAGCTTGTGAATTGGTGCGTGGGCGACCACGGCGTTGCGCCCAAGAGCCTTGGCTGCGTACAGGGCCTGATCGGCGCAATGCACCAGCGCCTCTTCGGTGTCCGCGTCCACTGGATAAGTGGCCACTCCAGCCGACACCGTAAGGCGTCCTCCGGGTTGCGATTGCCGAAAAGGAAATAGAGTATCGGCAATTCGTTGGCGTATCCGCTCAGCTAACAAGAATGCGTGTCTGCGATTGGATTCCGGGCTCAGGACTACTAATTCTTCGCCGCCGTAGCGCGCCACTATGTCAACTTCGCGTGACTCTTCCGACATAATCCGGGAAATGCGTTTTAGAATCTCATTTCCTGCGGGGTGACCATTTTGATCGTTGTATTGCTTGAAGTGATCGATATCGACGAGGACGAGCGAAAGTAATCGTTGGTACCGTTCGGCGCGAGCCCGTTCCTCCTTGAGCCGATCCCAAAAATAACCAAAATTGTAGAGTTCGGTTAAGGAATCCGTTATGGCAAGCTGCCGGGTCCTTTCGTAGAGAAGGGCGTACTCAAATGCTAACGTCTGTTCCTGGGGGTGGCGTGTGACATGAACTTGAATGCTCGTGTCAGCAATAACTGCTGCGAGTCGACCCAACAACATGTCCATTCTCTGCAGGCCTTCTAGCCGCAAGTTCGAAACTGCTTCGCGTCCGTTGTCTAGGTGTGACTCCCGAATGATTCCACTTAACGTCGACGATAGAGCTAGGCGGAGTGTGTTGAGACAGAAGACAACATCCGCCGTCTGGAGCTCGAATTGCTCCTCCAAGATCCGCATGTATCGTAGTACGTCCGAAAGGCGCTCCTCCACAGCTGCGCGCACTTGCTCCGGACTCGAAGATTGCTCGATTAGCCTTGCAAGATCTGTCAATAAGCCGGCAAGCGGAGAAAACGCGCTGGCATCATTGGCCGCGTCGACGACGCGACTTGCTCGTTCGGCAACAAGCAACTGCCATTGCTCGTGGATACTTGGAAGCAGCCGAGTAAGAGTCTCTGTTAGCGACTCGGTTGGTTTGTCATCGGGGCTCATACGCAGTACGTCACGAATATTGCCAATTCGAGCGGCTAGACTAGCGTTCGTTGGGAATTAGCGGCGCTTAGTTCCGGTCGGCAACAGCGAATCAGCGGGCCAGTTTACCGTAGGGATTGGAAAACTAGGCCGAGCGAACAGAAATCCCTGCGCAAAATCGGCGCCGGTGTCCCGCAAGGCTGACAATTCGCTGAGTGTCTCGACACCCTCGGCGACGACTTTGGCGTCCAGCTCGCGACAAAGTCGAACCACGCTCGTGACCAATTGACGCTGCCGGACGCTGCGGTCAATACCCGAAATCAAGCCCCGATCCAACTTCACAATATTAGGTTCCAAATCCGCAATGCTCTTGAGATTAGAGTAACCAGCACCGAGGTCATCAACCACCAGCTTGACGTCCCCACGCATCTTTACCTCCTTGAGCACGCTCATAACGAGGTCAAAGTGGGTGAGCGGAACGGATTCGGTTATTTCTAAGTAAACGGCGGCATCGTGTAAATAGAGGGGATCATCAGGTCGGACCAGCCAACCCTCGTTGAGTTCTTGTGGGTGGATGTTCACGAAAAGAGGTTTACCAGCGGCCAGTGGAACAGCGAGCTCGCGAATCATTCGGCCGAGTCGTCCGGCGCACCCTATTAAAGCTGCACGTTCGAACAAAATAGGAGGACTCGAGTATTGGGGTACCGAGCAACGGACAAGGGCCTCATACGCAAACGATTCTCCCGTATCCAGATCTACGATTGGCTGAAAAACGACGCTAAGGTCGTTCTGTGAAACCAGTGCACGTATGGCCAACCACGAATCACGGACGGTCATGTCCCGGTGGGGGGCGGCTGAGCGTCGCTCTTGTGTAAGAACCGACGAAGGAGGAGATGAGACTGATGACACGTTGGTGGTAATGCAGCCGCCGGAATTACGGGTCGGGATGCAAGATCATAATGTAACACGTGTCGCTATCGATCAACGAGCGGTATTGTGAATACCTTTGCACATCCAGACTAGATCGGAGCGCTGCGCGCCTGCGCTAATGTCGGCAAAAGTGGTAATTTGAATCAATTGCCTCACCTGCTTGTGTGCCAAACGAATGAGGTTGCACACGACTCAACACGCCCACCTTGGATCGATTCGGGCGCCGTGCAGACTGCATGCATTCACAATCTTTCTTGAAGCTAGGGCTCGGAAGGGCGGGCCGGCATCCGACATCCAATAGCCAAATCTTGATTGGTGATCGGTCAAATCATTCCATCCGAGCAATTTAGGCTCTAAGATGGAAACCATGATGAGTAGCCACGGGCGTGCGAAGCCATTTGTCCAGCTAATCCTGCTGACGCTGATTTCAAGTTGTCAAAATTCCGTGAAAAGCACGAGCTTGCCTAGGGCCATCAAGCATGTTTCGTCGCTTGTCGAAGTTGCCAAGGGCGATGTTGCCGAAGTTCGCGCGGGAATGCCTCTTGGAAGTCAGGTTCTGGAGCCCCTGTACCGGAGCGGAATAGCGCCGAAGGATGACCTTGAAAAAGTGGGAGTGACACTCAATCGAGCGCGCGACCGCGTTCAGGATCTCCGCGTTGCCAAGAGCACCTTTTTTGCTCTCGTAGACATCGACGGCACGATCCTACGCAGTGATCGAGTTCCGGATGTGATGGCGGGCAAGAATCTATGGTCAGCGGTACCCCCAGCCGCGCAGGTGATTCAAGGCAAGGTCACCACAGTAAACGGCTCGTTGGCCGAGGCGTCCGGCGTGAAAGGCCGCCCCGACGGTCAGTGGTTCTGGCTGGTTCCCGTCGCCGTCGACGGAAAGGTCCGTGGAGCGTATGTCACCGGATGGTCCTGGTCCGCCTATGCCTATCGGTTGGAGACAGCCCTACGCAACGAGTTGAAAACAATCGCACGCAATGAGCAGTCCAAGGAACCGTTGGCCTACGTTTACTTGGACGTATCGGGCGCTGTGTACGGTGCACCAGTCTCGCCGGAGGTAAATGCCAGTGCAATTAGCAAGGCGGTCACACTCGATAAAGTTGCCAATGGTCAGGTGTGGTCTTCGGTAATCGAGATCACGGGTCGCGAGTTTGCTTTGGCCGTTAGTCGTGCACCCGATCTTGGCGACAACGTAGCCATCGCTGTGCTGCGAAGCGAGACTTGAGTCTCGTTTCGCGTACTAGTGGTCAACACCCACGCGCCCCAAACGATGAATGCTGAATCCGAGAAAGACCAATCCCCCAAGTGCGACCACTCCGCCAATGGAGTCAATTCCGTAAATCGCCATCACAATTCCAACTAGCGTTAGGCCAACCGACAAGGCCAGTTGATTTCGCGTGGATCGTTCACTGCGAGACATTGATGGACCGCCCGATGCTAGCACCTAGGCGCTATTCTGCTAGCGTCTCAGCAACGGTCGTCGAAATGTGACGCTCCGTGCTAAGCCCTTAGGCGAGTGGCGATGTTCAGTCCAATTTCGTCCCGAAGAACAATTCTCACTGCCATTGCAGCATTCGTAAGCTCAGGGTTATTACCGCGACCTGCGCGAGCCTTTGGCCAATCTGGCGCATTCCGAGTTCGGCGTGCATGGTTTAGCAGCCAGCCCCCTGACGCAGCCCGTGACTCTGCGGCCTCGCGCTGGGCATGGGAGCTTATACAACGGACTAGCGCCCCCGCACGCTTGGACGGTTGCAGCATATCGGCGGAATCGGCTCAGCTTCTCGACGAACCGTTTGCAATCTGGACCGGTTCGGAGGACCCGGGAGTGCTCGCAAATTCAAAACGACGCGCAATTGACCGCTTTCTGCGTTTAGGCGGTTTACTGGTCGTCAACGATTCAAATCCAGTCACCGGTGCATTCGGCCGCGGCGCAAGACGAGAATTGACTGCCATCGCGCCGGATAGTCCCATTCAGACATTACCCTCTCAACATGTGCTGTATAAGAGCTTCTACCTTCTGAATCGCCCAGTTGGCAGATATGTGGGTTCGGGTAAGATCGATGCAATATCCCGGGGAAGATATGCGCAAGTTTTGTTCCTCGATTGTGACTTATTGGGTGCGTTGGCAATGCAACCCGCAGGAGATTGGACGTTTGAAATGATCGGTGGGGGTACAAGGCAACGTGAGGCAGCGATTCGACTAGCGGTTAATCTTGCGATGTATTTACTTTGCTCGGACTACAAGGACGATCAAGTCCATGCCGCCTGGTTGATGCGTCATCGGCTACAAATACGCAAGTAATGGAAACACAGTTCCGGATCAACGGTGACATCCCGGGTTGGCTTTCTCTGGTTATTTTGACAGTACTCGTGGGTGCCATCGCTCGGCTTGTCGCGATATCCCTCACCCGAAAGATATCACCTGCGTTTCTTGCTACAGGCTTAATTGGCTATGTATTGTTGAGCGCCGCGGCTCTTCGCCCAGAGAAATTGGTGAGACGTGGCAGGGCGGTGGGGCCAAAGGTTTTGGTGCTCGTGGACGGTTCACGTCGCCTGCAAATTCGTACAAAAGACTCAACGCGTGTCGCGCTTGCCGAGGCCGCTGTAACCTCGTTGCTTCGACATTTTAACTCTACGAGGGTCTCTATCGCGACATTCGGCGAGGGCGAGGCAAGATTGCTAAAGTCCCCGCGTTTAACGGCAGATTCACTAGGTAAGTCGCCGACGAGTGATCTTGTTGCGGCATTGAATTCACTAATTGATATATCCGGGGAGAGACCTGCCGCCATTGTGGTGGTCAGTGATGGACGATTCACGCGTCCATTTTCGGTCGATGCAGTACAGAATTCGACGTTTCCCCCAGGAATCGTCGGAATACCCGTGCACAGCGTGGATGTGAGTGGTGAAACGCAACCAGACGCGAGCATCCGCAGTGTAGATAGCCTTGGTGAGGCGATTGCTCACCAGCCACTTTCGTTGAAGGTGGAGGTTGCCTGCAGTGGTGGGTTGCAGTGTGGCAAGATTCCGGTGGCAGTTCGATCCCTGGAAAGGGGCGTGCCAGCGCGCGAAATCTCGACACTCGTCGCAGACTTGACAAACAAGGAGTCCCAAGTCTTGGACTTCAATGTGGTCCTAGAACACGCAGGAAGCCAAATTGTGGAGGTTGCTCTTACCCCTCAACTCGGCGACAAGGTTCCCGAGAACGACACGAGGCTTGTGCCTTTTTTGGTGTCTCGCGACCGAGTACGTTTGCTTCATATTGCAGGCTGCCCCAGCTATGACGTACGTGAATTGAGACGTTGGCTGAAGGGCAATGCGGCCGTCGATCTTGTGAGTTTCTTCATTCTCCGGACCGACGATGACAATCCAAACACCGACGATAATTCGGGTGAATTGAGTCTAATACCTTTTCCTGTCGACGAGCTATTCAGTCAGCATCTGCCGAGCTTCGATGCGGTAATTCTTCAGGACATTGATGCCGCTCGCTACCACCTTGACATTCACCTTGAACGACTCGCAAGGTACGTCGAAGAAGGCGGTGGGCTCATATTGGTCGGAGGTCCTTCGGCATTTTCCGGTGGCAGTTATGTACATTCGGCGTTGGAGCGAGTACTTCCAACCACGTTGGTTGTTAGTCGAAATCCCTACGACTCGGTCGAATTCGTTCCGAAATGGACTGCTGCTGCCGCTCAAGCACCAATCGTGGCTCCGTTGCGGCGAATCCTAGGGGATCGCTTGCCAAGCTTTGCAGGCGCAAATACATTGGGGCCACCCAAGCCTGGGGCAATCGTCCTTTGGGAACATCCGCAGCGTACGTTTTTGCCCGTGAAGGGCGTGGCAATGTCGGGACCAATGCCGGTATTGGCAATTTCGGATGTTCGCGACGGGCGTGTCGTCGAACTAGGGCTTGATGCAACCTACCGGTTCGCATGGGGCAATCTTGCTGCGGAGACCTCGGGTCGAGCTTATGGGGCGCTTTGGGAGGCGCTGATTGGGTGGGTTATGCACGAGCCCCAATACGCGCCGCTACATGGCGAGATTATTGGTGATTGCATTGCGAATTTGCCACTTATCACAAGATGGTATTTGCCTGCCGATGTGCATGGATTACTCAACATGGAAGTACAGCAGTTGGGGCAGGCGGGCGAACATGCGACTCATCAACAGGTGAGGGTCAACAATTCAACGGTTGTGGAATTGCAAATCGCAGGTCTTCCGCCAGGCGGATATGCGGCAACAACTCGCGTTGAAGGTGGTGCGGAGGCGCGTCTTAATTTTGCATGCGAGCCTGGTGGGGTCGCCTTCGCCGACTCGCGACCAGATTCGGATCGCTTGCGAAAACTAGCGGAAGTAACCACTGGGACCTATGTTCGGCCGGCTGAAATCGACCGTTTGCCGTTGCCGCCTAGCCTTTTCATAGACATGACTCGAACGTCCCACCCAATCGCACCTGCTTGGCTTTGGTCTGCCCTGGCTGCGGCTTTTCTGGGAACGCATTGGTTGGCAGCGCGCAGCACGGGATTTCGATAATCGGGCTCAGTCGTAGTACTCGTTGCCAAGGTGGGTGATCAGCGGCTCGCGCATCATCCATCGCAGCGTGTTCTTTAACTTCATGAGTTGAATGAAGACGTCATGTTCGGGGTAAAGTCCTCGGGCCGTTATCGGTGATTTGAAATAGAAACTGAGCCACTCTTGAACACCTCGGAACCCCGCGCGATTCGCTAGGTCGAGAAACAACGCCAGGTCGAGCACGAGAGGTGCTGCTAAGATCGAATCTCTACACAAGAAATCAATCTTGATCTGCATGGGGTATTGGAGCCAACCAAAGATGTCGATGTTGTCCCAACCCTCTTTGGCATCCCCCCGCGGTGGGTAGTAGTTGATTCTAACCTTGTGATATACGTTGCCGTAGAGCTCAGGATGATGAGCAGGTTGCAGTATCTGCTCGAGGACTCCCAGTTTGCTGACCTCCTTGGTCTTGAAATTGTCCGGATCGTCCAAAACCTCGCCGTCACGATTGCCCAAGATGTTCGTGGAGAACCAACCATTGAGTCCAAGAAGGCGTGCCTTGAGTCCGGGTGCCAAGATAGTCTTCATTAGAGTCTGCCCAGTCTTAAAGTCCTTTCCACAAAAGGCCACGTTCATTTGCTTGGCTAAATCATGAGCCGCCGGAAAGTCCACGGTGAGACTGGGAGCACCGTTTGCGAAGGGTACGCCTTCCTTAATGCACGCCCAGCCATACAGCATCGAATTGCTGATCGCGGGATGGTTTTCGACAAGCCCGCGTTCGAATTTTTCAATAGTGGAATGGACGTCACTGGCCTCAATGTAGATTTCTGTCGATCCGCACCAAACAGCAACCGCGCGTGTGCAATCATTTGTCTTTATGAAATTGCGAATATCTTGTCGCAATTGTTCGACCATCTCCGCTTTGTTAGCGGCTTGTTTTACGTTGGTTCCTTGCAGTCGTTTTACATATTCGGGGTAGAATGCGGCGCGCATGGGGTGAATTTGGCTGAGCTCTTCCCGAATTGGCTCTATATGCCGGCTCTCTAAGACTTGTGCCGACTTGGCAGCTTCATAGGCGTTATCGGGAAACAAATCCCAGCCCCCAAAAACAAGCTGATCAAGTTGAGCAAGTGGCACAAAATCATTGATTTTCGGGACCTGATTGTCGGTCCGCTTGCCTAGTCGAATCGTGCCCATTTGTGTCAACGACCCAATAGGTTGTGCAAGGCCCCGGCGCGTCAATAAGCAGCCGGCAATAAAGGTTGTCGCTACGGCGCCGAGACCGGGAAGTAATACAGCAAGGCGCCCTTCGGGCTTCTGGATCGATTCGGGCTGCTTCATGGTGGCACCGTGTTAGCAACGGTCATGCCGATTCGCAATCCAGATTAGGATAGAATAGGTGTGGCTAGGCGACCTAGCACCGCGATTCCACTGAAGTGAGGGGCCTTCGAACCCGGCCGCTTCGCTGCAAGAGCGGCACAAATTCATTAGAATTGATGTACTCGTTTGGCCCAATGACTGTGCTTGAATGGCACAGTAGTGATAAATCAATCGAATGAATATCCCCATTCGAACAGCTGTTCTGCTAGTCGCCGGAATTGGATCACGACTCAGGCCGCTCACCAATGGTGTTCCGAAGGCACTCGTGTCGCTCGGACGCGAGTCGATTCTACAACGACTAATCGGGCAGTTGCAGGAGTGCGGTATTGTCCGATTCGTTCTGGCAACCGGTTATTGTGAGGAAGCCGTAAGGGCGGCAGTCTTACCTTTGGGCGTAGACGCCGAGTACTGCAGAAATTCTGATTATGCAAACACACAGAATTCTGTATCACTTGCGTGCTGTGCGGACGCCATTCGCGACGAGCCAATAGTCAAACTTGATGGTGATCTTGTGCTTGAGGTTGAGATCCTAAGAAGAATCCTAAGCGGCTCATCGCCAATGCTCGTGGCCGTGGACAGCTCCCGTGAATTGGATCAGGAGGCCATGAAGGCGGATGTCGATGAAAATGGGCTGATTCGAAGATTTGGCAAATCGATCCCCTTGGCGTCCACAAGCTCCGAGAGTATCGGAGTTGAGGTGCTCGATGGGACGTCTAATCGTACGGTAATGCGTCGTATCGAATCTTTGATCGAACGGGGTGTTACCGATCGGTACTACGAGGATATTTATTCCGAACTGATCGGGGAATCTAAGCTTACGGCGACAGCCCTGGAGGTAGCCGGATTGCAATGGACAGAAGTCGATACTTTTGACGACCTGGAGCGAGCCCGACGGTTGGTTTAGTCGCTATACACATGCGCCGTCGTCGCACCCGAGGCATTAGCCGAACCGGCGGGCCAAGATCTGCGTAACCTATGACGCAGTGCACTGGCATCGAGTTTGCGTAAGCAGGGTTGTAAATTTGAACCAAGAAAATTCGGCTTTTCGACCAGTGCGGATGTTATGCGGTGTTAGTCTCGATGCACATTCCTGTCACCTCCACGGAACAGCCAGCCGAAACTGCGGTCTTGGTAGGGCGGGGTGTGCGAAATATTCACGCTGTCGTCAAATGGCAACAGCGCGGAAATCCTCAAAGAAATATGAATCTTACGCATTTGCTTAGATTAGCCCGGCTGTGGTAATCGCCGGGCCCTTGGCGAAATTGAAAGCGAGACAAAGCCAATGTCTGAACGGAAAATGGCGAGACGAGCAATAGTACTGGCTGCCGGTACGGGATCCCGTCTCACGGAATATGGCGATGACATCCCCAAACCTTTGCGACCGGTTGCAGGGGTGCCGTTGCTTATTCGCGTGCTGAATAATCTTCAGACAGCTGGAATTCAGGAAGTGGTCGTCATCACCGGTTTCCAGGGTGATCGAGTTCGGCGCGTGCTTTCGGCTGAACCGACCATTGGGATGCGGCTGAAATTTGTCAGCAACGAGCAGTATCACAAGAAAAACGGCGTGTCTCTGCTTGCGGCATCCGAACACATCGACCGTGAATGCATTCTCACGATGGCGGATCACCTGTATTCACCGGAGTTGATCAGAAAACTCATGGCCGCTGATGTGCCTGAAGGCTGCTGCGCATTAGCCGTTGACCGGGATATTGAACGTTGCTTCGATTTGGATGACGCCACGAAGGTACAGGCAAAGGCTGGTCGCATTCAGCAGATCGGCAAGGATCTCGAAATATACGATGCCTTGGATACCGGCGTATTTTCGGATTGGTCCGGACTTGCTCTGTGAATTTGCGCTGATCGAGGCAAGGGCTGGTGATTGCTCACTCAGCGATGGCGTACAGGCACTCGCGCGCAAAGGCCGTTTTCTGGCGGTCGATGTCGGCGAAGTTCGTTGGATCGACGTGGATACTCCAATGGCTTTGGCTCGCGCCGAGGCCATGATACGGGTATTTGGGGATATGCTCGGAGACGAGCCCGGAAATTCCTCAGTTCAGTCACCGGAACCTGAAATGCTGGAGCTCTTCGCACCATCTTGGGTTAGGGCGGCGCATCCGTATCGAGAGGACCATTTCGAACTAGCGGACGGGAATCCAGAGCTCGTGCGCCTCATGTCGAATGAGAGTCCTTACGCGCCCAGTCCGCGTGTCTTGGCCGCGGTCGTGGAGGCCGCCACTCGGGGTAATCAATATCCCGGCGGTTCGAGGGCCCTGCGGCAGAAGCTTGGGCAACGCGAGGGATACGAAGGAAATTACGTTCTTTTAGGTTCGGGCAGCACGGAATTGATTGATGTCGTGATCAGGACCTTCGTCAGTCCCGGCGAAGAGGTGATACTAAGCGTACCCACCTTCAGCATGTACGAAACGCGAACCCGAGTTGTGGGCGGAATTCCCGTGCTCGTGCCGATGCGCGACGAGCAGGAGCATGACCTTTCGGGGATTATTCGGGCTGTTACGGAGCGAACGAAGGTCGTGTTCCTGTGCAGTCCCAACAACCCGACGGGCAATCGAATCCCTGAGGAGGCATTGCGACGTATTCTAAGGCTCGGGTTGCCTACGGTTATTGACGAAGCCTACGTCGAATTGGGCGATGGCGAAACTTATGCCGGGCTCGTCAATGAGTACGCCAACGCTATCGTTCTTCGCACCTTCTCCAAGGCTTACGGCTTGGCCGGCCTGCGTCTGGGTTATCTATTTGCGAATCCAACGGTCGTATCGCTACTTGAGCGCGTTAAAGTGCCCTGGAGCATCGCGGGAGTAACCCTTGCCGCCGTTAGTGCCGCATTGGACGACTCTGCCGAATTCGAGGCGCGCATCCGCGAGTTGCGGGTTTCCCGATCGGAATTAGTGACGGGGCTCTCGCATATCCCTGGCATTACGGCAATTCCGAGCGATGGCAATTTTGTTTTGGCCGATGTGTCAAATCTTGGTGTAACGGCGGAGAAATTTGTCGAAGCGGTCAAGGGCGAGGGCTTTTTGGTGAGAAGCCTGTCCGTGCATCACGCAACTAGAAGCTATGTGAGGGTTACAGTCGGTACTCCTTCGCAGAATGCGAGATGCCTGGCAGCGGTTGAACGCGTCGCTGCGAGTATCACGACGCCCGCGTCCACTACTTACGGCTATTGGGCAACCGCTGGCGACGCCGAATGAACGACGCGTTAGCCCAACTCGGCCCGGCTGCGAGCACACCCAGGTAGTGTAACGTGGCGCGGCTATTCGAAGGCTATTGGGCGAGTCTGAAGCCGCTCGAAGTCGAGGAGCCCGTCGATGTGTGGATTCATCGACCCTTGGCCTACCTGCTGGCGCGGTTTCTCCTGCCAACAAAGATTTCGCCCAATGTAGTCACCGTTGGTTCTATTTTTTTGGGGCTATCCGCTCTCGTGGCGATGCTAGCGGACTTTCCCCATCACATGCCAGTGGCTGGCATTTGTATATTCCTCTCGGCGGTTGCCGACTGCGCCGATGGTCAATTGGCCCGACTGCGCGGAACATCGTCGGCGCTTGGGCGAATGCTCGATGGCGCCGCGGACTTCATAGTTTCGATTTCGGTCGTTGGTGGTGGTGCTTGCGTCGTGCTGCAAAACCACTCGAAGAGTGTTACGGAATTTCTGCTGTTTGCGACTGCGGTGGCATTGACGGGTGTAACCGGATCATTTCACACGGCCAGCTACGACCACTACAAGAACCTATTTCTTAGGTTCACTCATCCCAAATATCAAGAGGGAGAAGATCTCGAAACGGCACGGGCGCGGCACTCGGAGGCGTCGACTCGGCAATCAATTTGGGTGCGCATGGCCTGGCCAATCTATTTGTTCTATCTGAAAAGTCAGGTGGACTTCATTCATGGCTATGACCCGCACACGACTTGCCATTTGAACAGTATGCCCCCTTATGCTCCAGAGCGCGCAGCCATTTACGCCAAGTACAACGCGCCCCTGATGCGGCAATGGAAAATGTGGTTTGGATTTGGCAGCTTGACGTTTGGACTGGCAATTGCCACCGCCACTAATCTGTTGGGCGTGTACCTGATTCTCCGAGGGATATGGCTCAACCTTTGGTATTTTGCCTATATGATGCCGCAGCAGCGAAAGGCGTCGCTTAAGGCATTTTCGGAGATGGGAATAGGTGCGCGCTAGAATTAGCGAAAGCGCGCAGTTCAGATTCGTGCGCCCAACTGTGTTTGAGATTTAGTCGATGTTGGGAGACAACTTGCGGCCACGTGCCGTCGCTTCAGCAAAGTCATACCCGAAGCCCACGGCAGGAATTTGCGGCTTGAAGCGGCGATTGCCGCCGTACGGGCAACGGCGTCAGTGGCCTGCAGCCTTCTTCATTTCGCACTGCAGATCGCCGGGAGCGCATCCGCTCTTGCTCGCCGGATGTGCCGGAGCGGACGCCCCACTCGAGGAATTGTCCGAACCGCTGCCGGTTGTGCCCGAGCCGTCAGACTTCGTGCCCCTCTTGCGCCCGCCGCCCGTGTACTTGGGTGGCGCCTTCTTTGCAGTCGAGTCTTCGGTGCCTGTTGGTGGTGGCTTGGCGGCACTGCTAGGTGTCGCTGTCGGCTCAGCCGTATGCGTGGGCTTGGGAAGCGGCAACGGTTCTGGCTGGGGTGGAGGGGGCGGTTCGGGCCGCAATGCCATGGCGATCACGACAATTAGAGCCGCAAGGGCAATCCCTCCGCCGATGAAAAGGCCAGTTTTGCTTTTTGGCGGCGGCATCGCGAGATCAGCGGCAGTTAGCGGGCTGGGGCCGCCACCAAACGGTGCGCCTCCGAGCGGTGCACCGAGTCCACCGAGTGGCGCCATTCCAAGTGGCGCCATTGGGGCCGCACCCAAAGGCGAACCTGCGGAAATATCCGAAGTGGTCGCTTGAGAAGCCAACGCCTTGAGGTCGATGAGACCCGAGTCGTCAAGCGCGCTCGTCACACTTGCGCTGGCCGTTGGAACTGACGCAGTCTTGCTTTTGGTCGTCGCAGTTAGGGCTGATAGCGAAAATAGGACGCTTGACTCGTTCCTCGCGCCAGTCGTTTGCATGGGCTGTGCGTCATAGCTGCTTTGAGCTGCAGCCACGTCTTCTTCACTACCGGCGTGAGAAACTTTGCCGAACAAGTCTCGACCGGCACCCTTCGCCGTTGCTCTCGCTGAAGTGACCTGTGCAGGCCTTGGCGAATTTGTTATGCGAGCCGCGCTTGCTTGGACCGATACGGCCCGCGCAGGAGCTGACGCTGCTTCATTGAGTGCAGCAACTATTGATGGCACTTGTCCGAGGGCCGTCCAATCTGACATCCCCTCCGACCAAACGAAGGTATCGGCCGTTACGTGGCCAGAATTGTACGCAAGCACTATGTCCGATAAGCTCAACGTTCGCTGATCGTTCTCTGCGAAATCAACCGTAAACTCTGGCTGAGGGCCGCCCGCACTTGCAACCGCGACGGCTGCGCCAGCGTTTTCCGCCCCAGCGAGAGTGATACTGGGCGGCTCGACGCGACCATCGATCACGATGTCGGCTCCGCATTTACGACAACGAATCTTCGCTAGGCGATTCTGAACCTTCTCGTCTCCGATAGAATACTTTGCTTCGCAAGAAGGGCAGGAGATCTTCAACTTACTGCTCCAATGATTGAGGTGACATAAAGGGTTCACCGACGAAGGGTGAAAACCGCCGTCCGACTCAGGCCAAAATGGTCAAGCCTAGCGGCTCGGTGAAGTGTCCTTTAATCAATTCTATCTCAGAGCGCTAGTGCCGTCAGCTTTTGGGGGAAAAACAGACGAGGGAAAGGCGCGGCTGGCATCCAGAATGGATGGTTAGGTTGGCCGCGATCAGGTTGCCGAGGCTTCTTGTGAGACATGTCGCAGACTGTGGGCCATTCGGTCAGCGAGCTTGGGGCGAAAGGTTCAAGTCAGAAGTGCGCCTATCTTTGGGGGCGGCTAGCCCAGACGTCAATAATTGCCAGCCGTTAGACTGGCGATGGATACGGTCCAGATTCAGCCGCCAGCCCCGAGATCCCCGATTGCCTCCAAACAACGAGCCAGCTCTAGGCTTGCACCACCTTCGTAGACCAGCGCTCGCTCCAGGTGAAGCTTGGCCCTGGCAACGTCTCCCTGCTCAAACGACTTTGCGGCTTGGCGCGCCTCGAGCTTCGCGCCTCCGGACCGACACTGGACGTGCAGATTTGGAAGATCGCTTCGCAGATCCACGATCGGTGACGGGGCCAAGTCACCGAGCCGTAAAGCCCCTTGGGCCCTTACTCGGAGCCAGCGCGAACGCAGGGAAGGGTGGGTTAGTACGCGATATCCCTCTGAACCGCGCTGGAATATTCGGCAGAGCGCATCGCGCAACGGTCCGTCGGCCATTGGATGCATATCGGGATGAAAAATCTGAGCAAATTGGTAGTAGGCGTTTCGACAGTCCTCAATCGACGCATCGCCCGGTATCCCCAAGAGTTGCTCATAGCTGAGTGAGTCAATTTGGGCGTCCCAATCGAGGATGCGTGTTCGCTCTTGGGCGTTCACTTGAGTCTGTCCTCTACGAGGTTGCTAGGTGTCTCGATGTCATGTGAGCCACCTCGGAGGGTGAAGGAATGCCAGCCAGGCGCAATTCGGAAGTTGCGGCGCGCCCCGTGTCGAGATCGATCGCCCGGACATGTAAGATTCCGTCGGAATCCAGGCCAAAGGTGACAGAGATCTTGAGTTGTCCTCTTGGCGCCGCACGGAGGCCAGTCAATTCGAGTTCGCCGAGCAGGAGGTTCTCCGCGAATATCTTCGATTCTCCCTGGGCGACGCGCACCCTGACGACTTGTTGGCCATCCTGAACGGTGACAAAGTCACGGGTGCGTTCGCACGGAACCGGCGTATTGCGGTCGATCAGTACGTCGCTGTAGCTGCCGACAGTCTCGACACACAGGCTTAGCGGAGTCACATCGATGAGCAGCGGAACGCCGACGCCGTAGTGCGGCTGCTGCAGCGGAGTTGGCTGATGCCCATATCCGATATCGCGCCCGGGCAAATTGGGGAAAGGCGCTGTCGCGATCATGGGAGCGACGAGCGGAGTTTCCAGGTGCTGCCGGGGCATATCCGCGGAAATTGGGCTGGCTACCTCAGTACGAGCCCGATTCTGAACCGGCGCTGCGGATCGAGGCGAATCAATGGACACTGAGCCTGGTGCAAGCTTGGCACCCGCAGCCGGTACGCGCGCGGGTTCAATACCTTCTCCAGCTGGGCGTCGAACGCCAAGGTTTGCCGATGTGGGCGCGCCAGTTGTTGATCTCACCGGCGCTGCAGGCCGCTGACTCTCAACGGAGTATTGCCGCTCGGCCGCGCTCCAATCGGGCAAATTGGGTATGGGCAGCGCGGCCTCGGCGATAGGTTCAGACCGCATCGCAGGTCGCACCGAAATCCGAGCCGTCGAGGGCGGTTGACTGCGTGGTTCCTCCACGAGATCATTGTCGCTGAGCGAATAGGGAACATCCCCCGTGGTTTGGGTCGCAAAGGTCGCAGTAGCGCCTTTAGTTGGGGGGCGCACAGGCGGAGAAACGCGTGGTTTTTGAGCAGGTGGCGCCTGTGGACTGGGCTCGCGCCGCTCCTTGGTTCCCACTCCGACCAACGGCAACTCGGCATGAATATGGGAATCTCGAATTGGTTTTTTCGGCACGTTTGGCGCGCGTATCGCTGGCAATTCGTCTTCACGGAAATCGGCAGACGCTGCGCCGTCGACTATGGTGTCGAGTTGAGGCCGCACCAAAGGCAAATCAGGCGTTTCTTCCGGATTCTCGGATGGCCGAGTTCCGAGTCGTTTGCCACCGATGATCAGGGGCAAGTCACCATATCGCTGACGCAATTCATCAGCAGAAGGAGTCTTCGAGGGGCGTTTAGTCGAACTTCCAGAGCCGGCGTCGGCTGCGGGATTCAACATCGCCGGTAAATCCGAGTCCGCGGATAACTCCGGAACGGGACGCGCCAAAGAACTATTGGCGATAGCATCTGACAGTCCCGCAGGAGAGGACTTCGTCTTGATGACCCGGACTGTAATATCATCCCCCTGAGCCGCTTCTTTCGACAAGGACCTGAAGTCCTCCATCGCCATTGGCAAATTGGATTCCGGTTCAGGTGCCGGCTCCGAATATGCGCGGACCGCTGTCGCTTCCTCATCGTCCGACTCAGAAAAGGCGTCATAGACATACTGCTGACTGCCAATGGCGTCGCTTGGTTCGTCGGCTATGTCATAGTTGTTCTGAGGCGGCACCATCTTGGGGGGGTAATTTTCTCCCCGGTCGTCAGCGGACTTTTGGCGCTCCCAGCCACGACCGGTAGTAAGTCTTCCGGTTCTTCGGAAGGTCCGATGCCAACGGAGGTATTCAGCCGACCCCGAGAACCCAAATGTTTCGTCGTCGGTATAGGACGACTCAGTGCCTCGTCGGGAGGCGGAACTTGGATGTTTCCGCGAGTATCCGGCGATTGGGTCTGCCCCACTCCAATATTCGTTGAACCCAGACGCCCGAAGGGCTGCGTCTTTTGGCGCCACTCCGTCGTTGCGTTGGTCTCGGGCTGGGTGGGGCTAACAACGGGAGCCGGCGGGATTCTCAGCTTCGCCGTACTGGTTCTGGTGGCTGTAAGTGCATGCGCTTGCAAAGCGGCACCTAACGCAACGACTTCATGCGGATCGATATGCGAGTCCAAATCCCGCTTGAAATATTCCTCCACCCGTTGTCGAACACAGGGGATGCGGGTGCAGCCGCCGACGAGTAGCACATGGTCGATGTCGCCTATTCCGACGCGTGCCACGCCCAGCGCCTCTCGGCATACGTCGAATGCGCGATCGACTATTGGAGAAGCCAATCTTTCGAATTCCGCGCGTGACATTCCAAACGACAAGGGCAAGTTCGATTCACTGCCCTCCAGTCCAATGCTAAGGTGAACTTCGGCTTCTTCAGCCGTTGCTAGGGTGATCTTTACGGCCTCGGCTGCAGCACGCAGGTGCTCTAGGGCAATCGGATGCTTACGAACATCCTGGCCATGGTGAGCCGAAAATTCATCGGCCATCTTTTCTGCAATCACCCAGTCGAGGTCATCGCCACCCAGAAATGTGTTGCCGGCTGTTGCAAGTACTTCGAATACACTTTCGGTTAGCGAAAGTAGCGTAATATCAAATGTGCCGCCCCCAAAATCAAAGACTGCAATCTTCTCCGCCGCGCCATGGTTGTGACCGTAGGCAAGCGCGGCCGCAGTCGGCTCATTTAGAATCCGTAATATTTCGAGGCCTGCGACTCGTCCCGCGACCTTGGTTGCCGCACGTTGCAAATCGTTAAAATTGGCAGGTACTGTGACGACGGCGCGTTCTACACTTTCGCCGAGCTCAATTTCCGCAATGCTCTTGACCTTCCTCAGCACGTATGCGCTTATTTCAGGTAAAGTGAACGTTTCATTGCGCGCAACAACGAACGTTGCCCTGCCGGGGCCTTCCCTTAGTTCAAATGAAAATCGGCTTCTGGCTTGCCGTACCTCTGGCGAATCCCATGGGCGTCCAATCAATCGTTTGACTGAATAGACAGTGTTTCGGGTATCGTCAGCGCGTCGTTCTTTTGCGGCGTTACCAACCAATACTGCTCCACTCGGAAGGAAGGAAACAATTGACGGAATGAGTGACGAGCCCGATTCATCGAGAATGGCAACTGGGCTATCTCCCGCATCGCGGCGACGACAGTATTGGTGGTTCCTAAATCAATTCCTACGACTGCGCCCATGTCGTTTTTGGTTCCTTGGATTCGTTAAGGTTCTGATTACCAATCGAGGAATACCGGCGTCCGCGTCCTCCAAACTTCGTTCAATCTCGGACACTCTTTCACTCAACTCCAATATCAGGCGATCGTACCATTTATCGAGCGTAGTTCGAAATGGCCACATCCAAGCGTAGTCTGGGCCGATAAACCGCCGCACAATGTGTTCACGAAGTCTAGTATCACTTAGGACACAGGCTCCTCGAAGTTCGAATAGTGCCCGAATCGTCTCGGAATACGCTTCCCACTCGAGTCGTGCTCGCCCGTAAGCAAGCCCGACCGGGAAGATTGGCAATAAGTACAGGAGCGTCATACCCCAGAGCCCAAATCTGCGACATTGTCTGAGATGAACGCGCTCATGGCGAAGTAAAACTATCCTTTCCGTGTCGCCAAGACTCTCCCAAGTCGGAGCCACGAAGAGACTGTAGCCTATGACAGTATGGTATTCGGTCAAGAATCGCGATTGCCGTCCCAGTGTCAGAATTCTAAGGAATCTGTCAATCAACGACATGAGTTGGCTGTCACTTTTGTGTACCAGCCGAAAACGGGGAAACTCTGCGGCGATTTCGGCGAGCATGCCCTCGATGCCAGCCATGAGGACCGAAAGGTAGCATCGGTTGCCGATCGATTCGGCAACTATTTGGCAGAGGTGCGCTATTCCCCCAGTCGGTCGTTGTCGGAAATGGCTCGACCATTGATCAAGTCGTGAGCGAACAGCGGCCTTTTGCCTTCGAGCTGGGCGCGAACGAGCTCCAGGCTGCCCGCCCGAGTTGACACCAAGATGCGCCTGTCTTCGCTGATCCTAACGATACCGGCGGGGGCCCCTGAATCGTGGGCCAGGGGCCTGGACTCCAGTACCCTAAGTAGGCGCCCCTTAGATGTAGTGATGGCTCCCGGCGTCGGCGTCAGAGCGCGAATACGTGCATCCAAAGCGGCGGCGGTGTCGTCAAAGTTTAGTCTGCGATCCTGAGTTCTAATGGGCGGAGCCCAGGTTGCCAATTCCCCATCTTGAGGGATGCCCTCAAGTTCAGACCTCGTAACAATTTGGGGTATGTGTGCCCGCACGACCTCCGCGCAAACCTGAGAGATTCGATCTGAGAGAGTCCCCGCTGTCTCTCTTGGATCAATTGCAATTTTGTGCTGAGCCAACACCGGACCTGTATCGAGACCCGCGTCCATCTGCATGAGCGATACACCGGTTTCGACGTCACCCCGTATTATCGACCACGCAATGGGGGCTGCTCCACGATGTCTCGGCAACAATGATGCGTGCAAATTCACGCAACCAAGTCTTGGAGCTCTCAGTAAATCGGGCGGCAGTATTCTCCCGTAGGCAAGCACCACGGATATGTCGACCGCTTGTTGTGTGATCCATTGCGCCAACTCACCATTTCGTAGGCCGTCTGGCTGAATCACGAATAGCCCGTGGGCAACTGCCCAAGACTTGACTGCGGGTACTTGGGGCTTCATTCCACGCCCGCCGGGTCGGTCCGGCTGAGAGACCGCCGCAACAACATCACCGATTTGAGTCAATACCTCGAGTGCAGGTACGGCAATGGCGGGAGTTCCGAAGAATACGCAACGCACCTGGCGAATTTGGCGCGATTCGCGATCCAACGCCAGGCAACGGCTGCAATTCGCGTCCGAAGCTGTGACCGGGGCCGATACCGCGGGCACGACCGGCTTTGGTAAATAATGACAGATTCCCTTTGCCTGGCTTGACCGTACGCCGTGGACGACGCAAATGGCAAATGTCCCTGGGCTCAACTTGTTGCAGTGCGATTTGAGGTGTTGAGATGACCGACAAGAAACGACCGGTATCCTCCGACGAAGAATTCGAATTCGGGGATGTCTTGCCCGTGTTGCCCATTCGCAATGCAGTGCTTTTTCCCGGCAATGTGGCGCCCTTTGATGTTGGCCGCGAGAAGTCAGTAGCCCTGGTTGAGGACGTTCACAACATTTCGAATCCGATTATTGCGATATTCGCACAACGCGATCCATCTACCGACGATCCAGGTCTGAATGACCTGTATCCGGTCGGTTGTGCGGCGCGCGTGCTCAAAGCGTTGAAACATAGCTCTGGCAACTATTCATTGATACTTCAAGGTTTGACGAGGATCCGACTCGACTCTTTATCGCAGACATCGCCCTACCTGCAGGCGCATGTGTCGCGCGTGGAAGCGATGGATTCGGAGGATGTTGAAGCCGAAGCGCTGGCCATGAGCCTTCGCGACGTTGCGAAGCAAGTTATTCAGCTGATGCCGGAACTCCCTCGTGAGGCGGGCGCCCTGATAGATTCGATGCAAGCTCCAGGTGCACTTGCCGATTTGGTGGCCGCCAATTTGGATGCGCCGGTAGAGGAGAAAGCGCAACTAATCGAGACCGTTGAAGTCAAGGATCGAATTCGCAAGGTTCTGCGCCTGCTGACTCGGCAGCTCGAAATCCTAAAGATGCGCGAAAGAATAAATTCCCAAATTAAGGAGGAAATGGGGAAAAATCAACGCGAGTATGTCCTTCGGCAGCAGCTCAAAGCCATTAAAGAAGAACTGGGTGAAGACGACGGAGACCAGGGCGATTTGGACGGTTTGGAAGAGCGAATTGCGAGAGCAAATCTTCCCTCCGAAGCCGACGGCGTTGCAAAGAAGCAAATCAAGCGCTTACGGTCAATGCAAGTGGGCAGTGCTGAATACACGGTCGTTCGTACGTATCTTGATTGGATCCTGGATTTGCCCTGGAGCCAGTCAACCGAAGACAATCTAGATATAGCTGAAGTGCGGCGAGTCTTGGACGAAGACCACTATGGCCTTGATAAAGTAAAGAAGAGAATTGTCGAATATCTGGCTGTCCGCAAACTGAAGAAAGACAAGAAAGGTCCAATTCTCTGCCTGATTGGTCCTCCAGGTGTCGGCAAGACGTCTTTGGGAAAGAGCATTGCGCGCGCCCTCGGGAGAAAATTCGTACGAATATCTCTCGGCGGTGTGCACGATGAGGCTGCCATCCGAGGGTCACCGCCGCACCTATGTTGGTGCCCTCCCTGGGCAGATTATCCAAGGGATGAAAAAGGCGAGCACCGTCAACCCGGTGTTCATGATGGATGAAGTGGACAAGATTGGACATGACTTCAGGGGCGACCCGAGCGCCGCCTTGCTAGAGGTACTCGACCCGGAACAGAACAATACATTCGCCGATCATTACCTTGAGATCCCGTATGATCTGTCCAATGTCATGTTCATCGCAACGGCCAACGTATCCGATCCAATTCCGCCTCCACTTCGGGATCGTATGGAAATTCTCGAGATCCCGGGCTACACGCGACGAGAAAAATTAGCAATAGCCCGGCGACATCTCATTCCGAAGCAGCTGGATGAACATGGTATAAAGTCAGATCTGCTGGACGTGACGGATGAAGCAGTTGAGCAAATCATCGAGCACCACACGAGGGAAGCTGGCGTCCGATCGCTGGAGCGAACCATCGCTAGCGTAATTCGCGGCGTAGCCGTGAAAGTTGCAGAGGGTGACAGTGAACGCCGCGTCATTAAGGCAGAAGATGATTTGCGTCCGTTCCTCGGTCCGATAAAATACACGAGCGAGGTGGCTGAGCGAACTGCAGAAACTGGCGTCGCCACGGGACTTGCCTGGACGAGTGTTGGCGGCGAGATATTGTTTATCGAAGCGACCCGGATGTTCGGCACCGGCAAGTTGCAGCTGACGGGTCAACTGGGCGATGTCATGAAGGAGAGCGCTCACGCGGCGTTGAGTTACGTCAGGTCGAATGCCCAGCGGTTCGGCATTCAAAAGGACTTTTTGGAGAAGAGCGACATCCACATCCACATTCCCGCTGGCGCGATGCCCAAGGATGGCCCTAGCGCTGGCATTACGATGTTTACTTCGCTAGTAAGCCTCCTGTCAGGGCTTCGCGTCCGGCACGATGTCGCCATGACTGGGGAAATCTCCCTGCGTGGACGTGTGTTGCCAATTGGCGGACTGAAAGAGAAGACATTGGCGGCGCATCGGGCCGGAATAAAAAGGGTTATCTTACCGGAACGCAACAAGGCCGATCTCGAGGAAGTGCCAAAAGAAGTCCGCGACGAACTAGAGTTCGTTTATGTCACGCGGTTGGAAGAAGTATTGGAAGCGGCTCTTGAAGAGGTCCCGCAACCGTTGCCTGATGCTACCGATGAGCCCGCTTCCAACAAAGACGCCGGCACGCCTGCGCCACCGGCAAATTGAACGATTGGTACGCTGGTCCCTTGGCTCGACGATTGGGAGCTTACCTCAAGTTGATTTTCAGTTTAACGAAGGCAATTCGCATTCGTTGAGATCTAGAATGTCACGCTATGAATCAAGCGGAGGCGGAACAAGCATCGTTGGGAGTTTTCGACTCAGGATTGGGCGGACTGACCGTCGTGCGGGCCCTTACTCAAATATTGCCGAGTGAAAATCTGATCTATTTGGGCGATACTGCCCGAGTTCCTTACGGGACCCGTTCCGCAGACACGGTAGTGAAATACGCCAAAGGATGCGCGCGAGTGCTGGTGGAGCGCGGCGTAAAAGCGCTCATAATCGCGTGTAATACGGTCAGTTCAGTGGCAATCGATATTCTGCGTGCAGAATTTGATTTACCGGTCATAGGGGTGGTCGAGCCTGGCGCGACTGCGGCGGTTAGGGCAATTGAAGAATTCGCTGTGTTAGGAACAGAACAGCCTCCTCGTATTGGCGTGCTGGGTACCATGGGTACAATCTCGTCAGGCGCATATGCTCGAGCAGTATCCAGTCTCAATACCCGCCTCGAAGTCATTGGCCAGGCGGCACCATTGCTGGTGCCGTTGGTCGAGGAAGGTTGGGTAGAAGGTCCAGTACCCGAATTGGCTGTTCGTAGGTACGTAACTCCGCTCATTGAACAGGGTGCGCGAGTGCTGTTACTTGGATGTACGCACTACCCTCTGTTAAGGTCGATTATTGAACGAGCTGCATGCGAAATTGCCGGTCATCGCGTACCCGTCATAGATGGTGCTGTTGCCACAGCAACCGCAGTTTCGGATCTATTGCGGACGGGCCGCATCCGACAGCGAATTTCGGATGGACCTCGCACGCTTGAGCTCCTAGTAACGGATTTGCCGGCGAGCTTCAAACAGGTTGCACAGCGTTTCCTGGGTGAACCGTTGTCTACTGTTTCGCAAATAGATATTTGAGTGCCTTGTCACTAGGCGCCAATTGATTGTTCAGGATCAGTTGCGCACAGATAAAGTATAGCCATGCGGACGGCAACGCCAGCTTCCACTTGATCGAGAATTAGACTGCGACTTCCGTCCACGATGTCGTCGGCGATTTCAACACCGCGATTTACCGGTCCAGGGTGCATCACGACTGCATCCGACTTGGCGAGCGCTAGACGAGCATTGGTCAGCCCAAATTGTTGTGAATACTCGCGTAGAGTGGAGAACAAGCGTGCGCCAAGCCGTTCCTTTTGAATTCTGAGCATCATAACCACGTCAGCATTCTCGAGCGCAGGCTCGAGCCGATCGAACGCCTTCACGCCCCAGCTCTCTACACCGAGAGGCAATAGAGTTCGTGGACCTGCCAGCACTACTTCCGCCCCAAACATGGGCAGCAGTAGGGCATTTGAGCGCGCAACGCGGCTGTGAGCAATATCGCCGCAGATTGCAACGCGCAGCCCGTTCAAACTCTTCTTATGTTTTCTTATTGTGAATGAGTCGAGCAAGGCTTGGCTAGGGTGTTCATGCATCCCATCACCTGCGTTTATTACTGCGGCGCGCGCGCGCCGTGCCACGTAACTGGCCGCTCCTGAAGCTCCGTGCCGCACAACAATAACGTCTGCATGCATCGCGTCTAAGGTTGCGACTGTGTCACGTAGCGTTTCTCCCTTGCTTGTACTAGAGGAAGAGCCCCCCACATTCATCACATCCGCACCGAGGCGCTTGCCAGCAAGTTCGAACGAGCTGCGAGTACGTGTTGAGGCTTCGAAGAACAAATTCAAAACAGTCTTCCCTCGAAGCGTTGGTACTTTGCGCACTGGTCGACGAGTTACCTCCAAGAAAGTTTCCGCCGTGTCCAGAATGCGCTCGGCTAAGGATTTCGATAAGTCGCGTATGCCGAGCAGATGACGCAATCGCTCTTCCGTCATGATTGCCCCAATACCGTGGGTGGAACGGTTGGTGAGTTCTTTGGGACTGCCACGACGAGTGTGCCCTCGGCGGTCGTACGAACATCCACCCGTTCATTGGCAGTCACCTCGACGGTGCGGACAACGTAATCCGGTTGAATAGGAAGCTCACGCCCTCCGCGATCGACGAGAATTGCCAGCTCGATTTGCTTTGGCCGACCGTAGTCGAGTAGGGCATCGAGCGCTGCCCGAATTGTGCGCCCCGTATACAAGACATCATCGACGAGAATTACCGTCTTGTGCTCGAGGGATACGGGCATCGTGCTCGGGCCAATTCTTGGATTGGGCATGGCCGTCGCGGCGTCGTCGCGATAGAGCGTTATGTCCACGGTTCCAATCGGAGGCGCAGCTCCTTCCAAGCGCTCGAGCCAATGCCCTATCTTTTCAGCCAGTGGGACGCCGCCGCGACGCACGCCGACAAGGACTAGTTCGAGTGCGCGATCATGGCGCTCGAGTATTTCGCCCGCCACACGGCGCAGGCCGCGGTCAACACTTTCCGCATTGAGCAACTCACGCATCGACGTACGCTCAGTTAGCATGACTTTCGTACCAATGCACGACCGTTGCGAGCAAGGCACGGTAGGTTGCTGCGACTCCGTTCTTTAGGGAAGGGGCAAGTCCTGCCAGCCGAATCGAGCCTGACCTAGTACCAACATAGCTGGGTCGCAGACAGTCCGTCGGAATCCGACCGGGCTCTCGCTATGAAGGCTGTCGGCGGACAATTGCCGTCAAACGAGACCAGTCGGCTCTATTGATCTCGCGCAGAACGACTAGCACGACCAGGTACAGTAGTACCTGACACGACGCGCTGACGAGAGTCAGCAGGATTCCGTGGGGTGCGGAAAGTCGGCCAATTCCGATTGCCGAGGCCAACGCCACGGCGACACGCACGAGGCACCACGGGCTGACCAACGTACCAGCCACGCGATACACGAAGAAACCCGCGGCCAATGTTGCCAATACCAGGCCACACGTGGTTGCAATGGCCATCCGCCAAAGTAGGTCAACGCCGAACGGGCGCCCTCTCACGAATACGAACGCTAGCGCTACGACAAGCAATACTGCCAACGCCGTCACTAGCGCGCTAACTCGCTCTTTCTGCAGACTTGTCAGTGCCGTCGTGAGTATGCCAAATAGCGCAAACGCGCCGAAGCCCAGAGTGAGCAGCCCCATGCACTTGACGGCGGGTTCGGCTATCTCGCGTGAAAATACCAGACGGAGTAGAGCTCCCGGAATTCCACCCGTCACGGAGATGATTGCCCCGGCCACGATTAGCGCTATCCGAATACCGGATCTAATGAATAGTCCCACGTCCTGATGTTTGCCTTCACGGTGGGCTTGGGCGAGTAGCGGAAACAAAATAAATGTAATGCTCAGAAGCAATTGGTACGGAAGGAAGCTAAACAATTGGGTGGCACGATAGGAAGCAATGAGTGAATCCGCACCAGTAACGGCGATGCCTGCACGATCCGCCGCGTCAGATGCAAACCTACCGAGTAATGTGATGTCGAGTTGCAATAATGCGTTCAGCAACACTTGGCCCGCCAACAAGGGCAGAATGAAAACCAAGTGTTGGCGATTGGTAAGAGAAGTACTTCCTGACCTTCCAATGCCGGCGACGGCCACCGCCATTATCGTGACAATAGCGGATACCAAAACAAAGCCCCATACGGCCCCTTCAATTCCGCGACCATTGTGTCGAACAAACCACCACGCCCCACCAATTAGAGCAGCCGTTCGAAGGGTGGCAAAGCAGATATCCAGGCCCGCTTGGGCCAAGAAGCGCTGTTGGCCATTGAGCACGCCAACTACTGGGGAATACAACGCATAGAAAAAAAACACGCCGCCCATTACCCTGAACGCGGGAATGAGGTGAATCGCATTTAGCCAATGTCCTGCAATTGGTGCAAGAAACCAAACTGCCAAGCCGATGGGCAATGCGGCCAATGCGTGCAAGCGCAAAACGCGCCTAATTACAAAGCTTTTTTCCGATTGTGGCGCTCGAGCAACTGCGCGACTAGAGCCCTGTATAGATGTAGAGACTACGGAATTGTAAGCGATACTCGTGAATGAAAAGACACGTGAAAGACCGCCGTATCCGGCAGCGCCCAAAACCCGCGGTAGCAATATCTGTTGCACTAGGCCGGCCAGGATAAAGTAGATCTTAGCAACTGCTACGGCCATTCCGCCGCGCCCGGCACGATGCACTACGAGCTCTAAGTCGCCTGCAGATCCTTGCCTTGTGACTGCCTGTGACGATAGTTTCACGAGTCCGCGTATGTCACCCTGTAGTAATTACGTCAAGCAGTTCGATTGCAAGGTTATTCGCGGCAACCATGAGCGCGCAACCCCAGCAAACCTCCTGGCGGCGATGTTATTTCGAAGCGAAGCGCTGCCAGGATACCCTTTCACAACTCCAACTGGCGCGAGTGATCGATTAGTATCTCACTGCTCAAGTTTAGAAACCACTTGTGGATCCGGGGAGCGGCTGAAGTTGACGAATCAATTCGGGCATTCAACTGCCTCGCGCGTGAAGGCACTTACGCGCCACGATTCGTGATAGGGCGCTGCGTTTTGACCTGACTATTTCGAGTTCGACGATGGTCAAATCTCGCAACATTCCGGAGGCAGCGTGGGTTCAATCGATTGCATCGAATCATCCGGTACTACTCCAGCCGCATTGTCATTGTTCCAAGAAAGTGAAGAGGACACCAACTAGCCTGGAATCGATTACACACCGATTCAGTCTACTCTGCGTGAGCCGTATCTATCGACGCATAACACGGCATGCTGAACGCGGTTTGCCAGCCGCGAACGTGGTGTACGAGGATAATAATCCGCAAGACTAGGGCGTTTGGCTGCAGAACCTGGGGCTCAACGGGGCTGTGGTACGGACGCTGGAACGGCGCGGGGAACGACACCCCCCTGCGCCGTTCTTTTTTTTCGGCCCTTCGTCTCGAACTTTGTACGAGTGTCCGGGCGCGGGCAAAGTGTGGTCTTTGCACGACATATGAGCCTAGCTCTTTATCCTGAGCCGCATTAGCCGTTCTTGTTTCGAGGGGGCGCTGGCACGGCAAACTTGGACGACACTAACGATTCAAAGAGCTCCAATCGTTCCAACATCTCGCGCACATCCGCAGTAATGCCGGTCGCGCGCAGACTACCCAATTTCGAGTTACTGCTCGACGATCTGGTAATTCGGCTTCGTTGCTTACTACCACCAAACACCCTTCATGGCCGCTTCCAACAATTCTTAGGGACGGGCAACGAGCCTCACCTTGCGTCGTTTTACCGTGAGGCGCAGGTCTGGTGGTTCTCCAACGAAATGGCTCGATTGGATTTGTCGTCGCGGCGGTTGCTAATCAATGAGTTGCTACAGCGAAGTCCAAGTGAGGCGTCAATTGCGTCATTGGCGCTTTTTGGAGGGATCCCATTTCCAGAATTGAACCTGAGTGATATTGAACATATGCAGGGTTGGTTCGAAGCGGGCTCGGACTTTCCTCGTTCGACACGTGATGCCCTAGTATTACGAGTATTTACCCCTTGGTTTGCGGCAAATCCTCCCGATCTGCTCGATAGGAAACTCCACTTTTGGCTGACCTCGAAATTTCCATGCTTAGTGCGTTCGGCGCTTGTACTTTCGGTTGGCGTTATCCACCAGTCTGTCAGTAGTCACTACACGCCGGTGCTTGGCGTGCTCGACACCATTCCAGGCAAACTGAATTTCACCGACCGCGAGATTGACTTGGCAATTGGTTGGTTACTGTCAAGAGTCTGGCCAATTGCGCCGGAATTGGCGCAAAAATGGTTAGCTAACCACGGATCAGCGCTCTCACGCAGGGGGTTTAGGATTGCCGTAGCAAGAATACCGAGCATGATCCGCCAAGAATTGACGGACAATTGGAAACTGAGTCGCTAGGCAATTCGAAGTATGTCGTCGAATCGAAGCAATTAGGCGTGGTGCCATTTTAAACCTCAGGGCATCCGAGAACGTCGGAATTTCAGCAAAGAAAGTTCTTCACTCCTGAGGATGCGAGATATCGCTAGAAACGCGGAAGCGTATACAACGGCACCCAATAACCCTGGTAGAATTCGCCCCCAAGTGCTTGGCGCTCCCCAGACTGGGAATCGAAGTGCAAGCCGCGCCGCCAATGCCGCCACAACGGCAATTGCGATCGTTCGCAACGCCGATTTGACGATTATTGAAGTATGCATATTGGGCAGGCGCTTCGCTAATCCAGCCCACAATAGAAGCATTTGGGTAAAACTTGCAACTGTGACCGCCAACCCTACGCCCACGTGACCCAGTCTGGGTAGCAGGAATAATGCGGCCAATATAAAGGCAACCAGATCAATGGCCGCTACTCGAACAGGCGTCTTTGTGTCTCCGAGAGCAAAGTATACACCCACTAGCTGTCGGACGGCAGCAACCATCCAAATCCCGAGGCCCTGAGCCATGAATGCTCGCGCAGTTTGTTCTGCCGCCGAGGAATCGAATTGCCCACGCTGAAAAATTAGGGTGACAAGCGGCTGCGCAAGTGCGATTGCGCCTACGCTGGCCGCTATTGTAATCCATAGGGTCAAGCGCATGCCAAAGGCGAATGTCTTTGCGACTGCGTCCAGCTCGCCCCTCGCCACGAGTCTTGACAAACTAGGAAGGGTTGCACTTTGCAGGGCCATGACGAAAATGCCTTGAGGGAAGTCACAGAGCCGCATTGCCCAGCTAAAATAGCTTTGAGAGCCGACGTCCAGCTCGGACAAGAAACGTCGTGCCAGTATGACGTCGATGTAATAGATCCCGATTCCAAACAAGACTGGGCCCATCCGACGCAACGTTTCGCGAAATGCAGGTTCGCGTAGTGCGAGTCGGGGCCAGCCAAAATAGCCCGCTGCCCGCAGGCTGGGCCACTGCGCTACGACCTGCATTGCACCCCCAACCAAAGCGGCTAGGGCCAGAGCCATTGCAGCGTCCAAGTGGCGTCGGCTGAGCCAAGCTGGCAGTGTCAGACCTGCTACGATGAATGCTACATTCAGCAACCCTGGTGCAAATGACGTTACTACGAAACGTCTACACACGTTCAGTGCGGCGATACCTAGTGCGGCCGTGCCCATGAAGAATATGTAGGGAAACAACCAGCGAGTAAGTGTTACTGTGCGCTCGAATTGGCCTGGAATCTGCCTATACCCGCCAGCGAAAAGGTGAACCAACTGCGGGGCGAAAAATACACCCAAGTACTGTAATTACCAGGAGGAAGAGCAACGAGAATCCGCGAAGTGTCGCAAAGAGTTTTCGGGCGGCGGAATCCCCCTCACGTTCTCGAACTCCCTCAAGGACGGGGAGAACGGCATTCTGAACCGCACCTTCTGCCACCAATTGCCGCAGTACATTGGGAATCGTGAAGGCAACAAAGAAAGCATCGGTCGCAGCGCGAGCGAATACGGCGGCAATTACTTGGTCGCGAACAAGTCCGAGTAGCCGGCTCGCCAGGGTTCCAACCGCAACGGTTGCCGCGTTGCCCGCAATTTTCTTATGCTCACGACCGGCAACGTCTGAAGCAGCCAGCTGCTTCGCTGAATTTTGGGAGGCAGCGTTGGTTGACACAGTCAGTGCACCTTGATTTGCGGGGAGTCCGTCCATGGTGCGTGATTTTGGCCAAAAATGCGAATTTGTTGGGCGGTTACGGGGGCAGGGTCAGACTAAAATAGCAAAGATTACCGTTAGCCTATTCTTCGGAGCTAAAGTTGCCGTATAGTTATACTGTCAAGTGCCCGCGTCGGAAAAGCCGAACCTGCTCGATATTGACGGTGAAGAGGACCGCACCGTACTGGTCCACGCTCAGGCGGTCCGAGACCGGATCCCCTTTGAATCACGGGATAGGTTTTTGCTGGTTCGAATCGAGGGGGAGTCGCTGGGCCAAGTAACGTTACTTCAGGCCGATGAAATCATAGTCGGACGTGCTCAGACTGCGTGAATTTGTGTCGTCGATCCCGGAGTTAGCCGGCATCACGCTCGACTCGTCAGGGGTGCCGGAAACTACATTCTGCAGGATATGGGGTCGGCCAACGGAACCTACGTGGGCGGCCAGCAAGTCGACGAAAGAGGGATTGGTTGATGGCGACATCATTCAGCTTGGGCCGACGGTCATGTTTCGGTATTCGGTCACCGATGCAGATCAGCAAGCAATGTTCGAGCACTTGTATGATGCAAGTGTTACGGACGCTCTCACCAGTGCGTACAATCGAGAATACTTTGATACCCGACTAGCGTCTGAATTGGCTTATGCGCGGCGACATGAGCGCCACTAAGCCTTATCATTTTCGACGTCGACCACTTCAAACACATCAATGACAACTTATGGCCATCGAGTAGGCGATCAGGCACTTGTCAGCCTAGTAAGAGTTGCGCGTCCGGCTCTTAGGACGGAGGACGTATTTTGCCGTTACGGTGGCGAAGAGTTTGCCATAATTCTAAGAACGACGGATGTCGAACAAGCCGCATGCGTTGCTGATCGAATTAGGTCGATCATAGCAGAGCTAAGAATCGAAACTCTCGGTGGAACCTTCGGTATTACGGTTAGCCTCGGCTGTTCCTCGCTTTCGTGCTGTGAAACTATCAGTTCCGAAAACTTGATAGGCGTTGCGGATCGCCGACTGTACGCAGCCAAGCATTCCGGTCGCAATCGGGTCGTCTCGTCGGGTTGAATCGTTGAAATGTTAGTCTCTGCCTATCCCGGCGTGAGACTCGAGCGTGAGCTCAACAACTCGGAGGGCAATTCCACCGTCTTCGGCTGATACTTCGCCAGAGCCGAGATTCGAAAGTTGTTCCATACTCCTTACGCAGTGAAGAACTCATCAATTGTCCGGTGCCACCACAGTGCACGACACACGACTCCTCCTTGACTTGGATTAACGTAGGCAGAGGATCGCGGCGGGCAGGATTTGCCGCATCGCACACACTTGCTCATCTCCAAAGACCAACCGAGCACGGTTAGAAACTGCAACCCGAATTCAGCCAGCCGCGCGTCTGCCCTCTGGTCGAGAAGCTGGCGGAACCGCGTCGATGATATCAAGCCAGCTTTGTATGAGCGACCATGCCGGCGGCTCGACAGTTCTTGGACGGTAGTGCGCGACGTAGCCAATTTAGCGCTTTTCCTGCAGTTTGCATCGCGAGTAGGTGGGATGCAAGAGTATGGCGCGCGCGATCGATTGAGCCGTCAGTCAATTGCAGCAATTCTTCGCTGCGAGTGGATCGAAGTTGAACGGTAAGATTGTGAAATGCTTCGAGCCCACCGGACGAATCTATGTTTGGTGTGTCTTGCGCGAGGAGCTAGTGCTGATACCTTTCCAAGACTGATGGTGAACAGAGTCACTATCCAATCCGCATCAGCATAAGGTGTGCGTTTCAGATACCAGCGCGTCGGTCTCAATGGTTCGACCTGGTCCCAACATCAAGTCACGAGCTTGTTGAACTTCAGTTCCGATAATATTTGTGACAATTCCTGTGGCATGTCGTCGCCGCGAGGCTTCAACACTATACTCAATGCGAGCGTAAAGAGGATGAACAAAAGGACGAATGCGATGGCGACGCCGTAACGACGGGACCTGATCGGTCTCGAAGGGCTCGCGATAGGAAGTGGCGTCACCCACGCAATCCTTCGACTTGCCGTATATCGGGCCAATATTTCGTCTGGATCCAGTTCCACCGCTCGCGCGTAGGATTTCGAGGAATCCGCGAACAAACACCTCGCCGGGAAATTCATCGAACTGATCGGATTCGATCCTTTCGACGCTCGACATCGGAACGCGTGTGGCGCGCGCGATTTCTTCAATGCTCATATTCTTCGCCTCGCGACGTTGACGGAGGATATGGCCGACCGAATCCATGAACATTCCGAGACTACTTGAGTTTTTGCAGGATGAACTTACATTCTTTACCCGCCAAAGTGGCTTATCGACAACTCAACACAGCGGGAAAGATCATTCTGGGCCGGGTCGGTTCGTCCAAGACTCAAGTTGTTCTTAGCTCGGTGCAAAAGTGCATCCTGCAAGCCGGCACATCGCGAGTCGGCCTGTAGGGCATTGGTAAAAGATTCTATGGCCGCCTCCGGGAGTCCTTTACGCTCTTGAACTAGACCTAGTCGAAAGTAGCCAACGCAGAATCTCGGCTGTGCCGCTACACTTCGTTGCAGTGCTTGTTGGGCATCATCGATTCGACCAACTTCTAGATATGCCCAACCCAAGTTGCCCCAGGCACTTTCCGGGCGTCGCGTAGAGGATGTCCTCGGGTCAGCGGCTCGAGCACCGAAATTGCTTCGTTCAATTTCTTTTCGTGAATCAAAACCACCCCGAGCGTGTTTCTTGCTTCGCGAAAGTCAGGTCGAAGTTGCAGGGCTCGCCTGACATGTGCTTCCGCTTCGGCCAAACGACAGTCCTGGGCAGATTTGAGGCACAAATCCAGGAAAATTAGCGCCGCTAGGTGATGTGCATCCGAGTTATCGTCGTCAATTTCGATGGACGCGGAGCGCATGCGTCAGTCCGTCGCGCGCATCAGCCCGACGCAACCACGAGTCACGAGCCAGATCATACTCGGCGTCACTTTCGCGATCGTTGGACCGCCCGCCGGCTAACCCCCCAGTTTTGGTGGAGCAGGCCAAAAGGACAGATCATGCCAAGAGCTTGACAACTCCGAGCGGCGGCCATCGATTGCGTGGTCGGCCAATCTTCCACATAGCGGTCGCAATGAGCGAGACGGAATCTACTCGGATCCGGTCAAGTTGGCCTCTTCTAGTGGGTCAGCCAGATGGTCGCTCTATCGACGTTCGGGTGAGCGTCTGGGGGTTCCGGAGTCCTCGCTGCGTCTGTGGCCCGCGATTTGATCCCGTACAGCAAGAAGGCCGAGTAGTTCTTTCAAGGTAAGGATATCCGGGATTTGAACTTTCTCCCCGACAATTTGCAAGGTGACCCGCATCTCGAAGGTCGTGCACCGCTCGTTTCACGAGATCGACTTCAAGCCCTACGCGCGAGGCTAATTCCAATGGCGAGACAGCAAGTTCGATAGAATTTGAATTGGTAGCTGCTTGCTGCGCAAGTTTTAAGAGGGTTACTACTACCTTTGATCGACTGTCATGGAGCATTAGGATTTCGATTTGGTCCTCGGCATCGCGTAGCCGTCGAATGAGCTGCTGAAGAACGCGCATTCCTACTGCTGGATTGCTTGCTATGACTTGTTCTAAAGTCGCATGATCAAGCACCAACATTATGCCGTCAGTAATGGCAACGGCGGTCGAGTTCCTTGCCGCACCTGTTATTAGCGCAGATTCACCAAACAGATCACCGGCACGCAGCAGCCGCAGGCTGCGTTCTACTACCCCAACTTTTTTGATTAGTCTTACGCGTCCCTCCTGTAGAAGGAAGGCTTCAGTGCCAATATCCCCATCCGCAAATACGACGCTCCCCGCGGAGAACCGTCGGCCAAACCGAGCCAGGAGTTTCTGCTGCGTTTCGTTGGATAGTTCAGCTCCAAAATCCATCATGTGCGCCTTGACCTGGGTGTCCTCGATTCATGACAATGAGCGAAATCCAATCTCCGGATTCTTGCACAGTACTGGGAGAACAGCATCCACTTCACGAACATATTCAGGCGCAGGCCAACCTAATGCGTTACTACCCGCACCGAGATAGGCAATGTGTTTAGCATTTGGTTGAAGTTTTTCAGCATTTTGCGCTACGACCGCTCCGAATTTTGCAACTTGACCCATGTCCAAGGCCAGAAGTCCGTCACCTGCAATGGTCAAGTGTTCACGAGAATACGGGTACTTCTCAGCGATAGCATCGAAGCAACTTTTGAGGCTTGTTCGTTTGATCAAACGGGGTGCGAGTATCTCCATATTGTGGTTGTCGTAGGCTGCGCAAAATAGTTCGTCTTTTCGTGCATCCCGAACAATCAACTTGAAGTCGCAATTGGTAGTACCGACGGCTCTGGCCATCGCGGCGAGTGAAGATATTCCAACAACCGGGACATTGAGGCCAATACCCAGACCCTGGCCAAACGAGATGCCAACCCTCAACCCCGTGAAATTGCCCGGACCTATTCCGACCGCAATTCGCGAGATATCCTTGCGCGAACATCGCGCCTCGGTCATTACGGCATTGACTAGAGGTAACAACCGCTCCGCATGTGCATTGGATTCGTTGTGATCTGCGAATCCCACTACCTTGTCGCCATCTATTAGTGCAACCGAACCGCATTGTCCGGACGTTTCTAACCCAAGTACAATCACTGGGAAATAGTAGCTGCATACGTTGCCGTTGGCGAGGCTAGCCCAGAAATCACGTCAAGGACTCTGTGTGGGTAAGTTTGCTAGGTCTTGCTTCGCTGGGAGAGTTGCGGATGCCAATTCTAAGCTTGAACAATCGTGCCGGTTGGGCTCCACGAGTTTTGTCAAATTTGGCCGTTTGGCGAATGTGAGCCATGTTCATAGGTCGATTCGCCGCAAATTTCGAAATGAATGGCACTTTGACTTCAACATAACCTTGCATTCCGCCGCTGAACGACTAGTCTCCGGCCGTCCTGCGTGACCTAGTCGGGCTCGCTGGACGGTCGGGGCGTAGCGCAGCCTGGTTAGCGCACTTGACTGGGGGTCAAGGGGTCGGCAGTTCGAATCTGCCCGCCCCGACCAACTTTTTCACTGGGGTTCGGATTCGCTTAATCCCTCGGCGACGACAGATACCTTCGAAAAGGACTCCTTGTCCAATGCCTTTTCGAAGGCGTCTCGCGCTGTCACGACTTTCTCGCGAACGAGTCGTTCAAGTCCCGCGTCCATGGACTGCATCCCAACTTGCGCCCCCGCTTGGATCAGGCTGGGAATCATCATGGTTTTTGATTCGCGAATTGTAGAGGCAACTGCAGTCGTTGCGACTAGAATTTCGTGCACTGCTAACCGACCGTTCTTATCAGCGCGCTTAAGCAATTGCTGAGCAACTATTCCCGCCAAAGAATCGGCAAGCATACCGCGAATTTGAGGCTGCTGTGCAGCCGGGAACGCGTTGACGAATCGGTCGATTGTAGCGGTAGCCGAATTCGTGTGAACCGTGGCGAATACAAGTACCCCAAAACTGGCCAGCTGCAGCGCCAGGCGCATGGTTTCCGGGCCGCGCAATTCACCAATCAAGATCACGTCGGCATCTTCCCGAATCGCGCTTCGAATAGCGTCCTGGAATGAAGGAGTATCGAGCCCAACCTCACGGTGAGTGATTTGACACCGAATTGGCTGGTGTACGAACTCAACCGGGTCTTCAATAGTCAGAATATGACCGTCGCGATTTTGATTAATATGCGAAAGGAGCGCAGCCAGGGTTGTGCTCTTGCCGCTTCCAGTTGGCCCAGTGACTAAGATTAGTCCAGAGCGTCTCTCACACAAACTCAGGAGCACCGGCGCGAGTCCCAATTCTGCTGCAGAAAGTATTCGAGTTGGAATCGTTCGGAATACGGCGCCAGGCCCAGTCGTTTTCATCAAGTAGTTGGCGCGAAACCGTGCTTTGTCTTGATAGGCGTAGGCAAAGTCGAGATCGCCCGTGTCGATAAATTGGTCCTTCCGTGAGACCTCCAAAATTTCGTACATCAAGGCTTCAACAGCTGTCCGATTGAGCCTATTGACGCCATAGGGTTCGAGATCACCTCGAACTCGAAACATGGGCGGATAGCCAACGGAAAGATGCAAATCCGATCCCTTGCGATCAATCAGAGCATCAAATAGTTGATGAATGTCCGGCATTCTCAAACTTTCTTCCGGAACATGCCCATCATCCCCGGCGAATTAGCTGGATTGAGCGCTGGTTCCGCCTGTCGCTTGGTATTTGAAATACTTTTCGGATCATCTGCAAACGCGCGCGCGGTTGCCAGATCAATTACTCCTCGCTCAAGCCATTCATTTAAGCTGTCTTCAACTCGAATCATGCCGTAGGCGCGGCCGCGTTGCAGTAGGCTCGGTAATTGAAATAGCTTGTTATCGCGAATCAATGTCCAAAGTGGAACGTTTCCCGTAATCAGCTCGGCAGCTGCTACTAGTCGTCTTCCGTCGAGCGACGGTACGAGCCGTTGACTAATGATGAGTTTTAATGCACCGGCCAATGTGGCTCGAACCTGCGCCTGATCCTCCGGGGCAAACATGTCGATCAGGCGCTCAATCGTGCTCGCCCCGTTGGGCGTGCTCATTGTCGCAAGCACAACGTGACCGGTCTCTGACGCGGTCAACGCCATCTCGACAGTCTCGCGATCACGAAGTTCCCCGATCGCAATGATGTCAGGGTCCTCACGGAGCGCGCCCTTGAGGGCCGTTCTGAACGTTCTTGTGTGAACGCCCACTTCACGCTGACTGATGACCGCACGCTTCGGCGCATGAAGAAACTCTACTGGATCTTCAACTGTAATAATATGTGCGGGGCGAGTTTCATTGTATAGGTTGACGAGCGCGGCAAGTGTGGTTGTCTTACCGTGTCCATTGGGCCCGGAGATGACAATTAGCCCTTGATGATAATTTTGGACCCTAGAAAGTTCCGCCGGCAACCCCAGAGTCGTCAGAGTGGGCGTAATGTCTGGGATGAGCCGGATACAGGCTTTGAGCCCAGTTCGTTGCCTGCAGATATTGACGCGCATTCGGCCAACTTCAGACATATACTCGGAGAAATCGGCATATCCGAGTCGCTCGATGGCAGCCCGCCTCCGTTCATTCATCAGGGGTTCCAACAAGCCCACTAGGTGTTCATGAGTTATTGGTGCGTCCCAAGAGAGAAGTTTACCCACGAGGCGACGGCGCGGTGCCTCGCCCGATACTAAGTGTACGTCGGATATTCCTTCACTCCGCGCCTTGAGGAGCAGGCTCTGCAGAGTCACAGGCTCAATAGGTGCCCGTACTTGGGCCATATCAGGCTCTGTATGGGCGCGCGCTGAATCCGGAGCAGAACGTGTGTCAACTTCGGCCTCACGAAACTGTGGATCATCAATTTCGAAAGAAATTGGTACTTGGGAATCGCTCTGAATGGTTCGGATCGTGAGTTGGATCGACCCCGGTGGCCGGCAAACCTTAACTAGCAGTCTGCGCGAATTGTAGTCTACCTCCTGTTCGAAATCGCCAACGCGCTTGAGCAAAAGAGCTTCGAGGGGAGTATTGGCAACAATGGATAGTATGTCGTTGACTCTAAGAGGCCGCTGAGTAATCGGGTGCAGGGTTTCTCCGATTCGTACACTTGCAAGCGAACCAGTGCACAAACATAGTTCCAACACATCGGGTCGGTCGAGGAGCGACAGGAATCGATCGAAAACAGTCAAGACTGTCGAGTATACGGAGTTTTCGAGCTTTTCGAAACAGGATTGAGGGCCATCCGCGATTGTCGGGACGTCATTTAGCGGCAAGCCCAGGATTACACGAGGATTTTGTCGGCATGCAAAATGTCGGCAAAAACGCCATTTTTGATTGACTCATTGTGCATACGAGCTTCCGACAGGCTACGTAGGATATAACGATGGGCAACAAAGAGCTTCCGGCTTTCGACCTCCGCGTGGTCCAGCATCACGTACCCCAGGTAACAGCTTGCATACATTTCCACCAATGGGCGCGCTGCAATTTCCTGAAATACCCCATCTTTGCGTTCGTTGACGAAGCGCAGACTATCGAGAAATAGTTCGCGTATTTCCTTGACCTGCGCGGAAAGCCCAGCCGTGGCTCCCTTGTATTCTTTGGTGAAGTGCTCGTCAAAGAAATCTTTGAGGACATCGGTTACCACGCCGCCGGTCGCAGCAACAATTTGCAGCTGTGAAGTTCCCTCATAAATATTGGTTATTCGGGCATCGCGCGCCAGTCTTTCGACTTTGAATTCCTTCATGTAACCGGCGCCGCCGTGGATCTGTAGTGCATCATACGTGATCCGATTGCACCCTTCAGTCAGCAGGTACTTGCAAACAGGAGTGAGAAAGCCAGCTACCTTAACTAGCTCGCGGACGCGAGCAGTGAGGTCGGTCGTCGATTCGCCCTGGGCCTTAAGCTGCGCAATCTTCTCTTCGAGTCGTTCTTTTAGGTCAACCAACAGTGTCGCCTTATAGAACAACGCGCGATTTACCTCGAGCGCAACGCGCATGTCGATTAACATATTGGATACGACGGGAATTTCATAGATGGGTTTCCCGAATTGGATGCGTTCCTTGGCATATTTCAGCGCTTCCTCGTAGGCCTGCTGCGAGATACCGAGCGCTTGCGCAGAAACGCCCATGCGTGCCCGGTACATCAAGTCCAACACGTATTTGATTAGCCCCATTTTGCGTTTGCCAACCAATTGGGCTTTGGTGTCATTGAACTGCAACTCGCAAGTCGGCGAACCATGAATGCCTAGCTTATGCTCAATTCGTCGGACAACGACACTGTCATCCGATCGGCATACGAACATTGAAAGGCCACGTGCATCCTTGGTGCCGGCCTCCGACCGAGCGAGCACTAAGAGTACCTGACCGTTGCCGTTGGTTATGAATCGCTTCACCCCTCGCAAACGCCAGCCGTGGTCGTCTTGGTAAGCGTGCAATTTGCAGGCTTGCAGGTCACTGCCAGCGTCGGGTTCAGTTAGAGCCATGGCCCCGGTGAACTCGCCCGTACAGAAGCCGGGCAGGAACTCGGCTCGCTGCTCGTCGCTGCCGAACTTGTTGATACAATCAGCTATGTCTTGAAGCCCAAATATGTTCATCAACGAAGCGTCTGCCCGAGAGACGATTTCGATGGCCATATTGTAGATTGCGAAGGGAACATTTACTCCCCCAAACCGATAAGGCAAAATCATGCCCATCAAATCGGCCTTGGTCAATTCTTCCAGATTCTTGGATGTGCCGGCGGCGTAAGTTACCTTGCCGTTGCTAAATATCGCGCCGTCTTCATCTACCTGAGCCGCCCGTTCTGCAATTGAATTGCCCGCAATATTTCCAATTAGGCCGAGCAATAGCTGGTAGTTGTGCATCGCGTCGTCATAGTCAATTGGCGCATGCGGATACTGATCGTGATTGACGTAGCCATGCTCTGAGATCGCAACACTTTCGCGCAAATCAAACTGAGAGAGGTGAAATTGGAGATCGGCGTTATCAGAAAAGTAATTGGGCATATTGAGTCCTACTTGAGTCGAGCCCGATACGCATCGATTAGTTTCGGAATGACGTCCATTGCATCACCGACAATTCCATAGTGTGCCACATCAAAGATGGGTGCCTCTGGGTCAACATTAATTGCAACGATCTTGTTCGATTCTTGCATTCCGGCGCGGTGTTGAATCGCTCCAGAAATGCCAATAGCAATGTACAATTTGGGACGAATTGTCAGCCCGGTTTGTCCGACTTGGCGCTCCGAAGCAACGAAGCCCGCGTCAACTGCAGCTCGAGTGCCCGCAACTTCGGCGCCTAATACCTTGGCTAGCTCGTGAACAAGACGAAAGTTATCCTTCGTTCCGAGCCCGTAGCCGCCCGCGACGACGATTGGGGCACCCTTGAGGTTGTTCCTAGAATCCTCGCGATGGCGCTCAATTATTCTTACTAGTTCATCCGCCGGGTCAGCCTTGTACTCGACTGAAGTCACTGACGTTGGGCGCGGATGCTCTACGGCGATTAGCTCCATTACGCCCTCCCGCACGGTCGCCATCTGCGTATGCGTATCGGGCGTAATTATCGTTGCGATGATATTACCGCCAAACGCCGGACGGATCTGCAGAAGCAGCTGAGGATAGGTCTGGCGGAGATAGACCACGTTTGCGATTTGCAGATCTGTACAATCAGCAGTTAGTCCACTCTGCGTAGCGGAAGCAATGCGCGGGGCTAAGTCGCGTCCAATAATTGTCGCCCCAAACAGGGCAATACGCGGCTTCCTTTTGCGAACAAGCTCGACCAATTGTCGTTCATAAGGTCCCGTGCGGTAGTGTTCAAGTGCCGGATCCGAAATCAATATCGCTTCGTGAGCACCATATAGGAATGTCTGCGACGCAATTCCTGCAACATCATGCCCCATTACGATAGCAACGAGTCTGCCATCCAGTGCTTCGGCCAACTTTCGACCTTTGCAGAGTAGTTCAAAACTTACGTCAGCAGCTTTCCCGTCGCGTTGCTCAATGAATACCCAAACGTCATTGTTATTGTTTTCTGTCATTGCGTACTATCCAAGAATATGATCCCGCACCAATGCATCAATAAGTCCCGCGAGGCCGTCTCGTGTCGGTGAGATGTCTTGTTTATCGCGTCCCGCAAGCACGACGGAATCAATCTTGTAAACTCGCGTGGGCGATCCCTTGAGGCCACAGCGTTCCGGCTTTACATCGAGGTCATCGGCAGTGAATGTCTCGATGTAGAGACTGTGCTTTTGGCTTTCTTCGACCAACTTATCTAGGTAAAGCAGTGAGTTGTCTTCAACGAGCTTTTCCAGGTCAATCAGAGTACGTGCGTTCTTGAAGGCCATGAGCCGCTTGGCGCTGAAAGGACGCGGTACGGCCGCACCTTTGATGACGGTCAGCAGCGTCGGCAGCCGGGCCTCCAGTATTTCATAGCCACCGTCGATTCGACGCTTCGCCCTGATCACACCGTCACTAATGTCGAGGATCGACTCTGTGTAAGTAATCTGGGTGATGCCCAACTTTTCCGCCGTCTGCGGACCTACTTGAGCTGTGTCCCCATCGATCGCTTGACGGCCGGCAAACACCAGATCATACGGTGCTAGTTTCCGAACGGCATTCGATAGGACATATGACGTTGCCAGAGTGTCGGCACCGGCAAATTTTCTGTCGCTGACCAAACATGCGGAGTCCGCACCCATATAGAGGCATTCCCGTAAGACGTCGGATGCTCGGGGGGGGCCCATAGACAGGACCGTGACACGTCCGCCGAATCGATCGCGAATCTGGAGTGAAAGCTCGAGAGCGGTGCGATCTTCGGCATTCAAGACGGCTGGCAGTTTGGATCGATTCACCGTGCCGTCGTCGTTCATGACTTTGCCGGATATGTTTGCGGTATCTGGCACCTGCTTTACGAGAACGATTGAGTGCAGCATCCTACCTTGTATCTCCAGTCGGGGTTCTTGTTGTCGAGATGCGCCATGAGCTAAACTGCTGACTTTGCAATCGAGGAAGTTAAAACCATCTCGGTTTGGACTCGGTTAGGGCCGGCCGCTACATATCCTGGGGACGGGGCCACAAGCCAGCCCTGAATGGCAAAAATGATCATCGCATTTGTGATCCAAAGGTTCCCGAAGCAACCCACAAGACAGTGGTCGGCTGGTCGGCGGTGTGATTCGGAGGGTTTCCCGACGAGGGCAATCTCCGAACATGTGTTGGCGTTCGACCAAAGATTCCGAAAAGTCCGATATTCGGGTTATAGCCCAGTGGTGGCTGTTGGAATCGACACATTGTCCTTGCCGACGAGTGATTGGGATTCGACGCAAGGAGCTCGTCCGTGAAGATTGCGTTATTTGCTTGGGAGAGCTTGCACAGCGTGACGGTGGGCAACGTGGCGGCGCACGTCACAGAACTCGCTGCAGCGTTAGAGCGCCGTGGCAACGAAGTGCACGTTTACGTTCGCCTGGGTGCAGGTCAGTCAACATACGACTGCGTCGATGGCGTCCACTATCACCGTTGTCCAATTGAACTTCATTCAGATTTCGTAACGGAAATGAACAATATGGGTAATGCCTTTGCCTACTTCATGGCAGAGACAGAAGCCTTTCAAGGGGCACCCTTCGACATTGTTCACGGGCACGATTGGCTTTGCGTCAAAGGTATCGTGCAAGCCAAGAACGACCGAGGCCGCCGCGTGATCGTTACCTATCATTCTACGGAGTTTGGGCGGGCAGGCAATCGAGGCCCGCAATCAGGTCGAATCTCAGCAATTGAAGCCGAGGGGGCGTACGTGGCTGATCGCATCATCACCACGAATGCTTCGCTAGCCGACGAGGTTTCTTGGCTGTATCACGTGTCGAATGACAAGATTCGCACGATACGAAGCGGAATCCATTGTTCCTGGTTTGATCGCGTCGTCGATGTCGGCGAAGTTCGCAGGGCGTGTAATGTCGGCCCGCTCGATCCTACGGTACTATTCGTTGGCAGATTTAGCTGGGATGATGGTCCCGACCTATTGATGGACGCAATTCCCAGCGTGCTCGAGCATCGGCCTGATGCAAAAGTGTTGTTCGTCGGGGACGGTGAGATGAATTCGTACTTGACGTCACGGGCAGCAGAACTCGGAGTGCAAGATGCTATTCGTTGCTTTCCGGAGCCCGCAGACATAGCCCCATTGTATCGTGCAGTGGACATTGTGTGCGTGCCTAGTCGTCGCGAAAGTTTCGGGCCGCGCGTGCTCGAAGGCTGGGCCGCGCGAAAACCCGTGGTTGCAACGTACAAAATGGATGTTCAAGATCTCGTACATCATGGTGTTGACGGTATGGTCGTGTACGACAATCCCCAGAGCATAAGCTGGGGGATCAATACGATATTCGGGGATTTTGGGAAAGCCCAACAAATGGGCGAGCGTGGTCGAGTGAAGGCAGCCTACGGGTTTAGCTGGGATGTGATTGCAAATCAAACCGAAGCATCCTATCGAGAAATCATTTAATGGATTTCACCTGTGGAGTTCCGGGTGCGTAAGACCGATGCCAATGCGCTATTGCATTCATCAAATTTTGTTTTGGTCGTCACTTGGACAATATGGCTCGCCAGGGCCGAAACAATGCGAGTGCCGCTAACATCGGCAACCGGCCATCGCAGCGACAATACAGTCGCGGGTGACTCAACCTAAACGTCATGTTCCGAGATTCGAATCGAGCGTTCGGCAATTTCTCTGCCGTAATCGGTCCAAATCCCTTCTCCCCAATATCGGTAGCAAGAAGTTTCTGCCGTCGATAAATGGAACAGCGCGTTCCGGTAGCGCGCGTCACTGGAGGGGATCTTGTTCAGGAACTTTTCGGAGAAAAGTGCGCTGGCTCTCTCCATGGGTCGCAAAACGTCATCATATCCGCGTACCCAGGAGATATTATTCGTCCAAGATCCCCCCTCTACATGAAAACGGTGGTCCTCACGCTTGAGCTCCTCGATTACTTGATTAAGTTTTTCTGGCCCTGACCCGGCTTTGTAACGTTCCCAGATACGCCCTTGGAAAAGTGGCTGGATTGCCGGGAACCTCTCCTCTGTCAGTCCCAATGATTCCAGATAGTCGAGATATTCCGACACGTTTAATGGAGGTGTTTCTGAACCACTTGCTTCCCGAATCGCGTCCATGAATTTCGGAGGAAACTCATTCATCATAACCCCGCCATTTTCGCCGTCTGCGATTTGCGTTACTAGGCGTGGTATTCGCTTCCCCTCTAGCTCAGTCGCGCCAACACTCATCGCCTCATAATAGGGCTGCATTTGTGCAACCAGTTTGGTGTCACTGCCCTGTGTCTTGATGATTGCAATAATTGAAGTCGACTCACCATCACTATTTCGGACAACGAGTCGGTGCGGTATGTGCTTTTCTCGTAAGCCACCGCCATCATCTGCACGCTCAACAGTGTGCTCCTGTACCAAGACCCAACGGTAACCGGCGTCTCGCAGAGTTTTTACGAACGCATACGCGACGTCCGGATGATTGGGCAACGCCATTTCTGACGGAGAGAAGCCTCGCAAACGCTCTAAAGCTTCCATGCCAAATAGTGCCGCAAAGTGTTGCTGAAATGCGTTGACGTGGAGTCGGAAATCTTGAATCGGGGTGGACGGAGCAACTGCATGCCCCCAAGGCGCGCCGAGCCATTCAACACATCGAGCATAGTCAGGATTCCTAGCTAAGGGAATAAGGGCATCGAATACGTCGTTCGCCCCCATATCGCGCAGGCCGTGGAACAGCGTGCCCGAGTACTCCAACATGATGCGAGGCTGCTTTCCCTCGTTCAGTAGGGCAGGGATGAATTCGCCCATTCGTTTGTAGCACCATTGAAACACCGAAGCGTTGTGGTTGTCTCCTATTTGAGGATTGTCCATCATGTGCTTCAGATTGCTGATTATGCGCGCTGTATGGAGGTCCCCGCCACCTGCGGGTATTAGGGGTTGGTGCATGTGCAGCGCACAAGCAAAGCCGGATCGAATGCGGCCAAAGTCTATTCTGCTGGAGGTATGCAACGGGGTTCGCGGTCGTTGCATCACGGTCTGGATTGTCTTCTCGCTTCCGGAAATGTTGAGAACGCCGTCCACGTATTCAGGCAATGAGTCAACCATTGGCGGATTCTAGCGGCATTGGGAGGGTTGCGCGCCCTTGTAGTTTTGTACTTTGAAACTGTTTCAAGGATTCGACGACATTGAGGGGGAACTGCTATCCTTCGAAGAATGGAGGCTCCCGTGTCCCAAAGACTTGTACAACTTACTGAAATCATTTGGCTTATTACTGTTGTCGGCTGCACTAGTGCCGAGAACAATCTCGGCGGGCCACCGGGTTCCGTCGGAGGCTCGATTAGTGGAGGGGGCAGCACGGCCGGACAATCAGCATCCCAAACCGGTGGCGGAGGTGCGGGTTCAACTACCGGCGGCACGAACTCGGGCACTGGCGGAACTAAGGCGCCGACAACAGGTGGGACATCAAGTGCGCTCGGCGGGGGCGCCGCAACTGGCGGAGTAGCGTCAACGATGCCAGTTGGGGCATTAGTCATGACATGGAATCCAGGAGCTACGTCGAACGTGGCTTCGGAAGTTGACGTTACCCTGCCAACAGGTGCGGCAAACGTTTTAGCGTCAACAATCACTCTTACCTTTTGTGGTCAAGCCAACGTCCCAATGATTTTAACCACTGATATAACGTTCAATCAGGCCGCGCTAATATGTCCCAGTACACCTACCCCTGACGATTGCAAATATGGCCAGTATTATGGCTTTACGGATGCGGCAACGGGGATGACAGTGTCGGTGACGGGTACGGCGATGAACGCCTGCTACGTGATTGATCTTAGTAAGGTGAATCACTCCCTCGCACCCGGTGGAATTATCAAAATAGTGTATCAATTTAGTCAGAGTTCCAGCGTCGTGGGTTTCAATTACACGCACGGTCCCATATGGTCAGCGCTCATAAGTGGTCAAACTGCTGCTAGCTGCACGCTTGGTGACTGGCCAAGCACGACCGTGACCTGCAGTTAGGTGGGTAGATGCCTTTGGCAATATTTGTCGAGAGGCAAGTTGAAACGAAGTACCACTGTAATCCTCGTTATCGAATACTTGAACGAGTGCATAACCGAGCTGCAAAGTTGCCACCTCACTCGGACAGCTCCTGCGCGGGTGATAGATGTAGGTCACAACTCCCACGAGTGTCGGCCGATCGTAGGCGGGTTTCCGCTTGGTCAGGGTTGACAACAGCGCCTGTTTGATTCATTTATAAAGGGTACTAATTAGGTACTAATTATAAATGCTAAGGATTACAAGACTTTCTGACTACGCAGTGGCAATTCTTGGTCAATTGGCCAACTCCGACAACGCGGTAAATACCGCTAAAGAACTGGCGGCGAGGACTGGCCTTCCTCAGCCAGCGGTAAGCAAGATTTTGAAGAACCTGACTCGTTCCAAACTCGTAGCTTCCCATCGTGGTGTTCAGGGTGGGTACCGCTTAGCGCGCGAGCCTTCTCTCGTAAGTGTTGCAGACGTAATTGAAGCCGTAGAAGGACCTGTAGCACTCACCGAGTGCGGGGATAGCACGGAAACTTCGTGTGAATTTGTCGGCCATTGTTCGGTTCAGGCCAATTGGCTTCGCATCAACCAAGTTGTCAAGCGAGCGCTCTCGAATGTGAGTGTGGAAGATATGATACTTCCACCGCGCGCGGAACGGCTTATCCAGTTGCGTCGCACCCCAAGGTCTGACGCGCCAAGAACGCGAAGCGAGGCCGTTCGCGGGCAAAGCTCGCAATACGATACTCTCGGTAGGTAGCCATGACTAATTCCAGTGAATCCATCGACCAGTTGGTGCGTCGAGAATACTCGGCAGGTTGGACGACTGAAATCGAGCAAGACTCGTTTCCGGTTGGGCTCAATGAAGATGTTGTCCGTCGGATTTCCGCCAAAAAGCAGGAGCCAGAGTGGCTGTTGGAATTCAGACTCAAAGCATACCGGCATTGGCTCACGATGCCCCTACCGAATTGGGCCAAGGTTCGCTATCCGCCAGTCGATTATCAGGCCATAACCTATTTCTCGGCTCCAAAGGGCAAGGGCGATGGTCCCAAAAGTCTCGACAACGTAGACCCAGAATTGCTGAGAACCTACGAGAAATTAGGTGTCCCACTGCACGAAAGGGCTGTGTTGGCCGGCGTCGCAGTCGATGCCGTATTCGACAGCGTCAGTGTTGCGACGACCTTCAAGGCGAAGCTGGCAGAATTAGGCATCATTTTCTGCTCCTTTTCGGAGGCGGTGCGTGAACACTCCGAGTTGGTCCGGCGCTACTTGGGGACGGTTGTTCCTACGGCAGACAATTTCTATGCTGCGCTTAACTCTGCAGTATTCAGTGACGGCTCGTTTGTCTACGTTCCTAAGGGGCTGCGGTGTCCGATGGAGCTGTCCACGTATTTTCGCATTAATGCCGCCAACAGCGGCCAATTCGAGCGAACCTTGATTGTAGCCGATGATGATTCATACGTCAGTTACCTTGAGGGTTGTACCGCGCCGAAACGTGACGAGAACCAACTGCACGCTGCAATAGTCGAGTTGGTTGCGCTCGATCGGGCTGAAATCAAATATTCGACGGTGCAGAACTGGTACCCTGGAGATGCGGAGGGACGGGGAGGCATTTACAATTTCGTTACCAAGCGGGGCAAGTGCCAGGGTGTTCGTTCGAAGATATCGTGGACTCAAGTCGAAACCGGGTCGGCCATTACCTGGAAATATCCCAGTTGTCTTCTGATTGGTGACGAATCAGTTGGAGAATTTTACTCAGTTGCTCTTACCAATAATTTCCAGCAGGCCGATACCGGTACGAAGATGATTCACATCGGTAAGAATACCCGTAGCACAATTCTATCAAAGGGGATTAGCGCAGGTCGCGGCCAGGCAACGTATCGGGGCCTCGTGAAGATTGCCAAGGGAGCAACGGGTTCCAAGAACTTCACACGTTGCGATTCCATGCTGATTGGTAGTCGTTGCGGGGCACATACCGTCCCCTATATCGATGTTCGGAACGCATCAAGTAGCGTGGAGCATGAGGCAACTACCTCGAAGATTCGCGATGACCAGTTGTTTTTCTGCCGTCAGAGAGGCCTAAGCGAAGAAGATGCGGTTGGCCTTATTGTGAACGGTTTTTGCAAAGAAGTGATGAAGGAATTACCCATGGAGTTTGCCGTGGAGGCCCAAAAACTACTGGGCGTGAGTTTGGAAGGGGCCGTCGGATGACCCAATGGTTAATGGCATCAGAAGGCAAATAGGATCAAAGTATGCTTCAAATCGAGAATCTTCACGTAACAGTTGACGAGCGCCCCATTCTAAATGGCATCGACCTTGAGGTGAAAGCCGGGGAAGTGCACGCCATTATGGGTCCAAATGGATCAGGAAAAAGTACCTTGGCAAGCGTCTTAGCCGGACGTGAAGGATACGTGATTACCGCAGGGCGAATTCTCTTCGAGGGTGAGGACCTGACGCAATTGCTTATCGAGGAGCGAGCAAGACGCGGAATATTCCTTGGCTTTCAATATCCGGTCGAATTGCCGGGTGTAAGTAATCTGTACTTTTTGAAAGCTGCACTCAATGCTGGGCGAAAACAACGCGGCTTAGCGGAGCTGGATGCCATCGACTTTCTCGAACTTGCGAAGGCCAAGGCACGCCTGGTTGGGCTCGATGAAGAATTGGTACGAAGGCCAGTAAACGTAGGCTTCTCCGGTGGCGAGAAGAAGCGGAACGAGATTTTCCAGATGGCGGTTCTCGAACCCAAGCTGGCAATCTTGGACGAGATTGATTCGGGGCTCGACATAGACGCTCTCAAGGTTGTTTCTGACGGCGTGAGTCAGTTAAAGACCCCTCACAATGCGACAATTCTTATTACGCACTACCAACGTTTGCTGCATTATGTCGTACCCGATCGCGTCCACGTTCTTGCCAACGGGCGAATCGTTCGCGGGGGTGACCGCACCCTTGCTGAATTGCTGGAACGTGAAGGGTATGCTTCGCTGGGACTGCCCGAAATTCAGAAATGGTAATGAGGTTCGGGCATGAATCGCTCGGATACGCAGGTTTCTGCATTGGAGCGCTCATCGTTCGATTGGCTCGGGGAGCCATCGTCTAGGAATGAACCCCAATGGCTAATGCAGCGAAGGAAATTGGCTCGAGAATACTTTCGAGCCAATGGCTTGCCCAAGTCACAGGATGAGAGTTTTAGGTTCCTGCCCCTAACGGCCGTTACTTCGCGCCAGTTGCGACGGGCGCCTGCGCCAGCGAAGGCTGCCTATCTCAGCGAAAATGATTCCGAATGGTCAGCCTCAATTGGATTTCTCGATGGGAACCCCATTGGTAATGTCGATCATTTGCCCCGAGGACTGAAGATAGATCGTCTCAAGGAGCTGCTGGCGGTTAGCGGCAATAGTCTCGAACTGTTGCTCGGTCATCTCGCCTTTCCGATAAACGGATTTGCGGCTATGGGACTCGCCTTGTTCGATGACGCTTGGGTGATCAGGGTAATAGCGGACGCAACAATCGAATTGCCGCTGGAAATCCTTGCTTGGCAGCAACCAGGTGGTTATTGGGCGATTCCCCGATTGCTAGTCATCATGGAGCCGCGGAGTCGATTGACTATCGTTGAAAAGCAAGTTGCGTCTGAGTCGGGCAGCTTCGGCCTCACTACGGGTGTCATCGAGATATCGGTTGCTGAAGGCGCCCAGTTAACCCATGTGCGTCTCGCCGCTCGTGGCAAGCAAGAGGCAGAACTGTCCACGGCTGCAGTGGAAGTGCATTCTGGAGCTCGTTATCATTCCTGGGTCGGGAGTATCGGCGGCGGGTTGACGCGATTGGACACACACGTTCGACTGATGGGGACTGACGCTCGTGTAAGCCTCGATGGACTGTATGTGGCAAGAGATCGAGAAATGGTTGACCACCACACCGTCGTGGTCCATGAGTGTGAAAGCACGACAGCGGAGGAATCCTATCGAGGAATCGTGGATGGCGAAGCCCACGCGGTATTCGACGGCCTAATTATAGTCAAGCCAGGCGCTCAGCATACGAATGCTCAACAGTACAATAGAAACCTCGTGCTATCCGACACCGCAGTTGTACACGCCAAACCGCAGTTAGAAATTGAAGCGGACGACGTTGTATGTAGCCATGGCGCAACTGTTGGGCGCCTCGACGCGCAACAGTTCTTCTACCTTCAATCACGAGGTCTTTCTGCTGAACTCGCGAAGCAGATTCTAACCTCGGCATTCGCGAGCGAACTGGTAGAGCGGTGCCCAGTCCCTCGACTTATTCCGAACATCAAGCGAAAGGTCACGTCCCGTCTTGGCGCAATGGAGGGCATGGACTGGTGAGGCCTGCTGTTGAAACTGACTCGATTCGCTCGCAATTCCCCATACTCAGGGAGTCGATTCGGGGTCACCGATTGACTTACCTGGATAACGCGGCGACGTCCCTAAAACCTCAATGTGTCATTGACAGCATTGTGGATACGCTAAGCCGAAATTCAGCGAATATTCACCGCGGTGTGCACTTGCTGTCGCAGCGAGCGACTGAAAAATACGAGCATGCCCGCGACATTGTGCAGTCATATTTGGGGGCCGCCGATCGATCGGAGATCATATTCGTCCGCGGCGCAACGGAAGCAATCAACTTGGTCGCCAATTCCTGGGGCCACAAGAGCCTTTCGGCTGGGGATGAAATCGTGATTACTGGCCTGGAGCATCACGCTAATATTGTGCCCTGGCAGATGTTGCGTGACCTAACTGGTGCAACCTTGAAAGTAATACCCATCGACGACAATGGCGAGGTTCAATTGTCGGCTGTGGATGAAGTTCTTTCGCCCAAGACGCGAATGTTGGCCTTGGCGCATGTGTCGAATTCCTTGGGCACCGTGTTGCCAGTAAAGGAGATCATCAAACGCGCCCACGCGGTTGGAGCAAAGGTTTTGGTTGACGGCGCGCAAGCGGTGGCACACATGCCCGTAAGCGTGCGGGACCTCGGTGCGGACTTTTATGCATTTAGCGGACACAAGCTTTATGGACCGGATGGGGTCGGCGTTCTGTATGCGCGTCGCGAGCTTCTGGAGTCGATGGATCCGTACCAAACAGGTGGCGATATGATCCGCCACGTGACATTTGAAAAGACCACGTTCAACGACTTGCCCAATCGCTTTGAGGCCGGTACGCCAAACATTTCCGGCGCGATTGCCCTCGCGAAGGCTATCGAATTTGTGCAGTCCGTCGGATTCCCTTGGATAGTCGACCATGAACAGCAGTTACTGTCAGGGGGAATCAAGGCGTTGCAATCGCTGTCTGGAGTGAAATTGGTCGGAATGCCCGTGCAGCGCAGTGGTGTGATATCCTTCACTGTGGATGGCGTACATCCGCATGATTTGGGAACATTTCTTGATACCATGGGAATCGCAATACGTACTGGACATCATTGCGCACAGCCGGTGATGGACCGTATGGGTATTCCGGCAACTGCCAGAGCGTCGTTGGGGATGTTCAATACGCAAGACGACCTCTCGTTGTTGGTTGAGGGTGTTAGGAAGGCCCAGGAGATGTTCGTATAATGTCGGAGTTGCGTGATTTATACCAAGATTTGATTCTGGATCACGGCAAGCACCCAAGGAATTTTCGAGTGCCTGATGGATGCAACTGCCATGCGGATGGATTTAACCCACTGTGCGGCGACAAGGTCAGTGTTTATTTGAAATGCGAGGCCGACGCGGTACTTGACATCGGGATTCAGGGATCCGGTTGTGCTATCTGCATGGCATCGGCATCGACCATGACGGAGGTCATCAAGGGCCAGAAGAAATCCGAGGTTGAACGCCTTTATCGAACGTTCACTGATTGGGTTGTTAGAGGCACTGCCGTAAGGGATGGTGACCTTCCTTCGAAGCTGGGCGCATTTTCGGGGGTACGGGAATTTCCAATGCGAGTCAAATGTGCAACGCTTGCCTGGCATACCCTGAAGGCGGCGCTCGACGGTAAGGAAGCTGCAACTAGTGAGCAGGAGTGATTCGTGATTTCTCGCGACCTATTTGAACGTCGTCGGTTAAAAGTCCTAAATGTGGTGGGCCGCAGTGGTGCATCCGAATCTGATTACGTATTGGAAGATCCGGCGCTGATCGATTCGCAAGATACGCCAGATGCTGGTGCGCTGCGCGATGCCGCAATATCTCTTAAGAACCATTAGCGACCCCGAAATCCCGCTCAATATTTATGACTTGGGACTTATCTACGAACTTGATACGGACAATTCTGGCGACATTCGAGTGGCCATGACGTTGACCTCGCCGGGATGTCCGGTCGCCGGAGTTCTCGTTCGCCAAGTGCACGACACGTTGCGTCGATTGCCCGGTGCCAAAAACGTACGCACAGAACTCATCTGGGAGCCAGCTTGGTCAAAGGATCGCCTCACCGACGCTGCTCGCTTGGCATTGGACCTGCTGTGAATTACGTTGTAGCCATGTCCGAGAATCTTGAGACGTCCCAGCCATCTTCCCCGGAAGATCTTGCAATTCGAGTGACTGAAAGAGCCGCTCGCTGGATTTTGGACCGACATTCGAAGCTGGGTCAGCCGGAAGCAGCATTGCGGGTGGGGGTCAAAGGGGGCGGTTGTGCTGGTTATACCTATGTCACCGATCCGACGATTGACCCGCCGAGTGATCGAGACCAAGTTCTCGAGTTCTACGGGCTGCGAGTGTATGTGGATCGAAGGAGTTTGCGTTGGATCGGCGGAAGCACGATTGACCTGCAAAAGTCCCTCATCCACACGGGCCTCAGATTTCAAAACCCTCATGAACTTTCGACTTGCGGTTGTGGTGCAACGTTTAGCGTCAAAGCGGAATGAATTGGTTTGCGGCGTTGCTGTCATGGCCGGCCCCTTGCCGGCTTGATTTAGCGCTTTTCACTGCAATTCCATTCGCCCGCGAGAACGTACGCACGTTTACACTGAATTGTGACGGAGACCGTGTCCGATTGTTTCCCACTTTGCACGGTCGCGGCTAAGTCGTATTCATGACCGAACGGCGTGCGTTCGATGCGAGTCGTTCGCGTTGGGCATGGGCTGCCGTGGCAGGCCACCTTCTGAGCAAGTGCAACCACGTCGCTGGAATCACCGTAAACGTTGATCAGCCCCAAAGCTGTCACGGCCAATAACAGAATCGTCACAATTGGTCGAGTGAACTGCTTCACGTTAGACACAGATACCTCGAATGCGGCTTAGGCTATTTCGCCGAGGGCGCAAGTTCCAATTCGTAAAATGGGCCCGGGCGCTCTTTGGTCCACCAGAGACCCGCACCAATATTGGTGAAGTGCTTGTTCAGAATTCCTCGATAGTACGAACCATTTCGGATAAAAATATCCTGATCGGTGCGTTCCAAATCGCAGTTCTCGCGAAGATCTTGGCGCGTCGTAATCTCCAAGTAGAGCAGGCCTTTGGACATCGCGGCAATATTGGCAACTGCTGGAGCAACGTCAGGGTCGGGAAGGTACTGCAACACACCTTGGCAAACGATGAGGTCGTGCTTCTTTCGATCTCGCCAACGCGCAATGTCCTTCTGCTGAAGACCATGTTTTTTGCACATCGCGGCACTTACTTCCGTGCCGGTATACTTCACACCAGGGTGATGGCGCTCCAGCCAATACTTCCAGTGTGCGACACCAGCACCGACGTCGAGTAGGTTCTTGACCTCGATTTGATTGAATTTGACGAAGGCGAATACGAATTCACAAAGCGCTACGTGATCATCGGAGCTCATTACGCGCGTCTTGGGGTCCTCGTAAAACCGCTGGTAATACGCTTCATCGAAGCGCCGGAACCGATCCATGGCGCGGAAGTCTATCCAAAAGATTTCAAATCCGTAGGGAAAGGCACCGGTGAACCAGTAGAAAGGACCGCTGGTCGAATTTCGACTTCAGCCGGGCTGCAGGTAGCTTTCATGAGTCGGCTCGTAAGCCCGAACATATACAGTATGTTTCTAGGCTAAAACACCCCAACGGTACCCAATAACTCGACTTGCACCGCCCAAGCTTGAAACAAAGAAACATCAGCCCGTACAATGACCGACTGGCAGTTTCAGACACTCATATCGCCAGAAAGTTATTTACATCTATTCGCATGAACGTATGCTTTTGCTGTGCCCGATGCGTTGACGAGCCCGGAGTCTCGATGCCACCTCTATCGGTTGCTGGGGGAACCTCAGAGGTTGCGGCTTCTTGCCTTGGCGGCACTCGAGGAACTGAGTGTCGGTGAGCTTGCCGAGCTCATCGGCGAACCACAGCCCAATGTATCTCGCCACATTGCCCCGCTTCGACATGCCGGATTGCTATTCGATCGACATCAGGGGACTCGGGTTTATGTGCGCTTAGCTGACTCTGCGCGCAACGATCCGGTAGTATCCGACGCACTAGGGGAGGGCCACCGACTCTGCGAACAAGGTGGAAGTCTTCAACGCATTTCGAGCATAATCGCAGCGCGGGAGCTCCGAACTCGCGCCTATTTTGCCGAGGACGCTGAGGACGCAAGTGACCTTCGACCGGCAATGGAGTTGCCCGCCTATGCCATGGCACTTTCAATGGTGACATCTAGGCGCGGAATCGCATTGGATGTTGGCACCGGCAATGGCGCGCTGCTCGATCTACTTGCGCCGACATATTGCAAGGTCGTGGCCGCCGACAGAAGCGCCCGAAGGATAGAGCGCGCCAAGGAAAGGGCATCAAACCGTGGTTATACTAATGTTCAATTCCTGTGCGCAGATATTGAACATGACACAGTATTCGATTCCATTACTTCAGGTGCCGACGCTCTGTTCGCCTCTCGAATGCTGCATCACGCTTCGAGTCCACGTGCATCATTAGCCGCTATGTCTAGGCTAGTTGCCCCAAACGGTCAAATTTGCATTGTGGACTATTGCTGCCATAGCGACGAAGAAATGCGAGACCAGCGCGCGGACGTGTGGATGGGATTTACACAGGACCAGCTGGCCTCTATAGTTAGCGATCTCGCGCTCGTCGAGTTCCAATTTCAAACTGTTCCTTCAGGGTATGTTCATTCAGGGTTTGACGCCCACATACCGTGGTTTGTGGCGATAGCACGCCGCCCGGAACAATGAAAACTCACCACCTATTCGATAACGCTCACGATTCATATATAACTGATAGGAGAATTTCCATGACGGAGACATTTCAGACATCCGCTGCCGGCGGCAATAAAGCGACCCCAAAACGACGGCAAGTGACAACCATTGATGGTGGCAGTTTTGAGGTGGCAGATTTGTCGCTGTGGCAGTGGGGTCGAAAAGAAATTGAAATTGCAGAAACTGAAATGCCGGGACTCATGGCGATTCGAGAGGAATTCGCCGCAAGTCAACCGCTAAAGGGCGCCAGAATTGCCGGCTGCCTCCACATGACAATTCAGACTGCCGTACTGATCGAGACCTTGCAAAAACTTGGGGCCGAGGTCACGTGGACGTCATGCAATATTTTTTCGACGCAAGACCATGCTGCCGCCGCAATAGCCAAGGCAAACATTCCTGTATTTGCTTGGAAGGGCGAAACCGAGCCTGAGTACTACGAGTGTATCGAAAGACAGCTAATTGCCTTCAAAGGGGGGAAAGGGCCAAACCTCATCCTAGACGATGGCGGTGATTTAACGGCTGTCATCCACGAAAAGCACTCGCATTTATTCGAGGGTTCGGACCCTATCCGCGGTCTTAGTGAGGAAACGACCACCGGCGTGCATCGATTGTACGAAATGTTTAAGCAAGGTACGCTCAAGTGCCCAGCAATAAATGTGAATGACTCCGTTACTAAGAGTAAGTTCGACAATCTTTATGGCTGCAGGGAGTCGCTGCTGGACGGCATCAAGCGTGCAACGGATGTAATGGTTGCCGGGAAAATCTGCGTTATTTGCGGCTACGGCGATGTCGGAAAGGGTTGCGCACAGGCGCTACGCGGCCAGGGTGCACGGGTACTCATTTCTGAGATCGATCCAATTTGCGCTCTGCAAGCGGCAATGGAAGGTTATCAAGTGGTTACCTTGGAAGATGCTGCGTCGCTTGGGGACATCTTCATTACGGCAACCGGCTGCTGTGATGTGGTCCGTGGCGAGCACATGCAGGTGATGAAACATGAGGCAATACTTTGCAATATAGGCCACTTTGACAGTGAAATTGACATCGCGTGGTTGGAAAAAAATCCAGATGTCTCGGAAGAAAATATCAAACCTCAGGTTGATCATTTTGTCTTTCCAGATGGGCGCAAACTGATTGTATTGGCCCGGGGTAGGTTGGTCAATTTGGGTTGTGCCACTGGTCACCCAAGTTTCGTGATGAGTAGCAGCTTCACCAACCAAACACTGGCGCAAATGGCCCTGTTCAATGAGAAGTTTTCGCCGGGCGTGCACATGCTGCCTAAGAAACTCGACGAAAAGGTTGCTCGCTTACACCTTAAGAAGCTCGGGGTTCGGCTAACTACGCTGACTGGCAAGCAATCGAACTACCTCGGGATTCCAACGGAGGGGCCGTTCAAGCCTGATCATTACCGATACTAGTGGAATTAGATCCATGGGGGCGAGCTGGTTTTCCCGGCTCGCTCTGCATGGGAGCCCAGTCGGGTCGAGACTGATGTGGGGCACCTTGCGACGAATCAATGGTGCACGTGGGTTCGCGAAGCTGGCGGGCACGGGTGCTAGCGCCGAAACGTAACTGCCGTCTGGGGCAGGCTCCGGGGCGGCGATTCGTGCTAAGTAGTGGCTCGCGGCCGCGCCTGGCGTAGGGGATGCCAAGGGATGTGTCTTGTTCGATTCGCACTGTCACCCAACTGATATCGACGACCCATTGCTCGTGATCGAGTCCGCGAGAGCTTGCGGTGTGAATTCGTTGCTTGCCTGCGGCTATAACTCTCAGTCAAACGAGGCGGTGCTCCGTCTTCGAAATCAAGTTCCCGGTTTACCGATTGCGGTCGGACTTCATCCCTGGTTTGCGACAGAAGGTATTGATGAAATTGAGAAATTGATTGCCGGTGCATTGCCGACTGCAGTGGGCGAGTGCGGGCTGGATGCCACGGCTGATGAATCAATGACACCACTAGTCGTGCAACGTAAGGTATTTGAATCTCAACTTGAGATTGCGGTTCAAATGAAATTGCCGGTAACCGTACACTCTCGACGCGCAGTGACAGCTGTTTTCGATATCGTTCGCGCGTACCCTGCCGTTCGGGGGGTAATGCACGCGTTCGGAGGGAGCTACGAGCAGGCGAAATTGTTCGTAGACAGGGGCTGGCTAATTGGTCTAGGTGGCGCGGTCACGCGCCCCAATGCAAGTCGGGTTCATAAGCTGGCGCGGCGATTGCCGCTGCATGCAATTGCATTGGAAACCGATGCTCCCGCTATTGGACTAGCGGGGATAAGTGTTCCGAATGTGCGACCTGCTCACTTGCCTAGAATCGCCGCCGCACTCGCCGAGCTACGTGACATTGATGTACTTGAATTAGTAGACGAAACAGATAAAAGTGCAGTGCGAATGTTTGGTCATAAGGTGTTGCGTTGGCCAACGTTTGACTAACGGACAGCCCGAATGGGCAGAACACTCTGCGGATAACTTCCCAGGATTTGAACCATTTGGCATTGGCTCTGAATTCGCTTAAGAGCTCGCTGCATTCTGGCCTCACTCCGATGACCCGCAATATCGGTAAAAAACACGTATTCCCACCTCCGCATTTTGTCGGGGCGGGATTCGATACGTGACAAATTTAGCCCCTCGGAATCAAAGATGGAGAGAACTTGCATGAGTGCTCCGCGTTCATCTGGAGTTGAAAACACAACACTAGTCTTATCTTGACCCGTAGGACTCGCGTCCTCGGTTGCAATAGTCACAAATCTAGTGGCATTGTCCGTGGCATCTTCAATTCCTTCAGCAACAATCTGGAGACCGCTGAGCTCCGCGCCCAAGGTGCTGGCGATTGCTGCCGATTCTCGATCCGCGGCGGCCTGTTGCGCTGCCACCGAAGTGCTGGTGGCTGGGACCAATTGTGCGCGTGGAAGGTGAGTAGCAAGCCAAACGCGACTTTGGGCAAGGGGCTGAGGGTGGGAATATACCCGAGTGATTTGAGTGAGGTCACTCTGAACAGACGCGAGACATAGTCGCACGTCGAGCACGAGTTCGCTACAGATGAGTAGATTTGCCTTAAGCAAGCAGTCATGTGTGTGCGTCACGCCGCCCTCTATCGAGTTCTCTATTGGGACTATGCCGAAGTCAGCTTCAGCTCGTTCAACCGAGTTAAATACGTTGGCTATGGTACTGCATTCAACATGAAGCGGCGATGACCCGAATGCCTGAATCGCAGCCAGGTGTGAAAAGGTTCCAGGAGGCCCCATGTATGCTATTCGTAAGGGGTTGTTGACAGATGAGCAAACGCTGAATATTTCGCGAAATACGTGATTCAGTCCCAGGCGTGGAAGTTTTGAATCGTGGTACTCACTCCAATGTTGTTGGAGTTCCATAAGCCGTTGCTGATCCTTGGCGGGTGAGAAGTAGGCCTTGCTCTGTTCTCCAAGGTTGCTCGCGATATCAAAGGACAAATCGGTACGCTCGGCCAAAAGCGCCATGATCTGTTTGTCAATTTGATCGATGCGATTACATTGCGGTGATGCAGGCGTCTCGCTGGGCGTAGGCAAATTATTGGGCGAAGCTGGAATTATGGTTGAGTCATCGAATTTCATGAGTAACTTTGAAACGCACGGGTTAGTTCCAGTGATCGGAAAGCTGAGATCCCCGAGAAGCAAATGGTGACAGTGAACAGCAAAGGTTCTCTGGCTACCTCAATGTGGCTCCGGTACCGCCTGCCGAAACACTAGTTGGCGTCGTGCTACTCGCACTGTCGGTAGCTGGGATAGTCGAGGTGGATGATGGCGTTGTCGTGGTTGGTTGTGCGCTGCGAACAGGCGGACTAATGCCAGATGGGCCCGAGACAATTTGTACGGGCTGAGCCGTCGCTGGAGTTCCGCCAGCACTTGCCTGCATTGCGGAGGGGGAAGGACTGCTATCGGCTGGATGCATCTCGACAACACATCCGGTTGCGGCGATGAATATGCCAAGAAATAGAGTGGAATCTAACAACTTGATCTTCACGGCGTGAATCTCCAGTGAATTGTAGTGGTCAAACGATATACCCGATTTCAGCCACGAGCTCCCGTAAGCCATTCCGGGCAACCGGGCCACCGGTCTATTTTGGTCAATTTCTTGCTCCTGTGCCCAAAGATTCGGCATTCCGTCTTTCATGTTATTGGACGGTGTCGGCGATCGCCTTGCGCTCGTTCTGTTCGTCAGTTCCTCGGGCCTGCTGGGGATGGCGTGCGGTCATCAAACGGGCACGGATAGAAACAGACCTCCCGCTAATATTCAAGTGGCCCCAAACCCCGCTCTAGCTTGGAAACCAGAGCTTGGCGCAGCAACGTTTCCCATCCCAGCAGCGGACGGCCCAAAGTTGGCACCATTGGCCATGGCAGTACCAGTGCGCGCTCGGCCTGATAAGGCTTCGGACATTGTGGGTCTGTTGCGGGTCGGCGCCCGCGTGTCTCGATCCGATCAACCCGTCACGTCTCGCGAATGCGCCGGTGGCTGGTACGCAGTTCGACCAGTTGGTTTTGTTTGCGCTGGTAGTGAGGCGTCAACGGAACTCCAGAATTCAATAGCTCGCGCGATCGCCGTCGAGCCGGACCGATCCCGACCCATGCCGTATCACTACGGATTTCTCAGGTCGATCGCTCCGTACTATCTGAAGGTTCCGTCCAAGGATGAACAGTTTAGGTTCGAGATGAGGCTCGAACGCCACTTGAGAAACTGGAAGAAGTTTGAGTCTGCCTGGGACATCGTGGACATTGGGGCCAACGACATCGCACTAGATCGCGAGGGACTTGCAATTGGAAGTATACCTAAGGGTCCTCTGTCACAAAGTCCAAATGAGCGATACGGGGGCAATGGTGACGACCGAGTTCCTTGGTGGCTCGTGCCGCAACGACAAATTCCAAATCTGTCAAATTTCAAAGCACCTCCCTTTGCCGCGATTGCCGATCGCGTCAAGCGGCACTCCGGCGTGGCATTGATTGGTACGTTTACTGCCAGCGAGCAGGCGCAAAATCGACGCTTTGCCATTACCACAGACGCCCGACTAGTTCCGGCAGACAAGATCAAGGCAAGTTCAGGTTCGCCATTTCACGGTGAAGATATTCGAATGGTCGGGCTTCCGGTTGCCTTTGCCCGTTCGACAAAGGCTCGCTATTGGGATTTTGACAATGGGCGAGCCAAGGAAGGCGAAGCCCTTTCTCCGCGACAATTCATTGCGCTTTCCGGAACGATCAGCGAGCTACACGGTCGCCGAATGGTACAGACTCGAAACAGCAGATGGCTCGATAGTGCAGACCTTTGGATTGCCGCAAGCCCAAGTGCAATGCCGGCGTGGGCTTCACGGAGCAACCGATGGATTGATGTCGGAATTACAAATCAAGTGATGGTTCTTTGGGAGGGGCAACGACCCATCTACGTGACACTTGTATCGACTGGTCGAGATGGTCTCGGTGATCCACAACAAACTCGGAGCACGCCGCAAGGAACTTTTCGGATTTATCAGAAGCACGTGACCTCGACGATGGATTCGAATATAGCGGACGAGGAATTTGAGCTGCGAGATGTTCCGTGGGTGATGTACTTCAAGGGTGGTTACGCACTACACGGAGCGTATTGGCACGATGATTTCGGGCGGGCTCGTTCACACGGGTGCGTCAATCTTGCTCCAATCGATGCCCGAATCGTATTTCAATGGGCTAGCCCGCAGGTCCCCGAACATTGGCATTCTGTCACTGCTGGCAACGCCTTTGAAGAGGGGACAATCGTAAATATACACCCATGAGCCCAAGCATCGATTGCTCTATACAATGTTTGCAGCATTATGCGGGGTTGGATTGGCTCGCATGCGGTGAACGCACGTACTAATCGATCGAAGACCTCAGGAAGTGACTAACGATGGAACGGTTTAAGTGATGGTTTGGATATTGCGTCAAATCCGCGATCCCAACCGCGCTTGTGAAAATAGTCGTAGAGAGGACGAGGCTGACGGGCAATACAAGATGCCAGCAAGCCTGCGACGAAGAGACATGTAACGAGCAAAATCCTTGGTACTTTTGACTTCCGTCGGCGGGCAATCGGAGGGGGGATCTCGATAGTTTGTTGGACACCCGCGCTTGCATCACTGGTGAGGTTTGGCTGGCTCGATTTCGTCGTCGTAGGTGCCACGGGTTTGGCCGGGCCTCCCGAAGGAGCATTGGAACCAGACCTTTGCGATGCGGAATTTCCCGACGCTGCAAGCCGGTGGAGTTCATCAAGTCTGTCTGAACTTGTAGTTGAAGAAGTCGATCGAGAAGAGACCAGCTTCGCGATGTCGTCGTCGTCGTCGAGTTCGACCAATTCCAACGTTGGTGAGCTGCTTCTCGCTGATACTGAGGCCGGACCGCGCGACATTTTCGCGGCCGAAGGAGTGAACGGTGAAGACTCGAGTTGCGAGGCAACGGTTGATGCTGTCACTCGAGTGCTCCCGCCAGAACGATTCGATGCAGCTGCGTTTGGAGCGGGCAATCGAGCCGCTATTGGCGGCCGAGAAAAACTTGGCACTGGTGCCGGTTGCGACGGCTGAGCCTTAGGCGCTGGATTCGGTGCGCGGCTGCCTGTCGCTTGTGTCTTAGGCAGGGGCTGCACTGACGACCTATTTACGTGAGATTTCAGAACGGAAACCTCCCGCAAGGGCAACCACCCCGACATTCCCGATCGCCAAAAAAGGGTGTCAGCATTCACAAAGTTTTTGCTTAGCGCGCGCGGCAACTCGTTCTCGGTAATTCGAAGCGTCTTCCCATCCGTCAGAATCGCCATCCAAGTTCCGGGCGGAGTATCTTGTTTCGGAATGGGCCGCTTTCGCGTTCCATCGGCACCAGGTGCGCTCCCGGCAGGTGCCTCAAGACCACCAATTATCGTTTGTTTGATATCCCGACTGCGAACCTTCGTGACAGGTCCCGCGATGGGCAATGTTTCCGCCTTCGGGGCATTCGGCAAACCAGTTGCAGGACCGTCTGCACCGGACTCATCACCATCCAGTCCTCCCAGCATTGTTCGCCGTAAACTTCGGACCTTACCGGGGGCTGTCGTGGTGGGCTGTTCGGGCGGAATCGGGGCAGCTTGTGTTGTCACGTTGGGCGAGCGGACATAAATCGGAGTCGGACGTCGAATTGGCACAGGGCGCACCGGGGCAGACTCGGGCGCGTTAGCCGGCGCCGCGACGCCGATGATAGTTTGCCGAATAGCGCGCTGAGGCCGAACAGCCTGTTGATGAGCCACCGGTGGACGATCCGCGTTGGACAAGGTTCCGACCCGTGTCTCCACGTTAGCGACCGGCGCTGACTTTGGCTTCTCCCCTGCGCGGGGGACGGGGGCAAATGCAGCAGGGGGAACCTGGTCGTCGGAAGGAGAACCGACGTTAACGCTGATTGCAGCAGTCGAGGTGCCATCAATAATGATGGCAGCACCGCACCGTTTGCAGGGAATTCGGACTTTTCGTCCTAGGACTTTCTCGTCCGGGATCACATATTTTGCCGGACAGGCACCGCACGCAACGTTCATGTGCCCTCGACCGGCGGGCTAGTAGACCGCCGGAATCTCTTTTTCTACCACGCATTTGAGGGAGAATCTATGGTGAGTAACGGCCAGCATGAGAACGGTACTTAAGGATTGATTGCCACTAGTCCCTCGGAAATCATATTGCGAAAGCAAGCGTATTATGCGTCGGCAAGTGTGTAGGTGTAAGCGCTTGTATTTTTAATTTGGCATTACTGTAAACAAATGAACGCCATCATCATTTTGCGCGCGATTCTTACGACAGGCGTCTGGAGCAGCATCACTATCGCAGACTCGGTACGTGGTCAACTATCGCTCGACCGAGGGGACGAAATAGTACGAGCTTGGTCAAGGCGATTGCTGGATCAGGTAGATGTTCGACTCAAGATATCTGGACTCGATAACATTCAACCCGGCAAGACCTATGTGGTGATGAGCAATCATCAATCACTCTATGACATCCCAACTTTGATCACGGCATTGCCGCTGCGGTTGCGCATGGTAGCCAAAGCCGAACTGTTCAAAGTACCAATTTGGTCGCAGGCTATGCGATCCGCCGGATTCGTTCCTGTTCATCGTGGTCAGCGTGAACGCGCGATGCAAGATCTCCGCCTTGCGCAAGACGCGCTGTCACGCGGAGTCAACATATGGATCGCGCCTGAAGGCACACGAAGCAAAGACGGCGAATTGCTGCCATTCAAGTCCGGTGGATTTCTCCTGGCCTCCACCGCGAAGGTTCCAATCCTGCCAATCACAATTGACGGTACCCGCAACATTCTCCCGGCTAAAGCGCTCCAATTCGTCAAGAGCGTAGAAGTTAGTGTCAGGGTTGGCGCACCAATTAGTGCCGCGAATTTCACGCGCAAAGATCGAAGCAAATTCGCTGAATCCGTCCGCGAAAGCATATTGGCTGGCTTCCGCCAGCAGGGCTCCAATGTTTCTCAGCACTCGGAACCCCGCCAAGCTTGAAGTCAGGGGGCTAGCCAAAAAGTCGATGTTTCCGCCGAAGGCGAGGTCTGCTGCAGGGCAATATTAGGGCGCTGTGCTAGTTGCCGTTCGTCTGTGGCTTATGGGAGCTCAGTGCCACCAGTCAGATAGACGTCTATTCCACGGGCTGCGCGACGGCCGTCCGCAATTGCCCAGACGACAAGTGATTGACCCCGTTGACAATCACCTGCCGCAAATACGCCTGGAACAGACGTCATCATATGGCGGTCAACCTTTAGGTTTCCTCGATTATCCTTCAATGCACCTAGGCTATCTAGTAGCCCGGCGGGCTCTGGGTGCAGAAAGCCCATTGCGAGCAAAACGAGATCGGCGTCAACTTCAAACTCTGTGCCCGGAACCCTCGAGGGGCGCCCTTCGGTGAACGTAATACGTACGGCGTGCAATTTGGACACGCGACCCTCGTGGCCGCTGAAGCGGTCGGTCATTACTGCGAATTCGCGACGTCCGCCTTCCTCGTGGGAGCTCGATGTGCGCATCATCAGCGGCCACTGAGGCCAGGGTGTGGACTCCGCACGCGTGTCGGGCGGACGCGGCATAATCTCGAAATTGGTCACGCTCTTGGCCCCTTGTCTATGCGAGGTGCCAATACAATCGCTCCCGGTGTCTCCGCCGCCTATCACGACAACATGCTTACCTGCTGCGAGAATTGACGTGTCATCCTCAATTGGGTCCCCAGAGTTGCGCCGGTTTTGCTGTTCGAGAAAATCCATCGCAAAGTGAATTCCTCGCAATTCGCGGCCCGCAACCTCCAAATCACGCGGCGTTCTGGACCCGATAGCGAGGCATACAGCGTGGAAGTTTCTTAGGAGTTCCTCCGATGACAAATCGACGCCTATATCGATGTTCGCACGAAACTCCACTCCTTCCTGTTCCAATTGCTTGACCCGTCGATTGACTATTGTCTTATCAAGTTTGAAGTCGGGAATGCCATACGTCAAAAGACCGCCAATTCGATCCGATTTCTCGAATACGGTAACGGAATGTCCGACTCGGTTAAGTTGTTGAGCGGCAGCAAGACCAGCTGGTCCTGATCCAACGATTGCAACCTTTTTGCCGGTTCTGATTCGGGGAGGCACCGAGACGACCCAGCCTTCATCAAAAGCACGATCGGCAATCGAATGTTCGATCTGTTTGATACTTACCGGATTCTCATTGATCCCAAGGGTACAGGCCGCCTCACAGGGCGCCGGACAGACACGCCCGGTAATTTCGGGGAAATTGTTGGTTGAATGTAGAGATTCAATCGCGGCTTGATACGCTCCTCTATAAGCGTGATCATTCCAATCGGGAATTAGATTGCCAAGTGGACAACCGGCATTGCAAAATGGAATGCCACAATCCATGCAGCGTGCGCCCTGGCGTGTCAGCTGCTCTTGAATTACGGGCAACTCGAACTCATGCCAGTCCTTGACTCGCTCGGATACGTTGCGTCTAGCTACTTCTTCGCGCTCAAATTCGAGAAACCCGGTAATCCTACCCACGACTGCTCCTGCTTAGTTTGGAATAGACGGCACTATAACTAGTTTGACATTCGAGATTCTCATCTCGAAGTCCAATCATGTCAACTGCACGTCTCATTCCGCCGCCGTTGGCTGAGCGCGCATTGATTCCAAGACCCTTCGATACTCTACTGGAACAACCTTTACGAATCGCGCGACTGAGCTGGGCCAATCGCCTAATAGAACACGGGCCTTTCTACTGTCCGTTCGCTCCACATGCTCCACCAATAGGTCGTGTAAATACTCGCAGTCTTCGGCCTCAAGCGATTCAAGGTTCACCATTTCGAGATTACATAGCTTGCTGAAATTCAAATGTTCGTCGAGGATATAGGCGTAACCACCACTCATACCCGCCGCGAAGTTTCGGCCGGTTCTTCCGATGACGATGACTCGACCTCCAGTCATGTACTCGCAACCGTGATCGCCAACGCCTTCGACAACTGCGACGGCACCACTGTTTCTGACCGCGAAACGTTCGCCAGCCATGCCTCCGAAGAAGGCTTTGCCTGCGGTGGCGCCGTACAGAACGGTATTTCCAACCAGGATGTTCTCATCGGGCGCAAAAGTAACGGCAGAAGGAAACCGCACTGACAGAGTTCCGCCGCTTAGCCCTTTACCCACGTAATCATTGGCATCGCCCTCCAGCGAAAGTTCCATTCCGTGAGTTGCAAAAGCACCGAAACTTTGGCCAGCTGAACCTTGGAATTGAAGTTGAATTGTCCCGTCAGGTAGCCCGGATTCTCCGAAGCGGCGCGCAACTTCCCCGGCTAGCATAGCGCCAACGGTGCGATGCACGTTCCTAATCGTGAGCGAATGCTTACATTTCTCGCCGGTGACAAGCGTGGGTTTGCACAGTTCGATCAATTCATGGTCGAGGGCTGTTTCCAACCCATGTTCTTGTTCGCGCATCTTGTAAACGCCAACGCCCGGCATGACGTCAGCGGGCTTGAGGACATCTGAAAAATCCAGACGCGAAGCCTTCCAATATTTTGAGGCATCCCGAAGCCCAATCTTGTCGGCTCTGCCAATTGCTTCCTCAAGCTTGCGAAAGCCGAGACCCGCCATGAGTTGGCGAACCTCTTCGGCGACGTAAAACATGAAGCGAATTACATGCTCGGGCTTCCCGGCAAATTTGGCGCGCAAGCGGGGGTCTTGAGTAGCAATTCCGACGGGGCAGGTGTTCAGGTGGCACTTGCGCATCAAGATACATCCCGATGCAACGAGTGGCGCTGTGGCAAAACCAAATTCTTCTGCGCCTAACAGGGCTGCTATCAGAACGTCGCGACCAGTTCTAATCTGTCCGTCCGTCTGCAACACCACGCGACTTCGAAGGTCGTTCTTTACGAGAACTTGATGTGTCTCGGCAACCCCCAACTCCCAGGGAATTCCCGCATGCTTGATTGAAGTTTGTGGCGATGCGCCAGTCCCACCGTCGTAACCCGAGATTAAAATTACATCGGCGTGGGCTTTTGCGACACCGGCGGCGACCGTACCTACGCCGGCCAACGCCACGAGTTTGACGCTAATTCGAGCGCGCGGATTTACGTTCTTCAGATCGAATATTAGCTGAGCCAAGTCCTCAATTGAGTAAATGTCATGATGAGGGGGCGGGGATATGAGCGTCACGCCGGGCATCGAGTAACGCGTCTTTGCAATTGTTGCATCTACTTTATGCCCCGGTAATTGCCCCCCCTCACCGGGCTTAGCTCCCTGAGCAATTTTGATTTGAAGGTCGTCGGCATTGATCAGGTAATGGGTCGTGACTCCAAATCGACCGGATGCCACTTGCTTAATCGCACTACGCCTTGAGTCACCGTTGGGGAGTAATTTGAATCGTTCCGGATCCTCGCCGCCTTCGCCAGTGTTGCTCCGGCCCCCTATTCGATTCATTGCTATTGCAAGGTTTTCATGTGCTTCGCGACTGATTGAGCCGAAGCTCATCGCGCCAGTCGAAAAGCGCTTCACTATTTCAGCTGCCGGTTCGACTTCCTCGATTGGAACTGAATGCCCATCGCGAGGCAATTCCCATAAGCTGCGGAGCGTTATTGGTCCATCCGATTGTTCATTGATGATTCTTGAATACTCCGCGTAACTCGTCGCGTCTTCCAATCTTACCGCTTTTTGTAGCGTCGATATCGTGGCAGGGTTCCAGAGGTGCCGTTCACCTTGAGCACGATAGTGATACTGGCTACCGATATCCAACGTGCGGCTGCGAGCAATTCGAGTTGGAAATGCGGCTCGGTGACGCATTGCGGTTTCCTGTGCGATGACATCGAGGTCAATGCCCGAGATTCTCGAGACCGTACCAGTAAAATATCGTTCGACAATATCGGGTGATAGCCCTATTGCCTCGAAAATTTGAGCGCCATGATAGCTTTGCAAGGTGCTAATGCCCATCTTGCTCATCACCTTGAGCAACCCCTTGCCGACAGCCTTGATGTATTTCTTTCGTGCCAGTTCCGGATCAGTGAGTCCTGATAATTGTCCTGTTCGTGCCAGCTGGCTAATTGTGTCGAGCGCCACGTACGGATTGACCGCCCCTGCACCATAACCAATCAAAAGGCAGAAATGGTGCACTTCTCGGCATTCGCCCGTTTCCACAACGATTCCGCAGCGCATGCGGGCACCGTTTCGCATCAAGTGGTGATGTAATGCAGCCGTGGCCAGTAAGCTAGGGATTGGCGCCTGGTACTCGGTTGCGACCCGATCAGTCAGAATGAGCAGGCTATGGCCATTGAGCAGCGCCAACGACGCTTGTCGGCACATCTCGTCGAGACCAGCTTTTAGCCCTGACCCGCCTTCGGCGATTGGAAATACCATTGGGATGGTAGCCGGGGTTCCAATGGTTTCCGCGTGTCCAAAACGCAGTTTGGCCATATCGACATTGGTCAATATGGGCTGTGCCAGATGAAGCATTCTCGCTTGACTGGGCATTTCGAACAGTATATTGCTCTCGCCACCCAAATAATTCTCGAGACTCATTACGAGTTCCTCGCGAATCGGATCAATTGCGGGGTTGGTAACTTGAGCAAAATGCTGTTTGAAGTAGTTAAACAGCAATTGCGGGCCGTCACTCAAAACTGCCAGGGGTGTATCCGTACCCATTGAACCGACTGCTTCTTGGCCCGTTTTTGCCATGGGCATCAGCAACAGCGTAAGTTCTTCTTGGGTATATCCGAACATCCGTTGTCGGAGGATGAGTTCATCCGAAGAAGTGGGTGCCTGAATTGCAAGGCGTTCGGGTAGCTCAGTCAGTTGAGTGGCATTTTCGCGAATCCATTTCCCGTATGGCTGACGGCGCGCCAGATCCTCCTTAATCTCTAAATCCTCGATGATTCGCCCTTTTTCAATATCGATCAAAAACATTTTACCGGGTTCTAGTCGCCCACGGCGTTCAACCTGCTCGGGTGGAAAATCGAGCACGCCCGTTTCTGAACCCAATATGACGAGACCGTCCTTCGTGACGGTCCACCTCGCAGGTCTAAGCCCGTTTCTGTCTAAGATTCCACCGATTTGCCGCCCGTCGGTAAAAGCCAATGCCGCCGGACCATCCCATGGTTCTACGAGGCAAGAATGGTAAGCGTAAAAGTCTCGCTTGTGCTGCGGCATCAACTCGTCGTTTTGCCATGCCTCCGGCACGAGCATCATCAATACGTGAGGCAGCGACCGTCCCGCTTGGAGTAGCATTTCTGCCACGTTATCTAGAGTCGCGGAATCACTCCCGCCTGGCGCGATGGTGGGCAAAATGTGGCGGACATCTTCACCGAAGACTTGACTGTCGAACATTTGTTCGCGTGCAAACATCCACGCGGAATTCCCTCGGACTGTATTGATTTCACCGTTGTGGCAAAGTACGCGAAAGGGCTGCGCGAGTTGCCAGGTGGGAAACGTATTCGTGCTGAAGCGCTGGTGCACCATGGCCAAGGCGCTGGTAAGCGATGGGTCGTCGAGATCGCGATAGAAACGGGTTAACTGTTCGGCAAGTAACAGGCCTTTATAGACCAAGGTTCTGGATGACAGACTCGGAATGTAAAATGAATCCTTCGCTGGGATGTTACTCTCGCGAATCGTGCGTTCTGCCCATTTGCGGATAACGAAGAGTTTGCGCTCAAATACGACGGGTGAAACCGCTTCCGCGCCCACGAAGACCTGTTCGATGATCGGCGCACTTTGACGCGCCATGGGACCTAGTGCATTCTCGTCAACCGGCACTCTGCGCCAACCAAGTAGGCGCTGTCCGGTTCCGATGATCTTGTCCTCCAAGACTTGACGACAGCGTGCTTGAGCGACTCGGTCGCGTGGCAGAAACACGAGGCCGGCGCCGTATTGTCCCAATTCCGGTAATTCAAAGCCAAGTGCGTCAGCTTCTCGTTGAAAGAAAGCATGCGGTATCTGAAGCAGGAGACCTGCCCCATCGCCCGTGAGTGGGTCACATCCGCATGCACCTCGATGCACGAGATTAAGGAGGATCTCTACTCCCTTGCGAACTATCGCGTGCGTGGGTGTGCCTTTGAGGCTTGCCACGAATCCAATGCCACAAGCGTCGTGTTCGAATTGGGGGTCGTACAGTCCAGACCTGGGAGGGAGGCTCATCTGAGGGTCCTCGGTCGCGCGGTTGAGCAGGGCCGCTTGACCATCCGAGTTTCGGAACGACGAGCGGGCTGCGATAAACGATGATTGCGTATAGTGTAGTCAGAGAACGCCCGTGGGCACGTGTTCATGTTGCTAAGGTCGATGCGGCCGGTCAGTAAGTATTGGGTTATGGACTTGGCCACGGTACGCTTCGATTTGGTACACGGAAATCGGGTCTGAATATCCGAGCGTTTCGTCGATTGCAAGCGCTTAGGACGGTTGACTTAACCCGACCCCAAAATTTTCACCGAGTCACTAATTGGGGTTCGAACCCATCTTTGTCCGATTGGTATTTCGGTGTCGCCGATGGGCCACTTGCAAAGCGATGGATTTCAGATGCCCTATTAGCCCTGCTACCGACCGATGCGGTCGAGCCTTGACGCGCAACTGGTTAGTCGAATGCGAAGAACGTTAGTGACGCATTGCCGTACGCGCCACGGACTGACCGGATGCGCACTGAGTCGAAGTCACTTTGCAGGGCGCAAAAGGGGCCAAATTGGGGGATCACGCTTCGCACTGTCGTAAGCGCTCCCAAAGAGTAAATCGATCCTTCCTTTTCGACGATCTCGACCTGCGCGGGCAGCAAGCTCTGATCGACGACCGCGAATGCCGACCAGCAACGTTCCCTCTTTACCATTGGAATTGCGAATGTGATTTGGCCATCAGCGTCGGTAGCTTTCGAGATCCCGTCGCCGAGCCTTTTGGAGCCTGGGTGGCAGGCTCCGGCCGCTGCGGCAATCCATGCTTCGGATTCTAGTAGTTTGCTTACCGAATCCAGGCAGGTTGCGGAATGATGCTCGTCGAAGTCTTGAAGTTCAGAGCCACTTGCTGGCGGTGCGATTCGAGCGCTCTTTGGCTGAGTTTCGATTTGTTTTTCGAGCAATTGTACAGGCTCTGCCGGCGAGTGCTTCTTGGAAGGCCGCGTGCAAGCCACCGCCATCAGAACTATTGCTATCGAATAGTTGCCAATTCGAAATGGGCCAACTGGCGTTGCGCGTGCCGTCAAAACAGGAATCGGAAATATCTAATCGATTCGGGTCGCGAGGTCCACGAATTGATATTGCTACTTACCGAGTTCGGCGCGATCCCGGACTCCAGTTACCGCCTTGTCGGCCGCGTATGCGACTTCGCCCGTCACGATGGAGCCAGGGACAGGCAATTTGGGCACGATCAAGAGCTCAAGTTCCACGTGAGATTGTTTATCGCCAATGCTGCGAATTCTCCAAGTGGCATCGAGCCTATCAACATTCCCTTTGATCAAGTGGCCGCTAAGAACTTGTTCGCCATTGTTCGTTCGAAAGGGTTCGAAACGTACGACGGCCCAGATTTTTGCCGCGCCCTTGAGGATTGGAACCTGAAGGTAGACGTCGGTATTGGCCCCAGTATGCCCAATCACTCGCGACTTATCGAAGCGATCGGTGAGCTTGGTGTAGTTGCCGAAATCGAGCACAATCTCCGAAACTTGTTGAGACGGCGCAGCCACATCGATACGAGCGGCCCCTGCTTCGATGCTGCTGTAAGGTGTTCTAACCGTGAACCGTTGTGCTTTGGTGGCCGTCTTGGGTCCAGCGAGGGCCAGAGTTTCCGGCCCTATGCAGCAAGTGGCGATCAAGAATCCAAACAGTAAGGAGACGCGGCGGCGATACATGGGCACCTCGATTTCGATCCAAGTGAATCGCGGAATTTGATTCCGGATACTCGTTGAGCACGAATCATGCCTGGCTTTGTGGAAGGCAGAATTGTCTAAGAAAAGGCAGAATTGTCTAAGAACTGGTGAATTATTCGGAATATCGAGCTGAGATTAGGGTGCAACATCACGTGTTGCGCCAGCGAGTGTAACACGACGTTGCGCCTACGCATGTTCACTTCGTTTGTCTGTCCGCTGGCCGGCTCGAGTAATCCGATAGGTTCTTAATCGGCGAAAACCGAATCCGTTACCAGAATCTTGGGTTCGACCATTAGGGGCAATTGACTACAAGCCCTCATCCAAGGGTGCCATCGTGCAAGTTCCGGAGAACTGTACGCCTTTATCCATAAATATCTCAGGGGCATGCAGCGACCCGGATACTTCGGCGGGTACATGAAGCTCGATGCAATTGCGAGCCCGGAGTTGACCGTGAACCTTGCCACCCCGAATGATTAACGTGTTTACGACGACTTCGGCATCGATATCGGCACCATCTCCGATTACCAAGGTGTCATCACTGAGAATCTGACCCTTGAAGCTACCGTCGATACGAACACGACCTTCGAAGTGAAGCTTTCCCTCGAAGTGGGTTCCGCGTCCAAGCAATGCCGCCAGTTCAGCCGTGGGTACCGTGGCGTCCATGGTTGGGGATCGTAGTACGGCGCCAGTGAAACGTGGTCGCAATGCTTTACTTTGGAGGAGATTATTGCCGGCTGGCTTGCCAACCGTTTGCCCGTTGGTCGCGGATTGTGCTCCAATGAACGAGATGAGACGCCTCAAGACCGCCATGCTCGCCTTTGCGACTGGTGAAATTCTTACTGCAGCGACATCCGGCTTAGCCCAATCCCCACCGGTTGGCCCCGCGGCCGCCGCTTCAGTCACCTTGAGCTCTTCGGGACCAATAGATACCTCGACCTCAACGGGATCGAAGGAGGGTGCACAATCAGCGGGCCCCGACGCCTCCAAGCAGCAGCTGTCAGCGGGGACCAACTCCGACGGGGCCGAAGCTGGGTACAGTTGGCGCGATAAACAGCGAAGGGCCAAGAATCGTAAATTGCATTCGACAAAAGTGAACCCCAATTTAACTCAAGCCAAGGGGCCCGAGTTTGCGATAGTTCCTGATGGCACTAGTCGCCTGACGGTTCAATTGTCACGAAAAGTGGACGTAATAGTGCAAGGCAATCGTCGACGGTTCACGTATGACCTACCCAACGTACAAGTGGCCGTTGCGAATGATATGAATCCGCTGATTACGACACATTTTGTTACGCCACTCCGAAATGCCAAGTTGATTTCGCAAAAGAAGGGAGCGCGCCTCGTTGTGGATTTAAGGGAGTCGGTTACGCCCTTGTACTCGATTAGAGACGACTCTGGAGGAGGTGCAATTTTGGTAGTTGTATTACCGAAGTCACTCCAAAAGCCTTCCGCTGCAACGGATGCGCAACCGAAGAAGTCACGAGCCAAGTCGCGAGCGACGGGTAGATCGCGCAGCCCCAGGAACAATCCGGCGGCACCACAGAGTGGAATTGGACCTCGGTTATAGACAAAACGCGAGGGTCCTCGACGCGCAGCCACGACGGTGGACTAGGGTTCTTGGGCTAATAAGTACATTTCCAGTTGTTATTTTGGCTGCACGAGCGGCCATATGTGCTCCTGATACTCCTAGGAGTAACCCGCCTCCGACCCACGACATAACATTCAAAGCTGGCCAGGTGACAATTGAGGGTCCGCTTTCAACGCTCACGCTTTGCGATTCCGTTGAAGTCGCCGTCCACCGTTATCGTCTGACGGCCGACAGGTTGACGCTGAATCGGACGCCTGCGGGAGTATTCGTGCAGGGGCCTGGGCTCGTGGCGTTTTGTCCTTGCCCCGAGTCTCCCGTCTCCGTGGCATTCACGGAGGCAACCGTGGCCCCGCCTACGGATCTCATAATTAAGAACGCCGTGGTCCGTGCTGGGGGTGTTCCAATTTTCTATACGCCCGTCCTCTGGCTTCGTTCGCCGAACCGACTCGGGATAATATCACCGCATTTTGGGTGGCGCGCGAGTGAAGGGATGTGGTTTGGGTCCGGTTTTCACGTTCCACTGCGGCGCACCGAACAGTCCAATCCCTGGGTGCTAGATGTAAATGCCGGGGCCTATTTGCGTGGGGGTTGGGATCTGGGCGGACAACTTACTACTCCGCGCTCGACCACACAGGTGCGCTGGGACAGGTTTAATTCGTCATTCGTCGAGGTTGATTCACACGGCAGTACCGTCCTAGCGCAAAGCGCTTTCGACTGGTCTGCGGACTTGCTGCGTGGGGCTCGAGCGCGAATTGGATTTGTTTCCGCCGAGGCGGCAGCGCAGCAAAGCGATCGTGTGCGCACCGAGTTAATATTCTCCCAAGGACAAGTCCTTGCTGCCGTCGGAATGCGGATGGACGCGTGGCGCGCGACAGCCATAGATTCGGCGGGTCTCATGGGCCCGCAAATGCGAATAGGAGCAAGCAGTTCGTTGGGTGGCATAGGGCACATCGAATCGGTGACTACGATTGCTAGTTGGTCACCCACCAATCAAGAATCGTCTATGTTGATGATCCACGGCGGCGATATTTCGGTTGACGCGAGACCATCGATATTCGTGGGGCGAATATCGTTGCACGAGCGATTTGCGTATACAAAGACGCAGACCGACAATTTGCGCTCAGCGTTGACCGGCGGTGAAGTGAGAATGTCTTTACCACTCACGAAGAGTTGGCATTCAGCAACTTCGCTTTGGACCCACTGGGTTGAGCCATTTACGCTGCTTACGGCGTCTACTGGGCTGAACAACGTTGACAGTGCACCGATTGGAACATCCCGCACCGGTACTATCCAGGTTGGCGTCTTGAATATTGTTGGTCGGCCCAGCTCAGAAACGGCATATTCCGCTGAGTGGCGAGCTGGTCTTGTGGCCACGTCGGAAAGGCAAACTGCCGCAACCGCATTTCGATCGCGAGCATCGGGCAAATGGTTGGCAGTTGGATCCGATATCGTATGGCAAGAGCGTCGAGCGTGGCTGTCCTCAAGCCGAATTCGAATCGGCGATCCAGGAAGGGTGGACCTCAAACTTAGAGTCGAAGGTAGAACGGGGACTGATTTTGTTACCGCACGTTGGATTTCGGACGAGGCGTGGGTGCCAAGGGTTTCAAATTGGCTGGCTCGAGGTGGGTGGACCTCGGCGGCGGAGTCTACCGTTGCCCCGACGGATTGGCTGGCCGTAAGTGGTGGATTGGGAGGAGACTTGAATGCTCAGACTGTCCTCTATGATTTTGCGGGAATTTCCTATCGCCACGCCTGCGGCTGTTTGGCCATTTCAACCATAGTGTCTGAACGTCTGGGTCGACCCGGCTGGGATGCTTGGGGAATGGTTGACTTGATGCCTCAATGACGATCGACTGACGCCCAACCGCCGCATCGGGTAGTCTATACAACGTGGGACATAATGACCTACCGAGCTTAAGTGAGCCGCCTTCGATGCGGCAACCTGACTTGTATACGATCGTCGTCGCGGAAGATGATCGTCTAACTCGCGATTTGCTTGCGGGAATGCTTCGTTCACATGGCTACCGCGTTGAGGCTTTCGCCGATGGGCAGGCGGCGGTGGAACGCGTCGGGCAAGGTGGCATCGATTTGGTCTTGCTCGACATCTTGATGCCGCGCCTCAGCGGACTCGAGGCGTGTCGCTTGCTCAAGAGTATGACCTCGGATAGTTTTTTGCCTGTCGTCCTCGTCACGGTTAAGACCGATTCAGCAAGTCGAGTTGAGGGCCTCAAGATCGGCGCAGATGACTACGTTTGTAAGCCATTTGATGAAGGTGAGCTGCTCGCGCGAGTTGAAGCGATGCTGCGTATCAAACAGCTGCATGATCATGTTGCACGGGCACGTGCGAAACTCGAACGGCTCAGTGTCCACGATGATCTAACGGGCTTATTCAATTACCGGTATCTCCACAATCGACTGAGTGAGGAATTCAAACGCGCTGAGCGGTACCATGATCCCTTGGCCTGCATCGTGGTTGACGTGGATCGCTTACAAGCGATCAATGATCTTGCCGGTCGCGAACTTGGTGATCGGGTGCTTGCCGCCGTTGCTGAAGTACTGCTTCGCTCGGTTCGCGATGTCGATGTGGTGGCGCGTTTTGGCGGCGATGAGTTCCTTGTAATTCTTCCGAGCACGCATTTCGCGGGTTCGGTTACTGTTGCCGAGCGAATTTGGCGTGAGGTCGGGGAAGCCTCATTTGCAATTGGGGACAAACAAAATGCGAAGGTGACACTGTCATTGGGAGTCGCACTTTTCCCATCTCGCGACGTTCGCTCGAAGGATGCTCTGCTCCGTGCAGCAGATGCAGCACTACACCAAGCCAAGCGGGATGGAGGTAATCGTTTGTGTGTATTCCAGCAACAAGGGTATCTCTACACGCCAATGGCGGGCTCGCCCACATTGGAGATAACGACCGGCGCTGGTGAGACTCGGGTAGCCACGAATGCGATGCCACAGGATCTCCCGGTATTTGATCCGCAGCGCGAAGCAAATCCCACGCTTCGACCGGACAAAGCTCCAAGTCTAGTTGCTCAGAATAATCACGTCGTAGTAGAAATTGGAGCTCCGAGTCTGCTAAATCTGGGTGATGTAGTTCCCGAGACTGATCGACGCAATAACTCATGACACTTTCTGCCAGAACGCGAAGCAGCGAATATCCGCCGACCAAAGCGGAAGCTTCCGCAAAGGTGCTCGTTGTTGACGACGAACCTGCGCTTCGGCGAAGTCTCGCCCGACTCTTGTTAAGTCGTGGTATGCAAGTTGTTACGGCCGACGACGGAGCTGCAGCTATTGCTCTGCTCAAGGAACAGCATGTTGACGTGGCTCTGATTGATTTAATGATGCCACACGTCAATGGTCTCGAACTTCTAGACCACATCAAGGCGAATCACAGCGGTGTGGAAGTAATCCTGATGACGGCGTTTGGAGACGTTGAAACAGCCGTTCGCGCTGTCAGAGCGGGCGCCTACCACTTTCTGACAAAGCCCTTTCGGTCAAACGACGAAGTTGTGCTGACTGTTGCGAAGGCCGCCGAGCGCCGCCGGTTGCTCGATCATGCTGCCAAACTCGAACGGCGACTCGAGCAAATGGAGAAATTTGGCGAGCTCATCGGGAACTCTCCGCGCATGCAGGAAGTTTATCGACTTTCAACGGGCGTAGCCGCCACTTCGTCAACTGTATTGATTTTGGGAGAGAGCGGCACGGGAAAGGAATTGACGGCCCGGGCCATTCATCAACACTCTTCACGCGCCGATCGGCCATTTGTGGCGGTCAATTGCTCTGCAATCCCCGTAGATCTCGTGGAGAGTGAACTGTTCGGACATGTGCGTGGTGCATTCACGGGTGCGACCGCCACACGGGAAGGATTGTTCGAAACCGCCAACACGGGGACAATCTTTCTTGACGAGGTCGGAGACCTACCGCCCCTAGCTCAGGTAAAATTGTTGCGGGTGCTGCAGGAAGGTGAAATCAAACGCGTTGGAGCCAATGAAACTAAAATTGTTGAACGTGCGCGTGGTCGCTGCAACCAACGTAGACCTGCGAAATCGAATTTCAGAGGGAGCATTCAGGGAGGATTTATTTTACCGCCTGAATGTAGTCGCGATCTTCCTGCCGCCCTTGCGTGAGAGAAGGGATGATATTGCACTGCTCGCGTATCATTTCTTGCGCAAATACGCGGCGCGCGCGGGAAGAAATGTTCAAAAAATTTCTCCGGATGCAATGCAAATATTGGAATCTCACCCTTGGCCCGGCAATGTTCGCGAGCTCGAAAACGCCATCGAATATGCGTTGGTATTTTGTCGCGGCGACGAAATACTTGCCGAGACTCTGCCATCTTTTCGAGCTCACCGTGACGCGCCTAGCGAACATCAAAATTCAGAATCGAATGGACTCGTCTTGCCGTCCGGATTATTGGATTTGCCCTATCGCGATGCGAAACAGCAGGCGCTTGAAACCTTCGAGGCTGCCTACTTCGATGCGGTTCTGCGCAGAACCGGCGGGAACATCAGTGAAGCCGCGCGGCAGGCTGGTCTGGACCGATCCAATTTTCGTCGCGCCGCCAAACGAGTCGGCGTAGCTGGTGGGATGGAACCAGACTAGAGACAAACCGATGATTTGAGCAATTGGCCGAAATATGGGCATCTGGTTCAAATAGCCAAAATAATTCAACACGGACCTGTTGCGCTAGAAGTCCTAGGCTAAACCTCGGGCTCAGTGACTGATTATGTGAAATACAAGCGCGACGCCTCGGGTTGCCGTAGCGTTATGACGGTTCCAATGGTCCGTGGTGCTCCTCTGGCGCGCGTGTTTCGAACGCAATCAGTCACAATAGTTGGTCTCTCGATTGGGCTCGTCTCGTCTGCGGCGGTTGCTCAAAACCGTGCACAGAACTCGGTCTCGGCTCCGACGAACGCTGTTGGCGATCAGCGCCCAGCGAACTTAGGGAACTCGGATATCGTAGTTCCTCAGCCAACAAACTCAATCGACATACGTCCGATGGGCGGCCCACGGGTTCTCGGATTGCGTCGCTGTCTGGAACTTGCAGAACGAAATTTCCCAAAAATATCTGAAGCCAATGCCCGCCTCGACAGTAAGAGCGCCCAAGAACGACAAGCGTGGTTTGCTCCTTTCTCGGAATTCACCGTGACGTCTGGGCTGGCCTTGGCACCTACAGTGCGTGGACTATCGACATTTAGTCCGAATACCGATGTCACCTTGAGCTCCAGCATGGCCCTTGCCTGGCAGACTGGAGTGGACGGAGTCCTGCCGCTCTATACGTTCGGAAAGTTGGACCACGGTTGGCGGGCCCTCGCAGCTCAAACCAAAGCTGGCGAATATGAAGTAAAAAAAGAGATCAACGACGTAAGGCTTGTCGTGAGAAAGGCATTTTACGCCATTCAACTTTCGCGAGATGCCATGGCATTGATCCGCGAGGCCGCCGACATGATTGACGGGCACATCGAAAAGATGGAACAGGACGCGGCTCGTGGTGAAGGGGACGACATCAATTTGTTGAGGTTACGCGAACAACGTGCAGATTTGGATGTGCGCGCAGCAGACGCCAGAAAGCAGGAGGCTTCAGCCATGGCGGGTCTCCGATTCTTTACGGGACAGACCACTCCATTTGATATTCCAAACGTTCCGTTACGCCCGGTCACGCATGGGCTAGGTCCGATTTCGAGTTACTTGGCAGCGGCGCGGCTGTTTCGTCCTGAGATAAATATGGCCGCCGCCGGCGTCACGGCGCGTCGCGAACAACTTCGATTGGAACGTGCCCGGTACATGCCAGACCTGGGCTTAGCCCTGGGTGTAAAATGGTCCTATGCTCCAGAAGTCACGGACCAAACAAACCCATTTGTCCGAGACGGTGGCAATTTTCTTTACTACAGCTTCGGAATAGTGCTGCGCTACAAACTCGACTTTCTGCCGCAAGCTGCACGAGTAGATCAGGCGGCAGCTCAACTTCGTGAAATGGAAGCTACAGAGAGGTACGCCCTTGGCGGTGTTGGTCAACAGGTCGAGGAAGCATATTCAGAGGTCGAAAGCGCCCGTGCCAAGCTCGACGCGACGTCTCGTGCTGCACGCTATGCGCAGCAGTGGCTAATCAAGGTGCAGCAAGGTATTGAAGTCGGCACGCTGGATGAAGAGGATCTAGTCCTCCCTGCGCGCGAATTCGCTCTGCAGCGTTTCGCGCAGATGTCTGCGACTTTCGACTTCAACATGGCTTATGCAAAGTTGACGCAAGCAACAGGCTGGGACGCTGCAATATCCGAAGACTAGAATGCCCCTCACGAGGGGGTCGTTCGAATCTTAATCTCCTGGTCGTCGAGGAGCTTCTCGATACTAACGAGGCCATTCAATATCGATTCAGTAACCATCTGAATCAACGTTGGGAGCGCACCTCGCAGGGCTTCATAGTATCGCTGTCGTTCTGTCGAATGAACTATGGCCGGTGGATGTCCCGCTCGAAGAAGCAACAGATTCATGAAGAGTCGAGCTACCTTCCCGCTGTCACTCTGAAACGGGAATACGCGTAACAATTCGTAGTGAGCGCGGGACGCAACCCGGATCGGACTCTTGAGCTTCTTCGGTTCTGGTCCGTTCAGCCAGTCCACTATTTGCCGAACTTTGTGCTGAATCTTCTCGGGATGAGCATATTCATGAAAATGCAAACGGTGCTGTGGAATGTCCCGACGGTACTTGACAGTCTTTAGGTCACCTTCTTCGGGATGCAGCGTCAAATATATTTTTCGAATGACGTCAACCGTGATGGGCGCACGCTTCTTTTCTCCCAGCTCGCGAACGAGGTCAATCGCGGCCTTGTGTCGTCGAACCTCCTCGACGACTGGCTGCAAACTTGAATCGGCAACGGCAGCTGTCCCCTGATCGATAGCTGCCCTCAATTCCTGAAAGGTGTAAACGACACCTTCCAAGGCCGAGTCGTGATAGATCCACGACATATCCAAGGCTTCCTGATAGCCATGGCGAAAATCGGAGGGAGCCTCCTTCAAGCGCTCCTCGATAATTCGAAATCGCTCTTCGACACTTTCGGCGGTGGGTAGTGGCCGCTCTGGCGGGGCTGGGACTCGCGGCGTTTCATCGCCCGTACCGAGTGCTCCATTGCCTAGTAAGACACCTTCGTGTGTTTGAACTTGGGGATCGACCAGATGCAAACCATTTGGCAAAGGGGAACTCATCAGCGAAGCGCTGTTGTCTGATACTCGTCGTGTGGTTCCCGACTGATTAGGAATGGCGTTAGGACTGTAGAACCGGGTCGTCGTGCTTCGTCCGCCGCCCAATTTGTTGGCATTTTTAGTCGCTTCGGCGATTCGTCCCTCAAGAGCGCGCTTTTGAGCCTCTCGCGTCGCCCGGAGCCGTTCACGTTCCGCCTCTTTGGCTTTTCGATAGGCTTCACGCTCTGCGTCGCGCTTTGCGCGCTCCTCTTCCTTTTGCCGTCGAACTTGTTCACGCTCGGCCTCGCGCTCGGTCTTTTGCCTTTGCCGCTCTTCTTCCTTAGCGCGTTTGGCCTCTTCGCGTTGAAGTTGCCCTCGATGACGTTCTTCTTCGCGTGCTCGAAGCTCAGCTTGTCGCTTTGAATCGCGCTCTTGTTGCTTCTTTCGCTTTTCGTCGTCCTTGACGCGTTGTTGCAGTTCTTTGGCACGCTGCCCGCGCAAAGCTTCTTGCTCGCGTTGGCGGCGCAGGCGTTCTTGCTCCCGCTGCTTTCGAGTCTGCTCAACATCTCTGCGCTTGCGAAGCTTCTCTTGCTCGCGAAGTTTTGCTAGTTTCTCCCGCTCTTTAGCTCGTTGCTTTTTGAGTCGCTCCGTTTCTTTACGCTCTTGCGACTTATTCTTGAGCTGGAGGCTTTTCAGGTGCTCTCTGGGCGGCCGTCCACGTTTGTTGACACGGGTCTTCGAGACTACCGGTACTTTTGGTCGTTCAACCGGGTTGCGTCTTGGCGCGTTTCCGGCGCGACGCACTTGCGGCCAAATCGCTTGACCTTGTCTTTTTGGCGGGCTGGCCTTTTGCCCTGTGAATAGAACCACTGGCGCTTGCGGCTCGTTTAGTAATTTTAGCTTTGCTCGACGCGCGCGCGGATTTTTCCCTACGAAGGGTGGACTTCCCTGTCCTAGACGCCGTTATGGGGCGTCGCCCCTTGGCCTTTGGGTCATCCTTGCGCGTGGCAGAAAGACGATCACGAGACCGTTTTTTCGCCTTACTCGTTGCTGCCTTGGATTTAGTCCTAACTCCCGCGGCTGCCTTTTTGACAGAGCGGTTAGCCGGTTTCTTTCGTGTTTTCTTGGCGATTGTCTTAGTCAAAGACGACATCCGAAACGTCCGCTTCCACGAGTGAGCCACTCGGGGGGATGGTCCATGAAGAGGGGACTGCATTCCCCTGCATTATTGAGCCGACAAGCTAGCCGGCTCGAATGGGTTCCGTCAAGGTCAGAACAACAATGCAGCACATGTTTTGTCATTTGTTATTCAAGTTGACCGAATGAACGGCCTCTTTCCTGCCGGACAGGCGAGCATAATACTAGTCTGCTTGCCAGTAGTCGGGGAATATTTCACTTCCCGCCAGACACATCGATCGCGCAGTAAGAATTTCACATCCGGTGGTGGTAACCAGCAGCGTATGTTCAAATTGCGCGGACAACGTTCCGTCTTCTGTCACGGCAGTCCAGTCATCGTCTAGAATTCTTACCTCCCAACCACCTAAATTAATCATCGGCTCAATCGTAAAAGTCATACCGGCTTTGAGCCGAGGTCCGCGACCCCATTGGCCGACGTGACTCACTTGAGGATCTTCATGGAACCCGCGGCCGATTCCATGACCAACAAATTGGCGGACAACCGAGCAGCCATTTGATTCTGCAAACTCCTGAATCGCGGCACCGATATCCCCCAACCTAGCCCCCGGCCGAACCTGCCTGATTCCAAGCTCGAGTGACCGCCTTGCCACCTCAGTTACCAGAATGGACTTTTCCGTGGGCGTTCCTACATAAAATGTAGCTGAGGTATCGCCATGGTAGCCTCGGTAAATATGCGTAACGTCTACATTAATGATGTCGCCATCCCGTAAAATCCGAGCACCCGGTATTCCGTGGCAGACGACCTCATTGATTGATGTGCAGCAGCTCTTGGGAAAACCGCGATAGTTAAGAGGCGCGGGCTTGCAGCCACGAGCCAGAGTATCGCGATGAACGAAGTCATCGATGTCCTGCGTTGTTATGCCGGGCCGGATAATTTCACCAACGCAACTTAGAGTTTGAGCGGTCAAGGCACAAACCTCACGCATTAGCTCGATTTCCTTAGCTGTTTTTATGTCTACCGCTCCGCCTCGCAACATTTGAATCCCTCACTGTCAATTCAATGGGCCCCTAAGACGTTGGATCATATCCAAAATGGCCGTGCCGGCCGGTTCAACGTGCCAGTGCCATGTTGTTTGATCGTTTTCACTAAATAATCGCAAGAAGATAACCACCGACTTCCCGGTCAGCGAGGTTCCTGACTGCCGCAAGACTGAGTAGCTATAACTGGTTGAGGGAATCGATAGCTTCTGAAATGGGATCGGAGTGGTTCCACTCAGCGACCTGCAGGGAACTTGAAACTCTACAGAAGTGGCAGTACTTTGATCGATGACCCCTTCGGTTACGGTTCCAATCGAGCACAGAACGATATCTCCGGCCGTAAGCGCGCGCCTTGAAAGTAATTGAGTTTCATCGGTTGCTGAATCGCTCAACGGGGTACTCAACCCGACTCCACCGAATTCATCATCAAATAGCAGCTTCATCGGAATTGAGTATTCTACGAGCTGTTCATCACCGGTCGGCTGACGCAACAAGGTCTTGCTGGTGCCCTCGCAGCCGATGGCCACTAGGCACATAAGGCAGCAAACGGCTTTGTAGCAGGGCATTGAGAGCAAGTTGAGAATATTAGCGGCTAAGCGTATCTCAGTCGAGCCGAGTGGTTCACCGAAGCCTAAGAGCGACCCCTTCGGTTTGGAGATATTATGTTTGAAATCAGCTTAGTTATGTCTAGGTGAGTTGACGACAATTCCTGTAGAATACGTCCCGCTCACGGAGCCGGGCAATCAGTAAGACGCAAATGACAGTGCTTGTCGCGTACAACCCTGGTCCATGATGGAGAAACTGAAATGAAGAAACGATTACTTTTTGCGGGAACTTGCGCGTTGTTCATTTCATCGGCTGCCACTTGCGGGTTTCTCGGGTGGGATTCCGCAGCATTGGCCAAGCCGGCTGCGCCGGGCAAGGGGGCTCAGCCCGCTACGCTGAAGAACGATATCCGAATCTCGCCCGATCGACTGCGTTGGGGTCTATCTCTTCAGCAAGTCGCGAAGATATACGATGACGAGTTTGACGCCCTGTACGCACCCATTTACAAGCGGACGGATCCGGGTGTCGAGATGCAAGCCATTGACGCGGAAGTAGCTGATAAGAAAGAGCTAATCCGGCGAATGCGCGTTGATTTTGGAGCTACGCCCACCGGTGTCGATCAGGGGCCTCTTCGGGGTGAGTACAGTTACAACAATGGTGAGAGCATGACTCGTACTCAACTGCCGGGTGGCACGCAGCGTTATTTTTTCTTCTTCAACGACAAATTATGGAAGATTTACGACGAGTATAAATTGGGTTCGAAGCTTGGAACCAGCTGGTCCTCCGCAATCAGTGCCTTAACCGAGATGTTTGGCGGTCCGCCAAAGATCGTAGAAGCGGACCCCCAACACGGTAAACGCGATGAAGCTATATGGAATACGCAATCCATGCAGATTCGTGCAGTTAATCGCGAAGATCAAAAAATTGTGGCCGTCGCTTTCGCTGATCGTTCAATCCAAGATGATATTGCTAGCCATCGGCCAAATCGGCTCGGAAGCCCCGACGCGATGGACAGTCAAGTCCGTGATGCAACCGCACACGAACCTGCAGCCCCCCCCAAAGCAGCTACGGGCAAGTCCAAGAAGAAGTAACCATTACGTTTCGGGGTCGGAATTCTTGCGCAGGCGAACAGCTCCCTCGGGGACTTGACAGCCGGTTGAAAGTACTACTTCGATGTTCGGCGCAATTGAGTGAATCGCTGGTTCTAGTATTCTCCGACAAAAGAGCCCGTTGCCAGGGGAGCCGGCAAGTCGGCCGGACAGATGCACGGCGAGGCGATTCCCATCACTGGAAACGAGGAATATCTCACCACGATCAGCTTCAACGAGCGGCGCAATTACGTTCCGAAGCACATGCATTACATCGTTGTAACGTGCATCCATCCTGGAAAGCACCATACCACGCTGGCGCGTGTCAATTGGCGGGATCGAGAAATCTCACTAAACGGCGAGGAAATCTCCAACTGGCCCCCGCATGATACGGTGCTAATGTCGGCACCTCGCTGCCGATGGGCAGTTCGTTTAACACTATTTCGCAGAGGAAAAATGGCAGTTCATATTCGCCTGGCAAGACACGGAAGCCGAAAAGCTCCGTTTTTTCGTGTAGTTGTATCGGATCAGAGAAAAAGTAGAGACGGTCGATTCATCGAGCATATAGGCCTCTTTTAACCCGCGTGCGTCTGTAGCTGCATTCACATTGGATCAAGCTCGATATGATTACTGGACCCAACAAGGCGCGGTGCCATCAGCCACGGTTCACAAATTGGTGAAACAATCGGCACCAAAGCCCGTCTGAGTCGACTTTGCCTTTGAGTAAAAAAGATGGCCTTAAAAGAACTAGTTGAAACGATAGCTAGGGCCCTCGTAGATGAACCCGACCAAGTAGAAGTCCGGCAAATCGAGGGGGAACATCACAGCCTGGTCGAACTCAAGGTTGCCAAGGGTGATATTGGCAAAGTCATCGGTAAAGATGGAAAGACGGCTCAATCGATGCGGATGCTAGTTGCCGCTGCTTCGCAGAAACTGGGACGTCGAACTCACTTGGACATTATTGATTGAGCCAGGTCGAAATCGGCAGAGTCATAAAGCCTCACGGATTGCGTGGACAAGTCGGTGTATTGCTGCACCGTACCGATAGTAATCAACTGGAAAACGTCTCTTCGGTTACGCTCAAGGCCAAAGATGGCGCGGTCATTGACGCCAAACTCGAATCAATTGCGAGAATGGGTCAAGGCTACCGAGTTAAGTTTGTTGGCTACGATGACAGAAGCGCTGCCGAAGGACTGAGGGGCGCAACACTGTCGCTGCCGAGGGAGCAACTACCGCCCCTCGAGGGTAGCGAACGCTATTTAATCGACATGGTGGGAGCGAAGGTTCTAGGCCCTGCGCGAGAGGAATTCGGAACCGTCGTAGACGTGCGCTGCTATCCGAGTGTTGATTCGATAATTATTGAACGACCTGACGGCTCGACGGTAGAGCAGCCGCTCGTTGATGACTGGGTCAGAATTACAGACGAGAACAAGACTACCATAGTACTTACGAGCTTGGAGGGGCTGCTGTGAATCCTGCAGATGACGGGAACCAAAATGAGCTCGCGTTGGGCACTGCGAGCCAAAGCCGGCAAAATCGGGGGCTGCAGGTAGCCGTAGTCACGCTATTTCCCGAGTTATTCGACCCCTTTCTGACCACGAGCTTCGTAGGACGAGCTCAGAATCAGGGATTGCTTTCAATCCATCTTGAGAGACTTAGGGACCAAGGGCTTGGTCGACACAAGAGCATCGACGATACGCCCTATGGCGGTGGGGCTGGCATGGTAATGCGCGTCGATTGCACGGTTGCTGCAATCGAAAACGCTGAAACCATTTGCAAGTTTGCACCAAAGGGAAATCGAGTTCTTTTGACGCCGCAAGGAGCTATTTTCAATCAATCCCGCGCGCACCAATGGGTGCGAGACGGCAGCCTGGTTCTGAATTTGTGGACGTTACGAAGGGTTTGACGAGCGGATTCGCGAATTCGTAGATGACGAAGCATCAATCGGAGATTTCGTTTTGATGGGGGGAGAAATCCCGGCTATGGCGGTACTCGAAGCTTGCACGCGACTCCTTGAAGGTGTGCTTGGTAATGCCGATTCCGCGGAGGACGAGTCATTTAGTCCCGCGCGAGGGGGCATGCTCGAATATCCGCAATATACGCGGCCGTGGACATTTCGAGGTCGCGAAGTTCCGGAGGTCCTTCGCAGCGGAGATCATGCTCGGATCAAAGCTTGGCGTGAACAAGAATCTTGCGCACGAACACGTGCCAGACGACCCGATCTTACAGAAAAAAATCTACGCGGCGGCGAGCCGTGAGGCGTGTGGGTCTCGCGCTAGTGCACTCTCCAGTGCTCGACCGACAGGGCGCAATTGTCACGTCAGCGATCACTAACTTAGATGTACATGATATTGCGCGAAGCGCGATGACTTACGGCCTGAGCGTGTATTATGTAGTTCATCCAATCCCGGCCCAAAGGCAACTCGTGGAGCGCATCAAGGAGCATTGGATTAGCGGGTCCGGTGGCAGACGAATTCCGGATCGAGTCGCTCCTATGCGCTTGGTAAACGTCATGGCCAACCTCGAGGAGGCCATACGTGAATTTTCTGAAGATCAGAATCCCTGCATATGGACGACTAGTGCCGCCAACACGCAGCTTGGGCAACGCCTCTCTTATCGGAGCGCCGCAACTCAGCTACGGGAACCGGGGCCGCCAGTATTGTTGGTTTTTGGCACGGGATGGGGATTGGCTCAAAGTATGCACGAAGCTGCCACAGCGCAGTTGTTGCCGATCGATGTTCCTCACGCGGGCAATTACAATCACTTGAGTGTACGTGCGGCGGCGGCGATAGTTCTCGATAGGCTTCTTGGGGAATCGCCAGGATCGGTTGCGGAGCCGACATGACCGGGCATTCCCATCGAACACGAGGCTCCATTGTTGGACATGATTCTTATTGGTTAAGGAAGCTTGCGTACGTGGGTGCCCGATATGGTTCGACGCATTTCGTGCGAACTGGCCCCATCGCTATTGGAACTTTTTTTTCGGGAATTCTACCCAAGTACCGAAGGATTGTTCGCGCCAATTTGCGGCGCATCTATGGTCAACGGAGCGCATGGCAAGAAAACCGGGACGTGACCAAGACCTTTGTCGATTACGCCTGCTGCTTGACTGAGTCCCTGGGCTTCGAACGCATGAATCCCAAAGATATTGCGTACAAGCTCGTGGGGCGCCCGTCACTGGACTCCGTTCTTGCACAAGCTGCAGGGTTCATAGTCGCAACGGCTCATGTGGGTGCCTGGGATTCAGCGGCAATACATTTGCACCAAGTGACAGGTCGAGCGGTATTGGTAGTGATGACTCGGGAGTCAGATCCTGCCGCTCGCAACCTTCATGATTCGATTCGGAAACGGCAAGGCGTGGAGATTGCGCACGTCGGGCGGAATGCGTTCGAAGGTCTAAGGCTCCTAAAGCACTTGCGTGAAGGTGGAATCATTGCAGTTCAACTCGATCGGCTGCCTGAGTCGAGTCGGTCGCTTGAAGTTCTGCTTTTCAATCAGAGATTTGACGTTCCACGGGGTCCATTTCAATTGGCAAGCTTGGCCTCAGTACCCATAATTCCGGTGTTTTGTGCGAGGGTTGGGCACTTTGAATACGAAATTCACGTCAACTGGCCCATCGTCATCGATCGACGGGCGGGCGTCGATCGACTCACGGCTGCCGCTCAGGAGGCGACCGCGGCACTCGAGGTATTTCTGCGGAACTATCCGACGCAATGGTTCCATTTTGGCAACATGGATTCACCCCTCAATGCAATCTAGATTCAGACTCTCGCTGAGAGTACTGACCAATTATTATGAAGACACAACTCTACATCGGTCAGTCAAGTCTGCACGGAGCGTTGGCCAAATACTCCATTCGCTTCAATTTGCTCGAAGTACGCGCTGAGACCGGACGTTTGCCACGCACCACTGTTTTGCGACGCTGGCGAGAAGAGGTGCCCAAGGACTTCGTATTTTCCATAATGCTATCTCGCGAAGTTGGTCGTTGTGGCCCAAATTATGAGGCCGAACTCGAATTGGGGCTGCAGGCTGCGGACTCACTAAATGCCAAGTGGATTGTACTTCAAACGGATCCTACGCTCGGCCCCTCTCAGCGAAGCCGACAACGTCTTCAGCAATTGTTTACGCGAATAGCTGCTGACAGCCGGAGAATTGCCTGGGAGCCCCACGGCGTCTGGCAAGAGGATGAGGCGCTCGTGTGGACTAAGGCTCTTGGTGTGCACTTGGTGCGGGACATCTTTCGAGGTGACACCGTGAGCCAAGACACTATCTATTCAAGAATGCCGGGAATTGGTACCTCCTCGCGCATGAGTGCCGGTGCGCTAGAAAAGGCGGCAGAGAGTCTTACTCGCGCGACCGAGGCATATATTGTCGTGGGCGGAGATTCCGCAGGTAAGGTGTCCAAGCATCTTCGAGCGCTGTTACGAAATGAGGCCAGTATCAGTGACTTTAGACGCAACGCGGTGCAGTCTCAAGAGGTATTCGATGAGCTTGCCGAAGATGCCGAAATGGAAGAATTTGATGAAGACTTGGAGGATATCGACGAAGATTCGGACTTGACCGACGAAGAACCCGAATCCGATGACGTAGACGACCCTGAGGACGGCGATAGTCCAGCCAACAACGAAATCGCGGATGAGGATGGGCGTGAGCCAGAGCGTCGGCGCTTGCCAAAAAAGCACAACGGAGCAAGACGCAAATGACCATCCAGTATGGGGCCGTTGGCAATCAACCTGTTGCGGTTCAAGCAGCGCAGGAATTTCTGCTCTCTGGAGGTTCGGCTGTTGGTGCGGTACTATCAGGCTTCTTTGCTGCATCCGGGGCGTATGCCGGTGTTCTTTTGGGCCCTCTGGCGATATTGGTCGCAGGAATAGGTTCTGGAGTACGAGCCTTCGATGGTTGACTGCGACAGCCTGGCTTGGGCACCAAACGACCTAGAGGGTTTCTGGGCAACGACGATATCCCGATCGCTGCTCGAATTGCCGTTCCGCAAGCCATCGCGGCGGCAGTGGTGGCCCATGCCTATGACGGGGGCGGGCCGATTGCCGAGGTTCTTAAGCGCGGAATTCGTCAGGCTCGACAGGTGGGCTCTGAGGCGCGCGCAGAAATTCTACAGAGTATTCGAGCGCAGGGCGCCCGTGTAATGAACTCGCCCGGCGTAGCGAGACCATTGTTGCACGCCGCTGGTATCAGTGAAGGGGGTCTGCTCACGTCGGCTGATCTTGCTGCGATCCCCGATTTAGACGTTACTGGAATGGCTCACCCAAGCGTTACTAATTGGTTCGAGGCGCCTTGGGCGAGTGAGGACTTGGACGGCTCTGCAACCTCCGAAGACGGTGCCACTTCCGATCTTTCGGCGCGAAGGCCCCAATTGTCATCGGTGGATTCGCTGTTAATGGTACTTGCCGCCGTTGATAATCGCGGAGTATTTGCGGGAGCCGCATACGAGTGGACAACTAACGGAATCGCAATCGACGGGCTAGATTTGGAGGCTCCAGCGTGTGCAATTCCCGTTATGCGCGGAATCACTAGAATGTCACCCGGGTGCCCGATTCCGGCGGCTGCCCCTATTGCGATTCAGGTGGTATCTGGACAACCGGTTGCAATCGTATGCGACCCGAGAATCCGTCGCATGGACGAACGAGGAATCACTCAGTCTCAACTTCGAATTGCTCGCGATCCCGCCACACGGGTAGTTACAACTTATTGATATCAAGATCGCACAGCTAGTGCGTTTCTCGAGTACCTTAGTTGATTCGAGCGCCGTGCCGCTTTGCGTACTCCATTAGACCAATCTTATCGACGGTCCGGAGATCCCGAGTGGTGAGCAGCACCGATACGAAGCGCCCAAGTTCAGGGACCCAGAGCCTTCGTTTTTGAACATTTACGTTCTGCCAACGAATGGTTTTGATATTGGAATGCGAGACATTGTTGCCTCGCAGTCGGCGTTTGCCCGTTATTTCGCTTCGTGCCATTGGGACGAGCGTCTTTAGCTCGGCAGGCCAAAAAGTTCAAGGAGACCAAGGCAATTGCACTGGCGATTTGACAACGGCTCCGAGGCGGCCGGGTAAGCGGCCCATTGTGACGACACGCGTGAACTCAAGTAGTCGTCGTTCGACTTAGTGCGAGTGCACTCAAAACCGACACCAGATTGCGACAAAATTCCTGCACCTGAGCAAATCCCGAATGAGGCAGAAGGGAAACCTCGTCCATATACCGCGCTCTGGAGAGTTCGATTTCGAAGAGCATGCCACCCTTGGTGAGGTTGCCCGTAGTGCATCGTAGTAAATCCGCCGCGATACGGGTCATCGTGTGCGACTGTCCAACCCGACCGTTTGGCGACGGCTTCAGTGGCATCGATTACCTCCGCCGCAGCTGTCGTGCGCCCCCGCGATCCGGGCACTATATCCGCGCGCTTACGACCAACGTCCGCACTGCCATGGCGTCCGCGACTCGGCATCGAATGAGCGCAGAGAAGAATCGAGTAGCCGAACTCTCTTCGACGTGCGTCCATTAGCCGGCGAATTGCGCGATGGTAAGGGTAATAGTATTCGTCGAGCCGGCGGCGCAGCTCATGTGCGGGTAGGGGACAAGGCAACACCCTTTGGCCATCCGTCGATCGGTGCCACACGAGGCCATGCGGTGCATCAGAGCCAGTGCCCCCGTTCGACTGACTCTGAATCGACATCGTCGATGTCCCGGTTCAGATCACAAACGTAACGACTTTGCTCGGCGACAACTAGGGTTGCGCCAGCGCCTGGGGCATCCAGAAAGAGCCTGTCTACGTACAAATCCGCGTCGCGTCCGACCGAACGAACAGGTGCCACTAGCCAAGGCATACAAGCGGGATCGACCGCGATGCCCGCGTGAGGTACTTCAACGATTAGCGGGGAAGCGGCAACAGCCTCGACGACGCGAAAACTCACTTTTCCTTGATAACATCTCAGGCGCGCGGATGCGAGCGTTGATGTGCACGATGCACGTGATCACGGGTAACGTGGGTGTAGATCTCTGTCGTTGATATATCGGCGTGGCCAAGCAGCATTTGGACGCTGCGCAGATCCGCCCCGCCCAATAGCAAGTGGGTTGCAAAGGAGTGGCGGAGCCGGTGAGGGTACACATTTCCGCGTATGCCCGCCGCCAGCGCATACCCGCGCACGATTTTCCAGAACCCCTGTCGCGTCATTTTCCCGCCGCGCGGGGAGGGAAATAGAAACGGCTTACGCTGACCCTTTTGCGTATAGAGTTCCCGTTGCTCACGTGCCGCGTGCAGATACGTGCTCATTCGCCCAAGAACAGCCTCCGCGATCGGGACCAATCGCCGCTTTTGTCCTTTCCCTAAGACTGTGAGGATGCCCCGCTGAAGGTCAATATCGCCTTGTTCCAAATCAATAATTTCAGTGACGCGCAGGCCACAAGCATACATCAGGGCCAACATTGCGCGGTCGCGCAGTCCTCGAGTCGTTTCGACCTGTGGTGCATCGAGCAGGGCAAGCACATCGTGTTCGCTCAATGTTTTGGGCAAACGGCGTCCAATTTGGGGGCGGGCAGCGCGTTCAGTGGGATCTTCCCGAATCAGACCTTCTCGCAGAAGAAAACGGAGCAGGCCACGAACAGCCGACAAGTGTCGGGCCAGACTCCTCGCACCCAAACCACTACGATTAAGCGAGGTAATCCAACTGCTGATAACGGCAAGGTCAACCGTTTGACCAGAAGTGAAGTTGCGTTCAATGTGCGATGTAAACTTCGACAAATCTCTGGCGTAAGCCATCAAGGTATTTTGAGAAAGTGCACGCTCGACGCGAAGATGCGCCAAGTAGAGATCGACCGCCGAATCGAGTTGCACTCATCGTAATATAGCCCGATACTAGTGCATACGCGGAATATTTGGACAGTACATGCCTTCGTCGTGCCGGCATTTCATAAGTAAATCCAAATATTTGTCGTATTCGAAGGTTGGGTGTGCCCGAGCATGATTACTGAGGGGTCATACGGCGGCTTCAGCCATTTGGACGATGGACCGAAGTAGCGGTTCGGGGTCGCTCTGGCGCATGAGCGCCTCGCCAATCAACACTGCATCCAATCCAAATTTCGACAAGTTAGCGACATCTGACGGTGTCTTCATGCCGGATAAGTGAACGCGCACGCGCGAAGTTGGAAGACTTTCCAAGATGCTCGAGGCGCGGTCGGTGTCAATGACCAAAGTGTCCAAGTCGCGAGCATTAACGCCAATTGTCGAGCAGCCAAGCTCATTGACCCACTCGGCTTCGTCAAGCGTTGCTACTTCGACGAGCGGCAGTAGTCCTCTTTCGATCGCAGCGAGATGCAATCGCTGGAGCTCGTCACGCGACAGACCGCGGGCGATAAGTAGCACCGCATCGGCGCCGTACGCGCGTGCCCAATCGAGCTGCACCTCGTCAATGACAAATTCCTTACACAGAATGGGAAGACGGCAAGCTCTTTTGGCAATCGCTAGATGCTCGTAGGAGCCTCCGAAAAACTGTGCATCGCAGAGCACGCTCACAACAGACGCTCCGCCACGTTCATAGCTCGCGGCTCGCTCGGCTGGCGACAAATGTGACGAAAGCAGCCCGGCAGAAGGAGATTTAAACTTGATTTCCGCAAGAACTCGAATCGGCTGAGGCAGGATCCTTTTTAGGTCACAACGGCGAAGTTCCGGCAGCGACGGTAGCTTTTGACCACGCATTGACGCAATTTCATTGCGCTTGGCCGCAAGTATTGGTGCAAGTTCTGACGCCATTACAGTCCGACTCGCCGCCTGACGTGCCGCAGCATCTCGCCATGCGATTAGTTTTGCTAGCCCCGCACCAGAATCGAGCACCCGTTGCATTTGGATTGCCGCCGCGCGAGGGGAAATTGCCTCTGCAACCACAAGTGCTGCGGCTGCATTGATCACGAATGCATCGCGGGACGGATGTGGATTTCCTGCGAGCACGTCCAGCAGGACTTGCGCATTGTAATCGGGACCTGCTCCGGCAATAGCGCCCGGTTTGCTGCGTTCGAGTCCGAAGTCCTCAGGTGCGACTTCGAATTCGCTGAGCCTTCCGTCGGCTAATTCTGTAACGTGGGTCGGACCAAATGGGACTGATTTCGTCAAGACCATCCAACGAATGAACAACCCAAGCCTTGACGGTGCTTAACTGACGAAGAGTTTCCGCTAGCACAGGCCGAATCGCGTTCGAGAATGCTCCGAGCAGTTGATACTTCGCACCGGCAGGATTTGCCAATGGGCCCGAAACAATTGAAGAGTGTCCGCACTCCCAATTCGCGCCGTACAGGGGCCGCGAAGCGCATAGCGGGGTGATGCGTCGGCGCCAATAGAAAGGCGATTCCAACTTCATCGAGTAAGTTTGCGGCCGCTTCGGAGCCGAGATTGATGGGAATTCCCAACTGTTCCAGCACGTCAGCGGCCCCCGTGCGACTCGACATGGCTCGATTTCCATGCTTTGCGACCCGAATTCCTGCGGCGGATAGCATGATGGCTGCACCGGTAGACAAATTGAGCGTGCGCTGGCCATCTCCGCCGGTTCCGCACGTATCGACGAGCTTTTCGTGTTGATGATTTACGGAAACCATGGCCGCTCTAAGCGATAGGGCAGCTGCGGCAACAACAGTGGGTGAATCCGGCTTGGCTCGAAGCCCGACGAGTAAACCAGCAATTTGTGATGGGCTCCAGAGACCAGCAAGTATTTCGTCGAAAGCTTGACGTGCGGTAGCAGCGGATAGTCCCGCACTTGACTCCACTTGCGACAATACGTCTGGGAAGTGCAAGGTCTCCGTCATAGGGTATCTAGCCAATTGCTCACGAGGCGCATGCCGTCCTCAGTCAAGAATGATTCTGGATGAAATTGCACTCCCTCGATTGGCAGCGAATGATGCCTTAGACCCATTATTTCGTTGGTGTCCGTTCTCGCACTCACTTCGAGGCAGTCCGGGAGCTTGACCCATTCCACCAGGAGAGAGTGATAGCGTGTCGCCTCAAACGGCTGAGGCATACCTGAAAAAATGGTTCTCCCGTCGTGGTGCACGAGCGAGGTCTTGCCGTGCATGAGCCGCCCCGCCCGCACAACTTTGCCGCCAAATGCTTGACCAATCGATTGGTGTCCCAGGCAAACGCCGAAAATCGGCACCTTTCCGGCAAACTCTGCAATCACCTTGAGCGTAATTCCGGCATCGTCGGGAGTGCCTGGTCCCGGCGACAGCAGAATCCCTGCGGGACTTTCTTGCAGAATTACATCGCAGTCGGCCTTGTCATTTAGAAAAACGCGAGTCGCCGCACCCAACGTTTCGATGTACTGCACGAGGTTATACGTGAAGGAGTCGTAGTTATCTACGACCACCACCTTCTTTTTCACGCTGCAAAGATTCGCAGAACCTCGCTCTCGGGTCAATCTACGCGCCACCGGCCCAGGAACTGTGGCTGGTCATGGGACCGTGCCCCGCCCCGTCAGCCAGAAATTTCCGATTATTCGGGGACTCCCGGTACGATCCCAAATATGGACGAGCGCCGAAATTGTACTCGCAGGAACCTGGACTTGTTTTTCAACAAATTCCTAAACGGCCACCCCTACTTGTGTCGGACGTTGGACGTTTCCCCAACTGGTCTGCTGGCTGTCACCTATACGGAGCCCGATTCCCAGTCAGAATCCTTTCCCGTTGAAATCAGGCTGCCGAATTCCCATGAGAGTCTTTGGTTGTGGGCGAGAACCGTCCGTTGGGCCGGCCGTCAACAGGCAATGAAATTCGTCAGAATGGCCCGGCGCGACCGAGCAATTCTAAAGGCCGAGTTATTCTCCGGGACAAAGGACACGCACTCAGTACAATCCCGCGCGAACTCGTGATTTGAGTCTTGCCGGAACTGCTCCGGCTCGGTAACGTCCCCGCACTCCCGCCCATGTTCGGTCGCCTTGCGCGCTCGAACGCATCGGATTTTCGCGATGAATGACCAGAAGAAGCCCAAGATCGATCTCAAGGCACGTCTCGGTAAAAAGAGTGTCAGCTCACCCAGCGGTCCCTCCATACCCCCTCCCATAGCCGGTTCGAGGCCGGGGGGGATACCTGCACCGCCCTTTGGTGCGCCGAAAAGCTCCGACCCTTACTCGTCAATGATGGGGAGCGCCCCGCCGCCGCCCCCAAAGCAGCAAGCCATCAAAGTCGAGATGAGCGAAGAGGTCATCCACGAGCAGAAGAAGCAAAAGAAAAAGGGTTACGTCCTAGCCATTGTAACCACGCTCATCGGTGGCGTAGTCGGTTTCATGATTGGCGGCAGCAACGAGACGAGCAATCAGCAAAAAGTTGCCGCTAGAGACGCAGGTGATCTTGCCAAAGAGGTCAACACCGCGACCGACACGGCCGAGCAACTCGCCGACGTTGTCAAAGCCGTGAAAGACAAGCTTTCAAGCGGAAAGTATCCCGATGAGGAGTCGAAGAAACTTGCGGGGCTTCGAATTCCGTTCGAAGGCGCGAATATCGGGCTTCGCGTAATTGGGCGATTCAATAAGGAAGTCAATCACGGGCTCGTGAACTTTTCATCGATGTCAGAGAAGGCCAACGACCTGACTGAAGATGTTCAGCGAATGCTCGCGGGTTCGAAGAAAGCCCTGGACGACGCGTTTTCAATCAAGGAAAAGCCCAAGGTGACATGGTCTGCCATCGTCAGCGGCGGACCTTCGGGTCCCTGGGCAACTATGATCGCTGTTCCCGAGCCGTTCCTCGTTAAGTCCGAGGAGAAGGTTGGCGGCAAGGACTACACCTGGCCTGACAGTATCAAAATCAAGTCAGGCGGTCGTGAATCAACGGTTAAACGCTACGCCAAGGGCGATCCGGCGGGAGGCGATCCGCAATTCATTCCCGTCGAACCAAGTTCTCAAAATTCAGTATGTCCAAACATAGCCCTCGCGCGTGTTAATCGTGCCTTACAGGATTTGGAGGATTCGCTGAGAGGCGTTAAAGATCCGGGCGGCCACGAAGAGACTGGGCTCATTGAGACCGGCCGCGGGCTGACCGAGAAGCTCAAGGGCATCGGTTCTCACTGAGGCAAGGTTTGTCTCGGTGGGTGTAAGACACCCAAAAAATGACTTTGAAGACCTGGTGCGTTTATTGTTTGATGAATTGACGGCACGTACAAGTTAGAGCGTCCCGCTCCTAAATTTCGAAGTCGATGAAGACTTCTTGCTCAACGAGTAGCGACGCTATCCGCTCGGTACATTCGTTGACGTCCGCGGAATTCGGCAAGGCCAAGGTAGGCTGAATTCCCAGCGGAGCATCGTCGAGTATTCCGACGGCGATCACTTCAGAGGGGGCAGCTAGTTGTCGAATCAGCGCCAACTCAGCTTCGTCAGCGTCGGCTAATGTAGTTACCAGGACGCAGCCAGCTTGGGCAAATAGACGTGCAATTTCGGACAACCGCCGGATGTGTTCGTCACGCGCGGAAGCGTGAAACGCAAGGTCATCAGCAATGCCGTGCAGGAATTCGGCCCCCGCCATGTAATAGACATAACGTCCGGCTTCGAAGAGCCTCCGCTCCACTGCCTCTCCAATTCGATCGATTTGCGCGTTGGTTTTTCCCGTAATCAGCAACAACTTGGGTTGTTGACGATACCGCGAGTATCGCTCCTGCGGTGATACTCCGCCTCTTGCAGACTGATAACTAGCTCTTGTTTGAAAAGTGCCGTGTGTCGAATCACTCGGGGCGACACCGGTTATGATGCCACCGCCGGCAATTTTGTAGTCGTCAACCAGCACAAAACGAGCTGTTTCAGGGTTTATATCGGCAAAGTCAAAGGCGAGTGGACGCGAAGTCTCGAGAACGCATTCGGCCACTTCATGACGCTCGACGTGTTGACGTGCACCTTGAGATTCAAGATCCGAGGCGTCAATCACCTTGAGAATCTCAGTAACACTCGCCGATGTACTTGCGTTGCCAAGCTTGAGTTTGTATCGCTTGGCTTTTACCAGGGGTTGCCTACCAAGCCAAAATATGCTTGCCCTTAGGCTTGTTCCGACATTCGGGGCCTGTTGATTGGCAAGACAGAGTATTTCACCGGGACGTACGTACACTTGCGTGGTGAGTGTTACTCCGGTGGCTTGGCCAGCAACTATTGAGACCTCGGGGCGCCGCGAGAATCCTTCCACGGTCTTGATAGCCGAGCGCTTACCTGAGGGCCAAAATACGATTTCGTCCCCGGTCTGAGCCGTTCCTGAGACGACGGTGCCCGCGATTATTCGACGATCATCGCCGTCTTCGGTGAACTTATAAATATCTTGCACCGGAAACCGGAGGGGGCGCTCGACGGGCGCTCGACGCTTCTCCAACCCATCGATAATTTCGAGCAGACAGCCACCTTCGTACCAGCCCATTGGCTCGGAACGAGCTATTAAATTTTGCCCTTCCATCGCTGAGATTGGCACGAATGCCCGTGGCGTTGCGCCGATTGACCCGAGAAAAGACGAGAATTCATCGCGCACCGCATTGAACGTATCCCGGTCGTAGGACACGAGGTCCATCTTATTGACCAACACCACGATTTGACGGATTCCGAGCAGCGAGAGCAGATACCCGTGTCGTCGCGAGTTCTCCTGAATCCCTTCCTTTGCGTCGATGACCAGTAGTGCCGCTTCCGCGCGGGCAGCGCCGGTGACCATATTCTTCAGAAACTCGATATGACCGGGAGCATCGATGATGATGTAATCGCGCTTGCTGGTCTTGAAAAAGCACCGGGCAGAATCTATCGTAATTCCCTGCGATTGTTCGTCCTTCAGGGCATCGAGTAAGAATGCGTATTCGAAGGGTTTAGCGTTTCTCTCACAATTTAGTCGCACTTGTTCGAGCTTGCCTTGGGGGAGGGAACCCGTGTCGGCCAATAGCCGACCGATTACGGTGCTCTTTCCGTGATCGACATGGCCGACGATGACGACGTCCATTCTTTCCCTGAAGATCTCAGACTCAACTGCGCTTTGCATATGTCCGTTACGACGTCCTTCCGTCATGTTACATGTAACCATCACGCCGTAATTCCTCCAATGTTCCACCACCCGCCTTGTCTTGCTCTCGTCCGGAGCGCTCGGCAATATTGACCAATTGACCCGAGCTCAATTCGGCGACGATATCGGCAACGGTAGTAGCGGTTGAATTAATCGGGTTCGTGCAGGGCCAGCAACCGAGCGACCGATATCTTTTGCCGTCGCCCTGATTGAAATAGAGAGGCACAACAGGTATCGATTCACGCTGAATATACTCCCAAATATTGAGTTCGGTCCAGTCGAGCAGCGGGTGAATGCGCACGTGGGTACCTGGCGCAAAGTCGGTCGTGTATTGATTCCAGAATTCCGGTGGCTGCTCGCCGACGTCCCAATCATTTTCCTTCGAGCGCGGAGAAAAGTACCTTTCCTTGGAACGACTCCCTTCTTCATCTGCGCGTACACCGGCGATTACACCTGTGTAGGGAGCGCCGTTGTCCTCTCGAACATATTCATCGCGGGAATGATCGAAGCGATATCGTGACCAAGTGCCGTCGAGAGTATGTCTTAATGCATCGCTCTTAAGCGACTTGCAGCAACCAATACGGTCCAATTTGCCGTCGGGGAACGTTATCTTCTTCTCGAGGGCGGTGTCGTTGCGACCAAAGATCAAATTCAACTTCCACTCACGGACAAGGCGGTCCCGGTAAATAATCATCTCGGGAATCTTATAGCCAGTATCGATGTGCAAGAGCGGGAAAGGAACATGGCCAAAGAATGCCTTGCGAGCTAACCAAAGCAGCACAGTGCTGTCCTTGCCAATTGACCAAAGCATGGCCAAATTTTGAAACGATCGGTAGCCTTCGCGAAGGATATAGACGCTTTGCGATTCAAGTTGATCTAGACGATCCAGGTTAGTCACTTGGACTCTCCTACATGGTTCAAGTTGTCGAACGTCTCGCGTGATGCCTGATGTGCTTGAGAGTTTTTTGGGCCAATCATTGGATCCTGGGCGAACGTTGTGGCACCCCATCATTCTCGGGCGTAAAGTCGGCCGATCGCAGCCGCAAGTAGTGGTACTCGATCTGCAACCTTGAGCCGCTGGCGCAGCCATTGCTGACGCTCGGATCTTGCGACCTCGGTCCAAGTGCTCAAGTCTTTTGGCAGTAGGTCATCGATTGATTCACGTAGCAAACGCACTAGACCTGGGGCACAACCACCGGACGATATTGCCAGAGTAATATCGCCGCGCTTCACGACACCTCCGAAAAAGGCCGATGCATTGCCGGGGTCATCAACGGCATTGATGAACAGGCGTCGCCGTGCTGCAAGACGTGCCACTTTGGCGTTGACCAACGGTGTGGCAGCTGCGACGACGAACCATGCACCGTCGAGATCTTTTTCGCGAAACGCCCTCCGATGAATCGTGACTCCGGCAAGTTCGACCTGGGGGACAATTTTGGGTGCAATTAATGTTACGGCTGCCCCGGCCGTTAGGAGTGAGGGTAATTTGGAAGCCGCCACTGTGCCACCGCCAACGACGACTACTCGTCGCTGACTCAGCGACACAAAAAGCGGCAACCGCCTGGCACCGGTATCTCGTGCCATGTCGATTCTTCGAGGATCTTCGACCTTTCCCGCCTTGACATGCATCAGTCGCGCAACTCCTTAGCGTCGGCACAACTTAATGCTGACCCCGGACCGTGTCCAGTAAACAAGAGGAGTGTCCGAAATAACAGACTACGCTGAGAGTGGGCCACTGCCCCCGTCAATTCGTGGTTATTCGTTCTCAATCGCTCGAGAACTCTTCGGACTTACCGAAACCGGTCGGGTGCACTTACTGATTTCCACGCGGGAGACATGCCGTTCGTCGGCCTGACGAACGACGAACTCGAATCCGAATTCGACCAGCCTCGCGCCTACCGGCGGCACGCGTCCCATATGAGCCACCAGTAGGCCGCCGAGCGAGTTGTAAGATTCGTCTTCTGGAAGATCCGTATCGAGTCGCCGATTGAGATCCACAATTGACACGGCTGCATCGACTAATGAATGACCGTCCTGCAAAGGGACGATTGTCGGAGCGTCCTCATCATGTTCATCGCGAATGTCACCCACGATACGCTCGATGAGATCCTCGAACGTAATGATCCCGTGCATGCTGCCAAATTCGTCGATAACTATGGCAAGATGCTGCCGCTTTTGCCGCATTTCGTGGAGTACACTTATTGCCGACTGCCCGTCGGATACGTATAAAGCTGGTCGGCGTAGTAAGGGCTCAATCTCGAGCTGCTCGGGGAAATGGTCCTTACTAACGGTCGAGATGAGATCCTTTACGTGTAAAACACCGACTACGTTATCGATACGCTCGGCATAAACTGGATAACGCGAGTGTTCATCGCTCGATATACGCTGTAATACCGTGGTAATTGGAGTTGAGATTTCCAGAGCGTCCACGTGGGTACGTGGCACCATCATCTCACCCACGGTTAAGTCCCCGAATTCCAAAACGTTTTTGATGAGTTCGGCCTCATCATGCGCAAAATGACCGCTCTTTTCCCCTTCTTCTACGATGATTCCCATTTCATCGCCCATGAGGTCCGGTGGTTGGGATTTTTCGTCTGGCAGAATTCGCCCTACCGCAGACCTTATGCTTGTCAGAGGGCCAGCAATGGGTGCTACGACCCATTCGAGGGGCCGCAACAAGCGAAGAAAAATGGGCGCTGATTGTTCAGCTGAGTGTGAGGCACACGCGCGCACAATTTCCGCAGGAATACCGAATGCCAACAAGGCGCCGCCCAATGCTCCAATCGTGGAAATTGTCAGATTGAATTGAGAGCGAAGAAAAACGTACCAAAGCAACGTCAACGAGCTTATCCCGACCACACGAAGCACCATCCATCGCGTCTCGATAGCGGGGCCATGACTAAGATAGCGGTCAAGGGCTCTGGCGGCGCTGGCAGTCGAGGCATCGCGCAGGGCTCTTTTCCTTGCCTCGGATAGGGTGGCCAGGGCACTGGTCGCTCCGGACAGCAGCGAGGCGACGACGGCAGGCAGGGACGCTACTATGACGCGAACTGCAATTGATGATTGGGGTTCCAAAGTCTAAAAGCTCTCCCGTCCTCGCAATCAGTATCTAGCGGAGGCGTGGGCACCTACGCAACCAGGTTCCCCGGCCAAATGCACCTCATGCAAGGCATCCGCGGAATAATTATCAATATACCCTAGAAATTGCTCGAGGTTACGGCTGTCTGGACACTGTCGTTGGCACGTCTTTAGTCATGGGCGCCGCAGGGCTAAAGCAAAACCCCCGCGCTACACGCAAAGTGTCTTCGTCGCGCCATAGGCCTAACGCAATCAGCTCGTCACCAAATAACCACGCCATCAGACTCGTTTCTTGCGCATGTGGTGGGAGCTGGAGGAAATCAGAACGCGATAATGGCTGACCGTAGCGCGCGCGACTAAGTCCGTCCTCGGTCAATTGAAACGACGGAATTGCCAATCTGACTGCCTCTACAATAGGTATTAGCGGGTGCGCGGTTGCCGGTGGCCAAGGGACAGCCGAGTTGATTGCAAACGGGCCGGTTCTAATTCGACGAAGCGCGCCGAGGTGTGCCGGGCAGTTGAGCGATTCTCCCAGGTCTCGCGCCAGAGCTCTAACGTAGTACCCCTTTGAGGATAACAATTCTATGTCCAGATGGCACTCGCCGGTACCAACCACGCGGAGGTCATGGACGCGAACGGGCCGTGGGTCCCTTTCGACTTCAATATTGTTTCTTGCTGCCTTGTACATCCGCTGTCCGTTCTTGCTAATTGCGCTAATCCGAGGCGGCAGCTGTTCGGTGCGTTCTCGTTCCTTCTGCAGCGCCGCATTCAGACTTTCGTTGTCTCGCAAGTTGGGAATTCTGGCGGCCATAGCAACTCGATTTCCAAGCGCGTCGTCAGAGTCGGTCGAATATCCGAAAACAATGCGGGCTTGGTAAAGCTTTTCGGTTGCGCACAGCGCGTTGCTCAACTTGGTGGCCTCTCCAAACAGTAGAACGAGGACGCCAGTCGCCATCGGGTCCAGAGTTCCGGTATGGCCGACTCTTCTCGTTCCGTAGACCTTTCGCGCCTGTGCAACCACGTCGTGACTTGTCGGTCCAGGTGGTTTATCGACCACCAGTACTCCGTGGACATCAGGGTAGGTACGCATGTCGTTGGCGAAGACTGCGATTAACCGTGTCCGGTAGCAATGCCCATTCACCGGTCTGCTGTTGCAGTTCCTACAGAGTGTGCGTTTGTGCTCAATTGGCCTGCCATTTGCGTCGAAATTGTAGCTGTACGGTCGCGCCGCGACTCCGACAAGGCGAACGCCGTATGTCGCTTTCAGAGCAAGAGTTGCCTTAGCAACAGCAGATCAGCACGCCGACCTGATTGTACCCCACTATCGCCAATGGACGAATGTGCCGTAAGGATGGCGAAGCTAGAATCTATTTATGGCCCAAACGCACACTTGACGAATGATGTGTTAGAATTTTATTTGATTCAACCCCCGCGTCACGCCGACACTGTATGCTAGGTTAAAAATGGGCTCGCTGCGAGCAATGGCTGAAAATCGAGTAGGTCCCTACCTGCTTACCGATCGTCTAGGCAGCGGCGGAATGGCCGAAGTCTGGGTTGGGCAAAATATCGAAACCGGCTCGCCCGCTCGATACGCGATTAAGCGAATACTGCCGCAACTCTCGAAGGACTCAAGGTTCGTCGCGATGTTTTGTGACGAGGCACGAATTTGCGCCGCGTTGCATCACCCCAATATCGTCAGGGTCCTGGATTTCGGGGAACATCGTGGTGAGCTCTTCATGGCCATGGAGTATGTCGAAGGCACCTCCTGCGCCAGACTGCTTCGAAGTGTTGCCGCCAAGGGACGACGTTTTCCGTTGGATGTTGCGCTCTTCATCGCTCGAGAAGTCCTCGAAGCGCTCTCATATGCCCACGATGCTCAGGACGAAAAGGGGCGCTCGCTCGGAATTGTTCATCGTGATGTTTCACCTGGCAACATATTGGTTAGCGCAAGTGGTGAGGTGAAGCTCACGGATTTTGGGATTGTTCGGAGTGAATTCATAGCTCGTAGAACGTACCCTGGTGAGCTAAAGGGGAAAATTGGCTACATGTCACCAGAACAAGTGGTGGGTGGTGACGTCGATCCTCGAAGCGATCTGTTTGCACTTGGAATCGTATTCGCAGAAATGCTTCTGACCCGACCGCTATTTCCCGGTCGCAGCGAGATGGAAACACTTACTCGAATCTACGAGGCAGACCTCCGTACTCTGGACCAACACGGTGATGATCTACCACCAGGCATCGTGGATATTTTGCGTTGGACGTTGCAACGGCGGCCCAATGAACGGCCTCGATCCGCTCGCGAGCTGGCTCAGTCGCTGGACAGGTTCGCGATTCATGAGTCAGTTGAGCCGACGTCCGCAAAGCTTGTCAATTGGTTGGGTGAGCTTGGCCTATTGGGTAGCCGCAGTGGAGTGCGTGCCGCAACGCCAAATCCCGACAACCGGCAGGATCTTCGGGCGATCCGAGCTACGGATATTTCACAAGAAGGCTTGCGGAGACGCTCGAGTCTGCCTCCTAGAATTGCATCACAACCGGGTATCAGTCTGAATGGTACTGTCTACGAAGTGAGGCTTTCGAATGGGGATATTGTTTCGCCCTTAGGGTCGTACGAACTTCTTGAAAGTTACGCAACCAGGCGGGTGCCGGTGAGTGCCGTAATCGTCAAAAACAATGGTCGTCCACGCCCCGCTCGTCAACTTGCTTGTCTTTCGAATATCATTGCAACGGAGGATTGGCTCGAGAACGTCCTCCAGTCGCGAATGGCGTACCATCACGAGTTGGACCGTTCGCGGCTACCCACATTTCTGTTCGGCTTGGTTAGTCGCGACGAAACTGCACTTGTAGTGGCTCGCGATGGATCCGAGACAAACGGCAATTGCGTGGGACAAGGGCGTGCCTGTCTACGCAGTATCCTCTGATCGGGAAACTCTGCTCGGGCTCCAATTGGTACGCTCAGGATTCATCACCGAGAGCCAATTGCTGAGAGCAGTTGAAACACTCGCTGACGCAGATTGTGGAAGGCTTGGCGACGTGTTGATCGAGCAACGCTCCTTGCTCCCTGCCGATTTGCTGCGCGCATTGGTCGAGCAACTTAGGGCTCGCATGCTAAGCTTAGGCAGTTGGGAGTCGGGTGAGGTTTGGTATGTTTCCGGCGCTTCCGCGCCCTCATTTGGAGTAAAGACCAACGAGTCGAGTTTTGGTTTGCTTACCTCGATGATTCGAAGTTCCTTTTCAGGTCGCGAGCTATCGAGGATATTGGCAGTTCTCGGGGATGGTCCAATTGCCGCCAGTCCGGTGCCTCGCGTTGATGTAAAAAACTTGGGACTCACTGCACAGGAGCTTGCCGCTTTGAGTTCTGTTGCTGGATCGCGATCGCTTGGTCGGTTCATGACGGAGGCAATGGGTAATTCGATTTCCCATCCCGACGACATTTTGCGCGCGGTTTTCATTGGGCTGAGCGCCGGCCTTCTAGTGAGCCCTGGATGGCCATGGCACTAATGGTGCTATCCCACTGAAGTGGCCATCGGCGCTTTGACTGATAGCCAAACTACGAAGTGCGAATCGGATGCAAGGCATGCAGTACGTCGCTCTGAAGCGATTTACGAAGGTTTACGGTAATCAATTCAACGGTGCAGCGCGACAAGTGCCGTCGAAGGCGTGTGAAATCGATTGGCTTTTGTAGGGCTAAGCATCCGGACTCGCGAATGTAGTCGGCAGTAGACTTGCTGAGGGTGCCTCCGGTCACAAATAGAAACCGGGCCGCAATATCGGGTCGAGCTTCACGAATTCGCGCATGAAGATCGGTGCCATCGCTCCCTGGAAGCATCAGGTCGCATACAACTATACTGGGTATATATTGGTGTTCCAACAGCTGCAATGCAGCCTCGGATGCGGTAGCTGATTCGCGAACTCGATGAGGCCGTAGCGCGCGCCGCGCGGCGCGCGAAAACACGGGGTCGTCGTCAACGATCAATACTTCGTGAACGTTCGCATTGTTGAGTTCAACACTTGAACTTGCCAAAGTGAAGTTGTTCGAGGACACCGTCGTGGACGCAATTGATGGAATAACCAGGCGGTAGGAACTGCCGCCGCCTTCCCGCGCAAGTACCTCAACGTGTCCACCATGGGCCGCTGCGACATCGCCAGCGAGATGCAAAACCAAACGTCGCCGCTCGTCAGGCAGACTCCCTGAGAAGGGGTGCCGATGAATATCGCGCAGCGCGTGACCGTCCATCGCAGGGCCAACATCGTCAACGCTCAGTACAGTGCGATCCCCCTCCTGGTTTGTGTGAACGGTGACTCGCGGCGAAGAGGTAGCCGCTTCGCCGAGTTCAGCCGCGATTGTGATTATGTCAAGCACAACCTGCATGATTGCGTCGCGTTGCGCGGAAACGAAACCTCCAGGATTGAGCTGTGTTTCAAGCGCAATCCCTCGAGCCTCCAACCACGGCCGGACAATTGCGACCGCTTCACGTGCGATATCTGCAAGATCGGTAGCTTGAGGATTTCTCTGGCGATCTCCCAATTGAGTCAATTGCTGGGTTGTGTCGCGAAGGCGGGAGATAGCTGCGCCAATTTCGTCTGTCAATTCGGCGAGTTCAGCAACCGCGCCGCCTAGGGCCGTGTCACCGTCGTCAGAAAGCAGCCGCAATTCAGCCAAGAGTCGGCGTTGCTCTTCAAGCTGGAGATCAAGTGCGCTCACGGGCCCTTCAAGCTGGTGAGCGACGCTTGCGCCTAGCAGGACAATACCCGTCGTACTTGCCTGATTGGGCTTCACGTGTGCGGAAGGGGGTGCATCGTCGGCATGTGTCGTGGAAAAAGCGTCAGCAAGCTGGGAACACACAATTTCTACGAAGGCCACTGAGTTATCATCGATTTTTTCGTGCGCTGCGAACAACAGAAGCAGCGCTCCCAAGGTACGACGCTTGCGCATGATCGGAACCGCGAGCGCTGCAGTGCATCCAACGGCAGCAATTTCGCCAACGTGGCGCAGATCTTGTCGATCACTTCGGACGTCATGCAACTTGAAAGCTTGCCGAGTACCCACGGCCCTTTCAGCGATCGAAGTCAAGGCCTTATGAAGTCCGATGGAGGCGGCACCTGGTCCAACCAATCCACTAGTTGCCACGAGTTCCAATCCATCGCTCATGATGTAAACAGCACCCGCCCGAGCCCGAACAGGTCCAAAGCAGTGATCGAGGGCATCAGAAATTGGAAGCCCATCCGACGATTGAGCAAGCCCCATCGCGAGGCTATGCAGAGACTTGAGTCTTTGTTGATATATCGAGGCAGCCAATCCGTTGAAGAGGTTAGGCTGACCCTCGTTGGAATGCCAGGCCTGGTTTCAGGGGGCAGGGCTCGGCGCAGGAAAGCCGCCGCAAAGTTTTTCCCAAGCTGAGGCCACAACAAACAGTGTTTCCTCGTCGAACGGTCGCCCGAGGATCTGCAATCCGATGGGCAAAGCCGGTCGCTCGTCGCTCGCCGAGGTGGGCCGAGCCGGCACACTGATCCCGCAAAGCCCTGCAAGATTGCAGGGTAGGGTATATACATCACTCAGGTACATGGCCAACGGATCGTTTAGATGCTGACCTAACGCAAATGGCAAAGTTGGGCTGATTGGGGCCACGATTGCATCGACCTCATTGAAGGCTTGCTCGAAATCTTTACGTATCAGTGTTCGAACTTGCTGCGCCTTCTTGTAGTAGGCGTCGTAATAGCCGGCGCTTAGCACATATGTTCCAAGCAAAATGCGGCGCTTCACTTCGCGGCCAAAGCCTGCATCTCTAGTTGCGCCGTATAGTTCTTGGAGGTCGCTCCCCGGTCGTTCGATGCGAAGACCGAAGCGGACACCGTCGAAGCGAGCCAAGTTACTCGATGCCTCCGCTGTCGCGACGATGTAATACGTTGCCACACCGTACGCGGTATGCGGCAAATGAACCTTCTTGATTTCGCACCCTGCACTTTCTAGTGCCGTTATCGCCTCAACGACATGGGTGCGCACCACAGGGTCGAGCCCGTCACCGAAATATTCCTCCGGAACGCCCAACCTAATTCCGGCGACTCCGCGCCCACAAGCGCCCTCGAAGTCAGGAATCGGATTTACTGCGGTGGTAGAGTCGTGACGATCATGTCCAGCTATCGCGCTCAGTACACGCGCGGCGCTTCTTACATCGTTTGCAAAAGGTCCAATCTGTTCAAGGCTCGAACCAAACGCTACTAGCCCATAGCGGGACACTCTGCCGTAGCTAGGCCTGACTCCGACCACGCCGCACAGCCCTGCCGGCTGCCGTATCGAGCCACCAGTATCGCTTCCAAGTGACACCGGTGTAACCCTGGCCGCAACGGCGACCGCACTGCCTCCGCTGGAACCTCCCGGTATTCGCGACGGATCCCAGGGATTTAGGGTTGGGCCAAAAACACTAGTCTCGGTGGAAGAGCCCATTGCGAACTCGTCCATATTGGTCTTGCCCACAATGATTGCGTCATGTCCGCGGAGTCGTTCAACAACGGTTGCGTCGAATGGCGATCGCCAACCTTGTGAATTCTCACCTCTGCACAAGATCCGCGAGCTACATGTCGTAGGAAAATCGACTGTACAAATCGCATCCTTTATGGCTATAGGTACTCCAGCGAGCTTTCCTAATGGCTCGCCACGATTGCGCTTCTTATCGACCGCGCGCGCCGCCTCCAGCACAGTCTCCGGCGATGTATGAACGAATGCGTTTAGTGACTTTCTGTTCGACATTGTTTCGAGGCTGACCGTTGCCACGGCTTCCGCAGTAACCTCACCCTTCCGTACGCGATCGGCTAAGTCAGAAATGGGAATTTCCAGCAGTTGACGCATATCGACTTAGCCTTCGTCCACGAACGCAGGAACCGCAAACCCACCTTCTCGCGGGCGAGGTGCCTCAGCCAACGCTGATTCGTTGCTTAGGCCCGGCAACACTTCATCCGATCGCATGGGGGCCGCATCGACTACTAGATGCGCGGTCGGCTGAATCCCAATCGTATCCAATTCTCCGAGCTTCTCGATATGTTCGAGGATGTTCCCGAGGTCAGCTTGAAGCGTTTCAACCTCGTCAGGTTCCAGACGCAAATGAGCAAGTCTCGCAATGTGCAGGATATTTTCACGCGTTATGGGCATGGCTGATGCTCAATATCTCGCTGACCCTTGTTCAATACCAAACGTGTGAATTTTCGCCAGAAGTCTAGAGCGGGCAGCCGGTCCGATGGTGTCCTTGTGACGGAAGCTTCGCCCGCTCTGTAGATAATTGGCAACTTCCAATTGGAATTGTCCGACTTGTCATTTTGAAGTGAAAAACGCGTCAGCGTTCGTGGGTACAGGAGCCATTCATGAGTCAACGACGACGAAAATACAAGCCTGGCTCTGTGATTTCGGGAACGAGCTACAAAGTCCTCCGGCACATCGGATCAGGTGCGATGGGCGCAGTTTACGAAGCGCTGCATTGTGAACTAAATAAGGCATTTGTTATTAAAGTCTTGCATCACGATCTCGTTCAACACGACGACCCTGTTCGTCGCCTGCGTTTTGAATGGCAACTGCTAGGAAAGCTTGACCATCCCAATATTGTGTCCGTAACTGACGCGGGCTTCACGAATGAGGGCATTCCATATTTCGTAATGGAGCGGTTGGAAGGGGAAACCCTATATGCGAGAATGGGTCGCGAGCCACGTTGGTCGGTGCCCAGTTGCTTGCAACTGGCCCTGGACCTTCTAGATGGACTGGTGGAAGCCCATGCCAAGGGCATAGTGCATCGCGACATTAAGCCTTCAAATATATTTTTGTCGCGGCAATCCGGAGCAAAACTTCTTGATTTTGGGATTGCAAAATTACTTAGCTCAAATGCAGCAATTACAGCAAAAGGCGTAACGCTTGGAACACCCAGGTACATGGCTCCTGAACAGGCCTGTGGTCAGAGTGCGGATTGTCGTTCGGACCTCTACGCCATTGGCGTAATCCTTTTCGAGCTGGTGGCAGGTGAGCACCCCTTTGCCCAGGCACAGACTCCTGTCGAAATGTTGATCGCGCAAGCGGGATGGGAACCGCCCCAACTCATAGTCAGTGATGCGAGTCAAAACGATGAATTCGTTGCGCTCGTACGCAAACTATTGTCCAAAGATCCCAGAGACAGACCAGCAAGCGCGGTGGCAGTACGAGATTGCCTTCGTGAAATATCCTCTAAGTTTGGGCTCAGCCAAGGGGGAGTCTCGCACCGTGTCGGTGGCGATTCATCCGTCAACACCGATCAGGCGCGTCTACCGCGACATCCGACCATGATGTGCAAGAGCAGAGAAAAACATCAACAAACAACGATTCTCGGACGCCGAAGAAGCATTATTAGTCGCGGGACCCCACGTCAAGTATCCATAGTCATGTTGGTCGTGGTTGCCATTCTGAGCGCAAGCAGTCTAGCAACGCCATCCCCTATACATCGGGTTCTTTCCAGCATTCTGTTTTCAGGACGCAACTCGTCTTCGAAACAAGCTGCAAGAGCGCATGCAGTGCTAGGCATTGCCGCAGAGGAGCGTAGCGCCTCCGGACCAGCCGCCCCTCAACCTACGGTTAGTGAAAAAGTTGAAACCGAACTGGGGGTACATTTTTCATCAACTGCAGCCGCCACCGGTAAACCGCACCAAGAGATTTGCGCTCCTTCGTCGTGCAGCGAACCGATAAAGGCCAATCCAACTGCTGGCGCAGAACGTACGAGACATCGCTCGGGGCAAACTTTACGGCCGACTGAGGCTCCGAAGTTCGTAGCTGAGACAGGCCGCGATCAATCCAGCCCAAATGTCGAATATGAAAGCCTGACTCGACGCTAATCAATTCGGCACAACCCCCAGTGGCTTCATTGGCGTCAGTGCATATTCATTTTAGCACCGCCGAGACGAACCGTTCATGGCGAATGTGCAGATCTCGTTCACCTTCACAGTATGTGCTCTGGTTCTTGCTGCCTGTGGGTTCCCGTCATGGAAGAATCCTTCCGGAGGGACTAGCGACGCTGGCGATTCGAATTCAGGTAGTGAACTAACGTGCGTTGATTCCAGACGAGTATGTTTCACGGCACCTGAACTTACCAATGTCTCTTGGGGGCCCACCTCGATTTCACTCAGTGACTCACGAGTCCAATCAGGAATCCCAACTATCATTCTTGCTGCTCATGGCTCCTCGGAAGTTGTGGAACTTCAAAGTGGCGCTTCGCAGATTGTTGAATTGAACAAGCTCAACGTTGACCCCGCACCCTGGCAGGCGTTGGGAGGCGATTTCGACTTAGATGGGAATGAAGATTACGTAGTTGCGTCTCCGGGTTCAGCTTCGCAACTGGGAGTTCTCAGCATCTGGCGCAGTCAGTCCGAAATATGGTCGAACGAATTGAATGAGACTGTGGGTCTCGGGACTTACGCAGCGGCAACGCGCCATGTGCCAATCTCCGAGGAAATCGTTGCAGTTGGCGCCAGCTACGATGCCCAATTGTTGCTGCCGCTAGTGGCGCATAAAGGGAAAAACCCCACTCCCGGAGCGTCGGTCACTTTGGATTTCAAACCAACGGCGGCCGAGTTTGTGACCGATACGGCGGGCAAGAGCCAACTGTTTGTGGTCGGCTCAACCACAGCTCGAGGCAAGCTAGTCGTATTTGATGTTGAGGGAACAACTCTGGTGCCGTCCGCAGAGAATGACCTTCCCAGCAACGCGCCGAATGATATTAAGCTTGCAGATCTGAATGGGGATTCCCGTGTGGATGCGGTTGTCGTTGACGACTCTGACGAGTCGAAGCTATATTCATTGCTTGGTGATTCTTCAAATTCATGGAACTGGACTAATCAGTTAGAATTGCCGCCGCACTCACATGCCGCCACGGTTGCCGATTTTGATCACGATGGCCACTTAGACGTAGCGACGATTAGTGGTTCAACGTCAAATATTCAAGTGTGTTTTGGCGATGGAAGCGGAGTATTTGTGGAAGTTGCACGCAAATGCCGCATGCGATTGGAGCAGCCAACTGATCTCGTCGCTGTTGACTCCGACGCGGACGGTTGGATTGATATCCTCGCTGTTGGATATGAAGGCCAGCTATCGAGAGTAAAACTGGGCTCGGCGTCTGATAATTGAACGTCATGCACCCATGTCTCATGTCATGAGGAATGCTTAGTCTTGCCGGATACTCCGCACGGCTGCGAGTCGTCGAATATCCAAAGCAGCGACAAATAGCTCGTAGGCAACGATTTGCGTCGCTTGAGCCAAGTTGATCGAAGGTTGGTCGGCCGCCATTGGAATGCGAATGCGGTGACTGATCAGACTCGACCAAATCCGAATTCAATCCAGTCTTTTCGTTCCCAAAGAGAATGACGATTTTCTTCCCTGGCTCGGCAACATTTGCGGCCATAGCTGCGAAATGTTCTGGGGCTCTCGATTCGGGATACTCCGCTTCTCGACGTAGTTGCGGCAATTAAATCGGCATCGCGAGTATGACTTCACCAAGGCTACCGTAAACTTGCGCTGCGCCAAGCACATCCCAGGACTTTCACTGCCATCTTATGGGCCATTTCATGTTCCGGTACTGCGAGCCGACTCTGGCTTGACGATTGCAAGTTGGCGAAACCCCATGGTTTTAATGGCTCTAGCCACAGCTCCCACATTTTCTGGATAGTGAGGGTGGACAAGGACGAATGAGGTTGCGGCATGAATAGAAAGGTCTAACACGCGATGTTGTCCAATCTGCGGCAGCTGGGTTCCCGCTCAATCGGTCAATAGTACGGATCGACATATTCGAAGCGAACTTTACCACAGGGTGACGATGAAGGCGCTTCCGCGGGTATGCCCGAATCATGAACCAAGGCTGGCGCTCTGGCGGATGTGCTTGGCAGCATTGCTGCCGACGGTTACAGGCCGAAAAGGAAGTGCGTCCAGCATTTCGCTGATGCGTGCTTGATCGGCGAACTGAATCAATTGCGGAGGTCGCGTTCTCCGAGGCGCCAGCGCCAGCATCAGGAAAGTTTTCAGCTGGCTCGGCCTGTAGGTTCCTAATTAGATGCGCCATGGCGAGTGCCAGCAGACCTCCAAGTACGGCGGCGACAACGGCGACTTGAGTATTGCGTTGCGCACTTGATACAACAGTTGGTGGAGGCCGATCGATTTCGGACACAGTGGGCGCGGAACGTCGCCCCGGCAAGTCGAGCGCTTCCGCAAGTGCTTGCGTAAAATGTTCGCATGACTCAAACCGGGCACGGGGATTTTTCGAAAGTGCGCGCGCAAATATCGTGTCTACCCTTTGATCAAGACCGCACAACGCGGCGATTCCTGGGGGCTCTTCATACGTAATTCGTGCTGCAACCGCAATGGCGTCGTCTCCCGGGAAATGCGCGATGAAGGCACAGCGCTTCGTATAACGTAGCTGCTAGCGAAAATTGGTCGCTTGCTGGAGAAAAAGTACCGTGTGATATCGCTTCCGGAGCGCTGTAAGCAGGCGTGCCCAACAATTTGCCGTCGCGCGTCAATGTAGAATCCGGAACTCGTGCTATGCCGAAATCAGCTATCTTTGCACCCGTGCGGGCCATGATGACGTTCTCGGGCTTAATGTCGCGATGTAGAATGCCAGCATCGTGGGCGACGGTCAACGCGCTGCCGAGCTGTAGTGACAACCGCTTTAGAGCTTCGGGTCCGAGGGGACCCTGCATGATGCGTTGCTTGAGGGTCAACCCTTCAATGTACTCGAACACGAGAAAAAGACCTAAGGCAGAGTCTTCCCCCATATCGTACAATGCAACGATGTGCGGGTGGCTCACTCGCGCTGAGGCTCTCGCTTCCTGACGCATCCTCTCGTACAGCGTTACCAAGTGTTCCCGGGGCAGTCCTAAGTCATCTCGCAGGAGCTTAATAGCAACCTGCCGATCCAAAACTCCGTCGTGCGCCAGCAACACTCGTCCCATGGCACCCTGACCGATTACACGAACGACCGTGTACCGTCCGATTTGTTCAATCAGGCCTAGATCCATCAATCGTCATGTATTGCCTTTGCGCGAAACGAGGGGCACAACTCCTTGCACGAGTAGGATATCGTACCAGTTCCAGCCCAAGAATGATTGGTTCTGATGCGCAGCACCTTGATTCACCTTCCCGAATCGGAACCCGCGTCCGGGGCATTTGCCTTTGGTTTGTCGGGGCTCGGTCGGGCAACTTCTCCGTATTCCTGAGCCAGTTTTCTCAATAGTCCGTCACGCAGCAACTGTTCGTGCAATTGGGGCATTTGCGGGATCTTCACGAAAATGCGCACGCGCTTGTCCAACTTGACCAATTCAATCGCTCCGGGTACTTCGCGTTTGGGATCCCCAGGCATACGGTACTTGAATAAGAGGTAGGCGGCTTCGGGGTCCTTTTCAGTAACTTCAAATCCCAAATCAACTCGTAGGTATCGAAGCGACGCGCCAAATGCTTGAGCTAAAGAATAGTAAGTGTCGGCATCGGCTCGAGCCAAGACCGTGGACACTGCAAACAGGGCACTGACCAATATGGCCGCAGCCAAAACGCAGGCTTCGACTTTCCGACGCATGGTCCGACATTGGGCCACAAAGTAGGCAATTTGGCACGGACTATTGTCCGCCTGTCAATCGGATCCGGCAATTCACGCGCAAGTTTTTGCCAATTAGCGGACCGGAGCATTGTCCGATGCAGTTGGACGTTGCCTAGCTCGCACTCTGCAGCGTCAATCCCAAGAGGATGGCCTCAGGACCAGCCACGAACAATTCGTGCACTTCTTCCTTGCCATATTCTCTAGTAATCCAATCGATGCCGTCTGCGGTCGCCTGTACATCGTGCATTCGATGTGCGTCGCTGCACGCAGCTCGATAAAGTCCGCGATCTAGTAAATCCTTCGCACATCGTTGAGATTTCTTGCCGTACCGACCGACCAGTGCACCCGTGTCCAACAGCGCAACGCATCCAACATCCAGCAATCGCTCGAGAATTTCCGGTGACTTCCAGAGTGGCTCGTAACGTTCTGGGTGTGCAATTACGGGGAGGTAGCCACGACGCCGCAAATCCGCGAGACGATGATCGATGGTCAGCGGAAAATCATTTGCATAAAATTCGAGTAATACTGATCTCCCACCGGGGTAGGGCACGCCCTTCCCATCCATCAGCGCGCGAAACACCACATCATCGAAAAAATGCTCGCATGAAAGGTCTACCGTTGGAAGGTCTGCATTTCCCGGCAATTGTTCGCGAAAGAGCTCAAAGGCGCTGCAAAGCATTGCTGCAGTGTTGTCGAACATCCCGGGGCGCATATGCGGCGTGGTGATAACACGCGAGAAGCCTAGCGATTGAAGGCCACCCAATATCTCGGTTGATTCCGCAATGCTTCGGGCTCCGTCATCGATTCCCGGAATGCAGTGGCAGTGCAGATCAATAAAGCCGCTCATCGATATGAGTGTAATCTCGGCGCCCGACTCTGCCAGCCCAGTTCACAATTCCAGGATTCTGCGAACAACCGCTGGCAAATTTCGACAGGGACTCTTGTCCCAACAATCCAGCCGGGGCACACAGATAGGCACGGCCTCGACCCACCGCAATGGAATTCGTTCCCTGTGCAGCTGGGGCCAAAACCAGTTTGACGGGAGCGAGCGCCGCCAGTTCGTCACATACCCGCGATGCCCCAGCGCCTGCAATCAAACAACCGCGATCATCGGATAGAGCTAGTGCCTGGAGCCCGGTGCTCTTACGACAGGCTTCCAGCCACCGTCCCAAGGACTCGATCGAATTTTTTCTTGAAACGGCTCTGCGTTCAACACTGCGCTGTGGGGATTGTAACATTGCCACTATGCGCAGGATACTCACCCCCGACAGGGATTGGCCAAGTTTTGTCGGTTTCGCGAGCAACAAGTCGGTATCGGTCTGTGCACTTGAGGGTCGCGGACGTACCCTCAAGTGCCTATGATGAGGCGAAGACTGCTACTTGGTTTGCTTGTCTCGGTCCCGAAATTTCACAATCAAAGGAGTCGCATCGAATCCAAAGTTCTTCCGAATCTGGTTCGCCACGTAGCGCTTGTATCCTTCAGTTATGTAGTCGGGCGCATTCGAAATTCCCACGAACATCGGGGGAGCACTGCTCACCTGAGTAATATAGTAGATGCGTGGTGCTCGGCCCCCATTTGTCGGTGGCGCGTGTTTGGCGAGAACCTGTTCCATGAAACGGTTCAGTTCAGCCGTACCAATTCTGCGGTGAAATTGCTCGGATGCATTTCGCGCAGCTCCCATCAATTCATCCACTCCCTGTCCCGTCAACGCGCTGACTGGTACTAGTGGAACCCACGGCGCAAAATGCAATGCAGTTTGACAGTTTTCCAGAATAGTCCTGCGGTTTGCACGGTCAATAAGATCGCATTTGTTGATGCCGAGAACTACAGCGCGACCCCTATCGACGCATAGTCCAAGTAATCTAGCGTCCTGCTCTGTCACTCCTTCATGAGCGTCGCAAAGGACAATGGCCACGTCCGCTTTCTCCATTGCACGAATGGCCCGTACAACACTCACGGCCTCGATGGTCTTGCGATCGATATGGCTCCGTCGTCGAATACCCGCCGTGTCGACTATGTGAAATATCTGCCCATCGTGAATGAATTGAGCGTCCACCGGATCGCGGGTGGTGCCTGGCGTGCTGTCAACAAGGCTACGTTCGGCTCCAGTCAAACGGTTACATAGTGATGACTTACCAGCATTGGGCCTGCCGAAAATGGCCAGTCGCGTTACGCCCTCCTCGACGCTAGACTCTCCTGCGTCGTTGGCAGGAGGAAGGGCCTCGACCAGTGCAGCTTGCAAATCGCCAATTCCGCGCCCGTGAAGCGCCGAAATGAACAAGAGACCAGGAAGGCCCAAAGAATAGATATCGTAAGCGCCTTCAGTCTGTCGCGGTCCATCAACCTTATTGGCGACGTATACGACCGGTTTGCCGATTTTTCGAAGCATACGCACTACACGGCTGTCCGCTTCGGTTATGTCGGACGTTCCATCCAGGATGCAGAGCACAGCATCGGCCTCCTCGATCGCGGCCATGACGTGGGTCACGATGCCCTGAGTGAGTCCGTCTTCAGCTTGCGGATCCAGCCCACCCGTGTCAACTAGCGTCAAATGCCGCCCGTGCAGAAAAGCATCTCCGTAGTTTCGGTCCCGGGTAACTCCGGGTTGGTCGTCAACAATTGCCACCGATGCACCCACCAAGCGATTGAACAACGTGCTTTTGCCGACGTTCGGGCGACCAACTATTACGACAATTGGGGTCACTTTGGGCCTCGCCTGCTAGGTCGATCCTCGATCCGACTCTGACCAGATCGCAATGGCGCATAACCCAATTCATCCAAGTGTACGCGATTGTCGCGCCATTTCTTCTTTGTGCGTACGAATAATTCCAAGTGCACCTGCTTTTGAACTAACCGTTCAATTCGTTGTCTCGACAATATGCCGACCTCGCGAATTTGCCGTCCTCCGCGCCCGATTAGAATTGCACGCTGACCGTCTTTCTCGACCGAAATTGTGGCTTTTATGATTGTGACCGTCGGAAATTCAGAGAACTCGTCCAATGTCACAGCAACCGCAAAAGGTATCTCACCTGATGTCGTATGGATTACTTGCTCGCGAATGTACTCGGCCACGAAGTAGCGGACCGGGCGATCTGTGAGGGTGTCGGCAGAATATCGATGAGCTCCTTCCGGTAACAACGGGGCCAGAACATCCAATACCCGCTCAACATCGGACCGTTGCAAGCAGCTGATGGGAATGATTGGATATGCGGGTCTGATGCTCCCCAAATCCGACAATATTGGCAACAGCTGAGTCTTGTTGGCGAGCAGGTCGATCTTATTGACGACAACTATGCCGGGGATATTCGCTGGAACCTCGCCCAGTAGCTGACGGTCTTGCTCGAATTCTTTCGGACTGTGCGCTCCAGACTTGTTGGGTGACGACCTTGGCCGACTTACGACATCGGTAACGAACAAGACCAGGTCCGCTTGACGCGAGCAATCCGTTGCGGCCGCATTCATTCGATGTCCCAACTCATTCATGGGCTTGTGGAATCCTGGGCAATCAATCAGCGCAATCTCAGTGTCCTTCCAGTAGACCACGCCCAAGAGAGTTTCTCGAGTCGTCTGCGGACGCGAAGACACTATAGCTAGTGGCTCTCCAAGGGCCTCGTTTAAGAATGTCGATTTGCCGACATTTGCACGGCCAATCAAAGCCACGTTTCCTGTTCTATGCATGCTGGCTCAAAGATAGACACCTTTGTCTAGGTTGCAGCCCAAATTGTCCACAACATTGCGGCTGTTGGCAAACCGGGTTAGCACCGGTGGCGTCCATGGCATTTCAAAAGCCCCAAGCGACCCATCAGACTTTCTCTACCCCCGATCGTGGTGGCCCGCTCGTCGATTCGGCTGGCCCCCCACGAGCACGGTTCCGCCGTCAATTCGGGCGCTTGACAAGCTCGTGGGGAACTTTGCTCGGTGTGTTCGTCGCTGTCGTCCTCCTTTTGGCACCCATTACCATGAGCGGAATCTGGGATCCTATCGAACTGCGGGTGGCTGACATGTCATTGCGCATAGCCGAGGCACTATTTCACGCGAGGCTACCCGATGCCGTCCGTGCCGCATCTAGTGCGTTACCGACCTTAGGTGAGCTAGGTCGAGGCGAGCTTCCGTATACGTCAATTGCACTCGGATTCCGACTTTTCGGAATTCATGACTGGGCAGGCCGAATTCCCCTTTCCCTTTGGATCATAGTTGCGCTAATTGCGATTGTTGCTTGGGTTCATCGTTACTTTAATCAACGGGCTGCAATATGGACCGCGCTCGCATTTCCGACGATTCCAATTGTTTTCTTTCAGGCCCGCTTCATGTTGGGAGATGCCACGACAATAGGGACGCTTACGGCTACATTTGTCGCCATATGTTTTGCGAGCGTTAGCCCCTCCGGACGGGCGCCAATGAGAATTACGTCCCGCGCGTGGTGGCTAGCGCTCGGCATTTTTGCATCCGTGCTGGGGGTCCTATCACGCGGGCTTCTGCTTGCGGTGGGCATGCCGTTTACCGCATCGGGGTTGGCCGCGATACTTATGGTCCGGCGCAACAAGAATATGCGCATCGAAGCAACAGGCGCAATAGCGGTTTTGTCGGTTGGAGTCTTAGCCGTATTCGCCTGGTTATGGTGTGCGTTGACTAACGCTTCGCAGCAAGGTGTTGCGCTGATTATTCAGGGTTCGAATTTGCAACGCAATTTTCATCCCTACTCATTCGATTCCGTTCTTTCGCAAATAGGTCACGCGGCATTCCCTTGGAGTGGAGCCCTCGTTTTCGCGTTGGGAACTGTCCTTGCAAATATGAGAGATCCGCGCACCCAAGGTTCAAAGCGGTATGCGAGCGCCGCCTTGGTTTTACTCGTGATACTTACCGCGACTGCCCAGACAATTCTGGGGACATTCGGAGTAATGCTACCATTTCCAGCGATTGCCGCAGTAGCGGCCATTTTAGGAATCTGGCTGGATTCGATATCGGTACAAAAGATTAACTTGCGAGTCATATCGATTGGCATTGTCGCAATTCTTGTGGTTCTGCTGGCAGATTTCGAGAATTTGCCGGACAAGATACTCTCCGCGACGGCCAGCACCGATGCGCATCTGCCGGTCAGTTTCCGCAAGGAGAGCTTGCAATGGGCCCAGGCTTGCTGCGGCATTATCTTCGGATCGCTAGCAGTCTTAGGGTTCGGATTCGGCGAAGGTTCTAAGGGCATTTTGACTAAGGTTGAAATTGGAAAGGCAATATCGCGTGCCAAAAAGCTCTGGCAGGGTCACGCAGGCTTTCTGATTTTGTTGGTAGAGACGGCACTTTTGACGGGCGCTCTGTTGCTGTTGGCGACTCGTATTGGGCTACCCTTTCGACGTCTGCGGGAATTGGCGTCTCCGCAGCGCGAATTGCTATCATGGTCCTGGCTCGCTATACCGTTACTCGGCCTGACCATCATTTGCGGCAAGGCAATACTCGGTGCCATTGATCTCATATTCTCGCCTGGCCTTGGAATTCCTGACACTGCCAAGGCTGATGGACGAGTAGGAAGAATCTCATCGAAGTTGTTGCTTGCGTTTCCTGCGATTCGAACGATCAAGTTGGAAAGGGGAGCGGTTTGTGCCATTAGCATATGGTTGGCGTCCTCGACTTTTAGCCTGGGCTGGGCCACTAGACTTGCGGAGCATTTGTCACCACGTCGTGCACTGGCGCGCTATGAAAAGTTGGCACTCAGCGGTGAGTCGTTGGGATTGTTAGGGGTGCGCCCGCAGATTACACAGTACTATTCAAAGCAAAGGCCTGAAGTCTTACTCGAGCCCGACGAAGCCGCCGATTGGCTGCTGTATGGAAAGGGAAAAACGCGGTGGATGATTGTAAAGGGGGACCAATTGCCACGACTCAATGCGGCCTATCGTGAGCGCTGTGGGTGCCTACGAAACTTACCGGTCGTCGATGGTCATTCGAGCGACATATTGCTGGTTTCGAATCACCTCGTAGCGGGCATCCCCAGCGAGAATCCCCTGGATGATATCCTTTTGGATCATGTTCCTCAGCCTCAACAGAAGTTGAGCGCGGACTTTGGAGGTCAAGTCGAGGTTCTGGGTTGGGAATTAGTCAAAGAGAATGGGGTCGCGATTGCGGAGTTGAGCGTGGGCCGCAAATATGAACTCAGATTGTTTTATCGAGCCATAGGAAAACCGACCATGGATTGGGAGACCTTCGTGCACATCGACGGCTACGGACGTCGCTACAACGGAGATCACGAAACGACCCAGGGTCGATATCCGATGACTAACTGGAGGACGGGCGATCTTTTGGTTGATAAACAGATAATTCAGCTAGACCCAAGCTTTTCGCATGGAAACTACGAACTGTACTTTGGCTTTTACAAGGGGAGTCGGCGACTGGAAGTTCGGCGCGGCCGTCAGGATGAAAATAGGCTGATTGCCGGAACAATTCGAGTTCGCTAGCCGCGTAAGACCATTCGGGGCCCGAGGCGCTGCCCAAGGTGGCCATTGAACCACGCTAGTTGCGACGGGCCCGCAAGGCAACAAGTAGGCGTTGAGCTGGGCAATTTCGCGCCTGCAATACTGCAGGGATAACACAAGGTAGTGACATCTAGACCGTTCGGGGCTATGGCGAGTGGGTGAGCGCCGATGACCGAGGGAAGGATGGCTCCGAGGCCGACAATGGAGTTGAACGTCGAAGTGCCGAGCGTATTGACGTTACGTGGTCGGTAGATTGCGAAACCGACGACACATTTCTCTATGCATCAATTGCGAATATCTCCGAATTGGGCATATTCGTAATGACTCGCGAGCCGCTCGAAGTGGGCACAATCTTGACGATGCGGTTTGCGCCTCCCGGTCATCCATCATTCGTCTTGAAAGGTATCGTCCAATGGATCAACGCTGTTAGAGCACTCGCGGTTTGCCCCAACCCAGGGATGGGCGTGCGGTTTGTCGATCTAACGAAGGAAGATCGCGAGCGAATTATTGAAGCTATCCACACGATTGCGTACGTTCCTTATTCAACTAGCAACTAGAATCCCTGCGGTATTGGGAGTGCGCATTCGTAGCATGATTTCTTCATTGCTGCGCGGTTGATGAGTGTCGCAGTGGGTTAGGAAAGTCCAGATAATTTACTGCGAGCCCAGAGCATCAAGCTGCAATCTTGCGCGTCTGGCATATCTAGGTGATCCGGTCAGTGATTCAAGAAGGGTTCTCGCAAGTTGCTTTCGATTTGTTTTGAAATAGCATTCGGCAGCGTCCCACGTGGCGGATTGTCCGACCTCCGATGACGGGTACTTCTGCCGTATCAATTCCAGTGGTTGAATTGCGGCTGCGCATCCCGACGCCTTCCGAATCGCGCGCGCTGCGTCGAGTTCACGCATCGCCGACGGCGTTTCAGGTTGAATGAAAGCATTCGTATCATCACAGGGGTTGTTAGTTGCCTGTTCCCCCGCAGTTCCCGAGTCCACTTCGCAATTACTTTCGGACTTGCACCGCGGGGCGCATTTGTTGCCATTCGAAACGGTAGAAGTGGAAATCGATTGCGCAGCCGTTGACGAAGCGGATGTGGGCTCTGAATGTTGTTGTGCGGCTGTATTGGAAGCAGCATAAGTGCCCGCGAAATTGCTGCCTTTATTCTCGGATTGCTCGAGATCGCCTTCAGGCACGCCGCGTTCAGTAACCTGCACGAGATCGCGTTCGGCAGGTCGAGCGCGAACCAAGAATAGGCTAGCTCCTATCATCAAAAGCAGTAGTGCCGCCATGGTCGGCTGAGGTCGCATGGTGTATGCGGCGAGAACAGATAGCGCTCGATTTGCTCTTTGCCGGAGCGGAAGTATGGAATGGATCTGCCTTTCTGCGGCGACTACCCCCTCCGCGAAACCATCCATCGGCGCCACTTGCGGCAGTCGACACACATCGCGTGTGGCTCTGAGTCCCACTTCTATGGATCGACAACGTGAGCAATGAGACACGTGACGCTGTGCCGCTCCCGTCGTAAGTTCATCCAACTCGAGAAATACCCGATCAAGTACCAGTCGCTCGAAGGTTTCGCAATCCATGAAACGTGCTGCCTACCTCAATGCTCGAGCATATTCTTCGGTGTCCGCCACACAATCTTGAATACGATCGAACGCCGCGCGCAGGAGATGTCGAACCGTGTCTATGTCAGCACCCGTGGCTGTTGCGATGTTTTGGAGACTCAGCTGACCGGTTTGCTTGTAAAGGAACACCTCCCGCATCGGAATTGGCAAAGTTGCAACGCGATTTGCTACCCGACGAGCCAGTATTTGCGAGCGAAATGAACGGGATGATGTGGGTGGCGCGGATTCCGGACCAAAAGCTTCGAATGAATCCGAATTATTCGAGGTGTGCATGTTGTCAACACTATTCGTCAATTCCGCGTGATATTTACTCGAGATTTTGTGAAACAAGCCAAATACCCAGGTTCGGAATTGTGCTTCAAGGTGAAAAGTAGCAGCTTCGCGAACTACCTGGAGGAATGTGTCTTGGGCAAGTTTGTCTGCTTGAGTTTCGTTTCCCAACAGATAGTAACTGACAGAAAAAATCGTCGAAGCATGACGAGTTACGAGCGATGTAAATGCATCCCTGTGCCCACGCTGATATCGTACCATCAGCATTTCGTCGGTAGCTTCTTTTTGGTCCTCGGAAAGTCGAGTCATTTCAACCTGGGCAAGTCAGCCGAACCGTACCGCTGCGCCGCAGACAGGGCACGCGTCCGAGTTTCGGTTAGTCCCAGCTGTGGATACTATTTCCGCCTAGCCAAAGACTCGAACGGATCATGCGAGCCGGTTAGGCCCAACACTCGGCCGCTTACTGCAGTCAGGGCACAGCCCGAGCTTCCCATCCTACCATTCGACACAGAGGAGGGATGGTACCTTCACGAGGCCCAAAAAAGGCTTCGTTGGGATGGAGCGGACGTTGACTAACAGGCACTCGACCCGACTACGAGCCGACGCGAGTATCCGTGGCAATTTGTCGCGACGCACCTTTCAGCCCCCAAGTGATCTACGTCATTGGGACAATTCGAATCATTATCATCCGGTGAAGACGGAATTGCCACTTACGGGACCGCCGGCCTGGGGCCAAACTTCCGCGATTATTCGATCGGCTAAGCGACGTGACAGGACTCAAAAGTCCTTGCGATTTCCTGGTGATTGGAGTTTGCTCGAGGCGAATTGCGCGACGCCCCGGTCTAGTGTCTTACGTTCAATGCGTCCTGCAAGCTCCAGAGGGTCAAAGATGCGATTTTGGAACGTCTTGTTCTTGGGGTTGTCTTTAGGGTTCGTGTTCAGTGGCTCGGCACTTGCTCAGCTGAAGTCGCCCGGCTCCGTAGCTCCGGCTGCCTCTGCTGCATCCGACAGTGGCAAGCAAGCACTGCCAGCCGCAGGCACTGCCACTCCGTTGGCGACGGCATCCAGGCCTGAAGCGGACGGAAAAAATAAGTCGGGTGCCGGAACGAAGGGTGATACTCCCGCCGCTTCGGCTTCGGTCGCGCCAAGTTTGTCGACTTCAAGGCCAACTCGACCGGACCAAAATGACGCGGCAGCAGGTGCCGTCGATGGTGCGACCTACCTGGTTCGACTCCGTGATCTGGAACAGCGAGTAGACGAACTAAAAGAGCAAATTAGGCGCAGTCATACCCGGTTAAGCTTGCTTAGCGATACGATTCTTGCCGGGGGCGTTGGCGGTGCGCGGGCCGAGATCACGTTCATAAACGATATGTCCAATGTTTTCCAACTGACCCGAGCCTTGTTTCTGCTGGATGGTGCAGTTCAAAACAATAAGCAGGATGAGACCGGTGCACTTGCGGAACAAAAGGAAATCCCGGTTTTTAGTGGATCAATCCCACCTGGCGATCACACTCTTCAAGTTTTGGTCCAGCTAAGAGGCCACGGATTTCGGGGTATTTTCTTATCTACAAGGGTACCGATTCGAAATACGCTCGAGTCATTCGTTTACAGTTACAGAAGGCAAAACCATTGAAGTTCGGGCAATCGCATATGAAAAAGGCGGAGTAACGGTGCCCTTGGAACAGCGCCCAGCCATGAGGTACTTTGAGCGCGTTAGAACAAGCGTTCAAGGCGACAAGGGTCCTATGACCGTGCCAGGTAAGACGGACAAGGCCGCGTCTGGCAATGTATCCGTAGGTGTGGGGAGTGAGTGATGTATCGATGGTTAGCGTCCGGTACGCTGGCCTTGTCACTTGGCCTTGCGTCGTTGGGTAAGCCCAACACCGCACTCGCGAGCGAGCCACGGGCTGATGCCGAGCGAGTAATAGACCAAGTTCAAGCCACGGTCGGTGATATTCAAAAACACGCGGTGGTGGTTGCGGTTCAGACTACCTCAGCGGAGGAGCGGATTGCTGCAGGTGAAATCTTGCTTCGCAACCGCGATTGGGAACGGGCGATTCAGACATTTTGCCAGGTGAAAGAACTCTACGCACAAGGGAAGGCCGCTGAGCCCGCTAAAGCAGACGCTGAATTCATGTTGGGCGAAGCGTATTTGCGGTCAGAACAGTATCTATCTGCCCGCCGGGAATTTTTGGATATTGCCCATAACGGCTCGCGCGCTCCGTTTGACGCTTATGCTGGCCGTTCGTTGTCGCGCCTGGTTGACATATCACTCCGCACGAACATGGCGGGCGGTTTGGAAGCAATCGACGCGCTCCTTCCCAGTTTGGCCACTACCGATGGTTCCGGCTCAATGCAATACGCGAGGGCGAAGTTCTATTTCGCCAAAGGGGACTACGGGAAAGCAAGGGAAGCGGTAGCCCAGGTTCCGACCAATTCCGATTATCTTCACCAATCCAAGTACTTGCTAGGTGTGGTGATGACCAAAGAAGTCAAGGCGGCGACAGCGGCCGAACCCAAAGACTTGCCTGGCTCCAATAAGACCAAGGGGGAATCGACCGTTGCGCCGGGCGGCTATTCAGCGGCAATAGAACAGTTTCGCGCCGTGACACGTCTGCCGACGGACACTGCAGAACGAAGACACGTTGTGGATCTGGCTTGGATGGCCATAGGGCGTCTCCAGTACGAGTCGGGCAACATGCTCGATTCGGTTAACGCCTACTCGCACATTGGACGAACCTCACCTGAGTTTTCGACGATGCTGTACGAGTTGGCATGGGTGTACGCTCAGTTGGGTGATTATCAGCGCGCCCAACGAGCGCTAGAGGTACTTTCGATCACAGACCCCCAAAAGTTGGATTTGTCGGATGGTTCACTATTGAGGGCGGATCTAATGCTTCGCTCAGGTCAATTCGACAAAGCGCTAGCCCTGTATCAGGGCGTCAAGGAACGGTTTGAACCTATGCGTGAGGAGGTTGACCAGTTCATTAAGTCCAACTCAGATGCTGCGACCTACTATGACCAGTTAGTGGCAGACGTTCCGGAAGTGGGTCAGGCTCGCGCGTCGAAGCTGTCGCCACTAGTAATCACCTGGGTCAGGGAGGAGGCTGAAAGTAATCGAACGTTGAGCGTTATTGACGACGTGGCACGGTCACGCGATCTCGTGAAACGATCGCGTCGCCTTGTCTCGCAATTAACAGCGTTGCTAACATCAGCCACGCGGGCGAATGCATTCCCGGAACTCAAGACGGCTATTGAAGCCGCACTGGTTGCGACCAATCGAATATCGGGCGCTCGAATGTTGCTTGCGAGCGGGCTAGATCAAGTTGCCCAAGAAAATGTTCAGGGAGATCTGAGTCGAATTCGAACTGAGCGACGGTCGCTCATGAAACATATAGCACAGTTGCCGGTACTTCCCGCGGACTTCATGCGCCGCACTGCCGCCAGTGAAACCAAGTGGAATTTGCTTTCCCAACAGCTTCAAAGACTGACTTTAGAAGTTGATCGACTGCAGGCAATCATCAACGGCCTTAGCCGCGTAATGAAAGAAACTGATCAGCACGGAGTTCAGGTCGACCCAGCGAGCCGACAGCGTTTCTTGGCTGAGATTCAGGCAAATGAACAAGACCTTGCGGGCTATCGCGATCGAATCGGCGGGTATCGCGATGCCGTGGATATGGGTCGCGTTCAAAATGGTTTGGGGGACGTCCAGTACATCGATGACGCCCGCGCCAGAGCGCGATTTCGCGAGCTTATCACGCAAGAGATAAGTCTTGTGGCTAGAGGGGGTGACTCGAGCAATGCGATGGCGTACGCCAAGGCGGCCCAGCCAGTTTTGGCACGGGCGGCAGGCGTGGATGACCAATTGGAAAGTATTCTGCACGGCATCGAGGTTGAGACCGTCAAACGTGCGCAGCAATTGCAGATCACGGTCGTGAAGGAGAGCGAATCGATCGAACAGAATGCACGCCAGCTTGAAGACCTCGATCAACAAGCACGCTTACTTGTTGGTGTCGTAGCCATGCGCAACTTCGCCCAAGTTGGAGGTCGACTCAAGGGAGTTGTGCTTCGCGCCGACGTCGGAATTGTTCAACAGGCTTGGGAAGTTCGTGAGGAACAGCGAACGCGCGTAGTCAATTTGCAACGCGAACGTGCACGCGAGGAGCAGAATCTAAACGACGAGCTACGCGAGGTTCTAGATGACGCGGAGGGGGCCCTGTGAGAGCCGCTCAAGTGCGCCAGTGGCGGAAATTCCTGGCGAGTGCCGTTCTGATAGTCGGAATTGGATTGCAGTTCGGGCTTGCTCGTGCCGCCAAATCCTCCGGTACTGAATCTGCGCTTTCGTTGCCGCAGGCGGCTTCAGCGAGCAGTTCCTCCGCCTCAGTTCCTGCTTCAGATGCGGGAACTGCCCCTTTGCCAGCGGCGACTGCAATTCTGCCAGGCACTGCCGCCCCGCGTCGTGACACCCCCAAACCGAAAGCGCCTTCCGCTCAACAAGTTCAAGCTTTTGGCAAATTATCCGAGGAGGCCAAGGTCTATTCTGAAGGGGCAACAAATTTCAAGCGGACGCTGACTATGATAGTGAGGCATCACTACGAAGAGCATCGTAGACGGGTGCTTTCAATTCTTGATCAAGAAATTGGTGCAGAACAGAAGAGTCTGACGCAAGCTAGAGACAGCGCTATTCGCCGTTTGGAAGCATTCGTCCAGCGCTATAGTGGCGAAAATGCCGACCCCGCCGCAACGCCGGACGCAATGTTTCGCCTCGCTGCCCTGTACGAAGAGCGGGCACGCACCGGCTCAGAAGGTGATGTTGCGGAATTGCTGAAGCCAGCAATTGCCCTTTATAGGAAAATCGCGAAGGAGTATCCCGCGTACGAAGAAATTGCAGCGGTCCACTACTACTTAGGGCACGCGCTGACCGATGCGGGTCGAATCGATGAAGGGCAACAGGCGTGGCGCACCCTCGTTTGCGCAAATAAATACAAGATCATAGACGATCCAAGTGACCCGGAGAAAATTCAGATCCAAGCGAATCGGCAGGATCACGATCAGAAATTCTGGGACCGCTGGTATAGTAAGAATCCGATCCCTCTAGATCAAGCTGGCGGCAAAAAGGGAGCTGCCCCGGCGCGTAGCGCCGACAAGGAAGAAGAGACCGTATACGTCGATCCCTATCTAGACTGCACAGCGTTAGCTCAGCACGTAGAGGATGGGGAAGAGCCGCGGTATATTGCCGAAATTTGGTGGCAAATTGGCAACTACCATTTCGATCAAATTGATTCTAAGGCAGGGCCTTACAACCTAAATCGTGCAGTCAGTGCGTACGACCTGGGGCTAAGATTCAAGAAGCCGCCGCTTTACGGCGTGACCTTGTACAAGCAGGCATGGACGTATTTTAAGCAGCAACGGTACAAGACCGCCACTGAATGGTTCGTTAAGTTGTTGGCTTACACTGACGAGATGGAAGCCAAAACGGGCGATCCTGGAGCGGACTTTCGGGCAGAAGCGTATACATACATTGCCGGGTCGCTCACATATGTAGATTTTACGGGGCCACCACCTGCCGATCCATATATTCCGAGAAATGACGTACTGGATGTTGAAACCGATCCAGTCAAAGCGGAACAAAAGATGGCAATTGCCATTGAGCGTGTTCAGGACCCGAAATTGATTCCGCAAGACAAGAAGTGGTCGGTAGAAATCTACAAAGCGCTCGCGCAGGAATTCACTGATATCTCGCAGAGTCGTAACGCAATCGCGATGATGGAATTGACGCTTCGAAAATTCCCATTGGATCGGGATGCACCCCTAATTCAACACAAAATCGCGGAACTCTATGATCAACTTTCTCGACTTGCGCCCGAAGGGTCGGCCGCGCGCAGCGAGAACTCAGCAAAAGCTTTGGAGGCCAGAAGCCACCTCGTGGCCTATGTCGGAACTACGCCTTGGACGGATGCCAATAAGGATGATCCGGAAGCGTTACAACAAGCGGAACAGCTAGTTCGTTCGGGGCTAAAGCGTGCTGCGGCAGATCATACGAACTTTGCGCGCGCCTACTACGACCGAGCTTTAGAGCTCAATGACGCGAATGAACAACGCGAACTCATCGAAAAGTCGATTGCGGAATATCGACTTAGCTGAGCAAGGCTGGAATGCCTATCTAGAGCAAGAGCCTACGGCGATTGATGCCTACGAGACCCGTTTCTGGCTTGCGGATTCGAGGTATTGGGTCGTTGTACTACAGGTGGTTATGGAACGCACGCCCGTCGGCAACGGAAGTCGCTCAGGCGCGAGACGCGGCCGTGGCCGTGCGGGATTCCAACGAGGACGATAAGTTCCTGCAGCCATCAGCTTACTACGTCGTCGCGATAGCTGAAAAAATGCTGGAGGATGCCTATCGGCAATACGAAAAGACTGGCGGGGCCCAAGGCGTTGCAAAACGAACCGAACTTGAAATGGAAGGGGAAGGGGATTCGGCGCACGTCAAACAGGTGGAGGTTCCGGAACAAATTCTCAGCGGGATTCGTGCACGAGACGAGTACAACGCGCGGATCCCCCTTGATCGGGACCCTCAAAAGAACGGACTACTGTACGCATTTCAGTCGGCTGACTATTACTTCGTGTACGGTCAATTCAAAGAGGCCCGGGCGCGCTACCTGCCCATTTTCGATCAATATTGCGGCAAAAACGAGTGGGGATACAAGGCGTGGGAAAAACTGATTAGTATGAGCGCCAAGCAGGGCGACGTCGAGGGCGCGCGCAAACTTGCGGAGGGGAAGAGCTGTGCCTTCGATACTCAAAGTCGTAAGGCCGAGGAAGCCTTACGTAAGCCCGTCATTCAGGGTGTTGCATACGTGGACGCGCGAAAGATATTCGAAGAAGCCGAGAAGATGCAGCCGGGGCCGGAACGGGACAAGAAGTGGCGTGAAGCCGCAGCAGCATACAAAGTTGCACTTGACGCCGGACCGGATCGCGATGAGGCCCCCGAAGCCGTTATGAACGGCGCCTATGCGTTCAAGCAGGTCGGCGAATACGATAAGGCGATTGAAATGTACGAGCTTTTCATTTCCCGTTATGGAAATGAGGCAAAGCTAACAAAGCTCCATGACGGGGATCCGAAGGCGACTCCCCCTGTAGCTGCAGACGCGAAACGATACGAAGAGCGCGTAAAGTTTCTGAAGAACGCCTACGATGCCTTGGCGGCCTCGTACGTACTTTTCTTCAATTATCCTCGGGCGGCTGACACCTTCGAGAAAATCGCATCAACGGGCCATTTCGATCCGGCCGCGCGTCGCGACGCTGCTCGTCAAGCACTGTCCTTGTACGCGAGCCTTGGCGATCGTGGTGGAATGGATCGCGAGCGCATGCGATTCAAAGCCTTGGGAGCTTCGCCAAAGGAAATTGCCGAAGCGGATTTCATTGTTGCGACGTCGGATTTAAAGCGATGGGACGAGTTTAGTCCTGACGAAGGTGCAAATCAGGATGCCCGACGTCGCGCCCAAAAGGCGATGTCGGATTACTATGACGCCGAAAAGAATCGAGATGTGTCTGCTCAATACGTCGTTCAAGCATCGTATTGGGTAGCCAAGATGAAGGTAGCATCCGGTGCCTACGACACGGCTGATTGGTGGAAAAATACGATAAATTCATTCGCCAAATATAAGAGATCGGCACCTCAAAAGGACGGTAAGAACACCGCACTCGGATCGCGCGAGGCTGGTATGGCTGCGGAAGCGGAATTCACGCTTATCGACCAGGATCTGGCCAAGAAATTTGACTACGACGCGGGTTTTCATCGCTATAAAGGCACACCGATAGAAGTCGTCGCTTCCTATCGTAAGGACGCCACTCAGGCGAAAACCTGGTTCGACAAACTGCAGGCCGTCGTTGACACCTACTTGTCGCCCGAGTGGACCACCGTTGCGATGGCGAGGCAGGGGTCACTGTACGATTCGCTGCGAACGGGTCTGTACAATACGCGTCCCCCCGCCCTGCAGATGTATACGAAAAAGCAAGAAGACGCTCTAAAACAAGCCGAACGAAGTGATGTGCCGGAACTGCAAGAGCGGGCCGATGCTATGCGTACGTCGATTCAACAGGCTTGGCGCGACGCTCGCGACAAGGAACTGGATAGTGCGGATACGATCTTAGTGGACCGCTATGCTTCGTCGACCGTTTTGGCCAAACGGTACAACGTGTCAAATCCCGCAATTACCCGGGCCATTCGTCGATTGGCGTACGTGACGGATGTGATCGGAGAGGCCAAAATGCAAGCTCACGCCTCCAAGGTCGCCGACTTGAATTATCAGGCGGGTATGTTCCAGCGAATGCGTCCGGGGTTAGTAACCACACCAAAACCAGTTGGCATGCCAAAACCCTTGCCAGTGCTCGTGCAATGAGGAGCGCATGATGGCACGCTTGATATGTTGTTCTATTGCTGTTCTGCTTGCATGCGCCGGATGTGCGGAGACCCCGACTGCCAAGGCGCCTAGCGGCGCGGCACCACTTAACGCGAACATGCCCAACGCCTCGGGAACCGCGACTGCGGCGCCCATGGGAATTTCCGATATGCCGTCAGGCGGGCAGGGCAGTACACGCCCGAAGCTCAATGCCCAGGCCGCTCAACAGTACGCAGCCGGAATGCAAGCCTTTCAGTCCGGCACGCTGGACGTAGCCGAGGGGCTATTTGAAAAAGCCACCGAGTCGGACTCCAAGGCTTATCAGGCGTACTATTCGCTGGGCGTAGTTCGTGAGAGAAAGGGCAACAGCGCTGGCGCCTTATCCGCATACGCAAAATCGATTGCGATAGTTCCCGATTACGAGCCGGCAATCGTCGCGTATGGAGTTCTCACCGCTGTCAACGGCAATGTCGATGAAGCGGAACAGTATTTGAACGGCCGCCTTGCGAAAATGGAAAAAAGCGCCGCTGTGACGACGGCGATGGCCGAGGTTAAGTCACTGCGCGGCGAATCCGGGGCTGCACAGAAATTGGCGCAAGAAGCATTAAAGATTAATCCAGACTATCGGCCAGCAATGATTGTACTTGCACGCGATCATTACCGTAGTCGCAGGCTCGATTTAGCGCTGTATGCGCTGCAAGGGATCCTTGATGGATACGGCCCAGAGAATCCGCCTCGCGACAAGAGCAACCCGGAAGCACTGTTGCTCCGAGGCCTAATTCACAAGGAGCGCAATGAGCGTGCTGCTGCAATGGACGATTTTCGCCGTGCAATAGAGCTTCGTCCGGATCTCGTTGAAGCTCGCGTGCAGCTCGCTGGGTACTTACTCGAATCTGGAAACGCAGTCGAAGCTGCGCCGCAATTGGAATGGGCGTTGCGTTTTGACCGCGACAACATGCTGGCACGACTGAATCTGGGAGATGCTTACCGATTGCTCGGCAAGACCAGCGAAGCCAAACAGCAGTTGGAGTGGGTTGCCGCGAAAGACCCCAAACTGCCACAGGTACAGTACTCATTGGGCTTGCTCTATCTGTTTAGCGATTCAATCCCGGGTGTTTCGCCTAAGGACGCGGCAGCCAAAGCAATTACGTCCTTCGAAGAATACAAGCGACTGAAACCTCGCTCAACTGCGGGCCAATCCGACGATTCAGACGAACTCATTACCGCTGCCAAGTCCAAGAAAGCGGTGATCGAGTCGCAGGAAGAAGAAGCCGCTACGGCAAAAGCTCAGGCTAACGCTCCAAAGCCGACTGATAAACCGGCTGCGACAGGGGATCCTAAAGCAACTGGCGCGGATGGTGTTCCCAATGAGCCGAAGCCCAGCGGCACTGAAAAGCCTAATGGAGGCCAACAATGAAGCGCATCAGCAACTGGAGTTGGGGCATTGCAGCCAGTCTAATTTGCATCGCTTCGCTAGGGCATGCCCAAACCAAGCAACGTGTCGTCACTATTAGTGAAGTGACGATTGTGGGTCGCGTACAAAAACCAATTGCAGCCGTAGACGTCAGTCGAATTCAACCTAAATTGACGCTTGGGACCAAGAAGCAGCCCTTCATTGACCGAATAGAAAAGGCAATTCAGGAGTCACCGTTTTGAGCGCTATGCTAGGCCTATTTCTTGGGTTTGGCACGTCACTGCTGGTTTCCTCGATGTGTTGGCGCAGCTATCGCAATCTCTGCGAACCGGATGAGTGCCGACTGCTTGAAAAGTGTTTGGCCGAGGGTGGCGACTCTCAGATACAAGCGTTTCACAATTCAAGGCCGGGCATCCTCATGACCGAAATTCGCTCGGTCAGAGAATGCCCAGAGCTTGCGATTGCAACGCTTAACAACGCGCTCGGGGAGGTAGATTCGCAGACCCGATCGGGGCTACATGCGGCGAGGATATTGGGGCGAGCTTCTCTCGCCGCTGGGGTGGCAGGCGCTTGTGCAGAGCTCGCGTTAAATATTCAGTCTTCGGTGCTCGGAGCCACATGTTGGGGTCTGGCGGCTTTGTCCTGCGGCCTGGTTGGAACGCTCAGCTGCACTGTAATTGGCCGTCGGGCCACCTTGGGTTTCGCCCGGAGGCGCCGCCTGTGGGACGAGTTCGTGCAATGGCTACTTAACTCGCAATTCCCTCAGACCGAAATGAACATGATGGGCGACGACTGCCAGTCACCGGGTGGGGTTATGCCTATGCACAATTCGTGATGACTGGAATTAAGCCCATGGCCAAGATGATATGCCAACTTAGCGTTGGCAGGTTTCACTTGCCGAGAACCAGACTAAACGTGCAGGATTCAATTCAATGACTCAACAGCCTTTTTCGCAACCCCAGACGTCGCGTCCTGGACAAATGACCGCAGTAATGCGGGCCGTGGCTGCCACGGGGCCCAAGGTATTGCGAATCGGCGTTGTGCAAAGTGGTCGAGTAGTAGAAGAGCGAATCATCAAACAGCGGACCCATGTAACGGTGGGGCCTAACGAAAAGAGCATGTTCGTGGTCGCCTCAACGGCGATTCCGCCAAGCTTTCGATTGTTTGAGCTGGTCAACGCGGATTACCATTTGAACTTCATTGACGGCATGTCCGGTCGCGTAGCGCTTCCGACGGGGATTGCGGATCTGTCGATGCTCAAGGGTCAGGCTAAGCGCACCCCGCAGGGCGCATTTCAGCTCAAGTTGAGCGAAGATTCCCGCGGAAAATTGGTAATCGGGGATACGACTTTCCTATTCCAGTTCGTCGCACCGCCGCCCATGCAACCGAAGCCACAATTGCCAGTGGCCGTGATGCGGGGAGCAACTTCGATCGATTGGGCCACGACCATGATCGCGGCCTTCTCGTTCCTGCTGCACTTTTTGGGAATTGGCTCGCTCTACTCCGATTGGCTCGATCCGGTCATCAATGAAGAAGCCAATCTTGCCAGTCTGGTTGACTCGGTAAGGAGTCTGCCTCCTCCACCAGTGGTTGAACAACAGCAAACAGATCGCGATAAGACGGCGAAGGAATCCGACGAAAAGCAAGAGAGTCAGAAGTCTTCTGGTGCGCAAAAAGCTGCGGGGCCTGCAGCCGGCGCAAAGATGTCGGCGCAAAAGGTGGCTGCGTTGACCAAAGAGTTGGACTCGTTGGAAATGGCCACGATTGGGGCGCTGACCGCACAGGGGCCCGCTACTGCCGGCGTTCTTGCGGGGGGTGAGGTAGCTACGAGTGCCCTGGATGAAGCCGCAAAGACTGGAGCGGGCGTCTCTTCCGGAATGGGGGACTTGCGACTTGGAGGTGGCGGAGGTGCCATTCGACCGGGGGCTGCCGGCGGCGGTCTTGGCGCTCTGGGTGCCAGTGGGCGCTCAGAGGGGACGACGGGGACGGGTGCAGCGCAGAAAGTATCGGGACCTAAGGGCAACGCTAACGTCGGTGGAGCGGCCGTAAGCGGTGGCGAAGTCGCCAATGCGAGCCGTGTTGTTGCTGGCATGCGTGCTGGGTTCCGTAACTGTTTCAATCGCGAATTGGCTCAAAACCCTGATGCCCAAGGGAAAATCGATCTAAGCATAAAGGTCGGCCCAGGAGGCGAAGTTCAGAGTGTTTCGGCGGCCGCATCGGGGAGTCTTGGTTCAGCGGTCGAATGCGTCAAAGCGCGAGCCCGCAGTGCTCAATTTGATCCTCCCTCCGGTGGCAGCGCGGTGATAAAAGTCCCCGTGACGTTCGTGAAGCAATAGTGGGTAAAATACGCTCCCAGCGGACGACTCAAAGGTGAATACTGCCCGTTCGGGGAGCAACGGAATCCACAATGCTATCTAAGCGATTTGCCCAATTGTCCCCGATTTGCCGAGCGTGGCCAATCTCCGGCATTGACAGGCATTTTTCTGCTTTCTATAGTCCACAGGCACTTGGCTATTCCGAGGGAGGCCAGAATCGATGACCATAACGTCGAAGAATAAACTCATACCCGCAGCTTTGGCGTTCCTGTTGTTAGGCGGGTTGAGCGTTGCCTTTGCTCAAACAACTACCGCTAAAGTTGCTGCCGATACATCCGCACCTGCAAACAACGGGACTGATGCGGTGTCTCCACAACAGATGCGCGCCCAGTCGCAGACGTTCCTCCCTCAAATGGATCAGTCAGCTCAAACGGTTCGGCGTCAACTCGAACAATCTCGCGAGTCTCGTGACGTGGTCAAGGTACTCTGCCTCAACGACAAGCTGAATCAGATTGATGTCGCCATTCGTGCCGCTCGTGATCGGATGCCCGTGTTGACGGCGGCGCTCGATAAGAATGACGCTGAGAACTCGAGGCATGAATTTGCCGTTCTGCAGGTCCTGCGTGATCGCGTTCGCACACTCGTGCAAGAGTCCAATCAATGCATCGGAGAGGAAGCCGGCTTCGTCGGCGAGTCCAAAGTCATCGTGAGTATTGACCCGGGGATTCCATCAAATGATCAAACCTTATTTCCCTCGGACACGAGTGTAATATTCGTGCCTCCGGCTGTAGTAAGTAACACTAAGTAAACATTTGTTGTAACTCATGGAGTCAATCGAGCGGTTTGCGTGAACGGGCAATGCCAGGGAAGGGACCGCAAAAGTATCCGATGAAAACGCAATCCGCTTGGCTATCTATCCTTTTTCTGTCTCTGTTGCCTGCAACAGCGGCAGCCCAGTCGCGCCCATGGATTGCTGACCGAGCCATTGGGGAGGGCATTGGAATTCGCACCGGTGAATTCGAACTGCACCCAGGCCTAGCTGGCGAATTGGGGTACGACTCGAACTATTTTCAGCGTTCAGGAACTGCGCCCCCGGCTAATTACGTGGGCGTCGATCAACCCGTTCTCGCGGCGTATCGCTTGAGAATTACTCCGTCGCTGACGCTATCTACGATTGGCCCCCAGCGTCGCACGGGCGATACCCAATCAGCTATTGCCCCACAATTCACGTTTCGCTCATCGCTATTCGCGTCGTATAACGAGCTTTTTGCCGCTGGCAATAGTTACGATTTTTCGAATCAACGCCACATTGATGGTGGAGCAACCTTAGGTTTCGAAGTGCTTCCGGAGCGCCCCTTCAGCTTCGATGGCAACGGTAGCTACACGCGCTCGGTGGCGCCGTCGAACGATCCGGCAATCATCAATTCCTGGAACCGGGACATGTTAGGCGTGGGGGCGGGCATCACCTGGCGCCCAGGCGGCGGCATGTTCGACTGGCGTCTGGGTTACGATTTGCGATACACGTACTTCGAAGCTGACACGTATCGAAATCTCACCAATGCGAACCACGCCATTTCAACTCGCGGGCGTTTCAAATTCCTCCCGCGCACGGCCCTCATTTACGACGGAACAGCTTCGTTTATTAGGTATACGGATGCCAACGCACCGCGAAACAACGGTGATATCGTTCAGGCTCGGTTAGGTGTAAATGGGTTGGTTACCAACCGCTTCTCGATATTGGCCTTGTTTGGGTGGGCTGATACGTTTTTCGTGCCTACAGTTCAGCGCGTTCGAGAAAATTACGATTCGGTCGTCGGACAAGCGGAACTTGACTGGTATGTGCTCCCACAACCGAAACTGCAGCCGGGCGACGCGACGGTGGGCTTATCGGTTATTGGGCTCGGTTATGTCCGTGATGTGTCAGTTAGCTACCTCGCCGATTATTACAGGCGTGATCGAGGTTACGCAAAGGTCTCGTACTTCGTCGGGGGTCGGTTCCTGATAGACCTTCAAGGTGGGTACTCGCGGATCTCCCACCCGTTGTTTACATCGAGAGGTCAGGATTTTGCTGCTGCACATGAAGATCGGGTGGATGCGCAATTATTTACCGAGTACAGGACCAGCGATTCATTGGGTTTGAACGCAACGCTTCGTTACGATGCGAGCCTCACCAACGTGAATTTGAATTACCAGGCGGTCGGCACGGCACTGCCTGTCTCGGACAACCTTGCCTTCTCTCGATTCCAAGCTTGGCTGGGCGTACGCTGGTTCATGTGAGAATTGCACAAGGAATGGTGTTGAGCTTGGCTTCACTGGCCTCTCGTTTCGTTTGGCTGTTTGTCGTGCTGACATTTCTGGGTTGTGCGCCTCGCGTGGACAACGCTCGCGTCGCACTACCGCCGCCCATCGAAAGCTCGACGATTGGCCCTGACGATGTATTTCGGATGCAAATCGTCGGAGAGAAGGACCTACCCGAGGAGTACCAGGTCTCATCCGACGGCAGTGTCGATTTGCCGTACATTCATCGAGTCCAGGCGGGGGGACTAGAACCGCAGGAACTGGCCAAGCTGGTTCGAGAGAAGCTGGTCGCGGATCAGATACTGAAAGACCCAAGCGTGATCGTTACTATCAAGGAATACCGCAGCAAGAAAGTCACGGTGCTCGGGCAAGTTCAAAAGCCGGGTAGCTTTCCGTTTGCTTCCGGGATGACTTTGCTTCAGGCCGTATCCGTATCCGGCGGCTTTACGTCGATTGCCAAGACTGATCGCGTCAATTTGACGCGCAAGACGAAATCCGGCAGCAAAACGGTGGTGCTGAGCGTGGACTCAATTACCGATGGAAGATCTCCTGACATACCCCTTCAAGCCGGCGACGTCGTGTATGTGAGTGAGCGCGTGTTCTAAAATCACGGCTCGTTTCGGCGTGGCCGCCGGCAAAGAAAGCATCCCTGTCGGCGAGTTACTTCGGTGCAAGCAGACCCGCAACTGAACAGGCAGCAAAGGGCCGCCCGAAATGAAGGACGGAGATTGCGCCCTGATGGAACACGCACAGGCGTGGAAATCCCAGAAAACGCTTTTTTCACGGCCAAATCGACGCTTGACGACTCTCTATAGGTGCGTATGCTCGGCGGCCGAAGTGCCAAGTTTGAACGGTTCCTGAACCGTGGAGATAAGCATGGGAATGTTAGACAACAAGGTCGCCATTGTCACGGGAGGTGCCCGTGGAATTGGCGCAAAAATTGCCGAGCGATTCGCCGAGGAAGGGGCCCAAATTGCCATTGTCGATATCGACCGAGAATTGGCGGAGGCTCAGGCCAAGGCGATATCTTTGAAGGGGGCACAGGCCGCCGCATACGTCGTGGACGTGTCGAACACGGACGCCGTCAAAGAGCTAGTTACTGAGGTGGTAAAGCAGTTCAGTCGGGTAGACATACTCGTAAACAACGCCGGCATCACACGCGACGGGTTGCTTATGACCATGTCCGAAAAGGACTGGGACTCGGTAATTGCCGTCAATCTCAAGAGTGTATTCAATTTCACCAAGGCGATTGCGCGCCCTATGATTAAACAAAAGGCTGGCTCAATCATCAATATTTCGAGTGTCGTTGGGCTTATCGGCAATGGCGGCCAATTCAATTACGCGTCGAGCAAGGCCGGCGTGATTGGTGCCACCAAGAGTGCCGCTAAGGAATTGGCGTCGAGGAACATTCGAGTCAACGCAATAGCTCCCGGATACATTCAAACGGCGATGACCGATAAACTGGACGAAAAGGCGAGGAATATGTTGCTTCAGCTCATCCCAGCAAAATCGCTGGGGCGGCCCGAAGACGTCGCGAATGCTGCATTGTTTCTCGCGAGTGACCTGGCCTCGTACGTTACCGGAGAAGTGCTGAGAGTTGATGGTGGAATGGCAATGTAGACGGAACCAGGGCGGTTAGACGGATAGCCCACCATCGACGTGCAGAACGTGCCCCGTGATGTATCCGGAATCTTCGGACACGAGAAAGCGTACGGCTTCCGCGACCTCTGAGGCTCGGCCGATTCGACCGAGAGCAATTGCCTCTTGAAGTTGAGTCGTGCTGGCACTTGCCAGCATGTCGGTGTCAATGAGCCCAGGACAGACGGCGTTTACAGTCACTCCGCGTGCAGCAACTTCTTTGGCGAGTGCCTTGGTGGCCGCCAGTAGCCCGCCCTTGGCGGCGGAATAGTTCACTTGACCTCGGTTGCCTGAAATTCCCGAGTGAGACACTATATTGACGATTCGACCCCAGCGCCGTCTCACCATGGGCAAAACCAACGGCTGAGTGAGATTGAAAAACCCGTCCAATACGGTGTCCAGGACCAAGCGCCAATCCTCGAACGTCATACTCGGTAAGAGTGAATCTCGAACGATCGCTGCGTTGTTCACTACGACGTCGAAAGGGTCATTTTTGAAATTGAGTTCGCTCAATGTGGTTGCAACACTATCTGAATCGGTAACGTCGAATTTTGCGGCGATGGCATCTCCCCCGCCGTCATGAATCCTTTGCACGACCTCGGTGGCAGCATCCTTTTGTTGAAGATATCCGACAACGGTACGATAACCGTGTGTTCCGAGCGAATGGGCGATTGCGGCTCCAATACCGCGGCTCGCCCCTGAAATTATCGCGCGACGCATACCCTCAGGAGTTTGGACAATTTAAACCAGTGACGCAATTCATAGTGCCGCTCTTGGAGACTCCCGCGACTCAGTGCAAATACCGCCCTTTGCCATTGTCCTTGAGTCCGCCCGGCAATACTTCGAACCGTCGCTTGGCTGCGGCGCGCCTGCGCTCGCGTTCGGCAATTGTCTCGGTCTCTAGTCTCTTGAGTTTGAAGCGTAGCCACCAACGCCGCACGGGCGAAGGCGTTCCCCCGCCAAAGAGCCACCCGGCAAGCATACCCGCAAATGGGGCTATGGCTCCCGAGGGGCCAATCGCGCGGACTACGACCAGTGCGACACTTATGCCGACGGTTGCAATCGATTAACCCACGACTGCCGATAGGTAAGACGAAAAAGAGCAGCACACTGCGTGAACGCATACTTAGCGCAAACGCGATGGCTACCGCTTCGAGCGCCGGCATTGCACCAAACCAATAGAGCGGCACTAAGCCCTGAGCGACCGTAAACGGGAACACGACAGCGATTATCCATTGTACGGCATACGAAAATACGCTGCTAACGGCGAGAAATCGCAGCAGTCGTGGAGTTCCCCATTCGGTTTCGAGTGCGGGCGCCAAAAAGAAGAGGCCAATAACGGTGGAGAGTATGTGGTTCATTCCCGCCATCCCGTCCGGGCTATGCATGATTGGCGCTGTAAATAGTCGCCAAATCTCTCCTTTTGCTACGTGGTTCGTGTTGCCAACCAACAACAGAAATAGGTCTAGCGAAGACGACGCCCAATTGACGGCCACTGCAAACGCGAGCCACAGGGCTACCAGACCCAGCAAGACCAAACCCAACGCGCGACTCGGGCGCTGGATTGAAGGTCCTGCATTGCCAAAGTCTCCTTGCCGCATTTTTAAGGCCCTTGCAGTCGGATGTTAATGACTTTGCACTCCCAGCTCAGTGCAATCCCTCAACGTCACAGTCATATTGGGATAGGCGAGACCCGGCTGGACCCCGCCATCTGCGTCCGTCCACCCCTGGCAAGCGGCCGTCCAGCGTGGGGCGACGTATTGGGAACCAGCAAACATCAAAGAACTGCCAGGGTTTTGATAAGCAATATCGGACCGGTCATAGCCATCCAGAGCGACCTCGTAAGCGTGGTAAATAATTACGTTCCCGAAGACAATTGACGCGTCACAGGAGGTAGGGGGCGAGCTTCCAACTACGAATGGCGCCGCGCTTACGCCCGCCTGGGGCTGGACGATTTTCTTCGAGCCCGTAACATCAAGTAGTGTGGCGACATATCGCTGAACCGAGGTTCCACATGAGCCGGCGGCCATGAAATCTGCGGGGTCAACCCTGATCAGAGTCTGAGCCTCCGGGGCAATGGTATTTGCGTTGCTAGAGGAGCAACCGACGGCCAACACAAATAAGATTCCGAAAAGACTAGCGCGACTCGGGGGCATGATGCTCATCGACTTTGGAGGAGGCGGTTTAGCGCATCAAAGGCCTAGAGCGCCAGGGCACCGGGTTGGTTCTGCACGTTGGCCGGCAATTCCGACTAGCTGATCCGACAGCCGATGGGGCTCATCGAGGCTAACTTCCCGAGTCGCTGTCCGCGTCGGAGACGAGTACTGGGGTCACCGGATTTAGAAATGTACATTCGTTGATATTCTCAAGGTCACCGAGCAGGGCGCATGCAGTCTTAGCCTCGCTGTACACTCCAAGGTTATGCACGGCGCAGCAGGGATCATCCGACTCCGGATTGGCCACGCATTCTGGCCGGATCTGCAAGGTAGCTGACTCGCCTTCACGTGACGTGCATGCCCCAATCTCTTTGATAGCAGTCACGCACGGATTGACCGTCGCAGGGCCTGGGTCAGTCGGGATTGCCAGACCGTGCAAGCAGTGATCTCGATAGAATCGCCGGCAGGCTGCAGGGCTGGTCACCTTGAACGTCGTGGGACAATGAGACGCTGCACTGCATCGGGCGTATTCAATGTCACGGCAGGCCTCAACGCCCACCGCTTGGGTATCACAGGCTGCAAGACCGACGACGCCCACGGCCGCCGACAACAGGCTCAATGCAAAACGCCAAGCACCATCCACCAGTCCTCGGGTAGCATAAATTTGTTGGACAGCGCGAGTTTGTCGGAAGATACCTGAGATGACCGCCGTGATGTTTCTGGGGGCCGGCTATGGGACTCGACTCAAACCGTTGACGGAGGAGTGCCCGAAAGCCTTAGTTCCAGTCGGTGATCGCCCCGTGCTGGCGCATCAAATTGACCGAGTGCGAGCATCGCTCCGTGACGCCACGATAGTCGTGAACGCCCATCACCTCGCTGAGCAAATTATAGCATTTTTAGATAGTTATGAGCCCAAAGCTCATGTAATCGTCGAGCCTATATTGCTTGGAACTGCTGGAGGCGTGCACGGGGCCACGAATCTATTGGGTTATGCACCACTGCTCGTTGTGAATGCGGATATAATTTCGGGTGCCAACTACCTGAATTTAATGAAGATAGTTGAGGTAGGTGGAATTGCATTGAGTATAGCGCCGCGACCGCTGGGCCAAGGCACCATCGGCGTGGATGCGGATGGAAGCGTCGCGCGAATTCGCGGCGAGATTTTCGGAGTTGAAACACATGGCGGTGACTATACGGGCGTCATGGCTATCGGGGCGGACGTTGCCCAACGACTGCCGGAACGTGGTTGCCTGGTTGGCGATTTTATAATGCCGCTCCTGCGCTCAGGTTCCCGAATTCATGCAATCGAGGAGCACTTGCCATGGATTGACGTAGGACACTTAGCTTCATACGCGCAAGCCAACTTCGATTGGCTTCGGGAAAATGCAATCGAGCATTGGACGAGTCCAAATGCCGAGATCGACCCTCGAGTCGAATTACGCGAGGCCATAGTGGGGCAGGGAGCCCGCGTCGGTGGTCACGGATTGCTACGCCGAGCGATTATTTGGCCGAAAGCCCACTTGGACACTCCTTGCTCTGACGTCATTGTGACGCATCGCGGAGTGGTCGTCCCGATCCCAAAGCCTTCGTGCAGTCCCTGAGTAGGTAGTGCTAGATGCCGCGCGGAAATGAATCTTCATGTTGTCGAATTAGACGTCGCGCCTAATCCGGCAGCTTTGGCGAGAAAAATAGCCATGCGGCCCGGTGCCTCCTGGCTCTGGTCGAATGCATCAAAACCACTCTCGTATCTTGCTTCTGATCCGATCGAATTCGTTGAGCGATTGGACCCCGAACCGACACTGCCACTCGAGTCCGATGTTGGACGATCCCTGTCATACCCTCGGTGGATTGGATTGCTTCCTTACGAGGCGTTTCGTCGATTGGAACGCGAAAATGCCGCGAAACCTCTAGACTTGCGTAAGGAGCCCCTAAATATCAGGCCCTGCTGGTGGAGATACGGGGCGGTCGCGGTAGTTACTGATCACGTAAAGGTTGTCGGCGACAGCGCAGAAGGAGTCGAAGCCCTCGCGAAACGCCTTTCGGCCAAAACGCCCGGACGTCAGACTATGCCTTTCCGGATCCAACAAGCGCATCCCAGCGATGGCAAAATCCACGAGAACCGAATTCGAGCGGCACTCAGGCATATCGAAGCGGGTGATGTGTATCAAGTCAACCTCGCCCGGCGATTCGATTTTCAGGTGCAGGGTCAGGCGTTGCATTGGCTTGAGGCTTTAGGTTCCAATGCTCCATCCCCATTCGGTTTCGCACTTCAATCGAATAACTTGCGGATTGCCGGCACGTCGCCCGAACTCTGCTTGTCGATCGAGCCAAACGGCAAGCTTCTAACCCGCCCCATCAAGGGGACAAGACCTCGCGGTGTCACCGCTGCGGAGGACCTTGATATCGTCCAGTCCTTGGCTTCGGACGGTAAAGAGATTGCTGAGCTTTCAATGGTTATCGACCTGGAAAGAAACGACTTAAATCGAATTGCATTTTCGGGTTCGGTTTTGGTACTGCAATCCGGGCAGGTTGAATCCTACGGGCCCGTGCACCACCGTGTAGCTACTTTGACGGCACGCTTGAGGTCAGGTGTCTCAAGGGCGGCCCTGCTGGAGGCGTTTCTCCCCAGCGGCAGCGTCACAGGCGCCCCAAAAGTAAGGGCGATGGAACTGATTGCTTCGCTCGAGTCCGAACGGCGAGGCCTATATACAGGCGCTTACGGCTGGCTGGGTCATGACGGTTCTCTACGGCTGGCAATGGCAATTCGTACGCTGGTCGCTAGCAATCGGGATATGGGCCATTATTTTGCTGGCGGAGGAATTGTCGCCGACAGTGTACCTGAACTAGAAGTTGAAGAAACGCACTGGAAAGCTTTACAAATACTGAGCATTTCCGCCGATAGTATTGGAAACTCGCGGCTTGCTAATGCTCGTCGAAGTGATGGCGGGGAGAATTGGGCATTTTGAGTCGAACGGACATCGAGGACCCTTTACTGAATGCCGCCAAGCGAAAATGGTCCGGACCCGTGTCGCGGTTCTTGTCGAATAGTCGCGAGATTTTTCCCAACAGGCGATAGTGGCGGTCATGGATGCCGTGCACGTCCGAAACTTGGAGCAAATTCGAGAACAAGATTCCCGAAGGATCGGGACCAAACTGGGTACGCTGCTCCTGGCTTCGTTAGGCGGCGCCGGCGTAGTTGCAGCGGTAATGTTCGGTTCCGGCCGCGCAAAGGCACCACCCGCCTCACGCAGCGACGCATTGGCCCAACTCGCGTCGCGGCAGACGACCCAATCCGGGCCTGTGGCACGAATAGACAGCCAGAATGTCAGCTTTCCTAATGTATTGAGCGACTCGGATAAGCCCACCACCGCTCTTGCTGCGGTCAGGGACGAGCAGGGTCGGCTTCTGGCGTCGGAACCGGCGGCACCCGCGCAACTCGAACTACTGCCAGGTTCTGAGAAGATCCCGGGGAGCCCGTTGCCCGCTGCCGATTTGCTCAACGCAAATTCAACGGCCACTCAACCGAAAGACCAACTCGCCAAGATGGCCACCGCCGCATCGCAGATCGCGGACGACGCCGAGCTTGCCAGTGAGGGTCACGACGGGGGCGTACAAATCCAAGTGGCGAGCTTTAGAACCATTGAAGATGCAGACGCTTTGGTCCGCGATTTGAGACACAAAGGTCACCATGCGTTTCGGCAACCAGCGTATGTGCCCGACCGGGGACTGTGGCAAAGAGTTCGAATCGGGCCGTTCAAGGCCAAGATTGAAGCGATAGCCTACCGAAACAAGCTTGAGCAAACTGAACGGATTCTGGCCTTCGTCGTCGATCCCGATCGAAAGAAGCGGGCGCTCGCGGACCGAGAGTCTGTGCTTTCCAGTCGTGAGAAAAAGGCCAACCCGTCGGGAACGTGACGCATGACCAATCTTGCTCGTTTCGGGATAGCCAAATTCTATGTGTGAAGGCCATTTTCTTAGTCCTTCTTCTTGCGATCGAGTTGTTGGCGGATTGCCTGAGTCACCGTGCTCGTAACGTTCTTGCTCTTCACCAAACCTTTTAGGTCGGCTTCCCTTAAGTGTGGGATCAACCGAGCAACGAAGCTGAAGGGGGTACGCGGGTTTATGACCAGATTGTATTTGACCTGATAATTTCGAGTGAATTCTCGGTTCATTGCAATTTCGCGCAGCACGTTGTCGGGCATGGCCCGACTTGCGGAAATCAGAACCGCTTCGTTCTCTCGCAGCAGCGGACTTTTTGCCACCGCGGTGGAAACTAATCGATTAGCATCGCGGATCAATAGGAGCCGTTCTGCCGCAGTGCCGAGCATGGCGCGGCGAATTTTTTGGGTGACGGTCATTTGTGCAATCTGTTGATACAGGGGCACAAATTGCTGCTTGAGATACTCCTGCCCCTCGTCGTCTACCTCATGCGTGTCTTCCTCGATTACGGCCGGAGAAATTTCAGAAGCGACACTGTCAACGCCCTGGAACAAAATATCGTCGAACGTTAGTTCGGGGGTTGGCTCTGCAATGAGTTCGTTCCTAATGGCCGCAGCCACCTCTTTGAAGGCTGGAATCCCCAGGACTATCTGATTGCGGACTGCAAGCTCGATGAGCCTATCCGCGGTAGACATGCGGACCCGCTTATTCATGTATAGCTTTTCGATTACAATCGGGTGTGCGAGCATGAGCTGTTCATTGGTTGCAATAAGCTCTCCGATTCGCTCGGTTGCTCGCTCTGCCAGGAATTCTAGACTGCTCGCTGAAATCCGCGATTGTCTCAGGAGCTTTTCTACGACCTCTGGCTTCTCGCTGTATTGCTCCGCCAACGCGTTTAACACGGGCGCGGCCAATTGATTCCCGAATGCCCCGTCCAAAATTGGTCGAGGTAAGTTTTTGAGTGTTGCAACGGCCGTCTGCGCAACTTCTTCGACTTCCGACTGCCTCAAAATGAAGACGACCGTAACGATATCCGCGGGCCTCGCGCCGGGCAGGACCCCCTTGGCGGCCATCATTTTCAGTGGCAGCGGCGTATCGGGGGCGACTGCCTTTTGTGCTAGGGGGGGTAGTTCCGATAGGTCAATTTCGGGATCCATCAACGTTCAGATTACTCGAATACGACGCACTGGTGTATGCCCACGAGAAGTGATAAATGATTTAGGGTCTGGCCGCGAGTGTTCGGTCCAGCAGAATTGACCTCCAAAGGCGGATAGATATGGGAATTGTCGATTTCGTTACCGGCGGCGCAAAGCGGATGATGATTGCCCGCCCGGACACGGCTAAGAGTCAAGTAGTATACAAACATCCGGATCAGACGTTTCCGTTTTGGAGTCAGTTGACCGTTGATTCGGACGAAGTCTGTCTATTCTTCAAAGATGGTCAATTCAAGGGGTTGCTTAGCGCGGGTCGGCATACGTTAGATACCCAGAATATTCCGTTTCTAAACAACATCGTTGACCGCTTCACGGGCGGTAATGTATTCATTAGTGAGCTTTTTTTCGTCACGGTGAGCCCAATCTACAATGAGGGTTTTGGGGGACCACTCGGGTCCATGCGCGATCCTGAACTCGATCTGCGTGTGAATCCGCGAGTTTTTGGCACCTACTCGTTCAGAGTCGCTGATCCGACGAAGTTCGTAATCGAATTCTGGCGCCAGCGCGGAGGGGACTCAGAAGCGGCGCTCCAGTGGGTCCGCGACCAAATTGTGATGGGCGTCAAAACGACCTTAACTCAACTCATTAAGTCGGGCGACTTGACGATGATGGATTTGGGTACGGCAGGGCCAGATGTCGCGCGCGCCGTCGTTCAAAGTTCACCGGATTTGGCTAATATTGGCGTTCAACTGCTCGAAATTGCCAAACTCAACATCAATTTGTCAGACGAAGATCAAGCGCGAATCGACGAGTTTCAGGATCAAATCGTCCAGGCGAAGGTGGAGGCTCGCAAAGCGAAAATCACTGTCGCGAGAGCGGAGGCGGAAGCTCAAGCTCGCCAGTATGCACTCGATCAAGATTTTGCCAATCGCCAGCGCTACGTGAATCAAGTCGATATGAACCGCTATCAACAATACGCGGGCGCCGAGGCAACTTTGGGGTTGGGTCAGGGGCTTGCGGACGCAAGCGGTGGTTCGGCGGGACTGGCGGGTGCACAAATGATGGCAGGAATGGGGCTGGCAGCTGGTCTTTCAGCCGGTGGTCGCCCTGGCGGTCAGCCCTTTGCGCCTGCCATATCACCAGGGCCTCAGGGCTATCAAGCCCCAGGGCCGTATGCAGGGGCTGGCTACGGCCCAGGTCCTTCCTCTCCCGGTGCGGGTACGCCCCCCGCTGCGGCTGGTACTCCTGTTGCCGGCCCTTCAATGGCGCGGGCGCCTGCATTTTGCTCGGGTTGCGGGACCCCAGCATCCGGAAAGTTTTGTTCGAATTGCGGTCAATTACTCGGCGGATGAGCCCCAGCGGGCTAACAATGAATCGGGGAGTCAACGTTGGCTGCAACGACGATACTGTATGGTGGTCGTTCCGTGGAGGAGCCTAAGCCCCCCGTAGAATCAAATACGCCGCAGCAGACAACGACGTGCCCGAGTTGCCAACGTAACTTTTCTCCTAACAGTAGCTTCTGTCCCTACGATGGGGAACGACTCGAAGTCAGCAGACTTCAGCACCCAGTAGCCGACAGCCTTCTTGGCACAGTCGTTGACGATCGCTACGAAGTCCTTGCGGTAATCGGCGAGGGCGGAATGGGGCGCGTCTATCGCGTACGTCATCGCCGATTGGGTCGGTCCTTTGCGCTAAAAGCATTGCGCGTCGATCTTGCCCGTGACGCTAGCCTTACTGAGCGATTCATACAGGAAGCGCGAGCAGCAGCGGTCGTTACTCATCCGAATGTCGTTCAGATCAATGACTTTGGCACGCTAACTTCAGGGCAGCCCTACTTCGTCATGGAATTGCTCGAGGGGCGGACACTCACGCGCATACTACGTGAGGAAGGGCCCCTTGTGCCCGGGCGTTGCGTAGCAATCGCTCGGCAAATCGCCGAAGCCTTGGCGGCCGCGCACGCAACCGGCGTAATTCACCGCGATCTCAAACCGGACAACATTATTCTTATCCGTCCAAGCGGAGCTCACACGACGGTAAAGGTCCTCGACTTCGGTCTGGCCAAAGTGGCTGTACCCAGCCGTTTGACTCGCCCCGGAGTAGTTTTTGGAACACCGCACTACATGAGTCCGGAGCAGGCCGCGGGGGAAAATTTCGATCACCGGGTGGACATCTACGCACTTGGCATCGTCATGTTCGAAATGGTGACGGGTCGTGTTCCGTTCGAAGCCGACACGTATATGGGGGTCTTATCCAAGCACATGTACGCGGCGCCTCCGAACCCGCGCGAGTATCACGCCCCGGCGGGGGGCCTTGCAGGCTTTGAGGAAGTTATTGCGGGCTGTCTCGCGAAAAAGCCATCGGATCGCTGGTCCAGCATGACCGACCTTGCGCGCAGGCTCAATGAACTGGCCACCTCGCAACCGGTTCAGAACCTATCCAAAGCTCCACCTTCATCGACGTCCATTCATTCCGAAGTCCCTCCGAAATTGGCTTCGGTACAGTCCTTATATTGGTACGCGGCTGGCGTAAGTTTCTATTTCTTGTTTGCGCTCGGCCTCTGTTGGCTCATCGGCTCCCATCAAGTCGCCTCGACGCCGGGATTGCAACCCAAGGCCACGCCGAGCGTTGTCAGTAGCAGCCCGATTGTTACACAGGCGCCACCAGGGCCGAGCACCGAGGTTACGGGGGCGCCGGCTGTTACCGCGCAACCTGCAGCTGACCCCAATCTGGCTGTGTCGGTCACAACCGTGGGCCCGCTGCCGAGTCCGGCCTCGGCGGGACGACGGCCCCCGCCACCCAAGGCGTCCCGCACCGAAAACAAGGCTTCGGTCAAAAATAAGAAACACCCATCGGTGCAAAGTGGCGATATTGCGGACCCTTGGGCAAAATGATCGTTGCGCGGCCGTTGGATGCGCTAGACTCGCAAAACCGTTGTGGTGTTGATGCTTACTTAGGACCTTTACAAAAAGAGTTCGATCGTGGCCAAACAGCAGCTACTCCTCGTCGATGCCGACCCCCGCAGCGTGAGGGTCCTCGAAGTTAGCCTTCGAAAGTCAGGTTTCAGCGTCACAACTGCAACCGACGGTGTGGACGCTTTTTCGAAGATTCAATTTTCCGCGCCCGATTTGATCTTGGCGGACACGCGACTACCCCGAATGGATGGCTTTGAGTTCGTAAAGCGACTCAAAGAAGATCCTGAGCTTATGAACGTCCCTGTCGTTTTTCTGACGAGCCAGCGTTCAATTGAAGACAAGATCAGGGGCCTCGAACTGGGTGTGGAAGACTACTTGACGAAGCCCATCTTCGTTCGAGAGCTAACGGCGCGAGTCAACTTGCTGCTAGCGCGTCGGACACAGGAAAGCATGGCCACCACTGTCACCAGTGGACCGCGCACAAGGCTTTCAGGGTCCCTCGAAGACATGGGGCTCGTCGATTTACTTCAGACATTCGAGGTGAGTCGAAAAAGTGGTGTTGCCCATGTTCGCGAGCCGCGCGGCATCGAGATCGTCATCTATTTCCGTGACGGCAAAGTGGTCGATGCCGAATTAGGGCGGCTGCGTGGCGAGGAGGCCGTGTACCGGGCACTTATTTGGAGTGTCGGCACGTTCGAAGTCAAATTCGGACCGGTAACGAACGAAGACATAATTCCCACATCGACGCAGGGGCTGCTGATGGAGGGCATGCGCCGGGTCGATGAATGGGGCCGCTTGCTCGAGCAATCTCCGCCACTTGAAACAATATTTGATATCGATCGCGATCAGCTCGTCGAAAGATTGAGCGAAATACCCGATGAATTGAACGGAATTCTTCGTCTCTTGGATGGGCGAAGAACCTTACTTCAGGTTGTGGACGAATCGCCCTTCGAGGATTTGTCAACTTTGTCGACGATCACCAAGCTTTTTTTCGAGGGTCTGTTGGTGATTCGCGAAAAGGCCGTTGAAGGGCCCGCGCCTGAAGAGGACGATGGCGTAGTTCCGAGCGTGGACGGAGAAAGCATGCCGCGGCTCGATCGCGCCATGCGCGAAGGTGATGACGAAATCGTGCCGGGCAGGGAGCCCAGCGAGCCGCGTATGCCCACCCGCTCGGCAGGTCGTTCCTGGCGTCCCTCGGCGCCGCCGGTGATGGAATCGGCGCTATTGCCGAATTTTAGTAGTGATCAAAGGATCGCGATAGCGCCCGCAATCATCATAAATCCACCTGTTGAGCAGCGCCCAGCCGAGCCTGAGTGGGCCGCGCCCGAAGTGGCAAAAGCTCCTCCGCCAGCGCAACGGCGTGAAGTACAGTCAATCGAACCGACGATCCCCCTCGGTATGCCGCCTCGCGCACGCCCGGACGTCGTGAAATCGGTAGAATCACTCGAGCCGACGAAGCCCCTCGAGTGGGCGATACCGGCTCGAGTAACGGAACCTGCCGCACCGGAGTCGCTTGGAAAGAAGCAGCGCTACGAGCCTGCACATGCGCCACCGCGGGCGCACGAGTCGAGTGACCTTGCAGGTCCGACTGTGCGATTCAGGTCGGACTCGACAAAGCCCGTCACCGCGGTGACAAAGTCCAAGAGCGATACGACCGAAGAGGCAGCGCCAGCCGCACCAGCACCCATAAAGGACGAACTTGCGGATCGCAGGGCACTGACGCGGCGAGACGAGCTCGTGGACGCGTTTTTCGACGATGGGGCGAGCGAGACATTCCCAGATGACGTGCTGGAGCCGCCTGCTTCCGAAAGAGAGGGAGCCGCAGCTGCGGTTACCGAAATCTGGTCGCCACTACAAGAGCGCCGAAGGAGGCGCGCCTCGGCGGCTGTTATCGTGGTCGTGGCCGCCGGTATATCCCTTTTGGGGGCAGGCCTAGCCCTGAGGGGCACAAAATCGACGTCCGCCACGCCCACGCGCCTGCAACTCGACGCGGGCCTGGCAACGCCAGGCTCGGCCGCACTTGAGGTGCCGCTGATTTCACCACCTTCGGCGCCAGTCGCATCCGACGAACCTCAAACCACGAGCAGTCACGAAAACTCGAAGACGCACGCATCGGGCGAGGGAAATGTCAACTTGCCGGCCCCGAACCGAACTGGCAACATCCCGAAGGTGTCGACAATCTACGTCGAGCCCGCGTCACCCAAGGCGACGCCACCATCCAATCCCGAACCCGTTGGGCGACATGGAAAAGACTCGAGTCAACCTTCGCATCGGCCACCGACGGCGGCGTTCCCTGTGGAATAGTCGTTACTGGGCGTCACGTGAACTGTGCAGTTGCTGACGTTCTGTCAGTAACCGCTAGGGCGCTCATCGCGTAAGAAGCGTCGAATTACAGCGACTAGTTGCTCGGGGCATTCCTCTTGCGGGCAATGACCTGAATCCAAGACTTCAAAGCCTGCCCCGCGCAAAGTGCGAGCGATTTGCTGACCGACTCCCGCTAACTGCAGCTTGTCCTTTCTACCCCAAACGACGAGCGAGGGAGTGCTCAGGCGGGCCTTATCCGCTGCAACGGGCCGCACGTCGATGGTGGCACGCAGCGTTGCCAACAAGCTGCTGCGCGCCGCCGGCGCACTCAGCGGTTCGAAGAAGGACTGAATTCTGGACGGCGCAATGTCTGCCTCGGAACCCACCAAATATTCAGAAAAAAAGCGATGATAGGCCCTAACTCCAAGGAGTTGTTTGAACACAAATCCACCGACGAACGGCAAAAGCAACAGCCGTTGTATCTTGCCAAGTGGTGGCCCATTACAAACGGCATCAATGAGAACGAGTCTCGTTACCAATTCTGGATGCTTTGCGCCCAAAGTAATAGCGACTGCACCGCCCAGTCCGTGCCCAACGACTGCTGCACGCGCCAGACCAAGACCACTGTAGAGATCAACTAGTGCCTCCGCGAACGCGACGATACCGTACGGATAGCGGCGCGGTGCGGGCTTTTCGCTGTTCCCGAAGCCTGGCAAATCCGGCGTAACCACATAGAATTCGGAGCTGAGCTCTTCCGCGATGTTGTCCCACGTCCGCGAATCCAAGAATAGATCGTGAATAAGAAGTACGGCCGGGTTCGATGCTTGCCCTCGCTCGGTGACACGAATACGCACGCCGGCACCCAACAAGTCACGAGACATCGACGGCATCTACCGCCTCGGATAGCACGAAGACTCGCGATGCGATCCCGGCATGCAAAAATCACTGCTCACGAGTTCAGCATTCGGGTGATGTTGCCGCCCAAAATGCGGCAATTGTCACGAAACGCAGCCGTTGGCACGCGGCGGTCCATGAATTGCAATCAGCTGAACTTTGATGTGACACAGAATGTCCTATCAAATTGATCGTCTAGCCTCCATGGAGCTAGATGGCTTTACTCGCAAAAAAAACGGATCAATTCGCTTTAGGTGATCCATTGAGTGGAATATATTCGGTTTCGCTAAGGAGCTCCTCCCTAGCGAAACGGATCTGTATACATGCCCCCAACGCTCGACGATTCAGCGCTAAACCGGTTAGAGAAGAGCCATGCCCGTGGGCTCACTTCGGCCGAAATTTTGGCGGTATTTGCCGAACACGAGCTGCTTATGAGCGAGGCATCGCTCCGCAAGTACGTCCAACTCGGCCTGCTGCCTAGGAGCGTCAGAATTGGGCGAAAGGGCAAGCATCAGGGGTCGCAGGGCATTTACCCGGTTAGCGTCGTTCGACAGATCCTGCGCATCAAATCCATGATGGCGGAGAACTACACCATCGAACAGATCAGGCGCGAGTTCTTGTTCGTGCGCGCGGATCTGCAGCTGCTCGAGCAAACACTGGCTCAAATATTTGCAAAGCTTGAACGCGTCGTTAAAGAGCGCAAAGGTGTCTCAATTCCCCAAGCGATGACACGGAGTATCACTGATGCACGTTCGCTAAGTCGGGAACTGCTGTCGCGCTTGCGTACAATCGAATCTCGCCTGACTTCACCGAGACAATTGGATCAAGCAGCTGCGTCCTGAATCAATGACTATTCGAAACTTTCCAAGACAAACTTACGACTTGTCACAAGTGGCAGTTGGCGGCCGAGGCAAGATGAAACGAGTGACCGGAGGCATGACATGAGCTCGAAACTTGAAGCGAACACATCACCAATAGAAGCGGTCGCAGAACCTTCCTTGCCCACTGATGGCGCGACAGCGTTGCGTCCCGATGAGGACGGCATCACCCGCGAACAGCGGCGTTCGCGACGAAAGCGGGAAATACGAGCGCGTACCATCAGCGTCAAGCGGATGACAAAACGCGAACTCGAGATTGGTCGACTCCTTTACCCGGAGAACGGTTATTGGAAGCCGCGTACGCGCGCCGAATGCGCCGAAGGCCCGAGGCCGTGTCCGTTCGTCTCATGTAAGCACCACTTGTTCGTAGACGTCTCGGCCCGCACTGGTGCCATCAAACTGAACTTCCCTGACCTAGATGTGTGGGATATGAATGAGTCATGCGCTCTCGACGTCGCTGATCGTGGGGGGACCACCTTGGAAGATGTCGGCGCGATTATGAATCTTACGCGTGAGCGAATTCGTCAGGTCGAAGTCAAGGCGCTCGCGAAGCTTGAGGCGTTGCGGGATATGTTGGCTCTGCGCGACTACATTGACGAAGGCCCGGTGGGCAAGCGGCGTTTGCCGAAATTGGCTGCCAGTGACTGCGAGCCTGTCGTCAATAATGATGACGACGACGAGGAAGAGGAAATCGTCGTAAAGATTGAGCCAACCGGTAGCGGCGTCGTGGATTTCGAGCCCTTCGACGCTTGAAGGGGGCCCAACGAGCTCTCAGGCCACGAACCGGGATGGCGGATTGAGGGTTCCAAGGAATGTCACGTGGCCTGATTTACCGCTTCGCAGCGCGCAAATCACACAGCGCACGTATGCGCGGATGCCGAACAGACGCACGATGAGCGGCCCGTGAGTCAATAGGTGGCGTCCGCGAATTGTTCCGAGCATGTGACCGCGGTGTGAAAAGCATAACGCGTGCCGCGGCGTACTCTGACAATTGCGGCATGTTGAGGAATCCATTCGCCATCGGCGTTTCACGTTTGCAATTGGGAACAGCGTTTGCGAAATCGCAGAGGGTCCGATCGAGGCCACGTGCTTGCACGTCAGAAATATCAAAAGATGTCCGAGCCAGTCAACGACAGCCCAATGATCGGTGCATGGAAATCGCACTAATTACGTGCGCGACTTTAGCTCGATCCAGGCCTGTTCCAGTTCCAAGAATAGAAGCCTAGGTACCGAACTGGTGCGAAAGATGCGGACTAGTTCTTCGAAATACCAGAGCATTCCCGCCCGCCCCGAGCGGAAGTGTCGCCAGAAGTCGTCCCCCTGCAGGGCGTACTCACGAATGGTCGTTTTGAGATTGTGAAGCTTGTCCGCGATTGCAACCAATTGTATGGAGGGGTTGGCCGCCTCCAGGTGGCGCAGGTACGCTTCTTTGCGCGTCCGCCAAGGTGGTTTTGGAATGGTGGTGGTGTCGCTGCATCCGAGAACGATATCCGCGACATTTGTGCCGAAATCGTGGCGAATCCGCGCTAGTGTTTGTTCTCCACCACAGTCCTCGGCTGCGTCGTGGAGAAGTGCGGCAATGACCTCGTCTTCATTGCCACCGAATTCAATGACAATGCTTGCCACTGCAAGCACGTGCGACACGTAAGGGACGCCCGATGCTTTTCGAGATTGGCTCTTGTGCAGTTCGGCAGCCAGACACAAGGCATCGGTAAATCTGCTGCCCAACATTGTCCCTGACTGAATCGTAGCCCGACGCCTGTCGAATTCCCATTGTGACGTCACAAGTTCGTTCCAACCTGTCACGTGGGAGATATTGAAATCACGGGCGGCAGGCGAGTCAGCCGGTCAATTAGCTTGTTTCAGTGTCGCCAGATTCACAGTCGCGCGGTATGAAACGGAGTCGGCGACGTCACCCAAAGAGTGATTCCGATTTTTTCCAGGAGGAAATGCGATGCGAAAATGGATGTTGGCAGGTGGGCTGTTGGGAGTGTTTACGATTGTTGGGCAAGCCAAAGCACAAACTGCTCCCGAATTTGGCGCTCAAGGCCAGCTGGCAATCTCGGCAGAACGGCTGTTTGGGATCGAATACGCACGCAGAACGCGCTGCGGAGGTGACACGTGTAGCACCACCCTCATAGGGTTCGGCTGGGAGTATTCGGGATATGCCTCCTCATTTATTCAACCCCGTGCAGGAATTGATTATTTCGTAATCAATCATCTCAGCTTGGGGGGAGCGATAGGCCTGTACAATGGAGCCGGTCACAACGCTCAGGTTAACGAGACAGGCTTCATTTTCGCTCCTCGGGTGGGCTATGCCATGGACCTCGGTAGTGTGGCGTCATTCTGGCCGAGACTCGGAATCACGTACTACAGCCACGCCGACTTTCACAATCTGGGCATTACCGGTGAAGCCAACTTCGCCTTGTTTCCACGAGCGAACTGGGCGTTCCTAATCACACCGCATTTCGATGTCGGACCCTTTGGTAATGCACCCAACAACACGGATTTCAACGAATTCGTAATGGGCGTCACTTTTGGAATAATGGGCGTTATCTAAAAGCAAAGAAGCTGCGACAAAGGCAACACTTGATTGGGGCGAGGGTAGATAGCCTTCGCCCTTCAAGCATTTGGCATCAGTCCAAGTTGGGGGCTTCACCCACTATCAACTTTGTCTAGCCGCCGCTGTCGATGCAAACCTTCACGCGCGGGCTACCTTCGGGATCTTTCCCGCAATAGAAGCCTTGGCAACAGTCTTCATCGCTCAAACACTCTTTCGGTTTGCGATTGTCATCGAGGCACTGCCTTCGCGCAATGACGTCCTTGTCTTCTTTGTCACTTTCCTCGTCAATTAGCGATGACAGGTTTCCACCTTGTTCGTCGCCGCCAGTTTTGGCGGAGCGTGATTTGTTCGACCCACCGCAGCCTGCTGAAACCAGTATCAATGCGACCGCCACGCAGCGAATCAACATGGTAACCTCCTACCGAACGGCCGTACTACTCTCGTAGCATTCAGACACATCATCAATAATTTACTCCTCTTTTGCACCTGCAGGACAACAGATTCCGAATTTGGTTACAGCGGCACGGAATCTTCACTGACGATACTATCATTCCTCGATGAATGACCAATCGGCATAAAATACGTAGATTTTGCGTGATGACTGACACCAGTGTCATGGGTTAGACCTGTGCCATGCGCGATGTTGGCCTGGGAATAGATGTTGGCACTGACTCCCTAAAAATTGCTCTGGTCGAGAATCGGTTCGGAGATGTGCGGGTTGTGTCGCATAGCGAAAGGAGCCACGGCAAGAATCCAACAGCGGCACTCAGAGCACTTCTATCCGACTTGAATCTGGCTAATGTCGCCGGAGTCGCCGTTACCGGGCGCCTCAGCGGGATTGTTGAGGGCTTGCGCCTTCCCTCCAAAGCGGCGTTGCGCAAAGGCCTCACCACCCTATACCGAGAGCTGGATTCGGCGACGGTACTGAGCATTGGAGCCCACGGTTTTTGCGTTCTCGAAATGCACGAGAACGGTCACGACTACTACTGTCAAAATGCGCGTTGCTCGCAGGGCACGGGTAACTTCCTGAGTCAGCTCGTGGAACGTTTTGGTCTCAGCGTTAGTGAGGCTAGCGAGCTATGCGACAAGGTCGAGGATCCATGTGCGCTATCGGGTCGCTGCCCCGTGATCTTAAAGACTGACATGACCCACTTGGCCAACAAGGGCGAAGATCGAGCCCGAATCCTCGCGGGCCTTTTCGATGCCGTGTGTGAAAATGTTACGGGTCTGATCCGACCGCGTTTTGCCCCGAAGAGTGTCGTTTTGGTGGGCGGCGTATCGCAAAGTTTGAGGATCCGGCGGCGTCTCGCTAACTGGCTAGAAGAGCGCAATTTGCACCTCCAGCCACCGCGGCGCGAAGACCAGGCGATCGAAGCAATTGGAGCTGCCGTATACGCTCTGGAAGATCCAGCCGCTCGACATCGGATTCGCTCACCCGATGATCTACTGCGGCGGCGTGAGCAATCGAAGATGGAACGACTCCCAGCTCTTTCATCGGCAATGTCCAAGGTGCATCGAATGCCATCACTCAAGTTCAAGGAGGGATTGGGCGACTGCCGAGTGATTCTGGGGTTGGATATAGGTTCGACGGGTTCGAAACTCGTAGCCGTCGATGTTGGTCAAGGGACTCCAATTTGGGAGGCCTACCTAAATACCGAAGGGGCGCCAGTAAAGGCGGCGCAGCGCTTATTGACTCGTTGGGTTGAACAAACAGGGCAATCGGCGAGCATTGTGGCCTTTGGCGTCACGGGTTCAGGTCGTGAAGTGGTCGGCTCACTTTTGAAGACTTGTTACGGATCAGAATGCTTGTTCGTACTCAACGAAATTGCGGCCCACGCGCGTGGAGCCACGGCAATGGATCCAAGCGTTGACACGATATTCGAAATTGGCGGGCAAGATGCCAAGTATATTCGTTTGGAGCAAGGCCGCGTCATTGACGCTGCCATGAACGAAGCCTGTAGCGCAGGGACAGGTTCGTTTATTGCCGAGCAAGGTGCCAAATTCGGCGATTCCGGTCTAACCGCGCCCGAACTGGGTCGCTCGGCAATGCAAGCCCCGCATTCGGTTTCACTCGGACAGCACTGCAGCGTGTTCATGGCCGAAGTTATCGATGAGGCGACTGCAGCGGGCGAGAACCACAGCGCCATTGTAGCGGGCCTATACGATTCAGTCGTGCAGAATTACTTGAATCGCGTCAAAGGGGCACGCAGTGTGGGCAACCGGATCTTTTGCCAGGGGATGCCATTTGCATCGGACGCATTAGCGGCTGCCGTGGCACGACAAACTGAACGCGACGTAGTCGTTCCACCCAATCCAGGAACCATTGGTGCTTTGGGCATCGCCCTTTTGACTCTGGATGAATGCAAATTGGATTTTGGCGTCACTGTGCCGCTCGAGCCGAGCCGGTTTCTAGGTGCTGCGGTCTTAGCCAAGGAAACGATCCAGTGCCACTCAAAGAAGGGCTGCGGCGAACCCGGTAACAAGTGTCGCATCGATCGAATCGTCACGCGAGTTCGACGGAATTGAGCAAAAATTTCTGTGGGGAGGCAGTTGCAGTCTTTACGACCGAGGTGCGGCGCGAGCCAAATTACCAGACCGCTCGCCCGATCCGTTTCTGGAAAGGGAGGCATTTCTAGATGCTCTGATCGCCGAAACCGCAGGAAAGGACCAACAACCTTCGATTGGTATTCCCGATGAATTCGCGTTCAAGGGTTTGGCTCCGCTGTTCGTTTCGTATCTTCAAGGGTTGGGGTTGCGTTGCCATGTGCTGCGCAACGCCGGCAGCAAGACATTGCGCAAGGGAATCGAAGGGGCAGGGAGTCCCTACTGCGCCCCGATGCAGCTCATTCATGGGGCATACCTCGAACTGGCGGAGCAACAACACGACTATCTCCTGCTGCCCGTATTCGGCGGGCTACCGACCGTGGGTGACGAAGAGCACAGTACCCTATGCCCGATGGTGATAGGGAGTTCGGATCTCCTTAATTCCCTGCTGCCAGATACTCGAACCACGATACTGCGACCCGTCATCGACTTCGACCAAGACGGATTTGCTGGGAGTCGATTCAAAGAGTGCCTAAAGGGAATTGCGCAACTCGTTGGCAAACTGGACAACTTCGAATCTGCCTATGAAGATGCGCTAGCTACACAGGCAAACTTCGAATCATATTGCCTAGAAATAGGCGATCGAGCGCTGCGCCATTGTCGTGAGCACGGTATCGTTCCGGTCGCGGTACTCGGGCGACCGTACACAATTTACAACGATGTTCTCAATTCAAACGTTCCGAGCATTCTTCGCCAACTAGGGGCGCTGCCAATTCCGGTGGATTGTATACCCTTGGACGATCAGGCGCCCACCTACCATCGCCAGTACTGGAGCCATACGCAGAGAAATCTGCGTGTCGCGGAAAAGGTGCGGCGGACCCCCGATTTGTACGCGGTCTTTTGTAGCAATTACGCGTGCGGTCCTGATAGTTTCACGTTGCACTTTTTTGCCTACATAATGCAAGGTAAGCCGTACGCGGTCGTGGAGACCGACGGTCACTCGGGTGATGCCGGCACCAAGACAAGAATGGAAGCATTTTCCGTATTGTGTCGATACCGACGTTCGGAGCCGGACATCGACCAATGTGCCGCAACAAGACTTTTCCAAGATTGAACAACGTCAATGGTCGTGGCGGCAAGCTCGAGAGCGCAATGATCTGATTCTGTTGCCACGCATGGGACCGCAGGCAGAGGTGGCCGCCGCTGCTCTGCGGGCAGATGGGCTAAACGCCGAGGCATTGCCGTTGTTGACGCGGGACGACGTGCGAGCCGGACGGCAGCATACTTCAGGAAAAGAATGTCTTCCGATGATGTTGACGCTGGGCACGTTGCTCAATCGCGTCCGCGATGCGAAACCGAGTGAAAAGACGTTCTCTCTTTTTATGCCAACAGCTTGTGGACCATGTCGATTTGGGGTCTACAATTCGCTGCATAAGATTGTGCTCGAAAGGTTGGAATTGGATCATAAAGTCAGCGTCATTTCCCCCAGTGATGCAGACTATTTCGAGGGCACGCGGCCTGATTTCGCCGCGAGGCTTTGGATTGGATTTCTGGTTCATGATTTGCTCCAAGCCATGAGGCTCCACGTGCGTCCGCTGGAGCGCGAATCAGGTCGGGCCAAACAAATATATTCAGACGATTTTAATCGATTGGTTCATGTACTGCAGCAGCCAAGCGAAGGCACACTGCTCTCAGCAATCGGCCAATTGAGCAATAACATGTGGGGCCTGAGGGAGATTGTTACGCAAGCAGCTGCAGACTTTGCGGGGGCAATTGGGCCCGAACGGCGAGTTCCAACCGTCGCGGTAGTCGGCGAAATATACGTTCGACTGGACCCGTTCGCCAACGACAATATCGTCGAAAGACTAGAGGCCAAGGGGCTTCGCATACAGTTTGCGCCATTCGTCGAATGGCTAGAGTATTCGAACTCACTCTCAGAGAGTCGTATCCTCGAGCGGCGTCCGACCAGTAAGGACAGCGTTCTGACTGCAGGATTCACCGGGTTGGTCCAGCGAGTGACAAGCCGAGTTCTTTACGGAATTTGCCGGCGCGCGCTCGGTTGGCCCGAGCGGACGCATATTGCGGACATTTTGACCTCGGGTGAAAGATTCGTTCACCGAGCATTAACGGGTGAGGCGGTGCTCACCATCGGGGGCCCAGTTCATGAATTCGAAAAGGGAAACATCGATGCTGTGGTCATCGTTGGACCTCATGAATGCATGCCATGCAAAGTCGCGGAAGGGCGTTTTGCACGAATCGGAGAAAGTATTCAGCTGCCTCATTTAGCAGTATATCTTGGAGGCGACGGCATTGACACCGAGGCAATAGACCGATTTGCATTCGACATTGTTGAACGGACGCGTCCAGACCAAAGACGTCAAACAGACAAACCAATACCGCGTGAATCCATGTTGGACACTATTCAGTCATCTGTCGTAGGTCGAATTGGTACCTACCCGGAGGTTCGGCGTGCCGCGCGCGAATGAATGTCCCGACCCCTCTGGGATTGATTGGGAATTGCCCCCGAGTTTATAGGCGAAGGGTAAGGCCCCGTTTGCCGCGCAAATCGACCTGAGTACAATGTAGGAAAGCCAGATTGGTGCATCATGACCGCAATCTGTTCAGCAGTGCAATCCAACCTGAGCGCCAGATGTTTCGGGAATCCAGGATTTCGCGCTTGGGCCAAACGGGTCAGTTCACTCGAAACATACTCATAGTGATCAGCACGAATCCCGAGCGAACCAATCGCAGCGTAACCGATACAGCCTAACCAAGACCGAGAGGCACTTTCGCCGAGTACAAGACTCGTCGCACCTAGTGGCATGCCTTTGAATTTGCTTTGCAACGCATAGTATGCCGTTGCCAATGCGGCTCGCTCGATAATAGCCAGCGGGGCGAGAGTTCGGCGTACGTAGGCCAGTTGATTTCCGACATGTACACCGAAACTGGTCAGAAGTTGTCTGTCCCGGGCGGTCAACATTTGCAATTGATCCCGCGATTGCTCAATCCAAATCGTGCCGAGGTTTTGTTCCAATTGATATACGAAACCACGCCCTGCAGGCGTCAGCTGAGCTGCGGCACGAAGGCGCAAGGGTGCGATGAGCGTCTCGGCAATATCCCGGCCAAAGGCGAGCAGACGACGCATCAGGCGTGAACGTGTGCCAGGACCCGGGTCGAAATTTAGCGATAGGCGCACATTGGGGTGTAGCAGATCGGTTCCAGCCTCGAGCGCCCCTACGCGCAACCCACTATGGGAAATAAAGCCCTGTGAATCAACTTGGAATTGTTCGTGCGATCCATTGATTATCGATTCGGCTAATTCAGTGGTCCGGGCCAGATCGTTCGATTTTTCCTTTGATGTGTACTGATCGAGCAAGGCCGCAAATGGGCTGGCAGACTGAGGATGATGTAGCGGTCGGGCCCGCTTCGACCCTATGTTTGTACTGCGTGTTCGTTCGACGAATTGCAGAACCAGGCGATCGTGAAGTGCGTCACTGAGCCGATCTTCGATCGCCATCGATCGGTCTTTGAGTGTGGAGCCCTTGGCAAGCCAACGAGGATGAGCGGCCACGTAGGTCCAAATTCTGATATCGGCAATTCGCCCGAGCAGTGTTTCTATATCTCCCCGAATGTCGTCGATCCGCTTCAAACGCTCGGCAATAAAGTCCTGATCTATCTGCGCTTCTGAGCTCGACAGTTGAAGAAACAGCTGTTCAAGGAGTTTTACATGGGACTCGAACCACAGCTGGCGAAAGTCCGGTATCTGACAGATGTCCCACAGCAGTTGGATCGATTCTGGCCGTTTGAGCTTGTCATACACGGTTGATTCTTTAATGAGCTCCAATAGAGCCCGCTGGTCGCTGGCTCCAGCCATCAACTTTAAGCCCGCGGTGTTTCGGGGTTCGACTCAGGCTCTGGATCAGTGAGCGAACTGATGAAAAGTCGAGGTCGGTGTTACGCCAGAGCAGTTGAGTTTCAGCCGGAAAGAGGTGGTTCTCCAATGCGCGAATTACGCCCGGAGAAAAGTCCGCCATGGGTGACAGCGCGCCAAATGTGCCTTGGTTCAGATAGCGCCCAGCGCGCCCAGCAATTTGGGCCAACTCGGCGACTTCGAGTGGACGCTGCTCACGCCCATCGAACTTGGAACGTCCGGCAAATGCAACATGGTCGATACTCAGATTCAGACCCATGCCAATGGCATCGGTTGCGACCATGTAGTCTACTTCCCCGGATTGGTAGAGCGCAACTTGGGCGTTTCGTGTTCGCGGAGAGAGCGCACCCAGAACTAGGGCAGCCCCACCTCGCTTTTGCCGAAGTTGCGCGGCAACCTCATAAACCTTGTCAGTAGAAAATGCGACGACTGCTGTTCGCGGTGGGAGTCGCGAAAGAGTAGTTGCTGGTGCGCCGCGCAACGCGGATAAGCGTGGCCGAGACGAAAATCGGGCTGTAGGAACGAAGTGCTCCAGCAAGGGTCGAATCGTTGGAGAACCCATGAACCAAGTCTCCAGACGCCCACGCGCGCGCAGCAATCGATCCGTGAATACGTGCCCGCGTTCGGCATGCGAGCAAAGTTGAATCTCGTCTATTGCAAGAAAGTCAACTTCTCGATCAATAGGCATCGCCTCGACGGTGCACACGAAATAGCGAGGGTTCGGTGGAATGCGTTTCTCTTCCCCCGTAACAAGAGCCACCTCGCGCTCTCCGACTTTCATGGTTAAGCGATCGTAAACTTCGCGGGCCAGCAATCGAAGCGGCAGGCCGATCATTCCGGTTCGATGTTCGAGCATTCGCTCCAATGCTTGATGTGTCTTGCCAGTATTCGTGGGACCGAGAATTGCGGTGATTCCGCGCGGTTCGTCGGCCGATACTCGCATGCTGCCGAGGTTAGCACGCCGTTGAAAAACCGTGCCTTTCGGGGGATTGGCTAGCGGACCTCATGGCGGGCGTGCCGACAAAAACCCACAATCCCAGTTGCCGGGGCTTCATGGGCTTGAGTTTTAGCAAACTTTAGCGTTACTCATGAGGACATGCGTGGTTTCCTGATTGGTTTGTCGGTGTCGTTAGCATTCATCGGGGGCTGCGTTGCCGGTGCATCACGAATGGTGCTCCCGCCAGCAAAGGCGTCATACGTGGTTGAACAGCGATGGGCGTACTTTTGCTTTCAGGATTCCAACGTCGATGATGTAAACTACAAAGCTAACGCTGCCGGCGCGAGGGGTTGGGAACTCGTTGCCGCGAGCGGATCGGCCAGCGGTAGTGATGCCATTTGGTGTTTTCGGCAGCCAAGACCATAGCTGACTGGGCTGCTGATGCCCAATTGGAAGACTTGCTATTCCCTGTTCTAGCGGCGACCCGACGACGATGACGAGCTTACAGGTCGAGTTGGTTCACGCGTCGTTGGCAATGTCGAGACCGGGATGTTGTAGCGGTGTCCTTCGAAGAGCTGATACCCGTGAATTCGATTGGCTTGGCGGATTGCAGCGATTGTAGTGCGATAACGTGTCGCGAGCTTGGCGAGGGTGTCACCACTGCTCGCAACATGCACGACGTAATTGGCGCTCACCCGCTCAAAACGGCGAGACGGCAATATGTTGGCGAGGCGTTTGGCCGAACCTTGTGCGATTGGGTTGAAGAAGCGCAAATGCAAATGTGTCGCGTGACCCGGGCTATGGCGAACTATTGCTGACTTCCCGTTGCCACTGTGAAATAGACCGGTCACCCAAGAAGCGTCCTTCTCGACCGATCGGGCGTAGCTTTCGATGATTTCTCTGTAAGCTCTGATCGAGTAGGATCATCTCGATGTCGGTATCGGTGACGAGCGTTCGAATGAGAGTCCAAGTTCTGGGAACGTCCAACGTGTCGCGGGTAGCATGCGTGTACCATCGCGTTCCGACATTCCGATAGTAAAGTCCGAGATCGACGTCGCGTCCCGACTGGTGGCTGCGATGGGGTCGTAGTGGTCCTCCAAACCTTGCACTTAGATGTCCAATATCTACCGTTGGGGTGCCCGGATGTTGCCGTGCCACGACTGAAAGAGCGTGGCACAAATAGTTTACGGTTTCCTCTGTTCCCCACGCGTGGTTTGGATCAACGAGACGATACAAGGGCGACTCATTCGGTTGTACTCCGTTCATCAGTTGTCCGAAATTCGGCTTGCCAATAGAGACTGACCCTAACGTTTCGGGTCGCTTTTCGAATGCCTCGCGCAGTTTTTCCTCTGACATCGAGTCAAAGGGATGCGGTCGCCCTCCGGGCACGGCTGTAAGCTCACTCTCTTCGCCTTCATCGTTTACTTCATCGTCCGGTGGACTGCCAACATCGGACTCGGCGGCCGTTCGTAGCGTGGCGTCCCGAGACCACGTGAGAATTAGGCTGGACGTTGGCAGTCGAACTACCTTCGAACTTTAGGTCATTGGGCACTCGCGGGGGAGGCTGTCGTGCACATGCAACCCCCGCGCATAACCCCAACAAAGGCATGCATTTCACAACGCCCAAAACTCGGCGGTGCACTCGAGGGCCGTTCACGCCATCAGCTCACCTGCAATTGCTCTCGCGAGCTTGCTTCCTTCCATAGGATCTAGTGGCAGCGTATCCCAGCGCATACGAAGACCGGTGTCCTCCGAGTATTTTGGAATTATGTGAAAATGCACGTGCAGCACGGCTTGGTGCGCGACAGGTCCGTTATTTTGCAGGATATTGTAGGCGGTGGTTCCCGTGGCGCGCATTACGGCGCGGCAAAGCCGGGGTAAGTATGCGGCCGAGGGCCGCAGCGGTTTCATCGGAGAGTTCATGAAACATCACCGCCGGCTGCTTTGGAATCAGGAGCGTGTGGCCACGACTGAGCGGTCCAATGTCGAGGAAGGCCAGTACGTGCTCGTCCTCGTAAATCTTGTAGCAAGGGATTTCTCCATTGAGTATTTTTAAAAAATCGTCGTCATGGTGCGGCTCCTTCAGAATTCCGGACTTGGACGGCTCTTTGCGGCCTCAATCGCTTGTGTCAATGCATTGCTACCGCGCAAACAGGAATAGCAGTCGCCTAGGCCAAAAAGGCCGCAACCCCGATCATACGTGAGCCGCCGCAGTGTGCGCAAGCAGCGTTCATCGCCGTCAGCAATTACTTTGGTCAGGGCACGGCGGTAATCAGCACAGCCGCGCGCGTCTGTAAGTTCGAGAGCAACAGCAAGGGGCCTGGATGCCACTCGTCTAAGCTGCGGGTCATCCAGCAATTTCTTGGCCACTTTTGTGTCGACTTGAATCGACCGACCTGAGGCGGCACCTGCCCACGCATCGTAGATGATATCAGCTCCGCGTGATTCGAGCCTTTCGGCGGCAAATCGCAGCGCTGAGGCAGACGAAGTTGCGTCACCGGTCGCATTGCGTACGTCGCTGATGAGTTCACCATCGCTCAATAGGGTTGGTGACTTGTCTAGAGCGTGGCCGTATGCTTCCAGCATCGCAGTCCAATTGCGATTGCGCGCGCGACCTCGAGCCAGTGCCGCCCAGTGCTCTGCGTCAAGGTCCGCGGGAGCTCGTGATTCCAATTCGCGGATTGCATCGGCGTCACCCATGCGTGCCAGCTTGAGTAATGGGTCCGGAGCCGCAGCGCGCGTGGGGGCGGGGTTGAGCCCGTGATTGCTTCCTGTCCCCGGCGCGCCCGCTAAATGCGAAGTCGCGGAGAAAGGCCGAACGAAGGCTACAATGGATACCAACAGTAGCGCCACGACAGCTACCGCAAGGCCGATTGGCAGAGCGATCGCCAGCGGGACGCGATGGCGCCCGACACCAATCGACTTCCGCAACCAAGGAGGCAGAGACTGTTTTGGAACAATCGGCACTGCACCGTCAAGGGGCGATAGAGCGACATGCACGTCGCTCCCACCCGACTTGGAATGCGATGTTATTCGGTTAGTGGGTTCGCTAACATTGGTTACGCTTTGAAAATTGCCAACGGTCGAAAGAATCGACTCGACTCGTGAAGCAACTTCTTGCGCCGTTTGAGGTCGCTCACTGGGACGCTTCGCGAGCAGATGGGTAACCAACGCAACTATCGATGGATTGACTTCGACCGGGAGTGGCGGTGGCATGTCCGTCATTTGACGCGTCAAAACTGCTACCAATTCCTTGTCTGCGAACGGCGTGCGCCCGGTTAGCATTTCGTATATGATGATCCCGAGGCTATATAAGTCAGTTCTAGCATCGGCGGACTGGCCCAGGGCTTGCTCAGGCGACATGTATTCGGGCGTGCCGAATATCGTCCCCATTCTTGTGAGTGCGGGTTGGCCTTCCTGCTCGGGCATATGGATTTTGGCAATTCCGAAATCCAACACTTTGACAAAATCAGGTTCAGCGTCACCTTCGAGTAGCATAACGTTTTCTGGTTTTAAGTCGCGGTGCACGATACCCGCCTCGTGCGCTGCCCCGAGTGCCAATGCAATTTGTCTGGCGATCCGTAACACGCGATCGGTTTCGAACGGCGCTGACAGTGAAAGGCATTGACGCAAACTTTTTCCCTGAACGTACTCCAGAACTAAGTAGCAAGCCCCATCCGGAAGGCGTCCAAAATCCGTGGCGGCAGCGACGTTGGGATGCGTGATGCGAGCTGCGGCTATTGCTTCCCGTTCGAATCGCGCAACGATGTCCGACAAATGCGTCAATTCCCGATGTAGCAGTTTGAAAGCTACGAATTTGCGCATGTGAACATGCTCGGCTCGGTACACCGAGCCCATGCCGCCAGACCCCAGCAGCTCCATGATGCGATAGCGATCGGCAACTAACTGACCGAGTAGGTCATCTTGAACTATTAGACTTGCTCTCGATGAGCGCGGATGTGGCGTCGAAGTGCTTGGTGCGTCGGATTTGCCGGAACTGGGCAAGTCATCTCTTTCTGTCACAATTGGATGCCCTTTATCCCGCCGCGCTACCGGGATTCACTTGGCCATGACATTCTCGCAAATGTTTGTTCATCGGGACGTCGAAGCGGCTGTCGGTCAAATGAAGCATGAATCTTCGGGCCAGCTGGCACTTGGTGTCAGCTTAGCTGCAACGAAACCTGGGTCGAGGCGCCGCTCGGGGCACATGACCGGCCGTTCGACGCCCAATCTTGCGAGCCTATTGCTCTGGCAGTCACGGCTCTCAGCTGAGGAGCGGGGTTAGTATTGGTACCAAAGTTCACTCTCCACGAATCCTGCAGGACTTCTAGCACAACACGGCCGGACGGTAAGTGCCGCTCGAGTTGCGTGCAAAAGCAACATTTCGAGGGCTGATATTCGTCGGCAATGACGCAAAAGCTGGTGTTTGGCTCAGCACGCGAGCCTGCTGGTGGCCACGCGACGCTACGAACCAAATATGAGAATCCTACCAATCCTACGTGCCTATGGCCTGCAGCTTGGGCTATATGGTTCGCGGCGTGACTATAGCCCAAGGTAGCCCGGCGCATTCATTGTTTCAAAATCTTTCCACTTTTCGACAACAGTGGCCTGGGGGTGGCTTCAGTTGGGATTCGCGGTTGTTTTGCGTGGCATCGTCGTTTAGCGTCGATCTCGAAAGCGACGCTCGATCTGCAGTGATGCGAGTGTTCCGATTTCAATGGAACTCACGGACAATTCGGACCTCGCCCGAGCCTATTCAAGAGATCGCAGAAGTCGTTGGTGGACTTCGATCGGACCAAATTTTGGTTGCTACGGAGCCCAATGAAACGTTAATGGCGTATGGCCTGTGGTGGCCTTGGGGTGACGACGTGACGATCTCATTTCGAATTGGACTTTCAGGACTTTCTTCCACGCGCTACGAAGAAGACTTCCGCGAACTCTACGGCGTATTTGCCTACTGACCATCACACGTCGTCGTTGACCGAATAACAGCAAGAGCAGTCGCCGTGCGCAGTGCCCGAACTATGGTCCAATGGGACGCCACCCGGGTGGCACTTTCCTGGTTGGTCTTGGACGGATCGTCCTGACAGAAGCGTTTGCAACTCGTCAATTCGAGGTGAACGCGAACTTGCAAGCCCCACTAAACTCTTGGGCGCTGGCTAGCCATCGATGGATTGTTATTGAAGCCGCTGCAACCGATTGATTGTGACAGGCTCATCGAGCTTCCAAGCTACTCGCTTAGTAGCGATAGGTCCGACTATCGATATCAACATGCAATGCCAGCCACTATTGGCAACTATCGAGTAGGTGCAGGTGTTGAACCATCCGACTCCGCTTAGATAATTCGGCTTTCGGCCCAATTGTTGGATTTACAAGCAAAGCTCAAGATTTGCCGGAGAGAGTTTGGGACAACTAGGGTAGTCTAACATCCCCATTTGTACGGGAGCCCCGGGGTTATATGCCGTCGATTCCACCAAAGATGCCGAGTCGTCGTCCTCCAGCAATTCTACAGCTCGAGGAGCTCGATGAACAACTCAATGCGCGCCTAGAACAGGTCGATGCCGTTCTCGAAACGCTTGCCACGATGCTCGCGAAAGGTGAGCCACCGGGTGATCTCTTCACCAGGTTGCATCTTGCAGCGGTCCGTGACGGGCGCCTAGCTGACTTGGCCTTTGCGTACGACCAGGTCACGCAAGAACGTCGCATTAGGTCCCTGAGTGCCGAGGCGCAAAGCATTCTGTACGGCAATGCGGCCGAATTCTACGACGAGTTGTTTGGGGACCGCGAAGCCGCACTCAGCTGGGCGGAAAAGGCTTTGTTTGCCCTTCCAAACACCGAGGCAAACTACACTCGCATCGAGCGGTGGTTGTCGGGATCTACCCAATTTGCACGGATGGCTCGAGCCAGGATCGCGGTCGCAAAGTGCATTCCGGACCCCGACGAACGCCGCACTTGGATTGCGCTCGCGGTTAGGGACCTGTCGTCCGAGAGCAATGCTGCCGCGGCGATTGAGGTGCTCGAATCGATAACCCAAATAGATCCCGAGAGTGCTGAGGCCGCTGCGGCACTCGAATATCGACTTCTGGATGTAGGACGGTTCAGGGATGCGGCTCGTCGAATGGAGGCGCGTCTTGCCACTGAGCAACTAGCGCCGACCGAGGCTCACCGCATCAGAGAGCGATTGTTGGCACTGTACACCAACGAAATGGCCGATCCTTTCAAGGCCATTGGTCAGGTGGAATCGCTGCTAAGCCTGGATCCGGGCAACGCCGCAGCATTGGTGGCGGCCGAAAAATTGGCTTCCGTTGCGAGCGTGGCCCCACGAGCGCTTTCCGCGCTAGCCGATGCACAGTATGCGCTTGGCAATCTCGATCGAGCGGCTGCGCTGCTATCACATGAATTGAAGATTGCGCGCGGGCCGCGTCGTCAAGAGGTACAAGGGAAGTTAGCAATCTTACGCCAAGATATCTTGGGAGATTCTGCGGGCGCACTGGAACTGCTCGGACCGGTGGTAGCGGTCGATCCCAGTCGGGATGATTTTCGCGAAAGATTCGTCCGGCTCAGTCTGCTGCTCAATCGAACCAACGACGCCGCACGCTTGCTTAGCCGCGCGCTGCAAACCGTAAAAGAGCCGATACTGCGTTCACGAATTTCGTGCGATCTTGGCACGGTACTACTGCAGTCAGGCGAGGTAAGGCGAGCTCGTGCGTGCTTGGAAGAGGTCGTTCGGGCTGACAATGACGCCCAGAGTATCTTGCGAGCCGCGCGATTCCTCTCCGACATATATCAGCAATCGGGTGAAGCTTAAACTGCTGGCTGACGTTCTCGAGCTTGCGGTAATTCACGAAACGGAATTGTCTCTGCGCGAATCGGCCGCTTACCGCCTCACACAACTCTGTCAGCCCGGGGCCGAAAATGAGAAGCGGTCCATCGTAGCGTGGCGGGCGCTGATAAACTCAGCACACGCTGACGAAGCGCTAGCAATCCTAAAGGCGCACTATGAATCAAGCGGTGACGTCCTCGAATTGGCTAACGTCTTGGAGCATATTGCTTCTCGAAGTGTGGACATTAATGAGCAACGTTCACTTTACTGGCGGGTTGCTGAACTCCGTTCCAACGTAACCAAAGACAAGAACGCGCTAATCGGTCTTTGGCAGGGGCTAATCATGCACGGCGGAGCAACCACCGAAGCGCTCGATCGCTTGATACCCTTGCTAGAAGCAGAGTCCCGAGGGTTTGAACTGGCCCAGGCTCTAATGCAGAGAATCGAACTAGGTTCGGAAGCGGAGCGCGCGGACCTCTGGGCACGTCTCGGCCATGTTCGCTTGACCCTGCTGGGCGACCCTGAAGGTGCATTGAATTGTCACGCAAACGCGATCCAGTTTGATCCGTCTCTTGCGTTGAGTCGCAGCGACTTGGAAGTCCTCCTGAGTGTACCCTTGTGTCGCGCAACGGCCGCCGTGTTGCTGGAGCCTTTGCTGCGTGTCGATCCTCCGAGCAGTGCCTTGCTAATGGTGTTGGCGGCTCGCGCGGAATCGAGTCAGGAACTCGACATAAGGTTCGCGTATTACAGCGAGGCCGTGCACCTTGCAGTTGAGCTTCTCGGACAGCCCGAATGGGGACTAAGGCTCTCAAGTCTAGCTCTCCGTGATGCGTTGGATCTGCATCTCGAGCCCGTTGATCAGTGGGTGCAGGCATGCGCGCGACTACAGGGGTCGGTTATGGCCTCGGAACGGGTCACCTGCTTCGATGATATCTTAGGCGAGCGCGCGTTTGATCGGCCTCAGTTGCGTCAACTTGCCGTGATGACTTCTGATGCGCTCCTGGAGATGGGCGACGTGAAAAAGGCGGAATCCCTCCTGAGACGTGCGCTTGAATACGATGCTTCGTCACCCGAATTGCTTATGCGCCTAGACGAAATTTTGGCTAGCCAAGCAAGCCCGGAAGAGCGACTTAGTCTGTACAATGATGCCCTGAATCGGAGCGAACTTCCGGAGCGCAAACGAGACTTATATGCTCGAATTGGAAACCTGCTCCAACGTGAGTTGGACCGTCCCACCGAGGCCATTGAGGCCTGGAATCAGGTACTCATTTTCGACCCACAACATTTGAGTGCGCATCAGGCTCTTTTGTCCTTGTACGCACAATTGGGTGACAACGCGGGCATCGGGCGAGAACTCGAACGCGGCCTTTCGGTGGCAACCGGTGAGCGTCGGCAGAGAATTTTGGAGCGATTGGCGGAGGTTGAAGAGCAGCGGGGCAATTTGCCCGAGGCGTTGGCTAGGGCACAAGAATCGCTTCAGCTCGGTCCCATCGATCCCGAGCACTTGTTGCGAGTTCAGAATCTGGCTGAGCGAGTGGGCAATCTGGAAGTGGTCCAGAGTCTATTGGAACAGCGAGTTCCAGTTGCCAGTTCCGAGCTGGATCGAACCGACATTCTTCTGGCGCTCGCGGAGGTGCAGGTCAAGCGAGGTCTAAGTACATCGGCAATACAAGTTTTGCATGACGCAGCGGCGTTGGCCGGAAGAATTGGCGACCGGATTCGAGAGCAAAAGCTCTTGGAGCGTGCTCGGGAGCTCCATCCCGAAAACTTGCAGACCCTCGAAAGGTTAGTTCAGTTTTACGCGGCAGACGGTTCGATGTACAAATTGGGCGGTCTCGTCGAACCTTGGTTGAACGCCGGTGCGGACGAGCGCGACGCCGTTCGAGTCATAATGGATCTCGAATCGAGCAATCGCGCTGCCGTTGCGGCACGCGACTTTGCCGCGCTCTGCGAAACCACGGTATTACTAGTTAGGGACGCGGCGCGAATGCGCGCAATTGGACTTTCGTCCGCTAGAGTGCTCGCGGCAGCAGGCGAGACGAAACTGAGCGCGCAAGTATATAAGAGTCTGATTGCAGCACAGAAGACCATCGATCGCGAGGTATTGTCGGCGTATACTAACCTCTTGAACTCAGTTTCGGACGAAGCCAGTTGGCGACAAGAATGGCGCTGGTTGTTCGAACAACGTTACGAGAAAACGCAGGACAGCGCGGGCGTCCTTTTGGAGTGGGCGTCCGTCGAGGAGCAACGGCACGCGGATTTTGCCGCTGCGCTTGCGGTATATGAGCGATTACTCGAAATGGATCCGAAGCGTGAAGAAGCGCTTTCGGAGATCGCGAGACTCCGCGAGCGGCAAGGAGATGCACAGGGAACACTTGACGCGCTTGAACAACTCGTGGGGCTCGCTTCAAGTGATTCGCGCGCGCCGCTGATCGTTCGCCAGTCCCAATTGTTAGTGGGCCCCCTGGGTCGGGCCGTCGATGCGCTGGATCGTATTGAGCCCATCATAGCGGAGCATCCAGCCGATCCTCAGGTATTAGCCGTCGTTCGGTCAGCACTTGAAATTCCAGAGGCGCGGGCCAGGGCTGCTGAGTTGCTGCAGCGGGTGGTCGTGGCGGTTGCAGACCCTGCACAGCAGGCGGAGGTTCTAGAATCTTTGCTCGAGGTTACTCACGGAGCCACCGGTTTTGATTCGGCGCGAGCACAATGGACGTTGATGCTGCTAGACATTCGACCAGATGGTGACGAAGCCGCACTAGCCGTCGTCTTGCGCGAAGCCTTGCGCATGAAGGGACAGGACGACCTGTGGGATCGGGCTGAAAAGATCGCCAGACGATTGGGGGAGCCCGCGGCCGTGCTGGCCGCATATCGACAGGCATTGGATGAGTCCGATGTAGCCGACATTGCCGAGCAGGTTGGCCGTAGGCTGGTCGAGTTCCAGGAAGAATGGTCCGAAGATCTAACTGATACTTTGCCGCTGTTGCAGCGAATATTCGAGCGGTGCAAGGACGCGACGTGGGCCTTTGATCGACTGAAGTTGGCCTACAATGCTAGCGGTCGTTGGTCGGAACTCTTCAATTTGTACGATCAAGCTATCGAACGTTCATCGGACAACGATGAGCGTTGTGAACTGTTGCGCGAAGCAGCAATGGCGGCGAAGGACTTCGCGAATGACGCCGAACGTGCAATTGACTACTTTAGTCGGCTGGATGGATTACATCCGAATGACGCTCGGGTTGAAGCTGCTCTCGAGCGTCTGTATGAGCGCAAGGAACTCATTCGACCGCTCATTGAACTGTTGTCGCGGCAAATGAAGCGCACCAGCGAAGCGCTCTTGCAGTTCCCATTTGCGGTCAGAATAACCAGATATTGGCTGGATATCGGCGAAGCACTCCCAGCATTTGAATTACTCGAAGGCATGCTCAAGGAGTTTTCCGATACCAACGAAGTCGTGGAGTTGTTGGAGAGGCTAGTTGCACTGCCTGCGGCGCGGGATTCTTTCCCACCGCCGGCGACGATGACCAAGAAGGAAAAGAAGGAGAAGGCGCGCTCACTTACAATCAGGGACCGTTCAGCGCTCCGCTTGCGACAGTACTATGAATCCGTTGGTCGCATCGTCGATGTGGTGCGAATGCTCGAAATCGAAGTCGACCTGGCTGTGGACAAGAACGACAGAATCGCGAGGCTTCGTCGCATCATTGAGGTTCGATTATCGCAACTCGACAACGTCGCAGGTGCCTTCGAGAATGCCGTCACTTTGACCAACCTGGCGCCTGAGGACGCGGGCATACGCTCATTATTGGATGAACTTGCCGAACGGCACGGCGTGCGCGACCGGCAGTCGAGCCTGCTCGTAGAGATAGCCGATCGCCATGTCGGAAAGCCGCTGCGCGTGCTTCTTCTGAGAGAGGCCGCAGACATTACCTGCCACCAGCTTCTGCACACGGACCGGGCCATTGAGTTATACACGGATGTCCTGAACAATGCGGGTGAGGACAAGGAAAACGCTCGCTTGGCGGCAAGGGAACTCGACCGATTGCTCGCGCAAGCACAGCGACCGATCGAGCGTTGTGATGTGCTCGAACGTCTCGCCGATCTCGAAACCGAGGCTATTGTGCGGCGCCGAGCGCTGGGTGAAGCCGCCATAGTGGCGCTGGATGAATTGAAGGATGCGCAGCGCGCGGTGCGCTGCTGGCGACTTCGACTGGACGACAACCCCGATGATTCAGTTGCACGTGACGGTCTCGTGCTGGCTTTGGAGCACACGGATCGGGACGAAGACTTGATCGCGGCACTTATCGAGCGTGCCGAACGCGCTTCAGACGCGCAAGCGGCGCGCGCCGATCGAGTCAGAGTAGCGCAAATTTGGCAGACCCAGTTGGGCTCGTCGCAGAAATCCATATCTTCGTGGCAAACGGTTCGCGAACTTCATGGTCGTGACGATGAGAGCTACGACGCACTGGTGTCTCTTTTTACCAGTACGGAGCGCTGGAGCGACCTTGCCGTATTGGTTCGTGAGGAAGCTGAGATTACTTCGGACCTGACACGTTCGAAGCAGCTGCGTCAAACACTCGGGGCCATATATGCGGATCGTCTAGGCGAGGTAGCCTTGGCGCTACGTGCTTACATTGAAGCAGAGGATTGGGATCAGGCCATTGCCGTTACTGCCAGCGTTCGGCACCAGCCCGATTTAGCACTCGAAATTGATCGCGAGCTACTCAATCGCGCCGTGCTTCAGTGGACAACCGGTGGGGGCAATTCGGACACGCCTGAAGCAAAGGCTACGGCTTGGGTGATTGGGGAATTAACGTCCACCCTTCGGCATGCGGGTGCACACGCGGATATTGTGGAGCTCCTGTTGCACGCGGCCAATTTGCCTTTTGCCATCATCGAGCGCCGAACTTACAAACGCGATGCCGCCTACGTATGTTCTGATTATCTCGAAGACCGGGACAGGGCAATTTCTCTCTATCAGGAACTTATCAGCGAGAATGCCGCAGACGAGATTGCTGCGAACTGCATATCGCCGTTGGCTGCGCTGCTCGAACACTCCGAGCGGAGCAGTGAACTCGTGGATCTATGGGAAGGACAGGCCGCTGTTCGTCTGGCCGTAAACGACAATAGCGGCGCTGCGCTTCTCCACGCGCGGGCAGCGGAAATGTCCGAATCCCGGCTCAAGGACATCGACCGCGCTCTGTTAAACTATGCCAAGGCGGCCGATCTGGGTCTTGATGCAGCCCTTGAAGCGCTGGCTCGGCTGTATGACGTTCGAGCCCAGTTCGATAAGTCTGCTGCAGTGCTCGAGCGATTTTGTGCGGCGGCCAACCGTGATACACTTGGCGAACGAAGCTTATGGCTCGCTCAGGCCTACGTAAACAGTGGGCGACCCGAGTCAGCGCGTAGGTGTCTGGAGCACGCGAGCAACAACGCTCGGGACTTGGGTTTGGTACGCACGCGGCTCGCGGTGTTATACGAAGAAGCCGGACTGTGGTTTGAGCTGGCTGAATTGCTTACGGTGGAAGCCAATCGCAGTGCGGATGCCCGCGAACGCCTTCAGTTGCTCGTTAGGGCTGCTCGTGTGCACCGAGACAGGCGTTCCGACCCGGCCGCAGCAGTACCACTACTGGAGCAGGCCGGTCAAATTGACCAGGATGACGTGGATTTGCGCCTTGAATTGGCCGAGGCCCTCTCGAAGGCCGATAGCCACGCGCAAGCCGCAAATGTCCTCAGGGAGCAGATCAATCGATATGGCGCGCGTCGTCCGAAGGAACGGGCGATGGTCCACCATGCATTGGCTCGCGAACTACTCGCGCTCGGCGAAAGAAATGATGCTTTGGAAGAACTGCGCGCAGCCAGCCGAATCGAACCTGCTCGTGCAGAGGTTCTCCAGCTGACCGCGAAGTTATCGATGGATTTGGGCGATCTGGATGCGGCAGAAAAGACGTTTCGAGCACTGCTGCTCGTGCTCGGTCGTGGCGCATCCACTTCGAGTCTCTCACGCGTCGAGGCTCTACTGGATTTGAGCGAAATCGCCATCAGGCGAGAGGATGCAGTTCGAGCGGGTGAATACGTCGAATCCGCCTTCGAAATCGCCCTCGAGACTGACCAGGAGGCGGAGGCATTCGAAAGAGCCGCGCGCGCTCGGGGTCGAAACGACTGGCTATTGAGGGTATTAGAAGAGCGATTGAGCCGGGCGACGGTACCAACCGCTGCAGCGCATGCCCTGTTCGACTTTGCGCGATTGCACTCGGAAACACTCGGTGATCTGTCACAGGTTGCGCCGCGCATTGCCGAACGTGCACAGCAGATACACAAGCAGCTGGAAAAGACAGCGGTCAATGACGATGCGGCTTGGTCAGCATTGAGCCGAGTGTATGATCTGCTTGGCGATGAGTCGGCGCAAGCGCGCATATTGGAATTGCGAGTTCAGGCCTGGTTGGACGGAGTTGTGCCAATTGACGATCCGAAACCAGTCCTTCGCATGGGCACTCTGAAATTGAAATCGGCCGTCAAGCGTTCCGAGGGACTGAGGCTTTTGGAACGCGCGCATGAAGCTGGCGCAACCACCCAGCAACTCGAAGACATTATTGGGCCGGCTCTAGATGCGGATCCCAGCTGGGTCGAGGCAATTGATTTGTTGGAGAAAATTGCCAGGGTTGACGGGAACGCGCAGTTACTTTCGCGCAGTCTGCTTCATCGACTAAACACCCCGGATGCAACGCTGTCGCAATACCTAGAAACGATCGATTTACTGCGCAGTTCCGAGGATACAGGCGCACTGAGTCAGATTCTTGAAGCCGCTGTGAATGGGTTGCTAGGTGTAAAGTTCGATCAGGCAACTTTGGCGTCAGCTCGACTGGAACTTGCCGAAGTAGTTCTCAAGCGCGGCGAGATAGAGCGTGCCCTTGACCTCCGTGAGGCTGCCGCTAGTGAAGGGCTACCCGAAAGTACCCGAACGCCAGTACTGCTCCAGACCGCGGCTATGGCCGCCGAAGGACAGCCACCGCGCTACCCGGAGCGAGCGGTGCGACTCTACCAGAAATTGTTGGCCGATTACCCGAGTGAGCGAGCCTATTGGGAGCCGCTACTGGAACTGCTCAGAAAGATGGGCGACACTCACCAATTGGTTGCCGTCCTCGAGAACACGGTCCTGGCTGTCAGCAATCAGGATGACCGTTCTCGTTTACGCCTTGAGCAGGCACGATTGTTGGTGGATTCGGGAGACACGGGCAGCGCAGCCGATGAACTTCGTGAATTGCTCAACGAAGATCCTGGGCAAACAGAAGCGGCGATATTGCTGGCTGGAATACTCGAACGCAGCGGTCGTCACGATGAACTGGTGCAACTTCTCAAGGTTCAATTCGAGAATGCCCATGTAGCGAATGACCCCCGGGCTTGCGTTGAATTGCTGGGTCGAATCGCATCTCTCAGTGAAAGTCGCGGCCGAATCGACGAGGCCCTGGAAGCTCTCGAGAGAGCGCTCACTTTCCAAAATAACAATCGCGAAATACTCGAACGTATCGTGGAGTTGAGCGAACGCCTAGGGGATACGCAACGCGCAGTGGGTGCCCTTCAAATACTTCAGTCCATTGAAGGTGATCCAACAGCGCGGCTCGCGCTCTTGGACAAGCTATACACGCTGCACGCGCGTGCATCCGACACGCAAGCCGCATTTCAGGTTACGAAAGATGCATTCGAATGCGACCCGACCGAGTCAAATTGGCAAAAACGACTATTCGACTACTTGGAAGAGAGTGGTGACCTAACAAGTCTGGCACAATACCTTAGTCGGGCGTCCGTTGCCTCGCCGAATGACATAAGTTTGACACTGCGCCTCGTCGAAGTGAATCGCAAGAGCGGCAATTTTGCACAGGCCTTGGAGGTTCTCGATGGCGTATTGGCGTCTGGAGTCGAGTCAACCTCGTTGTCTTGCGAGCGGGGGCGACTGTTGCTCGAGCTTGGTCGATACGACGAGGCATTGGTTGAACTCGAATTGGTAGACGACACAACTGCGGCATCGGCTGAAATGTTGCTTACGGCGATTCAGGCCGCTACCCCTCGGGATGATTCCGATCGGTCCAGACAATTGGGGCTCCGTCAGGTCTCGTTGCTGGCTCGCGTAGGTCGTGATGACGAAATGCACGAGGTCCTTTCGGATCTCAACCGGAGATTCCCCGGTGATCTCGCTGTATTGGAACTATGGGCTCAGTGGTTGAGCACTCACGGCGCTCCTGAAGAGGCATTGGGCGCTTTGGAGCGTCTGGTCAGCAGTGTTCCGGAGCCCGACGTTGCAAGGGCCCTCGAAGCGTACTTACAGCTTTGCGACGCCTCTGACACAAGCGCGCCAGCACTGCCGGCTCTCGAACGAGGTGTGCACCTACACCCCGAAAGGCATGATTGGCGGCAACGGCTCTTGGAGCGTTACCGACAGGCGGGGGCTACCCGCCAATTGGCAGAGCAACTGTTGATTCAGGCTGCGTTCGAATCCGATCCTGCGGCGAAGCACAACGTATTGTTACAGGCGGCGGAGTTGCTGCTAAGCCCCGATGGTGATCCGGCAGCCGCCCGCGATGCGTTGGAGCAGGCACATGCGATTCTGCCTGACAGTCTGGAAGGGGTAATACTTCTGGCGCGGCTGCATAACGCGGAGGGCAACCGCCCTGAGGCCATTGCACTACTGCAGGCGACCACGCAATCGAATCGCGGGCGACGCTCCAAAACTCTTGCCAGCGTTTACCGCGAATTGAGCCAAATAATGCTCGAGGATGGGCTGCGCGGTGAAGCCTTGGAGACACTACTGCGTGCGTTCGAAATGGATAGCAAGAACGGTCAATTGGCGATGCAGACAGGCCGGCTTGCCATGGACGTCGAAAATTACGACGTCGCCCTTCGAGTGTTTGCTCGAATTGCCATGATGAAACCCATCGAAGACGACACGACGGGTGAAGCCATCAGTCACGCCGATCGGGCTGATGCTAATTATTGCCTTGCGTACCTGTCGTACAATCAGGGTGATGCGCGCAAGGCCAAGATACTTGCGCTCAAGGCGCTCTCCGACAATTCAGAACATGACGAAGCCCGGCGTTTGGTTGACCAATTAGGCTAGAGCAAACGGTCCTTTATCGCTGCGCTGAGGCATGAGGTTGGCCACCGCGATCGAGCCAGCGCAGCGCGTTTTCATATAGACCTGGCATTCGATCCAGGGCTACTTCGTGGGCCAAGTCTTCGGGTGTCTGCACCTTGATGGGTACGCGAGCGCGACTCAGCCACTCCGCAACCTTACGCGTATCTTCCACTACCTGATCGCGTCCGCCCGTGATGAGCACCACGCGCCGAACGCGATTTCGGGCGTCCTGGAGCGCCTCCAAACCAGAGCCACCCCAGTAGCTCGTATCCGCGCCGAGGATCAACCAGCGGTTGAACGTTTTAGGTTCACGAACTCCGACATTCATGGCAACGAAAGCGCCTTCACTAAAACCGATCAGCGTGTTACCGAAAAGCTGGATCCTGCGACCAAAACGATCGCGCAAGGCGTGTATTGCGCCCATTACGGCATGTTGCCCAGATGGCCAGTTATTGTTCCAACTGCGACCACTATTATGGGCAACAGGCCCACTTGGACACACTAACCACCCGAAGTGGCGCGCTACCGGCGCCCATTTGTGGCAATCCTGTTCCGCGTCGCCGCCGCGGCCGTGCAAGTATACCAACACCGGACGCATAGCGTTGCGGCCTGGCCCTGCAGGCTCATAGTAATAGACGGGCCCCGAGCCTGGCACGGAGAGCTCGGATATTCCGTTCCTATCGCCCTCCGTGTTAGATTTCTTGCTGTTTGAAATCGCCTCGTTGACGGCACCCGTTGATATTACTGGGTCGTCATCACTACTGGGGATCAGCAATGTCTGTCCCAGTTTAAGATGGTCGGTACGTCGTAGGCCGTTGGCGCGTAAAATCGATTGCTCGTGTAGATGATAGCGATGCGCAATCTTACCGATTGTGTTGCCCTGAGCTACGATATGAGTCTGACGCTCGACATTCGACTTCGAGTGATGCTCTGGAGTCGCTGTTGACGGAGCGCGAAGCAGAACAGGGCTCGGCTGCGCGGTGACTTCGGGAGCAACCTCATGTTCCGTAGTCGTGGTATCAGTTTGTTCTACGTGAGTTTCTGCAGTGGGTGATTCCGAGGTCGCAGAGTCCGCCGCTACGGCGCTGTCAACTGCTGCAGCCGCAGCGGAGGGCGATGGCGCCTCCGATGCGCTGAGAGAACCGGGCGACAGATTTGCCGGCCTTCTTTTTCTGCTGGATTCGCGCGACTTCACCGGGCTCGGGGATCAATAACTTTTGACCCACGTGCAACCGGGCGCCGAGGGTGAGCTGATTCATGGCCCGCAAATCGGTTACTGAAATCCCGTACTTATGGGCTATCCCTCCGGGGGTCTGACCCGCAGAAACCACGTGTACTTTCTGGGCAGCTGACGACAAACTTACGGACAAGGCCAAGCCAAATCCAATTGCAATGATCTGTCGCCAACGGGGACGCATCACCGCCTTGCCTAGCACAGCTCGGCCTCGAGTCGCAATTTAGTGGCTATCCGGCAGCCAAAAACTAAGGGCGAATATTCCGCACAAACCTAGCAAAAAGCAGAAAACATGCCCTATTCTCGCGCCAATTGGGGAGCGTCGATTTAACTCTGGTAGAAGGTCAACCGCGCCCAGATAGATGAAGTTGCCGGCGGCGACAGCCAAGAGGGGAGCGAGACTGATTTGAACTGTCGTGGCAATCCAGGTCGCCGCTAACCCTCCCAGTAAAAATGGAAGGGCCGAAAGGAAATTCCACAATAGCGCGCGCGAAGGAGTCAGCCCGCCATGAACTAGTGCCCCAAAATCACCCAATTCATGGGGTATTTCATGGGCCACCTCAGCCACGAACGTCGTCAAGCCGACAGCGGGGCTAATTGAGAATGCAGCTCCAACGGCAAGACCGCCCACGAGCTTGTGCAGGCCGTCCCCGAGCAATACCAGCAACGTCATCGGGTGGTGATGATCGGCTGAACCTTGCTTCGAGTGATGCCAATGCACCAATTGTTCGAAGGCGAAAAATAGGACAAATCCGACGGCCATCCAGGCGTGGGCTGCCCTTGGTTGCCCGAGTTGCTCCTCCACGGCGGGCAACATGTTGAACAGCGCGCTGCCAATTAGCGTGCCAGCAGAGAGAGCCACGAGGGGTAACAAGAGACTGCGAAGAACGCGCTCGCCGACGATTAAAGTGACGGCGCCGCTCAAAGATACGAGCGCGACCCCTATGCCGCACAATATTGTCCAAACCAAAGGCGATAACACGCGGAGCCGGAGCGTAGTACTTGGGGTCCCAAAATACAGTTAGATCGCTCAGTTGAGTCTTTGGCCATGTGGCCCGTTTGCGCATAAGTGGTGAAACTTTCTCGCCCGCGGTACGTTGCGCACCAGCGTGGAAAGGGCCAGACCTGCCGAAGTTGAGCCGGAAACGGTAGAGCGGCGGCACTTCTCGATGATTCGGGACTTTGCCCTGGCCGATATTATCACGCTTGGAAATGGAGTGGCGGGTTTTGGCTCGGTGCTGCTGTGCATGGAGTACTTGGTCAATCGCGATCCATTTTCGATTACGTGTGCAATGATTCTGCTTCCGATCGCGGCTGCATTCGATTTCCTCGACGGCAGGGTAGCGCGCTGGCGACAGAAACATTCTGCGCTCGGAGCGCAACTCGACTCGCTCGCAGATCTCATCAGCTTTGGTGTCGCTCCGGCTGTGCTCGGTTACGCGCTCGGGCTGCGTGGGGGCTGGGATGCTATCGCACTAATCTACTTCGTAAGTTGCGGGCTGAGCCGCCTTGCCCGATACAACGTCACGTCCGCTTCAATGTCGGATTCCGCAGGGAAGGTTCGATATTTCGAAGGCATGCCGATTCCGACGAGCGTCGGTTTGGTGGTCATCTGGATAATCCTATTTCACTACGACAGAACGGGGGTTAAAGTTCCGCTTGGACAGGTCCAGTGCGGCCCCTACACGGCGCATCCGTTGTCGTTAATTTACGCTCTAAGCGGCAGCGCCATGATCAGTAAAACGTTGAAAATTCCCAAACCGTAGCTATTGAAGTCGCTGTGGACCCAAAGCTCTTTTTGTCGACCTTCATGGCAATTTTTTTGGCGGAAATGGGCGACAAAACTCAACTGGCGACGATGTCGATGGCGGCCGGGGCCAAATCGCGATTGTCAGTATTTTTGGGTGCATCTTTGGGGCTAGTTCTCACTTCTGCCTTGGCTGTGCTCGGTGGCGACCTGGTCTCGCGTTGGATACCGGCAATCTGGGTCAGACGCAGCGCCGGGTTACTGTTTTTGGTGCTTGGGGCCTTGTATTTGTTCGGCAATGGTAAAGATTAGTGAGATCCTTCCGACGTTTCTTTGGGGAATTGACGGCACGGAAACGCGCATGCCTGCGCGCGTGTGATTTCCGCAACCACTTCGGGATCAGTTTCTATGGCAGCCGCGTCGTTTAGTGCCCGCATCGCGGAATCGGTGCGATGTTCAACCTAAGGCCCACGCGGCGTGTCCGCGGACGATTGGATACTTCGAGTTCAAGAGCAAGAGTATTAGGGGTTCGACCAGCGATGGGTCACCGCTGTTGCCAGCTGCCACGGCGGCATTGCGTAAGAGTTGCCAGCGACTTGCGCGACGCAACGCGGTCCCCGATGCGAGCCGTCGATAGTCGGAGGAACTCATTCGCAACCACCGATTCAGGTCAACTTGCATCGAACGACCCGCTTGGGTCGATTCGCGGGCTGGGTCAATTGCGACTTTTCCGTGGTTGAAAGGACAAACATCCTGACAGACGTCGCAACCGAATACGCGAGTGCCGATTAATGGCCGCAGCTCGTGCGCGATCCAACCCTGGTATTCAATGGTCAAATAGGCAATGCACCGCCTTGCGTCGAGCAACCAGGGGCCTACGAATGCCCGGGTGGGACAAGCCGTTAGACAGGTCGTGCAGCGTCCGCAGCGGTGTTCGCCTGGGCTATCGGGTTCGATGATTACATTGACTAGCAAGACGCCGAGGAGCACCTGCGACCCGACGCCAGGTATGATCAGCATGTTGGACTTGCCGATAAAGCCCAGGCCTCCCCTGCGAGCTGCCTCGCGTTCGAGCAAGGGTGCGGTATCGACACAAGCACGCCCGTCAACCGGGCGAGCCGTAAGGTCGGCGATCTTTTGACCCAGGTTGGCCAATTTCTGGCGTATGACGTGATGATAATCGGGGCCGTTAGCGTAGCGCGCCACTTGTCCCAGGAGCGGCAATGAGCGGCCGGGGTGGGCGCCGGGGGCGGTGCCGACGGCTGCGACCACCATCGTCTTCGAATTGGGTGCCAATCGGTTCGGGACGTGGCGATCGCCGTCCGAAAGAAGGTAATTCATCGTTCCGTGGTAACCCGCGTGTGCCCAGGACAAAAAGGCTTCCTGGGCCTCGTCAAGGGGCTCGACTGGGGCAAATCCGAGGCCCAACAGGCCAAGTCCCGAAGCACAATCTCGCAAGCGTCCGGCAAGCTCGACTGGGGAACAAGCCGGCTGTTCAATGTGCGAACTTGGGTCGAAGTGCCAGAGCCGACCTTCGGGCGAAGGGCTTTCGAGGTGCGACATTCGATAAAATCTCGGGAAGGGACTGGCGCCGGAGTTGTTAGATTAGGCGCGAAACGTGTTGTACTTGTATCAACTTATCCCGATTCCGTTGTTTGGGCCGGGGCCCAAACAACCAACACAATCAAAACGTTGGAACGTACGAGCAGGTTGCGCGGGAAAGTCTAAGGTCCAGGTCACCGACTTCGCAAGTTGGGATGGCGAGCACGGCTCCAACGGCTGGAAGGAGCCTCGCTAGTTATTCTACAGGACCGGTTGGCGATGAGGAGTTTCGTGGTAATTGCGGGGCCCCGCCAAGGACGGCGGGGGAAACCAGTGAGGATAAAGTGATCGAGATCCGCGATCTGTACAAGTACTACGGAGAACGCCGGGCCCTCGGAGCATTGTCTTTCACGATAGAACCGGGTCAGATCATCGGCCTGTTGGGTCTCAATGGCGCCGGCAAGACCACTACGCTGCGCATTTTGGCCTGCGACCTTTTGCCGACGAGTGGGACGGTTCGCGTGGGGGGAGTCGATGTTGTTTCCGACCCTGACGCTGTTCGCGCAAAAATCGGATACCTACCCGATAGTCCTCCCCTTTATCCCGAAATGACCGTCAGAGAGTACCTGCGTTTCGCGGGGGAAATTCGCGGGCTAAAGCGGGCCCAGCTTTCCGCGCGCGTGGACGAAGTCATCCAATTGACGGAACTCGGAGCCGTGCGCGATGACCGGATCGCGACGCTCTCTCACGGTTTTCGGCAACGAGTGGGTATTGCGCAAGCAATCGTACATAAACCCGAACTCGTAGTTCTGGATGAACCCATATCCGGGCTGGATCCGGTGCAAATTGTCGAGATGCGGGAGCTTGTCCGAAGTCTCGGGGGAGAGCACACCGTCATCCTGTCCAGCCATATCTTGTCGGAAATCAGTGAGACTTGCGATCGCATATTGGTGATAGGGGAGGGGACAATCATTGCCGACGGTTCGGAGGCAGAATTGGGCGCTCGCTGGCTATCCGGCATGCGCGTCGAGGTCGTGGCGCGTCACGCTGCGGGCTTGGATTTGACCCAGTTTTGGGGGGCAATACGCGGCCTCCCGGGTGTATTGGAAGTGACGCCCCGCGAGCCCAGGGAACACGGGATCAACCTCTTGACCTTCGAGGTTCAAATGGAACGCGATGTGCGCGAAGCGGTCGTTGCATTTCTCGTCGAACGCAAACTAGGGGTGCTGCAAGTTGCACGAAGCCACCGCGACCTAGAGAATGTGTTTCTACAACTCTCTGGCTCTGGCGGCGCGACCGTTTCGAATGCAAATCAGGGCAATGGCCAGGGAGAGGTAACGTCGTGAATCAGGCTCTAATCTTGGCTCGACGCGAACTGGGTGCCTTCATGCGCTCGCCGCTTGGTGCCGCGCTCGTAGCGGCCGTCCTTTTGATTGATGGCATTCTTTTTTATTGGCAAGCTCTCGCGGAAAAACTGTTGTCGGCGGAAGTGCTGGAGCAATTTTTCTACAACGCGAGTGGCACAACCATGATAGCGGGGGTCGTACTCAGCATGCGATTATTGGCCGAAGAGAGGCAAATGGGGACGTTTACGTTGCTCAATACTTCGCCCCTTGGGGATAAGGAAATTGTACTGGGGAAATTCATCTCTGCGATGGTTATGTTGAGTATCATGACCCTGCTAACGGCTTACATGCCGCTAATGATATTCGTCAATGGCAAGGTCAGCGTCGGCCATATTCTCGTCGGTTATACGGGCCTGATACTCCTCGGTTCAGCCACGCTGGCAATTGGCCTCTTTGCGTCGTCCTTGACGGGGTCAACGGTAATTGCCGGCATCGTTGCTGCGGCAATTACCGGTGCACTAATTCTCACGTGGGCATTGGCGCGTGCCGTGGATGCCCCGCTTAACTCGATTTTGGCGGGAATGGCTCTACATCACCAGAATTTCAAGCCTTTCATGTCAGGGACACTCGACTTTGGGTGTGTGACCTACTACTTGATGGTCACCGTATTTTTTCTCGTGGCGGCCACGAAGATGGTGGAGGCGCGACGATGGCGCTAGACACGCAGCGCGGACGCAAATTTACTGTAGGGCCCCTGCCGCTTTACTTGCTCGGTCTGATTTTGGTGCTTGCGGGAGAGCGCATATTCGCCTCCCATCCGGCGTTGGAAGTCGTGCTCGTGTCGCTCGGAGGGCTAGCCGTTGTGACCGCTGCGCTGCTTAGGCTGGCCCCGCAAGGCAGTTCACCGCGACCTAGCGCGAAAATCGACCAATGGTTGGCCTGGCTAACGCTGGGCACGGCTTTGGCTGTCGCCCTCGCCATCCTCGTACAACATCAGCCCGCCTGGTTTGGCATACGTGCCGATTTACCCACGGACGTTAGGGTCCGAAAAATCGGAGTCTGGAACATTGCTTGGCTCACGGGTTTGATGGTCACGCTGGTGCCGCTGCTGTTCGCCGAGGCAGCACTTTACCCCATGCGCAAGGCACCTCAACCGGAAGTGGGACGAGTACGAGCGGCGGCAATCGCTGGATTGACCTTGTCGTTAGTGGCGCTTTACGGTGCGCTGTTTGTCTATACGGGTAGCAAATTTGGCGTGGCCATCGACTATTCGTACTTCAAAACCGCACGGGCAAGCGAGTTGACCAAACGTATTGCCCACGGTTTGAAGGACCCCGTACGAGTCGTTGCCCTATTTCCGTCGGTCAGCGAGGTTCGCATCGAGGTCGAGCGCTATCTTCGCGATTTGTCTCGAGGTAATCCTAAGCTGCAGGTCGAGTTTCACGATCGCCTACTCGAGCCGAAGGTTGCCAAGGAGTTACGCGCAAGCCAAGACGGCAGCATAATTTTGGCCCGAGGAGAAGTCCGGCACATCATTAACGTCGGCACAGAGGCAAAGAACGCGAGGGCAGTGCTTCGCAATCTTGATCAGGAATTTCAGAAAAATCTCATGAAACTGGCGCGGGATGCCCGGGTAGCTTACCTCAGCGTAGGGCACGGCGAGCTCAACGACAGGAAAGATAAGGACGCCTCGAATAGCGGCCAAAGCGTTCAGATATTCCGTAAGTTACTCGAAACGCAGAACTTCAGAATTCAGGATCTTGGTGCGTCGCAGGGGCTTGGGCAAGAAATTCCAGAGGACGCAAGCGTACTATTCGTGCTCGGACCGAAAGAACCGCTGGCTCCCGAGGAGCTAGGAGCCTTGGACCGATATGCGAAGCGAGGCGGGCACCTGTTTCTGGCTCTAGATCCCGACGGAAGAGCGACCAAGCAGGCACCGGCGGAATCGAATTCCGAGATTTCGAAGGCCAAACACGATGCCAAATCAACGGCTGAAAAAATCTCCGCGACCGTGGCGGGCATCACGAGTGGTGCGACCGGCACGAATCTCGAGGAAATCGGCGCCGTCGTTGGCGTTACTGTAGAACCCGGCAGTTTGGCGAACGACAGGGCCTACGTTCAACGGAGACTGGATAAGTCCGATTATGTCCAATTGATTACCAATCGATTTTCCTCACACGCCTCTGTGTCTACTTTGAGTCGAAATAACGCAGGCATCGTGCTGTTTGGCTCGAGTGCGCTCAAGAAGATCGATCCAAACGATAATGCTGTAACCTTCGTTAGCCATTCGATGCCGGGGACTTACATTGATGAGAACGGTGACTTCGAACTTGATGGTTCGGAGTCCCGCGGCAGTTTCGAGCTTGCGGCAGCGGTTTCGAGACCGATAGCTAATAATTTGACAGCTTCAGCGAACAAGCCACAGGCTAAGACCGAAAAATCGAATGAGCTCAGAGCTTTCGTACTGGGCGATGCAGATGCTGTGAGCGACTTGGTCTTAACAAATGCCCCGGCTAACCGAGTCCTACTGCTTGACGCTGTTCGGTGGCTAGTCGGGGAAGAGAGTTTCGCGGGCGAAATAAGCTCCGAAGAGGATGTTCGCATCGAGCACACTAAAGAGAAGGATGTTGTCTGGTTTTACTCAGTAATATTCGGCGCTCCTGCGGTGGTTCTGGGGTTGGGGCTCTTTTTGGCTCGCAGAGGTCGTTCTGTGGGAGGTAGGGCATGAAGCGGAGTTGGGGTATCTGGGTTCACGTGGGCCTCTTGGGCACAGCCATTAGCCTCGCTTGGTACGCGTCTGGTCGTGTTGATGACCCCGCAGGCGCAGCCACATCTAGCGTTGACTTGTGGAAGGTAGATGCCGACCAACTGCGTTCGGTAGCCTTCGATTCTAGTGATCATCACGTATTAGTGGAACCCAAGCGAGATAAAGTTGGCCGTTATGCCGTTGTAACAATTGAAACCCAACCCAAAGTGGTCGGTCTCGACGCAGGCGGAGCGCCCACTTCGAAGCCACAGACGAAGCGCATGATTTCTGTCGACGCCGCTGAAAAGTTGTTGGACGGGATGGCTCGCTTTCGAACCCTCCGTACGATTGGCAAACTCGAATCCAAGAGGAACTCCGAGTTTGGTTTCGATAAGCCAAGCGGGACAATCAAAATCGATCTTGGCAATGGAAGACGGTTCCTAACTGTTGGAGCCTCTACTCCGGGAGGGGGAAACTATTACGTTCGAGACGAGCAGTCAGGCTTGATTCAGGTCGCGGTTGGTGAGCCCATTTCAACTCTCCAATATGCCGAAGCGCGAATGTCGGAACGCGATTTGCACGGTTTCAAATTCGACGAGGCCGTTCGAATTGCGGTGCAGGTGGGTGGTAAGCGGCGGCAACTGGTGCGTGTCACAGGAAAGAACAATGCCTGGGCCGACCCGGCCAAACCTAGTGTGGAAGACGAGACCGCAAGCAATTGGGTGACCAAGTTGGCGCAATTGCGCGTGACGGCCTACGAAGAGAAGTACCAGAATACACCGACACCAATATTGCGAGTAGAGTATGGGGACGCTAAGTCCAACCTAGGATACATTGAATTGTTCCGCGTGGCTGACGGCTCCGAAACGAAATACATAGTGAAGACGGAGCGTACCCGATGGTTTGCTGAAGTCGTTAAGAGCCAAGCGGAGCAAATCGACAGGGACGCAGCGTTAGTCGCCAAGTAAGAGACTGCTCGGCTTGGGCTAGCAAAGTGACCGAGCGATTTTCAGTTTTGCTTGGGTTTGATGGGACCAGCAAGCCCGTCGGCAAGCTTGCCGCTGGCGAGTTTCATGCCACCAAAGGGCTTGATGCTTGGGATATGGCTGAAGGATTCCTTGTAAAGAGCCTTCATTCCCTTGAGTTTCTCAGGTTCGCTTTGGGCTAAGTTGTGTTCCTCGCCAGGGTCGTCCTTCAGATTGAATAGCAGAAATGATTCGTCGTATCCTCGAACTATGAGCTTGTAGTCTCCGGCGATTAGAGCTCGGCGCTCGGGGTTGTTGGTATCCTCGGTTAACTCGAGTTGAATGTGATCGCGAGACTTAGGATCTTCATGACCTAGAATTTCAGGTACCAGGCTCCGCCCAGAAAATTGGGCAAGCGGTGGCTTACCCATTAAATCCATAATTGTAGGGGCAAGATCGATCTGGCTACGCAACGCTTCTATTCGCTTGGGCGAAACACCAGGGCCAAATACTATGAGCGGTACGCGAACGAGTGGCTCCCAAAGTTCGAAGGCGTGCCGATATAGACCATGTTCACCAAATGACTCACCATGATCGGCGCTGATTAATACAATCGTATGCGGCCACCATGACTGGGTCTTGGCCCACTCGACGAGTTTGCCGATATGGTAGTCCGTGTACCATACCTCGCTGTCATATCGGTCGCGGTTCTTGTTCCCAAAGTCGGGTGATTCCTTGTGCTTTATATATTGATCGTGCGGATCGCCGAAATGGGCCCAAGCGAAAAACTGTCCCTTGGTGTTCTCCGGGTTTCCTAGCAATTTAACGCCGAGATCGTACATCTTGTCACTGGTGACGTAGTTGTCAGTTTGGGGGTCGAAGGTGATTCCCGGCACCAATTCCCAGGCCGCAAATCCTCGGTCAATGCCCTTACCGTGCCCGAAGTAAAGATGTGAAAACCAGCCTATTGATTTTACGCCGTCCGCCTGCAGTGCTTCTGGAAAGAACGAATTAGCCTTTGTGTAAGAAGTAAAAAAGACTCCGGTTCGGTATAATGTTGAAGCGTACTGTCCAGTCATCCAAGCAGCCACGCTTTGAGCGGTATAGCTAGCAACTGAATAGAGTCGCGAATATACAACACCCTGTTCTGCGTACTTCGTGAGGTTTGGTGCTATTGGGCGCGGGTAACCGGTCCACGGCATGTCTGCCCTCAGGCAATCGACGGTCAACAGGAGAACGTTGAGAGGTTCTGCTTTCGGTGGGCTCGCGACTGGTGCAGCAGCGGCTGGTATCACGCTCGCAACCGCAGAAGACCCGGAGTGATTTTGTACTTGCGTTGTGCGTTCACGAGCGCAGGCTCCGCCCACTAAGAACAAAACTGCAACTTGACCGAGTGTTGATAAAACAAGGCGTGGCACGTGGCCGCTCGTAACTCAATCCCCGGCGCAATGCCACTATCACTCGAACTTACGGAATACGGCCTGCCAGTTTGGCCAAGCCGATCTCGCAACTGGAATCGAAAGAAATGCGCTATTTACCAGCAGCAAGAGTTCATGAACATCGGCACCGTCGGCTTGAATTAGCCAGATACCTTTGACATCCAAAAGCGAAATTTCGCTTCTTTCCGTGCCAAGAACGCCGCGTCGGCGCTCAAGGTGTAATCGCCCATTTTCGATACGAACTCGCACGCGCCCTAGACCCAAATGAACCGCAATGATTAGCGGGACCGATACTAGGAAAACGCCCAGCGACACACCAATGGGCGTGATTGGACCTTTATTCTTGATTTGGCCGGTCACCAGGCAAAATACGACAAGAGCTGCGAACAACGTTATTGCTAACAAAATGGAGGCGATGCCGACTTGGTGGTCAAGCAGACGCGACGACAGAATCTTGGTGGACTCTTCGTCCAGTTTAAGTTCAGTTTCTTTCGTTGCGACCTTCCGAAATAATTCGGGGCTTGATACCCTCGGAGAGTCATTGTTCTCAGGAGTACTTTCTGATGCGATAGGGTCTCCATGACCCATTTCACCTTGAATCATTTGTGCACGAAACATTGTCCGCGAAACGATTCGGCGTCTTTCAAGAGCTCCGACGCCGCAAGCAAGGCTAACGCCCAAGAGTGAGACCAAGCTAACGATCCTGGGCCAGGCCCAAGCTGACCGAGCTCCAATCGATGCCACTGCGAGAATTCCAAAAGGCAAAGCCAAAAGCATTGGGGCCTTAACAACCCGAACCTGGTCACACTTCACCAAAGCGCTGTTGGCTGCCGAAAACCGCACCTAACAACGTTAGCAGTTTTCAATTGATGTCCGTCGGGAAAGCCGAGAGACGGATTCATGGCAGTTATGTTTCAAGTGCGTTGCAATGGAGCGTGACCAAATTTGCATGCGTGAAACTGACGTTGAACGAGATCGGTTGCAAGCCCGTGATATTCTAGGCTACCAACTATGGCACGATAGGTGCATTGGATTAGAACCAGCGGCAATTGACGGCGTGTACGCGCCTCAATTGCTGCGGAGTCTTCCCGACGGATCTGGGCGCCCCCCCCTCAAACTCAGATCCGTCGTTATTTTTCCCATCGAACATACCGACCATTTGTCCGGTGCTTCGGTGTAAATAGACTACGCGACGGATCGCTAGCCCCCCTCATGCGGTCCGTCGCTTTTTTTTGTTAATTTTTCCCAATAGTCACTGCAAGGTCCGCCGACCGGCTTTAAATCTGGCAGATTATTTTCGTAGCTTGCCGTCGAGTGATAATCGACACCCGTGTTACTCCAACCAAAGTCGAGCAACTCACGGTCGCTGGCCTGGGCAACCTGCGTCATTTTGCCTCAGAAAGGCGAGACCACATGAGGGCCTGCCACGACGCGCTTCTCACAGTTGGGCTAGTCATTCTGCTCGCAGTTGGTTGCCATCGGGACACTAAACGCGAACCGCAGGAAGAGCACGTAGCCGCCGACCACTCTGCGGCAGACGCTCAGACTCAGCCAGCCAGCACTGAAGTCCCCGCCGCGATTGTAGGTTTAGACGGCAGTACCAAAGTGCAGCAAGAAATAATCCCCGAGGGCACCCCGAAGGTGTGCGCGAAATCGCCGCAGACCTGGATCTACTCGGAACCCAGGCAAACATCCGGAAAATTAGGGTACCTACGATTGGGGGCGTGCGTGGCAATCGATCCCCAACCAGTCCGCAACTCGTCTTGTTCTCGTGGCTGGCAGCGTCTCCTCTCGCGAGGGTTCGTCTGCTTAGACGGCTCGAGTACGATAGACGCGAATGATCCCCTCGTGATCGCGATGCGAAATTTGGGGCCAGCCCTGGACCGGAAGCTCCCGTACATTTACGGTACAGTTCGGCGCCCCGGCCCAGTCTATCGAAAAATCCCGACTAGTGAAGAGTTGCGCGTTGCGGAGCCCGATCTGAACAAACGTTTCGAACGTTGGCTCAATGCCGACGGCGATTATGGCGCGCGTTTCGCGCAGCAGGTGTGGTTGCCGGCTGCACCAACGGTACCGGACCCAAAACAAGCCTGGCTTACCAAGCTCAGTGACCCAATTCCGGAGTTCTTGCAGTCGGGGCGATTCGCCCCTCGCGTCGTCGGAGATGCGGCGTCCTCGATCTCTAGTGTTGTGTTGGGCGCAATGGCAACTCACGTTGGCTACTCGATTTTGCAAACGTTCCTTTTTGAAGGTTGACGCTATGGCCTAAGCGCTAAGTTCGAGGTGGTCCCAACGGATAGACTCCGTCCAATTCAAGGATCGGATTTTCACGGATTCCGTATTCCCGAAGATATCGACTTTCCCTTCGCAATCGTTCGCCAACCGGGGGCCATGCTTATGAGCTACGACCCGGGGTCGAAGAAAGCAACGCCGAGGCAAAGAGCGCCATATCGAGGGGCTATCAAACTCACCGGCAAACAGGCATTCTTTCGTGGAAAGCTATATTACGAAACGGTAGACAACCTTTGGGTCAGCGATCGCGACGCGTCGCGGCTCGATCCGGTTCGAAAGATGCCAGCGTGGGGCACCAATGGTGAGAAGTGGATCGATATCAACGTTACCAAACAAACACTTGCCCTGTATGAGGGAAAGAAGGCCGTGTACGCAACATTGGTGTCAACCGGGGAGGCCGGACTTTCCGATCCTGCCAATTCTACTGCCACCAAGCGGGGCATTTATAGGATTCACACGAAGCATGTGTCCGTTACAATGGACTCCGACGAAGTCGGTGAGGAGTTTGAGTTACGAGATGTGCCTTACGTGCAGTACTTTGAGTCGAATTACGCATTGCATGGCGCCTATTGGCATGACCGTTTCGGAATTCCCAAGAGCCACGGTTGCATAAACCTTGCTCCAGAAGACGCGCGCCGCATATTTTTTTGGACTGAGCCCACTGTTCCGACAGGCTGGCATGGGGCACTTTTGCCCCTCAAAGGAACACTTTTATTCGTTCACCCCTGAAGCTCAAGGAGCTACAATTGGATATCGGTTAGCCGGCGTCGCCGCCACCGGCGGCGGGGCAAGTCGGAGGCTGCTGAAGTTCAATTGCTACTTCTTGCCCGAGTACCTTGCCGTCCGATGTATGAAGGACAGCGTCATTCGCGTCGTGTAGCTCAAGATAAAAAGTGTATGAACCCGGTTGACTGACGCCCGCGATTATCGGTGTCGTGGCCGTAGCGATGTCCGCTTCCGGACCATCATTGCTCGAGACTACCCGCAGGACGAGCCAACCGCAGGAAACGTTTGTTCCGCAATTGCCTGCGACTGCCAGTGAAAAGCCACCAATAACCGCATCAACGGGTTTTGGATCGGTCTCCACGACGAGTGGCGCATTGTCGCAAGAAAGTGTAAGGCTAGCAATTGGGTTGTCCCCCGTCCAAGTGTTGGACTCCGGCGAACCGGCAACACCGATTGACGCGATGCTCAACGTCTCGGGTAAATAAACTTCGGCTGGTGGCGTGCTGTTAGAGCAGCCAATTATGCCAGCAACCGCTGGACCCACCAAAATGATCAATCGATTCATAGTTATTGTGCGCCGAGGAAGATATACCACTCTTGCTAAGAGTCTTATCGCGTTAGCAGCTTTGTTCGCCGATGACGACAAAAGAATCACTGCGACTTTCAGGGGTTACGGGCCCAAATTACCAGTCGGAACACTAGTGCGACAGACTCGCGCCGTAAAAGAACCAAATAGTCGCGTGGGCGGTTGCCCGTCGCCGCCGGACTGTTCCAATCTCATCACTCCGACGACCTCACCCTGACGTTCCAAGTTAATTCTTTGGATATCGACGTTGCCGCCGGGAAGCATAGCTGTGCTCCTTTTGCCAATTCGAACGACCGGCATTACCAGTTGCGTTTTGAGTTCAAAATTGGCGTCCGACACATTGCCGCCGGTAGGTAGCCCCGGCCAAGGATAAGTGCCAACAGTGGGCCGCTGGCCGACTGGCAGAAGGAACGTCAAAACAACAATGATGCCGCCTTCGGGAACCGGTGAGTAACCGTCGCAATTTAGGTCGTAGTTGGCTAACGACACCCGCAACTCATCGCCACCGCTGGGCAACTCGGCGTATTCGGCAAACGATACCTTGGGGGTGAAACTGATTGGTTCGCCGGAGTTCCCTGCGACGACTTGAATAACTGGGGCGCTGTTGTCACGGCATGAACCAAGTCCAATTGCTACGCAGACGATCAAACTCGTAATCCAACGGCGACGCACGTCGTGCTCATAGTCGAGCCGTCAGTTTATACAAGCCAAGATTTCGAGCTTGACGGACAATACGGACGTTGCCCGCCGCGCTCGATGGGCTTGCTCGCGCTGGCCGCCCTTCACGCCGTAAGGGGTTGCTGCGAAGGCTGGGTGATGGGCAGAGGCCAGGCGTTTTCGAGCATGCGTGCCCCGATCGCATCTATTGCCGTACGTGCTTCCTGTGCCGAGGGGCGATCAGCTGGGTCATGACGAAGGCAGGCAGCGAGCACAATTGCCAATTCCGCGTTGCGCGGGTTACTGGCAAACCGAGCCAATTTCTCGGGCCAACCGTCATGTGACACGTGAGCCGTAACGAGCGCCATCTCGTCCATTCCATCAAAGAGCGGTTGGGCCGTAAGCACTTCAAATGCCATGGAACCGAAGGCATAGATGTCGGCTGCCATTGGCGTAGCCGTTGCGGCGTCATTGAGCACTCCAAGTACCTCAGGAGCACAGTAGTCCAATGTCCCGCAACCAGGGCGAATCTTTCTCCCGCTCAAGCCAAAATCTACAAGCACTGGTGTTTCGCCGTCACGCAAGATTACATTCGAAGGTTTAATGTCTAAATGACCGATGCCAAACTCGTGCATCGCCTCTAGACCGCACAGTATTCCGCTGAGATAACTAAAGGCTCGCTCTACGCTGAGCGATCGGCTGCGAATGAGGCGATCGAGTGCGAACCCGTTGATGAGTTCCATAACTAGAATCGGCTTGGGCCGTGCCGCAAGATCAAACGTTACGAAACGCGCAAGGTTTGTGTGATGCGGGAGTGCGAGCAGGGCGCTCGCTTCTTCCCTGAAAAGTTGAAAAAATTCCTGTTCGCTTAGACTGCGAGCTGTCGTTGGATCATATTCTGGAACTTTTAGCGCAAATAGAGTCGCGCGTGGGCTGTTGCGTTCTTCGCTGCGTCTTGCAACAAAAACGGAACTTACGCCGCCGCTCCCCAATGCACGCACAACGTAGAATGAGCCAATTGTTCTGCGCGGTAAGAGCCAATCAGGAAGGGGCGATCGCCGCTTATCTAACGGTATCGCGTAAACGTCGCTGGAAGCCGATGCGGGAAGTGCGTCAATACGCGATACGACTTGACTGATAGCCTGGCCGATCGATTCTGGCAGTTGGCACGTCAACTCCGCAACGGCTTTAGCTATTAGGTGTGCGTTGGATGCCACACCATCGGCAAGGGTCCTTTCAATCAGCACACTCAAGGGAACTACATTCCCCCCGTCGGCACGCGGCGGTTCACTCTGCAAGAGGCGCCGAAGCGCGGCTAAATTGAGCTCGCGCAGCGCCGCCGCCGAGCGTTCAACTTCACGAACCGCATCAAAACCCGAACGCTGGCGATCAACGAGTTCACTTAATCCGCGAGCAGCTGCTACTGCTTCCAGGCCTCGACCCAGCCGAAGCACGACTTGACGGAGTGCTTCGGCTCGATAGGCACCGCCAGCGCCGAGGCCCTGGCTCAGCCGGACTACCCTTTGCGCTACAACAATTTCGTCTCCCAGGATTGACTCTCCCAAGGGAGAAGAGGGTACGTCAAATGCGGAATCGGCTGTTTCCATTCCGTTGACATCGACGAAGGCCGAGTAGGCTGCAAGTGGTCCGGCGACGTCTTGATTAGTGGAAGCCTCCGCAATCGCTTCTATGCTTTCCCTTTCTGAAATCTTTGCCGCCACCAGAAGCAAAAGGTCGCTGGGATCGCACACGTTTTCACGAATCGCGGCGTCAAAACTCCTGGCCAGTGTCGCGCATAGCACGCGATGTACGCTCGAGTCGGGTCCCTCGGCGAGATGTCGAAGCAGGATTTTTAGAGCCCGTCGAACCCGCGCACGTACCCGCTGCCCGACGTCTTCCGCTTCACTCTGAATCGTTTCAGCGTCAATCAGATGCAGCAGCGTGCGCAGGCGACGTTGTTGCACGATTGCTGTGCTTGGGTTGAAACTGGAGTCGCTGGTACGCTCCTCCGCATCCAATAGCCAATTACCGAGTCGAAAGTACAGACGTTCAATTTGCGGAACGCTGGAGTCACCATCGCCCGGCCGTCTGTTGAGCAAAAGCAGGTTGACTAACGTGGACCGCTCAAGACAGCTAATGTCCAAATCATTGAGTAGCGCGAGACTCTCGGAAAGGCCTGCGTCGTCCGACGCCTCTAGCTTCTCAAGTCGTTCTGCTGACTGATGTACAGCCTCGATTGCGGCTAGTGCTGCTTGATGCGCGGCTCTCGCGCCCTGCGTTTCGTACGCCACTAAAGCCTGACGCAAGCTCTCAGACAAGCTGTTGTCACTTCGATTTCGGTCAAGAGCGCTGAGAATGCGGCTACGCATGGCTGCTGTGGCGCTTGCCTCCACGGTCTTTGAGCTTTCAAGCACGTGATGAAGAGTTTGCGCGGTGCGTTCGCCAAATGTCCGACTCGTCAGCCCCGCAAAGAGCGAGCCAATCGCTTCAGCGACGTCTAATCGACGACCGTCAGCCAGCACTTCCAGAAGTGCTTCGGCTCCCTCGGGCTCGGCCTCGATAACACGATGCAGGCCGGGGACCATCGCCGCTGCAATTCCAGGGTCCGCCTGACCAATTTCGCCTTGAATGAGACGACGACATTGTTTCAAAACCGTCTGCGGGTCACTCGGTAGCAATGCGACGAGTGACACGGCGGCCCTGCGCCATTCGGTTGGCGACAAACTTGGGTCGAGGGCACTCTCGACCTCTTCGCGTAGGTTTGCGTCAACGTTTGCCAACAGTCCGCGAGCAACCGCAGCATGTCTCCAGACGAGTGGCTCGCGGTCGGCCAAGAGGCGTCGGAAAATGCCTTGTACCTCGCTACTCATCAACAACCGTCGTGGGTAGGAGTCCCCTTGCTGCGCGCGCAGCGCTGCTTCGCGGGCGGCATGCTCCAAGGTTTTTGCAGCGAGTCGGCGCACGGAAAGGGCGCCGACGCTCGGGCGGGCCACCCATCGGTCAAAGTTGTCGCGTCTAACGACTAGGGCAAGTGCCAAGGCGTCCGGATTTACCGTGGTGCCCGTGGGCAAATCCAGGAGTAACCCGACGCGAGCTCGCAGTGCAGGTGTGTCCAATGAGCGCGCTGCACTGAGCGCGATGCGAACAGCAACAGCATTGAAAGTCGAAGCAGTCCCTTCGTACACGCGAGTAAACACGCGGCGACCCAGGTCACGCCGTTCACGCCCAGCTGGCAGCGCTGAGGTCAATTCATAGAGCGCCACCGCGCTTTGCCGAGGTTCGATCCAGTCCAGGTCATCTACGAGACCGGCTTCGAGAGCCACGCGAACCGCGTCGACGACGGTTTCAGTATCAATGCTATCGAGGGGTGAGGGTCCCTCAACACGTATACTTTGACCTAGTGTTGCGATTGCCTGGCGCCAATTGGCGCGTCGCTCGGAAGCAGTTTCCGAGCGCGGCAATTTGACCAATGATTCAATCGCTCCGATCCTAGTTCGCATGGGCAAGACAACGCTCAGTGGATTAGTTAGTCAGCAGTTGCGAGTGGCAAAGGCTCAACGCACCGCTCAGCTGATCAAGCTAGAGTGAATCGATTCGAGGAATGCGACAATGCACAAGGCCCGGCGGTTGGCCACGAGCAATATTACCCAATAATCCCAAGAGCTTCGGAAGAACTTCTTCGTTTTAAGTCCGGCACTGGCCGTCTGGCCATTTCGCACGGGGCCACAGCGCCGTAGTTCAGTCCGAATAAAAATAGGTTCCGGTGATGCTCTGACGCGGGATTAGAGAACGAGAAAAGTCGAGTAGTCTTCCCCAGGTAACTGTCCGGCCCAGGCGGCTCGCCCCCTAGATGCGCCCTATCGGGATTATGCTCGTAATCGATGACCGCCCTCAAGAACGACGGAGTGCTCTTGGTCGCTCATGGCACGATCAATAACTTGGAGGAGTTACCTGCCTTCTTGACGCAAATTCGACGCGGACGAGCTCCGTCCAATGTGATGCTTGAAGAAATGGCTCGTCGTTATGAAGCGATAGGCGGCTCGCCGTTGATGCGGATTACGCGAGAGCAGGCCAATTCGTTGGCGGACGCGATTGAAATGCCGGTGCTGATCGGTATGCGATTTGGGATAGCCCCCATCTCCGAAGCTCTATTGGGCGCCGCGGCGCTGCGGCTTAAAGACTCGTGGTTTTGCCGGTGGCACCGTTTAGCGTCGAGCTCTATGTGACCGAAACGGCATTCGAGTATTCTCGGCTCAAGGCCAGCGGGCATTCACTTGGATTCGAACTCTTGCATGTGACACCTTGGGGATCGCACGCGGGGTTAGTAAAGGCCCAGTGTGACGCGATTGTCGCTCACTTCGCAGGACGAATTCCACCCAACACGAGTATTGTTCTTTCAGCACATAGTCTGCCACTGCGTGTCATTGAAGGTGGCGACAACTATGCACAACAAATAGAGGCCGCCGCAGTGGCGGTGGAGCAGGTTTTAGGGCGCAGCACGGTGCTCGCTTACCAGAGTCAAGGGAGCGACTCGGCGGGGTGGCTCGGGCCGAGTCTTGCCGAGACTCTAGACAAATTGGCCAAAGAAGGCACGAAGAGCGTAACTGTGGTTCCGATCGGTTTCATAAGTGAACACGTTGAAACTCTTTACGATTTGGATCGTGAAGCAAAGAGTCGTGCAACGAGGCTTGGTTTGGAAATGTTTCGCGTTCCGACGCTAAACGCCGGGTCCGGTCTAATTGAAGTCATGGCTAGCCTGGTTAAAGAATGTATGGAACGTGCGGACACTTTGGTAACCCACACGAGTATTCAGTAACACGATGCAGGCTAGCTCTGCACCACTATGCAAGTTGTAAGGCGATAAAATGTGTAATCGAGGCTCAGTCACTTCCGTCCTATCCCTCTGCGTGCTGCTGAGCGGTTGTGGCTGGCTACGGAGCTCCGTGAACAACAGCCCGGGACTGCGATGGTGGCTGTTTTCCAATTTTGGCGCCAAGCAGATTTGCCCGCGCGTACTTTCGTCCGGGCTTGGGCTACGGCTGAACAATACCGGCGACATTGTCGGTCGCTTTTTTCCCAATCATTGCGACCAACGTATTGACGACACTCATCAAACTGTCTCAATCTCTTTCGCTGGTACTGGCTTTGCCTGGACACCCATAGCCGGTCGCATCGGTTTTGCCGCGCAAGCGTCAGTGGAGTACCGCATGGATTTCAAGCTTACTGAGGACGCTGTTTACGTCTTCGGCGTACCGGCAAGCGTGCCTGGACTCCCGCAATTCCAATTGGGTTCGGTTGAGAATAAGGTCGTTGATTGGGCCGCGAAAACCCCGGTTGGATATCTCGCCAATGCCTTTGGCGGTCAAATTCTCGCCAGTCAGATTGCAGCAGGTTTTACGGTAATTCGGACTGACAACGGTGATGAGTTCTCCCTCGGACACTTGGAACCTCCTGCGCGGCCCCCCAAGCCCTACGGATTGTCTGGAAGTGACAAGATGCTTTATGCGAGCGAGACCACTGAGCTTCATCCGGGCCAAGTCGATGTGCTAGGACCCTTCGAAGTCACCGAGAAGGAACAAGCGTTGTACATGCGATCTCAGGTCGAAGGTCCGGCAACGGTGGAAGCCTTCGTTTGGCCAAAGTCGGTGATTGATCCGTGGCGCGAAGGGCTGCAAACCGGAATGCCACTGAGCGCTCCGCCGCAACCGGCCATCACCGGGTTTGCCCTCAATCCTGGAGCCAACCAACAGCGCATACCGCTCAATCCCGGCATTTACGTGATTGTTCTGGATGAATCCACACAGCTTGGCACCGTAAACCCTCCGTTCAATCCCCTGAGTATGCTTGGAGCAGGGCTGACTCGCGTCAGTTACGCGGTCGAATTAGGGGACGCAAATCCCTAGCGTGCTCACTAGGGTCCGAATCCTTGCCGAAAGGCTGCTGACAAAGTCGGGCAGCCCATTGTCAATCGAACAAAAAGCAGCGACGATACCGGGCTATGCGAAGGGCCCTCAGCAATTTATTCACCCTACTTCTGTTAGCAGGTTGCGCACGCGGTCCCAACGTTGCGTCTGAACAGCTCCCGCTGCGTCGCGTCGTGGTTTATCGTAACGGCGTCGGGTACTATGAAAGGGCAGGTCATGTCGAGGCTACCGAAGTGAAGTTTCGGATGCGACAGCAACTTATTGGAGACTTCTTGGCGACGTTGGCCATCGTCGAGCGAGGAGGTAGCAGCGTCCGTTCGGCTTCTTTTCCTATTGAACTCGAGGATCAAGTTGACCCGCGTGCCAAGGAATTTCAGGAATTGTGGCGGGCCGACTTCACCGGAAAGCCGAAGGAGAAAAACCCGCTTCGCAATGTCGTTCTTCGTTTAGATGGCCTAGAACACGATTTGGCGGTGGGATACGTCGCTGAAACGCCGGTGTGGCGCCCCTCATACCGCGTAGTTTTCGACCAGACTGGGAAGGCGGAGCTTCAGTCGTGGGGTATTATAGAAAATTTGTCCGGGGAGAACTGGGATAATGTAGAGCTGGTGCTTGTCGCCGGCGCGCCCCTTGCGTTCCAGTCGAACTTAGGGCAGCCCGTGACACCACCACGACCCTTGGTCTCAGATACGGGTGAAGTCATTGACGCGATGCCAGAGGGTGTCACCAGTGTCGCCAACAACAATGGTCCCGTTGATCGCTACGAACCGGAGGCCCAAGCGGCGCCGCCGCCCTCCCCAGCGATGGAACCCATGGAAGAGGCCAAAGCGTCCAAGGAAAAGGGATACTCCGATTCCGCAAGAAAAAAGCCAAGCGCGCTCCGAGCCGCAGCAAGCGGGGCGGGATACGCATTCAAAGACGATGTCAACCCGAGCGTGCCCTCTAAGCCAGCAGGCAGCTTGCGGCGGATCGCGACAGCAAACACGGGCGCGGGGCCCGCGTCAATGACCGCACCAATGCGAGCGGATAACCCCAGTCAACCCCGCAACGTGAGTGCTCTGGCGGCCGTTGCTATTCAATCGGGCGCGACTCGCTATGCAATTCCCTATCGCGTGACTGTTCCCGACGAGAGCGCCACGATGGTACTTTTGACACAACAACCGGTTCCGGGTGAGGCGGTGTTCCTTTTCGCCCCCGATGGTGGTGTTTCGGATTCGGCGACGCACCCGTTTCGCGTTGCGCGATTTACGAACTCCACGCAAGGCCTTTTGGAACGGGGACCCATCGCAGTCTTCGAAAAAGGTTCGTTTCTAGGTCAGGGGTTGCTCGAATCATTGCCACCAGGCGGTACGGCTACCGTTCCCTTTGCCCTCGAACGCTCCATTGGAGTACAGAGTGAAGTACACGTGGACGAGCGCGGGGCACGCCTTTCGCGAATTGAAATGGGAAACCTCACCATTGAACGTGATACCGTGATTCGCACCACGTATAAGATCCAAAATGGCGCAAGCGATTCCGTAAAGATGCTTATCCGCCATGGTAGACGCCCCGGCACTAGACTGTTTCATCCTCCGCCCGGCACCGAAGACAACACGGGCTCGGGTAGTGCCTTATTGCCCATGGAAATTCGCGCCAAAGGGCGCGCGGAACTCGTCGTGGACGAGCGCGCGGCAACGCAACAAAACTCCGACTGGCTCTCGACGCTCGCCGAAGAAGCGGTCACCGCCTATCTCAAGGATGAACGCGCGGAAAAGGTGCAACGCGACAGCCTGGCTAACGCGTGGCAGATTCGCCAACAATGGAAGCGTTACGATGACGAGCAGTCTGTGTTGAACGGCGAGCGGGACGAATTGGCACGAACTCAGCAGGAGCTGCGCGCAAATCTCGAGGCGATCCGCAAGAACGAACAGGCTGCGGACCTCCGACACAAGCTGACCAAAAAGCTAGATGAATCGACGTCGAGATTCGATAAAGTCCAGAAAAGATTGGTCGAACTTAGCGTTGCAACGCGGGAACAACAAATCAGATTTCGGGACGCGATTCGCGACTTGAAGATAACAACCGTACCGCCACCGCGAGACTAGCCCCAAAGACTTCACCTGCGCCCTAGAACGGAACGGCAAGCACAACGGCTACATTTGCTACGAGGGCCAGCGAGGAAACCGCCGGACTCCGAACAATCACACGATTACTTAGTAATTGCTTTGTCGCTGGTCAATGTCCGGATGAATTTCTGGCTGGCCGCATTTGCCCTGTATCCTTGGGAGAAAGGGAATTCCAATGTGGCGCTCGATCCGGGTCGCTCTGAAACGGCGCCTGCCGTGCTGGACAGCGCGAATGCAACCTGCTTTCGCGTAAGTGGATGGGCCAAAATTGCAATTCGATTGAGCGGTATCAACCATTGTGCGGGCCCGTCGCCAGATTTTACACCTGGAACCTGTGGCACATCGGCGAACATACCTATCTCCGCTATCAATGACCAAACCGCACCGCCCACGTCGGGACCTCGAAACCATGCGCCCAGATAGCGTGCGGTGCCTTGTGCACATCGAGCGTACATGGCGCCATATCGAGCATTCGTGGTGCGGTAGAGTGCGTCCGCCAGATGAATGTACTCCTGTCGTTCGAGTTCATTGAAGTATTTCGAAACGTATTGTCCCCGCCAGGTAATCTTGACTCCCGAGCCTGTGACTGGAGCGGCTTCGGCCAATGGCTCTTTCGAAACGAGGACGCCGGCCAGAGACGGGTTGACTCCAGCTAGCGACGGTGAGCCCGCCCAATGTTGTGACCGTTCTATGTCGTTGGGGCGCTTCTCGAAGAATTCGGACAGAGCTGCCGATGACGGGTCGAGATCGGCGTCGTCGCTGATTAGACTAAGCTCTACGACCCAACCATCGATGTCCAGAGGGGTGACGCTTCCCCCCTGTTGAATTCTAGTCACTGTTTGAATACAGGAGAGGTAGTCACGTTCACGTTTGTCAGTAGCTGGGCCTGCAGCAAGAGTCGTGGGTCTCGCAACGGTGGATGTGTTAAGAGAAGAGCCTGACTTGGGCGGATTGCGAGACGGAAGTAGGTAATGGGCAGCTGCCCATGTGACCAAAACCATAATCGAGATTGGAGGCAGCAATTTCAGCCATCCCACCCAGCTTGAATCCGAATCGCTTTTTCCAGCCGCGCGCCGCCTGGCGCTGGCGAGATCTCGAGCCAGACGCTCCGCTAAGCGTTCCAACTCTTGCGGGGTTTGTGCCGCGCTCGTGGTTGTCAATTCGGGGAGGGCGACTTCCACCGTTGGCCCATGTCCAATGAGCCATACCAATTGACCCTCCACCTCGACACGACCGGCCACACCAAATCGACCGAGAATTTCCGTAGTCCTAGCGCCTAGCTCGGCTCGCCATCCCGTTTCGGTCACATCAAAGCTTGCAGGATAGTACTAATGAGAAGGAAACGGCAACCGCGAGTTTTGCAGCACATATTTGTACGCATTTGAGCCGAGGTGCAGTACATGGCCCGCCGGCAAGAAATTAGCTACTTTGTAGTACATTCCGATGGACCGCCCCCTAATCCTACTATCCAACGACGACGGCTTTCGGTCAAATGGGCTGAGCGTCTTACGAACGGCTCTTCTCGACGTGGCGGACGTCGTTGTCTGCGCACCTGAATTCGAACAGAGCGCGGCCAGCCATGCCTTGAGCCTACATCGTCCCCTCCATCTGAAACAACATGAGCATTCAGTGTATTCTGTTGATGGTACACCCGCCGACAGCGTCTACGTTGCGTTGTATTCTGGCTCGAGAGTACTGCCTCGAATTCCGGATTTGGTACTGTCGGGGCTGAACCACGGTGTCAATCTTGGTGACGACGTGTTTTATAGCGGCACCGTGGCTGCGGCCCGAGAAGCTGCGTTACGTGGACATCGCGCCCTGGCTCTGTCAGTCGCAGACGACAATTCCATGGTTGCAGCCGCGCACTTGACGACTCGACTAGTCAAGTGCGTCTTGGAACGGGCCGGCACTGACCCAATGCTGTTCAATATTAACTTCCCACCCGGGTCACGGTGGTCCGTTGCCTCAACGAGACCAGGGCGTCGTACCTACAACGATGAAGTAGAATTTCGGCGAGATCCTCGCGGACGTGAATATCTTTGGCTTGGCGGGCCTCCCGGTACACGGCACGATTCATTCGACGGGACAGACACTGCCGCGTTTGATTGCGGCGTTGTTGGAGTTACGCCGCTCTCACTTTCGGCTTGGTCGGGCAATGAAACTCAGCGAGCGCAATTGGTAATACAGGGCCTCACCTAATTGAGCAGTGCCATCAAATAGTCCAGTAAATTCAGACGAATGAACCTAAATGGCGGACAGAATCCGCCTCTCTACGACGGTTCACGTAAACGTAGCGCTACATCTTGGCGATTGTGATAAGTTCAGTGATATGGCCGTTCGAAAAAGAGGCGCAATCCTAGATCCAAAACATGGCCCTGCGCGCCGCGGGCCCACTCCCCGGGGTGTAGCCAGGGACCTTGTAGTACCGCCAGCTAAAACATCTGAGCTTCATCACGCAAGCGACAGTCCGACGTTCGACAGGGTAGCGTACATGGGCTCGTTGGTGCGCGACATCGCCAATTTCCCCAAGCCAGGTATATTGTTTCGCGACATAACACCACTGTTAGCGGATCCCAAGGCGTTCCATGTCGTGCTCGATATGCTTGCGGAACAATTCGTTGGAGACCATATCGACGCGGTTGTCGGCATAGAATCACGGGGGTTCATTTTCGGTGGGGCATTAGCGGCACGCTTGAATGCAAGTTTCGTCCCGGTAAGAAAGCCCGGAAAGCTACCGCATCGGGTGGATCGCGTCAGTTATTCGCTTGAATATGGTGAAAGTGAATTAGAGATGCATCGCGACTCACTCCCGGAGGGCACCAGCGTCCTAGTTGTGGATGACTTATTGGCTACCGGAGGTACCGCAGTCGCTGCAGGTGAACTCGTGCATCGTCAAGGGGCCTATGTTGCAGCTTACGCATTCGTCATAGAGCTCGAATCATTGAGTGGTCGAGATCGGCTGTTACCGACCCCAGTATATTCTCTACTAAGGTATTCCTAGCCGCGTTTTCGGCTATGACACCGACAGAGGTCGCGCTTTAGTACCCGGTTTGGCGCTGACTTTCCGGGACGTCAATTCTCAGAACACTTACCAATAGTGGTGCACGAGTGGCCGGACCCTCGCCATGTACAACGCCTCGACAGCCTTCAATGCTTCTGCAGAAATCTCCGGTAAGTCAGCTGCAGCGCAATTGTCCTGAACCTGATCGGGACGCTTGGCACCTGGTATGACGCAAGTCACTTCGGGACGCGTCAGCACCCAGCGCAAAGCGAATTGAGCCATTGTCATTGCACTTGGCACCAGTGGACGCAGTGATTCCACAGCAGAGAGCGCCGTGTCGAAGTCGATACCCGAGAATGTCTCTCCGCGGTCGAAGGCCTCTCCTTGGCGGTTGAACGAGCGGTGGTCATCTGACGCAAATGCTGTTGCCTTGGACAGCTTGCCTGCAAGAAGGCCGGAAGACAGCGGAAGCCTGGCCAAGATCCCAACATTTCTAGCCTGCGCTTCGTGAAAGAAGAGCTCCGCGGGCCGTTGCCTGAAGACATTGTAGATTATCTGAACCGTCGCTACCCCCGGGAATTCGATGGCTTTCAAGGCCTCTTCCACACGTTCGACACTTACTCCGTAATGGCGAATTTTCCCCTCTTTTACCAAGTCATCGAGGAATTCGAATACGTCAGGCCGATAGTAAACATCCGTTGGAGGGCAATGAAGCTGCAACAAATCTAGGGCGTCCGTGTCGAGGTTTTTCAGGCTCCGATCCACGAATTGAGTGATGTTAGTCCGATTGTAACCCTGTGAATTGTGAGGGTTTAATCGCCGCCCCGCTTTGGTCGCAACCGTTATCGATTCGCTTCTTTCGCGGCGCAAACGGGCGATCAATCTCTCGCTTTTGCCGTCCCCGTACACGTCAGCCGTATCAATGAAATTAACACCGAGATCCACGGCCTTGTGAAGAGCGGCGATTGACTCGTTGTCATTGGTGGCACCCCAGGTGCCACCAATGGCCCATGCGCCAAAGCTAACACTTGAAACCTGGTAGCCAGTCTTTCCCAATTGTCGATATTGCATCGATGTTCCTTAGCGGGTTGGACTTTAAGTAGCGCACGTATTGGTCCCGTGCCGCATGAATATTGGATATTCGGCTAATTGTGCGGAACGCTGTGCCGCGTGCGGCGGCTAGCCTCCTCCGACGAAGTGCACTATTTCCAGAACATCTTCCTCGGCGAGAGCCACTGTCGGATGCTCCGCCCTCGGGACAACGTTACGATTGCGTTCCACCGCTACAGGTCCTTCCGTCAATCCCAGGTGATCGAGCAGGCCCCGAACCGTCAACCCCTCTGGAATCGAATGCTCATTGCCATTTACGGTGACCCGCATCACGGCCCCGAAGATACTTCGACAGCATCCGACGCGCCAGCCGCCTTCGAGTAGCCGCTTGAAAACATTGCAGAACCGCACAATACCAGCGGGGTGTCGAGGCGACTTAGCATCACAATCGCTGTTGGGACGCTGTTTGCTTTTCCCATGGTTGGCTGCAAACGACTGCCCATTGTCGATTCGAACGATGACGGAGGAACTCGCCAGGTCGATGCCGGCATCGCAACGACCGATGGCGAACTAGATACAAAAGCACCTCCGGGTTCTCCAAAACTCGCTGCGACGGTGCTAGCTGCCACGATTTACAAATTGCCCAACGTTCAAGGTCGTAAGCTTGGGTATGTGCGCCTGGGTGGACAAGTCCAGCGTGATGATGCACCTACCAGTGGCAATGGATGCCAGGGTAGCTGGTACCGAGTGTATCCAGCGGGTTATGCGTGTACGGACGAATTCACGACAGACACCGATCTTCCCTTGGTGCGTGCCGCAGCCAAAGGCCCTGACTTGAATAAGCCTTTGCCTTACCGGTACGGCTTTATTCGTGCAACGGCGCCCCAATATTTGCGAATTCCATCGCACGCTGAGCAAGAGAAAAGCGAATTGCAACTAACGGAACATTTGACTTGGTATCACGAGCACGAGCAAGAGGTACAAAAGGCATTACTCGGAGCCAATGATGTTTCTTTGGACGCTCGCGGTTTTCCAACCAGTGCAGGCGGGCACCCACCCGGCTATCGAGCGTCCACGGAGCTGAGTCTAGGAGAGCTGCTCGGCGGCAATTCCCCGGACGACCCGATTCCGTTTTGGCTTGAAGGCGGGCGTCGAATAATCCCAAATGTCTCGGGCTTTGATGTGCCGGCGTCCGCAATTTTTGCTAACCGCGTCAGACGCAAGACGGGGCTTTCCTTCATTGGCTCGTTCAATGCAACAGACAATGACTTCGTGCGTCGATTCGCCATATCGGTGGATTTGAGATTGATCCCCGCAACAAAAATTAAGCCAGACTCGGGCTCGGCCTTTCACGGAATCGAGCTCAAGCCCGACGTCAAGTTGCCCTTGGCCTGGGTAATTCGCGATGACGCCAAGACGTACAAATTGATACGTGGCAAGGACGAAGCAAAGCCCGTCGAAGATCTACCAAAACGAGTTCTGGTACCCCTGACAGGTGAGGCTCACATCAAGGGCTCGCACCGCTATTATCAGACTCGTAAAGACAATACCCGTTGGCTGAATGTTGACGACATCAGTATCGTTTCGGCACCAGCGGCTTTTCCCGAATTTGCCGAACGTGGAGAGAAGTGGGTTGACATATCCCTGCGCCAACAAACATTGACTCTTTACGAAGGCAAACGCCCAGTTTACACGACCTTGGTCTCAACAGGCCGCGATCGATTGGGCGATCCGAAGACGTCCTACGCTACGCCCCAAGGCACATTTCGTTTGAGGAGTAAACACATCGCAGCCGCCATGGATTCCGAAGCAGCGACTTTGGGCGACGAGGGTGAAGGTCGCCGCGCGGCGCACCCCGCGACACGGGCTTCGGGTGCCGATAAGCAAGCCACGATTGAGCGCTTGCAGGCGGCTGAAAAAGCGGGTGGCAAGTTGAGCGCCGATGATCAGCGCCGTCTCATGAATATCAAGAAGGGTCGTGACCCGGAATATGGAGTCACTGAGAGACGCGGCGCTACCGGCTTTGAACTCAGGGACGTACCGTGGATTCAGTACTTTGCATCGGGCTACGCGTTGCACGGAGCTTACTGGCACGATTCATTCGGCATTCCTCGAAGTCATGGTTGTGTAAACTTGTCGCCAGTCGATGCGCGCGTTGTTTTCTTATGGACGGAGCCCCCCGTGCCTTCAGGATGGCAGGGTATAAACGTCGGCGCGGAAATGGGTGAGGGAACGGCAGTCGTAATTCGTGAATAGCCCGACGGGCCGACCGCTGGCGCGCAGTTGGCGCTGCGCTATCTCGAATTTGCCATGGGCGTGATGAAGTTAACGTTGTTCGGTTTCCCCGTTCAAATTCATCCGTTGTTTTGGCTGGTGGCGTACCTGTTGGTATCGGGCACCAAGGTGGGCCTAGTCGCTCAATTGATCTTTGCGGGCGTGATTTTCGTTTCCATATTGACGCATGAATTGGGACACGCTTTGGCGGCGCGCGGTGCCGGACAACAGCCTCAGATCACGATTCATGCATTCGGCGGTCTGACTCGCTGGATTCCCGATCGGCCGTTATCGAAATCCAAATTAATCGGCATCACTTTGGCTGGCCCTGCGGGGGGCATCGCGCTCGCAATACTGAGCTACCTGTCGCTCCGGTACCTGCCTCATTCCATACTTGCGATGCACAATTCGTCGATTGCCGTAAAGGACGTTTTGCAGATTGTGCTGCAGGTTAATGCGGTGTGGTCCGTCGTAAACTTGCTTCCGGTCTTGCCTTTCGACGGCGGCCAACTGCTCGCGCATGCGCTGGGGCCCAAAAGACGCCGACTAAGCGCGACGCTGTCTGCAGTATTCGGCGTTGCCGCGGCAGTGGGTTTCTGGGAACTCGGATGGAAAATCGCTGCAGTCATGTTCGGGCTTTCCGGGATCATGGAATATCGGGCGATGGAACGCTCACGGCGTGCCGCGTCCACGATCACACCAGAACAAATTGAGAGAGCGCTGGTCGAGGCACGACAGTCTCTGGATGAGGGCGATTCCGTTCGAGCGTTGCAACTCGTGCATATGATCGGCGCGTTGCCGGCGACAACCGAACAACAGCGACGAGCCATGGAGCTCGGGGCCTGGGCCGCATTAGCTACGGGGCAACATGCCGAGGCGCGTCACGCATTGCGCGTACTTTCACCAGGCCCGATCGACGTCTTGTTGCAAGCTGCCGTATTGGAAGCACACGGAGACACGGAACGTGCGGTGGCCTGCCTGCGACAAGCCCGCGAAGCTGGCGATGAAAGGCCTCAAGTGAGCGCATCTTTGGTGCGCGTACTTCTCAAGGACGGACGATATGGAGAAGCCGCCGCTGTAACGAGACAGATACTCGCTGATGTCCCGTTGGACGACGCCCGTCGCGTGGCCAAAGAGGCATTTGACGGCGGTCGAGCCCAACCGAGCGCCGAATTGTCGCTGGCTCTATTTGAGCGAACTCACGATCCAAACGACGCCGTGGCGGCGGCGCGCGCCTATTTGTTCATGGATGACCGCATCAAGGCGACCGATGCAGTGACGCAGGCCGTAGCTGCAGGGCAGCCGGCGCAAGACTTGGAAGACACCTTGGCTCAACTGATCAGCGGTCCGACCGCATTAAAGTCTCCAGCATCTTAGAGCGGGTCACTCGCGATAGGTGGCCCACTTAGGGAACTCTTGTGACTGGAATTTGAACGAATACTGGCCTAGGGCTCTTTGGGTGTGGTGCCGGTATGGATTGGAATCCATAGCACGCGAACTGTCGTATCCGAACCGCGGCGCGTGTAACCCGCAAAGCCGTAAAGCACGTTGATGAAGTGTCCGTCCGGCGTGCTTCCATAGCTAAAAGCTGGGAAGGCGTGAATTTCCCATTCCTTGCCGGAATGCAGCTTTTTCTCGTGGTAATAGATGTTACCTACGACTTGTGTGATGCTGTTAAGATCACTGAAACGCCAGTAGACGGGGAACGTTACTGTCGTGCGGCTTTCCGTGCCGACAAAATCATAAAAGATAGGCGCTATAATCGTGTGAGATTGCTTACCATTGCGCCCGAAGAAGAATATCGGGTGAATGTTGGTGCTCCACCCCGTCAGGTCATGCGTGTGCTTGAAGATTGGAGTAATCCAGGTAGTTTTGCTGATGCCAAATCGCTCACTATGAGCCCAAAATGGGAAAAACGCCTGGGTAGATTCGCGCGGGCTCTGATAACTGTACAAGAATGGGAACAGCAGTTTTTGAGTAACGCCAGCGTCGGGATCCCGATAGTCCCAGTAGAGCGGCGTAATCATATCGAGCTCAGTGCGACCACGATATCGAGCATAAGCCCAGGTGACGAAAGTGCGCTCGCCATTCTGGCCGCGAGCCATTACGAACAACGGATTGGCGAATAGCCAAGCATCCTTGTCATAACCGTAGTGAAACAGTGGGAATATCGTGGTGTGACGCGCACCCGGCTTGTACAGCGACCAGTAAATTGGGAATAGATGAAGCAAGTCGCGATCTTGCGTGTGCGAGCGATAGTAAGGCCCCCAAACATTGATCCACGACAAATCTCGGTCGTCGTAGTCGTAGTAATGAACCAACGGCGGGATTAGCTCATAGGCGTGTTCGTTTGTCTGCCCATAGAAGTAAAACGGAGCAATGCCGAAATCAATTGACTTGGAAGTGCGAGTGTCACAGGCATTACCACCTGACCAGCTGCAGAAACCCGGACCAGCCAGGGTAAACCCGCCGTTCTTGCTCCAATCGTGGTAATAAAGTAGCGGCGGTATGAGCGTGTAGCCCGTATCGGCGTGCTTGCCCGTAAACCAGAGTGGCGCGAACCAATCATCCCGACCATCCCTAGTGGAACGATTGACGAATGGTCCAAGAATCGTAGTGCGATCGGCTGTGCGCGGGTCCCGAAGATTCCAAAATAGTGGAAACAGGACGTCGTCCGCATGCTCGGCACTGCGCCGGTGATAGTAAAAAAGTCCGACTACTGATGCGTTGTCTTCTACCTTGGAATTCGTATACGAAGGCTGCTTTCGGTTAACCCACAACGGCGGATAAGACAGACGGAATTCTTGCGAACCCGAGATCTCCGAATAATACGGGAAATACTTCCGAGTGACCTCCAACTTGCGGCCTGTTTGCTGGTCATCCAATGCGACGTCGGTGCCGATCCGATTGAACGTGGGCGTTGTAAGCGCCAATGGATTGGCGGGCAGGGAGGGCTCGCTACCGTTACCTAGGACCGTGTCGCTGGCACCAGGCGCGGCGTGAAGTTCTGGTTCGTCGTCACTGGCGGCCTTCTTCGGTTTGCCTTTCTTTTTCCCGCCCGATGGCCCCCCGCCCGAGGGCATCGGTCCCATTCCGCCGCCCATGCCGGGCATCATTTGTCCGAATGCCGAGGACGTCGAACCGACGCACACGACAAATGCACAAATTAGGGCAATGCCTCTAAAGGGCCCCGCGCTCAAATCAATTCCCCCGGGGACACGGTGTTCGATTCGGTGAACAATTTTCTATGGCCTCGCTCAACGACGAAAGTGTGACGGCCTCTTGGGTGTGACGAGTCAGGTCCTTTAGATTTGCTGAGTCATTCGCTAGTTCGCTGTCCCCAATTACAATTGCGCAGCGCGCCCCGAGGGCGTCGGCGCGGCGCAGCAGGCTCTTGAGGGACCCCCCGCGACCGTCTACCTCCACGACGAAGCCTTGCTGACGTAAATCACGCGCCAGGATCAGACTTCGCCGTGCCGCGGCATTGCCCAAGGGCGCAAAAAAGCACAGCGCTGAGGTTTTTGCGGGCTGCTCTGCGATTGCCAAAAGCAACCGCTCGATGCCGAGCGCAAAGCCGATAGCTGGTACTTGGGGACCTCCCAGCTCGTGGACCAAGTTGTCATACCTGCCGCCGCCGACGAGGGCATTTTGCGTACCGAGTTCCCCCGCAGTCGAGGATATCTCAAACAGTGTTCGCGTATAGTAGTCGAGCCCTCGAACCAGGCGTGAGTCAATTCGAAAGGGTGTTCCAAGCGCTGTGAGGTTGCCGCATAGGAGGTCAAAATGCTCTCGATCGGCTGGATCCATGACGTCCAGAATTGACGGCGCGCCGTTCGAGATTTCTTGATCTTTGGTATCCTTGGAATCCAAAATCCGCAGCGGATTGATCTCGAGCCGCCCCTGAGCATGGGCGCTTAGGCTCCCAGCAAGTGGACGAAAGTACTCCTTCAGGGCTTCGTGGTAGCGTTTTCGCGTGTCGGTTCCGCCGAGGCTGTTGACTTTTACCTCGAGACCGTCGATGCCCAGCCGGCGAAAGAAGTCTACGAGCATGCAGATCATCTCGGCGTCGGAATTGGGGCCCTTGTCCCCAAATACTTCACATCCGGCCTGGTAAAATTGGCGATAGCGACCTCGCTGTGGGCGTTCTGCCCGGAACATCGGCCCCAAGTAGTACCAGCGCGAGACAGGCTCCTTCGCATGAACCGTTCGCTCAACGTAGGCACGAACGGCACCCGCCGTTCCTTCGGGTCGAAGTGTCAGCGAGTCGTCATGCCGCTCGAATGTGTACATCTCTTTGTCGACCACATCCGTGTTTTCGCCGATAGAGCGGACGAATAGTGCCGTCGATTCGACGATTGGCGTGCGCACCTCCGAGTAGCCGTGAAGGCGAACGGTCTCCCGGAAAACGGCTTCCACCTGCTGCCAGCGCTGTACTTCATCGGGTAGGATGTCGTTCATCCCTTTGACGGCGCGAAATGCCATGATTCTTTGGACAGGGGGGCGGTCGTTGGTGGCCGACCGCGCTTATGCTCGCCGTTTGGGTCGCGGTCAAGCTCGCATAGCTGCAAAGCACGGAAAAGTGGAGCCTATTCACGAAGTCGCGCCGTAACGGACAATCGTGCTAAGCGTAAGCGAATGCGCTGCGCTGCCATTGACTTGGGAAAGGTGCGCGTGGGCCTTGCCATTAGCGATGAGCTTGGCCTTTTGGCCCATGCGCGACCGTATCTCGATGGAACAAACCCCGGCCGCGTAGTCAACGCACTAGCTGCGTTTGCGAGCGAAGAGGATGTCAACTTGTTCGTCGTCGGGCTGCCTCGGACACTTGCAGGTGGTGAAGGCGCAGCAGCGCGACGAGCCCGAGTGTTCGCGCGAAACCTTCAGAGCCGAACCGGACGACGGGTAATCCTAATGGACGAGCGGCTAACGACCAAGCAAGCCAGCCAGCAACTTCACGCGACCGGTCACAACGCACGGAAGCAACGCACATTGATTGACAGCGTCTCGGCGGCATTGTTGCTGCAAGCGTATCTCGACGCTGCGCAAAATAAGCCGAAAAGATGAGCCCTCAGCAAAGCAGGTCCGGTCGACCCAAACCGGGAAAGAGAGCCCGTCCGCGGCGGTCAGCACCAATTTGGAGGGCTTTACTACTCGTCGTAACACCACTCGGTGTTGCATTACTGGGTCTGATTGCCTGGACGCGACTACCTGGGGCAGGGGGCAATAGCAGCGTGAATCTCGTTGTAACCCAAACTGAAACTTCACCATCCCTTGGGGTTCAATTGTACAACGCCGAGCTTATCAAACAGCCGCTCCTATTCGACGCCTATTTGCACATGTCGGGAGCCTCGAGTGAGTGGATTCCGGGAACTCATTTGCTGAAGAAGGGCATGACGCCACGCGAGTTGGCAGCATGCCTAACACGCGGAACATCGAGGCCAAAAGTGCAGCTTGTGATCCCTGAAGGATTCGATCTATTTCGAATTGCTCGCCGACTCGAGTCCCTCGGAGTCTGCTCATCCGAGGCATTTTTGGCAGCTGCAAGATCGCAAGACCTACTTAGAAAGCTCGAAATAAAGGGCTCAACCGCCGAAGGATTCCTGTTTCCGTTGACGTATACGCTCGCCATTGACTCCGAGCCCGAGAAGCTGATCGAGGGCTGGGTACAAGAGACTCGGCAGCGCATTGAAAAACTGAGTGGGCAGCACAATCAGGGGTTCGAACGTCTTACGAAGGAACGGGGTTGGGGTGAATTGGAGCTCCTGACGTTAGCCTCGATAATCGAAAAAGAAACTCCGCATGATGACGAGCGGCCAATCATTGCCAGTGTCTTCTTCAATCGTCTCGATGACGTTGAGTTTCACCCTCGACGAATGCTGCAGTCCGACCCGACAGCTCTGTACGGTTGCTTGTTGGCGGCCTCTGAAATTCCAAGTTGTGCCAGCAACACCGGGAAAGTGAACCCCACGATGCTGCGCGATGCCCAAAATCCGTACAACACATACAAGCGTCCGGGGCTACCACCAGGCCCCATCTGCAACCCCGGTGAAGCGTCGATTCTGGCCGTATTGGATCCGGCGCACACAGATTTTCTCTTCTTCGTAGCAAAGAATGGTCAACACGTGTTCACGCACAGCCTGACGGAACATGAAGCAGCCATTCGCAACCCTTTGGAATAACGATTCGTTCCCCAGCCAATGGCCGATAATACTGAGGCTCCTCAAAGAGGCGTCCCACCACCAGCAAACTGCGTACTCCCTGGCACCGCCATGGCTCTCGCAACGATAAGTGTCGAGATATTTGCCAAGCACGCGCGACCCGTTTCAGTCGCTGCTCTGAGTCATCGGCGACAAATCAGGCGCAACCCGAAGTTTAGCTAGCATCGTCGAGCAACAAGCCGCTTCGATGGTTCCGGCGATGGTAGGAGGCTCAGCCGACTTGAGTGCCTCCAAGATGACCAAAATCAAAGACCCGATCGATATCGCGAAGGGCGGAATTTGAACTTCGGCATTCGTGAACATGCCATGGTTGCGATCCCAAACGGGTTATCGTTGAGCGGGTTCCTTGTTCCATTCGGGTCCACATTCCTCATTTTCAGCGACTATTTGCGGCCTGCACTGCGACTCAGCGCGCTGATGATTACCCTGCGGATGATACCGAATGAGCAGGTGTTTCGACCGGCAGACGGCAGAGTCGTCTCCGCGCCGTACTGGGACCTTTTCGATTCGCAGCCTGAATCAACTCAACCCTCGCTATTGCCAGTCGGTGTAAAGCGCGCCGCGTTTGAAATTGGCTCCGACAAATGGTGCAAGGGCGTAGTTGGTCTGGACGGGTTAGTGATCGGGATTGACCCTTTTGGTGAGTCGGCACCCTGGGCATGCATCCGGCCACCGGCGCACGCGCCAGAATTTGACCCGAGCTGTTCGATGTGGCGCCTGAATAATTGCCGCGCGCCTAAGCAACGATTATGAAGGTGCGTCAATGAAGACACCTCCCATGGCGTTGCCAGTCGTCCTCATTCCACACCCACACGTGCGGGTGGATCCTGCAATTTTGGGGGGTAGTCCGCATGTTAGCGACTCGCGCGTGCCGATTAGGCGGATATTTTCATTTTACCAAGACGGGACGAAAATCGAGACCATCCTGCGGCGATTTCCCCAACTGGGGGTCGCTCGAGTGTTGGATGCCCTAGCGTTTGCATTGGACAACCCCGAGGTAATGGAGGCGGATGCGGCCCAGGAGTCGGCGCTTTTGAGCCGAGCGGGCCAATTGAAGGGGAAAAAATCACCCGACATCCGACAAATGGCGCTGCCTTTTGACTCGGAAGATTTAGAGGAAAAGTAGACCCAAATACCGGGCGCTTTTGAGCTTAACCACTTGAAATGACTAAATAAAATATCGACAGCCGCGTGTCCAGTGGGGGTGCTAAGCGTCGATTGTGCTTGATTGAACCGGGGATTTCGGTGATACGCGGGGTTGTTCGCCATTTCCGCTGTTGGTGGTGGTGAGCCGTTGCGACGGTAACGTACCGTTACAAGTTTCGATCTCCGAGTTTGGCTGCTGCAACTTCGGCGGACCGCTCGGGGGTGGGACATCTGAGGAGGTTAGAATTCGATGATCTCGAAGCAATTCCGCAAGACCCGTGGTTTGATCGTGGGCACCGCCGCATTGGGTGGCGCTCTGTTGCTCATAGACTGCGGCGGTAAGCTGCCAACTCCTGGCGGAGCTGGAAACAACAACGCAGGCCCTGGTGGTGGACTTCCCGGACTGGCTCAGGTCCCCGGCGCTAGTTGTCCCGCCGACATCGGTAACGCGTCAGCCATCATGAACGCGAAGTTTGGCCTCGATGCGGCACTCGAGGGCAAAGTAAAAGCAGCACTATCAGCAGGAGCCAATTTACAGGCGATTGCTGCCGACCTCGAAACTCAGGTTGCGACCGCCTGTGGCAATTTGGCCAAGGATCTGGGCGCGACTGACATCGAACCAAAGGACAAGGGCCCAGGTAAACGAGCGGAGGCGGCGTGCAACGCTGCAGCGAAAGCGCTCGGCGACCTCAAGGCTAAGGCCAAGGGCTCGTTGAAAGTAGAAGCGAAGGCTCCGAAGTGCTCCGCTTCGATTAAAGCCATGGCCGATTGTGCCGGCAAGTGCGACGCGACCGTCAAACCGGGAAGCGTAAAGGCAAGCTGCGAAGGCGGAGAAATTAGCGGAAAGTGCAATGCCGATTGCAAAGGCACCTGCACGGCGCAAGCGGGTGCAAAATGCGAAGGTACCTGCGGTGGCAGTTGCTCAGGCAATTGCGAAGGTACGATAAGTGGCAAGTGCGACGGTAAGTGCGACGGTAAGTGCGACGGCAAAGAGTCGAAAGGCAAGCCCTGCGCCGGAGTATGTGACGGCAAGTGCGCCGGCAAGGCTAGCGCGACATGCACAGGTACCTGCAAGGGCGAGTGCAGCGCAACCTGCAAGATGGAAGCCAAGGGCAAGTGCTCGGGCGAGTGCTCGGGAAGCTGCACCGCGGAATTCGAAGCTCCAAAGTGCAGCGGTGAAGTTAAGCCCCCAGAGATGAGCGCTGAGTGCAAGGCCAATTGTGACGCGGAAGTGAACGGCAAAGTGGAATGTGAGCCCGCTCAAGTTAGCGTTAAATTGGAAGGCGCTGCAGATGCTGCAGCTGGCGCGAAGCTCAAGGCCGCCCTTGAGAAAGACCTGCCCATGTTGGTAAAGGTTACCAAGGGCATGGTTGGTCGAGTCGAAAAGGCTGCCGGAAATGTCAAGGTCGCTCTAGAAGGTGCCGAAGCCGCCGCCAAGAGCGGTGGTGCAGCGGCGCTCAAGGTCGGGTCGTGTTTCGTGACTTCAATGAAAGCCCAGGCAGAAGCTTCGGTACAAATCAATGTATCGGTTAAAGCCAGCGCCTCGGCCAGCGCGGAAGCCGGCGCGAAGTAATCAATACGCGGCAACTGCCGCGAATCCGATGAAATTGGCCTCGCCCTTGGCGGGGCCAATTGGTTTAAGCCTCAACGAGCTTAGTTTTCGCTTCAAGTTCGTCGAAGAATACTTGAACGTCGTGCCCGAACAGGACGTGTTCAATCGCAGATGATTGCATCGCCGGGCGCGGTGGACAACGATGTCGAATCGTCAGACTTCTCTGGGCGGCCTGTAAAACCCTTGCACAAAACGTTGGATTGGTCTCTGCCTCGCTGACCAATGAGTCAAGCACGCGATCGGCCGCATCAGTGCTATGACATAGAAGTAATACGTCGCATCCAGCATGCACCGCAAGCTTCGCGCATTGCTCAAGCGGGCGATTGGCACTCACTGCTTTCATATCCAAATCGTCAGAAAAGACGGTTCCTTGGTAACCCCAGGATTCGCGCAGCAATTCCGTAAGAATCGGTCTACTGAAGGTTGCCGGAACGCCAGTCGAGTCCAACTCGGGGTATACAACGTGCGCTGTCATGAGCGCATCGATCTGCCGCGCCGCGGCTTCGCGAAATGGAAACAATTCGACCTTCTCCAGCTCCCGGCGCGATCTCCTTACGGTGGGAAGTTCGAGGTGGCTGTCTAGTTCAGTGTCGCCATGTCCAGGGAAGTGTTTGCCGCACGCGATGATTCCACCTTGAGCAAGCCCGTGCGCGAATGCGAGTCCGAGGTGAGCAACTAAGCGAGGATCACTGGAAAAACTCCGGTCGCCGATTACCGGATTTTGCGGATTGCTATCGACGTCCAGAACGGGAGCGAAATTGCAGTTGAATCCCAATACCGCGAGGCTACGCGCCACCATGCACGCCGCGCGCATGGTCAAATCAACATCGCCTAGTGCTCCCAGTGCGCGCATCGACGGAAGTGCGCGAAATGGCTCTGATAACCGGGTAACTCGACCTCCCTCCTGATCTAGCGCAATAATTGGTGCAAGGCTCGGTGGGCAGACGCTATTGGCAGCCTGACAAAGTGACCAGGCACTTTCAATACTTGGCAAGTTCCGTTTGAAGAGCACCACACCCGCCCGAAGCCCGGCTGACAGAGCATTCGCGAGACGGTCTGGTAGCGTCGAGCCGTCGAATCCGACCACGAGCAGCTGTCCACAAACTTGCGGCAGACTCATGCGAGAGATGAACTCGAGTCCCGGCGGTGCGGGAGCCAAGGTTGTCATGGCGATGCGTTGTCAAGATCCGCATTCGCAGCCGCAATCATTCCACCGACCAGGTTCTCAATATGTGTCGGGTCAGGACCTTCTACCATTACCCGTAGTTTTGGTTCCGTGCCGCTCCACCTTACGATCACTCTGCCGCCGTCGCCCAGTTCTTGTTCGGCTTCCAAAATAGCCTTTCCCAGCCGGGGCATCTCATCCAGTGGTCGCCGACTGGGCAACTTCACGCTTTTGAGAACCTGGGGTACCCGCTGCATTATGCGGCAGAGCTCACTGAGTGGGCGTGCCTCCTCAACAATGGTTGCCAACACCTGCAACGCCGTAATGAGTCCGTCCCCAGTGGTGCCGTAATCAAGAAATACCAAATGCCCAGACTGCTCACCACCAAACGAGTAACCATGCTTGCGCATGGCTTCGACTACGTATCGATCACCGACCGGTGTGCGATGCACTGAGCCACCCATGGCCGCAATGGCCCTGTCTAGGCCCAGGTTGCTCATGATGGTCGCGACAATCGTGCGCTGCGGCAACCTATCGCTTTTCAGCATTCGCGCCGCACACAAGGCCATGATTGCGTCGCCATCGACTATTTGACCGCGCTCATCGACAATTATGACTCGATCGGCATCCCCATCGAGTGCAATACCGATATGCGCACCGTGGCGCAGCACTTCACGGGCTACGTGTTCCGGATGTAACGCACCGCAGGCCTTGTTGATATTGGTCCCATTGGGCTTGATTCCGTGTGAATGAACGGTGGCACCCAATTCTGCAAATACCGTCGGCGCGACTTTGTAGCCAGCGCCGTTTGCAGCATCAATTACGACACCGATGCCGTCGAGTGAAAGGTGGCTTGGAAAGGTGTTCTTGGCGTAGACCACATATCGACCAGCAGCATCATCGATTCGCTTGGCTTGGCCAATCAGCTTGCCCGTGGCGCCCACATCAAGACATGTGTCACTCAACAGGGTTTCGATTGCGAGTTCCTCAGAGTCCGGCAATTTGAATCCATCTGGACCAAATAGCTTGATGCCATTATCGTCAAAGGGATTGTGGCTAGCGCTTATAACGACCCCAGCATCCGCTCGCATGCTGTGCGTGATATTCGCAACTGCGGGAGTAGGAATCGGGCCACAAAGTAGGACCTGCCCTCCCATGGCACATATTCCCGATGCCATAGCAGTTTCCAGCATGTAACCTGAAAGTCGCGTATCTTTGCCGATCACTATGCGAGGCGGCCGCTGTTGGCCACGCCGCGCCACGAGCGTCACGGCCCTCCCTAATCTGAGCGCCAATTCGGGTGTCATGGGGGCGACGTTGGCCTGTCCCCGAATGCCGTCGGTACCAAAGAGTTTTCGCTGTCCAGAGTGGGTCATGGTCTAAACTTATGGTGAATCGACTTCAAGGGTCGCCGCAACTACATATCAATGGGTGGATCGGGTTGCAAACCTAAGAGCAGGGCCCTCGCGGCGCCAACCAAGTACGTGGAACCCGTTACTACGACAACCCCGAATGGCCCCACCATCGAACGAGCACGTACCAATGCTTGCTGAACGTTTTCGGCGACTTCACCGGCAAGTAGGGAAGCCATTTCTCGCGGATCGACGGCCTGACCCGCGATTGGCGGTGCAACAAAGACACGATGACCGGCAACCTGTTCGAGTCGGCGCAGCATGGCGCGCCAATTCTTGCGGTCTAGAGCGCCAAAAACGAGCGCTATTTCTCGCCGGGATTCGATTTCTCCTAGCAGGCCAGGGTCCAAAACGTGTGAAAGAGTGACCGCGCCGTCGGGGTTATGCGCGCAATCGAGGAGTGTGAGTTCCCGACCATTTCTGTGGAGCAATTCATTGCGTCCGGGCCAGCTGGTTGCTTCGATCCCTCGACTCATGTCGTCGGGGTTTATCCCAATCTCGCGCGCAATCGTCGTGGCGACCGCCAGATTGGTTCCAAACATTGCGATGCGCGGGTAGGCGAGAGGTTTGCCGGGTACAGGTTCGGGACTGCCAAGGGCGACTAGGCGAGCGTTGGTCGCCTCAATGCGAGATTGGACCACTTGTTCGGCATCGGGGTGCAGGCGACCGGTGACCACAGCGCAGCCCGGCTTGATTATCGCCGCTTTTTCCGAGGCTATCGCCGCAAGGCTGTCACCCAGTTCGTCCATATGATCGAACGCCACCCGAGTAATCGCCACTACTCGGGGACGCGGCACTACGTTGGTTGCATCGAGTCGCCCTCCTAGACCGGTCTCCAGAACTGCGTATTCGACGGCGGACTCCTTGAATGCAAGAAATGAAGCCACAGTCGCGACCTCGAAGAAGGTGAGGTCCTTGCCTGCGTCCATGACCGAATTGAGCAATTCGGCCATCGTATCGGGTTCAACGGGATTGCCGTTGACTCGGATTCGCTCTGAGAAATTCACCAAGTGTGGCGAAGTATACAGGCCTACCCGCTTACCGCTTGCTTGCAACATACTCGCGACGAAGGCGCATACCGTGCCTTTACCGTTGGTACCTGCCACATGCACGACTTCGAACGTGCGCTCGGGTCGACCAAAGAATTCGCACACCTCGTGAACTCGGTCCAGGCCAAGTTTGGGCCCGCGAGAGGCCAAGGCGTACAACCGACTAAGCGCATCGGCATACATTGTCACGCTGCGTTTCCTCCAAGGTGAACCAGGAGTTGATGTATCGTCTGTTTCAAGTGTGCTCTTGGGACGACGCAATCCACCATGCCATGATCGAGCAAGAATTCGGCTCGCTGAAAGCCCGTCGGCAGTTTGGTCTTGAGCGTGTTCTCGATGACTCTGGGGCCCGCAAAGCCGATTAATGCGTTTGGTTCGGCAATGTTTACATCCCCAATCAGTGCCGTACTTGCCGCGACACCACCAGTGGTAGGGTGCACGCACAAACTGAGGAATGCTAGGTTGGCCTCTCGAAAATGTGCCCGCGCGGACACTCCTTTGGCCATCTGCATCAAACTCAATATGCCTTCCTGCATCCGAGCCCCTCCGGAAGCGTGCAAAAGAAGCACCGGTAGACGCTGATCGCGCGCTGTCTCGAAAAGCACTGCGATACGCTCACCCACCACACTGCCCATACTGCCGCCCATAAATCCAAATACGAATCCCCCAAATGCAATGTCCACCCCATGAATGCTGGCACGCCCAATTTCGATGGCCTCGTCGGCATTCGAGTTCTTTTTTGCACGCGTGATTCGGTCCGGATACTTCTTTCCGTCATCAAAACCAAGGGGATCGCCAGTGCGAATCGCGGTCGCCCACGCCTGCAGGTGCCCGCCGTCCAGCAATAAATGCTTCCACCGGTTATGACTCAGCGGATGATGGTGGCCACAGGCTGGGCACACCTCCCAGGACTCGACTAGCCGTTCGCGCGTCCAAACCGCAGAACAGCCTTCGCACTTGCTAAAAACTCCCTGGCCAATGGACCGCTTGTCGGCATCGTTACTTCGTGCGGGAGTTTTGTCGGGCAAACCCAATTTGATACCTACTCGACCTTTCCAATCCTAGCAACGCGCTGCAATCGTTACACAACCTAGCTGAAAAAGTCCCGCTCCGCGCGTAGTTTCCTCGCCGAGCGCAAACGTCGAGGGGGCGGCGCGGCCGGATAGTTCGCTCATCCCAGCAGCTGGCCACTCGGCCGACCGCGCTGCATTGTGGCTCAGTATACAAGGCGGCACACTGCGGCTGAATGATCTCCAACCGAAGCGCCGACATCACAGGATTAGGTCTAAGATCTCCGCTCATTGGGCGCGAAGCTCCTTTGCGAGAGCTATTCAAGGCCGCTGCCCTCGTTCGCGACGGGCAAACGCGCATCACGAGCATTGTCGGACCAACCGGGATTGGAAAAACACGCCTGGCGTCGGACTTCGCGTTTGAACTTCAACAACCCAGCGTTGGTTTTCGGCACGTCTATCGATCCTTGGGCAGATCGACCGCCACGAGCTATGGCCTATTCGCGCGGTTGCTTCGAAGTCGCTTTGGTCTGCTGGAAGGGTCCAATTTGGATTCAGCCTGGCAGCTGCTTCGGCGTGACGTATCCGAGGTCATTGAAGCACGAGATGTGGATGATGTTTGCTACTTTCTCGGGCAGCTGCTGGATTTGTCAGTACCAGAGAGCCCGCTCAGTCGCGTCTTTGCTGACGATCCTGCTGAAGCCGGACTGCTCCGCCGGGTAGTCTTGCGGCGCTTTGTCGAATCGGAAAGTCGCATCGCGCCTGTATGCTTGATGGTAGACGACGTACACACGAGCGACGCAGACTCACTCGACTTACTTACGTATCTGATTCGCAATCTCCAGGGTAGCGTTTACGTGGTCTGTCTTACGCGACCCGAAATCGTAGCCAGGGAACCCAATTGGTTCGAATTGGGCGGAGAACGTCACAATCGAATCGACCTACTTCCGATGACCGAGGAGAACTCGAGCAAAATCCTCGAATCGCTGCTGGCGCCCTGCCAGGGTGGCCCCCCCGATCCTCTTATCGAAGCCGCTGCTAGTTTGGCCGGCGGAAACCCGGGGTTGTTAGAGCAGATGGTTCGCATATTCCATGACGTCGGGGTCTTGGAGTTCGTAAACGAATATCCCGCGGGGCGTCCCGTTTGGCGGGTTGTGGTCGAACGCCTGGCGAACGTACGACTGCCCATGAATGTGCAGGACGCAGTGGCTGCGCGAATAGCCGCGCTCGAGCCAACGGATCGCCGCTTGCTGGAGTATGCCGCCGCCACAGGAAGCGTATTTTGGCTCAAAGCCTTAGTGACGCTCAGTCGCGTCGATAAGGAAGTTCCGGAGGTATGGAATCCCACTGACACTCAAGATATTGCGACGATCCGTAGCATGTTGGTCGATTTGGAACGGCGAGACTATGTTCTGAAGTTGCCGGAAAGTCTATTTTCCGCCGATGAAGAATATGTATTCAAACACAGTCTCGAGCGCGAGCATTTGCTGCGCCTCACCAATGCCACGTCCCTGCGGCGATATCATCAGAGTGTGGCTGATTGGCTCAATTTGCATGACAATGTCCGGATACAAGAAGAGACATGCGCCACCCTGGCTCAACACCTCGAGCTGGCAGGTTCTACGACGCGAGCGGGACTTGCATATCTAGACGCCGCCGACTTGGCTAGGACGGTCTACGCAAACAAGAAGGCGATCGAATATTACAGCAAAGGATTGACGTTACTGGCAGACGCAGATGCGTACCGCCGCATGTTGGCCCTGCACAACTATGGGGACGTGCTGCTGATTCTAGGTCGAACCGAAGAAGCACTGATGTCGTTCGACGAGATGCATACGATTGCTTATGGGCTCAATTGCCTGGCCAAGGGAGGTGCAGCTCAAAATCGCATCGGACGCTTGCACCGAGATCTTGGATCGCTCGAACTTGCTCGGAAGCACCTGGATGCCGGGCTGGCGCTATTTTCGGCCGACCGCGACGAACGAGGCATTGCAGCCAGCAACGACGATATCGGCAAGTTACTTTGGATTCAGGGCCAGTACGACGAAGCTCTAAAGGCAATGCAAGTTGCGCTCGACATGCGACGCGACTTCGATGACGATCGGTCAATTGCATTGAGCCTCAACAACATGGGTCTGGTGTGGATGGATCACGGCGATACTCAGAAAGCCCGCGAAGCATTCGAGTCCTCACTCCAGCTGCGCCGCAAGAATAGCGATAGAATTGGCCTCGCAGAAGCCCTGACTAACCTGGGTTGCCTCGAGCAGGACCGAAATAATTGGGACGGCGCACTCAAGCTTTTTGAAGAGGCATTCGCCTGGGCCGATCAAGTTGGGGAGAGAAATCGAGTGGCGGTTCTGTTGACGCACATTGGTACTACCCACTATCATCGAGGTGAAACTGATCTCGCAATAAGAGTCCTGCAGCAAGCCGAAGAGCTGTGCGATGAGCTAGGCAATCGGCTGCATTTGGCCGAAGCATGGCGCGGCTTGGCCAAGGCCTTCTTGCTGCAGGGCGAGCTCAAGCGAGCTCGTGAGCACGTAAAGCGCGCCGTTGACTTATTTGGCCAGGTCCGCAGCAAACCGCACCTGGCAATTGGGCTTAGGACCTTGGCAGAGGTGACAGCCGCAGGTGCATGGGGCGACGGACACGAGGACCGAGTGCTCGACTACTTTACACGTTCGATCAACCTCTGCAAAGAGCTCGGAAATGAGCTCGAGGTCGCTCGAAGTTATCGAGCATTCTCTAAGTTTGCTCTAGAGAATCAGTACTACCGCAGCAATCCCGACATCCTACGTGAAGCAAAGAAGCTGGACGAGATGGCGGATCAAATATTTGAACGTCATCGACAACAGCTCGCGAGTGGCGCTATTCACGTGGTTGAGGAAGCAACATGACCGTTTCAGTTCGGCTGCGAAGGGTTGGCAGCGTCAAGGTCGATATGCCCACCTATCAAACTGCCGGTTCAGCGGGATTTGACCTTTGCGCGGCGATTGCGGAGCCAATAGCTATACTTCCGGGGATGCGGTGCCTGATTCCCAGCGGTTTCGCGATGGCAATCCCCGCAGGATACGAGGGTCAAGTAAGACCGCGTTCGGGGCTAGCTCTCAAGCATGGGCTGACGATCGTAAACTCTCCAGGCACTATCGACAGTGACTACCGCGGGGAGGTCGCAATCGTCCTGATTAATCACGGTCACGAGCCGTTTGTCGTAAAGCCGCTCAGTCGCATTGCCCAACTCGTGATCTCACGGATCGAGCGCTCAAATCTCGAGTTGGTGGACGAACTCGACGATACACTTCGCGGCCAGGGCGGCTACGGGTCTACGGGAGAGTAGATTCACCAACCAGGCGTGCCAAAAATGCCTTGCACTCTCGGGAAACTAACTCGCGCTCGCGGTCACGTGTGAGGATATGACCCGAGTTTGGTAGAATTACACAACGGGCATCTTTAGTCCCGAGCGCATCAACGACTCGTTGGGCATTTCCAACCGGACAAACCTTATCCAATTGTCCGTGGATTACGAGTGTCGGGCAGGTAATTGCACCGATGCGGATCCTGTTGTCACGGCCCGCTCGGTAGACCTCGATTGCAGCGCTGATCAATTGCGCGTCGTAGCCGAGATGCTCTTGCCTGCGCACAGGATCATCGATATCTGGTGCTAACTTGGGGACCCACCAGTGGCTCGGCAAATGTAACCTTTCGGCAATGGCTAGATAGCGAGCCGGGTAGGGCGAATTTAGCCAAAATGCATTGGCAAGCAGGACTAGGCCAGCCGGGCGAGACTCGCTGGCCAACCGTGCGGCAATGACCGCTCCAAGCGATAAGCCCGCGACGATCACTTCACCCTGCGCTCTTAGTCTTTCAAATTCGACACGTGCGGCATTTACCCAGTCTTCATATCGAGTGGAAATCAAGTCCTTTACGTGCGTCCCGTGTCCCAGAAGCAGCGGAGCGGTTGCGCCAAGCCCCATTTGGGCGGCAATATCGACAAGCAGATCCACGTCTCGCGGCGTGCCTCCAAAACCGTGAATGGCGAGCAGCGAGGGGGCACGGCCAGAGACATATCGAGCATCCGGGCTTCCCGGTCCAGCCAAATTTCCTCGATTGCGCCAGGTACTTGGCCTCAATATTTCGTAACTAGCGGGTTTTTGTGGGCCCTCTTGTTTACGGTTCGCGCTTGATGCCATAAGCCCGAATCTTCTTGTGCAGATTGGTTCTTTCTACGCCAAGCAATACGGCCGCTTTGGAAATGTTCCAGTCGCAAGAATCTAGGGTCTCGACAATATAAACCCGCTCCACAGAGTCGCGGTATTCTCGCAATGTCAGCCGTTGGCCCGCGTCCGCGGTTTGCCGAGCCCCGGGAAGATCACCGGGAGGCAGTAATGTAATTGCTTCATCTTCGAACGGATTTACGTGGGGGTCCTCGGGAAGGTCAGCGATCGTAATTATGTCGCTGGAAAGTATCGCGGCTCGCTCCACGACGTTCTTTAGTTCACGCACGTTGCCCGGCCATTTGCGGTGAATTAGGACATCGAGGACCTTGGGATCGATTCTTTTCTCGCGCAGGCCATTTTCCAGAACAGAAGGCCTGCACAAACGCCTGAGCCAGGAGCCGAACATCCTCACCGCGTTCACGCAATGCGGGTACCCGAGTGGGAAAAACGTTGAGTCGGAAGTACAAATCCTCGCGAAATGACCCATTGGTCACTTCCTTGGATAGATCTTTGTTGGTTGCCGCCAGCACGCGCACGTCGACGTGCAAGACGTGCTCGGACCCGACTCGACAGATTTCTCCATTCTGAAGAGCTCTAAGAACCTTCGCTTGCGCGGCCAAAGCCATATCGCCGATTTCATCTAAGAAAAGCGTGCCGCCGTGGGCTTGTTCGAAAAAACCGCGTTTTCGCGCCTGGGCCCCCGTGAAACTGCCGCGCTCGTGACCAAACAATTCACTTTCGATGAGATCATGAGGAATTGCCGCACAATTCACCTTAATGAAGGGGCCATCCTTGCGCGGGCTCAATCGATGTATCGCACGGCTCACGAGCTCCTTACCCGTGCCGCTTTCTCCAGTAATCAGCACACTGGCTCGCGTTGGCGCAACCTTGTCGATTTCTTGAAACAGCTTCTGGATGACGGCACTCGTGCCAATCATTTCATAGCGAGCTTCCAGCTCGGCCCGCATTTGTTCGACGGTACGGCTCAGGCGAGCCGTGCGAATCGAGTTTTGAACGCTCACCACTATTCTTTCGCGGTTAAGCGGTTTTTCGAAGAAGTCGGACGCGCCCAATTTTATCGCGGCCACCGCATCGTGCACCGTCGCATGGCCGCTGATTACGATGACTGGCAAATCCCGAGTCGCGTCATCTTCCCGAAGCTGAGCGAGCGCATCCAAGCCTGACATCCCAGGTAACTTCAAATCGAAGATGGCAAGGTCAATGGGTTGTTCGGGCAGGTGGAGCAATTCTAAGGCACGCTCTGCGCTTTCAGCTTCTACGACCTGGTAACCTTCGCCGTCGAGTACCATGCTCAACGTTCGACGAATGTTGCGTTCGTCATCGACCACGAGCACGCTGCAATTGTGTGCAATAAGGGATGGTTCAGTCAAAGTGGACGTCATTGTCGAAGGTAGTTCCCCCGTTTATGTCATTGTACTGCCAATGACGTCGGCTGAGGGTGCTCATCCAAGTATTTCAGAAAGCGCCGCGCCGGCAGGGTAAAGGCGCTGGCTGGATATTTTGCCAATAACGCAGAGAAAATTCCGCGTGCCTCGGCGTACTGATGCATCTTCAGTCTAGTTTCGCCGAGCAGCGCCAACGCCTCCGGTTCAAGTCCCGAGCTGTGAAAGCGCTTGAGCGCAAAGTAGATACGGTCAACCGCCGGCTCGAACTTGTCTTGATTCAGGTAAAACCGAGCGACGTACAATTCGTGCCGGGCGAGCAGCCCTGTCACGAATTCAAGCATATACTCCGCCTCGGGTTTTCGCTCGTACAGGGGATAATCTGCAATGAAGGATTGCAGCGCCGAGTAGGCATCATTAGCTGCAGCCAGGTCTCGCTCTTCGAGGGGCGGAAGCAGGATGCTTTCACCTGTTTGCTCGAATAGTGCTTTGCAGACACGAAACCGAGCATAGCCAGCATCAGCGTCGTTGGGGTGGTCGTGGATGAAGCTGCGGTACGCTGTGACGGCTTCGGGATATTTCTGCTGTTCGTAGGCAATATCGCCCAATCTTAATTCCGCCAGCCGCGCGTAACGACTGTAGGAGTATTCCCGCTTTACCTGCTCGAACATCGAGGTAGCGCTCTCCCAGGACCGATCGTTGAATTCGTCCAAGGCGGCCTCGTAGGCCCGGCGAGCGTTTTCGGTGTAATGTTGAGCAGTTGCAGGTTCGGTCTGGTGGCTGGCACAGCCGACCCCAAGAATTAGACCCAAAATGAGCCAGCGGAACATAGGCATGCGCCGCTGGTGGTAGCGGTTCAACGGTCGATACGCAAGAGAAGTGAGCCAGGGAATTACCGCCCACCTTGCCGGTCGGTGGACATGGGCTAAAACGCCCTGGTCATGACCGAGGTGGAAAAGGTTCCGATGACGCCCCAAGGGGCTCAAAAGTCGCGCGAAGAGCTTGTCAGGCTTAAAGAGGAGCGCCCGAGGATTTCTCGCGATATCGAAACGGCGCGGGAACACGGTGATATCAGTGAAAATGCTGAGTACCACGCGGCCAAGGAGCGACAGGGCATGATCGAGGCCCGTATCAAGGACCTCGAGGACAAGCTGTCCCGCGCCGAAATAATCGATCCCAGCCGCCTAACGGGTACCAGAGTGCGCTTTGGTGCAACCGTAGGGCTGCTGAATATCGACACGGAGGAAGAATTCACGTACCGAATAGTGGGGGCTGAAGAAGCAGACTTGTCTCAAGGCACGATATCGATTTCGGCCCCACTGGCACGCGCGCTCATCGGAAAAGAGATTGGGGACGAGATTAGCGTCGTGCTGCCGGTTGGGCGTCGTAAGTATGAAATTATGAACGTCGAGTACGTCTGACCCAATTGTACTCATGGCCTTCAGCATTCAGACTTCAGCAATCAGGATTTCAGAATCCCGGCTGACTGCGGATCGCTGACAGCTGACCGCTGATGGCTAAACTTCAACCCTGTTCGGTTCCGGGTACGCCGGCTTAGGATCTGATTAGTTGTCGTCAATGACTACGGCTCGCGCGCTCCGAGGCATTTATGCGGCGTGTCTCTGCGTAACAATCGAAACAATCGTCACATTGCTGTGGTTTCGCAGGGAAATTACGAGCCAGTGGGAACTGCAGCACGGCGTTGTGAATCTGGCGCCGTTGGTTTTGCCGTTGGCGGCTGCCGCGGGCCTCATGGGTTCACTTCTGATCGCGTGCCTAGAAAGCGCTGACGAGCAGCCACAGTCGCGGTGGGTGCTTGCCGTAGTGGGACTTCTAGGGAGCGGCACTGCGGCTTGGGCAGTTGGCGGTGGGCGACATTTGTCGAGCCTCGGTCAGCGGCTGGGATTGGTTGCTTTGGTCGGAATTGGTACGGCCTGGGTGCTCGCATGGGCAAGCCCTCACTTTGCCCATCTGATCAGGCGCCGAAGGCGCATTGCCGCGACGCTAGCCGTAATGGGCCTGCTTGGACTCGAATTCGTGAATCGGTTTGTCCTGGTTCGGCTCTATCCGGGCTTTCACGTCACACTTGCGATTACCACGCTGCTCTTGGCGCCGGCGCTGGGCTGGCTGACCGCAGCAGAGTCAGAGTGGCCATTCCGTGACGCAGCGCCAATAAACAAAGCGCTGACAACCGGGGGGTTGCTGGTCACGACGGCCGCGTGCGTGGCGCTTTTGGCGACTGCCCCGCGCGCCAGCCAAGATCTTGCGCGTTACGACAATTTTCGACTAATTCTGCTCGAGAAGGCGCCCCTTTTAGGTCAGGGAGTGCGATTGGCGGCGCGCCTCGCGCCACCGCCGCCCTTGGCAAAATGTGACGCCAACAATTGGGATACGTCCTGCATTCCGATTGATGCAAAGCACGAGGATTCTGAGGCGGGGTTCTCGCTCCGGGGACGCGACGTATTGCTGATCACCGTCGATGCGCTGCGTGCCGATCACTTGGGAGCCTACGGATATGGCCGAAAGACGTCGCCGAATATCGACAAACTAGCGGCCAATGCGGTGCGGTTCAACTACGCCTACGCGCCGACGCCTCACACCTCTTACTCCGTCACGTCGCTGATGACGGGCAAGTACATGCGCCCGCTACTGCTGCAGGGCGCTGGGGCAGACTCCGACACTTGGGCGACCTTGCTGCAGCGCTACGGTTATCGAACCGCGGCATTCTACCCGCCAGCGGTATTCTTCATCGATCCGCAGCGATTTGAGCCATTCAAGAATAATTTCCTAGGCTTTGAATATCGCAAGGTCGAGTTTTTGGAAGGTCCGGCACGTGCAAAACAAGTGATTCAATATCTAGGGTCCGCGCCGGGCGAGCAGCACTTGTTCGTTTGGGTTCACCTTTTTGGCCCGCATGAACCCTATGAAGCCCACGAAGGCATGGATTTCGGCTCGCGCGATATCGACCGCTACGACTCCGAGATTGCCTACGCGGATGCGACAATCGGGCAGATTACGGCAGCTTTCCTGAGGTCGAGGCCCAAGTCACTGATCATTCTAAGCGCCGACCATGGCGAAGAATTTGGCGACCACGGGGGACGGTATCACGGCACGACGGTCTACGAGGAGCAGGTGCGTGTGCCATTGATCATTCACTCGCCCGACTTGTTCAAAGCGCATGTGGTGAACGAACCGGTACAGACAATCGATCTGCTGCCAACGCTGCTCGCCGCCCTCGATGTACCCCGACCGCCCCGACTGCGGGGACGCAACATTGGTCCCTTACTCTCGGGCAAATCCGAATCGGGCCCGGGGCTGGCCCTGGCCGAGACCGAGGAGCAAGTAATGCTGGCCGAGGGCAATTACCGATTGATTTGCGCCCGACTGATTGGAGCCTGTCAGCTGTTCGATGTCCTTGCCGAACCATCGCAGCAGCATGACCTCTCGGCGACTCAGCATGAGCGATTCGAGCGAATGCGGCTTCGCCAACGCGAGCTCAGCGCTTCACACGGGCAATACGAGGCGCAAGGCCTTCGGTCCGAAGGCAAGGGTTGGCCCAATGCAATCCTAAGAGGTGTGGCGGGCGACGGTGATGCAGTCGATGAAATTGCCAGTCTGCTCGACGACGCTGACTCAGCCATTCGGCGCAAAGCCGCCGAACTCCTGTTTGAACTCAATCGCCCGAGTGCCGCCCCGGCTCTGCGTTTGGCTCTAACGAGGGATGAAGACGCAACCGTTCGAGCCTGGTGCGCGCTGTCGCTGACGCGGCTAGGGCAGGGTGCTCCACTCGTTTATGACTTGTTAGCCGGGCACGACCTGAATTTTAGCCGGTTAGCCGCATTAGCTCTGGCTGATTCCGGAGATCCGCGCGGGCTCGATCGATTGGTGACTTGGTGGAGGGATCCAGGGGCTCGTAATTATCAACGCTCCCGCTGGCTGCTGGCGGCCTTCGCGCGGCTTCGTGCAAAGTCAGTGGTTCCGGGACTAATCGCAAGTTTAGACGATGTCCGACTCAGACCTCAAATTGCTTCCACGTTGGCCGATATCGGTGACGAGGCCGCTCGTGGACCTCTAGTGCACGCGTTTGCCGAGGAGCGGTATCAGAACGCCAGAGTCGCCCTGGCCAAAGCGCTCGTCAAGTTGCATGCTCGCGAAGAAATAGCGCGCCCCTTGTTGCGTTTCCTGGGTGTACCGGATCCTATCCCAGGCGGACTTGGAATTGCGATGCAGGCCAAGGTCCTTCAGTACGTGGGTGGGCCCAAACCCGGTGATCTAGACGACGCTCTCGCGCAATGCAAACATCGGCACTCGTGCTCAGTTGGTTATTCCTCGCGAGTTACGGAAGTCAATCCACCGGGTTACGACTGCTACTTCGCGTAATGAATCAAGGCTCCGGCCCCGGGCAAGTCCGCATCTTGCCAGTTACGGACATGTCAATTCAATCCTCTAACACTCAATCTCTAACACTTCGTAACTTCAACTCGAATACTCAATCGCCGCTGGTGTTTTCGGTACCGGTAACAGCCGACTTGGTCGAGCTTCATCAGTTAGTGCCCGCCGCATTTCATTGGATCGAAAGCCGTTCGGTTGCGCTCGATATCCTCGCGACTTCGGGGGTCAAAGTTGAGGCCATAGCAGTAGTGCCACTGGCGCCAGAACTTCCACCACCAGCTCCGCAGCATTGGTCGCCCGACTCGAGTCCGGACAACGCGCCGGAGTAAGGGCACGGGCTTGTCGCGAACTACTAGGAACCGCTCCAGGCCGGAATTCGGCAGTGGGCGACCGTCCGAAGCGTGGTATGGAGGCCCGCGGTGGCGAACGAAAACGAAGAAAGTACGCGTCGCGAGCAGCGGCGCGCCAAACAACAACCTGAACAGGACAGCCCCAATTCGGCTTCAGCGGAGTCAAGCGGGACGTATCGCTCGCAGGATATTCGCGACCGCAATGCGCGCCTAAGAGCCAAGGCCGCCGCCGATCGGCAGTCCAAGCGAGAAAGAGATCGAGCTCGCATCGCGGCTACATCCGCAGGGCTCGACGCCACCGAACGACTCGATGATATTTTCGTCCGCACTACCCATGCCGTAACACTCTGGATTCGCAAGAATTTTCGCTGGCTCCAGTGGGCATGGTATCGTGTCATCCTGACGATGTTTGGGGTGCAAGGCGTGCGTTACTATCAGCGGCAAGAAGCTTCGAAGTCAGCAGATTCATTAATGGCGGGGGTCGTCGCCCAATCGGGAACAGTTGGGGATGAGGAAGACGCAAAGTCGATTCCAGATGAATTGCGTCATTGGGACAACCGTCCGATGTTCCCGGACTCCGAACAACGACTGAGCGCGGCCGAAAAGAACTACAAGACACCATCGACAAGTTCGGCAGGACGGGCGCCGGTGACTATGCGCGCCTGCAATTCGCGGGCGTCAAGTACGATCAAAAGGCCTACGATGATGCGTAGAGCCTATATCGTCAAGTTCGCCTCAGCAGCTTGGCGCAAAAAGACTTGGAAGTTCGCGGTCGTTCGATCGAAGGAGCCGGATTTTGTCTGGAGGCCAAGGCCGACCTCGAGGGGGCGCTCAAGTCGTTTCGAGAACTCTCGAATCTCGAGGGGTCATTGGAGTTCGCCGTTCTAGGCCTCTACCATCAAGCTAGGGTTCTGGTTGCGCAGGGTAAGAAGGATAACGCAAAGGAATTGCTCCAAAAGGCCCAAAAGCGCTTAGGTGACGATAAGGACTCCGCAGCGGCCAACTATTTCAAACGGCCGATCCAGGAGGCACTGTCGCAAATTGATCCTTCCGCAGTTGCTGCTGCGGCGTCGCCCGACCTGTCAGAATTGCTTCGTCAAGATCCCGCGCGACTTCAGCGTATGCTCGACAACCTCAAACAAAAGGGCGCCGGGGGCCCGCCGGGCGATGCGCCCGAAGAACCCAAGTGAGATCCCGGATGCGCCATTTGCTCCTCGCGAGCCTCGGGATTTTGCCCATCCTGGTCGGCTGCGAAGCGTCTTTCTTGTCCGGCGGAGCTCAACCGGAACAGCCCCAGTGGGTTAACCGCCCCAGCGGCTCATTGAGCGTTGTTTACCAAGTGCCGCTAGTGGCTCCGATCCGTCAATTCGGCGAAGCTTATCAGAGGGGTGGCGTCGAGGTAGACCGATTGGGAATGCGTGTGTTCGTCGGTTCTAGCGACAACGGCCTATATTCACTGGACGCCCAGAGCGGTCGCACACTCTGGCGGTTCGAAACAACGGGGGCCGTACAGTCTACACCACTTTACGACCCCAGTGACAATGCGGTGTATTTTGGTTCCAACGACGGGGCACTTTACAAGGTTGCCGCCAACAACGGGCAGTTCATCTACCGATTCGAAACAAACTCGGAAGTCGCCGAACGCCCAGTTTTGTCCAAGGGAACGCTGTACTTCGTGAACGCAAACGATACGGTGTTGGCCATTGATCCAAAGTCAGGGAAGCTTCGCTGGTCGCAACATCGAACACCCGCTGCAGGCATGGAAATCGCGGGGTATTCCGGGCCCCTGGTGTGGAGAGACAAAGTCTATCTTGGCTTCAGTGACGGCGTTGTCATGGCGTACGACGCCGAAACAGGTGCTGAGCGCTGGCAGCCGGTCAACTTGGCTTCCGAAGCCGAACAAGTCGTAGGCGACGTTCCCAAGTATTTGGACGTCGACACAACTCCCGTTCCCGACATGCTCGAGGGCGGGCCCGCGATCTACGTGGCTAGCATCCAAGGCGGAGTATTTGCCCTCGATGCCGAGACCGGTGCTCAAGTCTGGAGCAATTCGCTAGCCTCTGGGGTTACGAGCCTAATGCTCTGGCAGCAGCCGTCGCACCTGCGAGCTTCAGGGCCGCCAGCGCTACCGGCACGAAAGATCTTGATCGCAGCTTCTGGGACAACTGGGCTTTGGGGTCTTGAACCAGAAACCGGAACGGTTCTTTGGCGCAGCCGTTTGCCTCAGGGAGGCGTGCATAGTCCTCAGTCCTTTGGCGGTGCACTACTTGTGACAGCGTCCCAGCTCGGGATATTTCTGGTTAACCCGCTTGACGGCCGGGTCATTGATGGAATCCACGCGACCGATGGGATTTCTGCCCAAGCTGGTGTGGCCGGGGCGCGAGCCTTCATTTTGACCAACGGCGGCAAGCTCTTAGCGTTGCATCTGACGAAGCCTGTAGACAACTGGGAACCGAGTAGTCCGGACCTTTTGGGACGACCCGCAGGCAGCTCGCTTCACTGGTAATTCTTACGATCGACGGCGCAATCGCCGAGACGCCATCTGGACGCTTCAATTCGCAAACGCCCAGCGGACCCGCAATTTCCCTGGCAATTCCCAACTTAGTTAGTTCGCATAAGATATATTATGTCAACTAAATCGAAAATGGCTTTCCGCTCATGTCTACCTAGTTATCGTGCCATCCGCGGCCCACCGCGTGGCATCCGCTAGCGTGCAGCTGGCATCCGCTGGCACCGGGCTGACCAGCCACTGACTGGAAATCGGTGACTGCGGCCCGCCGAATTGATTCTTCTGAAATAGTACTGGGCTTCACGGGTTGGCCGTATGAGATGCTTGCTCCAACTGCGAATTGGCGGCCTCGCCAAAGTCATCCCACGCAACGCTCTGTGCATGCCGAGCTGACCGAGTCTACATGGAAAAAAGAATCTGCCTCATCGTTGACGATCTCGGCGGCTACATCGTATGCCCCGACGGAAGAAGTCCTGATCCGTCGGCACCCGAGGGAGATGCTAGGCCCTGTTACGGGACTCGCTTCGATGCGCAGATTGCCGCGCATCACAACGGCTATACGCACTTTCGCACGACAGATCAGGGCAAACCCCGCCCGATTTCACGGGAATGCCAGAGCTCAAGTGAGCGCCCGATCCCGATTCGCCTAAGCCGCGTAGGAACGGGATTATTCTAATTCGAAACGGCTCGATTCAGTGACCCCAAGGGGATTTGAAACCGATTTCGACGCGGGAAACGCTGAATTTATCGAGGAATATGAAGATTGGCCGGAGGGCTCGTCCCCTGAAATCGACCCAAATCGAGTCAACTCGGATCAACGATCCAGCAATTTCGATCCCAATTTCGATCCCCTTGACCTTGCCTTAGCCAACGCTCTGAACGCCGCAGTGGCGGTTGGCGACTTCAAGCTAGTGGGGCAGCTAGCGGCCCAGCTGGACGCGAGGCGTAGCGACAAGTCTAATGCGAACCCGGCGGCGGAACCCTGCAGGCCACCCGCCGAGCTGTCCGAAGCGCCCGAGGACGGCGAGCCATGACCGCGTATCGGGGTGTCACGTGGGACGAGCGCCGGGAGTGTCAGGGAGGCAATGACGCCTTGGAGCTAAATTCAGTGAAAAAGGCTCGCTCAGAGTCATTTAGTAGGGTCTCCCAATCAGCGGCTAGCGGTGCCACGCCGAGATCTGCGATCAAGAACCGCAGGATATCCTCAATAAGCACGTACCGCGTTGGAATGTGGATCTTGTTGAGGTCTACATCGGAGTTGCCGAGCGGCAGACAAACGGACTTCTGAGCTGTGCCTTTGCCTACGTGGAAGTGATGTCTGCAATGCGAACCACACTCGCCCGGTGCATACTCCCAACGGAAAAGCGGGTCGTCCTCCAGTTCCGGCTCGCGTTCATAGACCTTGTACCAGTACTTTCGCGTCCTCAGCTCGAATTGGCCGCCAGCCTGAATGGCCACCAAATCTTGAGCCATGTACAGGTAGATTCTGCTGTGCGTCGTGCTCTTGAGTTTCACGGCCTTGTCGCCAAACGCACCCAATTGCATGTCACAGTGAAGGCCAGCGCCGGCTGGAATTCGGTGCGCGACGTACAGCGTCGAGTCCAAAACTCGAGCAACCAAATCTTGAACGTGACCGACGAACCTGTCGAAGCAGGCCTTAGGCGACCCCTCTCGAATAGGCACAGCTACTCAGCTGCCACCGGTTGCGCTTCAAAGTCTTCCAGCAAGAAGAACAAGCGCGACAAGCGTGAAGCAAACAAGGTACCTTCGAGTTCGCCTTGTTTCACCCGCGCCCAGGCCTCTCGCGCAGAACTGTGCATAGACGAATTCCTGGCGAGTTCCTCGGCCTCGTCTTCGATCTGCTTACGGGTGATTTCTACGTCTTGCTGCACGGGTGCCATGTGGACCTCGCATGTTCAGTATGCGCGCATGTTCGGGCACTGGCAACAGTTCCGGTACATTATGCTCCAAGCGCACCCGATATAGGTCGATCATCCGGACACTGGTAGTCCGGGACAATTGTCAGGCCCGAGCCTTCGTTTGCGACCACACCAACGCCACGACCCATCCAACGAATGTCCAGCCAAGGAAAAGGTTCAGTAAGAAGATCGCGCCCGTGTTGGTGCGGTGAGCGCTCATAGCGTTGAGCGTGGGCAGAAGGTAGACGGCTATCGCGACCAGAACGATGACTGTGGTGGCCATTGTCTCGATCTCCATCGGCCGCGCGCAGGCGTGGGATAAGACCCCCCTTACCGTTCCGCTGCCCTCGCTAGGGCATCCCTATACCCCTCGCCGGTCACCATGACCTTGGCTAAGGGCGAGAACGGCGACGGCGAAGGAGTCATAAGGTCCGGACCTGCGACCACGGTTCTGTGAAGCATTTACTCGATCGCCTTGTCGGTGATTTTCCCGAGCTTGCGGGCATTCGCGCGGAGTCGAGCACGGCGGTACTCGTTCGATTCTCGTGAAACCGCCTGCCAATCGCCGTGCAGCTCAAGGCATTGCTTCATGTAGAGATCATCTTCGTCAAGGTTACTGAAGTCGTAATAGCGACTGAGGATCTGTACGGTCACGGCGTCGCCTCGCTGGCTCGTAACGTTCTGGGTAGCGCTGCACGATGCAAGTGCCGTTCGGTCGCTGAATTGTTCGGCGCACGGCTTCGAGATTCGCAACACGCTCTTGTCATTCTTGAAGAGATTCGACACTTGCTCTGCAAGTTTCTCACTACTTGGGGGTTTCCAGTCTGCGCCCGCGTCCACCGGCGGGGCCAGCTGAATCGTGAAGTCTACGCACTCGTTCAATGTGTCCTTCACGAACTTGGCAACGCTTTGTGTTTGCGTATGCGGAACTTGCTGCGCAGCTACACCCGAAGCAGGCACGCCCGCGTCCTGCGCAGCGGATGAAACAACCGGTGCAACGTGCTCACCACCGCTTGCAGGAGAACGGCGACAACCGGCAAGTGTCGCGATCAAAACGGGTGCCAGAGTCAACCGCCAGCGTGCCATGTTGGCTTCGTTTCGCGATACGCGTTTCGCCGTCATTGTCCCCATGATCGGGCGATTCGACAGCGCTCACAAGGGCCATTGACCCCAAGTCAGGTCGTGCCTCATTTTGCGATCCCAGGAACTGATCCTATTTTTGGGGCGAATCTGCGCTGCACTAGGCCGTTTGACGAGTTTGCCCACCGGGTGCGGGACCCGTTGACCGTGACGTGCAGATATCGGCCGGCTATTCTGTTGTTTGACTATATTATAACAAATGTTATATTCTACGAAATGGGCATTAACGTCAAATTGGTCGCCAGACGAAAGGCGCTTGGCCTTTCACAAGTGCAGCTCGCCAAGCGCATAGGTTTCTCTCAGGTTCATATCAGCCGGTTTGAATCCGGACATTACGAGCCGTCGGACAAGTACCTTTGCGCCCTGGAGGCCATCGCGGCGGCGATGCCCCCGCGAGACGACGATTCCGCCACTATCAACGGCGAGGCTGCCGATCAGTACTACGCCGACGTTGATCGCGCGAACCAAGAGCTGAACAGACTGTTCGCACGATTCCAAGAACACTGGAAACGTGACCCTCTGGCTGTCGTATCGGTCTTGAGTAAAGCGGTAGAGAAGTTGGACAGCACGCGTTCAAAGCGCCTGAGGGTACTCGAGAATGTTGACGGGGTCGTCGGACTTGCGGGTCTATCCCACGCCGACGACCCCGTCGAAACGCGGCCCGCGCCTGACCCAGAGTTCTTTCTAAACATGCTGTGTCACGAGTGCATGTTGTCCAAACCTGAGGGCGCGGCAGACGCAGCGAAACGCGTACTCGAAGTATGGGAGCACGGACGGGGCAAATGGGAAGCGCTCAACGCTTTGCTGAAATTCTGGAACCTCGAATTGAGCGACGAACGTGTGTCGGCGGGCGGCGGCAAGACGCACCATCCACTGCAACGCGAAATGGTGCGGGTCAAGGCCGTGAATAAGAGGGACCCTCAACAAGGTACCGTCGAACCGTGAACTGCGGGCATTCATAGTGGATGAATGCTCGACAGAGAGTTCAAGAAACCAGCGAATAACTGGCTGAGTGAGTATTCCGAGTTATCGGAAGCCGAGCGCCTAGCCAGACGGTATTCGGCGACGCAACAGCCCCCTGCTCCGAGTGCCAAGCCGTTACGAACTGCACGCGTGTGCCAAGCGGTGGCCCAGGCTTGGAACGCGCTTCGCGATTGCGTCGAGCCAGGACGCGTCTCAGAAGCGCTTGCGACGATAGCAAGGGCTGCCAGGTCACTGAGCCGCCGGTTGTTCGTGCGACGCGAACTGGGACTAGCTGAAATCGGAGGGTCGGTGCTGTGCCCCACATGATCAACGACGACACACCGATCGCAATGCTGACCGTGGGGCAGCTGCGTGCGGTTTTCGCGGATCTCGTCACGCCAAGTGCTGACCCGGATGCACCGCGAACCGGCGAGGACATCCGCACACTCTATCCAACGGCAAGCGACGGCTGGCTTCGCGCACACGTGGCGGCCTGTGGTCGTGGTGCCCGTCAACGTCGGTTGTACTGGCCGTCGGATGTCAGGCGCGCATTGGAAGCGCATCCCGCTGCACCGCGCGTGCGCGCCAAGAACTCAAGCCCGGACCCATTCGCCCGAGCACTTCAAACAGGCACCATCGTGCCAAGGAAATCAACATGAACCTAAATCTGGAACTGCAACAGCAACCACCGCGTCAATGCAAGGGTGCGCTAAAACTCGCGAGGCATTCGGGCCTCTGCGTCAATACGTGCCGTCGATTCATTCTCGGCAAGTGCATCAAATCAACGTCACTCACGATATTGGAGCCGCTCGCGGCTCGGTTGGGTATCACCTACGGAAAGCCGGTGCTGTGATGTTTGCGCATGCGCATCTTGCATTGGCATTAGGAGCAAACCCGATGACTCGAGAACACCCTGCCCCACCGCCCCCACCTGAATACATGAAATCCGCGTACTTCAAGTTTCTGGGCGACCTGATCAACGATCGAGCCTGCTGGTTTTTCGCGGTTCTTGGGGCCGCGCACGCGGACGGAATCGAGTTGAATGCTGTCAACATGCAGCATCTTTTCGACTTGTGGGTCGAATTGGGCTGCCTCGGTCAAGCACAGGCGGGGCACAAGCTCGTGATCGCGCAATTTCTGGTGCGAAAACAGGCCGGGGCGCTACCGCATTACACGGAACAGGATGTAAATGCATGGGCACACCTTGTTTCCAATGCGTCGAACGAGTTCAAACACTGGCTCAAGGCCAGTTTCCCGCTATTTGTCGAACACGGCTCTGAGAAGCTCGTTGACTTGGTTCAAGCCTGCGCTTCGTACTACAGCTCGGGCGCGCCCCACGAGGAACTTTGTCGCCCGGGCGGTGGCCAGTACCGACTATCGAAGCTGTTTGCAAAGTTCATCGAAGAACGACCCGATCTCGAAGCACAACGCGAAGCCGATCGAGCGGCAAAATCGCCCCTAGGCTTCCAGCCCTGGGTGGACATACAGAATCCGAAACCTCCGCCCGCCAAAGCTTGGGAACTCTACCAGGCATATATCAACGGAAAGTCCGCGGAGGCCCTTTAGTGGCCCCGCTGAGTAGCGAAGCCCGCGCTTTAGGGTTCACGTCAGAAGGCGAAGTAGACGAATTCAAGGCCCAGCATCAGCCGAGTGCCGAACCGATCGAAGTTTCGGTCGCGCGCTGGCGCGCGGCTAAAGCAAAAGTCACTCCCCCTCCGCTCGTGCCCGCGCCGCCCGTGCCCGAACCCACGAAACTCGATTGGGCCTTGATGTACGCGCAGCAATACGGCGCCGTTCTACCTTTGGTATCTGGTCGCAAGGAACCTCTTGGCTCGCTTGTACCTAACGGCAAAAACGACGCAACCCGCGACCCCGAAGTGATTCGACGTTGGTGGAGCCAATGCCCGGACGCGAATATCGGGCTGGTCCTTGGTTCTGCGTGGTTGGGTGTCGATTTTGATCCAAGAAACGGGGGTGACCCAAGCCAACTGAACCTGCCCGAAACGCTCACACAAACTACGGCGAGTAAGGGCACCCATATGTTACTCAAGTGCACAACGACAGAGCCTCTAAGGGCGCACCTGAAGGGTAAGCCCGGAATCGACATTATTCGCGGGAATAACTACATCGTGGTCCACCCAAGTGCGATAGCACCCGGTCAATACCCGCACATACCAGATGGCGGCAAGTACACCTGGACCTTCGCTGAGCCCGCCCAGGTGCCTGAGTGGCTCGTCAACGAGCTCAAGATCAAGGCGAACGATACGGCCCTTTTGTCCGACATTCCCGATGCAAGTCCCGAAGTCCTTCGACGCGCGCGTGCGTACATCGCGAAGGTACCGGGCGCCATCGAAGGCCAGGGTGGTGACGCACAGACGTATCAGGTGGCGTGCGAGTGCGTTCGATTCGGGCTTTCACAAGGGCAGGCGCGAGAGATCATGCTCGAGTACAATATGCGTTGCGAACCGCCGTGGACCGAGTCAGGTCTTTTGCACAAGATTCGAACGTGCGTACGGCGACCCAACTGTCAAACCGGGGGAACACCTCGCTAACGACAAGGCCTTTGACGGCCTGTTCAAAGAGGTTCAGTCCTGGTCCACAGCCGAGCTGCCGCGCGATAAGTTGAACGGCATTGGGAATTCAGAGTTGTTCGTTCAGCAACACGGTGAGAATGTCCGGTACTGTCACGCCAAAAGACTGTGGTTAATTTCGGGACGGCAAGCGCTGGGCACCCTCCGAAAACGGTGAGATTAAGGAATCAGCCAAGGAAACCGCCCGCGGCCTGTTTGATTCGCTCAAGGGCATTGACCCCGATGCGAGAAAGCCGTATTTTCAGCACGCACAAAAGACCAATTCAGACCACGGCATCGCCGAAATTCTGTCGCTTTCTCAGAGCCGTGTTCCTGTGAAATTGGACGATTTGGACAGCGATCCGTGGCTGCTCAACGCGCAAAACGGAATCATCGACCTGCGCACGGGAGCCTTGTTACCGCACGATCGCACGGCCCTATGCTCTCGCATCGTGGCGGTTGACTATGACCCCGACGCAAAGTCGGACCTGTTTGACAGTTACCTGCGGGACATTACGCGTGTTCGAGCAGCAGACGAGACTGTGCGCGAGGACCCGGACCTAGCCGCGTTCATTCGCCGGGCAGTTGGCTACTCTCTCGTGGGCGAGGCCACGGAAAGGGCCTTCTTTTTCCTCTACGGGCAGCCCGGCACCGGAAAAAGTACTTTCATCGAGCTGATTGGCCACACTTTGGGCACCTACGCCGAAACGGCCGCCTCCACGACCTGGCTCAAGCAAACCACCGTAGGCGGCAACCGCGGCGACCTTGTGCGGCTTGCTGGCGCCCGTTTCGTGTGCTCGTCTGAATTCCAAGCTGGGGCCAAGTTCGACGAAGCCCTACTGAAGGAAGTTAGCGGCGGGGACAAACTCACGGCTGCAGCCAAGTACGAGGCCGAAGTATCCTTCAAGCCCCGATTCGCGCTCTGGCTCGCGGCCAACGACGCACCCAAAGTGCGTGACGGTGATGAGGGCCTCTGGGTTCGACTGCGCCGCATTCCGCTAGATGTGCCCTTCGATTGCGAGGACAAGACGATGCGTGATCGCCTAAGGCCCACTGAAGTCCTACGCGCCGTCCTCGCTTGGTCCGTCCGCGGCTGCTTGGAATGGCAACAGCAACGACTAGGCACGTGCGAGGCGGTCCGACAGAGTGGCGAGGCCTACCGGCGGGAGATGTCCAGCTTCGAGTCTTTCCTCGACGAGCGGTGCGAATTCGGACCCGACTTCAAGATCGAGTCCAATCAACTGAGGCACGCATACGAAGGTTGGTGCCGCGACAACCGGCGCGAGGCGCAGTCGGACAGGATGCGAGCAAAGGCGCTGCAGGACCGTGGCTGTGCGACAACTAGAACCGCGGCGGTTCGACAATGGCGCGGACTCAGGATTACAGGCTTCACTCCAACCCCATTTTCCAGCACGGGCGGCGAGTGACGCGATATTGACGCGAATGACCTACATTTCGAAAACCCTCCTTAAAAGTCTCACGCGAGGACATTCTCAGAAACTAGGTCACTTGCGACACCGCGCGTCAGACCCCCCTGTCTCACCAGACCGTGTCGCGAATGACGCCGCTTTCCAAAACTGGCCTAGGTGAACCCGCGTCAGGACATCTCCTGAATTGGTGTCCTTCGCGTCACGTCACGCATGTGTCTCGCGGCAACCGCCTGCCGTCCACTGACCTTTTGCCGCCAGCAATGGAGCCGAAGGCGCGCCAGCCCAGTTTTAGTAAGGTATGATCCCAATCCCGCCCATACGGATCGAACGCGTTCGCACCAAGTTGTCACTGGAGGCCTACGCGGAGCTCTGTCGCATCCTCGCCCGCGCGCCCCGGGTCCCGTTCAAAGTTGGTATGGGCCGCGCCCCCTCCCCGCCTTGGAGCCACGGTAGGCTCGCGAAGCAATTCGGGATCAGCCAAGCCAGGGTGAGCCAGATCGCCAAACAAGTGCGTGAGGGCACGGCCGGCTGTCGCGCCTTTGGGGTGCGCGCTGTTCAGCCTCCGCAAGGGTCCTGGCAACCTGACGCCGTACGTCAAAGGCGTATCGTTGCCAGCTCAAAAGCCAGGTCAGGCCCCGATCATTGCCCACCCCGAGGGGCCTCGAATGCTGGCGGTGCTCGAGTCGGGCTGCTGGCGCCTGTAGCCAGATCCGAGCAAGGGGTACGCGACCTCCTGAAACAGGCTGTTTCGTGGGCATTTGATGGATCAGACGCGCCACACAGCCTTTGTGAGGCCCTGGTCCAGTATCCTCATTATTCTGAAGCCCAATTCAGCCATAACATGCAAAATTTAGTCCATGTAATTGCGCCGGTTGGTAGGTCTGCTAGACTACCAGTGATGAGTTACACCACAATCGCAATAACTCCGAAGCTGGAAGCCCGCCTAGAGACGGTCCGTGAACGGATAACCGAGCGGTCGGGTGGACTCAAACCTTCGATGTCTTCAACCCTAAACCTGCTCGTCGAGCGGGGCTTACCGGGTCTTGAGGCCGAACTAGGGCTCGCCGCCCAAGGGAACGTACACCATGAGTGAATACGAAACGCTCCGAGACACTGTCGATCGCGCTCGCTCGACGCTGGGCTCGTCCGAGTCGCGACTAAGAGAGCTAGTAGCCAAGGGCAACCAGCTAACAGCCGAGCACGACGCCGCGGATACCAATTTGGGCACTGCTCGCGAGGCGCGCGCGCAAAAGCCCAGCGAGTACACACGACGCGCCGCGACCGAAGCTCGTGATCGCGTTGAGACCTTGGACGATCAAGTCGAGCTGAATGCTCGAGCCGTCGAACAGGCACAGTCGGCTGTAGAGAGTGCCCGAACCAATTTGGCCGCCGTTGAGCGTGAATTCGCACCCGTCAAGGCAAAGCACAACGTAGCTGTCCAAGTCGCGCACGATACCAAGCGGAAGGCGTACGACGCGGCATTGCCGCACGTTCGGCAGCTTGTTGCTCTCTTTGGTACGGACACGTCAACAGCGGTTACGGCGATTTTGAACGCGAATTGCGTCAACCCACTGCCGGACAAAGCACCCCAGTGGGACCAGCAAAACGGCTCGATTTTCGCACAGATGGCGGCCTGTGCCGCAAGGTAGACAACAATGATTCACACTGATCCACTCGAGGAAGCACTTTTTCAAGCCCACTTGGATGCAGGCGCCGCACGTGCCACCCGCACGCAAGACCTGCCGCCAATTCAGGGTGCAAGAGCCAACGACCCTTTTAATAGAAGCTTGGACCTCACTGTCAAAGACACCCCGTCGGGCAAAGCACCCGAGCCTGCCGATCTCCCGGCTTGGAAGCAACCGCTGGCAATGACCAAAGAAGGCATGAACAGCGGCGAATTGGTGCGCCAAGGCAGCGGCATGATCCACAATTCGCTGTCTTCTGGCGACGGAAAGGTAGGCCAAGCTACTGCGCTGCCCGCCGAAAGTGAAACAGCCGAAGCAAATCAACGACGCGTCAACGAGTGGCAGACACCGCTCGCAATGACGAAGGGGAAGTGATGTCAAATTGGGCTGGGCTCACCGCGACTGGACTCAAGGGCGCGTCTGCCGAGGCGCACCAGGCCACTTGTGACGCTCAGAACGCCGCGGCCCGGGCACGTAATGCAACCCCCGCGGAGCAACCCACACCACCGCCCGCAGCCAAGGGGGACGGTGGCAACGTCGTGCACTTCGACGGCTCATTCGCGCCAGGCCCTTGCAAGTGTGGCTGGAAGCGAGACGGACGCTTAGGCATTGCCCGCCGTCAAGACGGGTCCGTTGTGGAAGGCACCATTTGTCCTACGTGCGGCAAGGCCTTGTACGATGATTGATTCAATTGGCGGAAATGTGCTCCGCATTTTTGGCTCAAAGTCCAGAGCCATTTGCGTGCGTCCACTTTCAGCGCATGCAAACGCCGATGGCAATCTTTGATGTGTTCAACCGCGCTCCCACCCTTGAACAAGTGACTGCTTGGCTTCGGCGAGCACTTCAAGTCCAGCCCACATTGGCTGCACGTTGCGGACCCTACGCGGGACCTAATGCACGAGTTTGACCTACCCTTAAAAGTCCGCCGAAAGGTTCGACAGATGATTTTTGACGCGGCTTTAGCCCTTGGATTTGAACGCCAGGGGGATTCACTTGGAGTTACTTATGCCTGAGTTTTTCACGAGACCGGCCCCCAAAGCCTTTTCAAAAATGCGAATGGTCGGCGTTCAGCGCAACGACCCAACGCCACGGCGTGTCCTTAAGTTAGATGCCGCCGGTCGCGCCGTAGCCCAGCAGACGATCAAGCACCCAAAGGGCCACGGCACGCTGGAAAATCCTCTGGTCCCCGAGGCCCCGCGCACAATTGGAAGCCGTGCACGCGCCGGCATTGAACGCCTTTACCGTGAACGTCAAAGACCTTGAATGAGCCTCTAAGCCACCCAATTTGGCGAAATAGAGCACTCAACACGGCGACGTGTCTGTCCGTTGATCCGGCAACAAGTCCAAGCGACTTGCTCGACCGCGTCGCGCACGCACTGCAAGCGGCTGCGATTCAATGCGTCGCAGCCGCTGACCTTCTTGGTTTGATCTTTTGGAGCGCCCAGGGCTGGCGTGCAACGCCATTGGATGGTTTGTCCACGCTAGCCGCGTGACGGCCGGCGACTGAATGGCCTATTTTCGAGGCTCAGTCTTGTTGATAGGGCTCACCGAAAACTCGCAATCACCTGTTTGTGGACAAGCCTTGCGCAAGCTACTGGCTGCAAACTTGAACATCAATTGAACATTTGACTCGAAGGGTTTGATCTCCTTGCAGTCAGCAATTGAATCCGTAGTAATCGCGGTCTTGGTGTTCTTGGCTACACCCTTCAGGCACAGAACTCCTCTTTTTGCTGAAGCGTTCGTGAAAGTCATTCCACCTTCCGATGACGTGTAATCTAAACCGCTTAGGAAAAGTCCGACTTCTGTTGCGGGGAACAGCTCCGGTTCCTTCGGCTTTGAAAGGTCGGCGATCTTGTCATCGGCCTTCTTCAGTTCGGCCTTCATTTCCCGCCCTTATGGCAGACTCGCTCGACTGGCTCTTAGCTACGCCGATCGGAATACCAATGAACACCAGCGCCAATGTGACCCACAGGACCGTTCGCGCGATTCTTTCAACCTTTTCAGTCATGTTTATCCCCTGCAATACCGAGGCACAACAACCCCGGCCGATTTATGGTTCGCGAGGCCGGGTATCCCTAACCCAAGGCCCCAACACGTTGAAGGCAACGACGCTACACCCCAATCGGAAAGCCCACAGCTAAAAATCCTGGCATGTCTCAAAGCCAAGCCCAAATTGAAGGCCCCAAGGCGGGTGGACAACAATTTCAATAGCTGCGTGATCCCACACTGCCTGAAACCTTCCTGATTTTAGAGTGTTAGCGAGCCTGACGATGGGGTTGCCTACCCGTTGCTTCAAGTTCTCTGGCTTCGATCGTAACCTGCCGACATGTCTGACAGTGCGGGCGGGCGAAAAGTGACGGTGTGGATACTTGGTTCAGGTTTCAGCAAGTCACTAGGGGGTCCCTTGCTGAAGGACCTTTTGGTAGAGCGCGCGCTTCACCAGATTGCGGGAGCCATTCCAAGCATCGACGAGCGCCCAGAGTTTCGCAGAGTCTTGCGTTTGCACAAGTACGGCCTCGATAACGACATTTGGTCGGATGCCGAGGAATTCTTGGACTTACTTGATGTTGCAAGCAACGACATCAACAGCGGCGCCGGCCGCCAAATGTGCGCTCTGGTCTACCGCGGGCTGGAGGAAACGTTTGAACCCAACACCGAGGAGCAAGCCGTTAAAGTTGTTTCGGATTTGAGGGGCGAAGCGCGCAGATTTGTTGCCCTTCAGTGCTGGCGCTTCGCGGCTCGTTCCAATACGACCTCGGAAAGTTGGGGTGCGTACCGACTTTGGAGGGACAAATTGGTGAATTCTGGTGCCCACCACACCATCTTAACCTTCAATTACGACCCGGTTCTCGACATGCTGAACGTACCGATACCGATTCCAAGCGAAGCAAGCGACGGCGCGATGTTCCAGCAGACATATGGGGACTCGCCCTACGCACTGAAATTGCATGGCAGCGTTGCGTGGAAGAATGAATGGCCAAAGGGTTATGTGAAGCCCGAACGCTCTTGGGAACTTGCGTTGTGCTGTTCCGATCAAATAGCCATTGCAGCCCCGGGCCCGAATAAGCACGAATGCGTGGATGGCCCGCTCAAGGCCTTATGGTTGCAGGGGCTCAAGGAAATTAGGCTGGCTGATTCAATCGTATTCGTCGGCTACCGTTTCCCGCCGTCGGATGCCGAAGCGAGAAGCCGCATTCTGGGCGCGATTGGGGATAATAAACGACTAAATGGGTTGACGCTAAATATCGTTCTGGGACCCAAGCTTGGCAGCGATGACAACGTTCGGCTGAGGGCGCTGCTTGAGTACACGGCACTGAACAGCGGCCGAATTCCCTGGAAAAGACCGCTGGATAGGGACCAATCCGGATACAAGATCATCGAGCATCCACTCTGGGCTGAAGACTTCCTGACAGTATGGGAGCCGCGCCTTACCGAGTACCGCCCACAGTAAAGTCGGTCAACCGATTAGTCCATTCGCCCGTTCTTTTGCTAACCCGCAGATTCGCCCAAGATCGCGCGCTAATCGTGATATACTCTGTATGTCACACGGTAGCGCATGGCTGCAAATCCCCTTTATTGCCTTCGGTTCTCGCCTGAAGATCGGGCCCTCTTGGACAAGCTCGCGGAGCGCGAACGATTGAAGTCAACGGACATCTTGCGCCGCGCCCTGCACTTCTACGCCGAACACTTCGAAGCCCTGAAGGTCCTAAAAACCCCGCGAAAGGCCAAGGCCAAGTGATCAACGAAGCCGATGTCAGCGCGTACTACCAGGACTTGCCGGGTGACGATGATCGGCTCTTTTGGGAAGGTCCACCGCCGTTCGTTGGCAATCGCGAAGCGTTTGATCGTGCCTTGGCCGAATCGAATTCCGTTCCGGAGTTCATTCAGCGCGGCCATGAGTACAACCGCACGCCCGAAGCCGTTGCGGTCTGGCAGGCATTGACGGGGCGCACCTTTGACGGGGAAAGGGGCCGACCGTGACGGACCGAAGCAAGAAGGCCCGCCCGAAAGGCTGCATTGTCCCACTCAAGGACGGGCGTTTTCAGCCCCTGATCAGGCTCTCGGACGGCAGCCGCAAGCGTGGCGATCCGTATCCGCTCGGCACTACCGAGGACGAGGCGCGCCAGAAGTCACTTGCTGATCAGGCCCGTGCCATCCGTGAGGGTTGGACGTCTGCAGCCCGGGCGGTGCGGCTAAGGCACTCGAAGGATGCCGGAGAGTCCTGCTCGGCTTGGGTCAAAGCTTGGCACAACTCGCGCATTTCGCGCCTGTCGAGTGCTTCTCACAACATGGGCCACTGGAACACGCATCTTGCGGACTGGCTCGGCTCGAAGCACCCCAAGGACTGGACCCGTGACGACTTCCGCAAGCTTTCCGCGGAGCTCGATCGCAAAGTCGAAGCGGGCGAGATCGGGTGGAAGACAGCCCAAAACGCTTGGGGTACTGCGATCAAGATGGCCGACGATGCCTGCAACTCCAAATTGGACACTTTGCGGTGCCGTGACGAAAACCCAGCGCTGAAAGTGCGTGGCCCCGATCGTGGCGCCAAGACCGTGCGGCAGTACCTCTACCCCTCCGAGTTGCTGCAGCTTGTGTCGTGTTCGTTGGTTCCCGTTGCCTTTCGAAGAGCAGCCGTGATCGCGATCTACACGTATACCAGGGCCGGCGAATTGCGGGCTCTTACGTGGGAAGACGCGGACATTAGGCGGGGAATCCTGAGCATCACGAAAGCCGTGGACCGGGAAACCGGCGAGCTGAAGACCACCAAAACGAAGACCCCTCGCCTTGTGCCCATCGAGCCAGCCTTGACCCCACTCCTGAAGATCATGCGGAAGGAATCCCGCGGGCAAGGTTTGGTCCTGCCCATTTCCTTGGAAGACACCCCGGCGGCCGACCTTCGAAAGTGGCTCAAGGCGGCCGGGGTCAAACGCCAAATGCTGTTCAATCGCTCGCCTAGTGTGTCCCACATTCGCTGGCACGATCTACGGGCGACGGGCATCACGTGGATGGCCGTGCGGGGCGATGATCCAATGAAGATTCAGGCGCGAGCCGGGCACTCGGACTTCAATACGACGCAAGGCTACGTCCGCGAGGCCGACATACTGCGCGCGGGTTTTGGTGCCCCGTTTCCACCCCTGCCCAAGGGGTTCTTGGAAGCGAAGTCGGATCAGAGTTTGGATCAGACTAGCAAAAACTCCGTAAATTCAGTGACCCCAAGGGGATTTGAACCCCTGTTACCGGCGTGAGAGGCCGATGTCCTAACCACTAGACGATGGGGCCTTTGACTTCGCCCTGCTGGGAAAGTCGAAGAAGCTGGGGAGTAGGGACTCGAACCCCAATAAACGGAACCAGAATCCCCTAATCATTTCAATACTTTACACCAATTAGCACCAATTAGGCACGGTTCTATAGCCGATAAACCCCGGTTGGCGCAAGGTAAGTTATTGATGGCCAGCAAACTGGACAGTACGGCAATGGCGAGTGAAAAGCCAAATGAGACCCGGCCTGATGAATCGGCACGCGATGCGCGGATCATGGCCAAGTGGCTTCTCGGGGCAGCCGAAGCGCTGGATCAAATCAAGCCCGGCGATGATGAGGCCGTTGTGTATGTTGAACATCTGCGGGCTCAAATCCGGAAGGCCAAGGGGGCACTGCTGGCGATACCGGCAGGCCCGCGGGACTATGAAGCCAGGCTGCGCACAATACTGGAAGAGGGGTGTCACTACTGGGCGGGTCGCGTTCATAGGGTGGCGGATGATGACCTTACGCTGACCGCCGAGGATGCGACGGACCGCGTAATACTCTATCTCACACCCTACGCTGATGCCGACCGAATCCGCCTCGCCACTGAGCAGCAGGCGGCTTTCAAGGCGTACATTGAGAGTCTGCTGCTGTCGTCAGTGCCAAAGGGCCGCGGGAACAAGAGCCCACGATATGACGCACTGACACGACTGTTCGGCGCAATGGGTGTTCCCCAAGACGCCCGACAGTATTGGAGAAACAAGCGCCGGGAATGGTTGACAAAAGAATAAAGCATGATCATCTGATGATCTCTTTTAGTGTCGCCGTGGCCGTGTCCGACTTGGGTCATGGCAACCACGCACCCCGACCCAAGGACAGTCCCTGTACCGCCTGAAATCAAAGTAAGAGCCCAGACTCTTCTAGAGGCGCTGGGCCCACGGGGAGCAGCGAAACGCCTTGGGATTGGCAGGAGCACACTCTACGCCATCGCGGTTGGGCAACGCGTCATGCCTGGAACACTGGCATTGATCCGGCAATCCGCGGCGGAGAAATCCGCGTGAAAAATGAAGAACGCCCGGTCATCACCCGGGCGAACCAAGAGCAGCCAGCTCTGACCTCCAACATGCCTCCAGGTGGCAGCGCTGTCAATGATGCTCTCACGTCGCTACTGAGTGCAGCCGCCGAGGCCGGCGCACGTCGAGCACTCGAGCAAGTCACCGCGGGCCCCTTCCCCGGTGGATCGCACTCAAACAATCTCCCCTCGGATATCGTCCGACGCTCGACCTTGTGAGACGCGGTGAGCTCCACGTCCACGGCATTGGCCATCGTCGCTACGTGGATCGTGAGGCCGTTGACCGTTGGATCGAGCAGCATCCGATCGTCGCATCTGCAGACGCGGAAGCGGACGCAATAGACGCCATTGTCGCGGCAAATCGCAAGCGTAAGGCACGACGCAAGGGGGCCGCCAATGGCTGAGTCATCCAGTCGAGAGCTCCAACGCCTCGCGACAATAGAGCGCGAGCGTGACGGTGAACAGCTACGCGTATCGTTGGACGAATTTGTCGATGATCGCGGCACCGCGCATCACTACATCAGCGCTCGCATCTGGTACCAGAAGGACGGCCAATGGTGCCCGACCAAAAAAGGCCTAACCATTCGCCAGCGTGAAATCGTCGATTTCGGCAAGGCGCTACGAGCCGGCCTCGATGGCCTCAATGATGCGCAGCGCGACCAGCGAGTCAGGCGGTCCGGATGACCGCAGCAGCAGCCACTGACTATGGCGACACGCTGGCACCGGGGCAACGAAATGAGCTCGAGGTTTCGACCGTCTTGATTCGCCGATTCCTCGACATTGGCGAAGATGAGTTCATCGAGCTGACGGCGTTCGTCAATAGCAAGGCCTGGGTTGCACAGTGCAACACCTACGAGCAACACGTTAACCTGTTACGGCGAGCCCATGACATCCGAGGATATCAGGGCAGCTACATGCTCTGCAACGGACCGCTCGACCCGACGTTGAGCGCACGTTATGAGCAATGCCGGTGGCAACCTGCGAACAACGGGAGAGCCACCGACCGCGACATTCAGAGTCGGCGCGCAATCTATATCGACGTTGACCCCGTGCGGCCAAAGGGCATTAGCGCCACGCACGAGGAGCAACAGGCTGCCTGGACCGTTGGCAATGCAATTCGGCAGGACCTGGCGAAGCGAATCGGACGCACTCCGATCGGGTGGGCAGGCTCCGGCAATGGGTTTGCCCTACTCGTTGCGATCGAGACTTCGCCCAACACGACCGAGCTACGCGACTTAATTGCTCGCGGCCTAAAAGCACTTTCCAAGAAGTACAGCACCGAGCACGTCTCGATCGACGGCAGTGTATTCAATGCGGCGCGGCTGATGTCATGCCCCGGCACAATGAAGTGCAAGGGCCGACACACCGACGAACGCCCGCACCGCATGACTAGCTTTTCTTGCGCGCTGAATCCGGCGACTGGCGAGCCCGATCGCGTGCCACTTACGGAGCTTTTTTGATGGGCTTTTTCACCGAAATTGAGAGCGAAGTTGGTACGGCGCCGACGAAAACGGGCCCCAAAAAGGCCAACGGTCATTCCGGTACCAGTTGGTACGACCTCGTGAACGCGGTCCCCATTGTTGAGGTCTTAGACTGGTTGGGCATTGAGCACGATGACAAGCGCGTTGAGTGCCGCGGCTGTGGCGAAGGCATGTCGAGCACCGACGTCGCGATAGTCGGCAACGCTGTCAAGTGTTCGCACAGCCGGTGCAGCGACGCTGGCCCCAGCAGTGCCCCCGGCCTCCGAAGTGCAGTTGACCTGACGATGCTCGTCAGAGGACTCGACAAGCAGGCCGCAGTGCTGGCACTGGCCGAGCAATTCAGAATCGAATTGCCCAAAGCGAAGCCCGACAACGTCAAGGCAGAGCATGCCGAGCAGCAGGCAGCAAAGCCAATAGTGCTCACTGCTGACGATATATTCGCTACGCCCAACCATATTGACACGCTCGTGCCTGGCCTGGGAATCAAGCCGGGCCCCGTTGTCATGGCCGTCGCCCGCAGCGGCATCGGCAAATCGGTCATTCTACAAGACGCGGCAATTTCGTCGGCGCTGGGACGTTCCTGGTGGAACCTGTTCCCGGTTGAACGGGCGTTGAAAGTGCTCTGGATTGACTTGGAGCAGGGCAAGCAAACGACGCTGTTGCGATTCAAGCGCCTAGCGCTGGCCCGCGATCTCACCCCCGACGATCTCCGCGGTAAACTGGACGTTTCCATTTCGCCGAAGGTCGAGAATGAAGCGCAGCTGTTGAAACTGTTCGAAGGCTACGACTTGGCGTTCATTGATTGTTTTCGGGTTCTCTCAGGTCACATCGACGAGAATGATAGTCGAGTCCGCGAGCCTTTGGACATGTGCGCCCGAGCGTCGGCCGAGGCCGACTGCGGCGTCGTAATGGTGCACCACGGGCGCAAGGCCACCGAAAACAACCGAGGCGGCGCCCGCGACGTCACCCGCGGTAGCAGCGCCATCCAGGACGCCGTTGACGCGGTTTACTTCTTGGACCGGGACGGTGACGAACCCGAGGGACCAATCAATTGCCAATGCACCAAGGTACCCCGAGCCACCGGCAAGGCGCCCAAGCCCTGGACGCTGGAAATTCAGGACGTCGATTTGCAGGTATCGGCCGACGTTATTGTTCGCGACGGCGGGCTCACTGTTGTAGGCAGCCGCACCGCCAAGGCCGACCCGTTCGAAGTCGCGAGAGAACACCGCAAGGCCAAGACGAGCAAGATTCTCGATGAGCTGGTCGAGCTATTCCGAAAAGACAAGACCCTCGGCGGCGCAAAGGCCATTGCCACCAAACTCGGGCACAGCGACAGGGACATTTTCGGTCCGCTGGCTCTACTTATCGACGACGGCCGTGTAGTGGCCACCGGGTCAACACGGGACCGACAACATACTTGGAAAGGTGAAGTCGAATGACTACCCCTATTCGATTCGTTTCGACGTCACGATTCGACTTCAGCCCCTTAAGGGGGGGGCTGAATGAAGTCGAATCACCTTTCAGCTTCAGAAGTCGAATTGAAGTCGAATCGAAGTTGAATCGAATTAGTGCGCTGGCTGGCTTACGGAGCAACGCCAGGCATGCGCTAGCAAGCTCCCGGAAGGCTTCGGCCGCTCTGTTCCGTCCGTTCGTGGCTTGCGACAAGCGGAATCACAATCCGTTTTCGCTTTGCACGATTCGTCGAACAATCAGCACGATTAGCGACGCGCTGGACAGTTCACAATCTGGCCAGTTCCAGGCTTCTAACGTGATATCAAGCACTTACGCGTGTCTTGGGGAGCGTGACGTTTGGCGCGATTTCGCGGTCGGAGGCGCCCTTGGCTGAGCGTTTTACTCACGACCAGCCGCGCACGGAGAGCCCTCGACTGAAGGACGTCCCTCGGGTGGATGCGGCCGCGAAGCGGCCCGAAGGGCGAGACGGCTCCGGCCGGTTTGCTCCCGGCAATACGGAGCAGAAGCAAAAGGGCATCAAGAGCCAGCTCCGCAAAAGCCTCGGAGACGCCGCGGACGCCACCAACGGTGAGCTGGTTCGATCGGCACTCAAGCTGTACTTCGCCATGGTACGCGAGTTACCCGCCGATGGCGCAGCTGTACGGGCGTTGTGTGCGGCGTCAGCTCGCCATGGGGCATTGGCAGCCCATTACGGCAATCTCGCTGCGGCAACAGGACTGGCCACCCCCGATGGCCTGAAGTTCGCGGAGGCAAGCCGCCAGCATGACACAACCGCTCAACGCATGAGCGTGTCCGCCTACGACCGCGCGGTTCGAGAAGCGCGTGCAAAGCCCAAGGACACCAAGGCCGCTCTGACAGCGCGCATCCTGACCCTAGCCGCAAGAACCACGGAAGGCGAGGGTAATGCATAACCCACCTAACATCGTGGAATTCGCGTTCGCCCTTGCCCAGGCACCGGGCATTGAAGGACCGACCCCACCTTGGTTGTCCACGTTGCGAGGGTTCGACGGCCTACCCTTGAGCGATAACGACGTAAGCGTCCTAGCTGCCGTCACCGGGCGCAGTCGCAAGGCAATTCGCGCACACGAGGGTCAGCCCTACCCTGAGTTGTGGGCGCGCGTTGGCAGACGTGGGCGCAAAAGTGCAACAGCGGCAATGATAAGCGACCATCAGGCCCTCTACGGTGGGCACGAGCGATATCTGATGCGTGGGGAGCTGGGGCTGATTGTGACGATCAGCAAGGACTTGTCCGGGGCCGATCTAATCAAGCGATTCCAGCACTTGTTCTTGAACGCATTGGGCATTCCGTTTCATGAAACCAAGTTTGGAGCTGTGACGGTAACCATTATTGAAGGCAGTCAGATAGCCCTGGCATGCCTGACCTGCACCGCAGAGGCACCACGAGGTCCCGCAATACCCGTAGCCATCTTGGACGAGCCAGCATTCTATGCGACGAGCGAAGTCTACGCCGATCCTGACGTTGAAATCCTCGCTGCCTTACGCCCTGCAATGGCGCAGTTTCCCAACCGACGCCTGATTGCCATATCGACTCCATTTGGCCTTACGGGCGTCTTTCATGAAACGGTTGATGCGGCACTGGGCAACAACGACGAGAAGCTTATCTTGGCCGTGCAGGGTCCGACGTGGGTGTGGAATCCGAGTATCAATGAAGCCACCACCCACACGCTCGAGGCAGACCCCCGGCGCTGGTCGCGAGAATATGCCGCAGTTGCATCGGGCACCAGTAGTTCAGCATTCGGCGATCCGGAGCACATAAAGCGCGCGTTCAAACTCAAGGCGCCACCCGGACCTGGCAATGGGTTTGCGGCGATTGATCCCTCTTCGTTGAGGTCGGACGAGTTTGCTTACATTTTTGGTTACGAAGCGAACGGGCTCATTCGGGTTGACGAAGTTGGCGCATTTGGCCAAGAAGATTTCAAGACGCACACGATGGCGGACATCGTCCGCAAGTTGTCGATGAAGGCACGGGCGCGGGGCGTTTCAAGGGTGATATCGGACCAGCGGGAGGCCGCCGGTTTGACCAGCCTATTCGCCGAGAATTCCTGCGAGCTTGAGGTTCTGAATTGGTCGCAGTCGTCGAAAGAGAGTGCATGTTCGTTATTGCGCAGGCTCTTTCAGGACTCGAAGATTTCGATCGTTGAGCACCGGCAACTGAAAGATGAACTGATCAAGGCGAGGGCGATTCTGACACCTGACGGCCATACGAAGTATCCCTTAACTGGACTCGACTTTGCTTCATGCTTGGTAAGCTTAGTAATGGCACGCCAAACGACGATCAGCTTGGCTGGCGGTGAGAGCAAACTTGATGCAGCAATTCGAGATTGTATTGCGAAAGGCGAGCTGTGTCCGCCGAACATTGGCTATCAACCCGGCGTCGCACGCAATTCGCGAATGTGGGAGGAGTTGACCGAATGAGCAAACTTCCGAAATATGTTCTACCGGAAATGGGCGACTTTTTTGCGCATGAAGTCGCGACCGTTGCCGTTTACGGGCCGCTTCTCGAGAAGCACACAAGCCAACTTTCGGCCGTGGTCAGCGTGTTTCGATATACGTCGAAAGCCTATCACTACAATGAACGCACGTTAGGGTGTATCGAGGCGGGTGAGTTCAGTTTGGGGGAAGTAATTGCACTCGCTCAGCAGCATAAGAACATCTACAAGAGTACCATCTGGACCCTTGACGAGCCGTCGCGCGCGTTCGTGAAGGCTGAATGCAACGTCAAGACTCGACCCATCAGCAAGACCGAGATAAAGGACGCGCATGTTCGATACAGCGTCGAATCGATCAAGCATGAGCTCAATGCTCGGAGCTTCATTCCGCCGTCGCTGGGCAGCTATGTGCGCACTTCCGATGCCGCAGTGCTGGCTGATCTGAAGTCTTACGACCCGACGCGCCTTGAAACGGTTTCGCTTCGTTTGCTTGCCACTGCGATGGCAAACGTTGCTTCAAAAATGCGCACCAAAAGCGAGCCGATACTGTATTATTATGATGAAAGCTTTCATATCCATTTCCTGACTCGCGAAGAGGCCTGGGATAGGTACGACGAACAGCAAAGGCTCGAACAGAATTGGGCGAAGAGCCCCAAGCCAGAGTCGCGAGAAATGCAAGAGGCGCGACGCATGGGCCGCTACATGCAAGCAACGAACTATCTCGGCGATAGGCCGAAAACTTAATGATCAGCAACTACCGAAAGGACCAAATCATCAATGTCCCAACTAACCCAAGCCGCATTCAAACAATTGCAACGATTTCGTGCTGTAAACGGCATTTCCTCACCACCAGCAAGCCTTTCTCCACCGCCGCCCCCTGAGCGGCCATTGACACCCAGGGAAAACAGACGCGCCATCCGCGAGATGCAACGCGCAGAAATGATCAGGGTCGCGGTCGAGCTAATCTGCGACGACTCGCGCATCACCTTCGCACCGCACCGCGAGTCATTGGTCAGAGACATCATCTCCCTTGGCGCGAGACCTGGCGAAATCGACGCCATGCGCGCAGTCGTGCAGGAGCGAATCGAGAGGATGCCACACATTGTGGAGCGCGAACAAAAGGCCCCCAAGGTCCTGCCCAGTTTCGAGGCAGCCGTCGAAAAAACGAATCGAATGAACAGCGACGTTGACGGTTATGTTGAGTTTAGGCGCCGCAATGGGTTGCCGATTCTTCCCGAGCACGGTCGCCCTCTACCATCGCCGGTGGTGCCCCAAGACAGGCAGCCACGTCCCGAGCCGCCGCCAGTCAGTCCAGCCGACGCTGCCTATAACCTGGCACGCCAAGCCCTCGGTTTGCCCCCATGCAACAAGGCATCGAGTGACTGGTACGAGCAGCGGCAACGCGAACGGGGCGAGCGATGATCGTCGGGTCAGTGACCGCGAGAGTGCGTAACCTGCGGTGGGTTGACAGGGACGAGCAAACCGCCGAGCACCTTTGCTTCCAGTGTTTTGATGTCCCGAGACGCCCTGCAGTTTTTTTCGCCCGCGCTGCACGAACGCTTGCGGCTTGCGGACGAAAGCGAGACGAACATCCGGCACCGCAATGACGAATATGCACGTCGAGATTACGCCAAGAGGCATCCAGTTGATCCCAATCAGCTCCAGCTGTTCGAGGCGAGTGATGACTGACGTACGAGCCCTAGCCGTCCGTTATTTCCGCGATGGTATGAACACCGACGAGGCTTGGCGAGCGGCGTCTAGTCACGTCGAGCTACAAACTTTGGAAGGTTCCGCTGCCGCCTACGTCCTTTCAGGGCGGGACCTTCCTCCTAACTCTCCCCGGGAGCTCGCTGGCACACCTGCTGCAGCTCCGATTTCTTCCCCACCGGGTCGCCTCGTTGGTTACGAACGGAACGGCTGAATGAAAGTTACCCTCAGCCCCGAGTTGAAATGCGGCGTGTGTGGCGCCCGTGCTGAATTCGAGATCACGAACGCTCGTGAAACGTTACACGGTTTCTTTTGCGGCGGAAAATGCAAGTCGAGTGAGTTGGAGTGGTTGAAGTTGGAAGAAACGCTGCTCCGGCGCTTCGGCGAAATCGTGACGTCACCATTGCCAAAACTGCCCTCTGGCGAGCGCTTGAGCCTTGCCGAAATGCTAACATCTGAACCGAAAGAATGAGACCCTTATGTCCAGTTGTACTGTCAAAAATACATCCCTGAACTTCCTTTTCGCTCTGCCCTTTTCGTCGGGCCACACGATGCTCGAATCCGGCGCATCTATGTCCGTCCCGCTGACGTTGGCGGCAACGATTGATGCCCTTGGTGATGACCTGCCCCTAATGACGCACCACAGTCAGCCGCAACAGCGAGTCGCGCTCAAGGGCGTCAGAGCGAAGTACTCTGTCGCTTCGGCCACGCCGCTCACTGGCGCGCAGGTTGTGGAGGCGCTCGGTCAACTCAACCACGGCAAGAACTCGGTCACATTCTTGGATTTGTTGTTGACCGACGAATAGGAAACCCCCATGAACAAAAACCCAATCAAGAACGCTATTCACGATGTACGGGCCCCCGATCATTCTGCGAATTATGCGACGGACCAGAAAAACTGGCCCCAAGATATCGCTACAAATCAGCCAGCGCCGGGTCCGCGCTCGAGCGCGACTGGGCTTGGCTCGCGCCGCACACGTCCGGTCGCATCGTCTCCGACTTCCGGACGCTCAATCAATAACGCGGTCAATCCGAGCGGTAGCCCCTACCCCGCACGCTAACGAAATGCCGCGATTCTTCGAGGTGTCGGTACTAGCGACACCTGGACGACGTGCTATTCTTGACTCTCAAAAGGTGCAAGTGGCCGCGACCTGCCGAACAGGCAGAGTGCTCCAGACCAGCCGCGTCGGGTCTATCGTCAGTAACCCCGACGCGGTGGAGCTTATCCTGTGCGCGCTACCGCGCTGGCTGAGTCTCTAGAAACTCGTTGAATAGCGCCCCCCCTTTGCCTTTTGCGTGGGCTTCAGCGTTCGTTTGTGGGCTAGATGGCACCGAATACTTTCGTGATTCTTCTATCTGTTTCCACACCCGCCCTCCGTGGTCCTCAGATTCGCCCATTTTGAAAAACGTGATTACGCAGTCTTCGAAATTGTAGGGAGCAAGAGGCTTCGGTCCGTACATACCTGGGTTCCCCACTGCCTTGGCGGGAGCCGCAAGCTCAGCCCGATACGCGGGACGGTCTTGCTCAAACACGAGTAGAGTTTCAAAAACGACGTAGTGTTTTGCCATGGTCTAATCCCATGACGCTACGCTTGACCGATAACAATGTAAACACCGTGAACCGGTCAACTGGTTTAATCCGTTCATCCGTTCTTTTGATTCGTGCGCATTTATCCCAGGAAACGAGTTGAATTGTGTTATATGTACGGTGTCAACAATGTTGACCTGGTTGCGCCAGTAGATAGGGCCTCGCTTGGACGCGAGCAACAAGCCACCCACTCAGACAGGCTCGATGGTTGTGAGCAGTGACGGTCGGCAGAGACCGACCACCCTCTGGAAACCGTGAAAGGTAGACACGGAACCCAAGCCAAGGCAGCGGCCACCCAAGCCCGGCACTTCGAAAGAGGCCCGGGCTAAGGCAGTAGAAAGGTAGGCAACTATGCCCCGAAAAGCCGACGGCACCAAAATCATTGGTGCAAGAGTGCAGCCCGCGATTGAAGAACGTGTGACCCGCGTGACCCAAGAGCTGGCACGCCGATCACTTGGCGCGACCATTACAGTTTCCAACGCCTTGGGCATCGTTATTGAACGAGGCCTCGACTCAATCGAGCGCGAGTTACGCCTCACGCCAAAAGCGGAGAAGCCGAGCAAGCCCAAGTCCACCGCCGCATAAATCGAAGTGGCCCGGCGCCGCGCTAACGGCCCGAGCCATGGCAACCCCTAAACAAGCTAGGAGTCACATGAAACACGATACCAACGCGCAACCCGCGCAGCAACTACCGTTATTCGAACAAGGCGAAACGCTCGCCGAAGTCAGCGTTCCCGCCGACTCAACCGAAGCAACCGTGCGCGACATCGGACGCGCTCTCACAACGCTGGTCCGCTATCACGATGCAAAGTCGGTGCAGCCATGAGCGCCAACACATCCGAACCGGTCGGCACAAGCGCGCTAGCCATATTGGCCGGCGATGTTCTTGCAACCCGAGCCAAAGCACTGATTGACCAGCTAGCGGCCGCACAATGGGAACCGCTGGCGCAATTGAAAGAAGCCTTAGCTACATACAGCGAGGTCCGGCTGGGCTCGACCTTGCACGACAGTCAGCCACCCGAGCCGCTCCCCACATGTGAAAACTGCAAACACCGCGAAGTGTGCAGCGGACTACCCGCAGCCGATCGCGATTGCTTTCAACCCAAGACACTAAAAGGCAGTTGAACGATGAAAACCAAACCGCGGTCGACACTGGCCCCCAGGGGTTCAGGGACACTTCTCTGGATAGGCGAGCACCGTTTCGTACGGGTCTCAATGCCCGACGGGACTCGGCCGCGGTTTCGCCTTTGCGCGGAAGTCTGCAAGTGCAAGGAAATGAGCGACGCCAGGGCTCGGGCTACGGGCGATGCAATTGCTGAACGCGAGCGTGCGGACATGGCCAAGGCTCTTGAATCCGAGTCGCGGCGCGACCGTGGCAAGCGTCTCACCGTGAAAGAATTCGGCGAGCAGTGGACGTCGGGCAAGCTTTACGAGAAGCACGGCGAGGTCAACCGGCTACGCGTAAAAGCCAGCGCCAAAGACGACGAGTACCGGCTCAAGAAGTACGTTTACAAAAAGCTGGGAAATACAGCCGTTGCTGACGTCACCGAGCAGGATATTGAAGACACCTTGGCCGAAGCCAATCGAAAGGCGAAAGGCAAATCCAAGGGCACTGCTTGGCGCTCGAAATTCCAGTTGTACCAGGTCATGCGACGCCTGTTCGACTTGGCGGTGATGCCCGGGCGTATCCGCAAGGACAACCCCGTCACCAGCTACATGCGGCCAACGAAGCCAAAGCCTCCACTTTTCGGATACCTCTACCCTTCCGAGCTGATCGCCTTATTGCATTGCGACGCGGTGCCCGTTGCTCGTCGCGTACTGTACGCGCTGGCCATATACACGGGCCTCCGCAAGGGTTCGCTGTACGCGTTGACCTGGGGAAGCCTCGACTTCACCAACGGCACGTTGACCAGCCTAGTCAGCAAGACTGGCCTGCCGCAGATGTTTGAGGCGAACGCCAGCCTAATGAAAATGCTCGCGCTCTGGTTCGAATATCAGGGCCGTCCCGACTCGAAGGTTGCACTTGTGGCCAGAGCCGACCGCGAAGCAACTGACACCCAAGAGGCGCAAACCTTGCGGGATGACTTGACGGCGGCAGGGGTAACCCGATCGGCACTTCACGACCGGGCCCCTAATTCGTCTCCCCTTCGGTTTCACGACCTCCGCGCGACGTTCGTCACGTGGGCCATGCGCGAGGGACGCGGCGAAGGGTGGATCTCAGACCGCACCGGACACCTAAGTGCCGAAATGCGCAATCGGTACGCCCGGGCGGCCAGGACCCTACTCGACCTGAACTATGTTCCCTTCCCCGATCTGTCCGAGGCCATCCCAGCGCTACTCGAACGCCGGAACAACGTGGTCAGCCTGGTGGCCGCTGGCGCCAGAACTGTCCACTAAACTGGCCACTAATGTTTCCGAGGCCAAATGGCCAAGCATGTTTAGTGCGGCTGGGGAGTAGGGACTCGAACCCCAATAAACGGAACCAGAATCCGTTGTCCTGCCATTAGACGACTCCCCAAGGCAGAAATTGAAAGCGTAGCGCGGCGAATTGCCTTTCCTTTTCGATTCAAACCCGTCAAGGCAACTGAAAGAAGTTTCTCAGGACTCAAGGGCGCCAGTAGATATCCCTCGACTCCCTGGTGCGCAAGCCAAAAGAGGCGCGAAAACCCCTTCTATTTACTAGCCGCCCCCTCACCCAAATTCCAAGGATTATCCACGTTTGGCCGGCGATGATAAGCGAGCCAGCGTGCGACGACAGCAGCCCAGTCCGGGCGGGCGTCCATGCTGGGGTGGATCTTGTCCCGGGCCCTGGGCATGTGGAGGATGAATGAATTGCCGTCCAGATAGACGCAAGGAGCGACGTTGGCCCGAATTACCTCGAGCAGTCTCTTGTCGGCGCCATCCCAAAGCACGGGCGCGATCCAGGCGCAGCTCCGGTTCCCGAGCCGCCCGATTAGGCGACGGATTAGAGGGATCCGCTTTTCGGGCTCCGGGTTTTGAAGCTCGTTGGCTCCAAGACTGATAAGCACCAGGTCCGGCTTGTACTGGGCCAGATACTGCCCGAGGTTCTTGTCGAAGGCCCAGGTCGGAATGTACGTCGAGGTTTCGAAGCGAAGCACGCTGTGCACACCGGCGTGTTCGAGCACTTTGTTGAGCTCGATTCCGAGTGCGCCAGCGAATGAATCGCCGATGTGAAGCACGGTGGTTCCCTTGGGCAATTCCGGGCCTGGCGCGGGCCCGCCCACTCCCGTTTGATCGACGAGCACGCCGGACGGCAAGCGCTCTTCTATCTTAGATGCTCGCGGGGCGCCGGCATCAGGACTCGCGGCTGTGCCCGAGTTGACGGCATTTTCCCGTACTGCATCCTGCGGCAATGCCGCGGCATTCACGCTTGAGGTCGTCGGCGCTGGTGCCGCGGCTCGCGGATTGCCGGCGATGGCCGATTCCGTGCCGCTGTGCCCACATCCAGCCAGAAATATCAGTGCAATTAACGACTGAGCGTGGTGTCAACGATGCATAACCGTCGGGCGACTTAGCCGAATTTTTCGAAAATAACCAGTCGCGCTCATTCAATTCGGGCAGCAAACGCTATTCCAGCCCACTCCAACGTCGCGATTCTTGCACTTTTCCCTCCGGGCAACGGCATTTCTGGCCAGATGCTCGCCGCCGCTCAGTCGATAGGCCCTCGGCCTGGGTGGTTGATTTTTACGGCAATCGCCGTCGAATTCGGATGAGCGCTGCCGATTGACCTTGGAAAGATCAAGACCATGCCACTTGATCTCGACTTGCACGTCGCGCACGCAGCCGAATCCGGGCTCAGGATGCGTACCCTCCAAGCAGCTTGGCTGCCCCGGTTTGGCGCAGCGCAGTCCATTGAAAGATTGCCCGGGATCGCACTCCATGTCGAGCACACCGTGCAGACATTGTCCGTCTGAATCGCGATCGAATGGGCAGCCCGCGCCCTTCGGCGATTTTGCGCAGCGAAGGCCCAAATGCGAGCCGCTTTGACCCGGGCTGAACCGATTGCGAAGCCCCAGGTGCATCCATTTCTCGAAGCGCCGACTCCAGCTGCCACCTCGATAAACCTTCAGGCTCGAAGTACCGCGCAATGGCGGAAACGGGTACGGCCCAAAGTCACTCGAAGTCCATTCCCAGACATTGCCGCTCATGTCAAAGAGGCCGAAGGCCCCTGCCGCATAGCTAGCAACTGGACAAGTACCGGGTTGCTTCCAGCAGGTGTGCCCATCCGGCGGCGCATCGCCCCAGGGGTATTTTAGGCTTTTTTCGCCGCCATGAGCCGCATATTCCCACTCGAATTCGGTGGGCAGCCGCGCTTCCCTCGATGCGCAATAAGCTTCGGCTTGCTTGTAGTTGACGCAATTCACGGGATGCTGGTCGCGGTTCGAATAGCGACCGTTGCAGGTGGCCGCACTCTTACCCGGGAGCTCGCAATGTCCCGAGTCAACGCAAGCCTTCCAGGCTGCCATCGTAACTTCGGTGCGGTCCAGGCAGAACGCGGCGATTCGCGTTTTGAACCGGGGCCCTTCTTCTGCGCTATAAATGTGCGGATTGGCGCCAATCCAGGTCTCCCCTGCTGGAATCAGCGCCATCCCATCCGGGCAAGTCAACTCACCTTGGCCTTCGGCTGACTTCGCGGTTTCATTTTTGGGTTGGCTTGACGGCACGGAATCCGCAGCTGACGTGAGCGTCGCGACCTTTACACCAAGACAACGCGCCGCTAGGGCCGCAGCCCCTTTGCGTCGCGGCAGTGGCATCGTCTCGTCGGCGAGAATCTCGGGTAGGACTTGCCGCACTTGGTCGTGATTTCGGCTAGCGCAGGCCAAAATCAGCTGTAATCGGCGAGCTTCACTCTTGACGCTCGCCGGCGAAAGTCGCTTGGACAGCGCCTCGGTGATAAGTGTTTGGGCTTCACCAAGTTGACCGTGGTTGTACATTCCACGACCGAGCAGGTAGCGAGGCAGGCCGTCATCCGGGGCTGCGGTCATCCACTCGGCGAGCCTCACTGTGCCCCGGTCCCAATTGGCGCCCTCGGTTCCGCCCGTGATGAGGGCTTCGATTGCGGCAATACCTTCTGGAGAGCTCACGTCAGCCTTGACTTCGAGCGTTCGACGGCGATCGACGTCGAGCGTTCTCGCGATAATGTCGCGATAGGAGCGCCGAGCAGCCTCAATATCTCCTCGCTCGAGCGCCCGATCGGCAAGCGCTTCGCGCGCTTGATCCCGTTCCGGCACGGCTCGCTGCTCGTCGGCCGAAATGGCCATCCAGCGGGCCTCCGCTCCCTGATTATCCCCTGCGCGAAGCCGACATTCTGCGGCAATTTGGTAAAATCGAAGGTCGTCGCGATCGAGCTTCAAAGTAGCATCAGCGAGCTGGCACGCGCGCTAGGGATCTTGCCCGTTCAGGGCATCGATTGCAGCGCCGTAGGCGCGATCCACCGCATGCGGGCAATGCCGCACGAGGGCGCTCTTTCGCGCGAAAAGGGCGCGGGCCGCTTCTTTTGCGGCCTCCGGCAGCACGATTTTGCCGAGATCCTGATGCCATGCGGTCTCAAGTTGCTGCAGGCTTTGCCCCGTAACACCTTCGAGTGACTCGCCTCGGTACCAGCGACGCACGACCGCGGCGCCGTATTTCCGATCGACCCACTCGACAAAGGCGCCTGCGACGAGGTACGCGAGGCGACCCGGTTGAACGAGGAAATCGAGCGCAAACAGCGATTGAAGCGGTGGCAAGTGGTGCAAGTCGTTCAGTGCCTGAGCCCATTGCTCGGCACTCAGATCGTCGTCCTCGTCGGGGGCCAGAGCGACGGCAAGGCCCTCGATGAGTCCCACGTTGGGCAGCCATCCCCCGAGTTTTCCGGCGATCTTAAAGGGTCCCCTGCCCGTCTGCCCTGCCACCACGTGAGCCAGCTCGTGTCCAAGCGTCGGATGCGGGTACTCGGCGCCGTTTAGATATATTTCGCGCCGCCACGGCTTGGCAACTTGAGTATGGCCGGCACCCATGGCGGCTTCCTTTTCCCCGACGTCTGCGAAGACGAATGCCGTAACTTGCGGCAACTTCGGTACGCCTAGGCGAGACTCGAGAACTTCGAGCCAAGCCGAGCAATCGCCGGCTAGTCGCTGTGCAGCGGGTCGAGGGATGCCACCGCTGAACACGACCTCGCAACGACCGTCCGTGACAGAATGTCCCAAGCGTTCGCGGATCGACTGGGCCGTGGAATAGTGCCCCAATGACTTTCCCGTGACGGCAATTCCCCCAGCAAAAATGACCGAAAGAAGCCCAATGCCGGCCAAGGATAGGTCGACCGGTCTTCGCAATTCGAGGCGGCCCGAGGCAGTCCGAGTCAGGAGCCGCGAGCTCGCAAACGCTGCCAAGAGCCACGCGAATGTGCCGAGTCGATAGCTCAGAAGGCGGGGAATTGGGTCAAATCCGGTGTCGTAAGGCGTGCCGGCGAAGAACCCGAGGAATGGGTCGAACGCGTAAACCATGGGGCTCGAATAGAAGCGAACGAGGCCCATCACGATGGCTCCGGCAGGTCCGAGCCAAGCCAGATCACCGCAAACAAGCGTCGGCGATTCGGTGCAATCGCCGCGGCGAGCACTCCGGCTACCGCGCCCCAAACGCCCGCGGCCAGACTGCCGCTCAGCGGGCCCAGGGCAAGCAGCAGCCAATCGCGGCCCGGTTCGCACATGCCCACCCGCATGCCGTGAAGAGTGAGCGCGGCGATTGCACCCAGGCTCGCCAAGAGACCTAGACGCGAAGGCCCTCCAGGTAGAGACGTTCGGGGCTTGCCGAGCTGCGCGTTGCCACAAGACCGGTGAGGATTGCAACCAACGGTGGCAGGAGCAGGCCCGCTGCCAATGAAATCAGGTAGCCGGGTCCCGCCAGCGAGGGAATGAAACCCAGGCCGAAAAGCGACAGCCCGCTTGCCAACCCCGCGATAGTGCCAGGCCCCAACCTATTGAAGAATCGCCGCATTAAATCAAGGGCTTATACTATCAGAAGCGGCCTTCGGCGGGATACTCGGCGGTCGCGAATCGAAGATATGTTGCAAGACTTCGTCCACGTTTTTGACCCAATGTAGCGTCAAATCGTCGCGAATCAGAACTGGTAATTCCTCGATATCGTGGCGATTCGACTCCGGTAGCACGACTTCGAGTATGCCCGCCCGGTGCGCCGCCAGCAGCTGGTCCTTGATGCCACGAACGCGCAGAATGGCGCCACGCAACGTTACCTCTCCGGTGATGGCAACCTTGGGCTTGAGCGGTACGCCGACGAGCAAAGACGTTACCGCTGCGCAGATAGACAAACCGGGGGCGGCAGAATCTTGCATGGCATAGGCACGCGGTATATGGACGTGCAGGTCCATCTTGCTGAGCCATTCGGGGGCCAAGCCGAGCTGCACCGCGTGCGATCGAACGTAGCTCACGGCGGCCTCGGCCGCTTCGCTCAGGACCTTCCCGAGGCTCCCCGTGCTCATGATCTTGCCCTTACCGGGCATGCGGGTGGCCTCGACGAAAAGTATGTCCCCACCGGCACCTGAAACACCGAGGCCAGTTGCAATCCCCGGGGACAGTCGCCGTTCCGCAACTTCGGGCCGAACCTTGTGCACACCGAGCACCTTTTCGACCATCTCAGGATCTACGAGGGCGCCCTGAACGTCCTCTCCTTCAGCCATTCGAACGGTGACGGCCCGACAAATTGCGGCAATTTCCCGCTCCAGACCTCGGACGCCGGCCTCGCGGGTGTAAAAGTCAACGACGTGCTCGAGCCCGTCGTTGGTGAAGTTCAAGCGTTCCTCGGTGATTCCATGTTCGCGCAGCTGCTTTGGCACGAGGAACTGCGCGGCTATGCCCAGCTTTTCCGTGCGGGTGTAGCCGGGGACTTCGATCAATTCCATTCGGTCGGCCAAGGCAACCGGAATCTCACTCATCACGTTGGCCGTGGCGAGAAACAGGACCTTGGACAGGTCAAAGGGCACATCGATGAAATGATCAGTGAACGTGTCGTTTTGCTCCGGATCGAGGGCTTCGAGGAGCGCTGCCGCCGGATCGCCGCGCATATCGACGCCCATTTTGTCGACCTCGTCGAGCACGAGCACCGGGTTATTGCTGCCCACCTTTTTCAAAGCTTGGATGATTCGACCCGGCAGCGCGCCAACATAAGTTCGCCGGTGTCCCCTGATTTCGGCTTCGTCCCGGACCCCGCCGAGCGCGATCCGACCATATTTTCGACCCATCGCGCGGGCAATCGAGCGCCCAAGCGAGGTCTTGCCAACGCCTGGGGGACCCACGAACAGCAGTATCGGCCCTTTGCGATCGCGGCGCAGTTGGCGGATTGCACTAAACTCGACGATGCGGCGCTTGACCCGCTCGAGGCCGTAGTGATCCTCCTCCAAACAACGGCGCACCTCGGAAACGTTCATCCGGTCATTGGTCGAACGAGACCAGGGCAAGTCCGAGAGCCATTCGACGTAGTTGCGGGCCACTTGATACTCGGCTGATTGCTGGGGCATCCCGGACAACCGGCGTAGTTGTTTTTTTGCGGCGCGCTCAGCTTCATCGGGCATCTCGGCCCGCTGAATGCGTTCGCGCAGTCGTTCGACCTCGTCGTCTTCGGCACTTTCCCCGAGTGCGTCGCGAATCGTCCGCATTTGCTGACGCAGCACGAGATCGCGCTGAGACTTACCCATTTCGTCAATCGCCAGCGCACGGCGAGCCTTCAGCACACCGACGTGTCGCTCGACCATCGAGAGAACGAGGCGAACGCGGTCCACCACGTTGATACATTCGAGTACCTGTTGCCTCGCCGCGATGTTGGCGTGCTCTTCGGAGAAGTTTGACGCGATCAAATCGGCCAAAGCGCCCGCGTCGCGCACGTTGTCGAGAATGCTCGAGGTCTCTTTGGGAAGGTCGGGTTGCAGCGAGAGCATCTCGTGGGTGGCGTCCCGGAGCCGGGCACTGAATCCAGAGAGTGCAGAATCGGTTTTCCCAGTATCCGCGAGCCGTTCCATCGCAGCCTGCATGAATGGCTCGAGGGTTTCGGCAGACGCAATCCGAAAACGTGCAATCCCGTTGAGCACTACGCTAAAGCTGGATGCATTTAGACGTATTACTTTAACGATGCGGGCTAAGGTTCCGACTTCATAGAGATCTTCGAAGGTTGGTTCGACTATGTCCTCGGTGCGCTGGGTTATCACCCCCACAAGCGCTCCGGTTGAGTCTATGTACTCTTCGACGAGCCTGACACTGCGGGGACGACCCACATTGACGGGAACGACGGACATCGGAAAAAGCACGGAATTGCGCAACGCCAAGATCGGCACTGTTTTCATGTGTGGCACCAATCGCTGAGCGCACATCGTTCTCGAAAGAGAGCCTACGACGCGATCGTCGAGGCAGCAATTAGTTATCGCGAAGTCATTGGCCGTGGTAGGCAAGCATGCCTAGCTTGTTTCGAATTTGCGCAAAGCTGGCCCAACGGGCCGGCCACTTCGAGGACGTCATGAGTTGACCCGGCAACTTTGAACGACAGACGCGGGAGACGAATATCCGCGTAAGCCTAGAACTCGACGGCACTGGTGTCAGCGACATCAAAACCCCTCTGCCCTTTTTGTCGCACATGCTCGAGCAAATATCGCGGCATGGGCTCATCGACCTTAGTGTCCATGCCGAGGGTGATATTGAGATTGATGGGCATCACACTACGGAAGATCTGGGCATAGTGTTTGGAACCGCTCTTCGGCAGGCCGTGGGCGATGGCCTTGGAATTCGCCGCTTTGGATCGGCCAACCTTCCCATGGATGAAGCGCGCGCCAATGTTGCGCTCGACCTGTCCGGTCGGCCCTTTTTCGTTTGGCGGGTCCCGCTACCCCAGGCAAAAATCGGTAATTGGGACAGTGAACTCGCCGAGGTTTTCTTTGAAGCAGTGGCACGTGCAGCCAGGATGAACCTGCACGTGACCCTCGAAACCGGGCACAATATGCACCATTGCATCGAGATATGCTTCAAAGCCTTTGCCCGCGCGCTAAGGTCCGCAGTGGAACTAGATCCCCGTCAAAAGGGTTCGCCTTCTACGAAGGGCAGCATCGACTAGCTGATCTCGAGCAACATAACGGGCCAATCTGTGCGCTTAAACCTGCGGATCTCGGCGCGGAAGTCTCGAAACATAAGCGAAAGCGGGGCGGCGCGCGTGACTGGAGCCTTGCGAGCGAGCGGGACGTGGCACAGGCTCCTTTGATATGTCAAAAGGCCTGCCGCAATGCCGACCGTCGTCGTCGATACCGGATCGGGGAATCTACGTTCCGTCGAGAAAGCGGCTGAAACAGCCGCAGGTCTTTCGAGGGGCGCGAGCGCTGTAGTTCGTTCGAGTGATCCGGACGTAATTAGGAAGGCCTCGCGCCTAATACTGCCTGGTCAGGGTGCCTTCGGCGACGGAGCCCGAGCCCTCCAAGGTGGCATTGGCCCTGCGGTATTGGAATTCATTCAATCGGGAAGGCCCTTCTTTGGTATCTGCATTGGACTGCAGTTGCTCTTCGAAAGAAGCGAAGAGGCGCCGGGGGTTCATGGCCTCGGCTATTTTCGGGGTGAGGTTCGAAGGCTTCAAGGCGGTTCGGGGATCAAGATCCCACACATGGGTTGGAATTCTCTCAAGTTGGAGTCGCCCGATGCACCACTTTTGGCGCAATGCAACGCGGCTCGGCAGTACTTCTACTTTGTACACTCCTTTCACGCGGTGCCCACGGAACCGGGCGTGCTGCTTGCGACCGTCGAGTATGGGAGCAACCAAATTACGGCGGCCGTTGGGCGCGATAACGTTTTTGCGACCCAGTTTCACCCCGAAAAGAGCCAACGCTTGGGGCTAACGCTTTTGGCGGAGTTCTTCAAGCAATGATGCAAGTCATCCCGTCAATTGACTTGCTCGAGGGTAAGGTCGTCCGGCTGCTAAAGGGTGCCTACGACGCGGTAACGGTGTATGGCGATGACGCTGCGGCCGTGGCGCGAAGTTGGCAAGGCCAGGTGACGCGCCTGCACGTTGTGGACCTCGAGGGTGCTCGCAGTGGGCAACCTTCGCAAATGGAGCAAGTGAAACGCATTGTCGAGGCGTTTGGCACTGGGGTCCAGATTGGAGGCGGCGTCCGATCGCTTGCCACGATTCGGGCCTATTTCGAGATTGGAATAGAGCGAGTCGTGCTTGGCACGGCGGCACTGACCGATCCGGGGCTTCTCAATCAGGCAACCTTGGAGTTCAGCGGACGAATTATTTTGGCCGTTGATGGCAGGCAAGGCCGCGTTGCAACACATGGCTGGCATCAACAATCCGAACAACTCGCCGTCGATGTCGTACGAGCACGGGCCCACCTCGCGCTGGCGGCCGTGCTGTACACGGATATTGACCGCGACGGGACAGAGGTAGGACCCAACATTGCGGAAACCGCGCGCCTCGGTCACGAAGGCGGAATTCCCGTAATCGCAAGTGGCGGGGTTGGCACATTGAAGCATCTCGAGCAACTGGCGGCTGCGTCTCGCGCGGGGAATATCGTAGGGGCCATAATTGGGCGCGCACTTCACGAAAATCGCTTTACGCTCAAGCAAGCAAACGATGCCGCAAACGCACAGTAAAGCAGCTGCGCGCTCGATCGGGGCCCCTGCGCCTACGAGTTCCACGAGATCAGGAAAAGCAGGGGGACCTACTCGTTTCACAGGCTTCGAACTCAGTGGAGTAATCGAAGAACGGTCAAATTTGGCTACTTTTCGCGCAGGCCACGAAAATATCAATGCAATATCATCAATAATAAGCCTAGAATCCCGAGTCGGACTAGGCATGAACGACACCAGTGACCGACGGAGCGTCAGACCCAGGCTCTCAACGCCCCCGGGTCGGTCCTCTGTCGCACCGCCACCTGACACAGGCTTTCCCAAGAGCGAGCCACCAAGTGGCGCCCTCGCATCCGACGATTTCTCGTATCATCTCTATCGGGGCAGCGAATTTCTTCAAGACAACCGCGTTGAACAAGCCAAGGACGAACTCGAACGCGCACTCAGGTTGCAACCACGCGACACCGAGGGCCAGGGCTTGCTCGGAATCGTGTACTTCCGCTTGGGGCTTTACCCGCGCGCAATTGACATCTACGAGAGAATCTCCCAAATCGCGCCCGGAGAGATTGCACCCAAAATTAATCTGGCTCTCTGCTATTTCAAGACAGGACAGCTGGCACTGTCGCGACAAGTTCTCGAAGAAGTCTTGACGCGTGAACCGGAACATCGGCGTGCGTGGGCGTACCTTGGACTGATATTTCAGCGGCAGGATGAGTACGGAAAAGCTCGGACGGCGTTCGAGAACGCGGGGCAAGCCGGGATGGCAGATCGCATGCGCCAGCTCGACGAGCAGCAACAAGGCGCCGATTTGCCTTTGCACGAAGATCACCCTCTCGGGCTGCGCGATGCCGCAGACGGCGCGTTTCAGGAACTGGAATTCGGAAAGGCGCCATTTGCTGTGGCCGAATCGGCCGAATCGGACGCTTCGGCTCCAAATTCGGGGCGTTGGCAGGCCATCGAACTCGGTGAAGAGACTTTGCCTCAACCAGTGCGGTTGCCCAAGCCTCTCACGACACAGCAACTGGAGGCGGAAATTGCGCCTCAAGTCAACAGGGCTCGGGGTGACGCCTTCGTAGTTTTGCCGGTGCCGCTCGGCAACTTCGTGCAATCGGGACGCCTGGCGCGGCCGGCAGCTCAGCAAGCGGCGCTGACCGACGAAAGCACGGTGCATCTGTCTCTCACGAGGCCATTTGCGATCCGTGCCAGCAGCGTTTGCGCGGTGAATCTGGATCGCGACGCGTGGAGTGAGATGCGGCTCCTGCGCCGCACTCGGGCTCCCGAGTACGATGAGCCCTTGGGAGGCGCCCAGGACCCAATTGTCATGGTCGCCGGGGGTGGTGAAGTGGTTGCTCGGGCTCATCCCCAAAAGCTGACATTGGTCGAACTCAACGACGAATGCCTAACGCTCAAGGAAAGCCACGTGTTCGGGTTTGATGGACAGCTTCGCTATGATTGGATAAGGCTCGAGCTAGCGGGCGCTGAACCACTCTTGTTGCTCGAACTTTCAGGTACAGGACTCATCGCGCTCAGGTGGACCGTGCAACCGCGCACGCTCAACGTTGGCGAACGCTGCACGTTGGTCCACGGGGAAATGGTGGCGGGTTGGACGGGGCGCATCGTTCCCAATTCCGTCGACGCAGCCGAATCGCCCGGCAAGCTGCGCGGTTTCGTCGGGTTCACCGGAGAAGGCCAAATACTGGTGTTTTGACTGGACTCCTCCCAGCGAGTGGCGCCATGTTTGCGAGCGCTCGGCCCCACAAGTAAATTTAGGCGGCCATTTGGCCCAACCACCTGACCTTGCTTGGCATCGAGCTGCTCCAATGCAAGGATTCGCATCGCAATTTCGATGGGCCCCGCTTTGAAACGCTCCGCAAATAACCTGCCTCGTGGCCGTCTGCGTCGGTATCGTCCGAGGTTAGACACGGGTCAGCGAGCGGCGCGTCGGCGTTCGCTCAAGCAAGATGCACTGAACCTTCCGAATTTGCTCACATTCGGCAGAATTGGAATCATCCCGTTGGTCCTTTGGCTAATCGATCGCGGCTCACCGCGCGATTGCCTGTGGGCCGCCATCGTTTACGCCCTCGCGGCACTGACGGATCTCGTCGATGGATGGCTAGCCCGCCGAATGAATATCGTGAGTGTCCTCGGAAAATTTCTGGATCCGCTCGCCGATAAATTGCTCGTCATGGCGACGCTCATCTGGATGGTTCCGATGGGTCGCATCGCGGGCTGGGCAGTGGTCCTGCTACTCTCACGGGAAATCTCAATTACCGGGCTTCGGTCAATCGCCAGCAGCGAAGGCGTCGTAATTGCCGCAAGTGAAGGCGGCAAAAGCAAGACCGCCTTGCAAATGGTGGGGATCCTCTGCCTAATTATCGGTTATCCGTATCATCTGACGCTCGGTTTCATGGACCTCGGTTGGGTCGATTTGGTGCCTGTGGGTCGCGCGCTCGTGTATATTTCCCTAGTTTTCTCGGTAACGAGCGCTGTTTCGTACATTGGCTTGTTCGCGGAAGCCGTCGAGGCTAAACAGAAGCGCCGCAGCCTGCCCTAAGGCTCCAATACTCAAGGTATTATGACGATTCGTAAGTTTGTATCGGTCACCGTTTCAGTTCTTTTCTTCGCCGTTGCCTGCTCGAAGCAGGGCCAAGGTGAACGCTGCGCTGCCAACAACGCCAACGCGAGCAATGACTGTGACGATGGTCTAGTGTGCATATCGCCCCCATCTCAGGCGACACCTTGTGAGGGCAAACCCAACGAGCCCTACAACTGCTTGCCATCCCGTTGTTGTCCGCCGCCTCCAACATACCCGAGCGACAGCCGGTGCTTGGGCTATTCGAATTCACTCCAGATAGCGCCGACTAACTCCGACGCGGGTGAGGACGGCGGGCCCTGAACCCATCTCTCCCCCACTTGGCTGAAGCAGGCCGGGAAGCTCTGCTTCTCGCCGTGGGAGTTTCATTGCCGCTTGTGGCAGTCGCGGCATTGGTGGGGCTTCTTGTAGCCGTGGTTCAAGCTGCCACGCAGGTTCAAGATATTACGCTGGCTCACCTACCCCGTTTCCTCGCGGTGGCCGTAACTTTGGCGGCGCTCGGACCTTGGATGGGGCGTCAAATCGCTGCCTTTGCCCTGCGCGTGCTCGGCGGTGTTTGAGCGCGATATCATGACGCCGACCGGTGTCCTGCGTGCCGCAGTGACCCATACAAAAATACGCGTGGCAGGCCGAGTAATGACCCGCACTGATGCGGAAGTAGCCCTAAGCGATGCCCTTTCGCGCGTGAACGCCCAATTGTCGCGGGTCGAAGCCATCGAGCCGGGATTTTTGGTTGTTTTGGACGGCACGTGGGACGGCACCTGGCTCAGGGACGCAGAAGTAGTTTGGGCGCAAGTCTGCCCCACTCCCAAGGCAGATGGTGAGTATGCCCGCCTGACATTCGATGGCGTGGGTCCTCGGCTCGAACAGCGCGCCCACGCCGCCAAGATCGCAAGACGATTCTTCGAAGTACAATCATTCATCGAAGTCGAGACGCCCACTCGACTGCGTGCGCCGGGCCTGGACGCGCACATCGAACCGATATCAGCGGCCGACGGCTGGCTCGTGACATCTCCTGAACTTCATTTAAAGCGGCTGATTGTCGGCGGAATGCCCCGAATATTCGAATTCGCGCGCTGCCATCGCGCCGAGGAACTCGGCAGGTATCACGAGCCCGAATTCACGCTGCTCGAGTGGTACCGTGCCTTCGAACCCATCGAGGCCGTCATGCACGACACCGAAGAGTTGGTTCGCGGCGTCGTAATGGCGCTATCGAATCAATCGCAGCTCAAGCATCGTGAATTCGCTGTTCGCGTTGACCAGCCATTTGCCCGGCTGACCGTCGCCGATGCCTTCGAACGCCACGCGAACGGCGCAAACGGCTTGGCAATCGCCGAGGCGGACCCCGACGCTTGGTTTCGCCTGTGGGTCGAAAAAATCGAGCCCGCTTTGTGTCACTACAACGTCCCGGTCTTCGTAACCGACTACCCCGCCGCGCAAGCCGCGCTGGCTCGAAGAAATCCCTCGAATCCACGGGTCGCGGAGCGATTCGAGCTCTATTGCGCGGGTGTAGAGCTCTGCAATGGCTACGGCGAGTTGACGGATCCGGATGAACAACTCGCGCGGTTCGAGTCTGAATTGGCCGCACGCGAAAGGGGCGGGCTTGCGGCAATCCCGCTCGACACGGGCTTCATCGGCTCTTTGCGCGAAGGAATGCCCCCTTGCAGCGGAAATGCCCTAGGCTTCGATCGTCTAGTGATGCTGGCGACCGGAGCCCACTCGGTCGCCGATGTGCAGGCATTCCCTTGGAAGCGAAACTAAGCTCAGACCTGACCGGTCGCATCATTCGTCGGGCGCTCAGGTTATTCACGATAACGGCGCGCGAGGCCTACGTAATCCTGGGCGCCCTTCATTCCCATCGCAATTTCTTCTTCTTTGAGCGGGCGAATTACTTTGGCGGGCGACCCAAGTATCAATGAGCGCGCGGGGGCTTTGAAGCGCGCAGGCACGAATGCCCCGGCACCGACAATACATTCGTCACCAATCTCCGCATTGTCGAGCAAGATACTCCCCATGCCAACGAGCACGCGATTGCCGACAATGGCACCGTGAATAATGGCGCCATGCCCCACCACGACATCTTCACCAATGATTGCGTCCGACAGATCCGTTGTCATGTGAACGCAAGCCACGTCCTGGATATTCGAGCGAGCACCAATTTTGATCGCTCCCACGTCGCCGCGCAGAACGGCCCCGTACCAAATGCTCGCGCCCGGCCCGATCTCTACGTCACCGATTATCGTCGCGTTCTCGGCGATAAAGACGTCAGCAGCAATTTGGGGGATCTTGCCGTTAAATTCGCGAATTACTGGCATATCGAAGCCTCGAGCGTTTACCGACGGTAGTCAGAGTACCCTCAAAGCGCGTTTCTCGCTTGACGCGGAGGTGGCGCTGGGAGGTGCCTTCGCGGGCAAAATCACCGCTTTGCCTCGGTTATTCAGGCGTGGGAGCTCGGAAACGGGTACGACGAGTTCGGCTTTCGTAGCTTCGGCAGCCAAAGAATTCTTGAATGCCTGACATATGGTCACTTCTACGAGTTGCCCCGTCACATCCCTCTGACTGGCAAAGTGAACGATTTCATTTCTTTCGGTTCGACCCTTCCAAGCGCCATCCGCGGCCTGTGACTCTACGAGCACCGTCTGTCGTGACCCGACCAGGCTCGAAAGGTAACTTTGGCGCTGTGCATCACAAATCTCGAACAGGGCGGTCAACCTGGCGCATTTCTCTTCCTCATCAACGTCGTTAGCAAGTTTCAACGCAGGCGTCCCGGGTCGTTCCGAGTACTTGAACCCGAACAGCCCCGAAAATTTCATGCGTTCGACGAGCGCAAGCGTCGCCTCGAAATCCTCGCGGGTCTCGCCCGGGAAACCCACAATGATATCGGTTGACAGCGTCAGCCCCGGGACTGCCTCGCGAAGAGCGTCGACTCGTTCCTCGAATTCCTCGATGCAATAGCGACGAATCATCCGCCGCAGCACCCGATTGCTGCCCGATTGCACTGGAATATGGACATGACGACACAGAACCGGTAGCTCACGGTGCGCCGCGATAAGGGCGCGTGTTAAGTGCCGCGGATGCGGGCTCATGTAACGTAGGCGCCGCAGCCCTGGGTTGCGAGCCGAAATCGCCCGCAGCAACACGGGAAACTCACTCAGATCGGTCAACGCGACTTCTCGAGGGGTGTTCTTCCAATGTTCGCGCTCGACGCTGGGCGCGTGCGTCAGGCATTGCGCGGGGTCGCGATAACTGTTGACCGTTTGACCGAGAAGGGTGACTTCGAGAGTCCCTTGCGATACCAGGCGTTCGATTTCGTCTACGACCTCAATGCTCGACCGATAACGCTCCTGACCCCGTGTGGAAGGCACGATGCAAAACGAGCAACGCTCGTTGCAGCCCTTCATCACCGTCACGTATGTCGCAGACATGACACCCGATAAATTGCTGCGAATGGGCAAGAAACGGGGCTCGAGTTCGTCGAACTTGGTGACGGCTCTGGGGAGCCCACCCAGGTTCAATTCTTCGAGCTGATCCGGGAGCTCCGAGATGTTATCGGGCCCGATAACAAGATCGATTTCGGGGGCCGCGCGAAGCAATTTGCGACCCTCCTGTTGGCCCACACAGCCCGCCACGACAATCGTAATTGGCTGCCCTTTGGCTTTGCGCATGCCAAGACGGCCGACTTCACTTCGCAGCTTCTGTTCCGCTTTATCGCGAACGCTGCATGTGTTGAGGATAACCACGTCGGCGCTATCGACCGTGTCCACAGCTTGGTAGCCGGCGAGAGTCAAAACCTCCGTCATTCGGCTTGAGTCATGAACGTTCATCTGACAGCCAAATGTGATAACGTGGAAGCGATTCATCTCCGATATCAACCGGCGGCAGGCTAGCACGGCAACCCCACGGGGGCTCGAGGGGGCTAACCGCTCCGAGCTTTGTAGCCCAATCAACTTTTGGTGGACGTGCCCGACGTTTCCAACGAGACCAGAGGACCCCGGCTAACTTCTGAGGAAGTATTGGAGACGCGGGACGTTCACGGCGCTTCAGACCATGATCCCGGCTGCTTTCTTGCCGAATTTCTCAACAGTAAGTACTCGGACAGGGTGATTGGCCCCCATGCCGGTATCGAATTGAACAAACTAGTGGCATCGCTGGACCACGGTCGCCTGTTTACGAGCTAAATTGGATTCGGTATGTCGGAAATCGAGACCCTCGTTGATCTGTTCGAAACGAGTTGTCGGACACGCGGAGATGCGCCGCTCTTCGGTATCAAGGTCAATGATGAGTATAGCTGGATTTCGTACGAGTCGGTGCGCAAACGCGTGGCGGAGACACGTCTCGTCCTGCGAGAGCTTGGGATTGTCCGGGGTGATCGCGTTGCACTAATCGCGGACAACAGCGTTGATTGGGCTGCTATTTGCTACGCGACGGCTGGCTGCGGAGCCGTGACGGTCCCCATGTATACCGCTCAGACGCCGGCAGACTGGCAGTACATCCTGAATGATTGCGCCGCAAAGGTGGCCTTTTTCGATTCGGAGAAAGTCGCGATACCGTTAGCGAGAATTAGGCCGAATCTACCGAATCTTTTGCACGCGATTACTATTGATGGGAGAAGTCAAGACAAGACCGCGCTCCCCGGGTTATTGAATGCTTTGTGCGGCCGCACAGCGGAAATCGAGCGACCCACGGCGAGCGATCCAGCCGGGTTCATCTATACGTCGGGAACGACCGGTCAACCCAAGGGAGTAGTGCTCAGTCACCGCAATATAGTGTCGAATGTACTGTCATCGGCGAGTACGTTTCCACTCTACCCCACCGATAGATCCTTGTCGTTTCTCCCTTGGGCCCATGCGCTCGGGCAAACCGTGGATTTGCACTTGTTACTCCACGTGGGCTGTCAAATCGGCATCAATGGCGATCTGTCGGGGCTATTGAGCAACCTGGTACTCGTCAAACCTACCATTATCATCGCTGTGCCGCGGGTCTTTTGTCGTATCTACGAGGGCGTCAAAAAGCAGATCTCCGAGCGGCCCCCCCTTTTGCGGGCCCTATTTAGCAATGGAATCGCAGCTGCTACGAAGAAATCACAAGGCATGTCGCTCGGCCTCGCCGACAAGCTATGGCTCGCAGCGGCGGAGCAACTGATTTTTAGACGGGTTCGCCAGCGCTTCGGGGGTCGTTTACGCTTCGCAATCAGCGGTTCCGCGGCGCTGAATCGCGATGTTGCTGAGTTCGTCAATGCCCTGGGAATTGATGTTTATGAAGGATACGGTCTAAGTGAGGCTAGCCCTGTCGTGTGCGTCAATACTCCGCAGCACCGCCGCTTTGGCACCGTGGGCAAACCGATTCCTGGCGTCACCGTGGATATCGATCGAAGTGTAACCAACGATCCTAGCGTTGGCGAAATCGTGGTAACTGGACCAAACGTAATGCAAGGCTATTATGGCGCACCCGACGATACGGCGCGCGTCTTGACCCCTGACCGCCAGCTGCGCACCGGTGATATGGGTAGGTTGGACGACGATGGCTATCTAATAATCACGGGTCGTATCAAGGAACAGTACAAGCTACAAAATGGCAAATATGTGGTCCCGACTCCGATCGAAGAGCAAATCAAGCTATCCCCGCTAATCTCGAATTGTATGCTCTACGGCGCCGACAAACCTTATTGTATATTGATGGTGGTACCGAATGCTTCGGCCCTCGAGAACGAGGCAAAATCGCGCGGGTTCGAGTATTCCAATATAGAAGACGATCCAAGAGTACACGCACTATTGAAGCAAGAGGTGTCGGCGCGATCTCGGGATCTTCATTCCTACATGCGGCCGAAGAAGCTGCTGATTTTGGCCGAGGATTTCACCGTTAGCAATGGTTTCTTAACGCCTTCGCTCAAAGTTCGCAGGCAAGAAGTGATTCAGAAGTATAAGGGACGGCTCGCGAAAATGTATGACGAGCCGCATCCTGAATGATAGGTTGGGTCAGTGGGCGAGAACGTCAGAGTTTTGCTAGTAGGTTTGGGCGGACTAGGTTGCCCGACTGCTCTAATGCTCACCCGGGCGGGAATTGGTGAGTTGAGAATTCTAGATGACGACGTGGTCGAGGCCAGCAATCTGCACCGTCAGGTTCTGTTCTCCCAAGAAGACGTTGGTCAAGATAAATTGCGAGCGGGCGTTGCGGCCCTCAAACGTTTATGCCCATTGAGTCCGACTCGTATCGAGCCCGTCCAAACCCGACTCCTTCCCGACAATGCTCGCGAATTGGTTCGCGACGTTGATATCGTGGTTGAAGGCTCCGACAACTTTGCCACTAAATTTCTTTGCGCCGACACCTGCTTTCTCGAAAGAAAACCGGTTGTCCAAGGGGCGGCTGTGCGTTTAATCACAACAGCGCTGAGTTCTGCCCCGGCGGGCAGACCTTGCTACCGGTGTTTGTTTGAGGACTTACCGGGTCAGGGTCAGGCGCCCAACTGCGCGGAGGCCGGGGTGCTTGGATCGGTTGTGGGATTTGGAGCCGCGATCATGGCCGAACTCACGCTAAGAATAGTCAATGGATGTCCCGACTATGGCCATGTCTACAGTTACGAGGGAAGGCTGGATCAGATGCGCCGACACAGCCTGTTTAGTCGGGACAACTGCACGCTGTGCGGACATCAGCCACAAATCGTCGATATTGGGTGGTCTGCGTATTTGGGCCCCAATTGCGAGAACCTTTAGGTGCATTTTGCAATGACTGATCTATACCTACGTCAAAAGAGTCTTCGAGAAATCGGTGAAAGTGGTCAGTTGATGCTTAGCCGTGCCGCTGCGACCATACCAGCGGGCTTTATGGCTGAGCCAGCCCGAGAATACCTATGCCGGTCAGGCGTAGGCTCCGTCATACTAGGGGGAAAGGCAAGTCTGCATGAATTTACGCATGCTAGCCATTTTCAATCTGATATCTGCAAAAGTTACGCAGCCGGGGCTTGGTTAGCGACTCGACTAATCGTCAACATACTCGGCTTAGAATCGGATCCTGGTAATGCGAATGATTCGTTCTAGGGCTGCGCTTTGCCTCACGGTAAGCCTGGTATGCACCAGGATTGCCGCTGCAGACCTGCAATCCGACGTAACGCGACTGATGACTCGTCTGAGTAGCAACAAGCCCTATCACTTAGGGCCGCGCATTCTCGAACAAGGAGATGAGCTACCCCTCCTCTTGCCCAGTGCGCTCACTGATTCAACGTCGAAGAATTGCCTGCACATTATTGGGATGGCCGCGCAATCTATCTCTTTTTCGCTGAATATTCCGTCGAATGACGATGATGTGGATGACGTCAGCTTTCCCAGTCGAGCTGGTGTCGTTGAATTCATCCGTTGTGGAGAGGGTGGAATTTCACTTTCGGACGCCACCGTGATGATGCTCTCGCCACGTGGTATCATTGACTTGATTGGTTATGTTGAAAACAGTTCGCAACCGAGCATAACGCGAATACTTCCGTGGCGGGCGGCTGGCGATGAAGCGCCTGAACGAACTTTGAATCATGCAACGGAATCGGCTGCACTCGCAACTCGACTCGACAATCTCGAATTGCAAGCTGGTTTTCAAGCGGCTGCCAGAACCGAACGCCGATTGATTCCACCCGAAGACGCAGAGTCCGGGCAGCTGCTAATTGGGTTCGACCCGGGGTGTCACCTGCTACAGCTAGTGGCGGATCGCTCGGACCACGGACTCTGGATTGATGATCTAACTCCTGAGCTAGTCTGGGCCGACAACGAGCAACCCGCAGCACGCGAATTATCGAGTTCACTAACGCCCACCTTTCGCGTGTGCACCGCGGTGGCGCGCGTAGCTAAGTTATCGTTCACCGCCTACTCGTCGGACCTAAACGCCGTACTATTTCGTGCCCAATTTCCGTGGCCAAACGGCATTCCGTCCAACTGGGCGGTTCAGGCGCGCAATCAAATGGCCGAAGCCCTATTTCGTCGCCATCTTCCATCGCTGCCTGCCCTACCCGCTCAGGCGTGGATTGGCGGCGCGAGCGCCACGTCGCTGGTGGTGCCGGTTGCACCTCGGTCGTGTTATCTGGCGATGGTCGCAACGAGTCAGGGCTCCACCAATGACTTGACTTTGGCTGTTACTTCCGAGTCGAAGTGGATGGCAGACAATTCCTTTGATACGGCTGGCGCCGGGGTCGCGTTTTGCGTGAACCAGGCAAAGACAGTCAAGTTGGACGTTGACTCACGGGGTATGGATGTAGTCTGGATCCTCGGACTTTGGAATGTGGCAAGCGGGCCCGCTCAGGCCGATTTCACATGAGTTGCGCGGATGCAGTTTCCAGCCGTCTGCGTCAGCTCGCATTGGCGATGCTGGTTTTGGGGTGTGCGTCGCACAAGGGCATTGGAGCTCCGCCCAGTTTTCCAAGGCCGGCAACGCAACGTTGGCTCGCGACCGATGCTAGGCGCGCGCAAGACGCGGGCGCCGACCCTGCGAGGATTCTCGTGGCAGAAGCGGGAGCGGTGGGCGACCGCTTTTCCAGCGTAGTCGAGGTTGACGAGCACGATTGCCTGCTGGTTATGGCCCGCGCGTCGGAAAAAGTCGCAGATCTCGATTTATACACATATTCCGAGGATGGCACCGTACTTGAGGTTGATGACCGGCCCGACGCAAAGCCCTCTATTCTGATTTGTCCTCCACACCCGCGACATATCTACGTTACGGCGCGCATCGCCACGGGCCAAGGTACTGTGGCAATTGGCGCACATCGCGTTGCCCTGGAACGGTCGAGCCCCGTACGGCACGCCCTGCGAATCGACAGTAGCTCCAAAACTTCCGAACTGTCCGAGTTGCCGCAACCCGATTTGGAAGCTCGTGTTTTGGCGCATCATCAGGAGATCGGGGGAAAGTGGATCACCGTGGCGCAATCGGCAATTACGGTTGATTCGCGCGTTCCAACCGTTTCGGGGCTACTGATCCAAGAAAACACGTGCCTTGACATGTTGGTGGTCCCGGGTCCCCAAGTGTTTGCGCTGGATATCGAATTGCTAGATAGTAAAGGAAGGACGCTGGGTCGGGCGCCGGTTGCCGATCGCGAGCGATGGTTAATTGCCTGTTCACGCGAACGCAGGCCCATCACTCTGCAAATTCGGCCTCACGAGGGTTATGGCAGCGTGGTTCTTCTAATCTCGAGGGGAACACTCGAAATGGGTCATTCGACGCGACGAGCCCTAGAGTTGAGCGAAAGCCAAACGCTGGAATCGCTCGTGGCACAGAAACACAAGGCCCTCGATTTACTGGGCTACCCGCGCCCAAACGCCCTCGGGCAACTGTGGCTTGAGCGAGGGTTCGAGCATCGCCTGTCTGCCACCAACGACCGCGGTTGTACGAGGTTTGATGTATTCTCCGGCTCTCCAAGTTCCGGAGTTCAAGCGCGGGTATACACCCCGAATGGGGAGCTTCTTACGGCTGACGGGGATCTTCAGCATTTCCCAATGCTGGCATGCCTGCCCGGCAAGTTTACGCTCGTCATGGAGGCTAACGGGCGCGGAGGCCCGCTGTTGGTCGAACAGCGTAGGGAAATTGCAAAAAACCCAAGCGCCGTCAATTTCCCGCGTGCCGCCGCGCGCTCGTTCAAGCGAGCGTGGAACCTGGGGCTGGCACAATCCCTTGGTCAGTTTACGAGCCTCGAGTCAACCCTTTTAGCTGACGAACGCGCATGGGAACGCGAAATTACGCTGGAACCTGCCCAATGCATGGCCTATTTCATGGCATTAGACGGTGACGCAGCCGGCATAGATCTTAGGATCATAGATATCGAGACTGGCGAAATAGTTGGAGGAGAACAACACCCCGACGCAGCGCACGCGGAAGTCTGCGCGCCAACAGGGGGAAAGCCCCATTCTTACCGCCTGCGTGCTACAGTTCAATCGGGAAGGTCCGCTGCCCTGCTATCAGCAATTAGAGAATAGGCGTCTTTACCGTGGGGCCCCGGCCCAAAACAAGTACGTCATCAGAGTATCATGTCGTGTCTATTGAGAGGGCCCCTCCAATGGACAGACGTCGCGTACGGGCACAGTTCGCCTGCCCCTGGCCAGATCTTCAACAAGTGCTTCGAGAGCATCGACTGAAATCAAACGCGCCGGCAGCCAAGGTTGATTGGCACTCGCGGGACGAATCAATACGATCTTGCTCCTTTGGGATATTTCCATCGGATAGGGTGGCTCCGGGGCGACTTCGGAATGCGAAACATCTAAGACTCTGTCAGTCCCTGCAAACTTGATGCGCAGTTTGCCGTGCTTCTCAGCGACAACTAGCGATAGCCACCATTTGTTGTCAACCTTGGCAATTATCGATTTGCCAGGACTCGGTAGCCAACCGGGAACTTGCCTCGGGGAACCCGCCTTCGCCATGTCGTGCTCGAATTCTCGTTGTTCCGCAGCCTTGTCGAACGAGCGCTTCAGGTTGAGTTCCGTGAGTGCGTTTGGCATCAATATTTGAGAGAACGGTAACTGATACGAATTTTGGTTGACATCATTCACCGTCGCTTCGCTTGTCGTAACTCCCGCTATCTTGCAGCCAACCCAATGTTCCCGATCGATGTTACAAATGGCCAAGGAGTGAAGCGCAAAGTGTGCAGCTTGGGCCGGCAGTCGATAAGTATCGGCAATTTGCACCAAAGCGGTGTCCCCGGATGGTACGGCCTGCACACGTAGTCGCGTGGCTTCCTCGCTGATGACCCTCGCTTCATAAAAATGTGCTGCATTTGACTCGACCAGCACGCGATCCCCACGAAGCGGCGCCGCTGACTTCAACTTAGCTCGATCTTCAGAACGATGCGAACAGGCAGCACCGATCAAAACCGAAATTGCACTGAGCATTACCGGGCCGAATGAGCCCGATCGCGCGCGATTCATATTTGCTCGAAGCAACAACTGACCACGCGAGCTATCCAAGACGTCGATTTAGTCACAGCACTATGGATTGTGAAAAGCCACAATCACACGCTTTGTTGGATTGTGGCTTCACTTTCTACTGCACGCGTGACGAGTAGTTCCGTGACACGCGATTAATCGAAACTGAACCTAACGGCCCGCCCGGGCATCCAGGCGGGCTCGAGATTCTGGATGGGCTAGCTTACTCCGCCATTTCGGGAGCGGCGGCGACCACCTTCTTGGAAGCACGACGACCGCCGCGCTTTGCTGCCTTCTTCTTACCAGCCTTCTTGGCGGCTTTCTTGCCAGCTTTCTTGCCTGCCTTCTTGGCGGCTTTCTTGCCGGCTTTCTTGGCGGCCTTCTTCTTGCCGGCCTTTTTACGCGACTTCTTCGCAGGAGCTGCCATCTCGGCGGCTGGTGCTTCAGGTACCGCCTTCTTGGCCTTTGCGCGACGCGCCTTCTTTTTCCCGGATTTCTTGCTCGCGCGCCGCTTCGGTGCGGGTGCTTCTCCGGCGACTGTTGCTGCTACCTTCTTCTTGCGTGCTGCCATGGATCCTCCTAAAGATGCCGGCTGGGCGTTCCGCCGGCTAGTTACAATGCATATATTGCAATCTAATGTGGTGTGTCAACTGGCAATTTGCGTCTGCCGACCGGTCTAGTGAAAACAGGCCAGCCGACTCATGCTCGCTCATTGGACAAATCGGTTGACTCGACATCGCCAATGACATTCGTCGCTTGCAGATTCTCGGCGTTGCCACTGTGCAACTGGACCTTGAATCTAGATTCTTCCGGTAGTGATTCGCAGCGATACTCAAACGTATCAATGCAATTCCTCGCAATGGAATCTGAGATTTGAAATGATTCATGTCATCGTCGAATTGCGCCGCACGTTTTGAGTGATTTGCAATCCGTAGAGCGTGATGGGCAAAAGTTAGCATGCCTTCATTCGCCTCGTCATTACCAATTTTGATCGAGTCACCAAAGTCTACGCGGGGGACACTCCGCTCGGCTCGGTTGCTGCGAGCTCAATCAGGTGGGCACTGCGAACGAGACGCTAGTTGCGAGGGACCATCTCGTGCCCGTCTTCGCCTACAAATCGCCTATGAAATGAGCAAGTTCCTGGTTGAAAGTCGAAGGTTGCGACAGGTTAACGACGTGCCCGGCGTCTTCGATAATAGCCAAGCGAGCTCTCGGCACGGCTTCGGCTATCAGACGCGATATGCCAATTGAGCTCGAGTCGCGGTCTCCCACGACCACCAAAGTCGGTATAGGGAATCGCTCGAGCTCCCCGCGAAGCATCCCGATGTCGGGAATTCGCGCCATTGCCTGGCGCAAAATAGCGACCAAGGCCGGTGGCGAGTGTTCCAGAATTCCCCTGCGAATTTGCCGGGAATCCGCCGTTTCGTACCGCCCCTTGGGGCCCCAAATGAATCGGAGCCCTGCTCGGTCAATGCCATCGCGTTCGATGTGAGAAGCAAAATCCAAAGCCCAAACTTGCATTGCCTGGGTGCTTTCTGGATAGGCGGCCAACACAAGACCCGCAACGGCATCCGGATGTTGCATCGCCCAAAAGAGTGCGGTCGCGGCTCCTAGGCTGAGGCCACCGACTACTAACTGAGGGGAGGAAGGTGTACGCTGAGCCCCGAGTGATTGCTTCACGACATTGTCGAAATCCGATGTTAGGCAGTCCCAGCCATACGCTAGCTCTGGCTCGGGGGCTTCACTACGAGCATGTCCACGTGAGTCATACAGCCAGATCCGGCGACTAGTGCTCAGTGTTCTGACCTGAGGCAGGAAATTTCGGGCACTACCCCCAAAGCCGTGCGAAAGGACCAAAGGCGAGCCGCTGCCGTGCGCTTCCACGTGCAATTGCGCGGGTGTGGAACATTCGGTCGTGTTCAATTGTCGTCTAGGCGATGCAGCTCAGACTCTAGTTGTTCATCGGAGGCTTCCGAGACTTCCGACTTGCTTTTTCTGGGCATTTCACCCGGTCCCGCCTGCTCAGAGGCTTGGGCAACACCCCTTTGGCGCCAGCGCCAAAGCACTATTCCGATAAATCCAGCAGCGAGCGCCACGCCGAGCCAACCGATTCCCCCCATCTTGTCGAGAGGAACGCCGTCAGGTACGGCCCGAATTCGTTCACCATATCGCGCAACCAAGCTGGCCTCAATTGCGTCCCCGGATTCACCTGCCTTGAGCCGTGAGCGTATTTCCCGGCGCAATGCGGTCGCGATATCCGAGCCATGAATGTCGAGCGTCTGTGCCCAACAGCAGGGGGCCAGCAGGCGTCCCTCGAGACGTTCTGCTCCTGGAACTTTTTCTCCAATGTCCGCGGCGGGAGCGTCAGTCTCGGCATGGCTCGAGGCGCTCACCCAGCCACCCACCAAGAAGACGGCAATTGCCAGACACCTTCGAACGCGTCGCATGGGCCAAACCTTGCCACGCCACGGCGGGGGACGCCCGGCTCAACTCATGCTAAGCGGGGGCGATCGCAAGCAAGTTTCATATGCCCACGCCGATTCATCCCGCCGGCCTCGATGGCTCCGGCGCAATGTTTGACGCCATTGCCGAACGATATGATCTGCTAAACCGCCTGATGTCCTTCGGGAGGGACCGAGCATGGAGGCGTGAAACCGCAATTCGATTGGGTGGTCCTGAGCGAGCCCTGGACCTTGCTACAGGCACTGGCGACTTGGCAATCGAAGTGGCGCGACGTAACCCGCAATCGAAGGTAGTCGGATTAGATCCTTCAGCTCGTATGCTCGATGTCGGCCGCGACAAGACCGAAAGGTTGGGGCTTACGGACCGGATCGAATACGTGCAGGGCGATGCCCAAACATTGCCTTTTCCTGATCGAACCTTCGATGCAATATCTATGGCGTTTGGGATTCGAAATGTGCCAGACCGCCCTGCCGCGCTCCGCGAGATGGCGCGGGTGGCACGTCCGGGCGCTAAGATTGCCTTGCTCGAACTAACCGAACCCAGTGGGACTGGGTTGAGCGTGGTCGCTCGGCTACACGTGCATTGGATCGTACCTACGATGGGCGCCATCATTTCCGGTTCGCGCGAGTATGCGTATCTTTCCCGTTCAATTGCGGCATTTCCAGCCCCGGATGCCTTTGTGCAAATCGCCCAACAATCGGGCTTGGAATTGGTGGAGCTCGTAAGGTTTAGTTTTGGCGCCTGTCACCTTTTCGTCTTCACACCGCGGGCCGAAAGCTTCTCATGAATTGCGAACATACTTGGGCTCGAGCCGACGCGCATACCCTCCCCGGCACTTTGGATCGAGTCCTGAACCGCCTATTGATGACGGATGCAACATTTTTCGGAGTCACGGTTGACGCGCCCATTCAGGTTCCCGAAGAACTCTTTCTGGCCCTGCCACAGGAAGCCGCGGTGCTCTGGCGAGCACGCCCGGACAGCTGTGAAGTAGGCATCGGATCAGCGACGGTTTGCGTCGGCACCGGCCCCGATTATGTGAGTTCGATTATTGAACGAGCCGAATTATCATTTCGAGAATTTCAGGGCGTCGGATTAGGCGCCAAAATAGTCGATCCAAGATTTTTTGGGGGATTTCCGTACGCGCCACTTAGCCATGGGTCGGAGCAGTGGTGCGGATTTTCCGAAGCCGAATTCACGCTTCCGCGCGTGCTTTATCGATCGATTGCAGGCCAGGCGAGCCTTACACTGTTCGTTTCGAAATCGGAGGTCCTCGATCCTAGCGACCGCGCCAGTTACATTGACCTATTGCTTCGGTTCACGGCCCCCATGCCGGACGGGCGCAGCTCCGTAAGTCGATTGGCCCCTAGTTTAATACGCCGTTCCGATAGCCCCAATCGCGATTTGTGGGATCAGCACGTCGATGAGGCTTGTCAACTGTTGGCGGGAGGCGAGCTTGAGAAGGTGGTCTTGGCTCGAGAAATGTTGCTTTGCTGCCACACCGCACCCGACGTACGCCGGATTTTGGCGCGATTGCTGGAGCGCAACGATGGCTCTGTTTGCTTTGCATTACGTCGGGGTTCATCAACCTTTTTGGGAGCCACACCGGAGCGGTTGGTGAGCCGGTGCGGTGCGGAAATCGTGACCGAGGCACTAGCTGGGTCGGCGGCAGCGAGTGACCCCGTAGCGTTTCAGAACCTACTAGCTAGCACCAAAAATCAACTGGAACATTCCCTGGTCGTCCGCGAAATAACGGCTCGCTTGCAAGCCCTGGGTGCGGAAATCAGCGTTCCCGAAGCGCCCCAGGTCCGGCAATTTGGACCACTCGCGCATATTCATACCTTGCTCAAGGCTCGCAAACTTGGGGCGCCCCACGTCCTCTTGCTCGGCGAACATTTGCACCCAACTCCGGCGGTTGGGGGTATTCCTGTTCAGCGCGCGCTAGACTTCATACATGATCATGAGGGCATTCGATAGAGGCCGATACGCAAGCCCCGTAGGCTGGTTCGACCGCAATGGCGACGGCGAACTTGCGGTTGCGATTCGTGCCGGCTTGTTGACGGGACGTGACGTGCGGCTTTACGCGGGCGCGGGGTTGGTTCAAGGATCGGAATCCGGTGCCGAATGGGCCGAAACCGAGCTAAAATTTCAAAGTTTTCTCGACGCCTTGGGCCTCAAGAACGAAGGCGAAATGCAAATGCAAACGTGGCGCGAGCATTCATGACGTGCACAATTCCAGCAGACTGCATGGGCCCGTTTGCTCATTGGCACAATTGTTCGGGCCGGCATGAGGCACGCAGTTGTTAGCCCCGGCTCCCGCTCGACGCCATTCTTGTTAGCTCTGCTGCGTGAGAGCAGCGTGAGCCTACACAAGGTCATTGACGAGCGTTCTGCTGGCTTCGTGGGCCTCGGGATTGCACGCGCCTCCCAAAGGCCAGTCTTGCTTCTCTGCACTTCCGGCACGGCCGCAGCTAACTACTTACCGGCGATCGTGGAAGCAAATATCTCCGGCGTCCCGTTGATCGTTCTAACGGCAGATCGCCCCATTGAAGCGCAAAATGCGCGTGCTCCGCAGACGATTGACCAAAATCACCTGTACGGGGGTCAGGTGCGGTCTTTCGTCGAGTTAGGTGAATTCTGCACTTCGGCAGCGGCACTGCGAGCTTTTCGTCGGCTTGTTTCCACGGCCATACAAACCGCGACCGGACCGAATCCGGGGCCAGTACACCTCAATGCGCGAGCCAGAAAGCCGCTTCAAGCCTGCGAACCGGGCAGCGACGAAGATCTTGAATTTCAAGAATTGGTGATATCGCTGCTTCGGGATTGTTCCAAAGAGGTAATAGCGGGCGAATCGGCGCCCGAACCAGCAATGTTGCAAGGCATTGCAGCCCAATGCGCGCAGACTCGGCGCGGTCTAATCGTATGCGGGTTTGATGCTGAACAGCCCGGTTTGGATGCTGAGGAACTCGCCAATTTCGCCCGGATTACCGGCTATCCGGTGTGGCTCGACGTATCGCATCCCTTGCGCTGGTCCCTATCGTCGAACCCTTTCGGAAGCGACAATACATTGCGCGGACCTCCTTTGGGGCTGCACCCAATTCGTCGCTGAATATAAACCGGACCTAATCGTGCAAATCGGCCCAATTCCGACCAGCAGCGCTTGGGAAAGCTGGCTAGAGCTCGTTGGAGCGCCGAAGCACATTGTCATCGCGAGGCGGGGCTGTCCCGATCCCTCAGGCAGAGGCGACGTAATCGTCACGGGTGATCTCTCGAAGACCTTGCGCGCGTGCACATCTGCTATCTCCGACCAAAGCCCCCGGACAGTGCCCGGTGTGCCTTGGCTTTTGGATTGGCGGCACATGGACACGAGCGCCGAGCTCGCACTCGAAACCTGGTTAGCGGCAAACGAGCCCTGGGGCGAACTGCAAGCTGTGCGCGCCGCAATCGAATCCTGCCCCCGGGGCACGCGCATCGTATTAGGCAACAGCCTGCCCGTACGCGAGGCAGATCTTACGTTACCTGCGGGCGATCGAGGACTCGAGTCCTTCGCGGTGAGGGGCGCTAGCGGCATCGACGGCCTTCTGTCCTTGGCGGCAGGCGCGGCGCTCGGTGGCACGGGCCCCACTCTCGTCCTGCTGGGCGATATCAGCTTCGCGCATGACATCGGGGCCCTCTATGTAGCGCGCGACGTAAAAACCCCATTGGCAATTGTCATACTCGATAACCATGGTGGCAGAATCTTCGAACAATTGCCGATTTCTGCGAGCGCAACACGCGAAGAGTTAGCCTATTGGACTACCCCTCATGATCTGAATCTCGAAGCGGTGGGCAACGTTTACGGCATTGAAACCCTAAAGCCGAATGACTTACACGGTATTCGGCTTGGTGTTCGCGATGCGTTACGGAGGCCCGGCGCCACCCTATTGGTAATAAGTATTGATCCCGACTCCCCCCGCCGCGGTGCTGAGTCTCTCAGAAATACCGTTGGGACCTCCATCTTTTCCAAGGACTAGAACCTCGGGGCAGATCGCACTATTGGGTTCGTGTAACCATGCAGACAGGCGTCGTCTTGCTTCACGGTTTTTTGGGCGGTCCCGAGTCCGTTTTGGGACTAATTGGGCCGATACAGGCGCCGATTTCGGTTTTCTCTCCTGCGATCTATGGTCACACCGGTTTGCGTGAACCTGAGCCGATGTTGGGTTTTGAGCAAGAGACCGAGCGGCTTCGCGAACTGATACGCGGTTATTTTGGCGCAAGGCGGGTACATCTAGTCGGCTACTCGCTCGGGGGGCGCCTCGGTCTGAGCCTCTTGATTAGGGCCCCGGCACTGTTTCACTCTGCCACGCTGATCAGCACTAGGCGCGGGCTTGACACGGACGCCGAGAGAGAAGAGCGGCGGAAATCGGATCTGCAATGGGCACAGCGGTTGCGCGGCGAACCGCTATCAACATTCCTGGATGCTTGGGAAATGCAACCTATCTTCTCGTCAATGCGCCAAATCGACCCGCAGCGGTTGCAGTTGCTTCGTCGGCAGCGGATGAAGCATGACCCTGAGGGCCTCGCCCAAGCCCTGATGGGACTCAGCTTGTCGTGCATGCCGAGCTATGCAGAGGAACTAGTGGGCGTTCGTATACCCGTAAACCTCGTTTATGGGGCACTCGACGAGAAATTCGTCACACTTAGTGAGGATTTGGCGTCGCGATTGCCCAACAGCAAAACTGTTGTAGTAGACGGATCTGGGCACAACTTACCGTTCGAACGCCCCGATGCCGCGGCTACCGCCATTGCCGAAGGATTGAATCATGTCTAACGTTACTTGGAGCAAGGCCCTAACTTTCCAGGACATTCTTTACGATAAATGTGACGAAGGAATCGCGAAGATAACGATCAATCGTCCAAGTGTTCGAAACGCTTTTAGGCCATTGACGGTTTCCGAATTGTCTCAGGCCTTCGCGGACGCGCGCGATGATGCTTCGATAGGCGTAGTGATCCTGACGGGCGCTGGTGAAAAAGCCTTCTGCTCCGGCGGGGATCAAAAGGTCCGCGGGGTCGGCGGCTACGTGGACGAATCCGGCGTGCCGCGCTTGAATGTCCTAGACCTTCAGAGGCAAATCCGGACACTTCCAAAGCCCGTTATCGCGATGGTCGCTGGCTACGCGATTGGAGGCGGACACGTTCTGCACATGATATGTGATCTCACGATAGCTGCGGACAATGCCCGTTTCGGTCAAACCGGGCCCAAGGTGGGAAGCTTTGATGGGGGTTACGGCGCCTCATATATGGCGCGAATTATCGGGCAAAAGAAGGCACGCGAGATCTGGTTCTTATGCCGACAATATGACGCGAGCCAGGCGCTCGACATGGGGCTCGTCAACGCCGTTGTGCCCCTTGCCCAACTCGAGGCAGAAACAATCAAGTGGTCAAGAGAGATTTTGCAGAACAGCCCGCTTGCTCTACGCTGTCTGAAAGCTGCATTGAACGCTGACTGCGATGGTCAAGCAGGCCTGCAAGAGCTAGCTGGCAACGCAACGTTGCTTTATTACTTGAGCGAAGAAGGTCGTGAGGGCAAAAATGCATTCCTCGAGAAACGCCCGCCCAATTTTGGAAAATTCCCAAGGTTTCCTTGAGGGAGAATATGCACCCGGTTCGTGCTTGGCTCACTGCGATCCGACCTAAGACTTTGCCAGCGGCCGTTGCTCCGGTGATTCTCGGGACAGCCGTGGCTGCTCATCTGCGTGGCTTTGCACTCGGTCCGGCACTGGCAGCGCTGTGGGGCGCCTTGATGCTTCAGATCGCGTCCAATTTGGCCAACGACATATTCGACAATGAAAAGGGTGCGGATCAACCGGATCGTCTTGGACCCAAGCGAGTCGTTAGCAGTGGGATACTGTCTGCCCGCGAGGTTGGGATCGGACTCGGCGTCGTGATGTTTCTGGCATTGTGCGCGGGAGCCTACTTGGTAGGCGTTGCCGGCCCGTCAATCGCTGTTGTCGGTATATTGGCCGCAGTTTCAGCGATCGCTTACACGGCTGGGCCCTTTCCACTCGGCTATCACGGCCTGGGCGAATTGTTCGTGTTCATATTCTTCGGACCCGTAGCCGTAGCCGGTACCGCGTTCGTACAATTGGGATACCTGCCCACAATCGCCTGGTATGCCGGGGTTAGCCAGGGGGCACTTGCGGCCAATATTTTGATAGTGAACAACCTCCGGGACATTGAACAAGACAATCGGGCCGGAAAACGCACCTTGGCTGTTCGATTCGGAGAGCGATTTTGCCTGGCCCAATATGCTACCTTCCTCGGCGTGGCTTGCGTGATGCCCGTCGAACTCTGGCTCCTTGGTGGCGCACCCGTTTCGGTGCTTGCACCACTTCTAACGCTGCCGTTAGCGGTCCGAACGTTTGTTAGAATTGTTCGCACGCGAGGCCCGGGACTCAACGCTCTTTTAGCGCGAACTGCGCAGTTGATGCTGCTATTCAGCGTCTTGTTTTCATTGGGGCTGTTGGTAAAGTCGTGAACCCACTTTGGATTACTCTGGAGCGGCTCGGCACGCAGCTCGAAGTCCCTGTCGGTGGCACGGGCCACTTCACGCACGACCGTCAGGGCCTGCGAATAATGATAGGCGGAGGGGATGGCCCTCCAGGGATTGGCGAGTGTAGCCCACTGCCTGGCTTTTCAAATGACAGTCTGTTTACATGCGAGCGAGCTTTGAACGATGTCGTCTTCGAGGACGTTCATTCCGCCGATCTTTCGGAACTCAAATCGGCAGTGTCCCTGAGTGCGTCTGAGTTGCCCGCCGCCCGTCATGCTCTAGAGACGGCACTCGTCGATCGTTCTGCCCGACGAATGGGCGTCTCTGCGGCCCAATGGCTCGCGACGGCCACGGGGCAGCAAGTCAAACCGAATGTGTCGCTAGCCGCATTGATTTCCGCGGAAACCCCGGAAAAACTGGTAATCGCCGCCCGCGGCGCGATAGCCGCCGGCTACGGAACTTTAAAGGTAAAACTGGGTGTAGCGGATCAATGGGAAGTCGATAAGGCGCGCTTATGTGCACTGCGCGATGCGATCGGTGACGCCGCTCGCTTGCGGCTCGACGTCAATCGCGGCTGGACCCTTGCCAATGCCCATTTGCTCGAGGCTCTGGTCGAATTCAACCCAGAATTCGTCGAAGAACCCTTCGAAGCGGGCGCGCTGGAGCAGCTCGATGGCAGCCCGGTGCCGCTTGCATTGGACGAAAGCCTACAACGCCGTTATGCGCTCGATCACTATGCCCCGTACTTGCCGCGTCTCAACGTCAGTGTCGTGGTTTTCAAGCCGATGGCCCTCGGTGGGATGACCCGCTGCATAAGTATGGCAGCCCGGGCTCGCTTGATGGGTTTGCACGTCGTCGTCTCACATCTTTTCGACGGGCCAATCGCCTTGTCAGCAGCGGGCGCATTGGCATTGGCAATTGGCTCGCAGGACTTTGCCCAAGGGATTGCCCCGCATCCCGCCTTGGTGTTGGATCCCCTTCATGCAATTCGGCACGTGCGCAACGGCAAGTTCCTGCTGACAGATGAGCCGGGCTTAGCTCTCGACCGAGAGGAAGCGCCATGCTCAGCGTAAACGCAGCTAGCCGTGATTCTGCTTCCAAACTGGCCGTGATCGCCGGTGAGCAACGGTTCACTTTCGAGGGGCTTTCGGCTCAAGTTCAAAGGCTGGCCGAAAAAATCGCAAAACTCAACACCGGCACGCTCCAACCCGTAGCCTTCGTGGCAAAACCGACGTTGGAATCCTTGCTGCTCTTCTACGCCCTTTTGGAATTGGGTCGCAGCGCCTTGCCCCTGAATCCGCGACTGCTGCCGTCCGACCACCGTGCGATGATTGAGCAAGCGGGAGCCCTCGAGGTATCGCTCACCAATGGGGAATTGAGCATCACAAATAAGGCCAGCTGCGTCGCCGCATCAAACGAGCTGCAATCCGCTGCTGTATTGGTGGCCACCAGTGGCTCCACGGGTCGCGCAAAGCTCGTGAATCTCTCGAGTAAAGCACTGGTTGCCGCTGCGGATGCCAGCGCCGAGCGGCTCGGTTGGATGGACGATGACCGGTGGTTATTGTCCCTTTCACTTTGCCACATCGGCGGGCTTTCAATTGCAACGCGTTGCTTACTCGCTCGCCGGCCGGTGGTGCTCGGCGAGCCAAGAGGTGGTCCCGCTGAACTGGCGCGGCTAGTTGAGCGACACAACGTTACGCTGGTGAGTCTGGTTTCCACCCAATTGCATCGATTGCTCGCGGGGGACTTCGATCTCGGTCGGTCCAAGCTGCGAATATTACTCCTCGGAGGGATGCAGGCCGACCCTTGGTTGATCGCTGCCGCACGAACTCGCGGCATTCCCGTGCTTGCAACTTACGGCATGACGGAAACTGCTTCACAAATTGCGACTCAGTTACCGACGGACCTGAGGTCCTTGATAGGTCCTTGTCACGACGTGGGCCCTGCCCTTTCGCAAGTGGAACTCAAGATCGTCAACGACGAAATCGTCGTGCGCGGCCCCATGTTATTCGACGGTTACGTTGGGGAAATCGCCGAGGTGGACTCGATGCGAGGTCCGAATACGACCGGCCTGTCGCTGCGGCACGGCTGGTTTCACACGGGGGATTGGGGACGTCTGGACACCAATGGAAGACTTACCGTGGTCGGTCGCGCCTCGGATCGCATTGTTACGGGCGGTGAAAACGTGGCTCCCGCGGAAGTCGAACTCGTACTCGAGACGATACCCGCCATCGAACGCGCTTGTGTGTTCGGCGTCCCCGAAGCCGTAAAGGGAGAACAAGTGGCCGCCGCAATCATCTTGCGTGAAGGCTTCGCACTCGACCTGGCAGAATTCGAAGAGCGAGTAACGGAGCGCCTCGCCTCGTTCAAGCGCCCACGAGCATTCGCCATCATGTCCGAGTTTGCCGTTACAGCCACCGGCAAATTAGATCGAGCTACGACGGCAAGATCGGCGATGCCGCAGTTGCAGATCATGGAACATCGAAGAGCGACTTAAGCAGAGTCGAGGCAAAGGACTGAAGCAGCTGCAGCTTAGGGTAAAGCCTTTCCCGTGCCGTAATGCTCCAAAGAAGCCATAGCCATTAGCTTTGCCTGGTAGTGGAAGAGTCGGACGGCTTCAGTAAGGCTTCCCTATCATCGCCTTCGGCAGCCGATGATGCTCTTTCCAAACGAATGGTTTGAGTCCTGGTGCGGCGATTTCTTGGTTTGTGCGCGGCACGAACCAGGCGCTTTCCTTCGAGGCACGCATTACGTACAAACTCTGATGCGGGGACGCGACATGACCGAGCAGCATCGCGGGAGCCCCGGTGGAGTTTTTCGCCACGTCGAGCACGATGACGAGAGTCGGATCCTTGCCGGCGTGAACAAAATAATCGCCAGGCGCAACGTCCGTGGCGTCGAGCACCTTTCCTTGGATCGCCAGCGCGCGCGGATCGGTCCATTGATAGGCCGCGTCTAAGAAGTTCCTGAGATCCAAATAGGTCGGATTGCCCAAAGGTGCAGCTTTGACTGCCCAATCCCAATCTTGCTTCTTCAGAACGATCCGCTCGCCGGCAACCCATCGACTAAACGGCATTAAGCGCCCTGAATTTGACGCGTAGCTGATCGAGTCGCGGTCACCTTTGGAAAATCTCCACTCGGCGTGTAGCCGTAACAAGGCGTCGGCTGATTCTTCTGCGTGCATGTCCATCGCTACAACAGCTGCAACGAATCCAGCGAGCGTCACGATAGCCGGCTTCCCATTGACGTCCGTAACAACCGTGCCAGGCGCAGCGATCGGCAGAAACCGCAACCACTCGCCTAGGGTCTCGGGATTTACGGCGATGCGCTGGTATCCCTGCGGTTCGGGAAACCGTTGCCTCAGCGCGGACTGAGCCTTGGGACGTCCGGAGGGTGAATTCTTTATCCAGGGGTACCAGTCCATCTCCGGAGTGGACAAATCACTTTGATCATTGGTGTTCGTCTGGTCCAATGCCCCCAGCGGCGGTGCTGTCGGCGTCGCAGGTTTCTGTTGAACTTTGACAGACCTGGTCACTTGGGTATGCCCCATTAAGTACCGACGCAATGAGAATCGATTACGTTGACAGGCTGAAGTATTCAAAACCAACAGCGCACCCAACGCAAAAGTTACAATTCGATTCAAGTTAGCTCGCCCTTCCGCTTTGTAACGCCCGCACATCCTGCCAGAACCGAGTTCTGGTTAGCACGATTGAATTCAATCAACGCGACGATCAAACCCGCTGGCCGCACGCGCGGCCTATTGGCCTGCCAGTGACTCATGTGGCTGGGAGCCGTTACGCCGAGGAAGTTTTCTTGAACTCGACTTTGAAGGCAGCCGTAACGGAAGGTCAACACTTGGAGAAGCGACGTGGGTCAGCGTAGACTGCAGCGAGCTAGAGATTGTTTAGATACTCGTGAACACGGCACCTGATGCAACCAAACCGCGCCTAGTGGAAGGCGTCAATATTCTCAAACTTGCCATGGGGCCGGAAGAAGCATTCGTCTTGTCCCGTGTGGACGGGCGTAGCAGCGAACAAGACATCGTTTTCGCAACGGGTCTGCCGCAGGAGCGAGTCCGGCAGGCGCTTTCCCGACTGCAAGAACTCGGTGCCATTAATTTCCCGGGGGCGGTTCGGCATTCGCAGACTGAAATCGCTGGCTCATCGGGCATCCGCGCCCTGACTTACTCGGGGCCGCCGCCGTACGATCCAGCTGAACTCGAGGGAGATTTCGACCTAGACGTTTCGAAGCGGCGCCTAATTCTCGACCGGTACTATCTAATTGATTCTTTGAATCACTATGAGGCTCTTGGGGTACCGCATGATGCTGATCGCAAGACGATCAAATCTGCGTACTACGAACTCGTCGCGATAATTCATCCAGATAAGTATTTCGGCAAAAACATTGGGCACTTTAGAGAAAAGACTGAGCGTTGTTTCGCGCATATTACGGAAGCCTACGATGCTCTGTCGCGACAAGACACACGTGAAAAATACGACGCGTACCTGAAGAGTCAAAAGCAAGTCGCAGACCTTCAGCGGGCGCTCGATATGCGAGTCACACCCGACGAGTTGGATCGGTTGGAAGCCGAGCTCATGCGGCTTGCAGATTCTGCTACAGCGAGCTCGCCTCCTACGGCTGCTGGACAGCAGCCCGCGGCGACCTCGGTTTCGATCAGCATGCAGAATGTGAGAGTGCTATCTGAGCAAGAGCGCCGTCAGGCGCTTGCCAATGCGCTTAGGCGATCGGCATCGGGTACGCGAGTTACCTCAGGCGTGACGAACGCGGCGGCGCGTTCGTCAAGTCCCGACTTATCGACTTCGATGGACGGCCTGCGTCATCACTATGAAACCCGATTGCGGCATGCCCGCGAGTTGAAATTGAAATCACACTTGCAAGCAGCTACGGATGCGCTGGCCAAGAACGATCCGGTTTCTGCCTGTGACGCATTGCGTATCGCCCAGCGATTGGCTCCAGACGACACTTCAATTGCCGCACACCTTGCGGAAGTCCAAGTTCAGGCAAACTCGGTACTTGCGGATCGGTATCTCGAGCAGGCAAAGTACGAAGAGGAACACGGACGACTGGCAGCTGCGTGTAGGAATTTTGCTCACGCCGCACAGGCTCGCCCAAGCGCTGAATTGTGGGAACGTGCCGCCCGTTGCGCGCTGCAGGATAAGTCAGATCTCAGAGCCGCCGCAGAAATGGCCAGAAAAGCCCTTGAAATTGCCCCAGCCCATGGCCAATTGCATGCACTTTTGGCGGAAATATACTTGGAAGCACAACTTTTTGCCAGTGCTTCGGCAGAGCTGGACCGGGCGTCTCGTTTGACGCCAAATGATGATAGCATTCGGGAATTGCGCCGTCGCTTGGAACGCAGCGGCACTTAGAGCAGAAAGGTACTCATGGAGCGCGTTATCGGAATCGACCTTGGTACTACTAATTCGTGCGTTGCGGTAATGGAAGGCGACGCGCCGGTAGTAGTCCCTAATCGTGGTGGTTACAAGACTACGCCGAGCATTGTGGCTGTTACCGAGGCTGGAAAGCGGCTTGTCGGGCACATTGCCAAGCGCCAAGCGATTACCAATGCCGAAAACACAGTGTACGCTGCAAAGCGCCTGATCGGACGCAAATGGAATTCGCCTCAGGTCAAAAATACTCTGCTCGCCAGTGCCTTCACTATTATCGAGGGCCCGCATGGCGATGTGCGGATCAAACTCCGCGAAAAGACCTTTAGCGTCCCTGAGATCAGTTCGATGGTACTGCAGGAGATGAAGGTTATTGCCGAGGACTATCTGGGCGGTCCGGTGAGTAAAGCGGTTGTCACAGTACCTGCCTATTTCAACGACAATCAACGTCAAGCGACCAAAGATGCGGGCCAGATAGCGGGCCTAGACGTAATTAGAATCATTAACGAGCCGACAGCCGCTTCGCTCGCCTATGGCTTTGGGAAGGGCTTTGATCGGACCATTGTCGTCTACGATTTAGGGGGTGGCACGTTCGATGTGAGCGTCCTTGAAATCGGCTCGCATGGCGTTTTTAAGGTGATCGCCACCACAGGCGACACTTTTCTGGGTGGTGAAGACTTTGACGGCAGGGTCATCGATTGGCTGGTGAAGGGGTTCCACGAGGAACATGGAATTGACTTAAGGCAAGACCGAATGGCCCTGCAGCGCCTCCGTGACGCCGCCGAAAAGGCCAAGTGCGAACTCTCGAGCGTAATTGAAACCGAGATCAATCTACCCTTCATTATCTCGACTGGCAGGAATGAGGCATTACACCTCCAACGCACATTGACCCGTCAAGTGCTAGAGGAACTAACCGCCGATCTCGTGACGCGCACAATTCAAATTACTCAGCAAGCGCTCCACGAAGCCAAGCTGCAAATCGGATGGAAATAGACGAAACAATCTTGGTTGGCGGCATGACTCGCATGCCCGCGGTACAACGTTCTGTCGGGCAACTATTTCGAAAGGACCCAGGCAAGGGAGTTCATCCTGATGAAGTCGTCGCACTCGGAGCGGCTATCCAGGGTGCGGCACTAGTCGAAGAACGCCACGAGATGGTTCTTCTCGACGTAACCCCACACGACCTTGGAATCATGACGGTCGGAAGCCACTTCGAGGAACTAATCCCGCAAAATACCACGGTCCCGACCAGCCGCGCAAAGATCTTCACAACCAGTCGCGACAACCAAACAGCGGTTAAGATTCTTGTCATGCAGGGCGAAAGTCAAAAGGCCGATGAGAACGAGTTGCTCGGGGAATTCGTGCTGACCGGGCTCAAACCCGCGCCCAAGGGGCAAGTCGAAATCGAAGTAACGTTTGCGATTAACACCGACGGCATCGTGAGCGTGAGTGCCAAGGACATGGAAACGGGCAAGGCACAGTCCATTCAAGTTACGGCCACTAGCGGGCTCACGTCGGACGAGATTCGGAGCATGATGCAAAATGCTCAGGAATACATGGTGGAACGCCGCACGGACGAAGCATTCGAAACTGAGCGCCAGCGAGCAGAAACGCTGATGTCGGAAGTCGAGTCAATGTTTCCGATAGTGGAACGAGTCGTTGGGGCATCGGATTTTGGTCGTGATGCGCTGGCCAAAGCCCGCAGCGTAGTCGAGCGGGCGCGTCAGGCAGTTCAACGCAAGGACACCCACGCCGTTCATGAACAAGTCGATATGTTAGAACGGACGATACGAATGTTTAGAGGAGTTGTCTCAAGAGGAGCCTAACTATCAATTGCAAGCGGACCGACTCCCATAGAACCCAACCAATGTCTGCCGATCAGCGTCACCCATCCAAGCCGCCCTTCGGTCGTGCTCCGCTCGACACGATGGATAAGCTTGACTCTCTGCGGCCCAGTTCAATGCCCCCTGAGCTTGGTGAACTGGACTTTAGCTGGGACGACGACCTATTGACGCAGGGAAATCGACCGATTCGGCCGCTACTTTCGCCACTTGAACTGGACTTGGAACTCGACGAGGGGGACCGACCGACGGCCATACCGGAGATCCCCATGGAGCAATTCGTAGCCCGTGCGATGGCTCAGGTCGAAGCCGACGAATTGGAGCAAATGCCTCCAAGTTCGACACCGCCGCTGAATTCGGCGACCCTGACTGGCCCACCGACGATGCCGCAGGGCCGCGGTTCGCCGCGGAGTATTGAGGCATACGGGCCCTTGCCGAGTTTCAGAACGTCCAACAGCCCTGACCTTGCACTCTTGAAGCGACCACCGTCTGTCCTGGGCAACCCGATGGATCCCCTGGCTCTTGATATCTCGGAAATGGAACTCAACCGTCCGGATACGTACCTTACGCCGACTGAACCGCCGGAGATAGCGACTTCATTCAAGACCACTGCGGCTCCCGCCGCCGATGACCCGCAACGTGACACCGAAGCGGATACCCTGAGTGTCATCACTCTGCCGCCTGACGAAGATTCGTCCCGCCCCACGATGAAGGACCGTTACGCGATCGGCGACTTTTCTGGGGCGCTTGAAATTGCGGAAAGCTTACTCTCTACCGATCCATCTGACCTAGAAGCTCAGCGCTATGCCACGAGTTGCAGAGATGTGTTGACACAAATGTACCTGTCCCGACTCGGGGGACTCGACCAGGTAATCAGTGTGGTCCTCTCCCCCGAAGAACTACGGTGGCTCAACCTGGACCACCGAGCAGGTTTTCTGTTGTCACTGGTTGACGGAGTATCAACAATTGAGGAGCTGCTCGATATCTCAGGCATGACGCGCCTTGACGCGTTGCGAATTTTGGCGGCTTTGCGGGAGCAAAGAGCAATTTTGCTCAGCACGAGGTGAGCCGTGCCGCGCAATCGAAACCGTTTAGGGTTTTCGTTGCGACTTCTGGTTATTGCATGCGTCTGGGCGCCGAACCCAACGTTCGCAAATTCGTTGGGCGCGGATCGTTTTGTGCCCGG
>CAWFUX010000036.1:0-80993 GCA_963819085.1 uncultured delta proteobacterium
GGGAGAGTTGAAGACACGATTACGAGAACTTGCCGACAAGACGTGGTTGCATCCAACCACGGGTAAGCCAACGACCTTTGGCTTGTCAACTCTCGAGCGATGGTTGTACGCCGCCCGAAGTAACGACAATGACCCGGTGTCGGCACTCGAGCGTAAAACGCACGCGCTTGCGGGACAGCACCCGAGCATTAGCGAGTCCATTCGAGCCGCATTACGCACCCAGCACCGCGATCACCCTCGGTGGTCCTATCAGCTGCACTACGACAATCTGCGCGCATTGGCTGAAAAGCAACCGCAACTCGGGCTACTTCCTTCCTATGCGTCGGTACGTCGCTGGATGAAGAAGAGCGGACTATTACGAGTCAAGCGCAAGAAGTCTCGCAAGAACGAGCAGACCCCGGAATTCGCTCCCCGTGAGCAACGCAGTTTCGAGGTGAAACATGCTCATGCGCTTTGGCATCTGGACTTTCACAAGGGCTCGAGAAAAGTCGTACTACCTGATGGTCGCTGGCATAGCGTGCAATTGCTCGGGATCCTCGACGACTGTACACGGCTCTGCTGTCATTTGCAGTGGTATCTGACGGAAGACACGCAGGCATTGGTCCACGGCTTATCTCAAGCGTTACTCAAACGCGGTTTGCCGCGCATGCTCATGACGGATAACGGCGCGGCTATGCTCGCCGATGAAACCGAACAAGGGCTTTCGCGTCTTGGGATTGTGCACGCGCTGACGTTGCCCTACACACCTGAACAGAACGCAAAACAGGAATGCTTCTGGGCCCAAGTCGAGGGAAGGCTAATGCCAATGCTAGACGGTGTCGAGGAGCTAACGCTCAAGTCGCTCAACGATGCGACCTTGGCTTGGGTCGAGGGGGAATACAACCACCGACACCATCGCGAACTGGGATGCTCGCCAATTCACCGCTTGGTGAACACCAAGAGCGTGGCGCGTCCGGCACCGGAAAGTGACGTGATTCGCAGGGCATTTCGCAGGACAATCACTCGCAGCCAACGCAAAAGTGACGGCACGGTAAGTGTTGAGGGCCGACGATTCGAAGTGCCCTCTCGATTCCGAACGCTCGAGACCGTAACCCTACGTTACGCCGCTTGGGATCTGACGACGGTGGAACTGGTAGATCCACATACGCACGTACCGCTGGCCACACTATTGCCGCTCGACAAGCAGCGCAACGCCGAATCGGGTTAACGCGCACTCGAAAGCATCGAGGTCGAGGCAAGCGGTCAGTCACACCGTGCTGTCGGTGTCGCGCCACTGCTGCAAAAACACATCGAGCAACAGCAAACCTTAGGCACCCCGCCTCCGTACCTGCCGCTCATGCACGGTGACAAGGAACCGACTGTCGTGGTCGACGTGAAAGACGAGGAGATTTTCTGATGGCAGCCGACAAGTTATTGAGCCTATACGGGCTGAAATTCAACCCATTCCGATCGGGCGTTCCAGCGGAATCGCTTTATGTAACACCTGTTGTCAACGCCTTTTGTCGTCGGGTCGAACTAACGATCACCGACGGCGGATTTGCCTTGGTGACTGGCGAGCCTGGCACCGGGAAATCAGGAGCATTACGCGTTATTGCGCATCGCCTTGCACAACTCCCGGATGTGACCGTGCGCACCATCGATCGCCCCCAAAGCGGTGTCTCCGACTTCTACCGGGAAATCGGGGAGCTGTACGGAATCAACCTTCGCTCGAACAATCGCTGGGGCGGTTTCAAAGCGTTGCGAACGTTATGGGCGAACCACATCAGCCAAAGCCTGACCCGGCCAATACTGATTATCGACGAGTCGCAGCAAATGCTAGACAACGTCTTTTCCGAATTGCGCCTGCTTTCCAGCAAAGACTTCGATTCCCGGTCGTTACTTTGTGTCATCTTCGCAGGCGATCAACGCCTTCTCGAGCGGCTCAAAGTCCCCAGAGCTCCATCCCCTCCAATCCCGCATTCGCAAGCGATTGGCGATGAATCCGGCACATCCCGACGAACTACTAAGTTGTTTGGATCATCTCCTTGTTGCCGCAGGCAATCCAGCACTGCTTACAAGCGAACTCAAACGCGCTCTTGCTGAACACGCTGCCGGCAATTATCGTGTCATGATGATTGCCGCCGACGAACTACTAGCCGTTGCGGCCGACCGTGAACTACCGAGGCTCGACGAAAAACTCTATCTCGAGACTTTCCAGCAAGCACCCCAGCCCAAAGCACAAGCACGTAAACGTTAGTGATACCTCGTGATACCTCGCGCCTCGATTGTCCACGGACAGTTGGGGCGCATTGCTATTCCATCAACTAGCGTGATTCCAAGTCGCGCATTTTGATGCCCATCGATTTGCGTGCTCGTGATCACAGAAACCGATGTGGCGACTACCGGCCCCAATGCCCGGTCAACTACCGCCATCAGATTACGTGCTCAGACCACCATCAATTCACGTGCACGCACTGAACGAAGGACTGGCGCCTCCTAAAGCAAGCGCTCGTCAACCTCCGTCGCCGATACGATAAGTATCCTGTGGCCAGACTCGGCGGCGCCAATCAAGTTCTTGCCCCGCTCCCAACATGCGGGCATCCCCGCGTGATTTATACGACGGTCCAGACGCTTCAGCGCCGCATTGAACAGGTCATCTTCGGGGAGCAAAGGCCGTCGCTTTTGGTCTGGGACGAATGCCATTGGGGCGAGCTCGGGGAAGCGGAGAAAATACTTCTTGCCTGCAAGAAACGGCGCATTCCGGTGCTAGGACTTACCGCAACGCCACGGGAATGTAGTCGCTATGACATTGCCTACAAGAAGACGTTTTGGGATCTGGTGGACGAGGGCTACCTTGCCCGCCGAAATTGTCGAACAGGTCGTGAACACTGACATCGACTGGAGCCCCAACGTCCATTCCGGCAGTGACGTGACGCGTAAATCACTTCAAGAACTTGCCAATAACCCACAGCGCAACAGAGTCATAGTCGAACACTACGTCTCGAACGCCTCAAAGTTCGACAAGACGATCATATTTGCGTGCGGAATCGAACACGCGAACACCCTCGCCCGGATGCTACTGGAGGGATACGGAATAGCAGCACGGTCCATCCACAGCGATCAGACACGCGAGTATGTTGCCCGAGCGTTGGAGGACTTTCGCATTGGAAAGATTCAAGTGCTCGTAAATATGGAGATGCTAACCCACGGCATCGACGTCCCTGACGCGCAGACAGTGTTTCTCTGCAGACCAACTACTAGTGACATCCTCTTCTCGCAAATGGTGGGTCGTGCTGCACGCCGGGACGAAGCGACCGGCAAGACCTCGTTCAGGATCGTAGAATTCACGGACAATATTCTGGTTCACGGGGACCTGTTCAAATACGCTCGTGATTACTTTCAAGGTGCCGGTGCTCTCAGTGGCGGAGCTAGACTGTCCGCCAACGCGGCGGCCAGACGCAAAAAACACGAATTTGACCCCTCAGGCGCACCCAGCTGGATACCGAATTCGTCAAACTACCCCGAGAGCTGTCATGGACTTTGGTATCGGGAAGGCCAGACTTTCGGGATAGAATTTGAAATTACTCAGCCTGGGGAATTGCCTCACCTGGACGTTCGATGGACGAAGCTTGCCGAAGAGCTGCGAGCTGCGTTGGCGGCGGCAATGCCCGGACGGGTCGCTGCAGAAGTGATCGCCGGCTACGCGGGACAGGGTTCGATTGAAAAGGACAGCACGGTCTGGAACGTTGAATATGATAACAGCGCAGGTTGGGAAGTTACGACACCCGTGTTGGCCAATGCTGATGGCTTTGCCGAGGTCAACGCCGCCTGCCGTGTGCTCCGTGAGGTCACGACTCAACTGGGTCTGAAGGTCGATCACCGCGCCGGAACCCACATTCACCTGGGTTGGAAAAGCAAGAATGCGGAAGAACTCAAGCGCGCAATCCAATTGGTGAAGCACTTCGAACCCGCTCTTGCGACACTCGTTGCGCCGTCCCGTATTGCCCACTTCGATGGCAGCCGGTACAAAACCAGCGAACCAAACCGATACTGCGCTCCAGTCGCATCGGTACTATCAGCGGCGAAGCTAGCAGAGGCCGTCAGCATTGATGACATTTTCAATATCGTTGAAGAGGAAGGGGGCCGATACGTGACCTTCAACGTCGCCTCCCTCGGCATTCTCGGAACAGTTGAGGTGCGTATGCACAGCGGGACACTCGAAGCCCATAAGATTCTGCTATGGGTGAGCTTGTGGCAACAGATACTGTGGGCAGCCTCGCATCGCCAACAAATTGACAATGTACCCGATCGCAAGGTCATCATACCGGACGGCGATATTGTGGTGCTCGCCGAGAAGTATTTGCCCGACGCGCGTCAGCCTCAGCAAACGATGCTACTTCGTAGGTTGGCCGCAAGGCGTTCTGAAATTGTAGACGGTATTTGGCGCAAGCATCCGATGCTGCGCAAAAGGTGGCTAAGATTCGCCAGGAGCTGGCAAGAGCTGAGTCCAACTGAAACCGACATCGAACTAGTGCAGCTTTCTGAACATTTCGGGACGTAAGGCAACCCAGAACGACTTCAAGGGACGGTAATGTCTTTCTACTTCGCCTACGGCTCCAACCTTGACGAGTGTCAGATGGCAGAACGATGCCCCGGCGCCGAGGTTGTCTCTCCGGGCTGGCTTGCCGGGTTTCGGCTGACGTTTAGTGGGTACAGTGGACTGTGGCAGGGTGCGGTTGCCACGATTGTCCCGTCTCCACCAAACGTCGTCCCAGGTCTCATTTGGTCCGTCACTGCTCGCGACAAAAAGGCGCTGGACGACTATGAAGATTATCCAACCCTTTACCAGCGCATGGTGGTTGATGTCATCGACGCCGCACGCAGCACGGTGTCAGCGTTCACTTATTTCATACCGAAACGCAACATCAGTCCGGCGCCTCCTTCACGACACTACGTAGACGTCCTGTCTGCGGCGTATGCAAAGTGGGACTTAGATTTGGGTCCTATGATCGTGCTCGGGTGCGAGAGACCGGGACGAAGTTGCTTCGCGTTGCCCGGATCCGAGGAACGCTGACAACGTAGCTCGTCGCTTGACGAGAGGGAGAAGCTGCTACGTTGTTGGCACGCCTAGCGCGCGACGGTTCTTTGATTTTTCTGGCGTCTTCGAAGGAGCAAGCCAGCCGCCAGTGCGAGAGCGAGTAGCCTGCTGCGAGGGGCCTTGCCTGCGACGGTGCACGAGCAACTGCCCGTATTGTCGGAGGTACCTGCTGCGCTTCCACCAACGCCGTTCAAGCTGCTATCACCGCCAACGGCGGCCGCGCTTCCGCCCACGCCATTGAGGCCGCCGGTGCTGGCAACCGACCCGCCTGTTGCTGATGTCGTAGCAGGACGGGTGCTCGTGCCACCCGTGCCGCCGCTAAGGACGCTTCCGCCACTTGCCAACGTGCCGCCAGTGCTTGACTTGCCACCGGCCAAGAAATTGCCACCGCTGCCTGGAGCTCCGCCAGTTGCCAGCGCGCCACCGCTCGCGCGTCCGCCAGTCGCCATGTTGCCTCCGGTACTGGAGCTTCCGCCGGTCACCGTGTTGCCTCCGGTCCCGAGACTTCCGCCGGTTGCCACCCGGGTACCACCCGTACCGCTGGTCCCGCCGGTTCTGGCGCCGCCAGTGGCGGTTGTGCCCCCGGTACTCGTTGCACCGCCGGTTCCAGAACCTCCCCCAGTTCCGCCCCCGCCGCACTGTGCGATTTCCGGATCAGTGTCACCGACGTTGTCGAGGCCCAAAAAGGGGATCACGTACTTCGACTCGAAGAGGGCATCAGAGGGGCCATGGTCGCCGCCTATGGACGTCGAGCCTCGAGGACCACGTAGCCGCAGGAATTCTTCCATCGTTGCCGCGTCGCTTGGTGGTTTCCAAGGGTCAGGCCAGTGTCCGTCGAGGTCGGGTTCGTGTAGAGGCCCAGGACGTTGGTCCACTCATTGATGGCTTGGGCCATGTTCTTGTACGTGATGGTCGCGTCCGCGTCGCCGTGGAAGAGCTGCACGCGCGGGCGATGTCCAGAGTATCCCGAATCCATGTTGCGCACGCGATCGCCCCATTGCTGTGCGGTTTGAGCGGTAGGCCGCACAGGCCCGAGCTGATCGAATTCGTTCGAGCATCCGCCAGGCACCCCGGCGAACGCGGCGCCTGCCTTGTAGACATCGGGGTAGAGAGCGAGCAGTAGCTCCGTCATCATGGCACCAGACGAGTCTCCCGTGGAATAGACCCGATTCGCGTTCGCGTGATACTGGGTGATCGCGTACCTGACCATTTGGATGATGGCATGACTGTCGCCCCCGCCATCGCGCGTGTGGGTCTTGCTCGAAGTGACATCCCAGCACCTCCCACCGTTGTCAGGCACAACGATGACGAAGCCGTACTGATCCGCGGCCTGACGAACGTTCGTTGGCCGTGCCCTCGCCTGGCCAAAGACGGCTGTTGCACTTCCCCCGCAATAATGGATGAGGGTAAGGAGTGGAGGATTCGTTGCCACCTTACTCGGCACGTAGCTGTACATGGTCACATCCGATGGCAGGCCACTCACCCCGCCCGTCCAGTCGGCGGTCACCTTTGTCGGGGCGGCTGCCCGTGCGGGGCGCTGCAAAGACATTCCAAAGGAAATCGCCAAGAGACTGGCAGCGCGAATTCGATATCGAGCCATGGACAAAGTTCCTCCGGAAGTTCACTGTGACAATGACTTAGTTGAGAACATCCGATAGCGCGCCGTACCAGGCAGTACCGACCAGATCGTATCCGGCAGAAGTGGGATGCCAGGTATCCGTCAGAATCGCGTCTTGTAGTGGCATCGCTCGCAATGACGGGCCACATGTTAACCAGGCGAATGTGCTTGCCAGCGTCGGCTCGGGCTTGGACTACGGCCGGGATCGCCGCATTGTAAGTTTGGAGCCCGCGCGTTGATGGTATCGTCTTTGGTGGGAATAGATTTGGGCTACGATCAAGAGCACGTTGGGAAGTTGCGCGTAGATACTGTCGATCAGATTGCCGAGTCGGATCGGCGCATTCGGCCATGTCGATATTGGTAGAAGGCGTCGTTGGTGCCGATCATCAGAAGTAATGATGTGAGGTGCGTACGTCGGCATCACGCTGCTCACCAGCGGAGAGATCCCGTTGTGCCCACTCGCATTGTCGATAGTGTATCCGCCATGACCCTCGTTCTTCGGCGGGAATGCGACGCCATCCACCTGGGCGGGTCCGTTGGAATATAGAGCCGACGAACGTGATGTTCTTCCCAGCCTGATGCGCAAGATGGAAAAGCTGGATACGGTAGCCGCCATTATTATTCGGAGCCCCCTCCGTGATGGAGTCACCAAAAGGCATGATTTTGCATGCTCCGCTCGCCGGGCAGGGCTTGTACCCGCTCGCGCCACCGGTCGCACTGGATCCGCCTGTAGCCGCTTTTCCGCCGGTTGCGTTGCTGGCTCCGCCGGTAGCCGTTCTTCCGCCGGTTGCATTGCTGGTTCCACCGGTCGCGCTGCTACCTACGCGCCCGGTATTGCCACCGGTCGCGAGAGCACCTCCAGTCGTCGATGGTGAAGAGCCTCCTGTTGAACTCGAGCCTCCGGTTGCTGGCGATCCACCCGTTTGGTTGGTGCCTCCGGTCGATGCCGAGGTGAGCCCGCCGACCGCGTTGGCGCCCCCTGTCGAACCTTTGCCGCCGGTAGCCGGCGCTTGCCCGCCCGTGCCAGGCGAGCCGCCAGTATTTCCGACGGCCGTTGAGCCTCCGGCACTGGTCGCCTGGCTACCTCCATTGCCCGGTGCACCACCCAATGCGCTGATACTACCCGACCCCAGTGCCCCGCCGGTCGCGTCCGACCCGCCTGAGCCTAGACCCGTTGAACTATCCGTGCCGCTACATCCAAACACGCCGAGTGCGCCCAATAGAACAGTGGACAGCAAACTGCGCCCAGGAGTCAACTTTTGGGTCAACCGGTTGAAGTTGCTTCTTTTGGGAGTCATTGGTCCTTATGGAGTGGCAACAGGTGAGCTGTTCCGTCACGCGATCGAACCGCCGAACGCCACCAATTCATTATTCGCGATAACGACTACAAGTTTCCCCACGCGAAGCGACGCGTCACGATCATTTTACGGGTGAGAACTGCGATTTGGGTCGCCCGGATCACAATCGTGACCGGAGTCGGATACGGGAAATAAGATGCGTTATTGTTGAGTTTCTTTTGGCGAGACGGCGCGTGTAGCCACGTGCAGTCACGCCAGCAAAGCATCGGCAGTCGATGCCTATCCCCCCGTTACGATCAACAGAACAGAGTCGTAGGTAGGAACGATGGCGGCGTAGCTCGTCGTCTTGCTTCCCAGATCTGTTGCCGCCCAGACGTCCCGCACCGTCGCGGTCGCCCCGAGACCAATATCCGCAAAGCGGACGGTGATTGTTGCGGTCGATGCGGTGCGATTGAATAGAAGGACAGCGCGTCGATTCGTTCCCGAGAGCACCCTACTGTAGACCTGTAGTCCACCCGTGTCAGCGACCTTCACGCCCTGCTGGGCGAGGGGATCCTGATCGATTGCAATCACTTCGCTGTTCGTCAAGACGCTCTTGGTGTCGGCGCTCATGCTGTCGAGCTTGTTACCCGCCAACAGCGGTGCGCCCGAGATTGCCCACAGGGCCATGTGCGTCCGATTTTGCGCTCCGGAGAACCCCGACATACCGACGATGAGCATGTCCGGGTCGTTGTAGTGCCCCGGGCTTTGCGCCGTCGGATGTAGTGCCGAATCGAAGTTGGTCAGGACTCGGTTCATATCAGCCGTACCGCCGTAGTAGATGATGTCCTGGCTGGTACGCCACATCGTCGATATGCTTGGTGCCCAGTTCCATGGACTTTGGTTTCCCCAGTTGCAAACCGAGAGCACCATCGGCCGTCCTGTTTGCGCAGTGGCTTTCTGGATCGAGGTGCTAATCGCGGTGTACGCGGTCTTCGAGTCGAGGCCCTCCGAGTTGCCGCCGCACCAGTCGACTTTGACGAAATCGAAGCCCCACTGCGAGAACTGGAGAAAGTCCTGATCGTAGTGGCCCTCGCTGCCCGAACCTGGCGCAGCTGGGCGCCCCGTTGGGTAATAGTAGCCACATCCGTCCTTGCCGGCGTCGGTGTAAATCCCTGCCTTGAGACCGAGCCCGTGGATGTAGTCCGCAATCGCCTTCATCCCGCCGGGCCAATCAGCGGCGGTGATAGTGATGTTACCGGAACCGTCGCGCGTTCCCTGCCACCAGCCCTCGTCGATGTTGACGTATTGATACCCCGCTGCCTTGAGGCCGCTCGAGACCATGGCGTCCGCCTGCGTCTTGATGGTGTTGTACGTAATCGTGGCCGCAAAGCTGTTCCAGGATGCCCAACCCATGGGCGGCCCCGACGAATTGCCCGTGCTCGTCGTGCCGCCGGTGCTCTTACTTCCCCCAGTGCTCGGTGCGCCGCCCGTAGGCGATGAGCCACCCGTGGATTTCGCGCCGCCCGTGGCCAATGCGCCGCCGGTACTCGGCAATCCTCCCGCGCTCGTCATGCCGCCACCCGTCTTACTTCCCCCGGTGCTCGCTAGTCCGCCGCTGCTCGTTGTGCCACCCAGGGCCGATGAACCGCCCGCGGACTTCGCACCGCCCGTGATTAACGCGCCGCCGGTGCCCGGCACTCCTCCCGCGCTCATTGAGCCGCCAGTGGTCTGGCTTCCCCCGGTGTTAGCCATACCGCCGGTGCTCAGTGCGCCACCCGAGGCCGATGAGCTACCCGTAGATTTCGTACCGCCCGTGATCAACGCGCCCCCGGCGCTTGGCAATCCGCCTGCGCTCGTTGTGCCGCCAGTGCTCATGTTTGTCCCGGTATTCGATATACCGCCGGTGCTCGGCGCGCCGCCCAGTGAGGTATTTCCACCAGTTGAGCTTCCTTCCGTGCCACCGCATCCAAGTACGAGAGCCGGAGCAAGTGCTGCGATCCACAAAGGCACGGTTCGGTTCATCAGAGCTCTCCAGTTCAGGTTACTTCTCGCCATTTTCCAGCGGACTGAACGTATACAGTGCGAGAGGCGCAACAGTTCCTAGCTCTACGTGTGCAATACTCGTGAAGCTCGCCGCTTATCATACAATCGATTAAGTCAGGCGGCCATGGTAGCGATGTTCGAAGTAGGGTCTATTTGTGAATGCCGCTGTGAATTTTTTTCTGGCGGCACGTGTAGCCACGTGCCGCTGGCGCGGAAGCTCAATCCCTTTGCGCACGGCTGATGCGATCGCGGCGCTGAGGTTGTGGATGGCATGCGCGCAAGCGCCGCCCGTGGAGCCTTTGCAAACGTTGGTCACGGCGAGTTGCGCCTTCGCGATCGCCGGGTCCTTGAACAACGCCCTTTGGATTCGCACATCGAAGTAACGCCAGCCGATCAGCGCATTTTGGGGTTGGCCCGGAGCCGCGTCCGTCATCTGCGAGTCGGATAAGGAAGCACAGGCGCCGTCCCAGCGAAGGACATCGTAGTTGACCGGACCGCTCGCTTTGGCGTCGCCGCCGTTTTGCCTGAGTATCAGGACCTCTTCGCCCTTGACGAGCTTGGCGTCGCTCGTCCGGGTGTTGTTGCGGCGGCCCTCACCTAACTGCATCTCGGTACGACGCCGGGCTGAGATGTTGGAATCGACGAAAGACCTTGCAGAAGTGGTTGGCGTTGGCAAACCCGCAGGCGTCGGCGACCTGTTTTAGTGGTGCACGACTGTTAGCAACATCCGCGTCGCCTCATGAATCCGCACCTCGGTTGCGAAGCGCGCCGGTGTCATGCCCGTGCGTGACCGAAAGAAGTGGCTGAAGTGACTGCGGCTCATCCCGTATTCAGTCGCAAGCGAGTTGAACGCTTAGCGGGCTCGGCAAGCTTGCGACGATTCGCGCCCGGACTTCCAAGGCGGCACCTAGCCGGGGAAACTTCAAGTCCAGACGGGTAAGGGACGGTAACCGATGGCTCCTTGGTTACCTGATGCGTTGATGCAGTGCTTTGAAGTTCTTGGCGCACGATTGCGACGAGATTGTTCCTCGGGTCGCGCTTCGGATATTTTATCACGTCGGCACGTGGCTATTAGCTAAGCGTTGGCGCCAGCGTCGCGCGCGTGTTGCAACAAGAACTCGACTTGACCCCGCACGTGTTGTACCTCCGTCGCGAGCTCTGGGCCCAAGCGATCAGAGATCGAAAAGGCCGAGCAGCTCCTCTCTTAGGGTCGAAGGCAAATCGGACCACGTGTCAAGCGGAGCCGCCAGGAGCCAAGCGGTAGCCAATTCGGCGTGTTTTTCACCATAGTGCCTTCGAACGGCCTGGTAAGCGGGGCAATGTGTTAGGGCTTGACGTAAAGAATCAAACAATCGTTCATGTTCGGGTGTTTTCGGCATCCTAAGTTCGACGCATTCTGGGAGGCCACTCTGGATAGCTGCCGCAGCGGCCAATTCGATGACATCGCCAACCGCGCTTGGGCGAGCCGCGCTGAGTCCGGCTTTTGTCTCAACGAGCAGCTGGCTTATCGTATAACCAATTCCCATTCCGGATCGGCAGCTAATGAAGTAGGCGATGCTGCTCGGCGCAACCCGGCGTTGCATCGATATCCAACCCCTCGAGCGACCCGTGTTGGGATCCGACTGTTTCATGGCTCGATGTAAATCCTCAAGTTTTACCCAATACGGAGGATACTTGAACCGCGCCACATCGAGGACCAGAGCTAAGTCGCGCCCCGGATGGTATCCGCCGATCGGCGAAAAATGGCCTTCACCCGTTTGGTCGAGTTCCGATCTCGAAAAAGAAACGACAATCACCGTCTGTGCGGCACTGCGCGACGAAGCGTCAACTGCCGCGCGGAATTCGGCTTCGTCGTGTTCGTGGGGTCGCATCACCGTTGCGTCGGCGCCGTTGCAGCGGGCGAGGCATGCCAACTCTTCGATTGAAACGCCATGCTGCTGCACCTGTTCTAGGGGCGTACAGCAGTCGAGCATTTCCTCGCTGAACCAACGCCAGGGACCGCGCCAGAGTCGCCCCGGATCAATGCCTAGCGCATTGAGGGCAACGACCAGCGACGCCAAGCCGCAAAATGCAGGATCCGCCTGAGTATGGAACTGCTCGATGATCGGAAAGAAACTCTCGAGCGTGCCTCCTTGCAATGCTTCACGGAAAAGTTCCCGCCCCCGGAATGAGGCGAATGGAATGAGCCCTGTGGGCAGGGGACGACGATATAGGCTAGTTGACGTCACTCGATGGCTCAGCGTAGCAGTCTTCAGTTCAATTCCAATAGAGAGTCTACTTTGTTGGCCTCCCTCGGTGACCTGTACCTTGGATTTTAATAAGGTACCTGCGCGTTCACTACACCCTTCGGGTGATCCTCGATTTGGCGAGGCGTCGGCTGAAGTTCGACCCATAGCCAACTGGCATTTTGACGTGTGTGACCGCTCTTGGCCTCCACCGAGCCAGTGCACGATTTGTCGGCACCCGCCGCTAGGGCCACATCTCCGCCCATTCGCAGCGTGCACTCGATTGGGATTGGTGCGCTCCGAAGCGATGGGTATTACGCCCTAGGCCATTTGGCGATCACTCGAGACCAGTCATTTAAAGCAGCTGACGGCATCAGTAACTTGCATATGGCTTCGGCGCTGGCCCCTTCCCGCAAGGCACCACTTAGTCGGGAAACTTCAAGTTCAGACCGGTCACGGACGGCAAAGCGATGACTGCTTGCTAGCCTGATGCGTTGACGCAGTGGTTTGGAACTCTTAGCGTGCGAATTCCGAACCGTCTTGAACAGCTGCTCCGAAACAACTTGAACAGTGCACACAACTGCTCGAGTCCCACCGGAATGAGTGCTCAAGTTGAGTGGAATCCGCACTTAGCGTCTAGTGGCCCGTTTCAAAGCACTCAGTGACGAAGCGTGTCTAACTAATCGAAATGATTAAATCTTTCTTGCCAACGGCACCCTTATCCGGTCACGGATGGAACGAAGCTTATGCCGAGCTCCACGGAAGCTTCGGATCTCAACGATTGTCTACACTTGGAGCGAAGACGAAGGTTCAGCGGCGAAGAAAGGGAGCAAGGTAAGCGAGCTACTTGCTTTGGTCGTCTTGGTTCAGCCTATCAATGAATTCCTGGCCCTTGTGTATCAGATGGTCAGGTTCAACCTTTACGTATGGGTATTGGTCAAGCCAAGTTCTGCTAGACTTGGGCACGTAGTGGCACATGATTGCGTGGGCGTGATCACAGAACGGCTCTTTATAGTTTCTCAACATGACGCCCCAAACACTTTCCAATTCGCATCCTCTTGGCATGCGATCTGCCGTCTTCAGGTGAATGATGCGGTCACGCATCGTTTTTATCTGTCGGTAATGGTCCCGCAGCTTCTGGTTGGGCGTCCTGACGCCGAGTGCTAGCGGCAAGACCTTGTTCAACTTCTCGTCGAGATTAATCTGTCTTTCGATATCGGTCTTGCCTAGCATTGTGGTAGTTCCCTCCCTGTTTTTCTTTGGATAATGAAAGTCGTTCGGGATTGTTAGGTTGGCAAACGCTTCAAGAGCTGTGAACGTGAACACGATGTGCGAAATGTAACGTTCGAAGTAATCGAACAGTGCGCTATGGTTTTTAGGTACGAGTCTGTCTAGCCATCTTTCGAAGAACGTTCTAGGGTTACACTCTCTGATACTGTCAAAGGAACGCCGCGCAAGGCTGAGGAAAAGAGCAGTACCTGAGGGCAAACCGAAGTCAACGATAGTTCTCTTGTCAAGCCGTTCTGCCTTCACCATTATCAGGAACTGGCCGTCCAGGTTGCTGCCTCTCATCTTGCCAGCTCCGTGGTATCGCGCATCATACATTGCGATGAGACTGTCCTCAGCTTTCGACATCGAAATGCTCTCCAAGTGGTCGGTCATTATCTGGCTAATGCGTATGTTCACAACGCGAACCGACGCATCGTATCAGGGGTGGCGTTTTTTCTCGATAGTCGGCACGATGAGAGCACCACGCGGTGGCCTCGTCAACCAATGCCTTAACTTGCCAAGGCGGCACCTAGCCGGGGAAACTTCGAGTCCAGACCGGTCACGGACGAAAAACCGATGGCTGCTTGCTAACCTGATGCGTTGATGCAGTGCTTTGGAACTCCTTGCGTCACCCGAGAATATCGGGGGGCGATACGCGACAATCAGATCCACTCGCGCGGTCTTGGCCTCGAGCAGAACCTCTTCGGTCAAATCGATGGTCAAGAACACCTTCGCGACTGGGTGCTCGGGCGGTTCGATGAGCAGGCCGACGTTGTCCCACGGCTCCGCCCACTCGAGCGGGGCCAATCGTTTCAAGATGTCCGTGATTTCAGCGAGAGCGCGACTCATGTTCTTCTCACTCACACGGTTAGCGTGTTTCCTCGCCGCAACGCCAGAAAAAGCCGCGCGCGGTCTCCGCGAGTCTTTCAGTATTGCTGCGGCATTTGTGCTATCATCACGCCATGAATGCGCCGAGCACACACAAGATCCCCATTTTGACGACGTTCGAGGCTCCGCCCGGTTACGTGATAGAGCGTGTCATTGGGCCTTGTTGGGGCATTACGGTGCGCTCACGAAGCGTTGTCGGCACGGCGTGCGCGGGTTGTCAGCAAGTCTTTGGCGGCGAGATTTCCGCGCTCACACAGCTAGCGACGGATTCGCGCAGTGTCGCGATGAACCGCCTCGAACAGCACGCCATGGAACAAGGTGCCAACGCCGTGCTCGCCATGCGCTTCGATTCGGGCGAGCTCATGCAAAACACGAATGAGATTGTCGCCTACGGAACCGCGGTGGTCATCGCGCCGCAGTAGCCGTGTCTCGATCTCGATTCGTGACGGCCGAATTGGCGAGGCGCATCGATCGCTTGTCGACGCACGCGCACGCGTTTCATCGATGGGCGCACCATCCGCTTTGCCAGCCGTACCGCCGCGAAGTCGTCTTGATTGGTAAGCGGGGGCGCGTTTGCCGTGGGTGCCTATCGCTGGCTATGGGGCTCGTGATTGGAACAATCGCGGGTCTTTTCGTACTTACGAGCTTACGCCTGGAAATAGGCTCGCTCGGGGCCGCAGTGGCACTTTTGCTTTTGTCGCTCAAGCGGCGATTGCATAAGATTATCGGTCGCACGCTGCCAGCGGCTTTCGCGAGCATGGCCTTTTTTGGTGCAATCCGCGACACTCGCGCGGGCAACACGCTAGCGACACTCGTCGTTGGCGTGGCACTTTTGCTTGGAGCGTGCGGTATCGTCCTTTACCGCAAACGCGGGCCTGATCGCTCGGCTTGCGAGCATTGCCCCGAGCGCGCCCGGTTGCGTCCGTGCTCGGGGATCCAGCCGATGATTCGCCGAGAACGCGCGTTTCAACGCCTCTCGCAACGCTGGCTCGATGCCGTTCGCAAGTGAGCTCACGCGGAGCCGTGCGTTTCGTGCGCGTGTCGTAACGGCATAAGAACGAAACATACGGACACTCGCCTTCGGTCCGCTCGCATGGGTTGCTAGCCCGCGGTTACGGGAATCTTTGCGACAAGGCTAACCATCGAGTGAACGGGACTCATGTCTCAGGCCACTGTGCGTGGTGCGGGCACTTGTGGCGCGGCGCGCAACCAGTAACTGCACCGCCACGCTTGAAGACTAGGAGAAAGCTATGACAAGTGGAATTACTAAAAAGAGGGCACGTTTAGGGTTGGCATCGACGTCAACCTGGGTGGCACTATCCTGCTCACTTTTTGCCGACGTCGGTTGTAGCAGTAACAACAACAATAGCGGCGCTGGTGGTACGGCTGGTACTAGTTATGGCGGCACCTCCGCCACGGGAGGGCGATCCAAGGCGGCACTTAGTCGGGAAACTTGGAGTCCAGACGGGGCACGGACAGCAAACCGATGGCTGCTTGGTAATCTGGTGCGTTGATGACCTGCTTTAGGATTCCTAGCTCCAGCCCATTGTGTCTGGCGGCATGCATCGGACAAGCGCCTGCGTCGAGCAATGCTTCGACGCGGGCGAATGTGACCGCTAATCTGGGTACTAAAGAGCGGGTGATTCAGAATTGTGAGCTTGGACTCGACGGGGTAAAAATGGGTCCAATGCTGAAGGCCGGGCTTGAGCCCAGTACTCCGGGCACCGGTCACACCCTGGCGGTAAACTACGAGGCAACGAGCGACGTTGGCCCGCTCCGCGACGTCTGGTCAACTCCGCGATCGCGCAATTGGAGCAGCGCAAAGGCAATTCGTTTTCGAATTCGCCCTGGCAATACCATGGAGCTAAGCGTGTCTTTCATCGACAAAAATGGCCTCGGATTTACTCAACGCACCGGGCCGTTGAAAACCGCCGAGTGGCAAACGGTTATGTTATCGTTTGACAAATTTTGGTTCAACCGTTACGCGCAGCCGGACAAAGCCGACCCCGCCGGACTTGAGCGATGTTTCCGCCTTCGGATTTGCACCAGTGTCCGTAGAGAACGGCCGATTCGAGATTGACGATTTCGTGCTTGTGCCGTGACAGCACCTTGCGCGTGCCGCGCAAAACATAATCAGTCAGTCACCTACACTGGCGCATAACAGCGCCGGTGAATGCACCGTCACCGTGCGGAGGTGCGCCTTAACTGGCCTGTTTCCAATGTGCCGTTTCGAAATGCTTACGCGGCCGATTCTCGATTAGAAAATTCCCGGGATTACTGCTACCATTGACTGTTGAGGTGGCCCCTATGTCGTCGTCACTACCCTTGATTGACAGGTGTTCGCGGCTCGTTGCGTCAACTTGCTGCGCATTCGCGTTGACTTAAGGAGTTTCAAAGCACTACATCAATGCACCAGGTTACCAAGCAGCCATCGGTTTGCCGTTCGTGCCCCTTCTGGACTTGATTTTTCCCCGGCTAGGTGCCGACTTGAAGCTTGTCGCAACTCATTTGCGCTCCACGGTTCTCACGACATCGGGCGCGCCCGGCAATGTATCGGTCTATGCCGGGCGTGACGATGGCGCGTGCACGACGTCGGTGCTGGTCGTGAACAAAACGCCGATTGACATCGACATGACCGTCACGATCACCGGTTTACCGATGGTGACGCCCGCGAGTTCGTTCTCCGTCACCCCTTTATCGATCGTCGTCGCGGACATCGCCGAAACAACCGGAGCCACCACACTTGCGACGTATCCTTAGTCCGGTCGAAACCGACCGAAAGGGCATCTCAACCAAGCAATCCTAGGGAGCTAAAGGAAATCATGACTACCTACAGTTTTGGGAGAATCCTCGTTGGATTGACCGTCTTTCTTGCTACAGCCTGTGGCGGCAGCTCATCAACTGAAGGCACGAATCCTGTAGGCGGAGCCGCTGGCATCGGTGGTCAGGTTGTCACCGGTAGCTCGACAGCTGCCGGTGGTACGAACTCTGCTAGCGGAGGCACAGACGCTGGCGGAACCAAGTCAAACGGCGGCTCGACGGCTTCTGGCGGTCAAGGTCTCGGCGGGTCAACTAGCACCACCCCAGTTCTGGGAACTACCTTTAGCTGCGGCAACGACAGTTGCGTCGTGGGTCAGAGCTATTGCTATGGCGTGGACGGTGGACCTCCCCCGGCTGCGGCTAATGCCGGCATCAACCCATCTTGTGTCCAGCTGCCCGTAAGCTGCATGCAAACAATTGATTGCGCCTGCCTCTGCTCCAGTGTCGGGATCAACTGCGCCTCGCTCAACTACAGATGTACATCAGTCAATGGGCAAATTAGTCTAGTTCTAAGTGCGCCTTGAGAGTTCACTTGCCTGACGGGAGGCTGACTAACAAGCTTTAGGTTCTTGTCACGAGTGAGGGCCAACGACAAATACCACCAAAATGATGTAGTTGACCCAACTACTTTGTCCCGGCGTAGTCTCGGAGTAGTCGCTTCTATAGCCGCTTTCCGTGTGCATCACTTCAATGCCATATTGATTTAGGGCGTGAGGGTACGAAATGTGTAGGGCGAATCGATGTTGTCTCCAGTGAAGAATTCTAATCCTGTAGCGCCGTCTAAGTAATGAAAGATTGCGCCCTTGCCATTGAAGTTGCGTGGCGGCATATCGTCGAACGAGAACTCTAACCTATCCCCCACTTGAATGTAGCGTCCCTTGATAAACTGGGCGTATCCAAAGGCTCCAGTCCACCAAATGTCGAATTTACCGCCGTTTCGCAAGGTTACCCTAGCTTGATTCTGGGTGCCCCTGTAAAGTCCGACTAACGTTGGCTTACCTCTCATTGCGTTGACCAGCTGCTGAGATGGAATAGCAGCTGCCAAGCAGATTAGTGCAAGTATCACGACTAAATTCAAGAACGAAGCGGCAAGAAGCTTGGTGCGTTCCTTGAAAAGAGCGATGGCCGCGCCGACTGTAGCCGTGCAAATTGCTGTCAGAACGACCAAGGCGTCCAACGCATGTATGATTGCAGGCGACCTATGAGGTAAGTGCCGGTTTCCCCGCTGCTCAAAAAGAGCGTGAAAATAAGCAGCCACCAGAGCAGCCGAGCTCTATGGTACGTTAACCACACCGAGATTGACGCCATTTCCCGTTAGACTTTCCGAGTTCATTGGAGGGCATCGGCATTCCATACACGACATCGTACTTACCCGGCGGAATGTTCGCAAGTTTAGCAGGGGTGCATGCTGCGCTCATCTCGTCACCGTGGGCGACAGTTGTGAAGACCTGTACGTAGATCGTTGAATTGTGGTGAACCGCCTTGACGCCCTTCACTACAATACCGGAGTTCACGAGGTTTGGATTCACAGTAATTGCCCTAATACCAGAAACGTTACAATCGACGGGAATAAACACGCTTCCGCTCATTCGATAGGGTTGATGGATGGCAAGTCCTCCAACACCTTGAATGAAGGCCCAGTCTCGAGCCTCACCGCCAACGGAAGTGCAGGCATTCCCGACGAACGCGAGGAGAACAATGATTGGCACAAGCCAGAACCGCCTAGTCCAAACGGTTGTGATGCTTTGCGGTGTCGGCAAATTTACATTTCCTCAGTACAGGGTAGTTGAAATTGGCGATTGTGCATAGCGTTCGATACATAAACCGCAAAAAATGAATATGTCCGACGATTCCTTTCATGTAGAATCACCAGCGGTGCGTACGTGGATCTTAGGTTGAGGAATCGCTTCTGCGTGAAGCGGAAGTCCTGGCGCAGGCGATCAACTCATTGGCTACTATTGGCACTTGAACTCGCCTGCGGCTGCACGGCGAATGTCAGCCATGCGCCTGCTGTTGTGAGGGGCACACGCGATATGGCCGACGATGATGGGTGGGAGGCCGTTCCCGCTGGCGAGCGACGTCTCGGCGTGCCATGCGAGGCCCCCACTGACCCCAAGTACACTTGGTTCGAGATGTGCCCGACCTGGGACGAGGACTGTCACCCTACGGGCGTGAAACCGGTGATTGTCCTCGCGCCCCTGCAGCCGTATCCGGGTGGAATAGCAGTCGATGGCACTAGCGTCTATTGGACCTCTGGTGGCGGCTATTGCACTCCCGACGACAACACTCGCGCCTGGACGATGTCAGTTGCGGCCGTAAAAAGACTACCACTCACGGGGGGCACGCCCGTGACCCTCGCGAGAGCAAGGCCTCACGCGCCCGGTCACGGCAGCCTATTCTTGGACGGCGCCCACGTGTATTGGTCGAGCTCCTTCAGCGAATTCGGCGGCAGGATATACAGCGTATCGCTCGGCGGGGGAGCACCTGTAGTTGTCGCCGACGGCCTCTCGGATCCGTTGAATATCGTCGGCACTGATCAGAACCTTTATTGGGCGGATGGGGGGATTGGAATCATGGCGAGACCTCTCGACAGAGGCGCCCCAACTGGCGGCCAAACGCTAATCGCCGACGAGACCTTCATCCGGGAGGTCGCCACGGACGGCTCCAGCCTGTACTGGATTGCAGGGTCGCTTGGGCCAAAGGTGCTCACTACGCGCCTCATGAAGTGGCCGATTTCGCGTGACGACGCTCGACCGCAGACCCTCGCTGCGAACGGCGTCTTCGGACCCGTCGTCGCTGATGGCACGAATGTCTACTGGGTTCGGCACGACGAGCAAGAGAATTATGTGTGGCCGGTCCAGCTCATGAAGACGGCGCTCGACACGGGTAATTCCTCGGTCCTCGCCCGCGGAACCCACGGCATTGGCGGTATCGCCATCTCCGGTGAGTTCGTCTATTTCACAGCGAATTGGAGTTCCAGGAGCCCGCCCGGCGTGGTAATGCGCGTACCGGTCAAGGGTGGCAAGGCGACGCGGCTTGCATGGGGGCTGCGCGATCCGGGCTACATTGCCGTCGATGCCACGAGCGTTTACTTTGCCACACATGAGAGCATCATGAAGACAGCGAAGTAGCACTCGGTCGGGCCTGGCTTGAGTGCACTCATGAAGCGCACCCTGAGGGCGGGACCGAGGCCATTTGTCGCACTCGGCACAATTTTTGGATTATTGCTGATGATGTTACTGGTCGGACGGCTCAGGGGAACGATGACTATGGGCGAGTTCGCCAAACCAGCCCTATTCGTGGCTGCTCTTTTCGGTGCCATTGGCTGGAACATCTGGCAGACGCGTATCCTCGTGGATGAAGATCGGATTGCTTTCATTCCAGCCATCGGATTTCGAAAGGAAGTGCTCTTTGCGGACATCAAACGCTCCGTGTCGCTTAGTCTTGCTGAGCCCGAACATCCGCTATCCCTGAGCATCTACGGTGCGGATGACCGTCTCCCGATGCTCGAATTTGGTCTAAAGCCGTATCGGCGCGGCGACGTCACGTGGCTCCTCGGCCTCAAGGAGCTTCGTGTATTGAATGGCGTGTGACCAGCGCGAATATCGACCCACTGGGTGCCCGCTTGCGCGTCTTCGCAATGCTCAGGGCTGGGCTGAGCCGCTCGACGGTTAGGCGGTGCCCCGTCCCTAAGGAGTTCGTCTCGCGATCGCCAGAAACTCTACCCACGCATTGGTTGCGGCTTCGCCGGGTGGGTCAGCAAGAAAGGACCAGCCGAAATTCCTTTCCTCGTTGGCCAGCAACGCAACCAGCGCGTCAGCGTCTCTCTGCTGAATCGCGAGGAAAATGGCGGCCGCCTCGGCGAGGTGGTGCTGGTACTTACTGCGATCTTCAGCGCGCGAGGTGGTACGCGCACTCTCCGCCAATACCTCGATGTACTTGGCAAGAGCAGAGAACAGAGCGTTGGTATTCATCGGTCGCGTCCGCCCCAAGGTAGCAGGCTTCGGCTGCGCGGTCCCGAGCGAACGGAGGTCACGCCTACCGCAAACCGGATTTGGGTGGGCCAACCGTCTAAGGACCCCCCGCCTTGGCAACCGAGGGGAAAGGGCCAGGGCTTTCCATCAACGTGAAAGTCCTTGCAGCCGGGAGACTCCGCAATCACCAAGTATGTCTTCCCATCTTTGGAACGAGTCCATTTGCCGCGCAGCTCATGGTTGGCACATGACACAGCCACGAGAACCACGAGAGCGATATTTGGGAGCCGGGAACGCATTGGGAGTTACGGGTGATGGTTGAAGTGTCCGCCCAAATGGCTGCGCTTCAGCCACGGGCCTTCCAAAGACGAAAGTTGTCAGCAGGATGCCAGAACTGTGGAGCGAGTAAAATGGATCCGAGCATTCGCGCACCTCGAGAGCAGCAGCTTTCCGCAGGTTTCTTCTTGCTAGCTGTTCGGCCGGCGTAGAGTTAATGAGCTATGTAATCCGCGTCTCCTTTCTTTCAGATGCCCGAGGGGTATTGTGGAGACGACATGGCCAAGATCATCTCGCATCGTGGCAGCGCGCCCCTGCATTGGGAGCGACCGACGATGTTGCCCATGAAGAACCCGGTGCCCCTGCCGAGCCGTCACCCATACTTGCTACTGGCGCTTTCGTGCACACTTCTGTGCTGTGGCAAGCATCAACCCAGCCCGCATGCTCGGAGTTTTGGCGGCACCACAGATCCTATACCTCAGGCGACAGCGGCACCGCAACTCGCACAGCCAATACCTTTTGAGCGAGACACCTTGAGGCTTTCGCGCTGGGGTGGAATGCCGATCGTTTCGCCGACGTACGTGGTCGAACTCCACGGGAACGGGGACGTCAGATACGAGGGTAAACAAGGCGTCGGGGTGATCGGACGGCGCGAAGCGCACGTGGCCCCAGCAAGCGTCGCCGCACTGATGGCGGAGTTTCAACGCTTCGGGTTTCACGATTATGGTCGAATACCGCGATGCCCCCCGTGGAAAGGAAGCAATGGGAAAACCCACGCAATCATCGTGCACGACGCCGACTCGACAACCGTGTCACTGGAGAGAGAAGGAACGACTGTCACTGTCAACCACGACTCCTTCCTCGACACATGTCCGGAGCCCCGAGCCCGAAGCATTCAAGAAACTTTCGGCCTTCGAAGACAAGATAGATGCGGTCGCGGGCACAGCACCGTGGATACACGTTAATGATGCAAATTCAAGTATCGTTCTTCAGTCTAGTCCGGAGGCACCGCCGCGCGTGTCGATTGTCGATGAGCAAGCAGCAGTTCGCCACGCGCTAACCGTTCACAGTATCGCCTTCGATGGACTTTTCGCGGCGAGGCAGGCGGACGCGGAAAGTGCACGAGAAGCGCTGGAACCGTACCTGACGAGCGCGATTGGTTCCGAACCGAACCAAGATCGCAGAGACGACCTGCGTAGCATCCGGGCAAACATCAAGGACTACACTTGGCATTGCGGTGGCTTCAAGCGCGCCGGGGACAACTTGGTGTTCTGCGTGTTCGTGCGAACCGGCGCGGGCGGGAAGTTCTTTCCAGAGATTAAGGACGGTGGGATCAACGTTTGCAGCTGCGTCTTTGACCTCCGCGATCGTCGCATCGACCAACTCGCCTGGAACGGCAAAGGGTAACTGGCGTCGCGGTGAATGGTGCTCGAAGCGCCACTTGCCGTGTAGTACTTGGTCCGGCTTGCTCAATGCAGCTACGCCTCCGGATCTCGTGCCGCTCCAGCGCAGCAATTGCCACGATGGCGATGGGCCATGGTCTCAGCAACCGGGGATCTCGCACGCGGTGATGTCGTTGGCGTTCGCGGATGGGCCGGTCCGCACACCAACATTTTCCGCATTTCGGTGTCCACCAGAGACACGCGTAAGGCATAACGCCCAGCGCACGCGGTAGTGCGTGCACCCAAAGCGGAATTTTGAGCAGCCTTGGCACTGAACTGGTGCCCACTTGGAAACGGGACAGCGACTGAATGAGCGATGGCGCACTTTGGACGTTGAGGGCGGCGTGGGCGTTGGCAGGACACTGGCGTTCGGTTTACTTGGGCATTCCGCACTCATTCCCCGCCAATGACCCACGAGAGCACTACGTCGGTGGAACCCAGTTGTGCCGGAATGCTTACGTGCCCGTTCTCGTCCGTGAAATATAAGACCACAAAAGTTTCACTACTGCCCGGATTGATTACAGGTTCTGTTCCGGCATCGCCGACGCGCTGCTGGTTGCTCAAAGGACAAGATTTGCGTCAATCGACCCCTGCCATACGTTCACCGAATACACCGTCATTGGTGCATCCGGGCCAGTACTCAAGACTAGCGCTGGGTGATTGCAATCGAGCACGCCAAACGTCCAAGACACCGTCCCCGGCTCGGGTGCAGGAGGTGCGTCACAGTTGTACTGCGACCACGTAATTTTATCATTGTTAGGCTGGCTATCGAAATAGTATTGGGCAAACCCTTGCCTCGTGCCGGTGGCGGGAACCCACAAATAGCCGTAGCGATGCGGCTGTGTGAAATCAATGGTCGTGGGTACATTGATGACAAAATTGTTGAAAGGCGTACCTTTGCCGTCGTTGGTAACGTTACAGTAGTTGCTATTCGTGGAATCGCAAGTTGGCCAAACTCCCCACCAATCATGGGTGGCTCCGCCATAGCTGCTTTCGCCAGCAAAGCCCGCGGTGTCATATTCAAAGAAGTCGGTTTCTATAAAGTGCATGTAGCTGCTGGGTTGACCAGTCCAGTGTTCACCCGGTAGCGCCAGAAAGTGTTCAAGCGCCATCGCCCACCAACTGGGCCAGGATCTGGTTGCTACATTGACCCGGCTCGGGTCGAAGCTGATCGTAGCCTCGAAGTAGGCGCCTCCTCCGAATCCAATTCCTTGGCTTTGGCCCACGTTAAAAGCATTCGCTGTGCCGGTTAGCGTAAGCGAACCGTCAGAGTTGATCGTGACTGCGCTGTTGGGCGTTGGAGCGAACCCGAATGGGTTGTTTAGATACCATTGGTATCCGCTGTTACCCGAGTTAGCGAGATCTACATTGGTAGCGCTAAATGGTCCCGTGTGAAAAGTGTTGAGGGTGTATCCCGACGCGACCGCGGCGTCGGGCAGCCGATCGCTGGCACTAGTTGCGCCGCCGCTAGCCGCATTACCCCCGTTAGGAATGCTAGTGCCTACGGCAACCACTCCACCGCTACCCGTGGCTCCTCCGGTTCCGTTTGCCAACGACGGTGAGGAGTTCTCTCCACAACCGGATGCAAACGCGATCGACAGTCCTAAACTAAATCGTAAGGGACCAAAGCCGCTCATCAATTGAGCCCGATACCCAGAAGACAAAAATCGAAGGGTACGTTGGTGGCGGCAGCGCTTGGTACGTACACAAAGATGCCTGCGACCTGCGTTCCGGGGCTAAGCGGCTGGCCGCTACCGTTCCAGCAGGCAGTGTTGAAGCTCGATAGAGGAATTGTCACCGGGCTTGTTGCGCCATTAAGCTCATAACACCAGAAGGTCGATCCGGACGGGTCACTTACAAGATTCACTACTAAGTTCGAACCGCCTGCATTCGAGAAGGAAATCGTGACGTTGCTCGAGGACAGTGTGATCGGACTTACCGAACTGCCAGAACTCTCTGGTTGGAAGTCGAAACCAACTCCTGCGGATGTCGTAAGCGTCGCGTCGGCCCCTACAGTTCCTGATGCGCATATCGATGAGCCCCCCAAAGCAGGCAAACAACTGCCGGGTCCGGCACAGTTCGGCGAGATGGTCGTTCCAGCAGACGCGCCGCTGCTGGGCCAGAGGTAAGTAAATGGGTAACCACCCCAGTCACCCAATTGGGCGTATCCTAGCGATGCTGGCGTGCCCGAGTCGCTACCACTGCCAGCATCGCTTGAGTCAACGTTGGTGCCAGAGCTGAGCTGCTGAAAGAACTTTGCAATCTGCGAACCGGCCCAACTTGGGATTGCATGACCCTCTGCCTGTACTGGACACCAAACGACCGGATCATTGGCAGAGCGGCATACGTTGTAGACGGTGCATGTTGTGCTGGCATCAATATCGATTTGCTGCGTGTTCGTCGTATCACAGCCGTTGTCTAGGATGAATTGGTCGCGAGCCACTACGTCATGCGAGATATCTATACTGGTGTCGGCAGTACCATGCGTAATCCATGCGGCAATTGGATGATCTTGACAGGGACCATCGAGAACGGTGATCTCAGGCATGGGGCTCGTGTTCGTCCAGAGGGCACCGGACATAACTCCGATGGCACGAAAGATGTCCGGCGCTTCGCAACCCAACATTTCCGACATCTCGCCGCCGTAACTCATGCCCGCCGAGAAGACGCGACTCTCGTCAATGCAATAGGACGATTCGAGACTGCTGACCATAGCTTTGGCAAAGTCCAAGTCTTGTCCGTTGGTATTAGGCCAGCCATAGTCAGTCGCACCACTCGCGGTCGCGAGCCCCTGTGGCACCACATAGATGGCTTGCGGAAACCCTGCTGCTATTCCGTAAAATGGCGCTGCGTAAGCTGTTCCAGGTGGTAGCAGGTCTTGAGCATTCCCAGTCATCCAATGCCAAGCAAACACAATCGGGTAAGCCGTTTGAGCGTTGTAGTGGGGTGGAAGAACTACGTAGTATTGGCGGTCAATTCCAGCAATTGTGAGAATACATGGCCCCGTTGACGCTGTATCGCACGTCGATGCCGGTGTTGCAGCGCCGCAGCCAGGACTTTTCACGGCGCTCGAGCCCGCATCCGAAACTTCCTTCGAGCCGCCATCAGGGACAACAGAACCGCCTGTCCTGCCGTCACTTCCGCAGGATGAATTGAATGCACAAAGCAGCAGCACCCAAGCGAACGGGTTTCTCATGCAAGTAACCTTTGAACCGGAGTCCGGCATCAAGTAATTCCGTTTGGACGTAGATACGACAACGTTAATGCCAGATGTCGCTTCGAAAGGCTCACTCATTTTGGGGATGGGCTTGGGGACATGGTTTCACCCAGGACGGAAGAGGCTACACAAACGCGAAGGGCAGGGCGCGTTGCCAAGTTGGGCAACTTTCGTTGCAAGTGGGTTAGGAGTGTTGCTAAGGAATTGGGGTAAGCTCGAATAACGTCCATGCGCGCCGCCACATCGATCGAGGAATTCGTTAAAGCGCCGGTCGGTTGCTGGGTTGGCGCTCCGGCGTTCGTCGTTTGGTGTTGGAATGCCCGACTGAGTGGCGCTGTGATTTGGGGTCGCCCAAGTGCGTCGGACTTCGACCAACTCTTCTCCATAGTTGACCGTTACCACAACGACGCCGTCGCGCGAGACGTGGTGACTGACGTCAGTCAGATCGACACTGTGGATCCGCCTGCCTATGCTGCACTCCTCGATCACATGCGGGCCCGGCGATCCCTTTATGCAAAGCATGTGCGCCGCCATGCCATTGTCCGCTTCGCTGGCCTTCACATTCTCTCGGGCTTAGCCGAAGGTTTTTTCCGATTACTCGACCCGCGGCACGATTGGGCCGTTTTCGCCACGGCCTCGGAGGCCTTTCGCTGGACGGGTCAGCCTGATGCAGACTCGGCTCTCCGAGATGTGGAGTGCATCGTGGACGGAGTTCGAGGATTGGATCCATGTCGGCGCGGCGTACGTGCCTTTTTGAGGAGTCACCTAGTAGACGCCACACTAGCTGGCGCGGCACGTGCGCTCGGTGTCTCGGAGCGATCCCTGCACCGCCAACTTGGTCGTCTCGGCACTTGCTTTCGTGAAGAGCGGATGGTGGTTCGCATCGAGGAAGCGCGCCGCCTCTTGGGCGAAAGTGAACTGAAGATCGACGCAATAGCCCGGAAGGTTGGTTATACGTCACATGCCCACTTTGCTGTCCTTTTCCGAGACGCCGTTGGCAAGACCCCTGCCGAGTACAGAGCCGAAACGCGTCAGGTCGTGGATCACATGCCCAAGCATTCGGACTGAATACTAAGGAGCGCTGCGCGTCGGAGTCTGGGCATCATTTAGGGTGCGGAGTCACCGACTTCGGGACGCAAAGCCCCGGGCCACCAGCCGCAACCCGCTCACTCTTGGTGATTGGCGGATTCGAGATAGCGATTGGCGAACTCCCGTTGGTGACCTGTGCTCAATTTGTGTTGTTAATGTCCAGCGAATGAACAGAACGGAGTCAGACTGTGAGTAATCGATCGACCGGCGTTCAGCTCGTAGCGTTCCTGGCTGCAATTTGTTTGCTCGAAATGGCCGGCTGCAGCGGCACGCCAGGTAACGGGACAGATGCGGGGAACTCAGTCGGCGGCACGACTGCAGGAGCGAGTAACAACGGCACGTCCGGGGGCAACGGTGGTAGCCCGACCAGCACGGCAGGTGGCACGTCAGCGGCACAGACTACGGGCGGAGCAGCCGCGGCCGGTGGCGCCCTACACACTGGGGGAGTACTGGCTTTGGGTGGCGCCACGTCCAGTGGCGGCGGGCAGGTGAACGCAGGCGCTCCGAGCTCTGGAGGATCACCTGCAACGGGAGGCTCACTGAGTGTCGGTGGCACCGCCCCGGGCACGGGCGGCGTGATCACCTTAGGCGGGACATCGACATCCGGTGGTGCACTGACGTCAGGCGGGACACCAAGCGTTGGCGGCACACAGGGTGCCGGGGGCGTGCTCAACGTCGGCGGCGGAAGCTCGACGGGCGGCGCGTCAGGCCCCGGTGTCACGAACTATTGTGTTATCGATTTTCCGATACCTACTACCGCTAGCAAGCCCTACGGAATAGCGGCGGGTCCGGACGGAAACCTGTGGTTCACGGAAAGCACGGGGAACATTGGCCGGATTTCCGCTCTCAGGAACTGTCACTGAATTCCCACCTAAGACAGCGAATAGCATGCCGAGCGGAATCGTGGCTGGGCCCGACGGAAACTTGTGGTTCGCGGAGTACGAAATCAACAAGATTGGCCGCATTACGCCCGGTGGAACAATTACGGAGTTCCTTTTGCCGACTGCCCCGGCGTATCCCCTGAACATCGCAACGGGCCCGGACGGCAATCTTTGGTTCAACTGAATACCTTGGGAACAAGGTCGCTGTTGTGAGCCCTACGGGTACGGTCAAGGAGTATGCCATCCTAAGCACAACCAGCAAGCCCAATGGTATTGCTACGGGCCCGGACGGAGACGTTTGGTTCACCGAGTATAGTACCAACAAAATAGGCGTCCTCACAACGTCAGGCTCGAGTGCCGAATACCAAGTTCCGACTCCAAATAGCGGTGTTTTCGGCATCGCCAGCGGCCCTGACGGGGCTCTTTGGTTCACAGAATCAAGTTCAAATAAGATTGGGCGGATTGCAACGACGGGCGCCATTTCGGAATACCCAGTCCCAACGGGCGCTGCTGGTCCTGCGTACGTGGCGTTGGGTCCTGACGGCAATCTTTGGTTCACGGAGACCGGAAGCAACAAGATCGGCTGGATCACGCCCGGCGGAGTCATCCGGGACATGTCCGTTCCTACCGCGGGAAGTGCTCCTAACGGCATAGCCGCGGGACCTGACGGGAATCTCTGGTTTACAGAATACAACGGCAACAAGATTGGGCGGATCGGACCCTGTATCGAATGCGCCCCAGGTGCCATGCGCTGCAACAACCATCAACCGCAGACGTGTGGCACAGATACGCTTTGGAAGGACAATGGAACCAGTTGTCCATACGTCTGCAGCTCGGGAAGTTGCACGGGGATTTGTGTGCCCGGCGCGACTCAGTGCACTAGCGGCGGTTTGCAAACATGCGGTTCGGATGGTCAGTGGGGCACTGCCGTAGCTTGCAGCGGGAGCACACCCGTATGCTCTAGTAGCACGTGCGTTGCATGCAGCGTGGGTGCCACGCAATGCTCGGACGGTGGTGTTCAGACGTGCGGACAGGACAACCAGTGGGCAAGTCCAGTCGCCTGTAGCGGCGCGACGCCTGCGTGCGTCGAAGGCGTCTGCGTCAGCGATACAGCGAGCCCCTGCGCTGGTCTGTGCAACCCCGTGCTCATCTCAGGTCCAAGCTACAACTCGGGTTCATTGGGAACGGGCGCAGTGTGCTTGGAGATGGACGGTAGTCTGAGCGCGATATTCTGTTCCAACTTCATTAACCGAACGTTCATTGTCAATGGCGTTGTTGCCGCAGGCGGTGGTCAGCAGGGTCAGCCAACGACCTGCAACTTCGGCAACAGCGTGCCACCGCAAAGAAACGGCGGATACTGCTTCCAGGCGACTGCAGGCGACCCAAGCTACGCCGGGTTCAGCACGGGCTAACGTCAAATCTCTCTTTCACAAGGAGCCCGTCATTCCGAGGTATAGGCGCTCAGGTTGATCAGCAGGGAGTCTCGTAGCGAGTAAAAGAGCGAAATAGTCGTTCGCATCGGCGAAGCGCGCGGACTCTTGGCCAAAGGCGATCTCAAGATCGATGCCATGGCCCGGCAGGTTGGCTATACGTCACATGCCTCACGGCTGCTCCCAATTGGCAGCCAGGCTGCGGCTGAGTGAGCGACGGTGGACTTCGGCGGGTGATCGAGGCGTGATTTGGTGACGTGATGGCTTTTGGATCACCTGCCCGCCGATACCGATCTGCCGGTTTTTGATTCGCCGGTGCCGCAACTTTTGGTTTTGACGGCACGTGGCTGCGACTGGCGGCAACCGAGTCAACCGGTCAAATTGCGGCTCAAACGGGCGGTGTAGCAACACTTCGAGACGAGCAAAAGTCTCATTGCCCCTCTGTTGCCTTCTAGTTGCCCTGACTTGTGTTCCGATTCGTCGTATTCCGTCGTGTCCCGTCGCGAAGGTGACTCTGGGCGTCTTACCAGGTCAGCGCTGAACACGGCCGTTTCTATGTGTTATCTTCGAGAATAACGAGGGCGCCCCCGACAGGAGTCGAACCTGTGACCTTCGGTGTAGGAATAGTACGCAATTGAGTGCACCGAGTGGTCGTTACGATGCATTGAGTGACAATTCTGCCGATTCCAACATCGGGATGAGTGCACCGGAGTGCAACATCGGTGCACCGAGTGACGCCCCGCGGGGGTCTGGACCAGCGACGGAGCTGAGGGTCACGCCGCATGAGGACAATTGTTGACGTTGGCGATGTGTGATTTCGAGAAATACGCCCAGAAGTCGTCGAAACGGTCACTGGCGTTGAGTGCACGCAGGTGCAGTGTGCCGCGCAGCCCCGGCACGCTCCAGCGTTGTCCAGCACCCTTGGCCCGCATGTTCACCACGGTCTTGCAGGCGCTTTCCGTGATGCCGCTGCCGATGGGCATGCCTTGCGCTCGTAAGGTTTGATAGCGCATCCGGTCGTTGTTGTTCTCAATATAGGTGATGTGTTCGTTGAGTTTCTTGAGCCTTTCGGAAGTCTTAGCAGCGTTGCGATGGAATCGCAGATACCGCGCGATAGTGTCGATGGCGGTGTCGTCGTCGTCGTCGGCAAGACTCTGTCGCCACACTTGCAATTGCCATTGACGGGTTTCGCAGCCGATGAGTTCCAATGCTTCTCCGAGCCGTTCGATCAGGTGGCAGAAGTCGATGGCTTCGTAGCACTTTACCGGGACACCCTGGCTCCGAATCACCTGCAGTTCAGGCCTTACCAGGTTCCACATTTCAGGCGCCCCATCCTGAATCACGGCCACACGCAGGTCACTGCGGCGACGTAATGCGTGACGCACATCGGCCATGGCTCGTGCGACCATCTCTTGCTCCGAGTCGCTGGCTTCTATCGCGTAGCGGCGGGTCAACAGGGCTTCGCCCTGTGCATCTACCAACGTTACGGTAGCCACGTACGCCATGCGATAGTTCACCTCGACCGGTTCAGGGGCTCGCCGTTGATAGGGCAGCTTTCGGGCTGGTTTGCGCTTGGCGCTCGGCTCGGCCATCGGCGCCGACGTGCGGTCAATGCCCACCACGATGCCCTGCGCGGCCGGTGGTACCGCTTCAAGACAGCGGATCTTGGGCTCGATGCACGGTAATTCCGTGATGACTTCTTTCGCCAATGCCTTGGCCATTCTCTCCAGCGTGGCCCGCGGTGGCGGTACGCGATGCGCTTTCTCAAGCAACTCGCCGTGCTGCCTCATGTCATGTTCCCCATATCCGTGAGCCACGTTTCTAGCGAGTTCCGGGGTTGCACTGCTCAATATGCCCGCTTCGAGTTCGAGCGGGATGATGGTGGGACCGTTGTGCACCCCGATCAGCCGGTACGAATAGCGAGACACCTCACAATCCCCGCACAACGAGAAGTAGCAAACAGCCCCAGGTTGATGCCGCCGATAGTGCTGCCCTCGGTACTCCACCAAGTCACCGAAACCGTCCGCGATATCCTGCAATTCATCATGAATCACCCGGCGTACCGCCTCATTGCTCAATTCCAATGCGGCCCTTTCACGATCACCAAACGACCCAGCGGGCAATATATCTCGCAGCAATCTGACCACTTGATTCAGGGCATTGTCGATTTCAGGCTTGGCATTTCGCAAATCCGTTGGCATCATCGTCATGGGTCGCTTCTTCGTGGTTTGGTTCTTCAACAACCCACTCAACGCAGGAACGACCCGCTTAATTCCCACAATCTCTCGCGCGATTACACTCTTACCCCTTCAGCTCCGGGAGGGATCCCGACCCCCCCGCGGGGGGCTGGCACACAGTCCGCGGGAATCGGCAATTGTGTGATTCGCCGCGCGAAGGTGCTCACAATTCATACAAATCGAGCCATCCGAGCCGCGGCGAGATAGTGGCCGCGTTGGTCGGCCTTTAGAGTGGCGACACTTGCGGCCGAAGCTATACTTGACATCCACGACCGCAACGTTTTCGAGGAATCATGATTTGCGCGTGGACGAGTATCAGGCAACGACAGGCTTCGGGGCGACCGCTGGGTGACTCCATTGAAGCTATTCGGCCGGTCGCAACGCATTGTTGGGGGACGATAGCTTTTGCCCGTCTTTGCATCAGCGCGACGGCGAGCGGGTGAAATTTGTTGGCACGAGGCCTTTCGGCAAAATGCGGATGTCCGTCGGCGACTTGACCAAGCGCGTTGGCGGATTCCGCGAGCCTGACGGTGGGTTTCAGTTTCCATCATGCAATGTAACAACAACGTTGTCCTACGGTGAGTATCTGGGGCAAGCAAAGGGTGACTTTCTTAGTGACCGAGTCGCGCTGACTTTTGGTCAGAGACCTGAGCTCTTCCGATGCGCCTGCTTGTTCACGTTGTGAGTCAAATGATCCAGCATCTTTGCTCAGTAGTTGGTGTCGGTATTGCACCATAGTGGGAAATTCCACGGCTCAAAATAACGGTCCGCACCTAGGATTTTCATTGATTGGAATATTCACTTGCTGTTATCCATATCGTGCGGAAGTAATGGCGTATCCATCGCACGCGTAAGTCACGCGATGGACTTGTGGCTTAGATCGCGCAAAACTTGCGCACAAAGGAGTGGCTTCGATGTTAAAGAAGGCTGCTGACGGAAGTAACCGTCAACTGGGGTGGAGTGCACGGCGTAGTTCTCTGGCATTGGTGGCGCTCGCGGCCATTGGAGCCGGCGTCTATTACGTAGCAAAGCACGAATCTGCGCTGCGGCATCCATCGCCAATGGTCAATGCTCAACTTATACCAAAGCGTCCGTCTCGTGAGTCCCTCCAGTTGCTGTCGGAACTCCGCGCTCGCTTTGCGCAGGGGAGGACATCGGAAGCACCAAAGGCAGGCACCGCCGACGCTGAACAGACATCGCCATTGTTGCCCGGCCTGGTCGAGAACTTCGAAAAGAACCCGGCGGGCTATTTCCCGCTTTTTGCAGCCTCTCTTGGTAAGCCCGAAGCGCGGGTCGCGTTGCCGTCGCGCGCGAACGCTGCGTTCGAGTTGAAGGACTTCGGTACTGGTATGCGGGTGCAAGCCCGGCTCGAAGGCGCGCAGGACGTAGTCGCAGAAATGGCGGATGGATATGCGGTGTACCGACAGGCGCTTGGTCCCAACACCACTCTTCTGCGCCGAGCCATGCCGAATGGAAGCGAAGATTTCTTCAGTTTCGCATCGCCACCGAATGAACCATCGGTCGCATATCATGTGGGGTTGGATTCGACTGTCGCGGGATTACGACTAGCCGGCAACTCACTCGAACTGCTAGACAAGAACGGAACCCCGCGCCTGCGCGTGGCTCCTCCTTATATAGTGGGCGCAAATGGCGAGTGGCTCGAAGCCAAGCTCACGCTGAGCGGATGTGCGGCGGATGCAAGTCCAAGTGCTCCGTGGGGCAGAACCGTTACCGCTCCTGGCGCAATCTCGTGTCAGCTGCGGGTAAGTTGGGACAATGACGCAGTCGAGTACCCAGCTTTGCTCGATCCCACTTGGATCACCACTGGGTCTATGTCCACACCGCGCCAAGGGCATACGGCCACGCTGCTATCCACAGGCAAAGTTCTAGTCGCTGGCGGCACCAATGGCACCGCAGCGCTCGCAACCGCCGAACTGTACGATCGAACCACTGGCACCTGGGCGGCCGCGAGCAGCATGAGCGGCGCACGCCAATGGCACACGGCGGTTCAGCTCAACGCGTCGTCGAACCCAACCACCAGCGGCAAAGTCCTGATTGCCGGCGGCAGAAACGGTACCTCCTCGCTAAACACGGGGGAGCTTTACTCGCCGAGCGCGGGCACTTGGACAGCTGCCGCGAACTTGAATGCCGCCCGCCAGCAACACACGGCTACTCTGCTCCCAAGCGGAAAGGTGCTGGTCACTGGCGGTGTCAACGGAACCACCGTGCTCGCAACCGCCGCCACGTATGATCCGAGCTCGGGCGCCGGCACCTGGACGGCCACGACGGGTCCCATTCCGGGACCGTGCAAGTTCCATGCGGCCACATTGATCTCGACAACCAATGCGCAGCTCAATGGCAAAGTCCTCGTGACCGGCGGAAACAGCGGCACTGCGAGCCAATCCACGGTGTACCTGTACGACCCGGCGCAACTAGCGTTCAGCACGCTGGCGGCTATGCCTACCGCCCGCGAGGGACATACCGCCACGGTGATGTCGAACGCTAAGATAATGCTCGCTGGCGGCAAGAACGGCTCGTCCACGCTGAACACGGCCGTGGTCTTTGACCCCACAACGGGCCCTGGCACCTGGTCTACGGTTGGCAACATGACAGTCGCGCGCCAGGCCCACAGTGCAAGCCTCTTAGGCAACGGACAAGTCCTGGTGGCGGGTGGCTCCAACGGCACCAGCACATTGAGTTCAGCCGAGCTATTCAATGGCACCACCAGCTGGACAGCAACCACCGCCATGCCGGCCGCGGTGCAAGCGCACACTGCCACAGTGCTCAGCAACGGCATCGTGCTGATTGCGGGCGGCCTGAACGGCACCACCACCCAAAGCGCGGCACGTCTATATGACGTAACCGGTGGCAACACCTGCACATCCGGAAGCCAATGCTTCTCCGGCAGCTGCGTCAGCGGCGTGTGCTGCAATGCGGCCTGCACGGACCAGTGCTACTCCTGCAGCCTTACGGGCCTGGTTGGAATCTGCTCGCCCAAACCAAACGGAACAACCTGCAGCGACGGCAACGGCTGCACCCAAACCGACACCTGCCAGGCCGGTACCTGCACCGGCGCCAACCCCGTCACCTGCACAGTCTTAGACCAATGCCACGACTTGGGCATCTGCAACACTACCACTGGCGTCTGCTCGAATCCGAACAAAGCCGATGGCACGACCTGTAACGACGGCAACGCCTGCACGCAAACGGACCAGTGTCTTACCGGCACTTGTACCGGAAGTAGCCCTATTGTGTGCACAGTCGCCGATGCGTGTCACATGGCGGGCACATGCGACCCTGCCAGCGGCGTATGTTCGAATCCTGCCGCCTCCGACGGGACGGGTTGTAGCGATGGAAACGCCTGCACCATTGGTGACGCGTGCAGTTCGGGCAATTGCATAAGTGGAACTCCAGTCTCCTGCACGGCGTCCGACGAGTGTCATGTGGCGGGCACGTGCAACTCGTCGAGCGGCTTATGCTCCAATCCAGCTGGTCCCGACGGCACCGATTGCAGCTGGGGCACTTGCGTCGCCGGCAACTGTTTCGGCTCCACTGCGGGGATTGCATGCCAGTCAACGACAGTCACACGGGCTCCAATAAGCATGGGTCAGCCATTTGATATCGCGAGCGACGGAGCAAGTCTTTATTGGACCGACGCTGCCGCTGGCACGGTTGCAGGTGCTGCGCTCGATGGGACGTCACCAGTCGTTATCGTCAGTGGCCGACCCGGTTTGGGAGGGGTGGCTGTCGACGACACATACGTCTACTTCACTGATAGCGTTGAGAGCACCGTGTCACGCGTGCTCAAGTCGGGAGGCAACCCAGAGATTCTTGCTGCCGGGCAACGCGTCCCGCGATTGCTCGCTAGCGACGGTGACCACCTGATGTGGACAAATCAAGGAACCGGGCGGGGTGATGGCTTCTTACGGAGGTTCACCAAGAGCACAGGCCAACTTGAAGCGATCGCGGACCGTCAACCAGGTCCATGGACCATCACCCCTCTGGGAGGAAGCATTTATTGGAGTGACGTGGTCTCTGGCACTGTACTCTCTAGCTCAGCTGTAGGTGCACCGATTCAGACGGTCGCCTCAGGGCTGATCAATCCGGCAGTCGTTACGGGTGGGACTGAACCCTATTTCTTGTCTGGTGACGGTCGGGTATTTCACTTCGACGCAACCACCGGGCAACTAATTCCCCGTGCCATCACCGCCCCAGGGGTGTTTTCGCTTGCTGCCTTCGATTCGTCGCTCTTCTGGACGAACGGTGTTCAGCAGACTGTCACCCAGCAGGTCACGGCAACGGAATTTCCCTCAACCCTATGGCGCCGAGCAGGAACGGGTACCCCTCGGATCATCCGATCCTTGCAAGACGCGGTTTGGTTTACCGTTGCAGGGTCGAACAAGCCGAGCAGCGTCTTCAGCTTTCTGCCGAGTCCCGTCCTTGACGTGCCTGCCGGGTCGCCCGGTTGCCCTCCTGGAGGGCAAGGGACAGTCTGCGATGTCGTCGCTGCCACCGTCACTCCTATACTCGAGTGTGTCGTCGAGACGGCAGATCATCGCTTGATTGCTCATTTCGGTTACACGAATTTGGACAGCGCTGTGCGCCGAGTGGGCGTCGGTCCCGAGAATCACGTCGATCACGGCGATGGCGACGCCTGCCAACCGTTGACGTTCGCCGGGGGAACTCACCACGATGTGTTTGCGGTTGGTTTCTTTGATGAGATCACTTGGATTGTCGGAACGCATGGCGCAGTGGCATCGCACTCGTCACCGCGCTGCTCGGCGGGCGCAGTTAGCAATACCGAGGTTTCACCATGACTTGCAACGCACGAACCATCGTTTTCTTCCTAGGCGCTCTCCGTTTGCTTTATCCCGAAGTGGCCGGCGCAGCGACGATCCTCACGCCCGCCCAGCTTCAGTCGTATCACGGCATCTATAGCTATTCGGTGTGGCAAGCCGATTCAACGATTGCTCTAGACGCATTCGATGGTCCAACTCCGACAGGACTACTACGGCAGAAGATCTGGACTATCCAGCGCTTTGCAACGATGGGACAGGAACTCACCACGGAACCAGCGCCACATGATCCAAAATGGGCGCCGTTGCAGTATGACCCCGACAAGAAGCTGGTTGGAACTTTCCAAAGCGGATTTCTTGCTTACACCGCATGGGATACGACGAGGGGTATTCCGAGTCTATTCGTGCAAGGATTGGGGTTACGGACCCCTGGGCTAACTGCCGGTTCGTACAGCTGGTCCTTGGATGCCGCCAACCTCGTATTTGAAGGCTGTAACAACTGCAGCTTAGGAGGTGATCTCGGACTCTATACGGTTGCGTGGAATAGTAACGTACCAAGAATGATAAAGAACTGCTCCTCTCCCCCATATTGTGGCAACCCGCAGTGGAGTCCGTCGGTCGATGTCATTGCGTATAACTCGCAATTCAACGGCATTTGGCTCATCAACCCTGACGGAACAGGAGACCACATGATTCTCGGTCCGGGTAACAGTGATCCAGTTTGGAGTCCGAATACGGGCGCCTACATGGCCTACAGCTGTAATGCGGGCGCTGACGTGTGCGTCGCAACCTCAGACGGCGTTAATCCCACCAACATCACCAACGGGGCTCTGGGGCTCAAGTACTCGAATCCCAGTTGGTCGATCGCCGAGGATTTCATCGCAATGATTGGGTCAGTCTCAGGCTCCCTGCAAGGTGACCTCTACGTGATCGCGTTCAACCTCAATCCCTCGGCTCCGCCCACGCCCGTTGCTTGGACTACCACGGGCAATGTGGCCAATCCTCAGTGGTCCCCGGATACTGACGAGATCTTCTACGTTTGCGGTCACGATCTTTGTGTGACATCGGCTCCGAACGCGCCTCCAGCGACATGCGATTCCTCATGCGCCGGGTGCTGTTACCAGACCTTATGCGTTTCAGGAGTGAGCAACCAAGCGTGCGGTGCAGGAGGCATTCAATGCGTGCCGTGCCCCAGTGGGCAGACCTGTTCGTCCGAAACCCATACCTGTGGTTCGCTCTCGTGCAACAGCGGCAACTGTGCAAATGGCTGCTGCGACTCTTCGAATGTCTGTCGTGACGGCACGGGCACTAAAACTAACACATGTGGAATCGGTGCCGAGCCGTGCACTAGTTGCATTGGGAATGAGGTCTGCGACCCCACCCAACGGATATGCCTCGCGAACCTTTGTTCGGCAGCCACCTGCTCAGGTTGTTGCGATCCGCAAACAGGGAAGTGCCAGAATGGTACTAGCAACGATTATTGCGGACCCAATGGTCTTCAGTGCACCAAGTGCACGGGCGGTTCGAGCTGCAGCATCAATCGAAGATGCGAGACGAACGGGTGTACCGCTAGCAACTGCGCGACCGGTTGCTGCGACAGCAACAACAATTGTCAGAATGGTACCGATCCCGGTTCCTGCGGCTATGCGGGAAGGTCCTGCGTGTCGTGCAATGGCGGAGTCTGCGATGCGAACACCCATCAATGCGGCGCTCCAAATACGTGCTTGCCATGCTCTGGCTGTTGCGGCGCAGCGGACAACAAGTGCTACGCCGGCACCTCGACCTCCGCTTGTGGCTTCGGCGGCTTCATCTGCGGAGGACCATGCCTGCCGGGTCAAACTTGTTCTTCGAGCCTAGGGTCCTGTCTGTAGGGTGGACCTAGGCCGGCACGGTTCGTTGTTGCCGTCTCGACTCCTCCTTCCAAGCGGTAACGCCCAGTGGACGGCTTGCTGCGACGCAAAAGTGGCCCGCTCCGCGCAATTGGCTCGATAAATGTGCGGCGCTCGACTAAAATAATGGACGATTCTAATGAGGATGTTTGGCCGGCTCAATTGTGCTCTCGCGCTTGCCTCGCTGTCGGCGTGTTCGGGCAATGTGAGCACGAATACGAGTGCAACGGGTGGTGCTGCCACAGGCGGTACTTCGGGCGTTGAGCGCTACACGTTGACCGTTTCGTTCGCGGGCAATGGTGCTGGAACCGTGGTAATTCAGCCGAGTGACACGACCTGCACCGCACCGACCTCATGCACGGCCACATTCGACCGCGGCACGAACGTCATGCTGACAGCCAAGCCTACCAATACCGGGGCAACCGTATCGTCCGTGATGTCGGGATGGACGGGCGCCTGTGCCTCCGACGGGCCCCATCGACTTTGCTCGCTGACAATCAGTGTAGCCGCCGCGACGACGGTAAGGTTCGACCCCTTGTCAGCAAACCTTGCCTTTGTCACTTCGACAACATTCCTGGGCAATCTCGGGAGCGCCACTGCATATCAATCGCAATGCAACACACTTGCGACGGCCGCAGGCATCAACAGTTCAACGAATGATGCATACGTCGCGTGGATAGCCGCATCCAATTACGCTCCTGCGACGCTGCTCGGCTCCACCCGTGGATGGGTGCGTCTCGACCTATGGCCCTGGATCGACGACATGACAACGGCGCTTTCCACCGGTGCTGTCTACTACCCAGTGGCATACGACGAGAACGGTCAACGTGTCATTGCAGATACACTGTCGGGTATGTCCGGAACGGGCGTGCTTTACAATTGCAACGATTGGACTGACTCGACCGCCAACGCCACGCATGGCAGTACTCATGCGGGTGGGAAGGCGTGGATAGTCAACAATGTTGGAATCTCCTCTTGCGCCGATGCGAGCCGCGTGATCTGCGTGATGAAGGGAGCCAATACTCCGGTCACGCTGACACCTGTCACAGGCAAGAAGATTTATCTAACCAAGACAGGCTGGGTGCCCGGCGGTGGTCTCAGCGCCGCCGACGCCAAGTGCCTGGCGGACGCTCCGGCGTCGGTAGCGGACGTCAAAGCAGTCCTCGTCGCTTCCACGCGTGCTCTCGCCGATGTCCTTGGCACTACGACCGTGTACGTGCGGCCCGATGGCGTCAAGGTCGGCACAGGTGCTGAAATCATTCAGGCGATGGACACCTCCAATCCGCCCGCGACTATCGAGAGTGCGGTCACTCAAGACGGCGGTGGCAACTACGTCGACACTGGAGTCGCACAAAACCTATGGACGGGGCTCTCCTCGCAGGGAACCCCTGACAAGGACACTTGTCGAGACTGGACCTCGTCCGCGTCAACGGATTCCGGCACTATTGGCGGCGTTGCGACAGGTTGGTCTTACGCGGGCAAAGACGGCAGCTTGGGCTGCGACAACAACTGGCTTGGTTCAGCCATAGGTTTCCTGCAGTGCGCAGAGCAGTAGCTCAATGTTCTGGTCTCGATATTGGAGCTCTCCTGCGGATCATCCGTGACATTGAAGCGCAAGAAGATTATTCGAAGCGACTTCCGGACTGAATGCCAACAACAATATCTTTCTCAAAGCTAACGTATCGCGGAAAGTAGCTGGCATTGGGGCGGTACGTCCAAATGTCCCAACATAACAATTGGCGGCGCCCAGGAACGCAGCCCTTATCAATATGTTGAGGTGGGCCGCACTTTTCGTACACTGCTGACTTCGAGTCTCCAAGCACCACCAGCCCGCTGTTGCAGCTCAGGCTATCGTGGGAATCAGCACAGCTGGGAGGCGGATACAGCGTCGCCGCGTGGGATACGGACGCTCGGAGCGAGACAAAAAGAATGTGAGACGCGAACTGGATCACGGTTGCTATGCACTTGCCCCGCTCGGTTAGCCGCGCCTGCCGATTTTCGAGCTGGGCGAGTGGCAATCCGGTTGAGCGGGACAAGAACACGTCCACCGCTGAAAAATACCTTGTTTGAATGAATCGCGCAAGACAGCGTATAGTTGTAGTAGGAGTCGTCGTGGGGATTTCGGTGTGATCGAGTTCTTGTTCAAGGCCAAAGGCCTTCGTCTCCAGCAATTCGCACGCATGGGGTCGTCATCGAAGGCGCGTGATCGTGTCTTAGAGAAAAATGGCGAGCCGGTGGCGATTGCACACCCTACGCTCGAAAATATGCGGGCAGGGACGTTCCCCACTTATGCCATTCCACGCAAAATATTTACAGGACAACAAGAGACTAATTTGACTTTCCTGTGGGCCAATTTGAATTTGACCCTATGTGCGCATTTGGAGGGCTAGTTTTCCCGTTTGGCCTCTTGTGCCGAGAAGTACCGCGCGTCGCCAAGGCGGCACTTAGTCGGAAAACTTCGAGTCCAGACGGGTCACGGACGGTAAACCGATGGCTGCTTGGTTACCTGATGTGTTGATGCGGAATGCCGGGTGGCCCCAGAGGATTGCTCCCCCAGGGCTCCCACAAATCCGTACGTGCCCAATTAAGGCATACGGCTCGTCAGGTCACGGCTTCGCTACGCGCAGGTAAACTGAGTGGACTATACGCGGTCTCGAAAGCGGGAATGCCTTCAAGATCGCCTGCATCCGATCCCAGTACAAAGGACGATTGGAACGGCGTCCCAACCACTTGTGCCAAATGCGTTTGACTCGGTCGTACAAATTCTCCAGGGCTCGACTGTTTCCAGTCACTCCATAGTAGGAGTAGTGACCCCGTAGTTTCTGACTTAGAGTCTTCGATTGCTCATTCACTGGCATGTGTCGATTCTCTCTGCACCACAATGTGATGCGGTGCAGAGCGCGCCGAAGGCGGGATTTCATCGTCTTTTGTTGTACCACCCACGTGCCTTTCCTGGACCGACCCCAGTAGAGCGTAAAACCCAGCAGGTCGAAACTGCGCTGTCGTTGACCTTCGCCTTCGTGCGAATTCGAGGGTAACGACGGCGGGTAGAATCGTACTAGCCGAGTCTTGGTGGGATGGATGCGTAGACCGTACTTGCCGAATCGCTTCGGTAGCACGTCCAACATTCGACGAGCGTCCTGTTCTCGCTCAAACGTCATGACGAAGTCGTCAGCGAATCGCGTCAGATGGCCTCGGCCCTTCAGTCGCGGTCTAATCTGAGTTGCAAACCACTGGTCGAGTACTTCGTGCAAGTAGACGTTTGAAAGAATTGGTGAAACAACACCGCCTTGGGGTACTCCGGTTTCAGGATGGTAGATACATCCGTCCTCCATCACACCCGCGTTCAGCCATTTGCCAATGAGGCGCACCAGCACCCCATCGCGTATCCGTTGGCAAAATATTTCGCGGAGCTTTGCCTTGTCGAGTGACCCGAAGAAGTCTTCGATATCAACCTCCAAGACCCAACATCCACCCATGTCCATCGCTTGTTTCCAAACTGCCTGCACCGCCTGGTGTGCTGAGCGCCCAGGTCGAAAGCCGTACGAGCAGTCCAAAAAGTCTTGCTCGTATACTGCCTCCAAAACCATGGCAGCCGCCCTTTGAAGCACTTTATCTTCAAAGGATGGAATTCCGATTGGCCGCAGCTTTGTATTGTCGCCGCCTTTCGGAATATACACTCGGCGCACTGGCGGGGCTCGGTAGTGGTCGCCTGACTTCGCCCTGTCGAGCAACGACCTCAAGTTGGCCTCGAGATTCGCTTCGTACTCGGCTGCCGTCTGGCCATCCACCCCCACCGCCGCATCCTTGCGGGTGCGCCGATAGGCCGCATGGAGCCACGCGATATCCATGTGATGCGCAAGGGTACTCAGAGGCACCCCTGGCATCGACTTTGCCATTTTCGCTATCCGTTCAAGTTTCGTTGAGATGCTTACAGAGCCCAATGTCTCTTTCATCATTCCCTCCAACGGTTCCGTTACCCGGCACCCCCTTCCCTCCGCAGGGTCGCTCGGTCAGCTGTCCCTGCTTCATCGGTACAATGGGGTGCTCCGACTCCCGAACGTTCTTCCAGCCTCGCGTCGGTTGTCCCTTCGCTACGCGGTACCGTCGTTGTTCGCGACGGAAACGCTCGGATATCCCAGGTTTCTGGGGGACCTTCGTGCTCATGCCCTGCTCACAGACCCCGGCGAGTCCGTTGCGCCTAACCGTTGAGGATGGCCGAAGATGGGGGGAATTGCCGTTTCCGACGGTTTTCACCTCGACGCCCGCAGCGTCCTGTCGGTGCCTCAATCCACATCATGGTCACTGTCTCGCCGCCTCGTGGCGCATCGGTTGTTGCCTTCCGCTACTTCAAATACGTCGGCTCTCACAATCACTAGATTACGGGGCTCAATCACACGGCCTGTTCACTTGCTGTCTACGCTTGACTACCGTCCTTCGCGCTTTCGCACTCGTCGGGCCGCCCAAGACTCGCTTCCAGCTGGTGGTCAACCTTGACTGGGTGGGTTTGATTACCCACTAGGTCCCTAATGAAGTTTCAGCGTTATCTACATCACATCCTCCTCATCCAGACTTTGCCTGGCGCAATGAAGTTCCTAGCGTCCCTGACCCATCTGGCGGCCAGGCATCGTCTGAGTGAGCGAGGGTGAATTTAGTCGAGGGTTACGGCGTAATTTTGCAGCGTGACACCCGTTTGCTTTACTTGGGTGGGAACGATCGTCGGAAAGCGCAGCGTTTCGATCGCGCGAGTGTGGATCGGAACGGGCTGCATGACCGACATGGAACGCCGCAACGCGGTCGCCGTATATCGGTGACCGCGCTGGTGGTGATAGGGTGATGTTGTGGTTTAGGCGGCTTCGTCGGGATCGGGGTCTTCGCGGCTGGGGCGGCTGGATTTTCCGGTGATTCGCACGAGCAGGCCCTTGTGTACGAGCCGGTCAGCGATTGCGCTTGCAGCGGCAGCATTGTGAAAGAGCGAGCCCCACTCTTTGAAGGGCAGATTGGTGGTCACGCTGGTCGCGGCACGCAGATAGCGCTTGTTGATGACCTGATAGAGCAGGTCGGCACCCCGCGAATCGAAGCTGAGGTAGCCCAGCTCATCGATCAGCAGTAGGTCATAACTGGCCCAATTGGCGAGACGTTTACTCAGCGTATTGCGAGTCTGGGATGCAACCAGATCGTTGACGAGGTCGGCAGCAAGCGCGAAACGTACGCGATAGCCGTCAACACAAGCAAGGTAGCCGATAGCATTGGCGAGATGAGTTTTTCCCACGCCACTTGGACCCACGAAAACCACGTTGGCACGCTCGCGAATAAAGTCGAGGGTTGCGGCGCGCTGGACAATGTCGCGGTCGATCGATTTAGGGCGAGTGAAGTCATACATATCGAGGCTGGTAATGGGAAATATCCCAGCGCGTTTGACAGCAACGCGGGCACGTTGTTCCAGATGCACACGGAGTTGGTCGCGCATCAGGTGGTCAAGGACCGCTGAGGGTGAATCGCTGCGGGAAATGGCCTTCTGCAACACGGTATCGAGCGAGGTTGCAGCGTGTTCCAAGCCCAGAGCCCGCAATACATCGCCGATGCCGAGCGAGGCAGCCAGGTCACTGCTCGTCGGGCTCGTTGGAGTCTCGGGAAGTGGCGCTCGCTCCGGAGTGGGTAAATTCGCCCGAGGCGGACGCGGGCTCGGTGATTTCTGGGGCTTTGGGGTCTTGGAAGAGGGCATCGTAGGTCTCCAGGTTGTGCGGCTCGACGACGAGTGCGTCGGCCGCAGCATGTCCAGTAACAACAGGCTCGGGCGGTTCACCGAGGCCTCGTGCGAAGCGGGCTTGGTCGATGCATGCGCGTACGTAAGTAGCACCAAAAGTGCGTGAGATGAGCGCACGTCGCATGCCTTCAACGACGTCATCAGTACCGTAGCGCTCGATGAGGCGGGTCAGTCTACGGATCTCGTTATCGAGCTGGATGCGGCGGCGAGCGACTTCTTGCAAATAGGCGCGACACTCTGGCGCAAGATTCGCGATGGCATCGCGACGCCGTGGGCCTTGTGCACCGGGACGTCGTGCGATGAGTGCTTCACGATGCGCCGGGTCTTCGATTTCTCGGCGGCGATCCCAGCAGCGCGCGTGTCTTGCAACTTCAATGCTATCGGCAATCACGCGCACGGTCTGCTCGTCAGCGCGGATAAAAACGCTCTTGCCGACGAGAGAGACTGGGACAGAGTAGGTGTTGGTGTCCAGACGGACACTGGCTTGTTTGGAAACGATGGCTGGCACGAGCAGATCGACGGGCGGCGGATGCGACGGCAACGCACGCAGGCGGGTGCGCTCGACTAGTAGGCGCTCGGCTGGGCGCTCACGGGTTGTGGCGTGGATTCGGACATTGGCGACCTCATCGCGCCAAGTCGCAGCTTTGGCACGCAGGTCAGCGATCCCGTCGAACGACCTGCCGTAGAAAAATGCATGTCGGAGAAATCGGATCGCTCCTTCGACGCGGCCTTTCAAGAAAGCGATCAACTACAGGTAATACGTCCGGTGCGCGACTGTGGCATCGGATAACGCATCCCTTTCATCCGTTGCATGGTCGGCGATTTGAGCTGCTGACGGTCAAAAAGGTCTGGGGAGAGGACCGAGTGTATTTCCTCGATAAGAAGAAGCGGCTCCGGCATTTGCCAACAAGTTGGACAGATGCGGCGGAGTCGAGCGCATTTGTCACAGTCGCAGCAGGGCGGTCAGCGTTTCGGTTCGACGACTTGATTCAACTAGCAGAACTCGCTCGTACGCTGCGAGCCAGCCGGAAGGGTAAGCGAGGTGCGTAAAGCAAATTACGCCGGTTATGTAAATCTAATTATGTCGGACGGGCGCTGGCGTGACGGTCGTATCTGGCAGTATTATCCACATTATGAAGACAGCAGAACACTTATTTACTTGACTGAGCCCGTTCGACGGCATAAATTATCTTACGCAGCAACCAATGGCCTCTCGCAACCGTCCGGACCCCAAGACTCAGGCGCTTCGCCAATCCGGAACATTGAATCTACACCCGGAAAAGGTTGCGGATCCTCTGTTCTCGCAAAGCGCATTCTTCGATGCGCGAGATGCCCTGCAGGTCAAGTACGAGATGCTGCGCAGGGTGCTGGTTAACGGCGAGCCGATCGCGTCAACCGTAACCAGTTTTGGTTTCTCGAGACCGTCGTTCTATCAAACGCAGGAGGCATTTCACGACGGGGGGCTGCAGGCCTTGATGCCGCGCAAGCGTGGGCCTCGCAGCGCTCACAAGCTCAATCCCGAAGTGATGCGCTTCATCAACGAGGCTCGTACCAGGGATGCGACCTTGGGAAGCGTTACCTTAGCGGCGATGGTCAGCGAGCGTTTTGGAATTGCGGTCCACGCACGCAGCATCGAGCGAGCCCTGGCTCGCGAAAAAAAACTCCAGCCCCCAACCCACGGTAGAGCCGTCTGCGGCCTCGCCTCTTTGCCAAGAGTACGAACGGCTACGCGCAGCCGTATTGGAAGGGAAGCGCGAGTCAGGATGTCTCGGGCTAGCCCTGCTCGTGCGTCAAGGTATGGGTGCCTGGATCAGAGCGTGGTCGAGCTTGAGCCCGGTCGTACCTAAACTTGGAGAGCCAAGTACTCACACTGAGTGTTTGGTTGATGAGCTCCGTGGGGAAGTTGCTGTGGTCCTCGCGGAGATGGCCCTATCAGCAATACGTGGAGTAGCCTGATGATGGACTCCCTCGCTCACCAAAAAGTCACGACTCGACATCTCAAGCGAAATGCCTACTTGTACATTCGCCAGTTGACGCTGCGACAGGTTTTCGAAAACACCGAAAGCACGGACCGGCAGTATGCGTTGCGCCAGCGCGCTGTAGCACTTGGCTGGCCTCAGGAACAAATCGTCGTCATTGATAGTGACCAAGGTCAATCAGGCGCATCCACGATCGGGCGGGATGGATTTCAACGGCTTGTCGCCGATGTAGGGCTCGGCCGCGCAGGGATTGTGATGGGGCTTGAGGTTTCCCGACTCGCACGAAACTCGAGCGACTGGCATCGTCTCCTGGAGATTTGTGCGCTGACAGACACGCTAATTCTCGATGAAGACGGGGTCTACGATCCTGCGCACTTCAATGACCGATTATTGCTTGGTCTCAAAGGCACCATGTCCGAGGCCGAGCTACACATCTTGAAGGCTCGCCTGCGAGGGGGTGTGTTGAACAAGGCGCGACGCGGTGAATTGGAGTTGCCTCTGCCGCTCGGATTTTGTTACGACGCTCAGAATAAAGTCGTTCTCGATCCCGACAAGCAAGTACAACAGAGCCTACGCGTCTTCTTCAACTCGTTCCGTCGAACAGGCTCGGCAACGGCAACGGTGCGAGCATTCCGGGACCAGGGACTGAAGTTTCCTCGGCGTGCACGGTCAGGCCCAGCCAAAGGAGAGATATTATGGGGAGAGCTCGAACACTCACGCGCTCTATGGCTCCTTCACAACCCACGCTACGCTGGTGCGTTTGTCTTTGGTCGGACTCGCCAACGCAAATTGGCTCCACAACGCTTTGAGCGTCTTGCACGCGAAGACTGGATCTCGCTGATTCAGAACGCCCACGCTGGCTATATATCTTGGGACGAGTTCGAGAACAACCAGCGGTGCTTACTCCAGAACGCTCAGGTTTTTGGAGAGGATCGACGAAGAAGTCCACCGAGAGAAGGTCCTGCTCTGTTACAGGGCGTAGTACTTTGCGGCCGCTGTGGTGAACGCATGACGGTACGATATGAGCAGCAAGGTGGACAAAGAAAACCCATCTATGTCTGTCAACGTGAGGGGATCAAAACCGCTACACCGATATGTCAGAGTATGCCTGGCGCAGCAATTGATTCGGCGATCGGCCGGCTTTTGGTCAATTCCGTATCACCTATGGCGCTCGAGGTGGCACTGAAGGTCCAGGACGAACTGCGAATGCGTGCTGAACAGACCGATCGACTACGCGCCAAGCATGTTGAGCGCATTCGATACGAAGCTGAACTTGCACGTCGTCGGTACATGCAAGTCGATCCTGGGAATCGCTTGGTTGCTGATGAACTGGAAGCTGAATGGAACTGCAAACTGCGCGAACTGGAGCAAGCGCAACAGACCTACGAACAGCAGAGTAAATCTGATTCGGCTGCGGTCACACCAGAGCAACGAAGCCGAGTCCTCGCATTGGCCACTGACTTTCCCAAACTCTGGGATTCGCCACCGACAAGCGACCGCGAGCGGAAACGAATGCTGCGATTGCTCATTGAAGACGTCACCCTCATCAAAGGAAACGACCTGACCGTGCACGTGCGCTTCCGCGGCGGCACTACCCAAACATTGCATCTACCCAAACCATCCCCCGCTTGGGAGCTACGGCGAACGCCAACGCAGATAGTATCGGAAATTGATCACCTTCTGAACGAACACGACGAGCGAGCAGTCGCTGAGATCCTCAACAAGCGAGGGTTACACGCTGGAAATGGCAATGCCTTTACAGAACGAATTGTCTACTACATCCGACGCACGTACAAATTGCCTGACCGCTACGCGCGCCTGCGATCCCGTGGTCTTTTGACACAGAAGGAGATCGCCAGAAAACTACGCGTGCTTCCGCTCACGATTCGAGTCTGGCGCCGCCGCGGCTTGCTCAAGGCCCACCCCTACAGCAAACGCAACGACTACCTTTATGAGCCCCCTGGCCCTCAAGCGCCCATCAAAGGGAAATGGAAGTTTCGCCAAGCCGGAAAAGGAAGTACCGTTTCAGCCAACGAATGAGGTGCAGTATGAAGCACAGCCCTTGGCCTGCGGGTAGCGAGGCGGGGCAGCGGTGGGCTCGAAGAGATACTGGCCGGCGAAGGAGAGGAAGGTCGGGTTGAATTGCACAATCGAGCCCACGTGGTGCAACACGACGCTCTTGAGATTGTCGTAAAGCAGCTTTTGCGGCACCCCACCGAAGAACACGAAGGCTCGCTGATGCAAGGCGCAAAAGGTCTCCATACGTTGGTCGAGCGCGAAGTCAAAAAACAACGCTCGTGACCACGACAACACCATTACAAAACAGCTCAAAGGGCGCTGTGTGCTGCCAATGCGCATCCACCCGAATGACCCCCAGTTGACTTGGGCCTGTTCGCCTGGGCCGACTTCAATGCGTAAGTACGCCTTGCGCTCACGGGGTCCGCGCACTTTGGCGATGTAGCGGCGCAATATCGCAATACCGAGTTCATAGCCTCGCTCGCGCAATTCCAGCATCAGGCGAGCCGCCGTCAACTGCGGAAACTTCTCCAAGCGCTCGACGATATAGGCCTTATAAGGCTCGATTGCAGAGGTTGGTGCAACACGAGCCTTGTCCGCTGAGCCGCCAAAAACGGCACGCCGTACCACCGAATGGTGGACGCTGAAACGCCGCGCGACGGTACAAATCTTCCAACCCTCACCGAGCACCAGCCGGCGCATCTCCGCTCGTGCCGCTTCGTCGATCATGGCAGCCCCGTTGCAGTAAAACCGAGTAGCTGCCGGGCGCCGCGAAATTCGCCCAACTCTTGCAGAAACCGACTTCGCTCTTTCTGACGTGCAGCCTGCGGTCGGCGTACCCACTCGACGCTGACCTGCTGCAGCGCAAGGTCACCGGCGAGCAGGGCCCAGCGCTCGGGGTGTAACCGGATATCCTCGGCATCCGCATCGAGCACAGCGTGAAGCGGTCGGTGGTACCAGGTACTCAATGACTCCAGCAGCAGGGGTACGGCGCGGGCTTGTGTTGGCAATGGCAGCCGAGCCTTCAACGCCGGACCTGACCCTGGCTCGGTCAGTATAAGCCGCACCTCGCTCGGGCTCGGTTCGATCGTAATCCACAGGGGTAGCATTGATAATCACCTCCGCGCGGAGTCGCGCGACACGCCGTGATGGCTTGTCCGCACTCCGTGTAACTATTGATACCGATGGCGACGGTGCCGACAACGACTGCTGCGTCACATTCGACACACCGAGTTGGGCCTCGCGCCGCTTCTCGCGGTACCGTTGCTGTCGCAGGTAGTGCGTCCTAACCCGAGCGCGATATCTGGCACCTGCCCGCCTCGACGACGCCCGGCGTGCCTCTTGGGAACAGGCCTGTGAACAGTACCGAGTCAAATTTCGACACGGCCGACATAGAAGAATCACCTTCCCGCAAAGCGGGCACATCCGCTCGAAAAGCTCGACCATGGGGGCCTGCCGTCCCCCAAAGAACTAGACGCCACCTCTGATCATGTGCGATGAGTGATCAGACTTCGGACGTCGGTTGCACGACGTCTTGGCGGCACGGAGGTATCAACTCTGGGCCGTCGCCTATTTCGGAGACTCTTGTGCTGATAAGCTCGTACCCAGCATTGGGCCAACATCCGCGCTGAAGCCCAGATCCCCCAAATCACGCACGATCGGAACGCTGCGCTTTTTCACGATCGTTCCCACGGAATCTGCCGGTAAAAACAGAAGGACCTTTGGATGATACGGCGTAGGTTCAAAGTCAGGAAACAGCCAAAACGCCATCATAAAGGGGCTCCAGTTGGGCGTCCGTCTCGCGGGGACTTGTGCCTAGATTGTGCGGCCGCGCCTCGAATGCATGTCACACACGACATTACACGGGCGTCTAAATGCGACCAATGCAATCGCGAATTCACGACGGCCGAACACAATGGCACGTCACAAGCTTGGCTTGACGCAATTCACGAAACGTACACCGTAGATAGAGCAAAGCGCGACCGCTTGCTGGTGTTTCCGGGCGGTCTCGATCGCATTGCCGAACTAGCAAAAAAGTATGCCGTGGAATATCCGGGCAGTCGAAAACCGCCTGGTAAGCAACAACATGAAAAACCCAACTGAAGACGAGCAGAATTGCCCTCTTTGCATACTGACAGCGGCACTAGAGGGACAACCGCCGCAAAGGTGGCTCGACCTATGTTGGTTTGCCTCGGGTTTGGTCGATGACGACCAGTTGTGTGACAGTCATCGAGCCAAACAAGTTAATCTCGTCAAGGGTGTGCTAACTGCGTCAGCACAGGGCAAGACAGGTATTCTTCGGATGTTGGCACGAGAGAAAACCAATGTTGAATAAAGAGAGAAGCCTAAAGTGTGGCACTTGTGGACACCCGGACTGGCAACACCACCTCACAATGAACAATTGTGCGTGCAAAGTTGCGGGATGCACTTGCTTGGGACTCAATCCAAACCAGCCAAAGCAGCCTGAAAAACCGGCTGAGCCAAAAGACTAGGGAAAGCAGCCAGCACGGGGTTTTTACGTGGCCCCGTGCACGTTCCGTCCCGAGAGCGGGCAGCCTGTATGGTTTCTTCTTGCATGCAGGCTGCCCGCTCGTTTATTACCTTTACTTTTGCGCAAAGCATTGCTTCTATCGGAGCTGGTGGACACAGAACCCAGGGACGTCGCCTCACCGCCGCTAGAGCCTACGCCTCGCGAGTTTTTACTTGCCGAAGCAAAAGACCGATACAAGGCCGAATATGAACGTTACACTCAAGTATTCACGAGAGCTGGAATCTATCTCGGCGTACTAGCATTGTACATAAGCGTTGCCGCTCGCTCAGAAAAACTTTTCCAAAACCCGTCATACAGTGTCTTGTGGTGGACGGTAAGCGGTCTGTTGGGTCTTTTCTTATGTGCAACAGCGCTAACGGTCACATCTGTCGTTGTCGCCATTTTGACACGAGAGTTTGGTTTCATACCCGAGCCGGGAAGCTGGATTGAATTCATTGACGACAAGCTGCGACCGTATTTGCAGGAAGGGGGCGATGGCACCTCAACAGACGCGCCAATCGCGGAAGAACTAAAGCAACAAGTACTAGAACAGTATGTAAAAGCAATCGACTACAACATACAGATCAACCAGAAGTGCCGTCAATGGTTGGCTTTCGCGAGCTACGGGTTACTCGTAGGTATAGTAAGTCTTATCATTGGCGCTTGCTTATACGGGTATCTATCGTTCGGCTCCCCGCCCAGCACAGACATTGTCCACGTACAGCTGATTGACCCGAGCAAAGTTCCAGAACACAATAAAGCAACGGCGAGCCATGACGACAAGAACCCCACCTCGCACCCCAACACCAAGTAGAACGCCTCAGCCTGTAGCGGCTCCTCCAGCACAACCGAGGTCTGCAAACCCATCACCACAACCACCTCAACGTCCGCCACCCCCTCGGGGGCCCCAGGTTCGTCTCATGAAAGAAGGGCGAATCGTAGATTTAGGGTCCAGAAGTCCCAGATACAGGTAAATTTTATGCCGTGGAATATGGCATAAAAGAAACGCTTCTAGGGGTTAGCGGGCAATCCAAAGCTGAATTGCCTCAGTCACTGCATTAGAAACCGACCGCTCGTCGTCCGTACACTTGTGCATGAGGGCCTTGAGCAGTTCAGGCGGTAGATAGACGACGCACCGCTTGCCAGCCGTTGCATTGCGCTTCGGACTAGAACCCTTGTTTCCGGCTTCGATGAACTTCTCAGGACTGGGCACTGAATGAAGCTTTTTTGCCGGTAGCTTGAATCCGTCGGACAAGTCCCTTTTCCAAGGCGGCACTTAGTCGGGAAACTTGGAGTCCAGACGGGGCACGGACAGCAAACCGATGGCTGCTTGGTAATCTGGTGCGTTGGTGACGTGCTTTAGGATTCCTAGCTCCAAGAACGACGGAAGGCACTGGCCGAGGCTGGCATCGGCGAAACCGAACTTCAAAAGTTCTGTGACACCACCTCGATTCGCGTCATCACACCGGGTGCAACGTAACCCGCTTGCGAGAAGCGTAGCCAGATTTGCTTGCGCCTAGGGCAGACTCGTGATCGGCGAGGTGACGGGCGGCCCCGGATGTGCTTGAAATTCCGACATGGCAACGTGGGTTACCGACGTACAGCATCTGGTTGCGGAATTCGTCAAGGACGCTCCAGCGCCGGCAAAACGCCGAGCTGCGTTCACCGGTGAGGTCGTGGAGGCAGCGACCTGCCGCGACTGCAACGAGCCGTGGATCTCTGCGGTCCCATGCGTAGCCCGAGTAGGTCGGCGACTGTGTCGAGGTCGCATTCGTATCATCAGCTCGACGCTGGAATCCATCGAGTGGTGTTGCACGGAGTGCCCGGACAATGGCCTCATTACTGGGCACGTTGGAACACCCTCAGACCTATCAGAATATGCGCCAATAGGGAAGCTGGTGTTCTGGGGGATCGATGACGCGGAACGCGATTTTCTCCGGGAGCACACCGCCGAAATGTTGGAGCTGCGCTCGATCATTTCTCGTGCACACCCGCATGTAGACGTGCCAGGACTGCTGCTCATCGACGCGACAGTCGAAGAACTGGACGAGATGTACACTCTCGTCGAGGAACTGACCGACGTTATGCCGCGTGGGCGTAGGCGCGAGTTGCTCGACGGGCTACGTGCCAGTCTATGCAATTCGATGGACGGGTTCTAATCTTCCCCAATGAGTTAGTTCGGCATTGCCGCTAGCATCGCTCGGTTCAATTCTGGCAGCGACGGGTTCTTTTGGACGGGCGGAGCCAAACGCAACTCAGGGTGCAACAAAGCAATTCGGTCGGGAAGCAATTCAGCAAGTCGCTTCTGCGGCCAGCCCTCGATGAGCAATTTCGTAACGACATGCAGATAAGCACGAGGGTTGATGTCGTGGGCCACGCAAGTGGCAATGATGGTTAGGATGTTAGCAGTCCGCTCACCGCCGAGATCTTCCCACGCAAAGAGCCAATTCTTCTTTCCGAGGACTAACTTTCGTAGCTCGCGTTCTCGACGATTGTTCGTCAATTCAATATTGCCGTCCTTTAGAAACAATATCAAACGGTGCCATTGACGATGGATGTAGCCGAGGGCTCGACCGTACTCGGACTTTGGCGCAATGATCTCGCGCTGCTTGTCTACCCAGTCGCGCAACGCTTCGACGACGGGTGTCGAGTATTGACGGCGTCGGTCCAATCTCTGTTCGGCAGTGTCGCCACACTGGGTCGCCCAGCGCTCAACCGCGAAGAGTCGTCGAATCAGATGCAGCGCTTCGAGTGCGATGGTTTCGCCCGAGCGAGCCACTTCAACTAGGCCACGCCGTGCGTGACTCCAACAGCCTGGACGGCGTCCGCCAGCGCGTTCGATGAATGCCAGGATGTTAGTCCCATCGCATTGCACGGTGCGCGCGAAGTCGTCGCCGAGAAACCGACGCACACTGTCTGAATCGCCTTGGGGCGAATAGAAGAAAGTCACCCAGTGGTCATTCGTCCAACACCAGACAGTGCCGATGCGAATGCCTTCGGGCGAATCGCGATCCAAGATTGGAATTCCTGTCGCGTCCGTTCCAAGCAGGCCCGGTCCCCGAGTGCGCTCAGCAATGGCTTTAGCGATGGGCTCGAGCCAATCGATATGTACCGCGACGCTATGACCAAGAGTTTGCGGAGCGACCTCGACTCCGGCACGCCGAAAGCGACTGCATTGTCGCTCGATAGGTTGGTGTTCCAGGTACTTGTCGGCAGTGGCTTCAACGATGAGCGTTGTGCCCAATACGCCGCGCTCGACGAGTTGATTGGGAGTCGGAGCCGAAACGATCGCGTTGTCGTGCGGGCAGGCCACACGCTCGTCACGGCGCTGGATGACGACGACGCGAGCCGGAATCACGTCCAGTATCTCGCACACCGAATGCCCGACGGTCGTCATCTCGGCGCCGCATCGAGGGCACACGCGCATCGGGGCCGGCACCGGATTGTCAACCGTGATGCGCTCAAGATGTACCGGCAGTGCACGGCGTCCAGGATGCTGACCTTTGCGACTAACTTTGGGCTTGTCCGTCGCGCTATCCGGCGACCTCTTCTCGGGTGCTTGCACCGGTTGCGTAAATGGCAGCGACAACTGTCGCTCGACTCGCTTGAGCGTCTCGGAGCGTGGACGCTTTCGGGTCAGATGCGCTAGGCGCTTATTGAGCTCGGTGTTGATGTCGCGCATCCGCACGATAAGCCCGATGATGGCTGCGATCAACTCGACAAACCTCATTGATGTGATCATCTTTTGCAGCCAAGCACGCACCTGTTCCAGGTCAGGAACATGGGCTGAGGTGATCGGTTGCAACGTGGCCATTCAAATTGTAGACGTGCCACTTCTCCGATTAATTCCGGGCCGCCTGACGATTTTTCAAAAAAACGACACGACTCGGACTATTCCGCGCGATGCGGCTCCCAGCGTGGACGCCGTCGAGCACCTCGCAGATCGATCCCTTCGAGGATGAGGCTCAATTCGGCCGCTTCAATCGCCTGCGCTTGCAGCGAGGCATCTTCGGAAAACCGTGCATGAAATCTTCCGCATTCCAAACGTTTTGACCACATCGCAAAACCACTGCGATCCCAGTAAACGATGCGTACCCGGTCGCGCCGTCTCGAGAAAAACACGTACAGGTACCCCAGATATGGATCTTGGCAAAACGCGTTGCGCACCAGCGCGATCAGACTATCGGCGCCTTTGCGCCCGTCCACGGGTTGCGTGCCCACAAACACGCGCACGCTCGGGGGAAGGCCCAGCACTACCGGCCCCTACTCGAGCAACTGCAATAGCCGACCTAATACCGACGGGTTGACCGAATCGGCGAAGAACAATCGATGTCCCGAACGAAGCGTGATCTCAATTGAGCGATCATGCCTAGCAATATCGGCGGTCCGAACTTCTACAAATGCCGGCGTTGTCTCCGCCCTCGCGGTCAAAATGCGTTTCCACCTATACAGGCGCTCCACTTCAAGACCCTCGCGCTCTGCGAACTTGCTTACTGACAAGCCCGACGACACTTGCTCACCAATTACGCGTCGTGCTTCCTCTGCTGACCAACGAGCACGGTGTTTCTTGGGCACTATCGGTGCAACATGCACCAGCGACTTTGGCAAAGTGAGCCTCCACCGCACGGTTTGCCACGAACGCCCCACGCCTTCTATACGCTGCTCGTAGATGGGTTACGTTGCTCTCGTCACCGGTGCGAACCGCGGTCTCGGCAGGGCGCTCGTTGCGGCGCTTGTCGAAGCCGGAGCGGCCAAGGTTTACGCAGCAGCTCGAGACGAAAGGAAGGTCACTGTCGACGGCTCACGCGTCGTGTCTCTTGCGCTCGATACCACGAAGCCGGAGCAGATCGCAGCCGCCGCTAAGAAGGCGAACGACGTCACACTCCTTGTCAACAACGCCGGCGTGTCAACCTCGCAGAACGTCCTAACAATGAGCCAGGCGGAAATTGACGCCGATTTTCGCACCAACGTTCACGGCATGCTCGCCGTCGTCAAGGCGTTCTTGCCGGTTCTGGAACGTGCCTCCGGGAGCGCGACCATCGTAAACGTCCTGTCGCTCACGGCGCTTGCGAGTTTCCCGCCCCTCGGCGGCTACTCGGCGTCGAAGGCCGCGGCGTACTCGATAACCCAGTCGCTGCGTCCCGAGCTGAAGGCGAAGAACATCGACATCCTCGCCGTGCTTCCGGGACCGATCGACACCGACATGGTCAAGGACCTCCAGATGCCGAAGACGAGCCCCGCTGATGTCGCGAGGGGCTTACTTGCGGGCATCGCGCGCGGCGACGAGGAGATCTTTCCCGACCCCATGGCGCAGCAGATGGGCGCGCTCTGGAACAAGAGCCCCAAGGAGTACGAGCGCGCCTTCGCAGGCTTATGAGAGCAATCGCGAGTCACGCGACACACGAGAAAGGAGAGCACAATGAAGGATAATAATTTCACGACCACGATCACAGTCGACCAGTCTCCCAAAGAAGTCTTCGACGCTATCAACAACGTTCGTGGGTGGTGGTCCGAGGAAATCAACGGTCGGACCGACCAGCTCGATGCCGAGTTCGAGTTCCACCACAAGAACGCTCACCACAGCACGCAGAAGATCACCGAGTTCGTGCCTGGCAAGAAGGTCGTGTGGCACATCACGGACAGCCGCCTCAACTTCGTCGACAACAAGTCCGAGTGGACCGGCACGGACATAGTCTTCGAGATCGCCAAGAAGGGCGACCAGACCGAGCTGTGCTTCACGCACGTCGGCCTGGTCCCGGCCATCCAATGCTACGGTGACTGTTCAGGCGCCTGGGGCTTCTACGTCAACGACAGTCTGCGGGGCCTGATCACCATCGGCAAAGGCCAGCCCGAGCGGAAAGAAAAGCCTAGTCGAAAGACGGGGAGCTAGCCACTCGGCATAACGAGGAGGACGACATGAGTAGAAAGATGATTGCCGCGCTTCAGATCTCGCTGGACGGCTTCACTCAAGGATCAGACCAGGGAGGGGTCGAGTGGGTCGATTCGTGGGCTGATGCTATCGAGTTGATCCCTGAAGTCAACACGTTCGTGCAGGGTGCCGGCATGTACCCAGGTTACGGTGAGTACTGGTCATCGATCCACGCCCATCCTGAGCACATTCCGCCTTTCCAAACGCGCGCCCCTTCCGATCGCGAAGTCGCGTACGCGCGGTTTGCTGCCAAGACGCCCCATCTTGTCGTTTCCACGACGCTCAAGAGTGTCCCTTGGCCGCCGACCGCGGAGATCGTCCCGGACATCACCGCGCTCCGGACGCTCAAGGGTCAGGCTGGGAAGAATATCTATGTGGTTGGCGGCCCGACCCTCGTAGCAAACCTTCTGAACGAGGACTTGCTGGACGAGCTCCGATTGATCGTCCACCCGTTACTCTTGGGCGGCGGCAAGCCGCTTTTCGGAGGCGTCAATCAGCGGCGGTCACTACATCTTGTCGATTCGAAGCCGACTGACGCTGGCAGAGTGATCCTGAACTATCGAACCTGACAAATTGCGACTGATGATCTTTCCGGCCCTCGCGCCGCTATGGCTGCAAAAACGCGCCAGTCGTCAACAATAAGGACCAGAACTGCAGAGTTAATTTTCTCGCACGCTTAGCCGTGAAGGTGCAGTTTTTGATAACTCGGGTTTCGCACCCGAGTTTGTTGCCGCAACGAATAAGATTGGAGGAAGAGATGAAACACAGGCGTCGCGAACAGCCAGAGCTTGGGACGTACTGATGAAACGGCTCGGCCACGCCCGCTACGGTGCCCAGGGGGCGATATTGGGGCGCTGGTCAGCCGCGAATTCGGCATCTTAAAGCCCGAAGGGCTCGCCAGCGTACACTTGCAGCAGATCTTCGCGTTCCCCACGGGCAAGCAGGTCGATATGGAAGGCCTCTCTCCCTTTGAGCGAGCGGGTTTTGCCAACCTCAAGAACTATCAGAAGTAAAGCGGCTACGCCCACATTCAGTCCAAGCCGACGATCGGGGGCGTCAGCAGCCTTGGTCACGACAGCACCGAAAAGGAGCAGAACAATGAAACTCGAAATCAACGACGATCAATCAATCAGCCACGTCGCGATGTTCACGGTCCAGCCGGAAAACCAAGAGAAGCTGGTCCATCTGCTCAAACATGGAACCGAAACGATCATCAGCAAGGAGCCCGGATACATCGGGGCCAGCGTTGTGAAAGGCCTCGATGGCGGACGCGTCTTCCTCTACTCGCAGTGGCGGAACGCGGAGGATGTCGACGCCTACAGGACGAAGCCAGACTTCATCGCGTACCTCAAGCAGGTGAAGACACTCGCGACGTTCGAATCCCACACGTCCCGGGTGAGTTGGGTTCACCAAGGCTGAGCCCGAGATCTTCGCGGCGCCTCCGGGCCCGATCGGCTCGGAGATGGTCAAGGATGCCCCGATGCCGAGGGGACTCCGGCCGACCTCGGAGCGCCGCAGGAAGTGCGTATGCTGGAAGTAGAATTCGGAGCAGCCTTGGACGACATCCGAGTTTACCTTCTATTTCTTGGCAAGCCATTTGGCTGCTCGTCTTGGCCTGTGCGGCACTCGCGTCTCGCAACGAAGCCACGAACGTAATACCATCGCTGGCTTCGCCAACGAGCAAAGCGACGTGAGCCTAGGGAAGCCAAACCCTATCATCTTGCCAGCACGCGCCGTAACCAGCCGCTCGGGGCCGTCATCGCTCAATAGTGCGATACCGTGTTGCCAGATTGGGCAGCCTTGGACCATTGCGTAGTGTTGAATGATATGTTCGAACATTATTCTATATCCGTGCTTCCCGACATTACCGACTTGAATCCAAGAACTTCAAAGCACGTCACGAACGCACCAGATTACCAAGCAGCCATCGGTTTGCTGTCCGTGCCCCGTCTGGACTCGAAGTTCCCCGACTAAATGCCGCCTTGGATTGAGCGTACCCGGCGAGCACGCTCATGCGGCGAGGCCCGGACGTCCCGGGAGAGCTGAGCCCGGGATGTCGCGCTCGGGCGGCTGACAACGCGGCTATATCGTTCATTGACACGGGAGAATCTGGCGGCGGGCGGGGCGCGTTGCGACTTTTGCGGGCCGTCACGCTCCAAGCACATCACGAGCCCGTCGATGTCGCACTGACGATAGGCTGTGACGTCATCTGTTTGGCGCGTATGATGGTTCGCATGGAATTCTATGACGCGAATGGGTTCAAGTGCGCCAACGGTCCAGCATTGCAGAAAGGATACTATTGCCAAAAGAAACTGTGTTTTGTGGCGACAGATTGCGCCTACCTGGTCTCGGTTCTCGAAACGCTACTCCAACGCGACGATTGTTTTTGGGTAAAGTACTCACCAAGTCCGAAAGATGGAATGCACCTCGGTCGAGCATTTATGACAAACCCCCACGCAGTTGGATCACTATGGCAGCGGTACAAGAACGACGACAAACTCATGTGCAGCGTCCAAGATGATGACTTCGTTGCCACGTTTCGAAGTCACGGGGCATCGAGCGGATGAAGATGACGCCGAAGCCACAGTTGAGGCCAAGCATCATGCGGGTGTGTCGGACGCCGGGCATTCCAATGACCCACCAAATGCTCAATCGCCTGCCGCTAGACGCAATCGGACGCTCGACGACTCCCAGTAACGCGGGGTGACCCGGATTGCGATCCGCGTTTCACGGAGCGCCCGAGACCGCCACGCACGCCCAGTTATTGGACGCGCAGGTGCACAGATAGTAATGCCAGATTCCGCTATCTGGTAGCAGCATTACGACACAGCTTGAATCCTGGGCGCACGACCCTGCCGGTATCGTTTGTATAGAGCCCCAGGGCTGGCCGCACGTGGGGATACATTCGGGTAGGTTGTTGATCCCTTTGGGTTCGAACGGGAACTCGGCGCCGTCCGGGTATACAACCGCACGATCGGCGCACCCTGCAAATCCACCTGTTGCCGCAGCTCCGCCTGTTGCGCTGCTGCCGCCCGTTGACGACGAGCTGCCCGTTGACAATGAGCCGCCGCTCGGAGTGGGCGTTTGACTCTGCGTGCCGTCACCGGTTTCGCCACCGCACGCGAGAATTACGCCGCAGAGGCCTGCCCAACAGAGTCGCCAAGTGTCGCTCGCTAAGTGCATCGAAGTCTCACGACTTTACCGCCAAAAACTCTCAACCACAATCACGAGCGCAATCTGACCACACTGGAACGGCCCCGAGGGCGTCATCAGGGTCGAGGTATTCTAGAGACCATCTCCTTCCCAACACACGCCGCAATACTCGTCCGCGGTTCACCGTCGCTCACTGAGCCGCTACTTGACGGCTAAAGTGGAGCAGCTTTGGACGCCCGCCGAGTTCGTACCGCCTTACCGCAGTCGATTGAGAGCACTAATAGCAAAGCTGGTCGCACACACTGAGCGAGCCAGCACAGCGTTCCGCGCGGATCCGTGAACACATTCGTCCAATAGCTGTAGCGCCATTATCCCGGGGCTAGAATGATGTTACCTTTGGTGCGCATTTGCTGCGTTGGACTTTTGCGCCTATTCCATTCGTGTGCGGCCAAGAACGGCAACAATAACAAGCCACCTGGTGCCAGAATAACGATGCCAAGAAGAATTGCGCGAGCCACAAGAGCCTCGATTCCCTGACTGGCTGCACAGCGAATGCCAGCTCCCCTAACTATAAGAACGAGCCCGAGAACGGCACCTGCCCCGGTACAATTTTCTTCAGAAGCTGACATTTCTATCGCTGGTTTTCCGCCTCCATTACCGGTCGGAAGCGTCGGAGCCTATCTCAAATCCCGTCACTTTGCGAATCTCGCCGCAATCATTGCCGCAGTTTCACTGTCGCTCACTCAGCCGCTACCCGGTGGCTAAATTCGGCAGTCTTGGCACCGTCTCTGCATTAACGCACGAGGCTACCAATCAGCCCTCGATTGACTGCCCGCAACTCGCCTGGACTCGAAGTTTCACTGACTAAGTGCCGCCGTGGCCCGAACTGTCCGGACCATGAACAACTTCAAAGTCGCCTGGCACATTCTCGCTGCGCTCTTGGGCTGGCTGCGCTCGTTATTCGTCCGTACGTTGCCGCCGGAGCGGCTCGAACAGGTTCTACCGGAACTTGAACCGGCCTACTCTCTCCAATACGTGGCAGAAGAGCCAGAGAAACTTGCGCGCAGAACGGTCTACGCAGTCGGTGAAAATGGGCATCTTTGGCATGCCAGCTTCATTTGCCCGTGCGGATGTCGTGCGACAATAACCCTGAATTTGCTTCCTGATGATGAACCCAGGTGGCAGTTGACCAGTTCCAGGGCGTTACCGACACTTCGCCCGTCTATCCGGAGAAAGGTCGGGTGTAAGAGTCACTTCTTCCTTGAGCATGGGAAGGTGCGTTGGGTGCGCGGTGGGGGTCGTTAACCATTAAGCCAACTGACGTTATGTAGTGCCACCTGCAAGTAAGAATCGAATCTTAATCTTGGTTGTTTCCGGACGGAAACCCCGTACAATTCGGACGGAGGCTCATATGGCACGGCGGATGAATTGGAGTGATGCCGCAAGCAGAGTCCGAATGGCAAGGAACGGAATTGAAACAATTCGTCCAATCGGTGAAGTGGTTCGCGTGGACTCAGGGCGCGCCGAGTCTTCCGCAGCTTGGCCAGTTTGTAGATGGTGTGGGCGGACATTTCCAACGCAAGAATTCTGGAGACACTTGGCAAGCCATTCGCCTGTAAGTACTCAAGCCAACAAGCGTGGCAAGAAACGCTCTGGCGTACAGCAGTCGAAGCGCACGGTAGTGTCAGTGGAGTTTGAAGGTCGGGCGCCGCGAACTAGGCGCATACCTGAGCGAGGGAACCCTGGACCGGTGTTGTTCAAGGTCTTGCGAGTACTCGTATCACCAAAGAATAAATGAGCCGCAGTTCAAACCATTCGGCGGTTGTGCGGACTCGAAGAGTGAACATTAGGTGGGCGAACTGACTCTGATAGTCCATTTGCTCGCGCACGGGGGCTGATGATCTTGAACCCAATTGGGACCCGACGCGGTTATCGAAATTTTGTGGATTCCCTCGGCGTAAATATTGTGCAATCGTTAAGAGATGAGTGAACCAAAACCGCTCATTGCGGAATCGAGTACATCCGAACCGATGCAAGTCGAAGCAGCAATGAATGACTTGCGTGATGGACTATTGAGCATTCCCGACTACCAAAGGGATGCCGATCAGTGGGACGAAGAGATGATGTCGCTCTTCATCGAGTCGATTATCAACAACTTGACTGTGCCCGCATTCTTCTTCGAACCGAAAGTGGGTTCCGATGGAATTGAGCGCAATGAAGTTGTTGACGGGCAGCAGCGGTTAACTACACTAAGTCAATTCTGGGAAAATCGTCTTCGTCTCGTCAAGGCGGAAGATGCTCCATATCTCACACCGAACAGCATTCATTACGCGGGCAAGTTATGCAAAGATTTGCCGCCTGCTTATATCCACGCATTCAAGCGCTATCGGCTCGCAATAATTAAGCTGAGAAACCTTGGTGACATGCGACTGGAAGTCTTTCGACGAATAAACCAAGGCGGGACTCCACTCAGTCCTCAGGATATACGCCTCGCCTACTATGCCGAATCCCGAACAGTCGCGTTGATCCGCCTAGTAGGTGTACACGACAAGACCACGGCGGCTTCACAACGAATGCTCAAGCACCACGCCAAACAGGGTGGAGTAACGGATGACTTGTGGGCGGGTAAAGAAGCTGACTGCTGGTCAGATTGGTGGGGAGGAGGAAAGGCAATTACAAACGGGCAAACAGCATCCGAGATGTTCCTCTGGGCTGTCGTTGCAGCCTGTCTCGACGGAATGACCGATCTGCTGTCGAATGCTGCCGCTCTTCGAACACTTGGCGTACAGTACAACGGCACAATTGACGAGGCACTGGACGCTGCCTGTGCCCAGCTAAGGTACCAAGATCGAAATGAAGGTACCCCGGCCAATTTGCTCAAGTACGATACGATACGTTCCAGTTTCTTTCCGTTCTTTCGACTGTGGTTTCGGCACATAGCGGGTGAAAAGGGCGTGAACTTGCCGGTAACTAAATACCGAATGGTGGCAACGGTGATAGGTTGCGCCTATGCGCTAAAAATTGAGCCTGCTGCGTTAAATCTGGAGATGTGGACCAAAACCATCGAGATGATTCGGCGACCCCGCGAACACGACCTTCCGGAGAGCAAGGGCAGGTGGAACGGGAAGCGGGGATATGAATCGCAACTTGCGGCCGTTCGCACCAAGATGTCAGAGATTGTAGGCGTGAAATAGCCGTGGAAGGAAGCCTCCCAAGCGGATTGGAACACGTACCACCCAAAGAGCGAGCCTTTCCCGCAAGCTGGAAAGATGCCGCGATTAGGATACTTCTGGACTCATCTCCCGAGGGCATACTTTGCGCCGGATGTGCGATTCTGGCATCATCGCGCGCCGAGTTGCGCTTGCTCCACGCTGACCATCGCCTTGCTTATGCTCGTGGGGGGCTGACAACCTGGGAGAATTTGCAGCTCCTGTGCGCCCGTTGCAACTTCGCTAAGAGTGACGGCTAGCGTAGCTGTCTCAAAGCTCGACCCGCCGTCAAGGACGGACCGGGCAAGGACTTACAAACGGCCAGGAGCCATTCACGTCCAGCTGGCAACACTTGGAGGCCCAATTTTTCAATTCAATTACCACACCCCATCCGTCAGCTCCGCGTACTCGTCAATGACTCTGTCGGACAAATGCTGCAAGTGGGGAAGCCGAAATAGCTCGTCCAGGTCCTCGTAAGAAAGAAAGCTGCAGGTCTTATAGAGCGGCCGTCGCTCCAACAGTGAGAATACGGGGCGGCGAATTTGCTCGAAAACGCGGTCGCGGCGTGCTTCGGGTGCCACGATGTGGAGGCGAATGTCCATATTTGGCTGTAGGGCAAGTAGGTCTGCCATTCTAAGAATGCCGGAGTATATCGCCGTAGTGTGTTCCACCTCAAACGCTCTCACAATGGCACGCTGCTTCATCCAAAGCACGTCGATGCAGCCAGGAATCTCAAAGCACGTCACCAACACGCAAGGTTACCAAGCAACCATCGGTTTACCGCTCGTGACCCGTCTGAACTCCAAGTTTTACCGACTAAGTGTCGCCTTGAGAGCATCGACGCTCACCTGACTTCAAGTACTTGCCGGCGCTCGTCGCGTCCGCAGCAACGGTGCTTTATTGGGGCCGCTCGTCTCAGTTTTTGAATCGCTTGGATCGATGGACCTACATGGGCACACACAGTTGCGACGATCAATCGATGTGAGCATCTGTGTAATCACAGAGTTGAAGTTGAATATCCGCGCATTGGCCGACTCAAGACCCAGGAACTGTCTATCCGTTCACAATTTTCACCCGCCAAGTCGATTTCCCGTACGGATGTACAGCGAAATAGTTTATAAATCGTATCATATGATAGTTACCAACTGGCATTGGCATCCGTACTATATCATATGAGCTGCATTGAAGAATCCATCGGCTCCAGCCCCCACCATGTTACTTTGATGGCTACGTGCCCCGATCGCTTGAGGATATTCGCTGCGAACTGCTCGCGTTGGCAAGACAGTCTAAACGCCGCATTACGGAATTTACGCCACAACGGCCGATTGATTGGCGACCTCAAACTGTCCGTAATCCCGATCCTGACGCGAATGGCTGCCCGTTCACGGACGTTTCAGCGTGGGACTTCATCGTGCAATTGCTGCAAGACAGCCACCCCATCAAAGAAATACCTCTCAGAGTTCCACCCGGCAAATTCGGTTACGAAATGATCGTTGAAATTGGAACGGATGTACCAAACCTCTACGTGAAACTTCAACTCGGCTCAGGGAAAATTATTGGCAGGAGTTTTCATTATAGCACCATTGCGAAAGGTCGATAGTCTCATGGACTCCAAGAATTTCAGCGTGATTTCTCCCAATTCGTCGGAGCTAGAACAATGCCCGCAGTGTGAACAGTTGGCCCTCAGCACAGAGTTTGTGCAACATCAATTTGACTACGGAACCAGCACACCAACACAGACTATTTCGGTTGATCTGCCCGTGCACATTTGCACAAATTGCGGGTTTCAGTACTTAGACGAGAGCGGCACTAGTCTCAAGCATGAGGCAATATGCCGACACCTTGGCGTCCTTACCCCTGCCGAGATCGTGGCAATTCGAAGTTCCCTTGGCGTGTCGAAGGCCGAACTTTCACGAGTTACGGGTATTGGAACAGCGTCGCTGAGTCGCTGGGAATCCGGTGCCCTTATCCAGTCTAAGAGCATTGATTGTCTCTTGCGATTGCTCGCCGCTCCCGGAGGCTATCGAGCATTGATTGACACTAGCGCCACTTCCCATCCTGTTTGCCAACCTACGCCGCTTGAAATTGCGGAGAGATTCCCAGATATCGAAAAGCCGGAAGTTGCGCTCGCGCAACAAAGCGGGTTTTATCTGCGGGTTCGCGTAGCCGCGTGAGCGCATGTATACGGTAACATTCTACTCATTCAAGGGTGGCGTTGGTCGCACTATGGCGATGATCAACGTAGCGCATGACCTTGTTGAGCGCGGTCGAAAGGTACTAATAGTTGACTTTGACCTAGAGGCACCCGGTGCAGACACGTTTGACTTCAAAATCAATACATCCGGTCACGAAGGTATCGTTGACTACGTTCATAAATTTCTTCGGACTAACCGCGCGCCTGATATTGGGTCATATGTGCACCAAGTCGAACCCCGCGGGACAACAGGCGGTGAACTTTGGCTCATGCCTTCCGGCATGGAGGATGACAATTATGGTGGGCGACTCGGCGAGATAGACTGGGGTGACCTTTATGCGCATCGAGATGGCTTTTTGCTTTTTGAGAACTTGAAGTCGCAATGGCTAAGGAAGATTCAGCCCGACTATATCCTTATTGATTCCCGGACGGGACACACGGATGTCGGTGGCATATGTACTCGGCAACTACCAGATGCTGTTGTCGTCCTTTTCTTTCCCAATGCACAGAATCTGCGCGGACTAAAGAAAGTAGTTCAGGATATTCGAAATGAGGCACTCGCTCCCCGGCGGAAAGCCATTCAACTTCACTTCTCAATGTCAAATGTGCCCGATCTTGACGACGAAGAAAAGATCTTGGGCGCTCGTATTGAGGACTTTCAATCGGAACTCGAAATCGAGAGTCAGCCTCACATAATTCACCGTTACGATAGTCTCGCGTTGATTAATCAGGCGATATTCGTTCGAGTACGTCCCAGGAGTCGCCTAGCGCGCGAGTACCGACAACTGACTGACCGCCTAATTCAAGCTAATCCAGAAGATCGCGAAGGCGCTATTCAGCGACTTACGAAGGTTCGGAGCCAGCGCGGACCGCGACTTCCCGGCTTTGAGAAATATCTCGAAAATCTTGAAGAGCATTTTCGAGACGACGGCGAAATGCAATTCCAACTTGCGCTAATGCGCAGAGCACGCGGCCGCCCGGATCTTGCTCTGCAGTTGCTGAACAGGGCGATAGAACTCGGCTATAGCAAGGCCGAGGCATATATCGCAAGGGCAGAACAATTTCGCGATAGCTCACTTACTTACGCCGACCTATTGAGTGCCCTGGGCTCCAACGACATAACCGTCGAAGAATCAATGCGTGCGCTGACGCTCTTACGCGCAGCTCCATCAAACATTATCGAACGCGCATCTGAAACACCTGGCTGGCGAAATCTTCCCGCAGAAGAACGCGAGGCGCTTGGAACAAGCTGGCGAGCTAACCGCCGTGAGCTGAGGTCTACAGTCGTCCTATTTGAGCCATTACTAACAGTACCCCAATCCGCAGAGTTGATGGACGAGTTGCGGCATGTAGTGTCATTCGCTTACATTGGACTGGGTATGCTTGCCAAGGCCATTGAAACTCTGGAAAGCCCCGATTTCAAGGACCCCTCAATTGCAGACAAATTCAATCTAGCAATAGCCGTGTGGTGCAAAGATGGGATTGTTCGAAAGGACCTCTTTGCCGAGGTCCTCGCGTCTCCCATTTTGCAGGACAGCGGCGGGAATTTCGTCAACACCGCGCAGTGCTTGGCAGTGGCAAACCATTTGCTCGGCGATTCGGCAAATGCAGGGTCATGGCTGAAAAAAGCCCGCGAACTCTGCGCGGATCTTAGAAGAACGGATGTGAGTTGCTGGCGCTTTCTGAAGGTTTCACGGGAATTATTCGAGGAAGACCTTAATTCAATTGAACAACTGATACGTGGCCATGATGTGCGACCCTTGTTTGCAGAACCGGATTTATCTGCAGGGCCAACCGTGAATTGACAAATGCGGGACGTCATTGCCATTGCTGACTGCCCCACGCAACGAATTAGCCCGCCATTCGAGCAGCAAAGCCCCATTCCATGCGGAGTAACGGCAATGCAAGTTGCACGCAACACCGCCTTTCACGAAGTGGCGGTCCGCCCCGCATTGCTCGCCCGTCGGGAGCTAGGAATCCTAAAGCAGGTCATCAACGCACCAGATTACCAAGCAGCCATCGGTTTGCTGTCCGTGCCCCGTCTGGACTCCAAGTTTCCCGACTAAGTGCCGCCTTGGTATCGTTGGATTGTCCGCTTCGCAACTCGAATTCCAAGCTTCAGGAGCTCGCCGCGAATTCTTTCCGCTCCCCAGGTCACGTTTTCGGCGGCCATGCGGTGGATGAGCGCGATGACGTCTGGGTCAACTCGTGAAGTACAGCTTTTTGTATTCTTCGATTTCCAACGCCAGAAGAGCAGAAAACCCTCACGATGCCAGCGAAGCACCGTGTCAGGTTTCACGAGCAGCAGCGCATTCCGCCAATGAGGCAAAAGGCGCGCAAGTAGAACTACGAAACCGCGCTCGTGGGCTCTAAAAATAGGACGTTTGACCTTCCTCGACGCGACAATGAGCTGCTGACGAAGTAGGGCGTTCTCCAGCAGCAACTCGGTCCGAGAGCGAGCAACATCGGCAATGAGACCAGCGAACACCGGAAGGGGACGCGTTGTTTCTCGAACTGCCGTTCGAACTCGATTGAGTATTCGGCCTGTTACCGATCGAAGATGTCGAATGATACTGGCCAACACGAGTCCGATTTCGCCTAAGGCAGCCCGAAGTTCAAGACTTGTACGTGACGAAAAACTGAACGATCATGGGGCGGAGGACCCATGTAGCCAACATAACTCGATGACTGCCTGCTGGTGTCGGTTGACCCAACCGGCAAGAGTAAACAGGATGAATTGGAGGTAGAGATTCATGGGCGGCCGCTGGCGGACGGCAGCAGATAGCACGCCGATTCCCTATAAATTGCAGTCGATCGAATGAAATGCACTATACGGGGGCGTCCATCGTTCCATGTCTGTCGTTACCTTTCCGGCGCAACAGATCATAGACCGAGACGATTGTCGATCCCCTGCGAGACGAAATTTGCAAGTGATCGATTTCATTAAGAAATCAAACTGATCTTCGCTCTAGGGCTTCGGCAGGCATGTGATCTGCCGAGTCACATGCGGCGGAAGCTTCCTTCAGCCTGTTTGAAAGATGGCCTATTCTCGAACTACTCGGAGCTAACGTTGCAGCGTGGTGTATCTCCCGAACCATTTCTCGGAACAGCAACCAACGATCGTTGTCGTCTAAAGTCTCCAGTTGTCTAGGTGGAGGCGCGCCCGGAGGTATAGGAAGCGAGTGACATATTCCGCGGCCTAGTTCTGCGTCAAATGCCTGCTGGGCGCTCCTTTCTACTCCGCCAGTACTCAACATCCTCATTCCAAGACGTCTGACCCAGTCGTCTTTCCCTTTGGGAGTAAGTTTGTCAAATCTAGCTCGCTGGATCGCCCAAAGGACAAAGTCACAGACTTGTACACCTGGATCGCGGGCCGTAGCGAGCACGACGTCCAGCCTGGGAAACCGAGTGGGGAGGGCAGGAAGTTTGACGAGTGCACTAAGGCAGGCGTGCTCGCAATAGTCCGGCCACCTCTCAATATGATGCCGGCCAAGACTACCCTCCCTTTCCGCGATACGAATGTTTACCGAGTCGAAATCATCGTGAATTGCGGTGAGAGCACTCAAGAGGGCAGTCAGCTTGTGAAGTTCGGCGCCTTCGTGTTGATCACTATCTTCTCTATCAAAGAACCATTGCGTTGACGAGAAGACCGCGTCCATCTTCGAGTCAACAATGGCCCTACAGAGCCATGAGTGGGCATTCTTCGAATCGCATGAGGCGTGAAAATAGCCGCGGGACAGAGTGGCCGCGTCGTTAGCGTTTTCGAGTGCATCAGGGTCAGCTTTCAACCAATCGAGTGCGCTGGTAATGAAGCCTTGTTCAATCGGATGCTCGGTTATCAGCGCGCCTAGCCAAAATGGCTGCCCAATATCTACCGCTGCAGCGTGCGGAGCCTGCGATTCATCTATGTAAACCCAGCCATCTACCATTGGGGTCCCTCAATTCGACATTAGCGCTCGATTCTTCTCACGTTGCTTGTTCGTCTAACGGCGTGCGCTTCAGTTGCGGCCCATCAAGGCAGCGTCAACCCAGCATACAGCAACCACAAGCGGCGGCAGTAAAATTGTTGCGAAGGTGCGCCGGGATAAACCGGCCAAGGCTGCTCCGAATTCTACTTCCAGCACACGCACTTGTGCGCAGTCTGGGCGTTACGTCAACTCGCACCTGTCTCTGCGGCGCGTGCTGGCAGGACGATGCGGTTTGGATCACCTAGGCTCGCAGCATCTTGACGCTGAGTCGATCGCGCCCGCAATGTCCTTGCACCGACCTTGCATCTTCAATGAACCCAGATAAAATCCAGGGTTTCGACGAGCTGCCACAGAACCCGTGCCGTATGGTTCTCGGCCAACTGATCCTCCGGGATCTGAAAAACGAATATTCCTTGGCGTCACTCTGGTTCACGGGTCCGAACAGGCTGCTTCGAAGTCACGCACTAAAGACACCGACGACGAAGAAAAGTTTCCATGAATTGACCAGGACGGCGCGAAACTTCAACCGTACGCTGACCGATCAACCGATCTGCCTTTCCCCACAAGTCCAGTCAGGTCACTCCTCAATTTTCGACAGCTCTTGAGTTCGCCCGACGCCGCTTTGTGATCATCAATTTTCGATGACCGTGACGGGCACGGAGCTGTTCGTCGTGGTGCCATTGCCGAGCTGGCCGTAACGGTTGTCACCCCAGCACTGGACCGTGCCATTAGCCAGCAATGCGCAGCCGACATCTATCGCAACAGCGTTTGTAATGCCCGTTACCGTGACGGGCACGGTAACGACGTTTTGCATATAGAAGTTAGCGCTGATTACCTGGGAAATGACCGCGGTGGTGCCATTGCCGAGCTCGCCGTAGCCATTGAAACCCCAACACCGAATCGTACCATCATTCAATAGCGCGCAGGTGTCAATCTGATTCGTAGTTACAGCGACGGCGTTTGTGATGCCGCTGATTGTGACGGGGACATCACTACTCGTTGCGGTCTCAGCGAGCGCGCCGGAATCGTTGTTACCCCAACATTGAATAGTGCCGCCGCTCAGTACCGCGCAGCTGTCGTGACCGCCACCCGAAACAGCAGTTGCATTTGTAATGCTCGAGACCGTCACGGGCAAAGAGCTGTACGTCGTAGTGCCGTTGCCGAGCTCACCGAAGCCGTTGTAGCCCCAACACTGAACCGTACCACCGCTCAGTAGCGCACAGACGTGTTGGCCGCCCCCAACAACGGCGCTCGCGGTCGAGATGCCGCTGACAGTAACGGGCCCAGAGCTGTACGTGTACGTCGTAGTGCCGTTGCCGAGCTCACCGGCTTCGTTGCTACCCCAGCACTGGACCGTCGCGTCGCTCAGCACCACGCAGGTGTCGCTGCCGCCGGCGGAAACAGTAATGGCGGTCGAGATACCACTGATCGTGACGGGCACCGAGCCCTCCGTCCCACCCCAACACTGAACCGTACCGTCAGCCAGCAATGCGCAGGTGTGACTGTCGCCAGCAGCCACAGCAACCGCGTTTGTGATACCAGAGGCTATGACCGGCACGGAACTGTTCGTCGTAGTGCCGTCGCCGAGCTGCCCGGTGTCATTTCGTCCCCAACACCGAACCGTGCCATCATTCAGTAGCGCACAGTTATCGTCGATGCCGTTGCTGGCGATCATTTTCGCCACGAGTTTTTCGGACGCTGTCTTGCCTGCGTCACCAAAAGTGCCGCCGGTGCCTACTGCCACAGTCGCACCGACACGTCCGCCACTCGTTCCAAGCTCAGACAGAGCCGTAGTGCTGTTGCATGCCAAGAGACCCAACGACAGGACGAGAATCCAAAGCATCCTGAATTGTACACCCAGGAGAACCGAAGTCACGTGACCGGGGGGATTATTAACCAAAGTGCATCGTTGATACATGGCGCGAGACCTAATCACTACAGCAGAACAGGGCGTGCGGAGCTCCGGGTACACCGTCAGAAGACCATACGACCGAACTGATTCCAGCGACGTATTGCCCAGGCATACATTGCCCCTTGTAGGAGTAGGGATCCCAGTCAGGACTCGTGTCGCCGGCCGCATATGCGGGGGGCGGCTCCGGCGGAGCGTAAAATGCACTCGAGTTGTCCGAATAGAATAGTTGAACATCACAGTCGTTATGCGTGAGTGGTTGGTATTGTCCGCTCGAATTTGGGTAGCGTCCTTGACAGCAAAGCAGTCCTTCGAGCGCCCCACCCAAATCCTGGTAAACGCCTGCCACGTACTCGTTACACGGGCATTCACCTTTGGCAATATGCGGATCCCAGTTCCCCGTCTGACACTCTTGAGCATTTGAGTTGTTATAATCATACCCGAATTGCAGTATGCTGCCGTGGTTGCAGTAAGGGTCATTCGGATCCCCAACGGCATTCATGCCGCAGAGCAAGGCATCTGCGTTGTGGTACCACGAAGCCTTGGACACTCCGATCACGGGTTGAAATATTGGATAGTAATGCGCCCCATTATCCGGCGTAAAGTTGTACATGCCGCATTGTCCAGCGTAAACGTTCGGCGGAATCCAACTCGGATTGTTGAAGTTCTCGTAGTTCCACTCGTACCCCCAAATATACCCGGGGTAGTTCCCGAACCAGAAGATGTTGGCCCAACTGGGGTCAGGATTGTTTTGCTCTGAGTAAGTGTACGCGCCTCTTGCTACTCCGTTGTCATTCAGCGAAGTCAGCGAAGGGAAATTTCCGCCGTCTTTCGGCAAAAAGTCGTGTGAGTAGTCTCCACTTGTCAGACCGACCATAAAGTCGTGCATGTAGGCAGCTTCTCCAAGTCCAGCCCATGGCGCAGCCCCACTGCCCATCGGGACGACCCAAGAGCCTGTCGCGTCGCAGACTTCACCCCCCGCCTCGAACGATTGGGCTGAGTTCTGGAACTCACCGGTAAAAAAATCCGCGTCGCCGCCCATAGCAATGGACTTAAAGTATCCAATATAGGAGTTGTTAGCCCAAATCCACCAAGTTCCGTAATCATTAAACGCAATCACATTGAGTTCATTCTGCTGCCAATTGGTACCTGGTACTTGAGCTGGAAGAACGTAGCCTTCTGGTAACCCACCCGGGATGGGAATGAAACAGTAACTGTTGTCCCCGGCGCAGCCGCTGTAGTAGCCATCATTTGTGCCGGAAACGAAGAAAGTGGGATTGGGACCTGTATTATTATTCGTGCAATTATCACATTCCCTATCCCACCCAACTTCGACCGTCTGCAAGCAGGGGGCTGTGCACTGGTCTGCACAATTGCTTGTACAATTTGAACCAAGGGGAAGACACGAGCCCTGAGGGCACGGATTTATGCTATTCGAAAACGGGATGTAGTTATGCCCCGTACCTGAGCTCAGCCAGAACTGCGCAATGCTGTGGGAGCCATTGGTGAAATAGCCACCATTCGCGTTGTAGGCCGGAATACTCGGATTGTTGATCGAAAAGATGCTTTGCCCGAAGTTGATGGGTGAGCTACCGGTATATTTCTCCTTCACGTGTGCAAAGTTGGGAGTACTTTCTTGGTCATCGGGGAACGTATGGTGCCTTTGCCGGGCTAAGTATGCATCAAGCCCGCCCGCTGCCAGAATATCCGCCACCGTAATCCGAACCATTGCCACACCATTGGGCGCACACGTACGCGGCACGCCATTCTTGTCGAGCGCCCCGTTCAATGCCCAATCCGGGATTGATGAAACCTTCACTGCGCCCTTTGGCAGCGGCGGCGGAGTCGGAATCCGCGTGATCGGCTTGCCCTTGGCAGCCATTGCCCTGACACCTGGTTGCGCGAACCAATCGATGCAGTCGATGATCTGCCCCGACTTCGCTTCAAATGTCCGCCACACGTCATTGGTCGAGTATCGCAGGTCCAGGTACGCCTGAATGCGCGCCACCTCTGCAGGGCTGCTTGCATTTGCGTTGGATCCTGTCCCTGCCTGCTGCGACCTCGCCATCTTAACCATCAAGACGAACGCGAGCGTCACAAATGAGCAATGAATAATGAGCGATAACCGCTTAGCCATGCGAGACCTCCGCTGCTATAGTCTACAGGTATGCTCCCCTGGACGTGACTGTCAATGGGCCGGGTTCATTCGTGGAGTAGCAATAACGTCGGCGAACTCGGCAACGGCACTAGGCCGGACTGCTCCGCACCTTTTGCGGTCGAATTCCCAGCAGCAACTGCCCGAAATTGCGCCGTTATTCTCCGGAGATGCGTGACATACGTGGCTTATTGCAATGAGCAAACAAAAAGGAAATACGACGTGGTTTAGTCATTATGACTCAGTCGTCATCGATTCCCAAACCCTTGGGACGTCCCGCTAGCGTTGCTCACACCTGCCGAGCCAGACGGCGCGGATAAAAACCCAAGCGCACCTACGTCCACGCATCGACATCTCCTGCTATCGTTACACGAAGTCGCCCATTTTCAGAGTCTAGGTGATCCAAACCGCATCATCCTGCCAGCGCACGCCGCAGAGACAGGTGCGAGTGGACATAACGCCCAATGTACGCAGTAGTGCCGTGCATCTAGCGGAATATTGAGCAGCCTTGATCGAATCCAAAGCACACCGTCGCCCACGGTCGGCTAGATCGGTGACCATCGGGTGCCTGTCTCAGTCTGGAGTTCAGTCCCAGTCGGCAGCGAACGACTCTTGGTAGAAGTCGGGTGATCTGGCTCTGGCGATTGGCGGCAGATCGGTTGGCAATCCCATACTCCCGAGGACTTCTCGCGCAGTGGTTGGCTCGGTGACGAGCTCGACGAACTTCAGTTTTCCGCCGCAAGAGCAGGCCAGAGAGTCAACGTCATGGGAGCAGTTTTCACTTTGCACCTCACGCAGTGGGATTGTCACTTCTATCAGTTGGTGGTTTCGGAGACGGGGACGTAGCAGAGCGGTGGAGCGGTTCAGGAGGCCAGTACTTCAGCGGCCACAAAAACGTGATCCATTCGCGGCCAATTCAGAGATCCAGTCTTGATCCACTTGGCCCCGCAGTTGGGGCCACATTTTGATCCACTGGCAATAGGGGTTAGAAGCAGGTCAGGTCATCCTGGACAGCTCGGTAATCGCGAAGTAGGTCGAGCAGAGCCAAACGCGACGACAAGGACATCGGCGGTGTTGGTGCCGCGACTCCTAGCTCACCAGCAGGCGATGGATCTGCGATCGTTAGACTAGCAGAGAGCCGATGGACGCTGCGCAGTGCGACCTAACTCTTCACGACATTGACCCTATGAGCCGCCATTCGCGCAGGAGCACTTAAGGATTTCGCATGGCAGCAGCGGCAATTGCCCCAGACCACCAACACCCAACACCAAGATAACATATTGCAAATACTAAGCTTTTTGTATTTTCTCCAACCGTATTGCGAATCGCTGGAAATGCTCTTTTGCCTTCGGAGCCCGAGTTGCCACGTGGCAACTCGGGTTGGCTCCTGTCCCGTCGCGTACAAGAGCCAGGAGTGCGTATCGCGCACTTCGTCCTAAGTCGCTCCATTGAGTCGCTGCGTCAACATACTTTTGATGCTTAGCATCCAGAGAGAGCGTTTCTTTCGAGTTACGCCCTCCTCGTGACCACTGATCAACGTGGAGCTAGGAATCCTAAATCAGGTCATCAACGCACCAGATTACCAAGCAGCCATCGGTTTGCTGTCCGTGCCCCGTCTGGACTCCAAGTTTCCCGACTAAGTGCCGCCTTGGTACTTGAAATACGTTGCCTGTTTGCAATGTCGCGCAATACGTTCCCGTGATTTCAAGAGTCTGATTGTCGATTTGCTTCCAGCCATCGTTCAACGGATTGAGGTATCTCCTCGGAGTCGAGGTACACGTTGACCTGCGTCCAGTTCGGAGGGGCACTGCTGAGAGTTATAGTGCAGGATACCGCAATTTGCGTCGCGATCGCGCGAAGCGCATCCGCCAAGGACTGCGAATCGTTTACTTCGTAGTAGCGGGGGGAATTGGTCCGAGCCGTGCCGCCAGCAACCGCCATGCTGTCCAGTACCGCGGCCAGCGTGGGTTGGATGCCGGGCAGACCAATCACGTAGGTGGGTATGCCCACGCCATTTAGATCCGTTAGTGCGGCATTCGTTGCCACGTTGTCCACACAGCTTGTCGGCCCGTCTGGAGCTAGGAATCCTAAAGCACTGCATCAACGCACCAGGTTACCAAGCAGTCATCGGTTTACCGTCCGTGACCGCTCTGGACTCGAGGTTTCCCCGACTAGGTGCCGCAATGCGCAATTCCAACGAGCTAAGGAAAAGCACAGTCCCGATGGGCGTGCCTTTCTACCTCTCACGTTACCGGCAGCATCTCGTCAATCTCCGATTCCAGCTTCCGAATGTAGTCGGAGCACCATCGAATCCCGATGCTGAATCCAACTCCGATTAGTGATCCAACCGGGCCAAATTTGGCCAATGCAAGCGGCAATATGTCAGCAGACACTTTCAAGGTGCCATGGAATATGGCCCATCCAATCGAAGATTCGCCTCGTTTGACCAGGGTGTATTCATAGTAAATGTCTGCCGCAACTGCGGCGATGCAGACGGGCAAGGCAGCCACCAATAGCGCCGTCTTAGAAGTTGTCACAATTTTCGCCGCATGGAATACGACCGATTCAATTACAGTGGCCGCGACGGCAATTACTCCGCCGACGGCGGCCTGCTTGGCAACAGACTTAGCCGCCCGTTTGGCGTATTCCTTTCTCGTCGCTGGCTCGTCCTTGATTCTGCCTTCTTTCACGGCCTTTCTGTAGTAACTGTACTGTTGGTACGACGCAGCTCCCGCGACAATAACGAAGGCGATTCCCCCAGCGTAGCCGGCTCGCCACGCGACTTGTTTTGGCGCGTAGTTGGCTTTTATGGTGAGTTCGCGGTCGTACACGATGCGCTCGTGCTCATAGATGCCTTTGAGTCCCGCATGAACACGTTTGGCATCTTGCTCCAGGTATTCAATGCCAACGAACTTGAAGCCGGCTTTGTTGAGTGCCGCAGCTTGGCCCTTTGTAAACGCGTTCGGTGCAACTCGCGGCGAGCCATCTGGGCACACGAGCCGTGCGTCGACGTCACAAATCTTCGCGTACCTGGGGTCGCATGCGTGGCTTAGTAGACTCCGAGAGATGTATCCTGGGTCACCGACCTTTACTTGAGCGCCAGGGACGAAGATGTGCCGCGTGTCCGAGATGCGAACTTCGTAGAGTAGGTCTCGTGCGCTGCTGGTATCAGGGTTGAGCCAGGCGCGTACATAGTTCGTTGGTACACTTGGCGTGTTCACGACGACCCAAGGCGACGCTGGGTCGTTTAGGCTGTTGCGTGCACTCATTGCAATAAGCTCGGCACACTTGCCATGCGCATTGGCGCCCATCGTAAAATGCTCGACGGTGCCGGCGGATGCGGCAAGGCGCAGTGCGGTTTCCGGCGTCATCCTGCCTGTCCCGAGAGATAGTATAAGCTCCGCCAATTGATGCTGACTTGTATGAGTCATAGTACCTCCTGTCCGCGGAGCTAGACAGAGACGCACGCCTTGCGGCGCGCGCCGAACGTTACTGGCTCCGAGTGAATCTTTCGATTGCTCTAGTATCTGGTACTATTCTTATCCCAGATTTATTGGAGGTTTTGCGTTCAAGGAGCTAAAAGATGAACCTGCTTGTGGCTGATTCTTCTTTCACGTTTAGAACCCTTTCAACGTTACTGGTACCGAACTGCTTGTCGCAGTGCCATTACCGATTTCGCCATAGGTGTTGTCGCTCCAGCACTGAACCGCGCCGCCACTCGGCATTTGCGCATGTTTGAACGTCTCCGGCAGCAACTGCGACGGCGTTAGTTATGCTGAAAATTTCACCTGATACCGAGTTCGTGTCGCGTTGCGCGATTGGGCGGCACGAAGTCTCGGCTAATGGGCATTGTAATTGTGCAACGGCCGTTGATGAACGCCCGATTGAGTGGCGATACCTAGTCCTCAATGCGTACCCACCAAAAGCACAAATCACGACCTGCGTTTCAATTCGCTCGCCTTTCGCGACGTTGAACCAACCGTTAGTAATATAATCGCGAGAATACCAAGCCTGCGGCCAGCCCCGCGACGAGCGCCCCAACTATCAACATAAGTGCCATGCTGCAAGTGATTCTTGGTGTGGCACGGTTGGTTTTCGAATTGGTGGAACCTATCTGACCTTCGGCGGACAGATGGGACCGCCAGGCTGCGATGACGACGATTGGTCCGAGCAGTCCTTCGGGTTTGGCGCGCAGGAATTCGAAAACAGCCAGAAATGCTGCTGGCACAACGCCCAAAGGTCCGATGACTGTGGCAATCGTTGTCGATAAGCCCGTATAGGCCGCAAAAGGTAGACTAATGCCAAGACTGCTCGACAGAAAACCAAGTACGGTCGAGGCCGCAGCATATACTCCGAATCCGCTCAACTGGGCCGCGCCAATTGTTCCTAACGCCGCTGCTGAGGCAATATGCGCCCCAGTAATGGCCGTGAACTCAGATTCCAATTTCCCACTGAGCTCTCGGCGTTGCGCGGGTGTCAGGCGCTGCCAGATCCCTTCAAACAAAGAAGTGCAGATTGCGCCCTCGATTTCCTCTACCCTCCAGAGGCCTTTGATATCGATCTCCGCAGCCTTCGAAACAGCCACTAGTACTTCGACATAGCTGGCAGCATCCTTTGGAAACCACGCGCGCCAAATGCTTTGGTTCTTGCCCTCGGTGGCTAATCTCTGTGAGATCTCGCTAATAAGTTCCACGTTGCTTAGCTTCTCGATTTTGTGAACTTGGAGATGCGTACTAAGCAGCATCAACGTACCGCGGTCCATCGAATCAAAAATTGGGTCCAGGCCTGTAGGCTTGAAGGTTATCTCCGAGGCGCTACCGCCATAAAGTACGACGGCTAGATTCCCAGCAATGTAGACGGCAGCCGCGCGCTTGACACGCGGGGCGGCCACATTCTTTGACACGTGCCACACGAGCCACCCGAGTTTCCCAGACACTAAGTTCGCGACGGCCATGGAGAAGCTGACCAAATTGGCTATATCGACTGCAACGCTTGCGATCTTTGAGAATCTCTGAAACTGAGTTAGGGTCACCTTTTCAAGCGCAAACTTTGACATGACGCCGTAAGTTGCATCGACTGCTCTTTTCACGTCCCCAATCGAGAAATCGGTCAGCCCCTTGTGATAACGGCCCGCAACTTCAACAAATGTCTGCTGTAAATAGGGCAGTAGCTCTGCGTCAGTCTCTACCGCAGTCACCGATTGCCATACCCTTGTCCGAACAACCTCTTGCGCTGTCGAGCCAGCCATCGCCGTGGCATAATTAGAATTGGTCAAGGGCTTCAGATTAGGGCTTTCCATGGTCGTGAATACCTTCAGCAGTTCATGTATTGAAATATGAGGGCTAAAAAGAGTGGCAAACTACGGCGCCGCTCTTGAACCAACACGATTGTCCTGTGTCCTTCTTCATATTGATCATTTGCCGTCTGGTCGTCACTGGAGTGACCAATGGCAGTTCGTCAATTCTTGTAACTTCGGATTCGGACGCCTAAGGCGCTCGGTTTGCAGCTGTTCCATGCGTATTAGAATTAGGCACTGCGCTCGAAGACGCAGATGGTGCCGGTGGCTGAGTACCCACGGCAGCTGGGGCTTGGTTCATGACTGGAGACTCGACAGTCAACATAGCGGCAGCGCCGACATCGAGCCGGGCTGTCCCGCCAGGAAGATGCCACTCGGTGTTAGTACCTTTGCTGTCGCCTGCCCCATAAAGTTTGGTGTATTCTTTCGTCAGGGCGCCAAGCATCTTTTCGTCGTAGATGCCTGACTGTAATCTCGCGACTTTTCCATCTTGCAGCCAAACGATTGGCGATTGTAATGCATCGGCACCCTCACTGCCTCCATCAATGACTGCCTCCTGTTCAAGCGATTCCGGTGTGACGACGATTGCCCCGCGAAAGTGCGTTTCAGTCGCGGCAATAGCTCCCGCCAACCCAACTACAAGCTTGGCCTGCGCGTCAGTTATGCGCATGTATTGCTTTATGAGCGCGTACGATGGCGGATCGTCTGCGGAAATTGGATGAGTTCCTCGGGCAGCACGAGCAAAACCATGAGCACCAAGCGCGCCCAAGGCCGAAGTAAACGAATGTCGCAATGTCGACTCGTCGGACAAGTACGCGCCACGGCATTTGCCGTAAACAACACGGGTGTGCGCGTCGGCGTCCACTTGGCCAAGCGTGTACCCACCTGAGATGAATCGACGAAGTAGGTCCGTTGAGAAGTCATCGCAGTCATGGGAAATGGTGGCACACATCGAACGGCGGCCGTTGCTCGTCTTCACGAAGGCGATGCTTCCATCGAAAAGGGCAGAACCAGCTTGTAAGATGCTGTCGATTGCTCTTTCGACTTTATTGCCCGCTGCAGCGAGTACAACTCGCTCAGGTACCGCACCGGCACGCAAGGTTGCGCGAAGTTGGCTGATGACGTCTACCGCCGTTAGCTGGACTTGGCCGGAACATCTGCCTCTTGGAGCGCCGCCTCGTCTTGTAGAGTCAAGTTGCCGATTTGGCGACAACGTGCACAAGCCGATTGGGCTTTGCTCTCTTTGCCCGGAATGATTTGAACCGGTGTCTCGGTGCCTACAAGCTTAGCAGCGCAATTCTAAATGGGTTCCACTGGAAGAAACTCTGCGTCAATTCGGCCAGCGTCATGCCGAGCCGGATACTCGCGTACTTGCCGGTAAGGTTGGTACCGTAGCACGCGACGTTACCGAAGCATCCTTGGAGTCCGGAGCGTGCCCCCGACATCCAAATACGAGGCACCCGATGACTGTAAACTTGAGCAAGCTACCGGTATAAGTTTTCGTCCTTGTCCTCCATACTCGTTTGCCCTTTCAGACGGCTGTCCACTGTGATTAGATAAGACATATCAGGTTGTAACTAAGAATGATCCACTGAGGGTTCCTTCTAAGTCAATCTGGTCAGTTGTAGGTGTTGAGGCCGACCTAGTGGGTCAGCATGGACGACAGCAAACTCGCAACAACCATCGGGAAATCGGCAAGAACCGCCCGCACCGCATTGGGCCTGAGCCAAGCCGATGTGGCCGAAAAGTTGGGCCTTTCCCTGGAATTCGTTGGCCGAATAGAGCGAGGCGTCGCCCTGCCCAGCGTTCCAACCCTCGTTTCACTGGCGAAGGTCCTCGGCGTCAGCAGTGATGCTTGGTCCCGGTCTCGGGTCAGAACGGGCGACTCATACCCACCGTGGCGCACCTTCCGCTGAACCTAGCCGTATCCGACGGGTACTTGACCGCAGGCTCAATCGCGCCGCCGCCGGCAGCCTGAGAGTTGTGAACCTTATGCTCGCCGAGTTGAAATGCAGCCAAGACGTCCCGGCGCAATGTTCACAGGCCAGTGAAATCGGCAAAGCGAACTCGAAGAGATTGATTGACTCGTTGGTTTGTGGGGTTTGGGTTACCGCGTTCACACTCGGTTATATCGACACCTTTCCCAGATTGTCATTGGGTGAGCGTTCTGCTTTCCTTTTTGGTACAGATCCGTCAGATTGGCAACAACTGTGGCCCGACGAAAGCGCAAACCCTATGGCAATCTACTCGGCTTTGCGGCGGTGCTTCTGCTCCTGTGGTTAGCCGCCGTCTGGGTCAAGGCGCCATTGGTACGAGCGTTACCCGCGCCGCTGGGGCCGAGCGCCGCAGCCGAAGCACAAAACGCTCATGCCAATCGTACCCATCGACATCGCAACAGCGATCCGCAAGCCCCTGTCACACCTGACACGGGGGCAAT